>NZ_JBBOPS010000001.1:2820000-3050000 GCF_038003725.1 Aeribacillus sp. FSL K6-1121
GATTTGCCTGCTTGCCAGCCTAACTGCTTGGACGCGCACATCCAGCCGCGCGCTTGCCCTATCCTCCTGCGTCCCCCCATTGCTCAAACGGTGAGGAGGTGGTACAGGAATATCAACCTGTTGTCCATCACCTACGCCTTTCGGCCTCGGCTTAGGTCCCGACTAACCCTGAGCGGACGAGCCTTCCTCAGGAAACCTTAGGCTTTCGGCGGAGGGGATTCTCACCCCTCTTTCGCTACTCATACCGGCATTCTCACTTCTAAGCGCTCCACCGGTCCTTCCGGTCCGGCTTCGATGCCCTTAGAACGCTCTCCTACCGCTGACACCAACGGTGTCAACCCGCAGCTTCGGTGATACGTTTAGCCCCGGTACATTTTCGGCGCAGAGCCACTCGACCAGTGAGCTATTACGCACTCTTTAAATGGTGGCTGCTTCTAAGCCAACATCCTGGTTGTCTAAGCAGCTCCACATCCTTTTCCACTTAACGTATACTTTGGGACCTTAGCTGGCGGTCTGGGCTGTTTCCCTTTTGACCACGGATCTTATCACTCGCAGTCTGACTCCCAAGGATAAGTCATTGGCATTCGGAGTTTGACTGAATTCGGTAACCCGATGGGGGCCCCTCGTCCAATCAGTGCTCTACCTCCAAGACTCTTCCCTTGAGGCTAGCCCTAAAGCTATTTCGGAGAGAACCAGCTATCTCCAAGTTCGATTGGCATTTCACCCCTACCCACACCTCATCCCCGCACTTTTCAACGTGCGTGGGTTCGGGCCTCCAGCAAGTGTTACCTTGCCTTCACCCTGGACATGGGTAGATCACCTGGTTTCGGGTCTGCGACCTCGTACTATTTCGCCCTCTTCAGACTCGCTTTCGCTGCGGCTCCGCCTTTCGGCTTAACCTTGCACGAAATCGCAACTCGCCGGTTCATTCTACAAAAGGCACGCCATCACCCGTTAATGGGCTCTGACTACTTGTAGGCACACGGTTTCAGGTTCTCTTTCACTCCCCTCCCGGGGTGCTTTTCACCTTTCCCTCACGGTACTGGTTCACTATCGGTCACTAGGGAGTATTTAGCCTTGGGAGATGGTCCTCCCTGCTTCCGACGGGATTTCACGTGTCCCGCCGTACTCAGGATCCACTCGGGAGGGAACGGAGTTTCGACTACAGGGTTGTTACCTTCTCTGACGGGCCTTTCCAGACCTCTTCGTCTACCCCGTTCCTTTGTCACTCCTTAATCGAGTGTCCTACAACCCCAAGAGGCACGCCTCTTGGTTTGGGCTGTTCCCGTTTCGCTCGCCGCTACTCAGGGAATCGCTGTTGCTTTCTCTTCCTCCGGGTACTTAGATGTTTCAGTTCCCCGGGTTGCCCTCCATACCCTATGGATTCAGGTATGGATACTGCCCCATTACGGGCAGTGGGTTCCCCCATTCGGACATCTCCGGATCGACGCTTACTTACAGCTCCCCGAAGCATTTCGGTGTTTGTCCCGTCCTTCATCGGCTCCTAGTGCCAAGGCATCCACCGTGCGCCCTTTCTAACTTAACCGTTTCTTCCTAACATGAGCGATCTATTCGTGAATGTCTTTCCGTTATCCAGTTTTCAAAGAACAATCAAGAAGGATATGATCCTTCAAAACTAAACAAAACGGAAAAGCGCACCCTATTTCAATGTATATATCCTTAGAAAGGAGGTGATCCAGCCGCACCTTCCGATACGGCTACCTTGTTACGACTTCACCCCAATCATTTGTCCCACCTTCGGCGGCTGGCTCCCGTAAGGGTTACCCCACCGACTTCGGGTGTTACAAACTCTCGTGGTGTGACGGGCGGTGTGTACAAGACCCGGGAACGTATTCACCGCGGCATGCTGATCCGCGATTACTAGCGATTCCGGCTTCATGCAGGCGAGTTGCAGCCTGCAATCCGAACTGAGAGTGGTTTTTTGGGATTCGCTCCACCTCGCGGTTTCGCTGCCCTTTGTACCACCCATTGTAGCACGTGTGTAGCCCAGGTCATAAGGGGCATGATGATTTGACGTCATCCCCACCTTCCTCCGACTTTTAGCCGGCAGTCACCTTAGAGTGCCCAACTGAATGCTGGCAACTAAGGTCAAGGGTTGCGCTCGTTGCGGGACTTAACCCAACATCTCACGACACGAGCTGACGACAACCATGCACCACCTGTCACCCTGTCCCCGAAAGGGGAACGCCCTATCTCTAGGGTTGTCAGGGGATGTCAAGACCTGGTAAGGTTCTTCGCGTTGCTTCGAATTAAACCACATGCTCCACCGCTTGTGCGGGTCCCCGTCAATTCCTTTGAGTTTCAGCCTTGCGGCCGTACTCCCCAGGCGGAGTGCTTAATGCGTTTGCTGCAGCACTAAAGGGTGGATACCCTCTAACACTTAGCACTCATCGTTTACGGCGTGGACTACCAGGGTATCTAATCCTGTTCGCTCCCCACGCTTTCGCGCCTCAGCGTCAGTTACAGGCCAGAGAGCCGCCTTCGCCACTGGTGTTCCTCCACATCTCTACGCATTTCACCGCTACACGTGGAATTCCGCTCCCCTCTCCTGCACTCAAGTTCCCCAGTTTCCAATGGCCGCTCGCGGTTGAGCCGCGAGATTTCACATCAGACTTAAGGAACCGCCTGCGCGCGCTTTACGCCCAATAATTCCGGACAACGCTTGCCACCTACGTATTACCGCGGCTGCTGGCACGTAGTTAGCCGTGGCTTCCTCGTCAGGTACCGTCAAGGTACCGCCCTGTTCGAACGGTACTTGTTCTTCCCTGACAACAGAGCTTTACGATCCGAAGACCTTCTTCGCTCACGCGGCGTTGCTCCGTCAGACTTTCGTCCATTGCGGAAGATTCCCTACTGCTGCCTCCCGTAGGAGTCTGGGCCGTGTCTCAGTCCCAGTGTGGCCGGTCACCCTCTCAGGTCGGCTACGCATCGTCGCCTTGGTGAGCCGTTACCTCACCAACTAGCTAATGCGCCGCGGGCCCATCCTGCAGTGACAGCTAAAAGCCGCCTTTCAACCGAAAACCATGCGGTTTTCGGTGTTATCCGGTATTAGCTCCGGTTTCCCGAAGTTATCCCAGTCTGCAGGGCAGGTTGCCCACGTGTTACTCACCCGTCCGCCGCTAACCTAAAGGAGCAAGCTCCCTTCGGTCCGCTCGACTTGCATGTATTAGGCACGCCGCCAGCGTTCGTCCTGAGCCAGGATCAAACTCTCCAAAAAAAGTTTGTCACCAAATGCTCTTGTCAGAATCAACAGGCACGCTTTTCGTTTTGTTCAGTTTTCAAGGATCATTTTGGAGCGGGTGATGGGAATCGAACCCACGACATCAGCTTGGAAGGCTGAGGTTTTACCACTAAACTACACCCGCGCGAAAATATTTGTTTTTCTATTTAGATGATAAACACGCATTTTCCATGCCTCTTCCTCTTCCAGCATTGTTCGAGGATGTAAATGCGTCGAGGCAACTCGCAGATTATTCATTGAAGTGTCGCTCGTGGCTGAGGTTTTACCACTAAACTACACCCGCATATCTTAATTTATTCATGCAATTTTGCTTTTAAGCCTATATTGATCAAAATCGGGAAGACAGGATTCGAACCTGCGACCCCATGGTCCCAAACCATGTGCTCTACCAAGCTGAGCTACTTCCCGTATATGGCGCGCCCGAGAGGAGTCGAACCCCTAACCTTTTGATCCGTAGTCAAACGCTCTATCCAATTGAGCTACGGGCGCATTCCACAGGTTTTTTATTGTAACTCACTTAAAATATGATGTCAATACTTTTTTTGGTGCGGTAGAGAGGACTCGAACCTCCACGGGGTCGCCCCCACTAGGCCCTCAACCTAGCGCGTCTGCCATTCCGCCACTACCGCGAATATGCGGGTGGAGGGACTTGAACCCCCACGCCGTAAGGCGCTAGATCCTAAGTCTAGTGCGTCTGCCAATTCCGCCACACCCGCATTAAATGGTGAGCCATGGAGGATTCGAACCTCCGACCCTCTGATTAAAAGTCAGATGCTCTACCGACTGAGCTAATGGCTCATAAAAAGTAATTTCTTCTAATCTGTTTTAAAGTCGGTCAGATGTCCCTTCCTCTTCCAGCTTTCTCAAGGTGCTGGATGCGTCGGGACAACTCGCTGCTTATTCAACGAAGCCTTGCTCGTTGCTCTACCGACTGAGCTAATGGCTCTTATTATTTTTATAATAAGTGGCTGGGCTAGCTGGATTCGAACCAGCGCATCACGGAGTCAAAGTCCGTTGCCTTACCGCTTGGCTATAGCCCATCAAAAAGTCACAAAATTTATTGTAACATTTTTTGAACGCTATGTAAAGACTTTTTGGTTTGGATTTTTTAAAGTTAGAAATAGGAAGTTTTTCAACTTCCTATTTCAGCGAATATGAATGACCCGTACGGGATTCGAACCCGTGTTACCGCCGTGAAAGGGCGGTGTCTTAACCACTTGACCAACGGGCCATTTTTCATGGCGGAGAAGGAGGGATTTGAACCCTCGCGCCGCTTACACGACCTACTCCCTTAGCAGGGGAGCCCCTTCAGCCACTTGGGTACTTCTCCAAATTGGCTCCGCAGGCAGGATTCGAACCTGCGACCGTTCGGTTAACAGCCGAATGCTCTACCACTGAGCTACTGCGGAATGAAGAAAAAAATTGACGACTGTAACCATTGTAATGAGCATTTATAATTTTGTCAACAGTTCGTTATATATTGTTTTTCGCTGCCATCCAATTAGCGACGGCTTTTATACTTTATCATATCTTTCTCCTTTTCGTCAACCATTATTTTTATAAAATTGAATTTTTCCTCCGCACTTTCCGCATAAATATCGTTCTGGGTTCATTTTTCTACGGCGAATAAAAGTGCTCATACATGATAGGCATTTATAAATATAAATAATATTATTTTTATTTTTTTCTCTTAATGGTGTGCAAAATCTAGGTGCACCTACTTTTTTTAAAAGCATTTTAAAGTCAGAGTCCCGATGCCGAAAACCTTTTCCTTCGATATGAAGATGGTAGTGGCAAAGTTCATGCTTAATAATCCCTATTAATTCGTCCATTCCGTATTGTTCATAATATTTTTTATTCACTTCAATATCATGGTTGTTTAATAAATATCTTCCGCCTGTTGTTCGAAGACGGTGATTAAAATACGCTTTGTGAACAAATTTTTTCCCAAAAAAGGATAGTGAAATTTGCTCCACAAGTTTTTGAAGCTGGTCATCATTCAATGTACTGCACCTACTTTAAAAACATGTTGAACAGGACAACAACTTAACGCATACAATAAATATTACTACATCTAATCGGACTCACATATTTTATTTTAGCATATGCTTTTTTTCTTGACCATAAAATGGCAAGCCAAAAAGAACAATACATCCAAGGAGGTATTAACCAATGCCGAATTGGCTTATAAATCAAATGAAGAAAGCATATTATGAAAAAAACGTTTATCAAATCAAGTTATTAAATCAATGCTGGTATTTCTATAGAAAAAAGCATTGCTCATAATTCAACAGCTCTCAAAGAACAGACTAACTTTTTTCAAAATTTTTTGGTTGATAGATCGTTGTTTGCTTCCATCAGCATGCAATATAAGGTTGATAAAAAATCAGCTGTCGACTTTGCCGACAGCCGTGATTTCTGTTGTTATTTATTTAACCATTGTTAAAGCGACTCTTCCTTTATCAACATCAACTTTTTCCACCCAGACTGTCACGATGTCCCCAACCGAAACAACGTCCAAAGGATGCTTTACATATTGTTTGCTTAATTTTGAAATGTGCACAAGTCCATCCTGTTTAACGCCGATATCAACAAATACACCAAAGTCTACTACGTTTCGAACCGTTCCTTGCAGCTCCATTCCTTCTTTCAAGTCTTCAAGCTGCAGCACATCTTTTTTCAAAAGAGGTTTTGGAACTTCATCACGAGGATCGCGCTCCGGTCTCATTAAAGCATCGCATATATCCTTCAATGTATATTCGCCAATATGCAAGGCTTTTGAAGTTTCTTGAATATTCAGCGATCTGATTTTATCTTTCAACAGTTCTGTACCGATATCATCGACTGTCAATGAAAGGCTTGACAGCAGTTTTCTAGCGTCTTCATAGCTTTCAGGATGAATGCTCGTCCTGTCAAGCGGATCGTCGCCGTCCAATATTCTTAAAAAGCCGATACATTGCTCATACGTTTTCTCCCCAAGCCGTGGGATGGATTTTAAATCGTTGCGATTCACAAATTTTCCAATTTCTTCTCTTCGTTTCACAATATTATGAGCCACTGTTTTTGATAATCCAGATACGTATTGCAACAGAGACGGCGAAGCAGTATTTACGTTGACACCGACTTGGTTGACAACTGTTTCCACAACAAACGTTAAAGAGTCATGCAATTTCTTTTGGGATACATCATGCTGGTATTGACCAACACCGATTGATTTAGGATCAATTTTCACCAATTCAGCAAGCGGATCTTGAAGCCTTCTAGCAATGGATACTGCGCTGCGTTCTTCGACTTCAAGATCTGGGAACTCTTCCCGGGCTAAATCAGAAGCTGAATAAACACTTGCTCCCGCCTCGTTAACAATTAAATAATAAATATCTTCTTTTAATTCTTTTATTACATCTGCAACAAATTGTTCTGTTTCTCTTGAAGCTGTTCCATTGCCGATAGCGATTACTTCAATTTGGAAGCGTTGAATAATATCGATCAGCTTTTGTTTTGATTTTTCTATTTCATTTTTTGGCGGATGAGGATAAATCACATCAATATAAAGAACTTTTCCAGTTTCATCGACTGCCGCAAGCTTGCATCCTGTACGGTAAGCCGGGTCGATTCCTAAAACGATCGTTCCTTTTAATGGAGGTTGAAGGAGCAGTTTTCTTAAATTTTCGGAAAAAACACGAATGGCCTGATCCTCAGCTTTTTCAGTCAATTCTTTTCTAATCTCCCGCTCAATCGAAGGCTGTATGAGCCGTCTATACGCATCCTCCAACGTTTCAATTAAAATATCAGCAGCAATTGTCCTTTGATCCGAAACAATTTTTTTCTTCAAATAGGCTACTATTTGTTCTGTCGGCGGCTCGATTGCCACCCTTAAAATCCCTTCCTTCTCCCCTCTGTTTAACGCCAAAACACGATGGGGAACGATTTTTTTGATCGGTTCTTCATATTGGTAATACATTTCGAATACTTTTTTCTCATCTTTTTCTTCGTCTTTACACGTTGAGACGACCATACCTTCTTTCAACGTTTGCTCCCTTATCCATTGCCGATAATTCGGATCGTCTGAAATCCATTCTGCAATAATATCTTTTGCACCAGAGAGAGCATCTTCAACCGTATGGATTTCTTTCTCTTCATTGATGTATTTTTCGGCTTCTTCTTCAATCGATCCCGCTAGCGGCAAGGAATATATCCATTTGGCTAAAGGCTCAAGCCCTCTTTCTTTTGCAATCGTTGCTTTCGTTCTTCTTTTTTGCCGGTATGGCCGATACAAGTCTTCAACTTGCTGCAATTTTTCAGCCGCCAGTATTTCATTTCGCAAAGATTCTGTTAGTTTTCCTTGTTCCTCAATTAACCGAATAACTTCTTCTTTTCTTTTTTCAAGGTTTTGTATGTATTGCCAGCGCTCACTAATGTTTCGTATTTCCACTTCATTTAAAGCGCCTGTTTGTTCTTTTCTGTACCGCGCAATAAAAGGAACGGTGTTGCCGTCTTCAAGCAATGCAATGACATTTTGAATTTGTTTGGTGGATATTGATAATTCGCTGCTTAACATTTGAAAAATTTTCTCATTATTTAACATTCTTTAGCCTCCACTACTATTTCCATCTACATAAACATTTTATCAAAAATTTTTTCAACATAAAAAGACAACCGTTATCCATCCGATTGTCCCAACAATTAAAAAAGCTGTCCGATTATATAAGTTAAATCATCTGTCCGATCGGAAAGAAATTTATTGAAGCCTTTCGCAATCTCGTGAATAGAAGAATGATCTTTTAACGCCGTTTTAATGTTTGAAGCATAAAGGCCATCAGTGTGAATAATAAATTTTGACCCTTTTTCATATGAAAAAGTGCGGATGCGATATTTCTTCATTTTACCAGGTAAATATCCAGCGGTTGGAATTGGATAAATGTATTCCCCAGAAGGCAAATATAAGATGAAACGAACGTTTCCTACCGAGCCGTATGTAATAGTTTTGTCTACGAAATCCACTTTTAATATTCCGACTGTCGCGCCTCTTTTACCTTTTAATTTCTTATGGCACTGTTTAAAAATCTCATGTACAGTTTCCTGCTGGTATTGCTTCACCGTTTGGCATATGATTTCAGATGATTCACGCGCAGCTTGTCCACTTCCCAACCCATCTGCGACAACACAAACAAATCTATGCTCGTCCGTACAGGTGAAAAAACTGTCTCCACAATAAGCACTGCCTACTTTTCCAACCTGACATGTCAAAAATTGAATATGTTCAGTTTCTTGATATTGAATCATTGCCCTATCTCCATTGGATCAGCGTGAACAGCTTTTTTTAATTTTTTTAATGCTTGGCGCAATAGTCTGGAAACATGCATTTGGGAGATACCTAAAATTTCACCTATTTCTTTTTGACTGCGGTTATGATAAAAAGAATGTAGAATAATTTCTTTTTCTCTCTCAGTTAAAACGTGCATAATGTTTTCAATAGTCAGTTTTTGAAGAATGCGTTCAAAGCCCTCGTCTTTTTGTCCGACAAGATCTAAAATGGTGACCGCGGTTCCATCCGGTCCAGCTTCTATTGAGTGATCAACAGAAAGCGTATGATAGTTTTTGACCATTTCCATAGCTTCCAAAACTTCTTCCTCAGCTGCTCCTAAATATTCTGCTATTTCCTTGACCTTCGGAGAGCGCTCCAGCTGACTCGTCAACTGCTCCACCGCTGCATTTATTTTTGGTCCAAGTTCTTTCATTCTGCGGGGCACATGGACGCTCCACGTTTTATCCCGAAGATAGCGTTTGATTTCTCCAATAATCGTTGGAACAACAAACGCATCAAATGATTTCCCAACTGTTGGGTCGAAGCGATCAATCGCTCCCAATAAACCGATCATCCCGACCTGTACCAAATCCTCCTGATACATTTTCGAACTTGAGTACTTTTTTGCCAGTGCAACAACAATTGGCTGATAAAGTTCAATAATTTGTTCTTGTGCTTTTTCATCTTTATTTTCCTGAACTTGACGAATGAGTTCATGGATTTCGTTATTGCTTCGTTTTTGACCATGAGGTTTGTTCATTTCTCATTCGCTCCTCATTTAAAAGCTTGGACATCTTGACAGTTACTCCTGAGTTCATATCGATTGTCACTTCATCCATGAGCGTTTTAATTAGAAACAAACCTAAACCGCCCTCGCTCAATTTTTCAATCGGCATGGAAGGAGAATAAGGCCCGGTGTTTTCTTTCATTTTTGATAAATCGAAATTTTTTCCATCGTCTGAAACAGTGATCTCTAATCGATTTTCAAACAAGCTGAAGCCGATTCTCACTTCACCGTTTTCATTATGACCGTAGGCATGCTGCACCGCATTTGTACACGCTTCACTGACGGCAATCTTTAAATCTTCAATGTCATCATATGTGTACCCCATTCTATTGGCGATACCGGATAGAGTCAATCTGACAATCCCTATATACTCAGTTTTCGCAGGTATTTTCATTTCAATGTAATCAATACATTTATCCATTAATCCTCACCTTTTCTTGAAATCTCGATGATGCTGTCCAAACCGGTAATATGAAATAAGCGCTCCAGCCGCGGCGACAAATTTGTCAATTTCAGCTTTCCGCCTTGTTTTCTGACCGTTTTCAACAATCCGACAAAAACTCCTAATCCGGTTGAGTCCATATATTCAACATCTTTTAGGTTGACTTCAATAAAAGGTTCGCTTTCCTCAGAAATGGGCGCAAGTTTATTTTTTAGCGCTGGCGCAGTATAGGCATCAATCTCTCCTTTTAGATGCACATACGAAACCTTTTTTTCCCTTTTAATATCAATTTCAAGATTCATTCTGATCCCCCTCATAAAAGACAAAATCATCCATTCACTTATACCCTTTTTCGAAGCCGTTTAAACATTTTTTTTCATAATGATTAAGGTGAAATCATCCCGCAATTGAAAACCTTGCATTTTCTCAAAATCTTTATAAATATTTTCTACTATTTGCTGAGCAGGCAAATGTAAATGAGCTCGGATGGCGCTCGTCACTGCAGCTCTATCAATAAATCCTTCCTTCGTTCTTGTTTCAGTTACTCCATCTGACAAAAGAATAATCATATCGTTTTGGAAAAGATTTAATTCATATTGCTCATATTTCACTTGCCGGTCAACACCTAAAACAAGCCCTTTTGATTGAAGGTCATAAAAGCGATCCTCACTGGCGCAATAATAAAAGCCCGGTTCATGTCCTGCAGATGCATATGTAATCTTATTCGTCCGAAAATCGTACTTACCAAAAAACATGGTAATAAACATATTGACATCGATGTTTTGTTCAACAACTCTATTTAAATTTTCTAATATGTAGCTCGGATTTTGCCTTGATTCCAGGAGGCTGTCCATCGCATATTTAATCATTGATATACACAATGCTGCAGGTATGCCTTTGCCTATGACATCCGCAATCGCAACGCTCATTGTGTTTTCATGTTCTGCAAACTGGTAATAATCTCCGTTCATAATTTTGGCAGGAACGCTGATGACCCCTATGTCCAATTCTTCGACTTTTGGAATATTCGTTTGCAGCAGTGCCTGCTGTACGTTTGCTGCAATTTCAATTTCGGATTTCAGCTCAAGCTGCCGGCCCCTCAAAAATTGATGTTCTTGATAAGCCAGACCATAACCAACCATTACCTCCAATAAAAAGTCAAAGGAATCTAAAATCTTTTTTGGTATGTCTGGAAATAATTCTTTTAAAACTTTTAAATGGATGTTGATGATTTCCTCAGGCGGTATTTTATGTTCAATTGCTTTCCAACTGAAGCGCTGCCCTTCATATAAAGCTTGTTCGGTCAGTTCTTGAATGTAATTTGCTAACATCTCTTTATATTTCATTTGAATATCATCATCAAACGCCATAAAATCCTCCTAACGAAGCCATTTCACCACTTGTACAACGGTCCCTTCGCCTGTCTTTGAGTCGATATAAAATTCGTCCATTAAGCGCTTAACACCAGGCAATCCAGCCCCAAGTCCTCCTGACGTCGTAAATCCATCCTCCATTGCCTTGCGAATATCAGGAATTCCCGGTCCATGATCAGAGGCGGTAATTTTAATTCCTTTTTTTTCTTTTTCTTCAATTTTGTCGATGTAAATTTTCCCACCATTTGCATAATGATAAATGTTCCTTGCTAATTCTGATATTGCGGTGGTAATCCGGGCTTGGTCCACTGCGCCAAATCCAAGTTCTTTCGCAGCATGACGACCCAATTGGCGGGCAGCCACAATATCCCATTCGTTCATAATCATTACACAGGATTGGCCATCCATTCTAATCCTCCAGCTCCTTAAGCAATTCCAGCCCTTTTTCCAAGTCAAGCGCAGTATGAATATCTTCCAGTTCAATGCCTAATTCGATCAGCGTAATAGCCACTGCAGGCTGAATACCTGTCAATACGACCGTCGCCCCCATTAACTTAGACATGTTGACACAGTCCCCTAAAATCTTGGCGATAAATGAATCAATGACATCAACCGAAGTTAAATCAATGACAACACCTGTTGCTCCTGTTTCATGAATTTTCTTTAATAAATCTTCCTGAAATTGCATCGCTGTTTTGTCGTCCAGCTCCCACTGTATTGAAATTAATAGATTATTATACAGTTTTAAAATAGGTATTTTTGACGTTTTCATCATCTGCGTTCACCCATTGAAACAATTTTTCGATTGGTCATTTCAAGCGCAGCTTCGATGCCTTTTTGAAGGGTATTTTTCGTCGTAATTTGACTTAAATCAATGCCTAGATTCACTATCGTTTGCGCAATTTCAGGGCGAATGCCGACAAGCAAGCTTTTTGCTCCTACAAGACGAACTGCTTCTGCAGCTTGTATAATGTGATGGGCTACCATCGTATCCACAACAGGCACACCGGTTATATCAATCAGCACCACTTCAGAACGATATTTAACGACCCCTTTTAATAAATTTTCCATAATTCTTTTGGCACGGTCCGTATCAATCGTTCCAATCAATGGCATAACAGTGATGCTATCAAAAACCGGAATCAACGGCGCAGACAATTCTTGCAGAGCCATTTTTTGGAGATTAATGGTTCTTTCATATGAAGAGGTATATTGCAGAAATACTTCCCGATTAACCGGTGAGGTAACTTTCTCTATCTCCGATAATAATTCAAGCGGATCACCCGGTATTTGTTTCTCAAGCAATTTAGCAAATAATATTTTTTCAAAAGTATGTAAGCATTGAGCAATTTTGTCCATTGGCCAGTCAAGCTGGACAATCCGTTTTGAAAATTCATGAATTTTTCTGGAAAATTCATCTTCTTTGTTTTTGCTCCATTCGATGAGAATATTCACATATTCTGCAGCAATTGCTTGATCAATTTGATCAGACTCAGCGGAAATTGATTGGGCATCAGCCTTGTTGAAGCGATCAATCCAATCCTTCATAATCTCGTCTCGATGCATTCGGATAAATTCAACTATTTCAGAAATTTTCAGTGACATGTTGCATGTCTCCTTTCAAAAACTTTGCCTTTTCAACTTTTATAGAAAAATAAAAAAAATTATAGATATGTTCCCATTTTTATCATTTTTCTTCCACAATATCTGCTAATGCTGTCGCATGCATTGCTTACAGCTATTTTATAAAGGGAATGCGGCAAATCTTCCTTTCGCTTCTCGACTATGGAAGATGCTGTTTTTAAATGCTTCGTCGTTTAAAAAAGCGAATGCAGCTTGTCAGCACGTCTGTTCATTTTTGCGCAAAAATCAAAAATACCACAGTTTCGCAACTGTGGACATTTTTTCAATCTTATTTATCTTAAACATTCTACCTGCAGGCAGTCCTTTTGAAAAGATCGTTGAAATATACGTAAAAAATATTAGAAATCGATCAGGCCTAAACTGATTTGTAAGGCATCGTCCACTTTATCCATCATTTCATCATCAAGATGGGTAATTTTATCCGTTAACCGTTGTTTATCAATCGTTCTAATCTGCTCAAGCAAAATGACCGAATCCCGTTCAAATCCATATTTTTTCGCATCAATTTCAACATGAGTCGGCAATTTTGCTTTTTGAATTTGTGCTGTAATAGCGGCTACGATCACCGTTGGACTAAAACGATTCCCTATATCATTTTGGATAATTAAAACTGGACGAACGCCGCCTTGCTCTGAACCAACTACAGGGGATAAATCAGCAAAATAAACGTCGCCGCGTTTAACAATCAAAAGATTACCCCCCGCTAACTAAGCGTTCAACGGTGTGTTCAGCCTCATACTCTGCCAGAAAAGCCTCCGATGCAATATTTAGATTGATCTTCGCCATTTCCATATAACCGCGTCTCATTGACTCGCGAATTTGGCGTTTTTTACGCTCTCTCAAATACATTTTCATTGCTTGATAAATAAATTCACTTCTGTTTCCGTTTTCCTGTTTCACGATTCCATCTAATTCAGAAACAAGTGCTTGTGGCAATCGAACAATAATTTCCGTTGTTGAGCTGGATTCAGACACCAAAATACACCTCCACCGTTCCTACAAAGCCGAAATCATTTTATTCCAATATTAATATTAACATTTATATTCGTTGAAGCAAAGCCATTTTTTAAATAATTTCTTCAATATTATCGGCATTGAGATGAATATTTTATTCAAGTTTCTTCATTTTTCAGTAAGCAGAGGATTTCTTACGTTTGTTTTGCCTCCATTTCTTATATAGATCCGAGGAACCCGCCAATTGATCATGCATGGAATTTCATAATTAATCGTTTCCAGCCGTTTGGCCACTTCATCAACTGAAATCATGTCATTGCCTTGTGAACCGATAAGTGTCACTTTTGTCCCGACAGGTTTTTTTTCCGGAAGCTTAATCATCAGTTGATCCATGCAAATGCGCCCGATAATAGGAACGCGCCTTCCATCGACAAGAACTTCCGAACCAGTCAATTTTCGAATCCATCCATCAGCATAACCGATTGGAACCGTACCAATCCATTCCTCCTCTTTCGCTGCGTATGTTGCTCCGTAACTTACTTTTTCCCCTTTTTTTATTTTTTTAATATGAACAATCTTTGAGTGTAAAGAAAAGGCTTCATATAACGGAAAAGGCAGCGTGCTCTTGATAAATTCCGATGGCGCCAAACCATACATGGAAATGCCAAAGCGAACCGCATTAAAAGTTTTTGTTGGAAAGCGAAGAGTCGCAGCACTGTTTGCACAATGAATAATCAAACCGTCTGTATCCACGATTTGCAATAATTCCAGGAAACGTTCATATTGCTGTTCAAAATATGCTGTATCGTGTTCGTCTGCTGTGGCAAAATGAGTGAATATACCTTCTAATCGAAATAACTGCTGTCCCTTTATGAGCGAAATGGCTTGTTCGAGTTCTTTTTTATCTCTTATTCCGATCCGTCCCATACCTGTGTCTAATTTCAAGTGGATGTTGACTGATGTTTTCCCTAAATATTTTCCAGAACTTTCCAGCCATTCAGCTGAATAGGCAGTCACACTTATCCCATTTTCTCCTGCAACTGTAACATCTTCTGGTCTTACCGCTCCTAAAACGAGGATAGGGGCCTTTATTCCTGCTTGTCTCAATTTCAATGCTTCATCTAGAAAAGCGACTGCTAATTTAGCAGCACCTGCTGACAATGCTGCTTGGGCAACTTCCACATCTCCATGACCATAAGCATTAGCTTTCACAACAGCAATAATTTCAGTTTCATTCGGCAAATGTTCCTTTAATCCATGAATGTTCGCTTCAATATGATCTAAATTAATTTCTGCCCATGTATCTCGGAAATAGTTCTGCATCTTAATTTCATCTCCAACGATATCGTTTTGTTTATTTTATATCACTGTTTCTTTTTAAACAATAGTACATAAAAAAGGCGGCAGAAGATCGTTTCTTTTGCCGCTCAATTTTACTACTTCCCTGATTGGCTTTGTACAGAACGAGCAACTGCAATCATTTCTTCTTGTGTCAGTTCGTTTGAAGCGAGCATATAATCCACACCATTATATGTCCATGTTAAAGAATTGTCGGTCAGCGCTCCAACTGCAAACCCTAAGTCGACCAGCTCTCCGCTGACAAATTCTGAAGAGGTAACTGGTGAAACTTCCGCAAGCTCCTCAATAAGAGTAAATGATTTTTCGCCTCCGTAAGTTAATACTACTCGTTTTCCGCTATCTGTATTCAGCTCTTTTTCTTGGACGAGATCGACACCTTCCGGCAAGTCTTCCTTAAGCGGATAAAGAACAGCAAATTGTTTGTTCGCTGATTGAGCCAAAACAGGAATATCCACTTGGGCATTGGACATCGTTTTTTCTATTTCAAAGGCATTTTTATCAAATTTTGGATTCGATTCAAAATTGGAAAATTCAACAGAAACGAGCGCATTCCGATCAACATCCATCACTTTCACATATGAAGGTGTCAAATTTTTCTTATGAAATGCAATTTTTTGGTATGGGAGCATTTGATTGTTTTGATAATTGGTTTTTGTTTCAAATACATAGTTCTTTTCCCCGACTTCGAATTTCGCTTCTTTATCCTTCAATATATCTTGGACAAGCGATTCAAACAGGTAAGCTTGACTCGAATTTTGCGGCCAATTGCTTTGGAAACGGAAGCTTTTGTTCAAAGCAGGAGTCAGAACAAATACCCCATCATCATTTCTTAAAATAATCTGGCTTTGATCCCTGTCATCATTTTTTAATAGCACTCGATAATAATGGGGCTTTTTGTGCCAAATTTCCACTTCATACACATGCGGCTCTTCCGCTGTTTTGATCGTCATTTTGGCGTTCACCTTATAGCCTTTTAATTCTTCAATTTTTTTGTTCAATGCACTTGAAACGTCTTCTTTTGATTTTACGCCACATGCAGATATTAATCCCACAAAAAGCAGACAGACAATCACGAGCTTTACGCCTCTCGTCAAATTTTTCAACCCCTTTGCCTCAATTAGCGTCACTAGGAAGTTTTGAAGAGTCAGTGAACAATTTCTGACTTGTCTCCCCTACCGCATTACAACTATATGAGGCAAGGTCAGCAAATATGCAGACTAGCTTGACAGGCTTTCAATGATTACTTGTGCAGCAGCAAAATTTTTTGAATGAGTGATTGTCACAAACACCCGGTCTGATGTAATATTTTGCACAATGATCGGTTTCCCTTTTTCATCATGTAAAATTTCAATATCTAAAAAGCCCACTGTCTTTCCGATTCCTGTCCCTAATGCTTTGCTAAATGCTTCTTTAGCGGCAAATCTGCCTGCCAAAAACTCCAATTGTCTTGAATCCCGCAATTTATTAAAGATTTCCTTTTCGCGAAACGATAAGATTCTGTCAATAATGTTGGATCTCCGCTCCATAATATCTTTCATCCTGTCCATTTCAACGATATCAAGTCCAATCCCAACGATCACACCATCACATCCCTTTAATTTTCTACTGTACTATTTATAAATTGAAAATCATACAAATGATTATAGAATACTTGTCCTGTTGAAAAGGAGAATTCACATGTTTCGCAGAACAGAAAGCCTTCACACTTTTATTCGCCTTTATCCTGCTGTCACGATCATAAGCTGCATACATGTTGTGTTATGGATTATGATGAAACTTTCTTTCCCAATTTTTACGCTTCTATTTTCTTTTTTAACCGGATACAATGCAGGGGTTCATTCAGGGGAATGGTGGCGGCTCATTACACCAATTTTTTTGCATACTAGCTTTTCCCATCTTTTGTTTAATACAATCACACTTATTATTTTTGCCCCGCCGCTGGAACGAATGGTAAAGTCAATTTATTTTCTGGTCATTTACAGTGCATCAGGCATTATAGCCAACATTGCAACCTATTTGATCATGCCAATGGATTATTCTCATGCAGGAGCTTCAGGGGCGATTTTTGGCATTTTGGGCACGTACATGTTCATCTGTTTTTTCCGAAAGGAATATATGGATCAAAAAAACTCTCAAATGATCTTAACGGTTACAGCCATAGCTCTCGTACTGTCCTTTATTGATGCCCATATCAATGTAGTTGCACATGTAACAGGACTTCTGGCTGGATTTTTGCTAGGTAAAGTGTTTGTCCGCAAAAAACCAAGCTTCATTCATTATACGTATTATCATCAACCGGTTCGGCAGGAAGGAATGAAATTATTTTTCAAAAAATGGTCGATATGGATTTTTGTTTTCGTTTTTATACTTGCGGCTATTTTATATGTGTTGTAAAAATTTAAATCACTCCCATCCACATGAGAGATGGGAGCTTCTAAACTTGTCCTTCACTTCTTCTTGAAAACCATTTATAAATTCCCATTCCGTCCTTTTCCTCGAGGTTTTTAACAGCAAAAAAGCTTCCAGTAGACTTGGAAATAATACTGCACTGAACAGAAGTCAGATCTTTTTGTCTCTGAAAATAGGATTGTTTCAATTCCAATGATTGAATCCGCTTTTTTTCGAAAAAGACGGTTGTCTTATTCAACACGCGGAAAGACAGCGTCAATTCTTTTCCATTTAAATACCAACCTGTATCTTTATATTGAAAATATCCGAGCACCAGTGCAAAAGGAATGAGAATAAGTGATAAGTAGCCCCATGGTTTAAAAAACAAGCATAAAGGGACGGCTATGAGAAGTGATAAAATCAGCATACGGAGCAAAAATCTGGACAGCGCACGCCGCGGAACCGGGTGCAGTGTCTCGTTTATCGTCAAATGAAAAAAGCTTTCAACCTTTTCTTTAACTTGTTTCTTCCGAATTAACGGAAACAAAATGGTCTCGACATCCTTGTCACTTCCGCCTCCCGCCGATTCAATATGTACAGTTGCATATCCAAAAGGCTGGCGCAGCCAATTTTCTGTTACTTTAATTGCTTGAATACGATCTATTGGTATAGAAATCTGTTTTTTTTCAAAAATGCCACTTGAAATAATAATCTGTCCGGCTTCTTCTCGAACTGTAAAATCTCCGTACTGGAGTAAAACCCCGATAAAGCTTATAATCCACGCAATGATCAAACCAATCAAACATAAGATGACAATCATCGTCACACTTGCATGGACAATCCATTCCAGCTTGTCAAATATTTTTTCGTACGGAATAATTTCATCAAATTGGCTTAAAAAGGCTACGATTGACAGAGCAACCCCTAAGCCGCTTGAAGTTGCTGCAGTAATAAGCAGTTCGTTAAAGCTTATTTTGTAAAGAACCCTTCCTTCTTCCAGTTTGTCTTGCTCTGCTTCTCCTTGTGCTATTTGTCTTTTTTGCTCCTTGATGATTGTCCGAATCTGTTCTGCCTCTTCTTTCCGTATGGCGCTAAGTTCAACCTCTGCTTCGCCCATGCCGCCCGCTGTTTCGATTTCAAGCTTCACTACACCGAAGAGGCGCTGGATGAAACCGGCGGTTACATTTATGGATTGAATTCTTTCAATCGGTATATATCGATTTTTTTTTAAAAAAACGCCCTGCTCAACACGAAATTCATTTTCTTCAATGCGATAAGTAAATTTCAACCAATTTAACACACTGGAAATGATCGTGAGTATAAGTGCTAGAATCGTTCCGATCAATAAAAACGACCGGATGTTTCCTATGTTTGTGACAAACAAGAAAATATTCGTTACTATAATTTCTTTAATCGCCTTCGCAATTTTCACTAAAACAGCTACGGGATGCAATCTTTTCTGATCATACATCATCCTTCGCCTCCCGTGCCAATTTCGAGATATAATCGCGAAGCTGATCCGCTTCTTCCATTTCCAGGGCAGGAATCTCGTGAACCGTTGCTGCAGTGGAAATAGTTACAGTCGCCAAGTTATATTTTCTTAAAATCGGTCCTTGTGAGGTATCTACATGCTGAACTCTCACCATTGGAACAAGCACACGGGTAACTGTAAACAATCCATGCTGCAAATCCAGTTCATTCTCATGAACTTCATATCGCCATATTTTCAACCGAATATTTGGAAAAATGAAAATGGAACAAATAGAAGACACCAACCAAATAATTGCCAATATAGGAATAATCCATTTCGGCCAGTTGAAAAAAAATATCAATAAGGATATGCCTATGATCACCAGCAACTCAACGATGCTCCAAATAGCCGCAGTGATCTTCCATACAGTAACAGCTTTAGGACTAATGCGATTTTGTGGTTCGCGCCGCAAGTTTTTCCCTCCCTTGTCTCCTTCTGTAAAAAATTACGTTTCATTTAGGCAAAAAGTTTCAAATATATAAAAAGGAGGCAGCTCCAAGTTTTGGAATGCCTCTTTTTCCATGTCTGATTATTCTTTTTCATTCCAATTATTTTGGGCTAGCCGATCCTTTTGTCGATCTTGCTGAATGAAAGGAGCGTTTCCGTCCAACCCGTTTGTTTTTTAAATCAAGCTTTCGTTTATTTCTGCTTTTTTCTTTCTTCATAGGGAGAGGAGGTTCCTCCGTCAATTTTACAGGTGTCGTATCCGGCTCCTTCGTTAACATTTTAATAGCTGCTGCAAGCAATGGGACGGAATCATATTTTTCCAATAGCTCCGCAGCAAAATTTTTATACTGATCTAAATTTTCAGTTTCCACTACAGAGCAAATTTTTTCGACCGTCATTTTTTGTTTTCCTACTAGTGCTTCATCTAAAGTAGGAGGACGCATTCGATCCATTTTTCTTTTTGTTGTATGCTCAATGGTTTCCAAAATACCGCGTTCCCTTGCGGTTATAAACGTCATCGCTTTTCCTGACTTCCCAGCCCGTCCTGTTCTTCCAATTCTATGCACATAGCTTTCAGGGTCTTGAGGTACATCAAAATTATATATATGGGTGATACCAGATATATCAAGCCCTCTGGCTGCTACGTCTGTTGCAACAAGTACATCAATGGCTCCATTTTTAAATTTGTTCAAAACAGATAAGCGTTTCGCTTGGCTTAAATCGCCATGAATTCCTTCTGCTGAATAGCCGCGGACATTTAATGCTTCAGAAAGTTCGTCCACTCGGCGCTTTGTCCTGCCAAACACAATCGCAAGCTCCGGTGATTGCAGATCAAGAAGTCTTGTCAAAACGTCAAATTTTTGTTTTTCAGGCACTTCTAAATAATATTGCTGCACATTTGGAACCGTTACTTCTTTCGCTTTTACACGGACATGAGTCGGATTTTTCATAAAGCGTTCTGCAATTGATTTAATTGGACCAGGCATTGTCGCAGAAAATAGAAGGGTTTGACGCTCCCTAGGAATATTTGAAAGAATGTGCTCAATATCATCAATAAACCCCATGTTGAGCATTTCATCCGCTTCATCTAAAACGACAGTGTGCACAGAATCAAGCCGCAGCGTATTGCGCCGTATGTGATCCAATAACCTTCCAGGTGTTCCAACAATGATGTGGGGAGGCTTCTTCAAAGCCCGAATCTGCCTGGAAATGTCCTGGCCTCCGTAAATCGGCAATACTCTTGTCCGTTTATCATAGCCGATTTTATATAACTCTTCTGATACTTGTATAGCAAGTTCCCGTGTTGGGGCTATCACGATCGCTTGAACAGCTGAATCATGAACATTAATTTTTTCTACTAAAGGGATGCCAAAAGCTGCTGTTTTTCCTGTCCCTGTTTGCGCTTGTCCAATGATGTCTTTATTGTTCAAGCCTAAAGGGATCGCCTGCATTTGAATGGGAGTCGCTTCTTCAAAGCCCATTCTTTTTATTGATTTTAACAGCTCCGGACTCAACCCGAACTGGTGAAACAAATTTGTCAATTTTTCCAAACTCCTTTAAGACTTTTATTAAGCGCTGCTGGATAAAAAGGCTCTTGTGCGTATTTTCTAGAAACTGTAAGCTTATCATAGTCGTGAGAATAGTGTAAACTCCGATTTTTGCTGGAAAGTACGCATAGGGATTTTTATCCATTCACCGCAGGTGTTATCATACCATTTCCATCAATCTATTTCAACTTACCGCACTATAGCTAAAAAAGCATAAAAACAAAAGCACAAGCAAAATGATGTTTTATTTTATTCTTCCATTAATGCATGAACAACATCTTCCAGCTTCATTCCTCTGGACGCTTTCACTAACACAAGATCTTTTGAGCCTGCAGCTTTCTTTAATTCATGAATTAGTTCATCTTTGTCAAAAAACACATGAATTTTTCTTTCATCTATAACTTTCTTTGCACCAACGGCAATTTCTTTTCCGAGTTTTCCAAATGTAAAGAGGTGATCAATTTCTTGATCAGACAGCATCATTCCTACTTCTTGATGAAGTTCAACTTCTCTTTCGCCAAGCTCCAGCATATCCCCTAAGACAAGAATTTTTTGCGAATATCCTTTTAGACCATGGACTAAATCAATGGCTGCTTTCATCGCTGTAGGATTCGCGTTATATGCATCATTTATGATGGACATACCGTTCTTCGTTTGAATCAATTCAAGTCTCATGTTTGTTATTTTCAAATCGCGAAGCCCTTTTTCAATACGATTCAGTCCGATCTTTAGGAGTTCTCCAACAGCGATCGCTGCCAATGCGTTTAAAACATTGTGACGGCCTAAAACAGGGATAAAAAAAGGCTGTTCAGCTATATTGGCGCGAAACCGTGTTCCTTCACCCAACAGCTCCATTGATGTCGGAAAAAGATTATTGTTTTTATTTTCTCCAAACGTTACGGTTTGACATGAATAGTCTTTTTTTAACAAAGGCTCATCACCATGATAAATGAGCGTTCCATTCTCTTTTAAACCCTTTATAATTTCAAGCTTTGCTTCCGCAATCCCTTCACGAGAGCCTAAATCTTGTAAATGAGCATCGCCGATATTGGTAATGACGGCTATATCAGGACGTGCAATTGATGATAATAATTCAATTTCTCCCTTAGCGTTCATGCCCATTTCTAAAACGGCCACCTCTGTATCTTCAGGCATATCTAATATTGTTAAAGGCAGACCGATATGGTTGTTGAAATTCCCTTTCGTTTTATGCACGCGATACCGAGTGCCCACAACCGATGCGATCATATCTTTTGTCGTTGTTTTGCCATTAGAGCCTGTAATCCCTACTACTTTTGGGTTTACTGCCAACAAATAGTGAGAAGCAATCTGCTGCAATGCTGACAAGGTGTCGTCGACAATGATCAATGGTTTGTCTTGCGGCGGATTCGGGACTGATCTAGACCATAAGGAGGCATGAGCACCATTTTCGAACGCTTTCTCGACAAAGTCATGTCCATTAAACTTTTCGCCAATAATGGGTACAAATAAGTTTCCTTTACGGACATTCCGCGAATCAGTCGTTACTCCTTCGATTGTAATCTTCTCAAATTCCTCTTTTAATTCTGCGTTGTTTGCCATCTGCTTAATTGCTGATAATTGCCGTTTTATCATGCTTTTTTGTTCTCCTTTCAAAAGGCGGCTTACACAGCCGCCCTAAGAACGATCTTTAAATAGTATACTTGATTCTCTGTTTTAGTTCATATCGCTCGATTCCAAGCTGAACCAATTTTTCAATCAACGCCGGATAATCGATGCCGCTGTGCTTCCATAAAAGAGGGAACATGCTAAACGGCGTAAATCCAGGCATTGTGTTCACTTCATTGATCAACGGTGTTCCGTCTTTTCTCAAGAAAAAGTCTGCCCGAACAAGTCCAGAACCATCGATAGCTTTAAATGCTTTCAGCGCCATTTTCTTGATTTGTTCATATTGCTCTTCCGTTATGTCAGCTGGAATAATGAGCTCCGTATCTCCGTCTTCATATTTCGCTTTATAATCGTAAAACTCTTTTTTCGGAGCAATTTCCCCAACAACAGAACAGATCGGTTCGTCATTTCCAATTACTCCGATTTCAACTTCCCTTCCATCAATACTTTCTTCAATAATCAGCTTCCGATCATACAGAAACGCTTCTTCAATAGATTGAATGAGCGATTGCCGATCTTTTGCCTTGCTGATACCTACGCTTGAGCCGAGGTTGGCTGGCTTTACAAAGCAAGGATACCCGAGCTGCTCCTCGACTTTTTGAAAAACCTTCTCTTTATCTTTTTCCCAGTCTTTGTTCGTAAACCAAACGTACTTTGCCTGAGCAAGTCCTGCTTGGGCAAATAAATTTTTCATAATGATTTTATCCATTCCTGCTGCTGAAGCCAAAACTCCATTCCCAACATAAGGTATATTCAGCAATTCCAGCATTCCTTGTATCGTTCCATCTTCACCATTCGGTCCATGCAATAGCGGAAATACGACATGGACTGGATCAGCGCTTCCTGGAGCGTTAAATAGCTCTTGACTGAAAGGTACCGGCAAATGTTCACCTTTTTCTCCAGCTTCGGAATTTCCCGCTAGAAACTTCAAGTCTTCTACTCTTTCAACTGGACCGTTCAATTGCTTTCCTTTTACCCATTGCCCTTGCTCCGTAATGTAAATTGGATATATGTCAAATTTATTTTTATCGAGAGCGTTTATTACTGCCCGAGCTGTTTGTAATGATACTTGATGCTCGGCAGATTTGCCCCCATATACAAGCGCCAGTTTGATTGCCATTTATTTTTTCCTCCCGTTTTGAAAAAAATCATCTGTTTTATTTTATCATTATATAGGTTGTTTTTGTTATCATTGCCGAACAATTTATTTGCGGGAGAAAAAAATTCACTTCTTCTTTACCATGAATTAAAATAAATACGAAGGAAGGAGGGGTTATCCAATGAAGCCAATAGAGACAGCAGAACAGTTTGAACAAGTGATTCAGAGCAATCAAGAAACCATCATCAAGTTTTTTGCCGATTGGTGCCCTGATTGCAAAAGAATGGACATGTTTATCGGCGACATTTTAGAAGAATACGGTCAATATGAATGGTATGAGATCAATAAAGATCAATTCCCCGACCTAGCTGAAAAATATCAAGTAATGGGAATTCCAAGCATTTTAATTTTTAAAAACAACGAAAAAATCGCTCATCTGCACAGCGCATACGCAAAAACACCTGAGGAAGTGAAAGAATTTTTAGGCTCGCATCTTAAATAAAGAAAAAGCCGCTGGGGGTGTCTAATAAGTCGTTTTTACGGCTTATAGACGCCCCCATGAATGTTTTAGAAACGTTGATATATCGGTGTTTATGATTTTTTGTTTTCAATGGCGATTTGATTTTCTAAGACAGCCCTTTCATAAAAAGCACGAATCTAAAAAAACTGGACTTCGGATGTTTTTTCATCCAGTCCAGCCTCATTCTTTTCCTATCAAAATATTTCTATTCCTTTTTTAAATCCTCTAAAACCGTCAATAAATCTCTTAATTGGCTGATTTCATAGTCTGGAGTGACTTCTCCGCTAAGCTCCAACTGCTTTCGATTAATCCAAACAGACCGGATATTTGTCCGTGATGCCCCAAGTATGTCAGTACTCAGTTTGTCTCCAACCATTACCACTTCATTGCTTTGAACACCCATTAAGTTTAGTGCGTGTTCAAAAATTGACGGATCAGGCTTACCTTTGCCGAACTCACCTGAAATGACAATATGCTCAAAATACGATGAGAGAGCAGAAACACTAGCAATCTTTTCTTTTTGCAGGCTTGGATCCCCGTTTGTTAAAAGAAGCAAACGATAGTTTTGTTTCAGCTGTTCTAATACTTCAAATGTATCTTCATATACGAGCGGTCTTTTGCGCCGTTCTGCATGAAAAAGCTCAGCCAGCTTTTCCCCGAATTCAGCATCATCTATACCGACCGCCTTCAAACCGTTCGTCCAAGCATCTTTTCTGTAAACAGGCGCCAATTGATTAAGCTTCCCAAACTGTTCGTGCACGATTTCGCTAAAATTCGCCCAAAGGCCTTCAAACGGATTGATGCCAATCATTTTTGTAAATGGATATGTTTCATAAGATTCATACAATTTTCTCGCTTCTTGACGAACCGCTTCCTCAAGCTGTTTTGAATCAACCCCGTATTGTTCTTCGGCTGTGGTACAAACATATTGGAATGTGTCGCTGACGCTTTTTTCATCCCAAAGAAGTGTATCATCTAAGTCAAAAAAAACAGCTTTAATCAATCATCTATCTCCTCTCCATATTCTGTTCCATTCTTACCTAAAAACAATTTTTTGACACTGCCAATATTTCTGATTCGAAAGCAAATAAAGATGGATGACACCTTAATAAATTTTATTTGAAATCAATATAAAATTGAATTATACCTCTTTCGTCCAGCCGAACTTGTCTTCCGCTTTTCCGTATTGAATGTTCGTGATCGTTTCATAAAGCTTTTTAGAAAACTCGCCTGTTTCTGAATTATTCAATAGCATTTTATGCTCATTCCATTTCAGCTCTCCGACCGGCGAAATTACCGCTGCTGTTCCTGTTCCGAAAACTTCTTCCAATTCCCCGTTTTTGTAGGCATTGAAGATATCTTCTATTGAAATGCGTTCTTCATGCACCGGTACTCCCCAATCTTTCACTAGCTGGATAACGGAGTCTCTTGTTATACCGCTCAAAATGCTTCCGTTTAATTTTGGCGTATACACTTCACCGTTGATTTTGAAGAAAATGTTCATGCTTCCAACTTCTTCTACATATTTATTTTCTTTTCCATCGAGCCAGAGCACCTGATCGTATCCTAATTCCTCCGCTTTTTTTTGGGCGTATAAGCTAGCGGCATAGTTTCCGGAAGTTTTAACATGACCAACTCCTCCCGGTACAGCGCGAACATATTCATCTTCAACATAAATTTTTACAGGAACGAGCTGACGGCCTGAATAGTAAGCTCCAACTGGCGACAGGATAATCATAAACTTGTATTCGCTTGCTGGTCTAACTCCTAAATATGGTTCCGTTGCAATGATGAACGGTCTGATATATAAAGAAGTGCCTTCTTTATTTGGAATCCAATCTCTTTCCACTTCAACAAGCCGCACAATGGCTTCCAATACTAGATCAGGGTCAATGGGCGGAATACACATTCGTTCGCAAGAGCGGTTCAATCGCTCTATATTTTTATCCGGTCTGAATAACAATGTGCGGCCGTCATTCGTTTTATAAGCTTTCAGCCCTTCAAAAATTGCTTGCCCGTAATGAAATACCATTGCTGACGGCGAGAGCACCAACGGTTCAAACGGCACTATACGAGGGGAATGCCACCCTTGCACCTTATTATAATCCAATATAAACATATGGTCTGTAAAATGTTTTCCAAATCCTAACGATTCAAGATCAGGCTTTTCTTTTAACCGGTCCGATTTAATAAATTCAATAACTTGATTCATGTTCATCCATCCTTTCTCATTATTTTAATTTTATTGTGCGCTGCTAACTAGACCTATTGGGTTGCCAATTTTTATTGAATGCTTGATTGGCTAAATCGGGCTTTTCTTTTAGCGGGCAGCATGGCGAAATAGCCAATTAAAAAAACATGCCCCAGCAATCACCAACGCATAAAACATCGGTTGATTGCTGGGGCGAGATGCTTCGCGGTACCACCCAGCTTCTCTGTATTCCTCACAGAATACAGACTCAGCAAGTCACACATAGATGACTTTCTTCGTAACGGAAGATCCGTTGTTTTATACTTTGGCAAAAAGCCATTTCTAAAACAAGGCTCCAAGGCGATCTTCAAAGAGAGATAACGGCTGGCCTTTCAGCCTATGGGTCAGCTCTCTAATACGTCATCGCTCTCTTCTACTGCTCCTTTTCCTCACCTTTTTCATATGAAATTATCAAAATAAAAACTCGCCCCAATCCAAAAAGAAATATTGGATTGTTGAGGCGAGTTATTCGCGGTACCACTCAACTTTTCTGTATTCCTCGCGAAATACAGACTCAGCAAGTCACGTACATGACTTTTCTTGATAACGGAAGAACCGTTGCTTTATACTTTAGCTTGCGCTATTTCTAAAACAAAGCTCCAAGGTGACCTTCAAAGAGTGGTGAACGACTGACCTTTCAGCCTGCGGGTCAGCTCTCTATGCGCCACCGGCCTCTTTTACTGCTCCTTTTCTTTGCTTTTCTTATCTGAAAATAATTTATTTAGTAAATAATTTTGAAAATGATTATATAACCTCTTTCGTTTTAAGTCAATAAGAATTTAGTTTTTAACAAAAATTTGTTTCCGACACGTCTCGATTTCACCCAATTCATCACTTTTTCTCTATATCTGAATAAACTGACATAAGAAAAATGAAAGGTGGGATATTTGCATGTATGCTAATACACATTATGTAAACTACTTTTATCCAGTTTACGACCACAGCTTCATTAGACAAAATAGAAACAACAGCTCCATTGACAATATACTGAAGGCTATCTTAAACGGAATTTCTTCTGAAGCAAGTGCTATTGATTTTTACACAAGATTGGCAAAGGCGGCGGAAACTTCTGAACAGAGACAGGCAATTGAACATGCGCTAGAAGACGAAAAAATACATTTACGAACATTCACGCAGCTTTATCAAACATTAACAGGAAAAAAACCGGTTTATCAAACAAAAATAACTCGATTCCGAAATTTCCAAGAAGGTCTGCGGATCGCTTATGAACAAGAATTGGAAGCATATGAGACATACCGCGATAATTATTTATCTACACAAGATCCAATGATTCGAGATGCTTTCTTTAGAGCCATGACTGATGAAATTGAACATGCGTTAAGATTTAGCCACGTACTAAACAAGAAGTAGTCGAAATCAATTTTTGCTTCCAGTCATATGAGCGGTCTCATTTGGGTCAAATGCTAAAGGGACTTTTGTAATTTTACTTGTTGTTTCATCAAGTGCGACAAGATCACTTTTGTTCACATCATGAACATTTGTTTTCCCTAAACCTTTGACAGCGACCTGTATTTCTTCCGAAAATGACGTTAAAAAATTAGATAAATAATATGCTGCCTCCTCTTTATTAAATTGATCCGCCATTCTTCCGCTATAAAAGGCCAATACCGTCGGTGGCTCAAATGGTATTGTTTTTACGACCTGTGTATGCGTCATTGCCCATAAAGCAGCAGTTCCTATATAAACAGCGTCTGCTCCAAGCGCCAAAGCCTTCAATGCATCCCCGGGAGTATTGATTCCGCCGCCAATCAATAAGCTCACTTTTCCTTTCATTTCTCTTTTTGTTATATAGTGGACAGCCCTAGTCAATGCATAAATCGTCGGCAATCCGAAATCATCTTGTATGATCGGCGCCGATCCTTTTGTACCTGCCTGACCGCCATCAATCGAAATAAAATCCACACCTGCCAAAAGTCCGTATTCAATATCTTCTTCAAGCCTGTTGCTTGCACAAATTTTGATTCCGATCGGGACTCCTCCAGTGAGTTGTTTTAATTCTTTTACAACCTTTCTTAAATCGTTCGGACTGTTCCATTCATTGAATCTTCTTGGAATAACTGCGGTCTCATCCGGTTTTAAACCTAATATATCACGGGCTTTTCCTTGCAAAAATTCAGGTGAAATTCTTGCCGGGACAGCAGCTGAAGCTCCTTGCCCAATATGGATTTCCACAGCATCTGCCTGTTTTAATACATCTGCATTTTTCCCCCAATTCGCAGTGTGGTATTGAACGATCAAATGCTTTGCCCGTTCACGTTCCTCTTGTAAAAATCCCCCTTCACCGATGTTACAGGCTGTTCCGACAACGGCTGTTCCCCAGGCTTGGGCAATTCGAACTTGTTCGCTTACGCCAAGACCATATGCCATCCCGCCAAGCAAAACAGGTATATCAATTGTGAGAGGTTTTTTGGCCAAGGGACCAATAACCGTTTTCATTTCCACTTTTGCGTCCTCTTTTGCTGGAAAAACAGCGAGCTGAGCGGGTGAAAAAACAAGTCCGTCAAAGTTTAGAAATTTTCGCGGGCTACCAAACGGGCGGTCAATAATTTTCCCTTCTGCAGCCCTCAAGCTGTTCTCAACGACAATCCTTGGGCTTATCCGCATAAAGGCACTGACCATTTCCCAGACATTTTCCGCATAAGGATCACCCATGAGAATTTTTGTAAATGATGAAACAGCCTTTTTAATAAGAGGGCGAATAGTTAATAACACGATCACATATGTCAGAAGGGGACTTAATAATAATGCACCTATTACCAAAAATTCATTCATCCTTCATCGATCCTTTTGAATAAGGTTGTAGATGCTTTCTTTTTTGCCGTTTGCCGCGAATGGCTATGATCACCAGCAATATACAAGGAATAATAATTAAAATCGGCAGCTCAATGAACAATGGAAGCTTTTCCTTTAAAAGTTCTTTTTTCTCGATCTCATTTTCCGCACTTACAATTGCAATGACAAAAATCATAATCGCTGCAGGTAGTATAAAAGGCTGGTGCTTTTGTTTTTTAAACAGCTCCGCCATTCCTACAACTCCTGCATAAAAAAAAATATTTAATTTTATGAAAAGGCCGATAAATAAAGTTAAAATGACAATCGGATCCATTCTCTGAAAAAAGTCGCCGACATTGATTTTTTGGGCTGTATCAAGCAAAGGAAGATCGGCTAATTCCGTTCCGTACACCCCAAGCACTGCAATAGTTAATGCAAAAGTCCATGAGACGGCCAAACCGCTGAATAAAACCGATAACGTTTCAATTCGCACACCGTTCTGAGGTTTGTTTAAGTATGGAAGTATCATGAAAAAGACAACCATTTCGCTATAAGAAATGATAGACGGAAACACCGCTTTGATTAAAGGAAATAAGCCATCTTCTAAAATTGGCAAAAGATGTATCGGATCAACAATTCCGGAGGCAAACACTAAAAAATTTCCCATTATCCCTAGAGTGATCATGATAAAGAAAAGCAGCTGGGCAACTCTTGCGAACACTTCAATTCCTAAAAAGCATGAATAAGAAATAAGTAAAACTCCAATCAATAAAACAACTTCAAGAGGCGTTTCAGGCAAAAGATATTTAATGATGTTATCCCCAGTATCCCGCAATATAAAGCCGGCGATTAAGATAAAATAAAAATTATATATGATTGAAAGCACTGTACCAACAATTTTCCCTGTGTTTTCCAAAAATATTCCTGTCAAGGTTAGGTTTGGAAAACGATTATAAATTGGACCGTAAATCATTAAAATAAGGAGAATGTTAATTCCGGAAACAACTAACACGGCGATCCAATTATTTTGCTTTACTTCCAATCCTAGCCCTGTGACAATCAGACTTCCAAATTGAAACAAAAACATAAATGAAAACATCTGTAACCCATCGATTTTTGCTTTTTCCATATGAAATTCCTTCCATTTCCCTGCTCTCAATCCTCCAGCTTGTGAAGCGGAGGATTGTTGATCGTGCCTGTTCTTCGTATTTTGACATCAACAGTAGTTTTTATTGGAAGTTCAGTGAACGTTTCCTTCCAATGTTTTTTTATTTTTTTCCAATTTTTATAATCGTCCCGATACAACGCTTTTCCAAAACCGAAAGCATCGACTCGGTAATCTTGCTGAACATTCGAAAGAACTTTTTCAACTTCTTGTTTTATTTCTTCTTCCGTCTTTTTTTCTATCTTTCTTATCGTTTTTGTATTTGTTATTGTGAGATGCTTGCATTGTACATCCGCTACATTTCCTTGAGCCTCTATATGAACTTCACCAACGGGATTGCCTTTATGCATTTTTGTTTTTAGCTGGCTTTTTGCAGAAAAAATGTCAATGCTTATCTTTCCGTCATTCTTGCATGAAATTTCTTCGATCGTCCGATGTACTTTGCCGATAATATAATGAAGTCCTCTGCTCTGTTGTTCATCCAGCCAGCCTATTAATCGGTCTTGGTGAAACAAAGCGATTCCTTTAAATTTTAATTTTGCTTCAGGGTCAATTTGTTCATAATTGGCTTTCGTTTCACCGACTTGCTGATTGCCTTCTACTGATATTCCTGTCAGTTTCACTTCGATCCCTTCGCTGCTTAAATCCGATAACAATTGATCAAGAGTTACAGATATTGTCGGCGCCCATTGCTTATCTGATAATTCAAGAGAATTAAAAAGCTGGTTCGCCGGGATATCTTCTAACGCTGTTAAAACTTTTAAAATATCCCCTGCCTTGGCATCCTTTGCAACAGTTATATAAAAATCTGTTCTCATTTCATGATCGCGTGACAAAAGATCAAGCACCTCCCCAATTCCCTCTTTTGCTAATTCCTCACCGATTACTAAAATCCGCAAATGAGAAGAGTAAATTCTCCTTGGAACAGCAGTGGTCATTCGCCGTATAGCTTCAATGATGGTGTGACCTTTCTCTTGATAAGTCATAACAGGAGTTTTATCCCCTTTACTCATCAGCATGGCAATTTGACTAGGGTTTACTATTTGCGAGGTCACCACATACTGGTCTCCTTCTTTATCGATCCCTAAACCCACTTGAATGGCAATCGTGTTTAATTCTCTTCGGTTCCAGCAGCCGGATAACAACAACAAAACAACAGCAAATAAAAGCATCTTTTTGAATTTCATTTTTGCTTAACTCCAGCATTTTTATTTCTTGTTAATATTTGCATTTTTCGTTTTTTTATTCTTAATGCAAGAAAAATTTGCACAAAAAAAAGACGCCAATGCGTCCATGTTCATGATCGATTTTTAATGAGCTGTCGTTATTTCAATTTGATTTCCGGAAGGATCAATTGTGTATATTTTTCCATCTTTTTCAGTTATACGTGCATTTATTTCTTTTAATCTCTTGATCACCTGATCTTTTTCTTCCTTATTCGGCAAAATGATTGTGAACCATTTAAGCCCGACACTATTCTCAGGAGGCTTTGGAGCCCCTATACCGTTCCAAGTATTTAACGCAATATGGTGATGGTATTTGCCGCTAGAAATAAATAATGCATGAGATCCATATTTTGATGTCATTTGAAAACCGAGGCCTTTACAATAAAATTGTTCTGCTTCATCTAAATAGGCAACATGCAAATGAACATGACCAATAATGGTTGCTTCAGGCATCCCTTGCCAGCCCTCTGGATCTCTTTCAGAAAATAAATCGTTTATATCTAACGGAATCGTGTCCATCACAACTTGATTTTGATTCCATTCCCAATTCGCCGACTTTCGATCAGCATAAATTTCAATGCCGTTTCCATCCGGGTCTGCCAAATAGACCGCTTCACTGACCAAATGATCGGAAGCACCCTGCAGCGGATAGTTCATTTGAATGAGATGATAAAGGGCATTAGCTAAATCTTTCCTTTCCGGCAATAAAATCGCAAAATGATATAACCCTGTCGTCCGGACTTGTTTTCTTATTACATTATCCGGTTGTTCGACAATCAATAGCGGCTTCTTTCCATCAGCAGAAAAAACGACTTTATTTTCCTTTTGCTCTAATATTTTAAACCCCAATAAATTGTGGTAAAACGCAATAGATCTCTTAAGATCCTCCACTTTGATCGATACTCCCCCGATATATTTATTGGGCGAACGATGAAATGCAAGCTCCATGTATTATCCAATCCCTTCTACAAGATTCTTTAGCTTTTGACAGGCAGTTTAATCTCAAATTTCGTTCCTTTGCCTTTTTTACTTGTCACGTTGATTTCTCCTTGATGCAGGAGCACTAACTGCTTCACAATTGAGAGTCCTAACCCGAATTCCCCGTATTTATTGTTTGTTCTTGACAGATCTGCTTTGTAAAATCTCTGCCAAATGTTTTCAATTTCTTTTTCGTCCATTCCGATCCCGGTATCTTCGATTTCAATGATTGTTTCCTTATATCCAGGTTTCCCCCGCAAAAATATTTTTCCGTTTTGTGTAAACTGAATGCTATTTTTAACAATATTGATCAAAATTTGAATGAGGCGATCATAATCAGCATAAATGATTTCATTTTCATCCGCTTCAATGATCATAATGTTATTTTTCTCCTCAGCTTGTGAAAGAAGCTGTTCCTTCACAATTTCAAACACATCAATTAACTGTATAGGTTCTATATTTAGCTTTACTTGATTCGACCGAATTTTTTCATAGTCCAAATTTTCATTAACTAGCCGAATCAGCCTTTTTGCCTCTTGGCTTACTAATTGAATGCCTCTTTCTTTTTCTTCTTCAGGAATCATATCGCTTTTTAATCCTTCAATGACACCGCTGATCGTTGTAAGCGGAGTTTTCAACTCATGAGAAACATCTGCAATAAACTGTCTCCTTCTTTTTTCAAGCCTGCTTATTTCCTCCTGAGAAGCTTTAAGCTTTTTTACCATTTCATTAAAGTCGCTTGCCAGCTCACCAATTTCATCGATTTTGGAGGCATTCACCTGGACGTCATAGTTTCCAGATGACACCATTGACGTTGCTTCACGAATCCTCTGAATTCTCCGAACATGCAGCTTCGATAAAAGACCGCTTAGCAAAAATGAAACAGTCAACGAAATTAAAATTGTATAAAATAAAAACTGATTAATGTCGCTGATGGTCTCTCTTGAACCGCTTATCGGCGAAACTAGGAGAACTCCTCCCATCAGCTCCCCGTTCACGATGAATGGCAAAGAAACGAAGGATACCGCCTGATCAAACCGTTTTAAATCTTGCTTGACCACGACAATTTTGCCATCCTCCAAACTCTCCCATTCTTTTTCTGACATTGTGAACCGCGGGAAAAAGCCAGCTTCCGGATAAAAAATTTCGCCTTGTTGATTAAACACACTGAACATAATATTTCGTGTCCTCAGCACCTGCCGGTATTGATCCAAAATCCGGTTTCCGCCCCAATTATCGCGGCTATAATCATGTAAAATGTTTTGGCCGTAGGCAATCAATTCTTCTACTTTATTTTGATAAACATAGTTTTCAACATATTTTGCAAAGGAAAAGCTCAAAATCAAGAATGCAATGACTAAAACTCCTATATGGCTAATAAGCAGCTGATACATATATTTAAGTTTCATCGTGCTTCACCGATTCGTCGAATTTATATCCCACCCCCCAAACCGTGTGAAGGAAGTTTTGCGCTTCAGGCCCGAGCTTCTTTCTCAGCCTTTTCATGTGGACATCAACCGTTCTTTCATCTCCGTAAAATTGATACCCCCATATACTTTCCAGCAACTGCTCTCTCGTAAATACTTGGCGCGGATGTGTGAGAAAATGATAAAGGAGGTCAAACTCTTTTGGAGTTAGGTTATTAATCGATTGTCCTTTAAAATACGCTTCTCTTGCATCTTTGTCCACTTTAAAGTGTTTGGTTGTCACAATGTTTTTTTGACGAGGTTCTTGCTTGTTATATCTTCTCGCCACTGCCTTTATTCTCGCCATTAGTGCAATCGGGCTAAACGGTTTCGTGACATAATCATCGGCTCCCATTTCAAGTCCGATCACTTGATCGGATTCACTGTCTTTAGCGGTCAGCATGATGATCGGAACGGAGTGTTCTTCTTCTCTTAATTTTCTGCAAAGCGTGACTCCATCCATTCCGGGAAGCATCCAATCGATGATGAGCAAGTCCCAATTGCCACTCTTAGCGGATTGGTAGCCTTCAAGTCCATCATGGACAAATTCCCCTTCAATCCCTTCCTTTATAAAAAACATATTTAGCATCGAACAGACGCTTTCATTATCTTCGATCACTAAAATTTTCATTTCTCTTCCTCCCGCTAAAACAACTCTTATTTTCAAGATAAACGAGTAAAGAAAGGGAAGCAACTACTTCAACTTCTCTTTTAAAAAATTAAACTTTCGAACATAGATTTTTCATAAATTGTTCATATGTTTCCAATATGCTTATCGTTGACAATCACGAAGGAGGTAAGATTAGATGAATTTTTTTAAAAGGTCGTTGTTAAGCGTATGGGCTAGAAAAGGAAAGAGCCTTTTACAACTGTTTATTTTCACCATCATTTGCTTACTTGTCCTTTCCGGTCTGGCGATCGAAAGTGCAGCAAAGAAAGCCAGTGATTTAGCGAAGGAAAAGCTGGGAGGAGAAGTGACCTTGCAGATGGATATGGAAAAAATGCGGAATCAGCAGCAATCGGAAGGTGAACGGACGAGGTTTCAGCTTGAACCCATTCCGGTAAAATCGGCAGAAGAATTATCTACATACTCAGAAGTAAAAGGTTATAACTTATATTCGTCGACAAACGGAATTGCTGAAGACTTTGATCCAATTGAAAATGAAGACACAAGTGATTCGGATGAGGAAACAGAAAACAGAGGTCCCTTTGGGGAAAATGGAAATCCAATGTTTCAATCTGATGTCAGTCTGCAAGGCGTCGTTTTTACTGATGCTGTCGAAGAATTTATGAACGGAGATTCTACATTGGTAGAAGGTGAACATATTACCGATCAATCATTAGGAAAAAATGTTGTGGTCATCGAAAAAACATTGGCGGATGAAAACGACTTAACTGTCGGTGATACGATTACGGTAAAAGGTGCCAATGAAGAGGAAAAAACGATTGAATTAAAAATCATTGGCATTTATGAGACAACCACAAACGAACAAGATCAAGGAATGAATTTTTCTTTTATGAACCCTTACAACAAATTGTACGTTCCATATACTGTCGCGAACACACTGAAAGGTGAAGACTATGAAAATACCATTGACCGCGCTGTTTTTTACATGAAAGATCCCGCGGAAATAGACTCGTTTATTCAAAAAGCGAAGAAAAATTCGAGCATAGACTTCGATACATTCAAGCTTGATGCAAATGATCAGCTATACAATCAAATGGTCGGACCAATCAACAATGTCGCGTCATTTTCAAAAAATGTCGTTTACTTAGTGACGATTTCAGGGGCTGTCATTCTTGGACTGATTGTCATGCTGTCAATCCGCGAACGGAAATACGAGATGGGTGTTCTTCTTTCTCTTGGGGAGAAAAGATGGAAGCTCATCGGTCAATTTGTCGCAGAAATATTGATTGTAGCCGTTCTCGCCATCGGAATTTCAAGCGCATGCGGAAATGTGGTGGCCGGCAAGATCAGCGATCAATTATTAGCGCAAGAGCTGGCCCAGCAAGAGCAGATGAATACACCTCCATCCTTTCGACCAGGTATGGGAGGCAGTGTAGGAATGAGAGGGCAAGCAGCTAACGTGGAAACAATTGATGACTTAGAAATCGCAATAACACCGAAAGATTTAGGCATGCTGTCGTCTATCGGAATGTTAATTGCCGTTTTATCATCATTTATTCCATCGCTGTCCGTTTTGCGGCTGCATCCGAAGGTGATTTTAACTAAACAAGACTAAGAAAAGAAGGGGATCAAATGAGTGCATTGTTGAAATTTCAAGATGTTAGCTATTGGTATAGCAGAGATCAAAAAAAAGTAGAAATCTTAAAAAAGATCAATATTGATTTTGAAAAAGGTACATTTTACACAATTACTGGTCCAAGCGGTGCGGGAAAATCCACATTTTTAGCTCTTGCCGGTGCTCTTGATTCTCCAAAAGAAGGGGCTATTTTATACGAGGGCAAGGATTTAAAAAAAATCGGCTATTCCAAATTTCGCAATCAATACGTCTCAATCGTCTTTCAATCATACAACCTGCTTCCTTATATGACAGCATTGCAAAACGTCGTTGCGGCAATGGAAATAACGAAATCCTCTAAAAAGCCATATAAACAATTTGCACTAAAAACATTAGAACAAATGGGGATTTCGCAGGACCAAGCAAAGCAAAAAGTACTGACACTAAGCGGAGGACAACAGCAAAGAGTTTCCATTGCCCGCGCTCTTTGCTGCGAATCGCAATTAATTGTCGCGGATGAACCAACAGGAAACTTGGATGAGCAAACATCTAAAGAAATCGTCCGCATTTTTCAAGATTTAGCACATCAAGAGGGAAAATGCGTCATCATGGTGACGCACGATTTAACAATTGCATCCATCGCCGATGTGAACATTCATTTATCAAATGGAACCTTCCAAATACAATAAAAAGCTTGGGGTTGTCCAAAAAGTCAATTCCCCATTGAAAACAAACAATCACAAACACCGATATATCAACGTTTCTAAAACATTAAAAGGGGCGGTCAATAAGCCGAAAAAACGACTTTGAACTGCCCCGGCTTTTTATTTAGTTTCTTTTTTACACATACTTATTTCGTCCGGCATTCAATAGCTTCAGCCAAAGTTTGGAAAAGAGAAATCAATTGTAGTAAAGCCGTTTTAAAGTCCATCTCCTTTACTTCGTCACATAGAAACAAGAATAAGTTGCCCATGGTCTTTGGATCCTCTTCTTTCCGAAGTTGCCAAGCAATCAAGATATACCGAGTGAAGACAATGGTAGTATGGCTAATCATCATGTCATAGGAACGACCTTGAAACTCTTTGGCTAAATGTAAAAACGATTTACTGAATTTAACAAAGTTTCGATGTCCCAACGCATCCCATAGATTCGAACGATTTCTTCATTAGACAGCGTGGTATCTGTACTCAAAATGGCCAGCCATTCACTTTGGTTGTTTCGATTCCGCACAAACACGATTTTCACTGGTAAACCCGTATGAAAGGTTACGTGAATCGAGCCGAGTGTTTCTTTTTTGCCAATGTCTCGTTTCGCTTTTCGATACAGTTGTTCCAAGGTTAAACGTTCTCCGTTGAAGAGATACCGTTGTTTTAGCTGTTTGACCATGCCAATGACAAAAAGGCATGCCCTGTCTGAATTCAGGGTATGGTAAAAAAAGGTATACATATTCGCCCGTCATGGCAAGAGATGAGAGTCCAAAAGCGCTTACGGATGAAATTCAAAAAAATGGTTCGCTAACCTATGACTTACTTCTTTTTTCAGCGAATCAAAAAAGTTCCCACAAAGTCTTGACTGACTCATGTTATATAGAGGGGTTGAAAACAACATAATACTATAATAACATTAATGGAAATGTATCCCAATAGCTAAAAACCTACATAAAATTGGAAGTTTAAAGGAGGGATTTTATAGAACAGCTAAAAAGGTTGGAAAATCAAAAATATTTTTAACAATGCTGTTTTTTATCGGATATGTGATTTCTCTACCTGTTTAAACATTTTAAGAATGCTTTTTAAGAACCAAAAATTGAAAGGCAACGTTTGATATGAACCGCATGAAATGTATTTTAGTTTTGCTTTAATTTTTTCATCTGTAGGAACTGCAGGTATATCTACTGTAAAAGCTTCTCAATTTAAAGATGAGGAGATCATTTATAACCAAGATATTTCTAATTTTGAAGTTTTGGAAGATGGTGTTTTGATAGATGGCAAATTTTATAGTCCAGAGGAATTTGAGGAGTATTTAAAATCAGCTGAGATTGTTGTTTTAAGTGATGGTAATGTTGGTTCTTCTATTCAACCTTTCTTTGCATTAGCTCCCGCTATTTATTTTGTTCCTGATGTTGGTCAAGTTGCATTACTAGCGACTGGTGCAATAGTAGTTGGTGGGGTTACTATTAAGGCTGGAAGTTGGCTCTATAAAACTATTTCTAACTATTTTAATGATCCTAAAAGAGTAATTGCTTCTAATTATGGAATACCACAATCATTGTTAGATTCAAACGGAAAAGTGAAATTAGGTTCTTTTAAAGATAAACACGGGAATACACCTCTAACTAAAAATTCTGGTACTTTTAAAAATGGGAAGTGGTCAGTAGAAAAAGATACAGCAGGACGTGGTGGACGTGTATGGAAATTAAAGAAAGATGAAAAAAGAATAGCTTCTTTAGATAAAAATGGGAAAGTGTTATCCAAATAAAGAATAGGAGTAGATTTAGTTTATGAAGAAAATGACTTTTAACGGTTTTACACTTAATTATCATGAATCAATTAATGTTTATGTAAATGAAGAAACAAAGCAAGTTATTTTCATTTCTAAAAATAATGATGAAATACACGGGGTCCTAGAACTTGATGAAGAAAATAAAGTTAAAATACATCCTAGATGGAATGTAAACTTTTCAATTGAAAATACAGAGGTTACAATAGGTGTTAATTATGAGGAAGAATAATCAATATTATTAATCACTATCAACAAGCTGGAATGGGGCTGTCAAGAAAATCGTTTTTCACTGACTTTCTTGACAGCCCCTTCTTAAACATTGCATCCATCGCCGATGTGAACATTCATTTATCAAATGGAACCTTCCAAATACAATAAAAAGCTTGGGGTTGTCCAAAAAGTCAAATCCCCATTGAAAACAAACAGTCATAAACACCGATATATCGACGTTTCTAAAACATTAAAAGGGGCAGTCAATAAGTCGAAAAAACGACTTTGAACTGCCCGGCTTTTTATTTAGTTTTTTTTACACATACTTATTTCGTCCGGCATTCAAACCAGCAATGATCATCAAAACACAGACAGCAATAAACAATAAAATGGGCGCCACCCACGAATGAGTTTTGTCATACAAAACGCCAATTAAAATGGGCCCAAAAGCAGCAAGCAAATAACCAATTGATTGCGCCATTCCCGATAAAGCGGAAGCTTGCTCGGAGCTTCTTGTTCTTAAACCAAATAGCGCTAATACGAGCCCAATGCTTGCCCCTTGTCCAATACCGATTAAAATAATCCAAAAGACAATCAGTAAAAGAGGCCCGCCATACAATAATCCAACGAGACCTGCTAAATAAATAGCTCCTAAAACCGCTACAATTCGCCTTTGATCTGCATATTTGTCCGACAGTGCCGGAGCGACAAATGTTGCCGGCAAGCCAGCAATTTGCACAAGAAACAGCATCCAACCAGCTGTTGAAGCACTTAATCCGTCCGCCTGCAAAATTTCAGGAAGCCATGCAACCATACTATAAAATAAGAACGATTGAAGACCCATAAAAAATGTGACTTGCCATGCCAGCGGCGACCGGAGCAAAAAACCATTTGAAATATGTTCAATTGGCGGTTTCGCGGATCTCTGTTTTCCACCAATTAATGGAAACCATAAACATATCGCCACAATTGCTAAAATTGCCCAAAACAATAAGGCATTTCTCCATCCAAATTTTAATCCTTCCGACAACGGAATTGCTAAACCGGAAGCGATCCCTGCAAGCATACCCATAGCTGTTGAATAAACGCTTGTCATCAGTCCGATTTTATCCGGGAACCGTTCTTTTACAATACCCGGAAGAAGCACATTTCCAATGGCAATGCCTACTCCAATCAATACAGTTCCTAAAAGCAGACCGATCATCGCTCCGAATGTTCGAATAATCATTCCTGCAAGAAGCACGACTAACCCGGCAAAAATCGCCGTTTCATTTCCGTATCGGCTTGCAAATTTCGGAGCTAATGGCGAAAGAACCGCAAAAACGATTAACGGGATAGTCGTTAGTAAACCCGCAACCCCGTTGGAGATTCCGAGATCTTCACGAATATAACCGATGAGCGGTCCGACCGAAGTAATAGCAGGACGCAAATTAAAAGCAGCAAAAATGATTCCAACTATCAAGAGCATTTTTTTAATAGAAATTTCTTTTTCTGCCTTTACCGTATAGCGTTCCATACTCACCCCTCCTTTACCCCCTTGAACATCTTAAAAGTCAATTATTAATATACTAATCCCCATCGATGGGAAAATCAACCACATACCATGTATCGATCATTTGAGAAAACAGCCAGCTTCTGGAATAATGTTAATAAACGATGTTTGAAAGGAGAGTCCGTTATGGAAATTGTTGTAGTTGGCGCCAATGGAAAAATCGGAAAAATTCTTGTTCAGTTATTAAAAGAAAGCAACGAGCACACAGTGAAAGCAATGATCCGCAACGAAAACCAAAAAGAATATTTTGACTCGATCGGAGTCAAGACGGTTTTAGCTGATTTGGAAGGCACAGTCGATCAGATTGCCGAGGCGATCAAAGGTGCGGAAGGGATCGTCTTTACCGCAGGTTCAGGCGGACATACAGGTGCAGATAAAACTCTTTTAGTAGATCTAGACGGTGCCGTAAAAACAATTGAAGCAGCAGAAAAGACAGGCGTTCAACGGTTTATAATGGTCAGCGCTCTGCAAGCCCATAATAGACAAAATTGGAACGAAAAGATTAAACATTATTATGTTGCCAAGCATTATGCCGACCGTTTCCTTGTCCAAAGCCGTTTAAACTATACAATTGTCCGGCCGGGGGCGCTGTTGGATGAGAAAGGAACCGGAAAAATAAAAATTGCCGAAAATCTTGAAAGAGCCGCCATTCCAAGAGAAGATGTGGCTTCGGTTATTTTTGCATCAATAATGGAGAAAAACACTTTTCGCCGCTCATTTGACCTAGTCTCAGGAAACACCCCGATTCGCGAAGCATTAAAAAATTTTTAATATACGAAGAAAGGTTGGCGAATAATGCAGGTTAGCATTTTAGACCAAGCACCGATTTTGAACAACTCAACAGCAAAAGAGGCGTTGGAGCAATCCATTCAACTGGCCGTAATGGCGGAAAAACTAGGCTATACCCGCTACTGGATTGCGGAGCATCACAATCTTTCCGGACTTGCCTGCTCCGCTCCAGAAATTATGCTCCCAGTTATAGGGGCAAAAACAAAATCGATTCGCATCGGGTCAGGCGCAACGCTTCTCCCCCACTATAAGCCGTATAAAGTTGCGGAAATGTTTAATATGCTGGCAACATTATTTCCTAACCGCATTGATCTTGGGATCGGGCGGGCCCCCGGAGGAGACGCTCAATCAAGCATTGCGTTATCCGGCAATTATCTCGAAAATGTAAAAAACATACCGAAAACCGTTCAAGAGCTGCTTCATTTTTTATATAATGACTATCCAAAAAATGAATTATTTTCGAGCATCTCAGCCTCTCCTTTGCCAAATATTCCTCCTGAACCTTGGATCCTTGGCACAAGCATAAAGAGCGCCTTTTTAGCAGCTGAAAACGGCATTTCCTATGCATTTGGCCAATTTATGAGCAATGAAGACGGGCGGCAAATTATTCAAACATATAAAAATCAGTTCCAGAAAAAAAGAAAACAGCAGCCAAAGACAATTGTCACAGTCTCGGCAATATGCGCTGAAACTAACGAAAAAGCGGAGCAAATTGCCTTCAGCAGCTTTTTATGGAATCTTCAGCATCATAAAGGAAAAACACTTGATTTTCCATTAAAAGAAGAAGCAAAGCAGCAATTGCTGAATTCAGATGAATTTCAACAGTTTCAAAAGAATATGATCATTGGCGATCCAACATTTGTCGTTCACCGTTTATATGAATTAAAAAATTGGTATGAAGCAGATGAAATGATGATCATAACAATAACTGGAAGCTATGAAGAACGCACAAAATCGTATCAATTGATAGCAGAGGAAATAAATAGAAAGAAATCTTATCGTTAATATAATCAATATGACCATGGATAAAATCGGTTTAACCTATATGGGAACCGATTTTTTCTTTTTCCAATCCCCCATTTCATATTGTATCCTCCTCTTTTTTTAAAAATTCCCTAACTTACACTGTTTCAAATATTATATATATATAATTTTATGCATTTAACAGTTGACGTTTTAATTATATTAAAATATTATTTAAAGAGCGGTAGGACGGTTATTTTTTTATTTTCGGACAATTCAAAACATCTTAAAAATTATATAAAAATAATAGAGGTTTATTTTTATGATAACAAAGGAGCAGATTGTCCAAAGCCTTCCGCAAAAAGGTTTTTTTGGACATCCAAAAGGATTATTTACGCTGTTTTTTACGGAGTTTTGGGAACGTTTTTCCTATTACGGAATGAGAGCAATACTTCTTTATTATATGTATTATGAAGTTTCTAAAGGTGGTTTGGGAATAGATGAAGCTACCGCTGCATCGATTATGGCGATCTACGGTTCTCTTGTGTATATGTCGGGAACGATTGGAGGATGGATTGCAGACCGCCTGTTAGGGACAAGCAAAACTGTTTTTTACGGCGGAATTTTAATCATGCTCGGCCATATCGTCTTATCCTTCCCTGGAAATATTGAAGCTTTATTCATTTCCATGACGCTGATTGTTCTTGGTACTGGACTTTTAAAGCCGAATGTATCAAGTGTTGTCGGCGATCTTTATGCAGATAACGATGCCCGCCGCGATTCAGGGTTTAGTATTTTTTACATGGGTATTAATTTAGGTGGATTTTTAGCTCCCATTATTGTTGGAACTTTAGGACAAGGATATAATTTTCATCTTGGCTTTGCTCTTGCTGCTATTGGTATGTTTTTCGGGCTTTTGACATTTGTCCTGACAAAAAAGAAAAACCTTGGTCTCGCCGGAACACAGGTGCCTAACCCGTTACAACCGGAAGAACGAAAAAAAGTATTCACTATTTTCGGCATCGGCGCTTTAGTAATTATCGCCTTTTTAGCTGTCACCATCCCTGCAGGACTTTTGACTATAAATAGCTTTACTATGATTGTCAGCATCCTCGGAATTGTAATACCTGCATGTTATTTTATATTTATGTACCGGAGTCCTAAAACAACAGAAGTGGAGCGTTCGCGTGTAATTGCTTACATTCCGCTCTTTATTGCCGCAGTAGTTTTTTGGGCTATTCAAGAACAAGGGGCTATTATTTTAGCCACTTATGCAGATAAGCGCACCCAATTATCCTATGCAGGACTTGAACTGCACTCATCATGGTTTCAATCATTGAACCCTTTATTTATCATCTTTTTGGCGCCGGTTTTTGCATGGTTTTGGGTGAAGCTTGGAAAGCGTCAGCCATCAACACCGAGCAAGTTTGCATTCGGACTTATTTTTGGCGGTCTATCATTTCTAGTTATGATCATTCCTGCTTATGTAAACGGTACTGAGTCATTAGTTAGCCCTTTATGGCTCGTACTTAGCTTCTTCCTTGTTGTAATCGGAGAGCTGTGCTTGTCCCCAGTAGGACTTTCAGCAACTACAAAGCTTGCTCCAGCGGCTTTTTCAGCGCAAACAATGAGCCTATGGTTTTTAACTAGTGCAGCCGCTCAAGCCATTAATGCCCAGCTTGTAAAATACTACACAGTTGAAACAGAAATTGTTTATTTTGGCATTATCGGCATGATTTCAATTATTCTTGGCCTTATTTTATTCTTCATGGCACCTATGATTAAACGTTTGATGAAAGATGTTCTATAATAAAGTCTTGCTGCATATAAAAACCTGCCTGTTCAAACATAAACAGGCAGGTTTTTTGCCATATATGAAGTTTGTTTTTGCCAAAATCACTCAGCAAAAAATTTTGAATTTCTCTCCGCTTACTTTGATACTTTATCCAAAAGCTTCAATGATTCTCTATTAAATGCTTCTAAGTCAGCAGGTGTGCGGCTTGTAACCAATTGGTTTTGGCACACGACAACTTCTTCGTCATGATAGTTGGCGCCTGCATACTCCATATCTACGCGAATTGATTTATAGCCAGTTGCATCCCGACCTTCCAATGCTTTTGCCGAAATTAGCAGCTGAGGTCCATGACAAATAGCAAATACCGGTTTTTTCGCATCCATCATAGCTTTTACAAAAGAAACAAAACGGTCATCCGCACGCAAAATGTCCGGCGAGAAACCTCCCGGCAAAAGAAGTGCATCAAAATCGTCCGGTTTTACATCATCAATCGAATAGTCAATTTTAACTTCCGCTTCACCTTTTTTTCCTTTAACTTTTTTGCCAGCTTCTTTTTCAATTGTGACCACTTCATGACCTGCTGATTGAAATGCTTCTGCAGGACTTGTGAACTCACTGTCTTCGAACAAGTCTGTAATAAGAGTAGCTACTTTTGCCATGTGATCAACTCCTTTATTTTAGATTATCATAAAAAATTTTGTGGAAACATTTATTTGCTTCATATATTATTATCAATTACCTATATTACTAATCAAACGTTTGTTTAACAATAAATATGATTGCCAAAATCAGCAGTCTCGCAATGCGGCTGCCTTCATCGGCGTTTAGAGGCGGAATTTTTCAGATAAATCGAATCAACCGAGACAAAATGGACCAAGCAAGCTATTAAGCCTGTTTCATTTGTCTTCAATATAGAAATGCTGTCAGCTTCAAGTCCTTGTATTTTGATGCTGAGTTCAGTATTCCAACCTCTTTCAGCTAATAAACCGAATGCGCCGGGCAGCGAAGCTTTGACATTACAGTTGAATTAGAAAATGAAAACGTTCGTTTATAAATTTATTTGAGAAGAGCGGGCTTTTAAATAAGAATTTCGGGGAGGGACGACAACTATCCTTTTCTTTCTGGAAGAAAACATTTGATCGTTTGCACAATTAGGGAGTTGCAAGCTCTTAAAACGAAGGGAAACAGTTGTCTAAACCGAAAAAACTAACGGTTCTCAGTCCTCATCTTTTTTAAACATACATTTTTAATATGCGGTCTACTGCTCCACCATATGATTCCCCAAACAAATTCAGATGGACAAGCAAATAATAAAGCTGGTACAAAGGCTTGATTTCCTCATATCTTTCGGAAAGAGGGTAATATTCTTCATATGAGCGGTAAAAATCTTGGGAAAAGCCGCCAAATAATTCGGTAAAGGCAATTTCAAAATGGCGATCTCCATACATTACGGACGGATCAATTAAAAATGGTTCCCCATTCGGTCCAACTATCCAATTCCCTCCCCATAAATCGCCGTGTAAAAGAGAAGCCTCCACGTTTGCTGGAATCCATTCATGCAAGCGATTAAGGAGAGTTTCCAATCTTTTTCCACGTTCACCACGTATATAATTTTTCTTGATTCCTATTTCCATTTGTCCGCTTAAACGGTAGTCCCGATAGTATTCAAGCCAAGATGACATAAGACGGTTTCTTTGAGGAAGCGTTCCAATATATGTATTTTTCGAATATCCGTGATATACAAAATGGCTTTTGTGTAAAGCTGCCAGCTTTTGGCCTAACAGCTTTTCTGTATTATCATCTTTTTTACCGTTCACCCATTCCATGATCAAGAATCCCTCGTTGGAATTCTCGGAGTAAGCAAACACCTTCGGTACGCGCACGGTGTTAGTATCCCTAATCAGTTGAAGCCCTTCCGCTTCCAGACGGAAAAAATCTTCGGGAGCTTCTAAATTGTACTTTAAAAAATACGTTTGGTTTTCTGTCTGTACAAAATAGCTTTCGTTAATATCACCTCCGCTTACTTTCCGAATGTTTTCGATTACTCCAAAATCTCCAGCAGTCCTTAATGCTTCCGCTATAATTTTTTTCATCCTGCCTCCTCTTTTTCTTTTTTTACTTATCTTTTCATAAATCATATATCTTTTGCAACGAAATCAACAAAGCAGCCTTTGTTAATTGAAAAGTTATTTTTCTTTAGATTTCATTGTTCCAACAATAAAATATTCAAGAGCTTTTACATCTTCTATTAATTTTCTCCGTAATTGTTGATATGTTTCAAAAGATTGGTAGTCTAAATGATGATTTTCTTCAAACATTGTGCACAAATCGTTAAAGTTTTTGTAGATTCGGTCAAAATTTTTTTCCATCAGCACCAAAACATTTTTCATTCTCCTTTTCCTACTCCTTTTCCAAAAACCCCTTAAAAGAGACGGCGCAAAAATTCTCCTTATTTTATTTCGGAAAAAATAATTATATTTTCGACTCTTTCATAAATAATAGTTACTTCTCATACATTTTTAGTTGGAATCACTCATATCGTGTAAGGTGTCATTCCGACATTCATGATAAAATGGTAAAAAGGAAATCAGATACATTGGAGTGAATATTGATGACAAAACAAGAAATTGAACAAAGAATCGCCGAATTAAAATCTGACTATATCCGCATTCAAGGGGACATCGAAAAGCTTGAATCAGTCGGAGGAAATATAGAAAAAGCGGAACAGCAGCTTACGGAAATTGAAAACGAGTTGGCCAATCTTAGAACGGCGCTGAACAAGCAGCGTTAACACCAAGATCAAATTCCGCTGTCCGTTTCCTTTCATAATCATTTTCATTGATCCATTGGATGGGAAAAAAGAAGGTTCTGTGTGGTTTTATCCCCTCCAGGTGGAAAGTAAAAAAAGTGTTCTTAGGAGTCTGCCGGAGAGGGGATTTTTTATGGTGAAAAATCAAACATGTAACTCATATTCAGAAGATCTGAAGCGTGAATCGTTCGTTTGAAATGAAAGGAGGCTCCCTTATCGGCAACTTCATGAACATTTTGGAATTAAGCGGCATACGCAAAATTTAAGAAATGTCAAAATGTAGAGGCTTTTTGATGCGTTTTTACGATCGGCGGGAAGTATGAAAACACATGCAATTTAAAAGTTTAGAAGAAGAAAGCACAAATCGATTTGCTTAAAAAGCGCCGTCCAAATCTATACGGGAAGAAGTGGCCCTAAAAGCCGATCGGTTTCATATTATTGATAAAGCATTTATGTTTGTTGCGATCATTTTTTAGGATTTCGTAAATGCTTTCATTTTTTCTAAATCACAATGATGATGATAAATCAAAAAAAATTAGAACTGATTGCTGGATGAGATCAAATCGAACAGGTGGACACATCCCAATATGTAACGAAATCCATATACTTTCATTTCCAGATCCTTTTTTATTTCTAATTTACACGGCTAAGAGTATGACAGACAACGTAACGACACAACGCTGTACGTCGCCTTTCGGATAAAGCGCTCCTCCAGTCCTGGCAATCATCGAATACGCTTAAAGTACTTCTTGACACCTCTTTTGTAAAGGTTTTACAGAATTTTGTCCACCTACGAAAAAATCCAAAATTTTGCGATATCCTTTTTCGTTTACTCCTAACACTACATAAATGACTTTTTTCAACCATCGTAGTCCAAATATAAAACAGCATAACGCTTGGATAGTGGACAGTTGCGCCATTTTTGATGTCTTCTCTTTCTGGTCATACAACTGATCGTCAGGAGAATAGGGACTTTCCATCCACATGCTAATTTCCCGTGTCTTGATGATCGCTTCCTAAAGCGAGCCCGTATAATGTTTATAAAAGGGAAATTCGCGTTTGAAATTCCGAGTTTCGTTCTTAGCACCAAAAGGGCATCAGTCTAATCGATCTCCGGGTAAAGAAAACGCATGGAAGTCGTTTCGGCAGTTTGCATCGGAATAATTGAGTAAATTTTAAAAGAGAAGCCCGATCTTGAGTCTCGCCTTCATGAACCTAAGCAGTAATCGAAGTGTGATGTACACGATAAATACCATCCAACGAGCGATCAAGGAGATTCGGAAACGTCTAAAGCCGATGAACAGTTTAAGCAGTTAAGAATCCGCTGAAAAAGCAGTATATTTGACCTTTCAAACTTTTAGCGAGAAATAGGCAGAACGAAAAGTTGCGAAGATTTGCAGAAGCGCAGGAAGCCCTCCAGCGAAAATTCGAAGAACGTAACAATTAATCATATATGGCAGATTCATTGCGTTTACTGCTTATTGATGCCTCTTTTTTATGGTTTAAAAACGTTAATATTTTTAGAATTTGACCCCCTAGACAGTCTCCCGCAAAGGAAATCGGTTCCCTATCAATTCCAAATTCATTCAGAAATATTGTATCTGCCCCGCATTACATAAAATTTTTTAACAGTATACTCATTTATACCATTCTCTACTTTTGTAAAAAAATATGACAAGGTTTTTTATTTGATTTTTGTAATTTTTTGTAGATTTTCGTAGATTTAATTTAATATTAATTTAGAATTTGTTAAATATTTTAAAAATTATTTACATATAGAAAGGAGGGGGTTGATTAATGATCATTTTCCATGAAGTAAATAAACATTACGGAAAATTCCATGTTCTGCAAAATATCAATCTGCATATTAAACAAGGGGAAGTTGTCGTCATTATCGGTCCTTCAGGATCCGGGAAAAGTACACTCGTTCGTTGTATTAACAGGCTTGAAACAATTTCTAGTGGAGAATTAATAGTAGATAATGTAAAAGTTCATGACAAAAAAACAGATATAAATAAATTACGCCGCAACATCGGGATGGTATTTCAACATTTTCATCTTTATCCTCACAAAACCGTCCTACAAAACATTACGCTGGCTCCTATAAAAGTGTTAGGAATTGCAAAAGAAGAGGCTGAAAGAACTGCAATGTACTATTTAGAAAAAGTAGGAATACCTGATAAGGCAAATTCCTATCCATCCTCTCTATCCGGAGGACAACAACAGCGTGTTGCAATTGCCCGTGGTCTTGCAATGAAACCAAAAATCATGTTGTTTGATGAACCAACTTCTGCACTGGATCCAGAAACAATCGGAGAAGTGTTAGACGTCATGAAAAAGCTGGCGAAAGAAGGGATGACCATGGTGGTTGTAACACACGAAATGGGTTTTGCCCGAGAAGTTGCAGACCGAATTGTGTTTATTGATCAAGGGAAAATATTGGAGGTTTCAACACCTGAAGAATTTTTCTCCAATCCAAAAGAAGAAAGAGCAAAAAATTTCCTAAACAGAATATTAAATCATTAAATATGAAGGGGGATGTTATATATGAGCTTTCGATCATTCTGTAAGAAAATACTTTCCATTTCTTTAATTTCTATTTTATGTATATCTATTTTGTCAGCCTGCGGCGGAAAAACTACTACTAATACTACTGCAGAACAAGAAAAAACAGAAAATTCTTCCGACAATCAAAATACGTTAGAAAAAATAAAAGAAAGGGACAAATTGATTGTCGGCGTAAAATATGATTTAAATCTTTTCGGACTTAAAGATCCTAAAACCGGAAAGGTGGAAGGGTTTGATATCGATATTGCTAAAGGTTTAGCTAAAAAAATATTAGGAGATGAAAATAAAATCGAACTGAAAGAAGTAACTTCTAAAACCCGAATTCCTCTTTTAAACAATGGCGATATCGACTGTATCATTGCCACAATGACTATATCGGAAGAGCGCAAAAAAGAAGTAGATTTTTCAGATGTTTATTTTATGGCCGGACAATCTTTACTTGTGAAGAAAGACAGCAAAATCAACGGTATTTCTGACGTCAAAAAAGGTGTAACCGTTTTAACGGCAAAAGGATCTACTTCCGCTCAAAATATTCGTGAAAAAGCACCAGAAGCAACTGTATTAGAATTTGAAAATTATGCTGAAGCCTTTACTGCTTTAAAAGCTGGTCAAGGAGATGCTTTGACAACAGATAATGCTTTATTACTAGGAATGGCAAAGCAAGATCCTAATTTCCGAGTCGTTGATGAAACATTTACAGAAGAACCTTATGGAATTGCTGTCCGCAAAGGTGATACAGAATTTGTAAATACAATTAATGAATATTTAAAAGAAATTAAAGAAAACGGCGAATATGACAAAATTTATGAGAAATGGATCGGAGACGTACCAAAAAATGAAAAATAATTTGATAAACAGATGAGCGGTTTTTCACCCTCATCTGTTTCTTCCTGAAAGGAGTGATTATATTTGTTGAATTTTTCCATACTCATTGATCATTGGGATATGTATATAGAAGGCTTTTTTAATACAATAAAAGCTAGTGTATTCGCTATGATTGCAAGCTTAGTTGTAGGAACAATTATCGCTATTTTCCGTATAGCTCCCTTTCGACCACTCAATTGGCTTGGCACGATGTATGTGGAATTTATCCGAAACATCCCGTTGATGTTAATAGTATTTGTATTTTTTTTCGCTCCTTCCGCTTTGGGGTTACGCATTAATTCTTTTTTGGCAGGAACACTAGGTCTTACAACTTATACAGCCGCATTTATCGCCGAGTCGATACGTGCAGGTATTCAAGCAGTACCGAAAGGTCAAATGGAAGCTGCCCGTTCTTCCGGTTTAACATACGTACAAACGATGTGGTATATTATTTTGCCACAAGCAATTAAAATTGTTATCCCTCCATTAGGAAATCAATTTCTTAATCTTGTGAAAAACTCGTCTGTACTCGGTGTAATTGCTGGCTTAGATCTCATGTATTTCGGTGATTTAATATCTTCTGAAACATTCGTAACATTTGATGTATATATTTTTGTTGCTATGTTTTACTTGCTGTTAACTATTCCTTTAAGCTTAAGTGTCAGTTTCCTTGAACGCAGACTAGCAAAAAATAGATAAAGAGGATAACCCTCTACCATGTAAATATATTGAATAAATTCAATTTGTATCCATTAACATGAGGTTAAGAATCTATAGGTGTTAAAGAATTGGGAGAAATTATAGAGGGAGGGGAAAACAAAATGGATTTTATTGGTGCTTATTCTCCCAGTCATATCATATTTCTTTTGAAAGGATTTTCTGTCACCCTACTTGTTGCTTTTATATCCATTACCCTTAGTTTTATATTCGGCATCATGATCGGTGTATTGCGTTACACAAAAGTTCCGGTCATTAGTCACCTACTGGCCGTTTGGGTGGAAACGATTCGAAACTTACCGTTATTATTAATTATTTTCTTTACGTTTTTTGCTCTTCCAGAAATAGGATTAAAATTAGATAAAATGGCCGCTGCCATTTTAGCATTAGTAGTTTTTGAATCTACTATGTTGTCAGAAATTGTTCGAGGTGGATTAAATTCCATTGAAAAAGGTCAAATAGAAGCTGCTCGTTCTTCTGGATTAAATTATTTGCAAACTTTATGGTATATTATACTGCCGCAAGCTTTACGCCGGATGGTTCCGCCAATTGTCAGTCAATTCATTTCACTACTAAAGGATACTTCTTTTGCTGTCGTGATCTCTTTACCAGAATTAATGAATCATGCACAAATCATTAATGGTAAAAATATCAACTATGTCATTCCGATCTTTATTTTAGTTGCTCTCATGTATTTTACTGTAAATTATTTATTATCATTAGTTTCAAGACGGTTGGAAAACAAATATATCTAAATAAACGTTTCGTAGGTTTCTGGCCATAATGGTATTACAATTGTCTATGAGGGAGAATGCGATGAATAACCGCCTTTGGACACTTGTTGTCCTTGTTTTCACTACTGCACTTCTGGGAGAAATGAAAATCAATCCTTTTGATAATTTTTTTCGATTTTCATTAGGAAGTGCAATTTTCTTCTTTGGATTACTATCATTTCGATCTGCTCCTATCCTTGTAACTGGATTTAGTACTGGCATTTTTGTTTTGCTGTTTCGGATGATGATCGATCTTATATTAGGGCGAGTCTTTTGGATCGACAGTTTCTTTATCCATTTACCCGCTGCCTTTTACTATTTTAATTTTACTTTACTCGTTTATGTTACAAAAATTCAAAAATATTTAAAAACTCCCATTCGTGTAGGAATCATTGGAGCATGCATTGATTTTTCATCTAATATGGTGGAATTATCTTTTCGCATACTAATACAAGAACAATTTACCCTCACGTTAGAAACTATTTGGATGCTACTTTTATTTGGGATTTTAAGAAGTTTTTGCGCAGTAGGGCTTTACAATATTTTAAATTTTTCTCAATTAAAAGCCATAAGCGAAGCGCGACAACATGAACTCGAACGTCTCGTTATGATCAATACAAGCCTTTATGAAGAAACATTTTTTTTGCGGAAATCAATGAGCCATCTAGAAGATATTACTAGAAAAAGCTATCAACTATATATGCGTTTAATGGAATTAGAAAATAAAGAGGCAAGTACAGCCCTTTATATTGCTGAACATGTTCATGAAGTGAAAAAAGATTCACAAAAGATTTTGGCAGGATTATCTAAACTAATGAGTCAAGAGCAACTAAACCTTCATATTTCCATTACAGATATTTGCGATTTAGTTATTAAAACAAATCAAAAATATGCAGAAGCTTTAGAAAAGTCAATTCAATTCCAAAAAAAATGTGATATTGACTCATGTACTAACCATGTATATGCTCTTCTATCTGTATTAAACAACCTTGTTTCAAACGCAGTCGAAGCAATACATCATTCAGGTTGGGTTGAACTGCGTGTAGTGGAAGATAATCACAGCATAAAATTTTTCGTAACCGACTCCGGTATTGGTATATCCGAGGAAGATCAAGACTGGATTTTTGAACCCGGATTTACAACAAAATTTGACAAAAACGGGAATCCATCAACAGGAATCGGTTTGACACACGCCCAAAAAATTGTACAAAATTTAAATGGTTCAATACAATTATCAAATGAAAAAGGACCACCTACTCAATTTATAGTAACGATACCAAAAGATCAGCTGTTTAAAACGCTTACATAGGTATTCCATAATAAAGAAAGGGGGGAACATGATGTACCTTCGCTTCTTCCTAATTGAAGACGATCCTGTTGTTAGAAGAATGTTGGAAAAAATAATAACAGACAGCGGGCTTGGAAAAGTTATCGGGCAAGCAGATGATGGGATTAATGTTTCAATCGATCAACTCAAAAATGTGGATGTTATTCTAATTGATCTATTGATGCCTCGACTAGACGGCATTCAAACAATGAAAAAATTGAGAAGCGAAGGATTCACCGGTCCCTTTATTATGATTTCTCAAGTTGAAAATAAAGAAATGGTCGGTGAAGCATACTTGCAGGGTGTCGACACATACATTCAAAAACCTATTAACAAATACGAAGTTGTTTCCGTTTTAAAACGAGTTGCCAACCATCTTGCCTTATCTTCTTCACTTATATCTATTCGCAATTTATTAGAAGTAATGGATGATAAAGATAAAGATCAGCAAACATTTTTAAAAGCTTCTACATATTCTGCAAAGCATTCGATTGAGGAAAAAGCTTGCCATCTCCTTCTCACTTTAGGCATTGCTGGCGAGACGGGAACTTCTGACATATTAGCAGTGATAAAATGGCTAGAGGCTCGAGAACAGAATGGAAAAAATATACACGACCTTCCTCAATTAAAAGACTTATACAAACAAATTTTGCTGCAATCTGGCAATCATTTTGATGAAGAATCTCTACAAAAGGAATTGCGTGCCATGGAACAGCGTATTCGCCGAATAGTTTTACAAACATTCACCAATTTAGCTTCAATTGGATTAACTGATTATACAAACCCTAATTTCGAACATTACGCCCCCCGTTTATTTGATTTTGAAGAAATCCGCCAACGAATGGAGGAACTAAAAAATGGAGAAAAGACAACAAAATGCCGATTGAGCATAAAAAAATTTATAACTGCACTTTATTTGGAGACAAAAGAAGAAATGAATTTCCACTAGTTTCTTACATATATAGTAAAAATTATTTTTCATCAGCATCTCTTGTCCACCTCCACCGATGAATTGGAATCTATTCCCGGCAATCTGTTGACACATGTTATATCTTAATCCTTTCTTTTATAAGGGAAATGATCCGCCGAATATAAAGTTGCAAGAAAGCAATGATCATCATACTATGTCTACTGCACAATAAAAAACTTAACCACCGCACGAATGATATGATACCCTTTATAGTTGACCGAAAAAAGAAAGCTCATGGAAGGGATTTTTATGTGGAAAGCCTTCGATAACATATAATATAACAATCGGTTAAGTCCAAATTTTTTTGTAAATTTCCCTCTTTGATAGAAACATGGATCTGATGGCTTGACGTGGCAGGTAAATCCGGCAAGTCTTCCTGTCGGTCGTCTTCCCGAACAAATGATCATGTTGTCAAGGAACGTTGCGGCAGGGATCTTGCCCAGAATTCCACGTTCTCCTTGATACAGCGAATGAGTCATCGCCAGAGTTTTCGAATTCACCATTCGAGTTTCTTGCTCTTTCGTTTTCAACAACCGTCTTTAGCTCCTGTCACTTTTCTGCCCTGCTATGACTCTTTATTCAATGCCTAACAGATTGGGTTTACGCATTTCAACTGGCTCTTTTTTTTTGACGGCAAAAAATTGATCGATCTTATTAGATCGATCTAAAAATATGTTTTCCATACCAATCATTTTACTTTTCTAATTTTTCCTGAGCAGTTGGTTTTGGACTCAATTTCGAACAAGGTCCTGCCTGAAGCATGTAGCTTCCTCCATCATGACCGAGCATGTTTCTTACATCTTTTGCAACGTCAATTATGCGATCTAAATGAATTCCAGTCTCAATCCCCATCTCTTCTAGTGAATGAACTAAATCCTCTGTTGCAATGTTACCCGTTGCTCCTGGTGCATATGGGCATCCGCCGAGACCTGCGACAGAACTGTCAAAATGGATGACACCTTGCTGCAAAGCGGCAACCACATTCGCCAACGCCATTCCGCGCGTATTATGGAAGTGCATGGAGAAAGTCATGTGAGGAAATTCCTTTTTTAATACGCCAAGATATTGATAGACTTGTTTTGGATTGGCCATTCCAGTCGTGTCAGCAAGCGAAACTTCAGTTATCCCCATTTTCTTATATCGATCTACAATTGTTACTATTTTTTCTAAAGGCACTTTTCCTTCGTACGGACATCCAAATGCAACGGAAATTGATCCTCCTACTTCAACATTATGTTTTTGCGCCAAATCGACAATAGGTTCAAATCCTCTTTGCGCTTCTTCCACAAGGCAGTTTGCATTTGATAAACTATGCGAATCTGTTGCCGAGAGCATAAGCTTCAATTTCTTTATTCCAGCCGCAATTGCTCTTTGGGCCCCTTTTACATTTGGCACTAAAGCACGAAATTTAATATGCGTTAAATCTTCTATCCCTTTCACAACTTCCTCGGCGTCTTTCAACTGCGGAATTGCTTTTGGATGAACGAACGATGTCACTTCTATCGATTGAACTCCTGTGTTCGCAAGCGCACGGATAATTTTTATTTTTTGTTCAGTCGGAATCCATTGATCCTCTGATTGAAACCCGTCGCGCGGCGCAACTTCACAAATGATGACCCTTGCAGGAAACATGGCATCACTCATTTAAATGACTCCTTTCTCTTTTAACTCGGCAAGCTCCTGTTTTGATAACCCTAATTTTCCGCATAATATTTCTTCATTATGCTCTCCAAGCTCAGGAGCGCGGTAACGAATGGTTCCAGGAGTTTTTGAAAAATTAGGAACGACGCCCGGCACTTTTACTTTTCCAAGCCGAGGATGCTCAACTTCTACTATGTTTTTCCTAGCTTGATAATGTTCATTTTCAAAAATATCTTTAATACTTAAAATCGGACTGACAGGCACACCGTACAAATCCAATTTTTCCTGCAGCTCCTTCAGCGTAAACTGGCGTATCCAGTCAGAGACAATCTTTTGTACTTCATCGTCATGTTTTAAACGTTGTGAATTTGTATAATAACGTTCATCCTCAAGCATATCTGTTCGTTCCATTGCTTCTGCAAGCCGATTAAATGTTGAATCAGTACTGCAAACAAGAACAACATATTTTCCATCCTTCGTTTCATATGTTCCTGCTGGACTTGAATGTCCGGCCAACCCGGGTGTTCTTTCTCTTACTATACCGTTTTGGTCATATTCAGCTACTAAAAATTCGAGCATTCGGAAAATCGATTCATATAATCCCATTTCGACTACTTGCCCTTCTGGATCATCATTTTTATCACGGTAATATAATGCACTGACCGCTGAAAATGCAGTATATACACCAGTGATATAATCAAGCAATGAATAAGATGGGCTGACAGGCGGTCTGTCCGGATACCCTTGGATATAAGTATGGCCGCTGAAAGCGGTGCACGGAGTTCCGAACCCGGCTTTTTCGCGATACGGTCCTGTTTGACCGTAGCCGGAGATTCGAACCATAATCAATTTAGGATTTGCTTTTTTCAATTCTTCATACCCTAGCCCCCACTTTTCAAGAGTACCGGGGCGAAAGTTTTCAATTAAAATATCCGTATTTTTTATAAGTTTTTTTAAAATTTCTTTTCCTTCTTCTTTCCGTATATCTAAAGTAACTGATTTTTTGTTGCGGGCAAGCCCTGGCCATCTGAGCGGCTCATTCCCCTTCCAAGGGCCTACAGTCCGCAAAGTATCACCTTTATTGGGCAATTCAATTTTCGTCACTTCGGCACCAAGGTCAGCTAACAGCGTTGCCCCAAAAGGAGCAGCGATCATAGTCGATATATCCAAAATATTTACTCCTGTTAACGGACCATATTTTCCTTTTTCCATCGTATCCCCCTCCAAAACATTAATTTTTCTCTGGCAGCATGCCTAATACATTGCTTCGCAAATTGCTTAAATGGACTTTCATCGCTTCCGATGCTTTTGCTTTATCTTTCTGTTTCACGGCTTCCAAAATCGCTTCATGTTCAAAAAAAGATTCAGAATAACGCGCTTGCGACTGCAACGTTTGCTTTCGCACTTGGCGGTATAAATTCAAATTCGTATCCATAAATGAGATGAACACAAAATTATGTGTCGCTTGGGCGAGAGATAAATGAAAGTTGCTGTCTGCATCTATTTCCTCTTCCGGATTTTTCAACTTTTCTTCCATTAATTTCAATGCTTTTTCCATCTTTTCTATATCTTCTTTCGTTGCCCTTTCGCATGCTATTTCAGCAATTTTTGGCTCCAATGCTTCCCGGGCCTCCAAAAATTGAATCACTGTTGTTTTTTCGAGTACATCAATAGGGTTGATCTGATATTTCAGAATCAAGCTTTGATCGACTTTTTGAACGAACCGTCCGCCGCCTGGTTTTGAAATAATGATTCCTTCCGATTCTAAAACTCTGCATGCTTCCCGCAAAGAAGTCCTGCTGCACCCGAGAATTTTCGCCAATTCACGCTCCGGAGGCAGGCGGTCATTTGGTTTTAGTTTTCCTTCTTCTATCAGCTGCTTAATTTGATCAACAATTTTTTCGTAAACTCTCGTATTGGTGAGCTCATTAAATATATTGGATTTCATAAACATGTTCCTTTCATTTTTTCCGGACTGTTGGGCAGTCCAATTTTATTAAAATTATAATATTCTGTCATTAAATCGTCAAGCCGCTGCACCATCGAACATGTAAAACACCGTAAGATATGAAGAGAAAAGCGTTCAATGCAAGATGTAAGATGATTTTTCTTATCCAGGGCATTTCATTTCTCATGTGGAAACTTTTCATTACACTTCTAAAGCAAGTGTGTGTTAACATTCCATCTATTCCTAAATTTCTTGAAATATATTATGATTAATTAATAGCAATCAATCATTGATTCACTTTTCCGAAGGAGGAACGCAATGTATAAGCAATATTTGCCTTTTGCGATAAAGTTAGCTAAAGAGGCCGGTGAATTGATTCGGCCGTATGCAGGAAAAGCTGGGCAGCAAACATTAAAGTCAGCAAAAGATTTTGTGACTGAAATGGATTTGAAAGCTGAAAAGCTGATCATTGATCGCATTCAGGAGACATATCCTGATCACCGCATATTCAGTGAGGAAGCCGGCAGCATTGGGGGAAAGGATGAATTTGAATGGGTGATTGACCCTATTGACGGGACCATCAACTACAGTTTCGGCGTTCCGCTTTACGGAGTTTCCATCGCCCTAACCTATCAAAATGATCCAGTCGTCTCTGCTATATCATTGCCTGCTTTTGGGGAAACGTATTGGGCAGCAAAGGGAGAAGGAGCCTATTTAAATGGAAATGCTATAAACATTCGAAATGCCAGCCTGGCGGAAGCTTTTATTTCCATTGGCGATTTTGCAAAGGACGCCAATAAACAAACGAATAAAGAGCGCATTTCATTGCTTGAAAACATTGTAAACGACGTTTACCGAGTCAGAATGATCGGAACAGCTGCTGTCACTTTAGCCTACATTGCTTGCGGCAAACTTGATATCGCAGTCTACTATAAGCCTAATTTTTATGATATTGCTGCTGGACAGCTGCTTGTGTGCGAAGCGGGCGGAGCTATACAAACGATCGGAAATTATACTGTCATTGCTGATCAAAAAATAATAGACGAGATAGCACCTTTACTGCCTGTTCAGCACACAACGGCATAAAAGCAGTCCGCAAGTCTAGACTGCTTTTATGCTTTTCTGCTGCCATATAATACAACGACATTTCCGTTTTCATGATGCTGGGCCCGTTCGTGAAATAACGTTTTGCTAACAAAAACCGGAACGATGATTCAAAAGATAAATCATTTAGCGATTGATTGTCCAGCCTGCTGGCTTAAAAGACGAAAAGCTTTTAAAAATCTATTAATGAACTTGCCCCTTTGCAATGCTTTTCATTTGGAGGCCAGACAGAAAGGTCGAACGGAAAATCGGAGCCAGGCACTACTCGATCTTCTCCCACTATTCGCACTAAATAGTCAATGCTTGCTTGCTCCCACAAAACATTGTCATACCAAAAACGCTTTAAGTATTCTTTCGGAGAGGATGTTAATTTTTTTGAAACCGCTTCCCATTCTTCGTATCCTTTTTCAATTCTGCCGATTTGGTAAGGCAAAAATCCTCCGCCATGGGCAAATAATATTTTCACATTTGGAAATCGATCAATCAATCCGCTTAATAAAAGATCTGTAGCACAAATCGTTGTTTCCCACGGAACACCGATTAAATTTGGCATCATTCTTCTTTTCAAGCGAGGATCTTCGCTCAATAACGGATGAATGAAAACAATCGCTTTCAACCGATCGGCTTCTTCAAAAAATGGGATAAAAAATTCATCTGACAGCATATGATTAGCTGCCCCAGGACCGATAATGGCTCCTTTTAACCCTTTTCCCATCGCATCGTTCAAGATTTGTGCAGCTTTATCCGGGTTATTTAACGGAACCGTTGCCAGCGCAGACAATTTTTCCGGGAACGATTGCACAAGCCGCGCTAATGAATCATTATACACGCCGGATAGTTCAGCAGTGATTTCTTCCGGAAACTCGTACATAAAAAGCTGCGGTATCGGCGAAATGACGGAATGATGAACTCCCGCTTTCAATTGTTCGTTTAAAAAAAGGGTTAAATCTAAAAAAGATTTTTTTAATTCAAATCCCCATTTTTGATTAACAATCAAAAACTCTTCCTTATTCTTTTCTTTTTTCACCCATTCAGCATGAATAGTTTCTTTATGTTCTTTTACCCATTCCATCACGCCTTCAGGGATGAAATGTGTATGAAAATCATACATCTCTCCACTCTCCCACCAAATTATGAAAAATTCAAATACCCCATTCTTTCAGAAATTTCCTTGCTTGCTGCGATCACTTGTTTCGCCATCGCCTTAAGCTTGTAAGAATTGATTCGTTGTTTTGGACCGACTACAGAAAGTGCTGCAATAACCTTTCCGGTATAATCATAAATCGGGGCGGCAATGGAATTAACTCCCTCGGACAATTCTTCAATGCTGACGGCATACCCATTCTCCCTTACTTTTTTTAAATGATCTCTCAGCTTCTCAGGATCCGTAATCGTATTTTTTGCAAAACGCTTTAACCCTTTAGATATAATTTTTTCGACCGTTTCATTTTCCGAAAATGCAATTAAAACTTTTCCAGAGCTCGTGCAATAAGGCGGATTGCGTCTCCCGATATGGGTTAAAAATCTTACGGGGTGATTGCACTCTACTTTTTGCAAATAAACAACTTCTAAATTGTCCAATACAGAAATATGGGCAGTTTCACCGGTTGCTTCGACCAGTTTATTTAGTACAGGCTGCGATTCTCTGTAAATATCCATATTGCTGAATAGCACGCCGCTTAAAGATAAAATGGATAATCCCAATCTGTATTTCTTCGTTTCTGAATCTTTATAAACAAATCCTTCACTTGCCAACGTCTTCATTGTCCTGCTGACTGTGCTTTTATTTAATCCTAGAGAATTGGATAAATCGCTTATTTTTTTTTCTGGCTCTTCCATTGTAAAGCTTTTCAATATTTTCAGCGCATTTTTGATGGAAGAAAGCTGATTTTTCTCGTCTTTTCCATTCAATGTACACCCTCCCCCTCTACATCAATTTTCTTTATACGAGAATATATCAAATATATGAACAACTGAAAAGCAAAAAATTAAATATTTCGATATTTTTAAAAATTTTTATATTTGTTGCATATATAGCAATTTAGAAGTTGAAAGTGCAACATAGGGAAACTACCATTAAAGTCACAGTTGAAATTTATGATGATATTCGGGAGGGTGAATCATGCCAATCAACTCAAACGGAACGATTAACTGCTTGCATTTTATTAACGGACAATTTGTTGAATCCGATAACAAAAGGACCTTTGACAATATTAATCCTGCAACTGAGGAAGTAATCGGAACAGTCGCTGAAGGAGGAAAAAAAGAAGTCGACTATGCTGTTTCCGCTGCCAAAAGGGCTTTGAACGGCCCTTGGAAAAACATAACATTAACGGAGCGTTCAAAAATTTTGCGGCGCATTGGCGATTTAATCCAAGAAAGACAGGATGAGCTGGCACGATTGGAATCATTGGATACAGGAAAACCGCTATCTCTTGCAAAAAAAATTGACATTCCCCGTGCTGCCTATAACTTCCACTTCTTCGCTGACTACATCATTTCGATTACGAATGAAGCTTATCAGCAAGATGATCAGGCCATTCATTATGCACACAGACGCCCAGTCGGAGTAGTGGGAATTATCAAGCCTTGGAATTTACCTCTTTTATTATTGACTTGGAAGCTGGCTCCATGTTTAGGAATGGGCAACACAGCTGTTATTAAACCTGCAGAGTGGACTCCTTTAACCGCTACTGCATTAATGGAAATTTGCAAAGAGGCCGGTGTTCCGGACGGAGTTGTCAACCTTGTTCATGGCTTCGGTCCAAACTCCGCTGGGGCAGCAATTGCCGAACATCCTGACATTGACGCCATTTCCTTTATCGGTGAACCGGGTACAGGAGCAGCCATTATGAAAGCAGCATCTAATTCCTTGAAAAAACTTTCATATGAATTGGGCGGCAAGAATCCAAACATTATTTTTGCCGATTCAGATTTAGATGAAGTCATTGAAACTACCATCAAATCAAGCTTTATTAACCAAGGCGAAGTTTGTCTTTGCGGTTCAAGAATTTATGTAGAGCGCCCAGCTTATGAAGAGTTTTTAGAAAAATTTGTAAAGAAAACAAAAGAATTAAAGATTGGCGATCCATTTGAAAATGGCACAGATGTCGGCGCACTCGTAAGCAAGGAACATTACGAACGCGTCAACAGCTACATCGACATAGCCAAGCAAGATGGGGCAGAAATTTTAACAGGCGGAAAGCGTCCAGACGGATTAGATAAGGGTTATTATCTCGAACCTACAATCATAACTGGTTTGGATCGAAATTCCCGCTGCGTACGGGAAGAAATATTCGGCCCAGTTGTAACTGTCTCTCCGTTTGACATGGAGGAGGAAGTTATAGCCCAAGCCAATGATACACATTACGGATTAAGCGCAACTATTTGGACAAATAATTTACGGCGTGCACACAGGGTGGCACATCAAATTGAAGCAGGCATCATTTGGGTCAACACCTGGTTCCTGCGTGATTTACGAACGCCGTTTGGAGGAATGAAGCACAGCGGAATTGGCAGAACGGGCGGCATGCACAGCTTAGATTTTTATACAGAGCTTTCAAACATAACGATAAAGCTATAATTTCAGGTGCCGTTGAAACATAAGGAGTATGTTAAAATAGCCTGCTTACCAAATCATTCTGTCTGAATGAGAAAGGAAGGAAAAAATGTTAACAACGAAAATTGCCAACTTTGCCAATCAACTGCAGGAAGCTGAAGCTTTAAACAAGGCGACAGATCCTCTTACTTCCGTTGATCCGAATCTGACTGCCGAAGAAGCTTATCTTATACAACTGGAAAATATAAAAAGAAAGGTCGATCAAGGTCAAAAAATTGTCGGAAAAAAAATCGGCTTAACATCTTTAGCAATGCAAAAGCTGCTTGGAGTCGATGAACCGGACTATGGACATTTATTAGATTACATGGTCCTTGAAAACGGCGGAAGCATTTCCATGAAAAAAGTTTTGCAGCCGCGAGTAGAAGCTGAAATTGCCTTCATTTTAAAAAAGGAGCTTAAAGGTCCAAACGTAACCGCTTTAGACGTGATCTTAGCAACTGACTATATTGTTCCGGCATTAGAAATTGTCGACAGCCGCATTAAAGATTGGAAAATCAAGCTGGCTGACACCATTGCCGACAACGCTTCATCCGGATATTTCTTATTGGGAGGAAAACCGGAAAAAATAGAAAATGTTGATCTCGAATTAATTGGAATGAGCTTGACAAAAAACGGGGAACTAGTCAATACCGGTGTCGGCGCAGCAGCATTAGGCAATCCGGCAAACTGTGTCGCATGGCTCGCCAACAGGCTGGCTGATTTTGATATTTCATTACGTCCCGGAGAAATCATTTTATCAGGCGCTCTATCCAGAGCCGCTGATGCACAAGCTGGAGACGTCTTTACGGCGCGGTTCGCTCATCTCGGGCATGTAACTGTATCATTTACAGAATAATAGATTGAAAGGAGAATTTTATGAATAAAGTAAAGGTTGGAATTTTAGGGTCCGGCAACATCGGAACAGATTTAATGTACAAAATCCGTCGATCAGATGTGTTGGAGCTTACAACGGTCATCGGAATTGACCCCTCATCGGACGGATTAAAAAAAGCAAAAGATTTCGGATATTACACGATTGATACCGGCATTAAAGGTTTTTTAGAAAATCCCGATCTAGCGGATATTCTATTTGATGCCACCTCCGCAAAAGCTCATATACGCCATGCAAAATTGCTGAAGCAAGCAGGGAAAAAAGTTCTTGACTTAACACCTGCTGCCGTCGGTCCGTCTGTCATACCTCCTGTAAATATTGATAAACATTTGGATGCCGACAACATTAATTTAATTACATGCGGAGGCCAAGCGACGATTCCGATCGTTCATGCCATCAACAAAGTTCAGCCTGTCAAATATGCAGAAATTGTGGCAACGATTTCAAGCAAAAGCGCCGGTCCCGGAACTAGAGCAAATATTGACGAGTTTACCGAAACGACAGCGCGCGGAATCGAGGAAATCGGCGGAGCTAAAAAAGGGAAGGCTATCATTATTTTAAACCCTGCTGAACCGCCGATTATGATGAGAGATACGATATATTGCCTTGTAGAAAATGATTTTGTCGATCAAAAAAGGATTACTCAATCCGTCAAGGATATGGTGGAAGTAGTCCAATCTTATGTACCGGGCTATCGCTTAAGACAAGAGCCTCTCTTTGACGGAAATAAAATAACAGTTTTTATTGAAGTGGAAGGCGCTGGAGACTATTTGCCGACTTATTCAGGCAATTTGGATATCATGACAGCCGCAGCAGTGAAAGTGGCGGAGGAATGGGCGAAAAATATTACTTCTAAAGTGAATGTTTAAGGAAGGAGTGAATATCGTGGGAGAACGTAACATACTGATTACTGAAGTCGCTTTAAGAGACGGCAGCCACGCGATTCGACATCAATATACTGTGGATCAAGTCGTAGCCGTCGCAAAAGGGTTGGATGATGCCAAAGTACCTTATATTGAAGTTTCGCACGGAGACGGTTTAGGTGGCTCATCTCTGCAATACGGACTTTCTTTAACAAATGAAATGGAATTGATCGAAGCCGCTGTATCTACTGTCACAAATGCCAAAATTGCTGTTTTGCTTTTGCCGGGAATCGGAACAATGAAAGAATTAAAACAAGCTGCACAGCTGGGGGTAAAAATGGCGAGAATCGCCACTCATGTAACAGAAGCGGATATTTCAGCACAGCATATTGCTTTCGCAAAAGAATTAGGATTGGAAACTGTCGGTTTTTTGATGATGGCCCATATGGTTCCAACAGAAAAACTGGTTGAGCAAGCAAAGCTTATGGAGAGCTATGGAGCTGATGTTGTATACGTTGTCGATTCAGCTGGCGCTTTTCTGCCGCATGAAGTAAAAGAAAGGATTCAAGCTTTAAAAAACAGCTTGTCAATTGAAATCGGATTCCATGGCCATAACAATCTTTCCCTAGCAATGGCCAATACATTAGCAGCCATTGAAGAAGGAGCGACGCGGATTGACGGAAGCATCCGCTGCTTAGGCGCCGGTGCAGGCAACACTCAAACGGAAGTATTAATCGCGGTGCTCAACCGTTTAGGAATCAACACCGGAATCGATTTATACAAAATTATGGACGTAGCCGAAAACATAGTAGCCCCCATTTTGGAAAAGCCGCAAGAAATTACAAAAGATGGACTAATACTCGGATATGCTGGAGTATATTCAAGCTTCCTGTTGCATGCACAAGCTGCCAGCAAAAAATTCGGAATTGATTCGCGCGACATATTAGTTGAGCTTGGCAAAAGAAAGGTTGTTGGCGGTCAAGAGGATATGATTATTGATGTAGCTGCTGAAATTTCAAAACAAAAACAAACGGCACATACTTAAGGAGGATGCAGCAAATGGCTGGCGCAGATATAAAAAAAATTGCTGACTACTTAGTAACAGCGGAAAAGGAAAAACGTGAAGTAAAAAAGGTAACGGCCTCATTAAAACCGGATTTGTCCGTCGAAGAAGCTTACGCCATTCAACAAGAGATTGTCAATATGAAAATAAATGAAGGTCACCGTATCATCGGTCCAAAAATGGGTTTGACAAGTTTTGCTAAGATGAAGCAAATGAAGGTCAATGAGCCTATTTACGGCTATGTATTCGATTATATGGTGATCAATAACGGCGGAGCATTGCCTTTTCATGACTTAATCCACCCAAAAGTGGAGGCGGAAATCGCTTTTGTATTAAAAGAAGATATTGAAGGACCTGGTGTCAATGGTGCACAGGTGCTTGCGAAAACAGAATACGTGATGCCGGCTCTTGAGATCATCGACAGCCGATATGAAAATTTTGATTTTACGCTTCCTGATGTAATCGCTGACAATGCGTCAACATCCCGGGTTGTATTCGGAACGTCTTTGAAAAAGCCGGAAGGATTAGAACTTGATTTAGTTGGATCGACTCTTTCCATAAACGGCGAAATAAAAGAGTTAGGAGCCGGAGCCGCTGTGCTTGGCCATCCTGCCCATTCCGTCGCTCTGCTTGCCAATATGTTATCACGAAAAGGACAAAAGCTGCGTGCAGGTGATGTCATTCTAACAGGAGGAATCACGAGCGCCGTCTTGATAAACAAAGGCGACTATGTCACAGGAAAATTTGACGGATTGGGCGAAGTAAGCTTCCATGTTGTTTAAATAGCGAAAGAAAAAAATTTCTTACCTGATAGGAGGGATGACATGCCTTTTGTTACTATTCAAATCATGGAGGGCAGGCCGCCAGAGAAAATAAAGGAGTTAATTCAAAATGTAACAAATACTGTATCGGAAACGCTCGATTCACCAAAAGAAAACATCCGCGTTTTAGTGACAGAGGTGCCAAAAACCCATTGGGGAATTGCGGGCAAACCCGCATCTGAAGTAAGAAAATAATTTTAAAGGAGGAGAAGTAGCGATGACGATTGAGCTGGCTATGTTAGCGCCTCATGTGCCAAGCATGTGCCATTTTGACCAAGTCCCCGACTTTCAAAAGAATATGGCCATTGAGATGCAAAAGATGTCAAAGACAATTTATGATTTAAAACCGGATGCCATCGTTCTTGTTTCCTGCCATTGGCCGTCGACTTTTTTCCATTATGTTGATTGCACTCCTGTCCATAAGGGCATTTTAACCGCTTTTGAATGTCCTGATTTAATTCGTGATGTTCCATATGAATATCCCGGAGATAAACAGCTTGGTGATGAACTAGTAAAAATCGGTCAAGATGCTGGACTGCAAGTTGTAGGAATAGACGACCCTTACTATGTTTGGGATTACGGAACGGTTGTGCCTCTTAGATACCTTGTGCCGAATGAAGACATACCTGTTGTGAATTTGTCCGTGACGATGGCTGCCACTTTAGATGAAACGTATAAATGGGGACAGCTGATTGCAAAAGTATTAAAAGAAAGCGAAAAGAAAATTGTATTTGTTTCAAGCGGCGCACTTTCCCACAATTTAGTCCGCGGCAGACACAATAAACCGACCGCTTCAGAACATGCACTAGATAAACAATTCATTAGTTATATATTAAACAAAGAATATGATGCAGCCTATCAAATGCTTCCTCAATACGCCCGTCTGGCAAAGGTAGAATCAGGAGGAAGACATCTCGCCATGCTATTAAGCATGCTTGAAGACGATGACCAACCGAAATATTGGGCAGACGGCCAATCTTCCGGCAGCTGGAACGCACTGATCACATTTGAGAAAGTAAGTCAGCCGGCAGCCCCAAAAGTTAAGAACTAACATTCAATCAATAATAAAGAAACATGCCGTCGTTTAAAAAACAACAACGTTTTGAAAAAAAATATTTTGAACCTCCTGTTTTGTAAGCGTTTACTGTTATTTTATAAGGCTATTAGAATTGGAATATTCCCTGAAATGGCATCTTTTTTTGCCTAGTTTCAGCAATTCTCTTAAAATCGCATCATATAAAAAATGTTGCGGGGCTGTCCAAAAAGTCAGGATTAACTGACTTTTTGGAGCCCCTTCATTTTAGGAACTTATCGGACAGGTCATTTTTTCTATCTTGTTATATCCTTCAGAAGTCTATGAAGGACTTTTCTTATGCTCTCTTTCTGAATTCGGTTCTTCAAAAGTTTTATGACAGACATTCAGCACATACAATTGCTTCTAGTTGCCTTCATGCCTCTATGAAGGACAGGATTTTTTTGTCCTTCACAGTAGTATTGCTCCAAAATCCTTCATTTTAGGAACTCATCGGGCAGCCCATTTCAGAAAAGTTATAACTACATCAAATATCTGCTATCAGAGAAAAATAGCAAGCTGTCAGCAAAGCTGATAGCCTGTTTCGAGAATCCGCAATTCATAAACATCGTTGCTTTTATGACAGCATAAATAACATTTCTGAAAAAGGAGTCTGCCGCTCTCAGATCTCTTCCCGAACTGAAAAAGTTAAACAGTAATGATAGTTGCCGAAAATAACATATTTAAAATAAAAGAACTACATTTCATTCTTTATCTCAGATAAAATACGGTACGAATGCACGCGAGCCGAATGGTCGTATATATATGAAACAACCATTATTTCGTCTACCTGAGTGTCATCCAAAAATTTTTGAAGCTTCTCTTTTATTGTTTGCTTAGATCCAACAAACGAAAAATAAAGCTGATGGCGTACCGCTTCTTTTTCAAATTCATTCCACTCTCCATCCATGCTTTCAACAGGAGGCTGCAACAATCTAGAAGTTCCTCGGATCACGCCCAAAAACATTTGATACAAGCTGGTTGCAAGATACTTCGCCTCTTCATCGGTATCTGCTGCCACGACATTCACACACGCCAACGCATACGGCTCCTTCAAATGTTCTGACGGCTGGAACTGGTCACGATATATTTTCAGTGCTTCATATAAGTGATTCGGTGCAAAATGACTTGCAAACCCAAAAGGAAGTCCAAGCTTTGCTGCAAGCTGAGCGCTATACGTACTTGATCCAAGCAGCCAAACAGGAACATTTAATCCCTCACCAGGAACTGCGCGTACATATCCTTTCCGCTTCTCTTTCGGAGCAAAATAATTGATGAGTTCTTGGACGTCGTTTGGAAATTCTGATACTGACCCATGTAAATTTCTTCGCAATGCCATGGATGTCACCTGATCTGTTCCAGGAGCACGTCCTATCCCTAAATCAATTCGACCTGGATACAACGACTCTAATGTCCCGAATTGTTCAGCAATCACAAGAGGAGCATGGTTCGGAAGCATGACGCCTCCAGATCCTACACGAATCGTTTTCGTACCTCCTGCAATATAACCTATTAATACAGAAGTAGCTGAGCTTGCGATGCCCTCCATATTATGGTGCTCTGCAAGCCAATAACGTTTATATCCAAATCGTTCAACATTTTGCGCAAGGTCTAAACTGTTTTTGAATGTGTCAGCCGGCGTTTTCCCTAATAAAACAGGAGCCAAATCCAAAACTGAGAATTCAATCTCTTCCAGTCTTTTTTTCTGAGAATTCGTCATTTTTTCAACTCCTTTTAAACTCTCCTTATAAGGATTGTAAAAAACTGTTCAATGGTATTACAAGGAATTTGCCTGCCGCACAACTTCTCACGGTGAAAAATGCTTTGTGATTTTTTTTGGTTCATTGAAGTCTAACGTGAAAATCTGTCTTTTCCCATAAACGTTGAAAAAACACTTTTAAGTCTCGCGCTTTCAGTTTTCCAATGCTTCTTCTGTTTTAAAGTTGAAATGTTGTTTGTTATACGCTTCCCTGACAAGCAAAACTCTCCTTGTAAATGATCAGCCACTTAAAATTGCGAATGTCCTCTTTTACAAAATAAAACCTCACACCTACTATAAAAAAGAAGTGTGAGGCTTATTCATATAGTTCATCGAAATGGTTATATCTAGAGTTTTTAAAGTTTGGCAGAATAAGTCTTTAAAACATTGTAAAAAACAACAGATTTTTTGAGTAATTGGTCGTTTATTCATTAATTCATAATTATTCTAACAGCGTTACAGACAATTGACCTACCGACTCATCCATTCATCATTATCCTAAATAGGCAGTAAAGTTCTTACAGATTTCAGACTCCAAATAAAAATGCATTGCTGGTTTGATTTATTTTCTTTCATTCTCATTCCAAAGATTCAACGGCAATTCTAATAAAATTTTTGCCACTTGGTCGCGGGCGATATTATTAGATGGAGCCATTGGGATTCCTGCCCGGGCATCGCGGTAAAGCCGTTCAAAAGGTCCTTCAATATAGCCATAACCGCCCGCTACATCCATCGCAATTCGTGCAGCAAAATCTGCTGTTTCGGATGCTTTCACTTTAAATTCTATGACTTCGGATGCCAATGAGCTTATAGGTTGCCCTTCTGCCAGCAATTCATCATAATGTCTTGCTAAATCTATCTGCCATGCTTTTAAACCTGCAATTCTTATTTTCACTTCTGCCAATTTTTCACGAATGACTTGATGGTCAGCCAAACTATTATTAAATCCTTTGTTAACTGCATTCTTAACATGTTTAACAGCCAGTTCTAGTGCACCTTGGGCAACACCGAGCCAAACAGATGCAATACCCAGTATATAAATAGGGTTTGCGCCTTCATCCATGATTTCTCTTCCTAACCCTTCGTATCCCACTAGATCGCGGCCGCTTACTTTTATATTGTTAAACGTAATTGGACCACTGTGGCTTCCTCTTACACCTAATGCATTCCATGGCTTTGCAACTATACCGTCATTATGGCCGTCAACGATAAAGAAGCTAATGTTACTAGGGTCGTCAGAATCAGGTGTTCTCGTTTGCAAAATATAAAAATCTGCTTGGCCTCCGCTTGTCGTAAAGGATTTTTCAGCATTAATGATATAATCGCTGCCATCGCGCTCAGCCTGGCTTAAGCTAAACCATACATGACCTCTTGTAGCTTTTTCACTAACAGCAAAGGTTCCGATCGCACCATCTCTGATAGGGAGCAGCCACCGTTTCTTTTGATCATCGTTTCCATATAAAACAATTACTTGTGCTGCTCCAACATGCATAGCATATACTAAAGCTGTTGACGCATCAACTTTCCCGATTTCTTCAGCCACGATGGAAAATCCTAAATATCCTAAATCTAATCCTCCCCATTTTTCAGAAAATGTTACTGAATTCCATCCTTCTTTCGCAAGGGCTAACAAACTTTCACGCGGGAACTCCCCACTCTTGTCAATTCGTTCAGCGCTTGGTTTAATGACTTCTTCAATAATTGGCTTAACTTTCTCCCTAATTTCCTCAATAAATGCTCTTGAATACTTTTTGTTAATTGTTTCATAGTTACTCATTTTTAAACACTCCTTTTTATATATAAAATTTTTAAAACATCCTTAAAAGTAAACCTCTCTTATTGGAAGATCTGTACTGTTCACGACGTAGTCGCCAATAGCTCTAGCTTTGTAAACTGTTGGATTATGTGAAGCAAGAGTGCGAATATTACGCCAGTGACGGTCAAGATGTTTTGATTGTCTCGTTGCGGATGCCCCTCCAACCTCGAAAAGAAGCGTCGAGGCCTGTAAGGCAAGTTGATCTATAATAACCTTGGCCTGTGCAGCTCGCAGGGAAGCTTCATGGCTCAGAGAATAATCGATCACTCCATTAACTGCTGAATTCAGAGCAGCATCAATTGCATCTGCGGCAGCTAGGACAATAGTTTCTGCGGTAAACGCGCTGCTTGAGAGCTGTCCAATGACATGCTGCAGTTGCGGATCTTGTCGAGGTGTATCCGCAGCAGCAAAACTGAATGTCCGTGATCTTCCATGAACTAAAGCTTTAGCGTCTGTCACCACATTCCGCAAGATGCCCGCTATCACTCCATGCAAATAGAGCTGCAGAAAAGAGTTGAAAGGCGTTTTGGAGCCATCAATATATGTTATTTCATCTTGATTGACATACACATTGTGAAGACGTGTAGTACCGCTTCCTGTCCATTTTTGTCCGATGCCGTCCCAGTCATCTTCAATGATGACACCTTCACGATTTGTCGGAATTATTACCGATGCAGGCCTTCCTTCATGAGTTGATGCCGTAACAACTACCCAGTCTGCATACAGTGTGCCGGTACTAAAGTATTTTTTGCCATTCAATAGGAAGCCTTCACCATCCGGTGATAAAGTTGTTTCAAAAACCAAATTTCCAGCATTATTGGATGAAATTTCAGCAGAAGCATTGCCGATGATTTCTCCATTGGCTACTCTTTGCAGCCACTTTTCACGGAGTTTTTCATCCGTAAGCAGCAAAAATTTCTCCACTTGGGAAAAGTGTGAACGAAGGCTGTGTGCGACATCTGGATCAGCTTCCGCTAAACGTATTAAAATTTGAAAAAGATCACGAATATTTGCACCGCTGCCGCCAAGTTCAACAGGTAATCGCAATGCACCCAATCGAGATTTTCGGATTAAATCAAAGGCATAATATGGATGATCTTTACTCCCAGTACTTCTGCGTTTTTCAGCATCTTCTGCAATTGCAGCAATTAAGTATTCTAATTCTGGTGAATCAACTTTTACTGGGCTGGTAAAAGTTAGAGAATTTGATTCATCTTTATTTTTGAAGTTAATCCTTTGATTTAATGGTTTTTGGCTTGACATTCATCAAACACTCCTGTTTTGTTTTTTAAATTTACCAACCACATCTTTTTCGCGTATTACCGCAAAAAATAATGTGAAAGTTCAAACGTTCAACTGTTTCATCAATCCGTTTGTTTTACACCGCAGCTTACACCACGATTGTTTTGATTCAGGAAATGGATGTCCATTTACCAAGCTCTGATGTTCATCATTAGAATACTTAAGTCCACCATCCCGTAAGAAAAGATTGCTCCAACAGCTTTTCACAAATTGCCATTAAAGGAAAAGACAGCATAACCATTCTCTGATTTCAAATTTGTCAAAGTGTGAAATCGATTCTTATGCTAGATTTTTAAAACACTAGCACCGTTTCCTCTGGATTACTTTCTATATTTGCTAAATAAATCCTCATCTGGACTATGATCCGTTGGTAATGGAGGCTCATCTGACAATGCGGATATCTGTTCTCTTTCACTGGCAGTTAAAGGGATTTCTGCCCCAGCAATCGATAGGGCCAGTTGTTCCGGATTACGCGCTCCTATAATTGGAGCAGTTACAGCAGGATGATGTAATACCCATGAAACTGCTAAAGAAGCAGGATGATATCCAAATTGTTTCGCCAGCTCCGTAAATTGATGTGCAACAGTAAAATAATACTGATGACTATATCTTTTCTCATAATTCTTTTGTTCTACTAATCTTCCTTGCTCCGGCTTGTTTGTACTGTTATATTTTCCGGTTAATAAGCCTCCGCCGAGCGGACTGTAAGTTATGGCACCTAATTGCTCTGATTGAGCTAACGGAAAAATTTCTACCTCCGCTTGCCGTTTTACGAGATTATACATCGGTTGAATTAACTCAAATCGTGCTAGCTGTTTTCTTTCAGATATTCCTAGAGCTTTTGCAATTTGCCAGGCAGCCCAGTTACTTACAGCGGGGAATAAAATCTTCCCTTGTTTTTGTAAATCATCTAAAGCTCTAACGACTTCTTCAATATCTGTATACTCGTCAAACAGATGAACAAAATAAAATTCAATCCGATCAGTGCCCAATCTTATTAAACTTTGTTCAACTGATAAAAAAAGATTTCTTCTCGATAAACCGCCGCTATTTAAATCTTTGCCTGTAGGCAAGCCTGCTTTAGAGGTTAAAACAATCTCATCTCGATGACCGGCAATACACTTTCCAAGAATTTCTTCAGCACGTCCATCATTATAAACATTCGCTGTATCAAAAAAGTTTATCCCGGCTTCTCGACATTGCTTATACATCATAATGGAAGTTTCTTCATCTGCAATGCCGCCGAATGACATTGTTCCAAAGCATAAATTTGAAACATGAATGCCTGTCCTTCCAACTGTACGAAATTCCATTATTACCTCCAACATTATGAGCTGAAGGAGAAGCAAACTTTAAAATTGTTAAAAATTCCGATATTTTGCGCCTGTATGATCATCTGGCAGCAGCTTTTTCCCTGTACCAAACAGCTTCTCCCTCAGTGTTCCTTTCTCGTATTCTTTTTTATAGATTCCACGTTTTTGCAGCTCCGGAACAACGAAATGAATGAACTCTTCAATGCTTCCAGGCGTTATAAGATGTGCAAGATTATACCCGTCGATTCCAGTTTGTTCGATCTGGAATTGAATGCTGTCAGCTATTTCAACGGGATTGCCGACTAATACATTACTCCTTCCGATCGTTTCAAACTTGTTTAACACTTCTCGAACAGTTAATTTTCTTGGCGCATCTTTCGTTAATGAAGCAGCTCGAAACTGACCATGTTCCGTATGCTTATATTCAAAAAAGGCGTCTTTATCTTCATATTTAGATAAATCATAGCCTGTTGAACCGCTATATTGAGCTTTTGCCGCTTCAGCACTCCACAATCGATTGTATTCCTCATATTTTAATTCAGCTTCTTCTGTCGTTTCTGCCACAATGACATCTAAAAACGTAAATGCTTTAATATTATCAGGATTCCGTCCGTATTTTTCAGCCCGTTCTTTAATATCTTGAATATAAAATCTTAATTTTTCGGGCGTCGACCCGCCAACAAACACACACTCTGCATGCTTGGCGGCGAAATCTCTGCCGCGTTCAGAAGAACCTGCCTGAAAAATAACAGGTGTCCGCTGTGCAGAAGGATATGTTAAATGCGGGCCTTTTACGCTGAAATACCGCCCTTTATGGTTTATTTCATGAACCTTTTCGGGATCAAATAAAATTTCATTTTCCGCATCGCCAACAAACGCATGCTCCTCCCAGCTGCCTTCCCAAAGCTTATAGGAAACCTCCATAAATTCATCGGCAATATCATAACGCTCGTCATGTTTAACAATTTCTTTATGGCCGTAGTTTTTCGCAGCATTTGGCAAATATGAAGTGACAACATTCCAGCCAATTCTGCCGTTTGTAAAGTGATCTAATGTGGAAAAACGACGTGCATTTGAAAACGGATGTTCATACGTTGTGCTGACCGTTACTACAAATGACAAATGCTCTGTAACAGCTGCCACCGCTGGTACAATAAAGGCCGGATCATTTAACGGAACTTGAACGCCGTCTCGAATCGCAGCATCTTTACTATTTTGATAGACATCATACACTCCTGCTACATCTGCAAAGAAAATGGTGTCAAACTTCCCTTTTTCCAACAATTTTCCTAACTCAATCCAATAATGTAGATCATTATAATAAAGATGGCGTTTATTTTGAGGATGCTTCCATAATCCGTGAGAATTATGCATAGCTCCTGCCATATCAAAAATATTTAATATTATCTGCTTTGCCATATTTCTCACTCCAGCATCTTTTCAAAAGTACAAATTCCGATTCTATCAGTCGATTGTCATCAAATTCAAATGCAGCCTTGCTCGCAAATAAACAATTCCTTTCTTATGTTATTCTTTGCCTTGTTTTATATTTTCAACTAAGCGATCTAATTCTTTTTGCAGTTCTGGTACTGGCACCTTTGTGACAATGCTTGCACCCTTCGTATCTTCTTCTACTGCTTTAGCTACTTCTTCTGTCTGATAAATTTCCGCAATGGTCTTATATGCCTCATTGTCTTTATTCTTTTCTAAAGTGGCAAAAACGTTAACATACGGCAGTGTATCTTTGCTGTTTGGATCATCATGAAAAATGGCATCTGCTAAAGTGTAGCCGGCTTGACCAGCTATTCCGCCATTGATAATAGATGCGGCTACATCAGGCAGCACTCTAGGAGTCTGTTGGGCAACGACTTCTACTATTTCAATATTTTTTGGATTTTTAACGATATCTTTTACTGTTGGATAAAGACCGACATCTTCCCTTAACTCAATTAATCCAGCTTGCTGCAGAACCTTTAGCCCTCTGCCTAAATTAGCCGGATCATTTGGAACCGCAATTTTTGAACCATTTGGGATCTCGGATACATCTTTATATTTTTCCGAATACAATCCTAAAGGAGCAACAACAGTTGAGCCAATCGGCACAATATTCACATTATTTTCCGCGATAAATTGGCTTAAAAATGCAAGATGCTGGAAGGCGTTCACATCTACCTCGCCATTGACAAGTGCAGTATTTGGCAGCACATAATCGGAAAATTCGACATATTCTACCTTAATATTTTTTTCTAACGCTTTTTTCTTAATGATGTCCCAATACTGTCCATCTGATCCGGTAATCCCCACCTTAACAGTAACGACTTTTTCTTTTTTATCCCCAGATGCTGAATTGCTGTTGCAGCCTGCCAAGAGGCCAATCACCAAAATTGTTACTAGTAAATGGAATAGTTTGATTTTCATAAAATAATAATCCCCCTAATATATGATTGATCTATCTGCGTAAAAAGAAACGTGAAAGCATGTTGCCAATAAATTGAGCAATTTGAACAAGAATAATTAATATGACAACCGTAACAATCATGACGGATGTATCAAACCGCTGATAACCATATGTCATCGCAAGATCCCCAAGGCCCCCTCCGCCGACCGTTCCAGCCATGGCGGAAAAATCAATAAGTCCTACGGTGATAAATGTAATTCCTAAAATTAAAGGCCCTAATGCTTCGGGGATTAGTACCCCAAATATTATTTGAATGGGTGATGCCCCCATCGCCTTTGCAGCCTCGATAATACCTGGATCAATTGAGACTAAATTATTTTCTACCACCCTGGCAATGGCAAAAGCTGCAGCAATGGTCATCGGAAAAATAGCCGCTGTCGTTCCAATTGTAGTTCCCACAACGAATCGCGTAAGCGGACTGATGGCAACTAAAAATATGATGAACGGTATAGGTCGAATAATATTGATTAATAAATTCAAAAATGAAAAGATGAATCTATTTTCTAAAATATTGCCTTTACGGGTGACAAATAGCAGTAGTCCCATGATAATTCCTAAAATACTAGCAAAAATCAATGTGAAAATGACCATTGTAATCGTTTCACCTGTTGCTTGAAGTATTCTAGGCCAAAACGTCGTCCAATCAACTTTCACCGTTTGTGACCTCCCTTACTTCAACTATCTCTGTCAACTCTTTTAATACTTCTTCAATTTGAGAATCAGCTCCAATGAATTCCACGATTAAATTGCCAAACAATTGATTTTGTAGTTCATTGATGCTTCCGTAAATGATATTAAAGTGAATATTATGTTTAGCTGTTAATGTCGATAATATAGGTTGACTCGCAGTGTCTCCTGAAAATACAATTCGATAAAGCTTTCTTTCATGATCCTTCCTTAACTTTTCAAGCAAGCTCGAAGATAATTTTTCATTTACAACCGAACTGATAAAATTTTTCGTCGTTTTTTCTTGAGGATTTGAAAATATATTAAAAACCTCGCCCTCTTCAATGATTCTCCCGTTTTCCATAACCGCTACGCGATTGCAAATTTTTCGAATCACGTTCATTTCATGTGTTATTAATAAAATCGTAATATTGAATTCTTCATTCACTTTTTTCAATAGATTTAATATTTCATTTGTTGTTTCTGGATCTAAAGCCGAGGTAGCCTCATCGCATAACAGAATGTCTGGTGAAGTTGCAAGCGCTCGTGCAATCCCTACTCTTTGTTTTTGACCTCCAGACAACTGTTCTGGAAATTTGTCAGCTTTGTCTTCAAGACCAACAAATTGTAATAGCTCTGTAACTCGTTGGTGGATTTCCTCCTTCGATTTTTTCTCCAATTTTAAAGGGTAAGCAATATTGCCATATACCGTGCGAGAATTAAATAGATTAAATGTTTGAAAAATCATTCCAATTTTTCTTCTTAATTGCCGCAGATCTTTCGAAGATATGGAATTCAAATCATAATTATCGACTATAATATTTCCTTTTGTCGGACGTTCGAGTAAATTCACTAACCTAAGCAGTGTACTTTTTCCGGCTCCGCTAAAGCCGATGATTCCAAAAATGTCGCCTTTTTTAATGTGAAGCGAAACATCTTTTACAGCTTCTACTTTTTTCCCACCAGACTCGTATATTTTGCTAACTCTCTCTAGCCTAATCATCAATTTCCTCCACCAACCGAAAATTTATCTAGATCTATATACAATATCCCCTTTGTTCAAAACGTTTAATGCGGGAACTACTCGAGTGTTTGGGGATGGTGCTTCTCCCATCTTAACTCTTTATGTTTAATTTAATTTGTTTAACTTGGAAAAATGGCGATGAACCATAATACTTTGACACATTTGTGCAATGCAAAAAATTTTTTTCCTTGTCATATTGTGAAAATCGAGTAGGAGGGAGCGATTAACTCCCGTCCTCTCACACCACCGTACGTACGGTTCCGTATACGGCGGTTCAATTAAGATAATTGACGCAAGTCTTTATAACTTCCGTGAATAGCTGTTCTCTTTATGCCAGTGGTCACTCCACCCTCCAAGAGATCTCCCACGGGATTCACCGCTTCCTCCCTCAAGTGAGGTACTACGTTTTCTGTGTTCATCATGACTCACTGAATGCCAAGGGCTATTCTCTCTTAATTGTTCGGTCCTTCTTAGTTGTTCTAGACCAACTAATACTATGACCTCTGCTGACTTCTGACTGTTCAGCTATCTATCACTAGATAGGTTACCAAGGTTACTTGGCGTGCCAGCCAGACCTCCCCGGGTAAGAGTGTAATCTTTCCTTCCATCCATCTGCTTCATTTACTCTGTATCACCTTCGGCAGAAAGGGCTTTGTTTTGTCTTGCAAACTCACCCAGTGATACCTAGCCTCATATGAAGTTCGTGTTCCTCAGACCGGAAGTTTGCCGCTCGCTTCCTTCAGATTCCGCGTCACCACGGACACCCTTGCGTTAAGCTAACTGCTACTTCTGCCTTCGCAGCTCGGGACTTTCACCCTATAGATTACACCCATGCCGGGCGCACAAGAAAGGCCTTAATTTCATTTTTCATGAAATTAAGGCCTCTGGTGTTCCAGTCAGCAAATATTATGCACTTTTCTGCTCAGCAGCAGAAAATGCTCCCACAGTCTCCAGCATCCTCCTATTTAAATTGCACTTCTTTCAAACTATTTCGATATTCTTCAATCACGGATTTCGAAATTTGACTCACGACCATGTCATTTAAAGGAGGATTATATAAACCACACTGAACATCCCTAAAATGTCTTTCTAATGGCAAATCTTTCGATAACGAATGACCGCCTGCGATTCTCATAGCCAGCTCTACTATTTTGATCGCATTATTACATACTGTATATTTTGTAATAGAGACTTCATTGCTTAACTTATCTCGAACATGTAAATTTCGGTCCCATTTTTCAGCTAAACCGTATAACAGGTATCTTGATACAGCGATTAAAATTTCGATTTCTCCAATTTTATCCTGAACATGCGGCGCCTCTAGAATAACATCTCCTAGACTTGGTGAAAATTTCTCAGCCGCATACTTTAAAATAAAATCTCTGGCAGCAATCGCAATCCCTAAATAAATGGCTGGCAACTGCAGCGTGTAGGCACTGCTGTTGCCCTTAAAGCGGTTGTTCTTCCCCTTGTCAATGTAAGACAATAACGCCTCTTCCGGCACAAACACATCATGCAGTTCGATATCATGGCTGCCTGTTGCTCTCATTCCCAAAACATTCCATGTATCTATCAATTGTACCGAATCATTTTTTTTAATTAAAAATTCGGCCGTTTTATCTTCTTCTTCGACATATGCCAAAATCGTAAAATGCGACACAATTGGCGCCAATGTTGCAAATGCCTTTCTTCCTGAAATGATATATCCGTCTTTCGTTTTTCTCGCAATTGTTGATGGGGTTCCGCCTCTTACAATATTGCCTGATGTCCGCTCCGTGACAAAAACATTTAATAATGAACCTTCCTCAACGGCCTCTCTGCATATTTTCGCAAAAATTTCTTCTTTCCAAGGCCGGAAATCCCTAAGGCTAAAGAATGCCATTAAGTGCCATCCTATCGCCAGTGCCGTAGAACCACAGGCTTTCGCTAATCGTTCTTGTACAAGCAAAATTTCATATAATGAAAGTTCTTCACCGCCATATTCTTTAGGGATTGTTAGCTTATGATAACCCTCTTTTTTCAGGATTTCGATATGCTCAAACGGAAATTCTCCTGTTTCATCATATTTATCAGCTGTCTGTCGAATTTTCTCTGCAATGCGCTCCGCATATTCTACGAGCCTTGCATCTCGTTCATTTCGAATCGTCTGATTGCTTGCGTTAAAATCCATTGTGCATCCTCCAATAAAATCCTTAGAAGTAAACCTCTCTTATCGGAAGCTTCGTACCATTCACAACATAATCGCCAATAGCTCTTGCTTTGTAGGCTATCGGATTATGGGAAGCAAGTGTGCGAATATTGCGCCAGTGGCGGTCAAAATGCTTGGATTGTCTCGTAGCTGAAGCGCCGCCAACCTCAAAGAGAAGTGTAGCTGCTTGTAATGCAAGGTGATCGATAATAACTTTCGCCTGAGCAGCTCGCAGGGAAGCCTCATGACTTAAATCAAAGTCTATTTCTCCATTAACCGCCTCATTCACTGCTATGTCTAATGTATCTGCGGCAGCCAGCACAAGTGCTTCTGCGGCAAACGCGCTGCTTGAAAGCTGCCCAATAATTTGCTGAAGCAGCGGATCAGCCGCTGGCGTATCTGCCGATGCAAAAGTAAAGGTTCTGGATCTTCCTTGAACTAAAGCTTTAGCGTCTGTCACCACATTCCGCAAAATACCCGCTATCACTCCTTGCAGATAGAGCTGTAAAAATGAATTGAAAGGCGTCTTCGTCTCATCAATAAATGTTACTTCTTCTCGATTGACATATACATTGTTTAAGCGTGTTGTACCGCTTCCTGTTAATTTTTGTCCGATACCATCCCAGTCATCTTCAATGATGACGCCATCACGATTTGTCGGAATAAACGCGGAAACAGGTTTTCCTTCAGGGGTTGATGCCATAACGATTACCCAGTCGGAATATATGGTACCGGTGCTAAAATATTTCGTACCGCTTAATCGGTACCCTTCGCCATCTTGAGTCAAAGTTGTTTCAAAAATCAAATGACCAACATTTTTTGATGAAATTTCCGTAAAGGCATTCCCAATAATATCTCCTTTTGCCACGATTCCCAACAATTGCTCACGTCGTTCTTTATCCGGATTTCGAAGTATTTCTTCTACTTGCCAATAATGGGCACGAAGGCTGTGCGCCACATCCGGATCGGCTTCAGCTAAACGGATTAGGACATAGAAAAGATCACGAATACTAGCTCCTCCACCGCCTAGTTCAACAGGCAGACGTAAAGCACCCAATCGAGATTGCCGAATTAAATCGAAGGCATGATAAGGCAGTTCTTCACTGCCGGCATTTCTTCGTTCCTCAGCGTCTTTAGCAATTACATCAATCAATTGATCTAATTCAGGCGAATCAACTTTTACCGGACCGTTAAAAGTCAAAGAGCTTGCTTCATTTAATTGATTTTGAATTGACATCTTTTATGCACTCCTTTAATCGTATTTTAAATTTCACTATTCACATCTTTTTAGTAATATTTATTTGTAAAAAAAAGAGCCAAACAGCAATTACAAGCACCTCAGATCAATTTACAGGGCTTTTCTCTGCAAATGCACCTCGGTATTTTGCAGCAGGATGACGCTCATTGAGACGATCTGTCCCAAACAATTTGCGCCGCAATGTTCCTGGCTTTCCATATCCATTGCGCGCTAAACCGCGCTTTCGAAGCACAGGCATGACTTGATCAATAAATTCTTCATAGGAACCGGGAATCGTCGCATTGATGACATTGATGCCGTCAACACCTGCATCCCTCCAAAGCTCAAGCTGGTCTGCAATCATTTCAGGAGTGCCGACAATACGGTTTGTTTTGCTCCTGAGCCTAGCAAGATCTCTAACTGTAGGAGTCCTTCCCGGCGTGCTTTGCTTTAGCCATTCATATGTGCTTCTGATCCCTTCAGTTTTGATATCTTCCAATGGAGTATCTAAAGTAGCATTCCCTAAATCAATTCCCATCCCCCCAGCGGAATGAGCGATCATCATATCGAAATCAATCTTATTTTCAAGTTCATATTCTTTTTGCCGAGCTTCTTCCTCCGTCTTTCCGACCACAAAGTACAATCCCTGATAAAAGTGGATATCCTCACTCTTTCTGCCATTTTCAACCGCCAACCTTCGTGTTTCATCGATCAGCTTGCGGGCATTTTCAGGATCAGGTGCTCCAATGAAGATCGCTTCAGCATTGCGAGCCGAAAAATCTCTGCCAGTAGGGGACGAACCAGCTTGAAAAAGCAACGGTGTGCGCTGCGGTGATGGAGCCACTAAGTGCGGTCCTTCCACCTTGTAGCGCTTGCCGACATGATGAATTTTATGGACTTTCGCCGGATCCGCATGAATTCCGCTTTCACGGTCCTGCAAAAGCGCTCCTTCATCCCATGAACCTTCCCAAAGCTTATATAAAACATCAACATATTCATCCAGCCACTCATATCGTTCATCATGCGGAACTAAGCCGTCATAGCCAAAGTTGCGAAAGGCATTTGCTGAGTAGCTGGTAACCATGTTCCAGGCAATTCGTCCTTTGGTGATGTGATCTAATGTTGATACACGGCGTGCAAAGTTAAAGGGAGGTTCTTGAACCGGAGCCGCCGTAAAAGCTAAGCCCAAATGTTTTGTATTTACTGCAAGTGCTGAAAGCAGTACCATTGGGTCATTACTAGGTACTTGCAAGCCATTTTCAATATGGAAATCCCATCCTCCTCGAAAGTCATTGTACAGCCCGACGACGTCGGCGAAAAAGATGACGTCAAAACCTCCCTCATCCAGCCGTTTCGCTAAAGAAACCCAAAGATTTACGTCATTAAAGTTAAGCTGATGACCTTCTTGATCACGCCACATCCCGTGAAGAATGTGAGAAGGTGTATTCATAACAAAAGCAGAAAATGATAATGGCTTTGTCATATTCCCTATATCTCCATTTATCCTAAAAATTTGTTTAACCAAAAAAAGAATTCATTTCATAAACGACTTAAAGGACTTATGAATCCGCAGCAAAATTGGCAACAAGTCAAATAAAGATGATGCAAAAGTAATACTGACTAACGACTAACCTACAGTTTCTTTTTTTCAAGGCTGATCATATGAAGTTCAAAGCTTCTTTTGATACAAAAAAGTAAGGTTAATCCTGCAGTTGATAGCTTAAATTTCTATATTTAGCTCCAATATGGTCTTCCGGTAAACGGGACTGGCCTTTGCCAAACAATTTTTCCCGCAAAGTTCCTTCTTCATATTCTTTTTTCACGACTCCACGTTGTTGAAGCTCCGGAATGACAAGATCAACAAAATCTTTAAAAGTTCCCGGCGTTATTGCATAGGCGAGATTAAATCCATCGATATCCGTATCTTCAATCCATTCCTCAAACGTATCAGCTATTTGCTTTGGTGTTCCGACTACTACAGGACCCATTCCGCCTATTCCAGCAAAATTCGCCAGCTCGCGGACAGTCCATTTTTTATTTGGACTTGCTTTCGTTAATGATTCGAGCACTGATTTGATGGCGTTAGTATCAATGTATTCAATTTCTTGATCAGGATCATATTTTGAAAAATCAACACCTGACCAGCCGCCTAATAAAGAAAGGGCCCCTTCATAGCTGATATATTGCGATAATTCTTCATATTTCGCCCACGCTTCCTCCTCCGTCCGCCCAACAATCGGTGTGAACAAAGCGAATACTTTTATGCTTTGCGGATCCCTGCCAAATTCAGCAGCCTGGGCTCTTAAATTTTTAACATATGAAGCGATAGGCTCTTTTCCTGGCATCGAAACAAATGTGCACTCAGCATGTTTTGCTGCAAATTGACGCCCTCTCGCTGAAGCGCCTGCTTGATATAAAACAGGTGTTCTTTGCGGCGACGGCTCGCACAAATGAATGCCTGGCACATTAAAATATTTGCCGTGATGATTTATTTCATGAACTTTCGCTGGGTCTGTGAAAATTTTTCTATCTCTATCTTTTATAACAGCATCGTCTTCCCAGCTGCCTTCCCATAATTTATAGCAAACTTCCAAATATTCTTCCGCAATATTATATCGTTCTGAATGGAGGAACCGATCGCCAATATCGATGTTTTTCGTTCCGCTTTCCAAATAGGAAGTAACAATATTCCAGCCTACTCGGCCCTTTGTTAAATGGTCTAAAGTCGACATTCTGCGTGCAAATGTATATGGATGCTCAAATGTTGTAGAGCATGTGATCCCAAAGCCTAAATGCTCCGTTGCATGCGCCATTGCAGAAACAAGTAAAATAGGGTCATTGACTGGAACTTGGGTTGCTTCACGTACTGCTGTTGTTTTATCATTTCCATACACATCATAAATGCCGATTACATCTGCAATAAATAATCCATCGAACCGCCCTTTTTCCAGTAATTGCGCCAGCTCAACCCAATATTCAATATCTTTATATCGGTATGACTGATCTTCAGGATGCACCCATAATCCCGGAGATTGATGCGCCACACAATTCATATCAAAAGCGTTTAAATAAATTCGCTTTTTCTTCATATGATTTCCTCCCGACTAACCGTATATTTGACATTGTCGTTTAGTTATCATTCCATGGACCGATAATGTCTGTGATTCTATATATCAAAACTGAAATGGAGTGGGATCATTTTTGAAAGGTACGTGTCTCTTTCTCAAATACTTGTTGTTACATCTTTTTCTTCGTTTTATTTAAAGGTTTATAACGAAAAAAACAGAGACTATCTTTGCAAGTACGAAACTTGCGATGATATGTCTCTGGTTGTCCAGTCAACATGATACATTTGATCGTATGAAATTTTTGCTAAAGTAATATATTTCCCTATACAAAGGTAAGAATTTTTTGGTTGGAATCAACGGCAGCTTAAGCAATTTATTGGTGACAGTTCTGTCACCATTATTTTCCATCTCCGTGAGCAGGATGAAACATCCTTTCTGTTCGGTGCAAACAATATATAAATCACTATTTTAATTGTTCAACTTTTAACCGGCTTAATAGATCATTCAATGATGTTTGTAATCTCGATTCTATTTCCGCATCAATAAAAGTAACCTGATCTTCGTGATAGCCAATTTGAGAATCTACGAAATACACTCCTTTTAAAATCTCCTGGCTGCCTAACACAGAAGCAATCGGCTTAATAGCATATTCCAATGTTAAAAGATGAGCTGCTGTTCCGCCGGTAACCACTGGGAGAACAACTTTATCAACGAATCCTTTTTCAGGAATGAAATCTAACAGGGCTTTTAACACCCCTGGATAGCTTGCTTTATATACAGGACTTACAATAATAACTGCCTGTGCTTGTTCAATCTGTGCTAAAACCTCTTGAATTTTTGGGCTGTTGAAGTTGGCAAATAAAAGATCTTCTGCCGGCAGGTCACGAACTGAAATGGTAGACGCATTCAGCCCTTCAGCCTTGATCCTTTTTTCTAAATAAGCTGAGATAGCTAAGCTTCTTGATGGTTTAGATGGACTTCCGGAAATAATCACGATATTTGACATAATGTCATCACCTTTCTTCAATTAAATTCGATCGTTTTAACATTAAGAATACGGTGTAATCTCAGGTAATTTACCGTTAAGAGCCCATTCTCCGATATCACGGATTTTATATTCAATGGGATCATGCAACGTGTGAGTCCTTACATTTCGCCAAAAGCGGTCAAACCGATATTTTCCTAAAGTTGCCCTTGCCCCCATTACTTCAAACATACGGCTGGTAACCTCTAAAGCTGCTTTTGCTGTTGCAACCTTTGCAGTCGCAATGATAATTCCACACTCTCCACGTTCCTGTTCTGTTAATGCCCTTTCTTTATCCCATGCTTCTTGCAGAGCATTTGAAGCGTCTTGGGCCAATGCAGCTGCAGCTTTTAACTGCACATATAAATCTCCATACTGGCGAATCGTATATGGATCGCTCGTCGCCTGATCTACTTTAGAGGTCAGCCAAGGACGAGTGATATTTTTCGTATAGTTTTTCGCTTCTTCAAATGCTCCCTCCGCAATTCCAAGAAGAACATGAACTAAAATGGTTTGAGCAGTATGCGTCCTTATAGTAGGGAAAAAGCTTTCAGGTTCTTGTTCATAGAAAGTTAATATCTCTTCTTCCTTCAGCAGTACATCTTGAAAAACAACAGTGCCGCTATCCGTTTGCCGTTGGCCGAAGCTATCCCAATCATCATTAATGATTATTCCTGTCCGATTAGTAGGAATAACGGCAATAACAGGGCGATCTTGATTTGGACTTTTAGCTGATATAAGCAGCCGGTCTGAATCTTTAGCACCCGAGCAAAAGCTTTTTTTCCCAATTAGCTTTAACTGATCCCCTTCTCGCTTTACGAGCAAGCTTTCATCAAGAGGATTATAGGTATTTCCCCAAAACAAATTATTTTCAGCCGTTTCCTTATAATACTTCTCTTTCTGCTGAGGGGAACCGAATAGATGTACGGATGTCAAGCATAAGAAATGATAGCCGAATAAGTGAGCCAATGACCCGTCTACTTTTGCCAGCTCACGTGTAATTTGCAGCACAGCTTTCCAATCCTTCCCCAGTCCGCCTAAAGACTTCGGGATGATAAGTGAAAGTAATCCGCTTTTTCTAAGCAGATCACGTTCTGCTTTTGCTGTTCCTCCTCGTTCATCCCTTTCAATTGCAGTTTTAGCAAACTCCTTTGCTAACTGCAAAGCTGTGTCAAGGTAATGATCTGTTCCTTCTGCAACACTCATCATTAGTTACCCCTTTGTCTTCTTTATCTAAATAATGTTTGTGATTAATAGTTTACTGACATAATCGTTCTATTGTTCCATTATTTCATTCATAAATTGATGAAGCTTCTTTGAAAGACCTCCGTTTCCAAAACGGATATATTTGCGTTTTTTAAAATCCGCATCTTCTCTTTTGACAAATTCCAGAAAAGCTAAAATATAAATTCGACGATGAATAATAGAAACGACTCCATTTGTATAAAACCAATTGTCAATCGTATTGAAAACACCTTTATTTATCCGATAATTCTTTTGGCACCAAAGGAAAAATTGTAAATCCGGCAAATTCAAATATTCATTTTCTCGCAAAGATTTTTGTTTTTCCGCTTTATAATCCAATATGTTCACATAACTATTTGCCACCGCTAATCCACCTTTCCATGTTTGTAAAAAAAGGAAAGAGACTCTCATTTCAAGAAATATGATCTTGAATTGAGAGCCTCTAGTTGTCCAGTCAGCATTCATCAAACTATTTTGTTTATAACTAAATTAATACATATTATTCCTATATGTCAAGTATTATTTAAAGAAAGAGACTCCTCATTTCTTGATGTTGAATGCCCAACATCATTCGTATTCATTTGTTAGTTGTTCCGAAAGCTTACTCATTTCGAGTCTTATGCTTCTTTATATTAGTTGGCTAGGATTCCCTCCAATTTTGCTTCTTTTTCTCTTACGAGCGGAATGACTTTTTCACCAAAGGCTTTTAAGTCTTCATCGTAATGTAAAAATCCTGTCAAAACAATATCGACTCCTATTTTTTTCAGCTCAATGATGCGATCTGCCACTTGTTCTGCCGTCCCAATCAAACCTGTTTTGAAACCGTCATTATATTGCACAAGATCTTCGAAGGTGGATTCCGCCCACATTCCTTCACCTTCAGGAGAGGCTTTCCCTGCGAATTTCACTTGACTTTCAAAGCCTTCCACAGCTTCTTTATCTGCATGTAAAACAATATCTTTTAAAACTTGTTTTGCTTCTTCTTCTGTATCACGAACAATCACGAAGCCATTAACACCGAATTGGATGTTTCTTCCGTTCGATTCAGCCAATGATTTCACATGATTAATTTGCTTTTTCAGATTTTCCAGCGAGTTTCCATTCATGAAATAAACATCTGAAACTCGTCCAGCCATTTCTCTTGCTGCTTTCGAGTTTCCGCCTTGGAAAATTTTCGGGATATTAATAGGTTTAGGCTTTAATGGCGCTTCATTTATACGATAAAAATCTCCTTTAAAAGTAGTGGTTTCCTTTGTCCACAAATCTCGTAGAACCTGTATAAATTCTTCAGACCGTCGATAACGTTCATCATGGTCTAACCACGGTTCCCCATAACCGATAAATTCATTTTTAAACCATCCGCTGACAATATTAATTGAAGCACGACCATTACTGATATGATCAATCGTTGAAATAATTTTTGCTATGACACCTGGATGCCATAGACCGGGCAGCACAGCTGTAATAATGTTTAATTTTTTGGTACTAGCGGCAAGTGCAGAAGCAAGCGCAGCGGCTTCTAATTGTTTTTCAGCTCCGTAGCTGGCGAAAAATCTTGTTTGCAGCAGGACGTAATCAAAACCATTTTCTTCAGCTATTTGTGCATAACGTTTGTTATCCTCAAATGACCAGCCTGTTTTCTGTGGCAGATTAGAGATCACAAGCCCTCCACTAACGTTTGGCGCCCAATAAGCAAATTGTAAACCCATTGATTTTCCCTCCTTAAATTTTAATAAAAAAGGCTCATATCAGATCCCTAATATTAGGAACTGATATGAGCCTCTGGCGGTCCAGTGGGCAACCGGATAAAAGTAAAAGATTTAAGTATGATATTAATTCCATTATTCCTATTTGTCAAGTATGTTTTTAAAAATTTCGACTTTTCTTGCTAGTTTTATTAGATCAGTCCTTAGAATTAGACATGAGGGAAAGGCAGAATGGAAAATGGGTCATGGAGCGAAAGGGAATATGATTATATATAATGGAGCAGGGAAATAAATAATTCTTTCTTGGAAAGCGTGGAGGATCGGTCAAAAAAAAAAGCCGAAGGAGCTTTCTCCGACAATTTTATTATGTAAAAATAACAAAAAAACAGTATTGATGGATATTCAAGATTAAATGTCTAATCACAAGCCTTTTTCCATCATGATCAAGTCCTGAGGACAAAAACAGTTTCGACAAAGCATAAAACATAGAAAAGGAGCTGTCCAGAAAGTCAAATCCCTATTGAAAACAAAAAATCATAAACACCGATATATCAACGTTTCTAAAACATTAATGGGGGCGTCAATAAGCCGTAAAAACGACTTATTAGACACCCCCCTTTTCTTTATAACGGCATTGGTGTGTCTGTCGGGTTCGCATAGCCTTCTTTGTATTTTTCATCTATATATTGGCGAATTTCTTTTACCGTTTTTCCATCTTGCTTCATTTTGATTGCTTCTGCTGCAATTTCTAAGCAGACGTTGCAGCGTGTTCCATGGTCATCCCATACAACAGAACTATTTTGATTTACTTGCTTAACAAAACAATTTAGACTGCTCCGATGTCCGGCATGGTCGCCGCAGCCACAATAACAAGGAATCCATTGCAGCAGTTCCATTGATTTTCCGGCTGCTTGATAGATGATTTGAATGTTTTCGCTATATTCATTTAAAAAGGTCGGCAGTTCATCCCTTGAAGCAGTTGTTTCCCACAAGTCGCCATTCGGCGCGTGCTCCATGGTTGATTGTTCTTTATTTGAACTGCAAGCAGAAATGATTATTGTAATAAATAGTAATACCAATAATTGTTTGGCTTTCACAACGTCACACTTCCTTTTATAAAGTGTAATGAAATCCTTCTTTTCTGTTCATCAACTAATCACAAATTGCATTCAGCTGCCGAACATAGAACCATCTAGCGGCCGATGTTACCCTTACAATATATATTCCTATTTCCCTTCCTTAAAGTTTTTCTCTCAATTAATAAAGTCTAATGAACGGCATACATCTTCAAAGCTTCTGATATCATTCCATTATATTGTAAAGGGGATACTTCTAGCAGCTGCTAAAATATCCTTTATTTTTAAATCCGAACTTGCGAAGGGTGGATAGACTTTAACCTCTACAAGAAAAATACCATAATCACTAAATAATAAAAAGAATCTTCCTTTACTTTATAAAAAATTGTCAATGGTCAAGTTTGATCAAAAAAAGGAACCTTCCTTAAGAAAGTTCCTTTTTTATAGCTTGCAAAAATTCAAACTATTCTTTCTATTATTATAATAGAACATTTTACGCTCTAACAGTTGATTTGGCCTGAACCCTTCCGACAATACCTGTAATAATAATGACAATGATCGCTGGAATAAACCAGCCGAGTCCTTGATTATAAAATGGCAATACTTGTTCATAGAACGAAACAATCGGTACCATCCATCCGAAATAATCAATTCCAAGTGAATTACATAATGATTTCAAACCATCAAAAATACTAATTAAAAATGTAACTCCAGTCGTTGAAGCATATACAATACGAGCATGATTGAAAAACGGCGACAAGAACGTTAATAACATCAAAACAATCGCAAGCGGATAGATGAACATTAAGACAGGGATAGAAAATGAAATAATGTTCGTTAATCCAAAGTTTGCTATTACAAAAGTAAGTAAGCTAAAGAAGACAACCCACGTTTTATAGCCGATTTTCGGAACCAACTTATGAAAATATTCAGCATTCGCCGTTATTAAACCAATGGCAGTCGTTAAACATGCAAGAATGATAATAATAGCCAGCATAATTAAGCCGAATGTGCCAAAATAGTGTGAAGCCGCTTTGCTGAGAACTGGTCCGCCTGTTTCAAAAATTCCGAAAGCTTCTGTACTTGTTGCTCCTAAATAAGCAATTCCTATATAAATCAGTGCAAGCAGTGAAATGGCAACAGTTCCTGATTTTGCTGTAGCTTTCATAATATCTTTTTTTGATGTTACACCTAATTTGCGAATGGCATTGATCACAATAATGCCAAATACAAGTGATGCAAGGGCGTCCATTGTATTATAGCCATCTATAAAGCCTTGAGCGAACGCATGAGTTTTATACACTCCTTGCGCTGAACCAATATCCCCAATAGGATTCACAACTACCATAAATAAAAGTATGGCAAGAAGAATCACAATTCCAGGCGCTAGAAGTTTTCCAACATTATCAACAATTTTAGCCGGATATAAAGAAAACCAAAAAGTCACAGCAAAAAATAGCAGTGTATAAATAAGCAATCCAACCTGATGAAATTCCTCTGCAACAAACGGCGCAATACCGACTTCATACGCAACAGTTCCAGTCCGCGGTGCTGCAAAAAAAGGACCAATTGTTAAATAGAGCAATGATGTGAGAAAGACGGCATAAGTCGGATGAACTCTACTAGAAAGCTCTTGTAAATCACTGCTTCCAGAAAAACTCATCGCAATAATCCCGAGGAACGGCAATCCGACTCCAGTAATAATAAATCCAGTCACAGCAAACCACAGATTCTCCCCGGCATTTTGTCCAAGCTGAGCTGGAAATATTAAATTCCCCGCCCCAAAAAATAGGGCAAACAACATAACACCAATAACAGTAAGTGATGAAAATGATAGCTTGTTATCCTTATCCATAATTATTGATCCCACCATGAGAAATTTTTTAAAATTAATTTATTAAAATAATTTACATGATTCGTACAATAAGTCGTATTATACTATTTTTTTATGAAAATTTCAATGAATTCATATACTTATAACTACGTACATTCACTTGAAAAAAACGCTTGAAGCAGGCGAAAATGAACGCCCGCTTCAAATAATCGTAAGTCATCATCGCTTATTCTTTAAAATCTTGCTTCAATCTTTAGCCGAACAAAACTATATTCTTATTTTTCGTCTCAAATAATAAAATTTGCAGGTCTTTTTAACCGGAACATTATTCTTATAAAAAGTTTAGCCTCCATAATAGAAACCGGTTTCTTTCAATGTTAGCGGATCGCCTTCCCGATGCACGCCGGCATTGATCACTTCACCGACGTAAATATAGTGGTCACCTTTTTCTATTTTTTCCACCACTTTACACTCAAAAAAGCTCAACGCATCTTTAAAAATCGGGCATCCTGTTTCTTCCGTATAAAATTCGTATCCAGCCAGCTTGTTTCCTTCCGGTTCAATGGATCGGAAAAAGGCAGTAACCATGTCCTTCTGACCCGTCTCCAAAATATTGACGCTAAATACTCCGCTTTTGGCAATTTGTTGTTGTGAACGTGTACCCGCTTTTGCGGCAACTGCAACTAAAGGCGGTTCAAAAGAGGTTTGCGTCAACCAATTTCCAGCAAATCCATTGGCACCGTTTTCATCTTTCGTTCCGACAATGTACAAGCCATATGTAATTCCACGTAAAGCCGTTTTTTTCGCCTTTGCATCCATGTTGAGCATCACCTTCCTTTGAAAACAATTTTTTGGATTGTTTTGGTATTTCCTTTAGCTTCATTTTAGGCAAACGATTAAAATATGTCCAGTTTCAGCTTATAGTTTGCCTAGAATATCGGCCAATTGTTCCATACTGCTTCCAATTTTCTCATAACGGCTTAACTTAAAGTGTCATATTATACAATAGAATGAAAATCAGCCTATTAACATATGAAACGCTGGTATGCGGCGGGCATACCAGCGCAGAAGGTGATCTGATGCTTTTAAGGCTTAACGGTACTCATTGTGTAAGTCTATATTGTATGAAAATTAAAGCAGCTAATATTTAGATTCGTTCAAAATGTTTAATGTCACTCCATCACCAAAAATATCTCCATTGATCAACAATTCTCCCCATTGCCGAATCAGCCAATATACCGATAAAAATCGCAAACACGATGGAAAATATAGCAACATAGATAAAAAATGAGTATAAAGGATCTATTCCTTTTGAATATTTCGTTAGCAGTACACTTATCAAATAATATGGAATTAAAACGATCGCAAGCAAAAGTGAAATGATCAGCACAATGTTTCCATAAACATGGGATTTTAACAAAACTAGCAATAACGCGATAAGCGAAACAATGATCGCAGTGGTAAGATGTGCTCCATATATAGCTGTTACCTCTTGAAAAGATGCACTTGATCCAAACAATTTATTAACAATGAACATACACAATAACACGAGCGCAACAATAAGAAAAACAAATATAAAAACATGAAAAAATACCGAAATATACGAAGGTCCATCATAAAACTCATTTATCAGTCCTTGAGTACCATGAATTGCCGATTTAAATAGATTGCGGACAAAAACGCTAACCGTTAGTGTGACAATGAACACAAATAAAATAATGCTGATAAAGCCATTCACCCATTCATTTTTTTCTTTGCCGAAAATGGATGACGGATGTTTCAAAAAATGAACGAAATAGCTTCCATACACTTTCGACTGCTTTTTAACCTTTTCTACATGTTCATTCATTTGCGTGGAAGCTGCTTGGCCATAAGACGGTTGGGGATTTCTGTTAATTGAAGCCTGATCCCCGCCGCCTCCTGCTGTTTCTTGTAGATTTGGATCATTATTCAATTTTGCCCCGCATTTCCCACAAAAATTTCCTTTTTCTTGTTCATTTCCACATTGATGACAAATCATTTTCCTCTATTGGTCCTCCTCTATTGATTGGTATATCATGGGCAGCCGCCTACAATCGGCTTGCCCAAACATTGAATGAAGATCTTCTACGAATTTAATTGAATCACTGTTCCTTTGTATTCATCCAATTTTCGATCAGTGTTTTATGCTCCTTGCTTCCAACTGTTTCTTTCGCATATTGCGGATCAACGATCGGATTTTGAATAGTGGATAATTTATGGATTAGCACTCTTGTCACCGCTTCGTTGATGCGCTTTTCTTGAATTTTTCCGTCTTTCACTGCTTTCACTAAGCCATTATAAACCTCCACTTGATGCTCATATTCATGGCAAACAAGCAGCAAATCCGCTCCGGCATTAATCGCTTCGATTGCCATATCTTCATATGAATAATATTTATTTACTGCGCCCATTTCAAGATCATCCGTGACAACAATTCCTTTATACCCCAGCTTTTCCCGAAGCAGCTTTTGAATCATAACAGAAGATAAACTTGCTGGTTTGCTAGGATCATAACTTGGATATTTAATGTGAGTCATCATAATGAAGAATTGATTGTGATCTGTATTTTCAATGAGCTTTTTAAATGGATAAATATCGGAATTCTCCAAATCCAATTTGTCCGCTTTTACAGAAGAAGTGTCAATATGCGGATCAACACTGCTTCTTCCGTTGCCGGGAAAATGCTTGAGCGTTGCTGTAATCTTCGCTTCATGCAATCCTTGAACCACTTTTGCACCATACGTATAGACCGCTTCCGGATTTGTACCAAAAGATCGGCTGTCAGTCTCTGACAAATCCAAAACGGGTGCAAAATTTAGATGAAATCCCATGGCAGCCAATTCCCTTCCGTTCAGAAGAGCAATATCGTACACCGCTTTTTCATTTGCAGCTTGCCCTAGCTTCTGTTGGGATGGGATAGGAGACACTTTTTCTCTCATCCGCAAAATGTCTCCCCCTTCTTGGTCCACTCCGATCATAAGCGGCACTCCAAACCGCTTTTTCAGCGCAAGCCTTTGCAAAGAATTATTTAATTGCGCAACTTGTTCCGGAGTCTCCATGTTGCGGTCAAACAAAATGACAGAACCGATATGTTTGTTTACGATTAAATCGGTTATTTCCTCGTCTTTTTCCGTGCTTTTAAAGCCCACCATCAAAAGCTGGCCGACCTTCTCGCCCAAAGACATATCATCCACTATTCTAGCTGCTTTTTCTTCGACCGTTTCTTCTTTCTTATCGTTTTTTTCTTCTTGCAAAGCTGCAACATTACCCGCTTCTTTTACTTCCGGTTCTTCATGCTGGTCTTGAATCTTTGTTTTTTGATTTTCCTGAAAGAGCGGCAATTTCGGGATTGATATAATGGCAAAAATACTCAAAATAAATATGGCGAAAATGAGAAGCAAAGATTTCCATTTCATTCCGTTCTAGTATTTAGCTTTTTAATTTCAGGCGTTGCTAATTTCCAGCCGTCTGATTCCTTCACTAAATACCATTTCCCTCCCCATTCTTGTACTAATGTGGAGCCGTCGTCCTGTTTGTCATAAGAAGTTAATTGAAAACTCACTGTCGCTTGATCATTTTCTATACTTTCCACACTTACATTCGTAACTTCATTTTTAAAATTGTTTTTTAGCCCTTTAGACCATTTTTCATAGCTAATTTTACTGCGACGGCTTGAGGAAAACATTGCATATGCAGTTTCGTAGTCACCGCTTGAGATACTAGTATAATGGCTCATAATCACATTTTCGATCTCCGATTGTTCATCATGATAGTCTTTTAATGAATCTCCAACATCTTCGAAATCTTCCATTGGAATTTCTTGTTCAAATAATAGATCAATCGTTTCCCCGGCTTCTTTAATTGTCTTTTTATTGCTTTTCAACGTACCATCAGCAGTTTTTATTTCGGCATGAAGCGTCATCGAACCGTCTGTTACAACTGGTCCAAACTCTTCTACATCAGAAATTTTTAAACCTGTGCTCTTTCCATTGACGAATAAAATGGCATCTTCAATATTTGAATATAAATATACATAATCTCCAGTTAAATCAAAATTTATGTACACTTTATTTTCTTCTGCATCACTTGGCGAAACTTCTTCCACTTGCTTTACGTCTGCGTATTCTCCTTTGTATACTGCTTGCACTTTATGATTGATTGGCAAAAACGGCCCGTAAGTCCGTTCTTCGTCTTTTTTTATAGGTTCATATTTTTTTCCATCTATGTAAATATGGCTATCATGATTTGCCGTTACGACAATATATAAATTTTTAGGTATGAGTGCATAATAGTCAAAAAATAACCATTTTTTTCCTAATTTATTGATCGAAATATCTGCATCTGTATGCTCAGGAAATGCCCCTTTTTCATAAATAACGGCTTCTTTATGCAAGCTATTTTTCAGTTCAGAAAATTCCGATGGGTTCATTTGATAATGGTCAATTAATTGTTTGGCCACTTTTTCATCTATTTTTATATCCGATTGCTTCGAGTTTAGTAAATGAGCCACTTTTTTTGCATCATGATTGTTGATCGCTAGAATAAAATTTTCCGCCAGTTTTGTCGGTTTATAGACCGATTTTACAATAAAAAATGAACTTGCAATTACTAAAATTAATAGAACTCCAATACTTGCAAAAATCTTAGATTTTTTCGTTGCCAGCACCGGTCTTCTTGATCCTGATCCCTCCCCTGCCTTCATTACATTTTGCGATTGTACGGCGTTTTGTGATTCTACGACTTTCGCGCCGCAATTCGTACAAAATGTTTGATTTTCTTCTAATCGGTGTCCGCATTGTTGACAATAGTTCAACGATATCACCTGCTTTCTTCATAAAATTCAAGGAGATTATATCATTTCATAAGGCTTTTGATAGATTTTCTGAATAATTAGACATTAAAACAAACAGCACTCTTCTTAGAGGTTTTTCAAACATTTTTTAAGCTTCTATCAATCGGAGTAGAGACTTTAAACAAAAGGTGTTATATTTGCCCCTTTTTTCATTAAGTATAGGAAAACCCCCGACTGAGTTGAAATTCATACATTTTACTTATATAAGAAATTTTGTTATAATATTTATTAGCAACCAGTAGGTTTGAGTGCTAACAATATACACCACTTTCATTTTTCATTCATCCATCTGTTATGAACTTCATAATCATAGACTAATGGAGGGATGACAAATGAAAACATTACTGTTAGCTGGTGGTTTAGGAACACGTTTACGCCCATTAACTGAAAATTTGCCGAAACCGATGGCACCCATTGCTAACCGGCCATGGCTCGAACACCTCATCACTTATCTTCGCGATCAAGGAATCAACCAATTCGTAATAGCCTCACATCACTGTTCAGATGTCATAAAAAATTACTTCGGAGACGGCAAACGTTTCGGTGTAGACATTGAGTACTCTGATGAAACACATCAAATGGGAACAGCAGGAGCTATCAAAAATGCTGAAAGATTTTTGAAGGAAAGATTTCTTGTTGTAAATGCCGACATTGTTCACTTGCCAAACTTGATTCCTCTTCTTGAATTTCATGAACAAAGCGGCGGGATCGCCACAATTGCACTGACGGAAGTAGATGACCCTTCTTCTTACGGTGTCGTTCAACTGGACGATTCCAGCCGGATTTTGCGTTTTGTTGAAAAGCCTCGTCGTGAAGAAGCACCATCAAATTTGATCAATGCTGGTTTGTACATTCTTGAACCAGAAGTAATGCGCTACATTCCAGCAGGACGCGAAGTTTCTATCGAACGTGAAACATTTCCCACCCTTATTCAAAAAAGCAAAAGTGTATACGGAAAAATAAGCAGCGGTTACTGGTTTGATATGGGAACACCAGAACGTTACCGGAAAATTCATTGGGACGTTCTTGAAAATCGGAACCCGTTGCCTACTCGCGGAAATCAAGTTCAACCGGGCGTTTGGTTAGGAAAAGACACCAAAATCGGATCTGGCGTCCGCTTTATCCCTCCTGTTTTAATCGGGGATAATGTCGAGGTAGGCGATCAGTCAGTAATTGGCCCGTTTGCAGTGATTGGTGATCATTGCCGCATTGGCTCCAAAGTGCATTTTTCAAACTCTATTCTTTGGGATCAATCAAGCATAAGCGATAATATTCGTGTCAACAACAGTATTATGGCTTACAAGACATTCTTAAATGAAGGTAAAGTGTACGACAACTTGATCTTGAACCAATATGAGAGGGTGATGCAAGCATGAGTCGAATTGCATATGTCAGCACATATCCTCCGCGCCGCTGCGGTATTGCTACCTTCACTGAACATGTATTTACAAACGTAAGCGCTGCTGGCAAACGCGGTAATCGTGATCCAATCATTGTACTTTATAATGAAAATGATGACAGAAATGTATATGAAAATAATCCGAGATTTTGGCCTTTGCCAATGCAAGATCGTTCAGCTTATGTGAAGATGGCCAAAAGGGTCAATCGAAGCGATATTTCTGTTGTAGTTTTGCAGCATGAATTCGGCATTTTCGGCGGTGAAGCGGGAGAGTACATAGTCGACTTTGTACGCGCATTAAATAAACCGCTCGTTACGACGTTTCACACGATTTTCTCTGATCCTAAGCCGCCATATCGGCAAGTCCAGCAGGAAATTGCCGATTTAAGCGACGCTATAGTCGTCATGAACCGCAAGGCTGTCTCTTATTTAGTCCGAGCGTATAATTTGCCCGAAAATAAAATTGTCTACATTCCACATGGATCGCCTAAACCTCGAGATAACGAGCGGGATCAGCTTCGCCGCCAGCTGGGATTTGAAGGCAGAAAAGTATTGCTTACATTTGGATTACTGAATCGCGGCAAAGGAATCGAGTCTCTAATTTCAGCCCTCCCAGAAGTTGTCCGTGAAGTACCGGAAACGTTATATATTATCGCGGGACAAACGCATCCTGAAGTGAAAAAGCGGGAAGGAGAATCATACCGTGAAGAGCTGCAAAACATGATTCGTCAGCTCGGATTAGAAGAGAATGTCCGAATGATTGACCGTTACTTTAATGAAGAGGAGCTCGTCTCCTACTTAACAGCGTGTGACCTATATGTAACTCCTTATCCGGGCTTGCAGCAAATCACAAGCGGAACGCTGGCTTATGCCGTTGGAATAGGCCGTCCGATCCTCTCCACGCCATACGAGCATGCGCAAGATTTATTAAAAGGCTGTGAAGAACTGCTTCTTCCGTATGGCGACATCAAAGCATGGGAACAGCGATTAAAAGAGCTATTAATGGATGACAATGCATTACACCAATGGGAAAATCGAATTCGGCAGATTGGAAAGGCAACCCATTGGCCAACTGTCGGGATGCAATATTTGAAGCTGTTTGCCAAAATCGGCGAAATGGACTTGGATGAGAAGGGTGTGAAAGAGCCGAACGAAAGCGTGGTGAAACACGTTGCCCCAACCAAATATTAATTTTGATCATTTGGAACGTTTAACTGACGATACAGGGTTGATCGAGCATTGCCTCGGCCGGATTCCGCGCCGTAAAGAAGGATATTCAACAGACGACAATGCGCGCGCCCTTTGGCTATGTATTGAATGGATAGAGCTTCTTCAAGATGAACCGTCTGAATTGAAGAGACTCTACGGAATGCTTGATCGGTATTTAGCCTTTTTGCTTTGGGCTCAAAGGGATGATGGATGGTTTCATAATAACTTTTATTATGACCGAACACCTGAATCGGAAACTCGTTCTGAAGATTGTCTTGGTCGATCAGTTTGGGCAGTGACAATGGCCTATTTAAAACTTAATGACAATGCCCGCCGCTATGTGGCAGCAGAAATTTTGCGCAATGCCCTTTCTGCATGCCGCAAGCTTCGTTTTGCCCGCAGCCAAGCATGGTTGCTGGCCAGTTGCAGCAAACTGCTCATGGAAAAGAAAAACAGCATTTCCTCTCTTGAAATAGCAGAAGATGAACTTAAACAATTGGCAGAAACATGCGAACATAGTTTATTAACAGCATACAAAGAGCACCGAACGGAAGATTGGCATTGGTTCGAAAAACAAATGACATATGCCAATGGAATTTTGCCTTGGGGATTATTTTTATCCTATCGATACAACCGTCGCAATGAAACATTGCGAATTGCCAAAGAGAGTCTTGATTTTCTCATCGAAAAGATGGGCGGATTCAACAGCTCCTCCATTCGTCCAATCGGCAACCGGGGTTGGTGCAGTCGCCACAATCGCGCCGACTGGGATCAGCAGCCCATCGATGTTATGAAACTAGCTTTAGCTGCAAACGAAGCTTATCATATTTTGGATGATTCTGCTTACTTACAAGTTGTACTGCGCTGCCGAGACTGGTTTTATGGCGGGAATGACCATCACATTCCTTTAGTCGATCCTAGCGATGGCAGCTGCTGTGACGGTCTGAACTCCGATGGCCCTAATCAAAATCGGGGCGCGGAATCAACTCTTTCCTATTTAATGACTGAAGCTTTAGCACATCCGCTAAAATTGGAAGTATTCGAAAAGATTTAATAAAAAATCTTTTTTTCAGTTGTTCAAAAAAGTGCAGCCGCCTTTTCCTCTATTCTTCGGACGATATGGCGATTGCATTGGGGAGATCATCATCTCCCTAATTTTTTTGCTGTTTTCTTTTCCTCCAAGTTATTTCCTCGAGCTGGATCTGAAAACGTAAATGAATTTTTTGTTATTCCACAACCTTTTGCAATTTTTTTAAAATGTTCATCCAGCCATGATTCATCCGTTCACGAACAACAGAGCTTTTTTCATTTACTTTAGGCAGCACATCGTCAGGATGCTTCCATCCGCTGTGAATAAGAGTAAATTCAGTTTTATCCCCTAAATCCTTCAAAATAAATGAAACAACCCAGCCTTCTGTATCCCATGTGAAAGAGAGGCGGTAAGGCGGTTCAAGTTCTACCACTTTACATGGAGACGGCCCGAAAGGAGATTGCAGATGGAATTCATGTCCCAGCTTTGGCTGAAAATCATTTGGCATGAACCATGACGCAATCCCCTCTGACGTAGCCGCCGCCTCCCAAACTTTTTCAATTAAGGCTTCTAATACAATTGATTGATGAATGTCTTGTAATGGATTTTGATGATTTTTTTCCATAGTCTTGCTCCTTTTTACATCATTTAGTTTCAAATTATATGAAACCACAAGGTATTATGTCAAATGCACTGACTCATGAAATAGAAATTCTTAGATATAAATGAAAAAAACCGTTCCGAACTAGAACGGTTCTGTACCTTTGTAAACGCTGTCATTTTTTACATCAGTTTCAAAGGATCATAAAAACAAATCTTTATTAATGGGCAAATTATTTTTCTCGCAATAAGTTAAGTAATGATCGATAAACCAAAATACATCTACCGTTTCAATGATACGGTCTTGATCATCGAGAAATTCAAGCGGTCCGTTTAAATGAAACACAGTTTCCATCCCTTCGTCGGAAACGAGTGTATGTGTCCTGCCCGGACTTTCGCGAATAAAATCTCCCGGTTTTGCGATCCAGTCGTATTCTTTGTAATACCAGCTTCCTTTAATCACATAACCAGTGACAGGACCGCGGTGGCGATGCCTGCCAAGCGTGCCGCCAGATCCAACCCGAAGAACATTGACGGAAGTATTGCTGCGAATATCAAAAGACAAATGGCGTATCCAGACGTTTTCTACAAACGGGACCCATGGCGAAGTTTCTAAAGAAGAATGGATATAACCTTCAGAAAGCGCAAATTGGTCTCGCCTCACATCTATTCTTTTTTCCACCTGTACATAATGATCCACAATATCCCCCCGCACCTTTTTATTTTTCTTTTAAAACAAGGTGAAAAAATTCACTAAATGTATATGATTTCTTCATCCAAATATGACAAATTCTTTTTAGTCTAGAAGAAGGAAAGGTACTGTTAAAATTTACAATAATTAACATATTTGGTTATAATCTAATATGAATAAAAATTATTCATCTTTATCATTTCATTTAGTTCATTTTCTCCCCTGCTTTATGGGCATATGCAAAAATAAAGATCAAAACAGAGGTGAAAGCAAATGAGAATAAGCTTAAAAGCAAAAATGTTGTGCGGATTTCTTTAGCTGAACAGTCTGCAGCAGGAATTGAACAAACATCTGCCGCATCCGAACAGACGAACAGCTCGATGGAGGATATTTCAGTAAATTCCATGAAGTTGGCAAATCTGTCAGAAGAGCTCAACGGGTTCGTTCAACAGTTTAAGCTATCTAACTAATTTCTAATACCAATTATTTCAAGCTGGTCGAATACGTTTCATGCGAATGGCATGCCAAAATACAAAAAAAGGACAGCCTTTGATTAAAGAGGCTGTCCAAAAATACGTAAACGCCCAAGCGATCGCGCTTTATTTTCCTTGTACGACGGCTTCAATTGAACTTCGGCGCCAGCAAATGATCCATTCCCGCACTGTTTAAAAAAGTTACGGGTTGGGATCAATTTTCCCAACGAGAATAGATTTTTACAAGCCTATTCATCTTGTCACTTCGGTCTAAAAAAGGTGATAAATAACAACAGTTCTTAGCGTTAACTAGACGACTTGGATTTGGCCAGTTTCGTATTTTTCAATGACTTGTTTTGCCAAAAGACAGTAATAAAAAGTGTAAACACTAATAAAATACATCCTAAAATGAAAGGATACAAAATTTGAATATCATATAATATTCCCGCCAACATCGGCCCCAATATATTTCCTATACTCATATAGGCGTTGTTTAACCCCATGGCAAAGCCTTGTTCATTTCCAGCCATCTTTGAAATAAGAGTGTTCAAAACAGGACGCAAGATGGATGTTGCAAGAAAAATCAAGAGGGTGATGACAAAAAACAGAGAATAGCTGTCGGCAAACAATGAAAGGAAAAATCCAATTGCAACTACGCCTAAAAAGAAATTTAAAACGGCTCCTTCCCCAAAGCGGCCGACAAGCTTATCGACCACAAACAACTGCACAATCACACTTATCAGTCCAGTTAATGTAACCATCCAAGCAATTTCTTGCGGTGTTGCCCCAAACTGATCATCCATATATAACCCGATGACAGATTCATAAGCCATTAAACCAAAGCTCATAACAAGAGTAATAATCAACAGCATAAAATACGGCTTATGAGCGGACGAAACCAATTTTTTTAACATCGGCTCATCATTGATTTGCGTTTTTTGTTCCGGGGTATGTTGTTGTTCAACACTTTCTTTTAAAACTGTTAATGAAAAAATAACAGCAGCTAAAGAGACGATCGTTGCAACAAGAAAAGGCATTTTCAACCCAAAATCAGCAAAGAAACCGCCAACCCCTGGTCCTATTACAATCCCAAGCGACATGGCTGCTGATATGAAACTGTTGCCTTTAGCCCGCTGCTCAATTGTCGTAATATCGGCAATATAAGCAAAAATAGCGGGTACCAGAAGCGCGGAGCCTATCCCTCCGACTACACGCGAAGCGTACAGCCACCAAATGGAATCAAATGCGTAAAAGATAAACATAGAAACAGTTAAACCGATTAATCCTAAAACAATCATTTTTTTCCGGCCATACTGATCTGTCCATTTCCCTGCAATTGGAGAAAACACAAGCTGGGCTCCTGCAAATATTGCGACCATTAAACCAGCTGCCGTACCGCCTTGACCAATGGACTCCAAATAAGCAGGCAATATGGGGATAATAATGCCGAAGCTTCCAATAGTTATAAACATGTTAATCATTAAAATAATCATTTTTCTCCACTGAGACATTGACATAGTGAGTACCTACGCTTTCTTCCGGTCTATTTCAAGCACATAGAAAACCTGCTATTCTGTTTTCTGGACAGCAGGTTTATTCTACAGGCATACTGCGGTGATTTGTATTTAGCATTTTCAAACACATACTAATCCTATCCAGAAAATATATTCGCTTCCTTAAAAATGCAACTTAAAGATAGAATTAGTTAGTCATATCCAAACCATCATCCTTCCGCTTTTTTACAGATTTATAATATCTTATAACATCAAACAAATCAAACAAAAATTTAAATTCAATGCAGGCAACATAATGCTGAAAAGGGAAAAAACAGAAATCCCGACCGAGAGCCTGAGGAAAAAATCCGAGCGTTGAAAAAGAAACTCGGCATAGGCGGTACGAATGAAAGCAAAATGATGTGCCATCGACATAAAAACTAACGTATATTATAATCAATACAGGCATTTAAACTTAGCAGACGCACTATCCGGCATGCTTTAAGATCCGCTGTCTTTCATTCTACTTGAAGTAAAATGTATTCGCTTAGAATTTGAAGATCCAGCGAAAACTCAAAAGGGCAAAATACATGTGGTTTTGCATGATACCAACTTTTTCCCCGTTTTGTTCGGGGGCTGTCTATGATAATTCATTTGATGAAATAAAATCCTCTGAAATTGATTCATTTGAAACGAATTTTTAGCACATAAAAAAACCCCCTCAAAGTTGTGAGAGAGTTTAACCCCTTAAACAAACGTTTGATTAAAACCCTGCATGACTTAAAGTCCCAGCAAACTTACCTCCATAAACAGCGCTCTCATCAAATTTTGTATTTGGTCAATATTATCGTTTCATGGGCATGTTTGGACAATTTTATTATCGACACTTAAAATGAATATCCTACATGTTTTCATCTTCATCAAACGTTTAGATGCCCCACGATGAACACCTCCTAATTTAGAGCCTGCCTTAATCTAAAAATGCCTTCCGCAATTTCTTCTTTTGTTAAATTTCCATATCCTAAAATAATTTTGTTTTGATGGATTCCTTTTTGAATAGCATGAACTTCTTCAGGATAAATTTTCACTTTATGCTTCTTCATTATTTCATTTACTACTTGATTAAAAACACGATGTTTTGAAATTCTGCGACTAAATGCAAACCGGTGGAATCGCCAAAAATTTTAACTGTGTCGCCAAATTGTTCAGTCAAACATTTTTTTACATAGTCACGCCGCGCTTTATATATTTTTTTCATTTTCCTGATGCGGCGCTCTAAATGCCTTTCATCAATGAAACGCTTTGTAACTGAAAGGGCTGAGGTGAAGGAAGTGGCAAGGTCTTCATATGGATTTGAGTTTATACAAAAACCGTAGCGTAAATCGCTAATCGCTGGTTGGATGATAAGGCTTACCGGTTGCTGAAACGGACATCCTGTATCAAAAGGCTAATAAGCATGAAACTTGTATCAATAATAAACAGCTCTTGCACCAATACAAGCTGTTATGAAATCTTTATATTAAATTTTCAAAAAATTATAACAAAATGACAATTTATTTCTTACTTCGACATTATCGCTATGCTAAATTTTAAACAGTTATATTTTATTCCAATAATGACCATTTTTAATTGGAAGGAGATGGGATTATGGAGAAGCAAAAAAAACAGTGGGAGCCAACAGCTATCAAGGAACTGAAAAAGCCAGCAGGCACCTCGATTGTGAAAGCGGCTGGATGTATGAGCTGCTGGGCCTCAAAAAGTATCTCGATGACTAGAGTCTGCTGGCTCCCACATCCGGCAATGCGCCTGCTATAACCATTATATTCAAAAGGATTGCAATGGAGCAGTTTTTTAACTGCTCCCTAAAATAAAGGAGTAGTGGCAGTGAAGCGCACCCATCCAATGTCATATATATACAGATTTGAGAAACAAAGTTAGAAAACGTGTCGAAAAAAAATTTTTTGACACCCCTTAAAACGGCTACAACCATTGATATATCAACATTTATAGAGGGAGGATTTTATGTCAAAATTGTTAGAAACGGCAACTAACACTTCACCAGAATTTGCGATCCACTTCCAACCTCATGGGGCCATTTTGCTTGACAGAAAAAGCATGTTCTATTTTAGACTTAGCGGCAGGGGAACAGAATTAGCCTTAATGCTTGCCAAAAATAACAGTGTTCAAAAAACGGCAAGAATTTGGGAGATTCTTTCAAAAGAAAAGGTAAGTGAGGAAGAATTAAATAACGAGCTAGATTCACATCCATTTACATCAGCGTGGAAAAAAGGCCTGCTAAATCACCCTTTGATGATCACCGGATCTACAGAGTACTATTTGCCAATCAGCTGCACCCTTCAATTAACAAATATGTGCAATTTGAAGTGTCCTTTCTGTTATGCAAGCTCAGGAAAACCGTATCCAGATGAACTATCATCTTCCCAATGGATAAAAGTGTTGCAAAAACTCGCATCTCACGGTGTAGCTGACATCACCATTACAGGCGGAGAAGCAAAGCTAACAAAAAATTTCTTGAAAATCATTGCCACAGCCAGTTCTTTATTTACGAACGTCAACCTTTTTAGCAATGGCCTAAATTGGCGCGACGATGAGATTGAACTGATCAGCCACTTGGGAAATGTCAGTGTCCAAATAAGTATAGATGGAAACAGCAGCACCCATGACAAGTTAAGAGGGAGAGAAGGAGGATTTTCCGAAAGCTTGAAAAATGCCGAACGTTTTGCTCAATCATCGGTTCCCGTCCTCATTGCTATGACTGTTAACCAACTCAACTACAAAGAAGTTTATGAAGTAATCGAAAAATCGGTGGAAGTTGGCGCAGTTGTATTTCGTGCGGGTCAAACTATTCCCGTAGGCAGAGCATCTGAATATCAAGACATGACAAGCGAAATGAAGGAGAAAGTAAAGCAGCAGTTGGCAGACGCAAAAAAAAGATGGAGTGATCAAATCATTATTATTGATTGGGAAGACCACCATCAAAATGATAGTCTTACAGATTTCTGCACGCCGGGATTTTTGTCATGGTATATTCGTGCGGATGGACAAGTTACACCTTGTCAAATTGAAGATACATCCCTTGGAAACGTCTTAAAAAACAGCATGCAGGAGATCGGTTCACCGGAAAGGCTAATGCAAGCGAAGCGACTTGCTAAACAATGTAGATGTATAGGAAAGATAGAATTACCTGAAGCCGATTTGCCTTTTACCATTCAAAAAGAAGCTGAGGTTAAACCATGATGACGACCATCATCCATTTATTATGGATCATCCTTCCTATTGCAGGAACCTTTCTGTTTTACAAATTCAAACCAAAAACGTACGAATCGCTATTATTACATAAAAAAGAAGCTCGGGAATTGGCAGTGCAATTCATTAAACGGTATTCCGGCATTGATGTATCAGATTGGGATTTTTATGCGATGTATTGGTACGACCGAAATACCGTCAATATGCTGCATCACCTAGGATTGTTAAACAAAGTTCGCCATATTTTATATCATTGGGGTTTAGTCGAATCATGGAGAATTAGATTCGTTCGAGAAAACCGATCAGTCATCATTGGCATCAATTCAAATGGAGAAATTACGTTTTACACCGCGAACCTGTCAAAGAAAGAAATGGCGAAACATAAAGGCGCTTTTTCCTCTCCGGAACAATTAAAAAAAGAGCTTGCCGTCTCAGATAATGGATTATGGGCTGCATCTCAATTCACAGGTGCAGGCAGAAAAGAAGAAGACTTGGAAAATATTGAAACGTACTGGTATATTGCCGAATCTCAACCAGTAAGAATGAAAATAACGGTTGAAATCCATAACGGGCAAATATTCTATATCGGTTCAGAACAAGAGATATTGACAGAAGACATCGAAACAGCGGTTAAGAAAGAGCAAATGGAATCTACCTTAAATATGACGGGAGTATTAGCGTCATGCCTGGCCGTTATTGCAGCGATCATCATCCTTATCAACCTTCGCCAAAATGCCGGCATCACTGCAAGCATCTTGCTGGGGGCGGTTCTATTCTTTTGTAACATCATAACAATAAAAGAAGACATTCAACTGAGCATCGTCAATACTTATGATTCCCGCCTCAGCATAAAAACGGTTTATGCTCTTGGAATCTTATCGGCAATTTTAGCAGGATTGGCCACAGGTTTCGTCGTATATATATGTTCATTGGCAGGGCACTCTTTGAGTAATGTTCTCCAAATAGCTTTTTTTGATAATGCTGTATGGCAGTTTTTCGTCGGCTTAAGTGTCGGCATCGGCTGCTTAGGTTTTTTTTCAGCAATTTTTTCATGGCTGGAAGAGAAAAATTGGCTGCGAATTTCTCCCGAGTTGTCCAATCGTACCATTTACTTGTCAGGCTTTACATTTAAACAAGGATTAAGCATCGGCCTGCAAAGCTCCATTGCAGAGGAAACAGTCTACCGTTTGTTGATCATTCCGACGATATGGTGGTTGAGCGGCAATTGGGCTTTGGCGATCATCATTTCCTCCATTCTATGGGCCATTATGCACCAAGGAACAGGATTTCATCCCAGATGGATCAGATGGATCCAATTAGTAATCTTTGGCATTATACTGGGATTCTTTTTCATCCAGTTCGGTTTTCTGTCCTCCTTAACCATTCATTTTATTTATAATTTTATTCTTGTCATGAAGCCGCTTTGGGATTACACTTTCCAGAAAAAATTGAAGGCCAGTGAAACCTTCAAACAACCCTCAGTATAACAATGGAGGAGAGGCATGAAGATCATCCAAGTAACCAATTTGAAGAAAAAATATCGTAACGGCGATGGTGTAGAAGATATAACTTTTTCCGTTCATTCAGGAGAAATCGTAGCCTTATTAGGGCCAAACGGGGCAGGTAAAACAACAACCATTAGGTGTCTCGCTGGATTATACACCCCTGATGATGGGACGATCAAAATTGCGGGGCATACCCCTGGTACGGTTGAAGCGCAGCAATCCGCTTCGCTAATTCCGGATCACCCATATTTGTACCCTACCTTAACCGTAGCGGAACATTTGCAATTTCGCGCCAGAGCCTTCAAAGTTGAAAAAAAAGACCTTCAAAAAAAAGTTTATGAAGCTTTAAAAGAGGTAAATATTGAATCGTTGGCGGATCGATTAAGCGGGCAATTGTCAAGGGGACAAAAGCAAAGGGTTATTTTGGCTGGCGCCATTATACAAAACGCTTCTATATATATATTGGATGAACCAACAATCGGTTTGGATATTTCTTCCAAACAATGGCTTGCCAACTGGCTTGTCCGTAAATCAAAACATCATAGCGCCATTCTCATATCCACCCACAGCCTCGAATTTGTATTGGAAACGGCTAACAGAGTTTTATTAATTCGAGAAGGCCGTATTGTAAAAGAAATGGCCGTACCAAAAAACAACGAAGAATATCCAGCCTGGAAGCAAGAAGTCATACGCAGTTTAGGGGATTGGTCAAATGATTAATATTTGGTCATTTTTGTTCCTTCAAGCGAAAAGAGAAATCGATAGCCAAAAACACGGGATAAAATTCTTTCTGTTCATTTTTGTTTTATTTATATGGTTTTTTCTGTTTCAACTTGAATGGGGGGCTAATTCCAGAAGTTGGGACATTGCCTATACAGGATGGATTTGCTCAGGAATTTTTATTGTCATGACCATTTTTGGGCTGCTTTCCAACCGCATACCTGGGCTCATGCAAGACGTCATATGGCTTTATACCGCCCCTTATTCTTTCACTAAAATCGCTTATTCCATATTATTATGGCGATTGTCTTGGAAAGGGCTGCTCTGTCTTCTCTCAGGAATCACAGCTGATGCCGTTTATTTTTTGGCAGGAAATCCATTTGGCCGGTTAACAGCACAATCAATCCGATTACTTTGTCTCATTGTTTTATTAGAATCATGGATAATGGCTATGTCCTGTGCCAGAACTGTAAAAGGAACAAAAATTGCTTTCTCCTTTGTTGCCTTCATTCTCACCGTTATATATGGAATTGCTCTCTATGGTTCTTTTTTTCAAGCCAATGAATTGATTTGGCAGAAGTATATTAGCTACCATATCGGCTTTATCGGCTATTTATTTACAAACAGCTTTTTGCTGCAAGGGTTTCTTGCCTTTCTAATCATGATCGCCCTTTCGTTCATGATTATTCGAATAACAACGAAAAAATCGGAATGCAAAGAAAAATTGGTAAAAGAAGCTGATTTTTGGGCGGAGTTTCAAGATCATCAAACCGATTTTTTTAAAAACAGCCTGAAAGAGATGCACACATGGTGGGGGCTGAAAGGATTAAACGGTATTTTTTCTTTCCTTTGGCTCGAAATATTGCTTGCCAAGAAATACATTTTTTTTCATGCTACTCATTTGTTTGTTCTTCTCATCTTAGTTCCCGTTTTCATTGCAAAAAACATTTATTGGTTTTATATTTTGGTCGTTTTTACAATCGGAGCTTTTTTCAGCAGTTCCTACTATTCAGGATTAATTAGACATGCAAAGTCTGGAGATCTTTTTTTGCTGCCGGGAAAACTATGGAAAAAAGCATTGCTGCTGGAAGGATCGAATACCGCTTGGATCTTTCTATTTTATCTTTATTGCGTGGGTATGTGGCATTTCCATTTCAACACTGCTTTTACAGATTTCCTTTCATTTAGTTTGTACGGGCTTGGAGGATACATGCTCATGCTTTCCATCCGCTGGGCGGCATTTGTTAGAACATATAAAAAAGACCCCTCTCTCAGCCTGATTTCATACTATAAAAATTTTGCTTTCATTTGTATGGGGAGCACCCTTTGTTACATCGTTTTGTTTTTTCTTTTCAAAAACCTTCTTTTCTATTGGCTGCCTCTTTTCATGATCGTGTTAAGCACGATTTTATTCTTATCTTTCTATCAATATGAACGTTGAATCAGAAGGGATTTAATACTTTTTCTTAAGGAGATGAATTTTCATGAGTTCAAATGAAATAATCTCTCAAGCCTTAACGAAACTAAAAAGCAGCGATGAAGCAACGGTATTTCAAGGAGTGAAAGAGCTAAAAAAAACGGGAAAAGCCGCTGTCCCAATACTCATAAAAGCCTTAAAAGATGAGAAATCCCTCCGAATGATTTCATCCGTTGTGCTGGGGGAATTTGGTGCAGATGCAAAGGAAGCAGTTCCCGAACTCGCTTCGCTTTTAAAAGATGACGACGAAGATATAAGAATGTCAGCTGCTTTATCCTTAATGAGAATCGGACATCACAGTCTGAACGCCCTCGTTGAAGTTGCACGAAATACAGAAGGAAAACCGCGTTTTTGGGCATCATGGGCAATCTCCTTGATCGATCCGTCTAAAATTGAACCTCTTATGTTGAAGTGTCTAAAAGAAGAACTGGATAAGCCGTCCGGAATGGTCAGTCCTTTTGCCGCGGAGGAAGCAATTGGTAAAATTATCGCTATGCAACTAAAGGATCAATGAGGAGGAACAGCACATGGATTTAATACAAACAATGACAAAAGACTTGCCGTGGCTGAACGTTCCAAAAAACGGCCATGATTTCCCATCATCCAATCGGCTTTTGTTTTATTTTTGGTCAATTAGCTGCCCGTATTGCAGTGAATTAACGGATCAGTTATTAGAAGAAACAGTTAATCTTGAAACCTTTCATGTCATTGCCGTTCATGTACCTTATACAGCTGAAGAGAAAGCGTTGGAGCTTGTGAAAACACGAGTAGAGGAAAAAAGATTACAATTCCTGTAGTTTTAGATCAAAACTATGCAATCGCACAATCTTTTGGTATTCAAGGAATCCCTGCTTTTTGCCTAGTCAATCAACAAATGAAGAAAGAATTATTAACAATGGGAGAGGAAGGTTTTCACAAAATGATGAAAAAAATTAAACAGCTAAAGTAAAGTCTTACCGCTTTTTCTTGACTTTTTCACTGTAAAAAGAATCGGTTTACCTTTTTAAATATTTCTCTATTAAAATTTATGTTCAACATTCCGTTAACATTTTTCTTGGAGCAATAAATTGAGAGAAAAATTTTTTTGGTTCCTTTTGAAGTTCATTTATTTGCCTTTTGGAATAGTGTCTTTATTCTAAAATCTCTTTTATTGTACATGATCCGATAAAACAGCAGCTAATCTATTAAGACCATCAAAAGGAACCTTTCCATATTCTGTTTCATTTTGCGCTCCCAAGTTTAAATGAAATTTTTTGAGGCTGTTGGAAATGCTATTCCCCAACTCGATGTACTTTTTAATGATAATGCATTCCAATTGCTGGTGAACACAAATTGGAGCGCCGCTCATTCCTGATGTAACATAGGCACTATGAGTTATTGTGTTATGATCAATTTTTCTTATGGAGCCGGTACTCTGTACATATCTAGGAGAAAACAGCTTGTTTAAATTGTTCTTTTAATGCATCGTTTCCGCTTTCTCTTGGATCAAAACGCTTAATAGAAAAAGAGTTCAAGACTAGATTCCGTCCTTCCTGTAAATTTGCAAGCTTTTTCTCCGCTATTAGCTGAATTAAAATATTTCCTACAGCCGTTGCTTCAGAGGGACCGGCAAAAACCGTTTTTCCGCTTACAGCAGCGGTCATTTCGTTTATGAAATCATTTTGCGAGCCGCCTCCGACAATATATAATGAATCGATTGTTCTGCCCGATATACTTTCAATTTCATCCATTGACAAGGAATATAGTATAGCCAGATTTGTAAATACACATCTCGCAATTTCTCCTGTTGATTGCGGCACAGGCTGAAGCGTTTCCCTGCAATATTTCTGAATTTCTTCTACCATATTGTCCGGATTAAAAAATCGCTGATCGTTAAAATTGATAAATTGTATGCACGGAGGCGCCTTTCTTGCCTCATCAACCATTTGGGCAAAATTGTAATCTTTCGTTAAATGTCTTCTCACTTCTTGAATAATCCACATGCCCATAATATTTTTTAAAAAACGGTATGTCCCAAACACTCCCCACTCATTTGTATAATTGTAAAATAATGATTTTTCCGTAATGATTGGCGCATCCGATTCAATCCCAATCAAAGACCAAGTTCCGCTGCTTAAATACGCCCAATTTTTTTCAGCAGCAGGTACTCCTGCAACTGCGGAAGCAGTATCATGAGAACCAACTATAATCACTTTTGTTTCGGGAAGATCGTAATCAGGAAAATATTCGTTTCTAACATATCCGAGCATGTCCCCGGGGTAAGAAAACGGCGGAAACTGCTCACGCTCAATTGACAGCAGCTGAAGCAAATCTTGATCAAAATCTTTTTCTTTCACGTTTAAAAGCTGAGTACAAGATGCGCTTGTCACTTCCGTCACTGCACATCCAGTCAGTTTGTATCCTAAGTAATCAGGAACTGTCATAATCATTTTCGTTTTTTCAAGATTTTCTTTTTTTTCTTCATATAACTGGTATAAGGTGTTGAAGGATAAAAACTGAATGCCTGTTTTTTCATATATATCTTTTTTGGAAATATGCTTCGTAATTTTCTCAATCGTCCGTTCTGTTCTTTTATCTCTGTATGCTATGACCTCTTGCACCCTTTTTCCTTCTTGATCGACCAGCACATAATCTGTAGCCCAAGTATCGATTCCAAGTGTACACCTTTTCACTCCCAATGTTTTGGCATATGCCAATCCCTTTACAATTTCCGTCAGCAAATGATCAATATCCCAATAATACGTTCCATTTCGTTCCGTAAAACCATTGGCAAATCGGTGTATTTCTTCAATTGTCAATTTTCCATTTTTTATATCCCCTATGACAAGCCGTCCGCTTGATGCACCGATGTCAACTGCGATATGTGTCATTTTATCCCTCCTAAAATTCACACAATCTATGAAGCTGCTAAATGTTTCGCTTAAAAATTAGGATAGCGTTCCATAACTAGACATTTTCTTGCTGCTCATGCAGCAGGTCAAAATCTGAGTAAACATTTGCAAACAACTTTTCTTCCATTCTTCAAAAAATTCATTGGCAGTAACCATTAAAAAAGTTTTCCCTTTCCACAAAGCAAGAAAAATCTCTTTACGTTTCCTGCCAATAAAAATATTGATATTTTAGCCTTCACTTTTTTATTGCAAGGCAAAGAACTTACCGGATCTGCAAAAATAGCAATACTTTCTAAAATAACGAAACCCCTCTCCAATTGCAAAAATGTGAGAGGGGTAATCTCTTTAACGAAAATTAAAAGTCATAGTCTTTAGCATTATCCTTTGTGAAGTCTGTAGGCGGTCCCATAATGACCGTTTTACCATCCTCCCAAACTTCCACTTCTCCTACACCATCTATATTTTGGCCGTTTTCAGGCTTTTTGCCATCAACAAGATCTTTAGCTAAAGCGACTGTCAAATATCCTAATTTGTCAGGCTCCCAAAGGATTGCTACATCTAATGAGCCATCCTCTAAAAATGGAGCTGAATCCTTCGGAAGTGCTGTTCCGACAACAGCGATTTTGTCTTGAAGACCTTTCTCTTGAATAGCTTGAGCTGCGCCAAGAGGAGCAGGAGTTGAAAATGCCATAATCCCTTTAAGGTTCGGATATGATTTAATTAAATCCAGCGTTTTTTGGTATGCCACTTGCTGCTTTTCATCAGTCGCAATTTTATCTGTTACTAGCTTTATTCCTGGATAATTTTCTTCAAGCTCCTTCTTCGCTGCATCGATCCATGAATTTAAGTTTGCTGCCGCAAGACCACCTGTGAGAATGGCGATTTCCCCTTCTTCAGTCCCCATTTGTTCAATTAATGATTTTGCGATATGACGGCCATAAGCTTCGTCATCAATTTGGTGGACAGAAAGTTCAACTAAAGATTGATCTGCTGGTGTATCCCAGTCCATCACGATAATTCCTTTATCCTTCGCTTTTTGTAATACAGGCGATAATGCAGCTGCATCATTCGGTGCAACAGCAATTACATCCACATCTTGACTAATTAAATCTTCAATCACCTTAACCTGCTGGGCAGCATCTGCCTCTGTTGGACCTGTATAAATCACTTCGACTCCAAGATCTTTTCCCGCTTGAATTGCTCCTTTTTCAGATGCATTGAAATATGGAATGCCAATTAGTTTAGGAACAACGGCAATTTTGATTTTTCCATCGCCCCCGCCAGCCTCATCTTTTCCATCTTTAGATGAATTTGAATTCCCCCCTGCACCCTGCTGAGAAACACATCCTGCAAGAAGACCAAATACAAGCAATAAAGCGACAAATAAACCTGCAATTTTTTTCATACTGTTCCTCCTTGTAAATTTATAGTTTATAAATCTTTTAACCAATTAAAGAAAAGTCATTATGCTGTTTCTGCAAGCTTTTTTTGCTTGTTTTCATCAGCCTTTACTTTAATAAAGTTAATAATTAACACCGCGATTAAAATAGCCCCCATAATCACTGTCACAATCGGTCTCGGCACTCCCATTAGATTTAAGCCGCTGGATATCATTTGAAAAATCATAACTGCATATAACGTGCCGATCACTTTCCCATAGCCTCCTTGGATTTCAGTACCGCCAAGAACGGCTGCTGCAACGCTTTGCAATAAATAGGATGATCCAAGATCAACTTTTACTGTGTTATATCTTGATGTCATGATGATAGAAGCAATTGCTGCTAACAAAGCACTATATAAATACACCTTCATTAAAACCTTGCTGTTATTAACCCCTGAAAACAAGGATGCAACCGGATTGCTTCCAACCATATAAACTGATCTTCCCCATACTGTTTTATTCAGCAGTACGGAAGTCAAAATAGCGACAAAGAGAAAGATTATAATCGAAAGCGGAATGAGCCCCAGATAATAACCATTTCCAATCAGCGTGTACTCAGGGCTGAATCCGGATATTGAATTTCCTTTTGTAATGCTGAGAATAAGCCCTTCAAACAATACCATTGTCCCAAGGGTTACAAGAATCGGTGATACTCCGATCTTGGCTATAATCAATCCATTCATAAAACCGCAAAGAAGTCCAACTGCAATGCCTCCTAAAATCGCAATGATCATCGGATATCCATTGCTTGATAATATCGCAATTGCTACCCCTGCCAGCGCTGCCGTATACGTGATCGACAAATCGATTCCGCCTGTTACGATCACCACCATCATGGCTAAAGCAAACAAACCGAACTCAGGCAGCTGAAACATCATATTTGTCAAGTTATTGCTTGATAAAAATCCCGGAACACTTATGCTCATCAAAACAAATAGACCGATGGCAATGAGTCCGAGTATATTTTCTTTTGAAAGCGCAACCTGTTTCATCCTCTCCCCCCTTATGCTTCCACTTCAATTTTTGAAAGCTGCTTTTGCGAGCGTTTATATTGAATATGGTCATACGATACAGCGATTAAAATAATTGCCCCTGTAAAAACCTTTTGCCAGAAAGTATCAATTTTCGCTAATATTAATCCATTTTGTATAATTCCTAGCAGAAGAACACCTAATATCGTTCCAAATATTGTTCCGCGTCCTCCCATTATATTGGCTCCTCCCAGCACCACTGCAGCAATAACCATTAATTCCAAGCCAAGCATTCCGTTCGGATCTACCGCTTTTGTATAAGAAGTTTGAGCAATCGCAGCAATCCCTGCTAAAAAGCCCATATAAGAAAAAACAAATATTTGAACTTTGCTGTAGTTAATTCCGACTCGGACAGCCGATTCTTTGTTTCCGCCAATAGCCATTACTTCGCGGCCGATTAATGTGTATTTAAGAATGTACCATGTCAAAGCTGCTGTAATGATAAAAAGCCAAATAATAATGGATATTCCAAAAACAGAGAAATTCGAAAATTTTAAGAAAACAGTTGGGAAGTTGCTGCTGTTCAAGTATTGGCCGTTTGTAATATACAGAACAAGTCCGTTAATAATACTCATCATCCCTAAAGTAACGACAATCGCCGGAATTTGAATTTTTGCAACTAAAATTCCATTGATGGAGCCTAACAGCACTCCGAAAAGCGGAGCAATGACAAAAATTAACACAATGGTCAGTGGGCTATCAGGCAAAAACATCATCGTCTTGCCCAAAACGACACATACCGCGCTTGTCACTGCTGCAACAGATACATCAATCCCCCCTGTAATGATGACAAGCGTCATTCCAATAGCCAAAATGCCTAATACTGCATTTCCTTTCACAACATCCAACAAATTATCTGCTGTTAAAAATACCGGGCTAATGAAGGCCAATATGATGCATAGAAGTAAAATAATGACAGCAACGCTCATTTCTTTTGATTTTAAAAACGCTTTCATAATTGTGCCTCCTCGCGGATCTTACCCTTTTGCCCAAGCAATGCAAGGTTCATGATGCTTTCCTGTGTCGCTTCATGAATCCCGAGTTCGCCTGCAATTCGTCCATGGCGCATAACGATAATGCGATCGCTAACAGCAAGCACCTCAGGAAGTTCAGAAGAAATCACAATGATTCCCATTCCATTTGCCGCTAATCCTCTTAAAAGCTTATGGATTTCTGACTTGGCACCGATGTCAATTCCGTTAGTCGGCTCATCGATAATCAAAATTTTAGGATTTGTTGACAGCCACTTTCCTATGACTACCTTTTGTTGATTTCCACCTGACAAATCGCCGGCAGCCCTGTATGGCAGCGGCGGTCTGACATCTAATGATTGTATATAATGCTCAGCTAATTCTATTTCTTTTCTTCGATTAATCAGCAAAAATTTATTTTTTAATTTTTTCAACACAGGAAGCGAAATATTGTTAATGATTGATTGCCTTAAAATAAGCCCTTGTGTCTTCCGGCTTTCAGGAATATAAGCAATTCCTTTTTTTACTGCCTCTTCTGAAGACTTGATCACAGTCTTTTGACCGTTAATGATGATGTCCCCTTTGTAAGGACGATTAATGCCGAAAATAGCTTGCGCCAGCTCGGTTCGACCAGAGCCTACAAGCCCTGTAATTCCAAGAACCTCCCCTTCCCTCAGTTCAAATGAAATATCTTTGAAATTTCCTTCTTTCGCAAGGTTTCTTACTTCAAGCAATGTTTTGCCTGAGGCTGCCTTTTCTTTATTTTTTTCATATAAAATTTTCCGGCCAACCATTAACGTAATTAGTTTTTCTTCTGTTAATTCATTTGCATGATACGTACCGACATATTTGCCATCTCTTAGAACGGTGAATCGATCAGAAACTGTAAACAGTTCTTTTAATTTATGGCTTACAAAAATAATTGAAATCCCTCTTTTTTTCAAAGAAAATATAACTTCGTACAGCTTCTCTACTTCACCGGCGGAAAGTGATGATGTCGGCTCATCCATGACGATTAATTTCGCATCAAACGCAAGCGCCCTCGCTATTTCGACCATCTGCTGCTGGGCTATGCTCAGTTTTTCTACCGGTGTTGAAACATCAATCTCAAAATCAAGCTCTTTTAAAGCCTTTTTGGCCGTTTTTTCCATAAGAGCCCAATCAACTTTTTTCCAAGAATGCTTATCGCTGTCTCTTCCTATATAAATGTTTTCTGCTACCGATAAATTCGGAAATAAGCTTAAGTCCTGGTAAATAATTGATATGCCGCGCATAGTGGCATCAATTGGTCTTCGTATTTTTGCTTCTTTTCCTTCAAAGAAAAACTGAGCTCCTGGATCAGGCTGATAAACTCCAGCTAGTATTTTAATGAGTGTGGATTTACCGGCGCCGTTTTCTCCAATAAGGGCATGAACTTCCCCTTTCTTTACTTCAAGCTTCACGTCATCTAATGCTTTTACACCAGGAAATGTTTTGCTGATATTTAACATTTGAAGCAAGTATTCACTCATGCTATCACCTTATTTCTAACCAGTTGTTATTCCATTTTCTTTGCAATATTGCTTTACTTCCTCAAGTGTCGGAATGCCGTCTTGCGCACCCTTTCTAGTTACTTTGATGCCGGAAACAATAACAGCAAATTTGGCAGCTTCTTCTAATGTTTTTCCATCAGCAATTGCGCATGCAAGAGCCCCGGCAAAGGAATCTCCAGCTCCAACCGTATCAATAGCTTTTACCTTTAACGGCGGTATGAATAAAGTCTTGCCTTCATCATAAAGCACAAGACCGCTTCCGCCCATTTTAATAATGCTCTTTTTCATTCCAAAATGAAGGTGGAAATGTTCTGCTGCTTTGATTGCGCTTTCTTCTGAATCAGCTTTAATGCCTGTCAATGTATAGGTTTCCTGTAAATTCGGCGTTATAATGTCGGCATACTGGAGAGCCTCGAGTACTATGCCTTCTGCAGGAGCCGGATCTAATATAACAAACATCCCTTTTCGTTTTGCTGCTTTCATCGCCTGGATAACGGCTTCAACAGGTATTTCCATTTGAATGAGAAGCACCTTGCTGTCCTCAATCGTATTGATCCTTTCCAATATATCTTCAGCGGTTAATGAATCATTTGCGCCTTTTATCACGAGCATTGTGTTTTCAGCTGATGAATCAACTGTAATTAAGGCGCTGCCTGTAGGAACGTTCGGCACTATTTTGATTAATGTCGTGTCGACACGGTTTTGCACTAGTCTTTTTGTTAGTTCGGCGCCAAAAGCATCTTCTCCGATCGCACCAATCAAATAAACTTTTTTTCCAAGCTTTGCACAAGCTGTTGCTTGGTTGGCGCCTTTTCCTCCACTAAACAAAACCATGCTGTTCCCGAAAACTGTCTCACCATGGCTCGGATATTTGTCTGTCATCGCAACAATGTCCATATTAATGCTGCCAACTACTGTAATTGAAGACATATTAATCCCCCGTTTTTACCTTGGCTGTTCCTTCAATAAATTGACGAAGATGAATAACAGCATCATGAAGAGACCCTTTGGATTTAAACAAGCTGGATGTGCCGCAAACGAGCATTTTTGCTCCATTTTCCAAAACCTTTGGGATCGTTTCATAACCTATATTGCCGTCAACTTGAATCAATATATTGTAGCTTTCTTTTTCAATCAATTGATGAAGTTTCTTGATTTTGTTATACATCGTCGGTATGAATTTTTGACCGGCAAAACCGGGGTTCACTGTCATCAATGTGACATAATCAATCACATCCATCACATATTCAATCGATTCAATTGGAGTGGAGGGGTTTAAGGCCACTCCCGCTTTTATGCCTTTAGATTTGATCGTTTGCAAAACGCGCTGCAAGTGAATAGTTGATTCAATATGAACCGAAATCATATCCGCACCGGCATCAGCGAATAAATTTATATGCTCCTCCGGCCTCATAATCATGAGATGAATATCTAACGGCTTATCCGTTGCCGCACGGATGACGTTGACCATATCCGGCCCCATCGTAAAATTCGGAACAAACGAACCGTCCATAATGTCAATGTGAAAAAAATCGACCCCGGCCTGATCAAGTTCTTGCACATCCCTTTTTAAATTTCCCATGTCTGCACACATTAGCGACGGCCCTATCATCGTCACTGAAAATTCCCCCGTTTTCACAGATAAATTCAAGTGTTTTCTTTTTATAAACATATTAATGAAATCGCTTACTTATGGATAGGAGTTAAAATTCGGATTGGTGTGACAATATTCAGGAAATTTAAAAAAAATAAAAAACGTACTGAAAACAAATTCAGCACAGCTGCCGATACAAAGTTCGGTATGTGCCAACCGTCTTCAGTACGTTCTTTTAAAAAGGTTTCAAGTATTTTTGTATTTCAACGATCAGTTTTCAACGCCTTCAGTGCGTCCTTTTAAAAGCTCCCCCGTTTTTCCCTGTATTGCGACGGTAATAAGCCGGTCCATTGTTTGAATAATCTGCTGAAATATTTTGCATCTTGATATCCGACATGAACAGCTATATCATAAATTTTCATTTCCGTAGCAGCCAATAATTGTTTCGCCTTTTGAATTCTCGCATTCGTTACATAATCCAGAACTGTTTCTCCTGTCTGATTTTTAAAGTATTCGCAAAAGTAGGTTGGGTTTAAATGAACATGTTCCGCAATACGTTTAATGGTAATATTTTCGCCAAGATTAGAATGAATCCATTCTTTTGCTTTAACAATTGGGTCAATTGTATTTTTCCGATAATATTCTCTCATTTTTCTAATTTTCATGATCCAGTTAATCATTTCCTGTCTCAAAACAGAAAAGGAAGCCGGTTCATCCGTAATCGAAAACGCCTCGCTAAGCAGTGTAGGAAGCTCGCTAATCCCATCATCCTGTATCCATTGGTTTATGACCCGGATGCACAAATAACGAACTGATTCTTGAAGCAAAAAAGGTGAGGTCATTTTTTTAAGCTCGTCAAAAAATGAGTTGATTGCTGTTAAAACAGTTTGCTCTTCATATTCCATTGCTTCAACCGTTTGTTCAGCCCATTTGTACACTGCCGGCGGAACATCCGTAATCTTATTATAAGTAAGGTGCTTTAAAGATTCCGTTTTAAAAAGCTTATTCCCTCCTTGAATCATCCTATATTTCATTGCCTCTCGCAGCTCGTTCTTCACATCCACTAACATTGATAAATCCACAAATGGCTGTCCGAAAGCAATCGATGCCGTAAAAGGCGTTGTCCTCTGAATGGTTGTTTTGAGCGACAAACAGCTTTGTTCAATCTTCGCCTCTTCCCCGTTATAAATAAGCACCCAATACGAATATTGGTTGTTTTTCCATATCCAATTGCGTTCCTTTATAAACGATTTTCGAATCAATTCTTTGATGATGACATCCCATTTCTTCCATTCACCCTTATTTTCGAAGCCGTTTTTAGAAAACGCATTATCTATACCGATATAAAGCAAGTTATACTTTCCATCTGGAAAATCACGTGTCCAGTCCAAATACGACACATCCATATTTTCAACTGCCGTTGTATCGCTTAATAATTGGATTTGCTTTTCATACGTCAATTTTGTTTGAATTTCTTCAGCCTCTTCGATTAGTCTTTTGTTTTTCTTGTCAGTTACTATAAGCTCCTCTGCTTTTTGTAAGTGGGATTCAAAATTCTCTCGATCTATCGGTTTTAAAATGTAATCAATTGCCCCTTCCCGCAGTGCTGTCTGGACATATTTAAAATCATCATACCCGCTGATAATAATGGAATAAAAGTTATACCCTTTTTCTTTCAGTAGACTAATTAATTCCAATCCGTTTATAATCGGCATTTGCACATCGGTAAATATAAGATCGAAGGCGCCAATTTTTTCATGAATTTCTCTAAAAGCCTCATCCCCATCTGAGAATACCCCGCAAATGTGCCAGTTTGGCCTAAACTTTTTAATTAGTCTTTCCAGCCCCTGTCTAATCCGCGGCTCGTCATCGACAATTACAACCTTTACCTGATCCGTGATCATTAATCACCTCCTCCTTTCAAAAGAAGCTGGTTTGCTTGATAGGCGTTTATTTTTGGTATTCGAATTTTAATCATAGTACCTTTATTTACATGACTAGTAATCGATAATCTGTATTGATCCTCAAAAATCATTGTAATTCTGGCATTTACATTGATAATTCCTATACCGGAATCCCTTCCTAACATTGGATCAGCCATCAATCTTTCATTTAACTCTTCCAGCTTTTCCTTGGCGATTCCAGGACCGCTGTCCAAAACAGTTAAAATGAGGTCCGGATGCTCTTCACAAACTGAAATTTTCACTTTCAGCTCTTTCTGTTTTTCAAGTCCGTATTTGATTGAGTTTTCAATGATTGGCTGCAGCACAAATTTAGGAATATAGTATTCTAGTAATTTCTCTTCTTTTTCAATTTCAAAGTGCAGTCGTTCTTCAAACCGGAATTTCTGTATGCGCAAATAATCTTCTATATGCTGCAGTTCATTCCGTATCGTGACTAATTTATCTTTGTTATTTAAAGAATACCGAAGCATTCTTCCAAGCAAAGTCAGCATTGTTACAACATCTTCTGTTTTTTCTTCTTCGACGGACATGCTAATTGTTTCTAATGTGTTATACATAAAATGAGGATTAATTTGAGATTGCAATGCATATAATTCGGCTGTTTTTTGTTTAAGCTCTACATTATATTTCTGCTTAATCAGCTCGCGAATTTCCATCAGCATTGAATTAAAGCTTTTAGCCAGCTGCCCGACTTCATCATTTGAATGAACAGGTATATTAACGCTTAAATCTCCTTTTTCAACTTCCTTCATCATTTTGCTTAAATTATTTAAAGGACGGGTTACATTCATTGCAAAGAATATGGAAATGGCGGTCGTTATTAGGGCAAACGCTATGAAAATGAGGATTGTCACGTTTCTTACTAAATCCGTTGTTTCTGTTAAATTTTTTATTGGCATGCTATGAGCCATCACCCACGGCAATACACTCGACTCATTTAAGCTGACCAGCAGGCGCTCGCCGTTCTTTTTTATAGTAAAGCTGCCGTTTAAAATTGGATATTTGTCAATTCTCTTATCGATTGTGCCGATTTTGGAGCGATCTGAATGATATATAATCATTCCGTCCTTCGTCATCATCCATACTTCCGCATCTTTTTCATGCAGCAAATCCTTAGCGAACTGCTCTATGAATGTTACATCTACCACAATATATATTGTTCCCAGCTTTTTTCTATTATCGAAGTCGGTGATTTCTTTTATTAGCATAAAATAGGAAGGAGACCCTTCAAAAGTCAAGTTAATTTGACTTGATAACACTACTTCCATACTTCCAACTTTGCTTAAAGAATTCAAATATGGCAACGAACCGTCATGAAAGCCAAAATTCTCATAAGGTAAAGTAGTGCTTGAAAAAACACGGTTCTTCGATATAAGGAACACTCCTAAAATATTGTCTGTGTGGTTTCGCAAGTATGTTCTTGTTAAATAGCTTTCAACAATATACTTATCTCGGAGTCTTTTAGATTGGGTAGTTTCTTCCGATTCCCGTAATATTGTCATCACATCGCTCGAATTATACACTAGATTTGGAAGCGCTTCCAATTTCCTGATTTCACTTTCGATATTATTATTCACTTGCTTTAATAATCGCGGAGTGTATTTTCCGACTTCTTTCTCGATAGAGGATGTATACTGCGAATACGCTAAAAGACCAAGCAAAGCCATTGGAATAACAGTCAGCAGAACATAGGAAATAATTAGTTTATGTGTTAAAGACAAAGATTTTCGGCTGGAATCGTTTCTTCTCTTAAAAATCATATTGATCCACATTCTCTTTTGTAAAATCGATTGGCTGTCCCATAATCACCATGTCGCCGTCAAAACTAATATTCCCTATATTCTCCACAAACTGTCCATCATACGGCAAATCCTCCAACACTAAGTTTTTGGCTAACGCAATGGTTAAATAACCGAGCTTTTGCGGGCTCCATAATGTGATGGTTTGCAGCACATCCTCTTTCAAATATGGTCTTGTCATGTTCGGAGTCGATGTTCCAACAACTTTAATGTCTCCAGATTTTCCGTAATCCTTTAACGCCTGCGCAATAGCAGGCGGGTTCACTGTCGATATACCAATGATCCCTTTTAGATCATCGTATTTTTTTAATAGGTTAACTGTTAAATTGTAAGCTTTGTGAATATCTTCATTCGCATACTCCACATCGAGCAGCTCTAATTCTGGATAATATTCTTCTTGCTGCACCTTTAACCACCTAATCCAATTGTTTAAATTCGCAGCAGTCGGCGAGCCGGTCAAAATAACGTATTTCCCCCTTTCTCCCATTTCTAATGCTAAAAGATCCATAATATGTCTTCCCATTTGCTCGGCATCGACCATATTGACAAAAAAGTCACGATATTTTGCGTCTGTGTCTGCATCCCAAGTGATGACTTTTATCCCTTTTTCACGGGCCTGCTGCAGAACCGTACCCAATTTTTTCGGGTCATTTGCTGAAACAGCAATCACATCTACTTTCTGCTCTATCAGCTCATGAATAACGGCAGTTTGTTCCTCTGCGGTTGCCGCAGATGGCCCTTTATAGATGACTGTAACATTCAAATCCTTCGCTGCTTCTAAGGCTCCTTCCTTTGCTGCTAAAAAATAAGGAATATTAGCGATTTTAGGAACAAGTCCAATGACAATCTCATGTTCATGATTCCTGTTGCTTTCATGATTCATTTGTTCAGTTGGTTTATCTACATAAATAACCTCATATTCTTTTGATAAAGAGCAGGATGCCAAAAGGAACAGGAAAAAAGCAAGGGCGAAAAACTTAAACGTTTTGTTCAATTTTCTCCATACCTTTCCGAAAAGGAAATTTTTTAAGATCGATTTGATGCTTATCGGAAACTTCCTGCTTCAAAGAAGATGCAAAATACTGTTCCATTGAATAATGGATGCCTTTCCTTTACCGTGATATTCAATAATAGAAACCCCTGTATTGTCCATTTTTATTTTGCGGTAATGCGAAAAAGGTAATCCAAACCATTGCGTTGCAGCAATACGGTTTACTGTGTTATGAGCTACAACAAGCACATTTTTATCTGGATATGTTTTCGATGCCTCTTCAAAAAAAGATTGGATCCGATTATAAACTTGACTTGCAGATTCTCCCGTTTCCCCGGCAAAACACTCTGCCGGATTCGTTAACCAATCTGTCCATGAATCCTTATGTTCTCTCTCAATCATTTGTACCGTTTTTCCTTCCCATTTCCCGAAGTCAATTTCTACAAGACGCTGATCTTCAATAACTGGCAAACCAAACTCTTTGCTTATAATTGCAGCTGTTGCCGATGCTCTTACTAGAGTTGAAGAAAAGACCGCGTGAAACTTTACGTGCTTCAGCGCTTTAGCTGCTGCTTCCGCCTGCTTAATCCCTTGCTCTGACAGTGAAACATCCGTCCTTCCGCAATATTTGTTGCCATCCCGATTCCATTCCGTTTCTCCATGGCGCAAAAGGAAAAATCTTGTCACAGCACAACTCCTCTCTTTTTAAGTGCTTGAATAAAGCGTTCATATCCTTCTTCATATTGTTCACTTATATGTTCTTCAAACATCACCTCTTTTTCTCTTTTCAGCATGCTCTCCCCGGCTTCTTGAATACTTCCAAAATATGAAGCTGCTGCAACAATCGCAGCCCCAATAGCACCGTCGCTATGCTTCATTTTAATAATAGGCTTCTTTAAGACATTGCTCCGTATAGTCAGCCATACATCACTGCTGCTTCCTCCGCCTGCTGTAAAGACAGCCTTCACTTTCTCACTTGACAGCTTTTCAATCATCTCGTAAGCCATTCTTTCAAGATAGGCAACACCTTCTAAACGGGAAATAAAGAGCTGTTCTTTTGTTAAACCTGGTTCGTCAAAGCCTTGTATGTCAGGAAATACAAAAGGAAAACGCTCTCCCTTTTGCCGGAGCGGATACGAAATCCACCGGCTTGGGAAATATTCATATGCTTTACTGTTTAAATAAGCTAATTCATCTTTTGAATAATCAATTGAAATCCAATCTCCCCCTGTGTTGCTCGCACCGCCCGGCATCCAATATCCATCTGGATGGCGATGGTTATAAAGTATTCCCTTCTCATCTATTATGGGCTCGTATGTAATCCCTTTTATTACTAAAGTTGTGCCAATTGTCGTGTTCCAGTTTCCAGGTGATAATGAACCGGATGCGAACTGCGACGCACAACCGTCAGTCAGCCCGAGTGTAACGCTTACATTTTCTGGCAACCCTGTTTCCTCCATACATTCCTTTGACACTTTCCCGGCAAAAGTCGCTGAAGGCAATACGACTGGAAGTGATTTAACAGGTATTTTTAAAGTTTTTTCAATATATTCCGGCCATTTTTCATTATTTAAATCATAACCGCTTTTAAATGCACTCGTATAATCGGTTATTCCCCATTTTCCCGTTAATTTCCCGATAATATAGTCAGTAGGATGCGCCCATAAACATACATCCTTTGCTATTTGCGGAAAATGTTTATGGAACCAAACAATTTTCGGCAAACCATACGAGCTGGAAAATGCCGTATAATGCCCTGCTGCAAAGGCAGCCTCTCTGCAAAGCGCTGCCTCAGATGCTGACCTGCTGTCGCTGTACATTAAGGCATTGTATAGCGGTTCATATTGTTTATCAAGGGGAATTACAGTACCTGATGTGGAAGTGACAGACAAGGAAACAACTTGATTAAGAATTTTTTGCTCCTTCAAACTATTTGCTACTTGTCGAATAGATTCAGCGGTATGCTGCCACCACATAAACGGCGATTGCTCCATTCTTAACTCGTTTCCTTTCGCCAAGTTAAAAGTTACAGTACTGGCTGCATAAATAGTTCCGTTATAACCGATTGCAATTGTGCGAATGCCCTGTGTTCCAATATCAATTCCTATAAAAATTGGCTGTGATTTGTTCATTTCATCAACCTCTGCCACACATTTTTTTCTCTTTCTATTATCTACTGATGCTTCGGATGCTAAAGCTATTAAGTGAAATTGCCGAATCGAGCACTTCCTATATTTACTTTATTTTCTCCATTAGGAGTGAAGCTTTCCTTAATCCACGAAGTCTTTATAATTTTTCAGCTCTTTTAATTCACTGATCGGCTAATTTGAGCAGCAAGAGAATTCATACTCTTGCCATATTTACGACTACTGTCTCTTAGTTAATACTTCCTCCTCATATTTTTGAATTTCTTTTAACCATTCTTCTCTTACAGGAACATTCATTTTCTCACAATAATAATCCCAAATTGCACCGAAAGGATAAGTTTTAAATTCCTCCATAACCGCCAATCTTTCCGTAAAGTTTCCCTTTTCTTGCAATTGCTTTAAATATTCATGCGGCATAAGCATTGCATATAATAAAGCTTTAATCATATTACGCGTTCCAATGACCCATGCAGCAAGACGATTGATGCTGGCATCAAAGAAATCAAGTCCGATTAAAACCTTATGCAGCGCATCATTGCGCACGATTTCAAGCGCTATTTCACGCAATTCATCATCCAAAATCACGACATGGTCGCTGTCCCACCGAACCGGTCTCGATACGTGTAAAGCAAGCCTGTCGCTATAAAGCAAAATCGATGAAATTTTATTTGAGACTGTTTCAGTAGGATGAAAATGACCTGTATCTAATAAATATATTTTATTATTTTGTAAGGCGTACCCTAGATAAAATTCATGCGAGCCGACAACAAAAGACTCAGATCCTATTCCAAACAATTTGCTTTCGACTGCATCCAAATTATATTTCTCATTGATCTCTACACTAAAAATTTTATCCAATGATTCTTTTAATCGCTTCCTTGGAGTCAATCGGTCGCTTGGAATGTCCTTATAGCCGTCCGGAATCCATATATTTGTTAAGCATGGTGTTCCAAGCTCCTTGCCAAAGTACTCACCGATTTTTCGGCTCCTAATACAGTGGTTGATCCAAAATTCTCTAATTCCCGGATCAGGATGAGACAACGTCAGTCCATCTGCTGCTTTTTCATGCGAAAATAAGGTAGGATTAAAATCCAGCCCTATACCAATTTTTTTCGCCCAATTAACCCAGTTTTCAAAATGTTTCGGTTCTAACTGATCTCTTTCCACTTTTTCACCATTTGTTTCTGCATAAATGGCGTGTAGGTTGACACGATGTTTTCCTGGAATTAATGACAGCGCTTTCTCTAAATCCTGCCTTAATTCTTCAGCATTTCTTGCCTTCCCCGGATAATTTCCTGTTACATCAATCCCCCCTGAAAGCTCGCTTGCATCTGCTTCAAATCCTTTTACGTCATCACCTTGCCAGCAATGGATAGAGATTGACGCTTGCTGCAAGTTTTCTAATACTTCTTCAATATTTATTCCCCATTTTTCATAGACTTGCCTTGCTAGCTCAAAAGATTCTTTTATAACCATAAATTATCCATCTCCTTTAGTAAACTAGTACTTTTTTCTAATACATTATGAATGTACCTTATGCTGTTTTTATGAACTGTTATGAAAATTTAGAAATTTTAAAGTAAACGGTTTCAATTTTCTTCACTAACTGTCGAACATTCCTTCACCTTTGGACAAATTAAATTCTTTAGCTTGATAAATGCCAGCGTCGGCGCCAAGGAAAGGGGGAAGAGTTCATGACATTTTTTATTTTCGCTTTTTGCATAAATATAAAAATATTCCAAACATACTAGTTGGTTTTTACTGTAATTTCAATTATATAACACTTTTGTTTGTTATTGAATATATTTTTTTATTTTTGTTCATTAGCATTGCATAAATATAGTTAGAATTTTCTGTTAATTAATTTTTGTGAATTTGTGCCAAAAAGACAAAACCTAAAGAAAGGTGGCACTGCCCATTTGGTAAATATATACAGTTAAACCAGAGGGACAACGACAAAAGGGAGATTATGGACTGGCTCGCCCATCAAATTTTCGCAACCAAACATAAGCTGGTTTCCACAGAGCTCTCTTTAACCAACGAGTAATTCGAAGTAGAGATTTCTTACTTTTCATCTCCAATTGAATGAGAACATGTAAGCAATACGTGATAAGGGCTAAGAAAATTTGATTTTGAATAGCTGTTTCACTCATCCCATAAAAGTGCTTAATTTCCACGTGTTGCTTGAGCCATTTGAAAAAGAGCTCAATAGCCCAGCGAGATCGGTAAATATCACTTATCTCTTCTGGTTTTAAATCAAATCGGTTGGTGATGAAACGAAGTAAGTTCCCTTTTGTGTCCGTAACTTCTAGTAGACGAAAGACATTTTCAGTACGATTTTGTGTGGTACCAATGTAGACCATTTTATCGGATAGAACGTGACAATCATCAGGAAGTGAAAATGTATAGACTTCACGAATGACTGCGTTTTTCTTCAGTCTTGAAACGAAGAAATAGCCATCATCTGTCATCCGATCAAAACGTTCATAGTCCACATAACCGCGGTCAAACACATACATGGCTTCTTGATCATCCACTAGGACTTCGAGTTGATTTCGGTCATGTTCTTTTGCTGTCGTAATCACTGCTTTTTCAGGATAGACGGTGTCTTTATCCATGAAAACGAGCCGTAAGTGTAGCTTTACACCAGCTTTTGTTTTACGGAATTTTGCCCATTTATAATGGGTCAAATTCAACGGGAGTGTACTTGAATCAATGATTTTCAGTGGCATATTCTTTCCGTTTTGATAATGGTGCCGTTGAATTTTCCAAACAAGATCCAAGAACAAATTTGCAAGAATTAGTGGGTTGATCTGATTGTTTTTTCGGGATAGCTGAGAGGCACTTATCGATTCAAATCCGAGTGCTTTTTGAAGATCTTCGTCTACAAGTGCATCACTCATTTCCTCTAAGCTCGTAAATTCGAGCAGCTGGGCTACCAATAAAAGTTTAATATAGGCTTCTGTTGTCAGCTTTTTTGTGTAATAGTCCTGTTTCAATTCTTTGACTTGTTCGCTAAGTTTTTGAATATTTATGGGTGAAACCCATTTACCAAATGATGAAATTAGTGTATTCTTGTCCATAATGGTTATCCTTTACGATTGGATTTGGACAGGAACCACCTGTACTTCCATTGTAAAGGATTTTTTTGTTTCGAAATCAATAAAAAATTGAACATTCTTAGTATTTTGAATCATCAGATTTAATTAGTGCAATGCTAGTGATTTTTGTTCTTTATGTTATTTCCTACCTCTGTCCTAATCAAAGAGGTGAACGCAACTTTAGCATCAATGTTTGAATTTTTGACAGATGCTCAGCTTATTTCGAACTTCTTTACAAAGTCTTATTTCCCGCTTTAATTGATAGAATTTTCATTATATAATGAAAATAACATTTTTTCAGGAGGGTACATAATGGAAGGATTCCGTTTTTCACACCGCCTGCGGGTGCGCTACTCAGAAATTGACGGACAAAAAATTGTCTTTAACGCCCATTACTTGACATATATTGACGTTGCGGTTATTGACTATTTTGAGGAAGTGTTTGGGCGGGATCTCGAGGAGCTTGCCCAAGAAAATATATTTGATATTGCAATGGTCAAATCAACGCTGGAATATAAAAAGCCAGCCCGTTTTAAAGATACGCTTGAGATCTGGTGCCGAACATCACGAATTGGCGGCTCTAGCCTGACAATGGAGTTTATCATCACAAAAGCGGGAGAAAAAGACCCGCTGGTTCAGGCTGAAGTGATCTATGTCAATTATGATGCCGCCGCTGGAAAATCGAGAGCGATTCCTGATTTCGTCCGTCAGCGAATTAAAGAATACGAACCGGCAGTCAGCCTATAAACGAAATACAAACGTTTAGACCTATAGCTGACTCCTTGCGCCCTTCAGACAGGGGGTCAGTTTTATAAAACTTTATCTGGACTTTTTGGAGCATTTAATAAAATCACCCCGCCAATGATCAATACTAGACCAACTAATGTAATAATATTAAATGGGTCCCGCCATACTAGAACACCAATTAACGCTGTAAAAGCTGTCCCCAGCCCCGACCAAATCGCGTAGGCCAAGCTTAACGGAACTGTCTTAAGACATAACGACAAACAATAAAAAGATAATCCATAACCAACTATAACACCAATGGAAGGGAAAAAACTTGTAAATCCATCTGACAATTTAAGCATTGTCGTACCAAATACTTCGCTGATAATAGAAATTCCTAATGCGATATAACCTTTCATACAATTGCCTCCTCTCTCATCGTTAATGAGAACTGCTGAGTTTCAAAACAACCACTCCACAAATGATTAGAACTAAGCCTAAACATTTTTTAAGATCAATACTTTCTTTATAAAAGATAACACCGACTAATGCAGTTAAAGCCGTACCGACGCCTGACCATATCGCATAAGCCGTACCAAGCGGTATTGCTTTTAGAGATAAAGATAAGAGATAAAAAGCTGCACCATACCCCATTACGACTCCGATGGAAGGAAACAACTTTTTAAATCCATTTGATACTTTCAGCATTGAACTTGCAAATACTTCACTTATGATGGCTACTGCCAAAATTACATATTCCTTCATGTGAATCCTCCTAAAACTTAACGGTCCTTCGCACTTTTGTCCTTTTTGATATAACAATTTGATAGTCTTTGAAAAATACGTTTTGACTGACCTGATAAAATCCAATCCATCGCTTACTCACAGTCATGCACGCAGACTCTCGTCTTTTCACCAGCAACTAGTACAAAATACTAGGAAAAATCATGTCCGCAACATTACGTGGAGAAGAGTTAGAAAAAAAGGAATTCCAGAAAGGTCCAAGGAGATTTTTACAATGGATCTAACGTCTAATCAATAAATGGATCCCCTTGAAAATGGCCACCCACACTATAAATGGTAAGTTCATCGTTTGATGAACTTGAACTTCGTAATCATACATTTCTAAAAGATTTTTAAATATCGAAGAAATTTTGTTCGCTGTCAGAATGACCTCTTTTCCATTACTAATCGTTATCGTTTTAAATGCAAGAGTAGAGTTTATATGAAAGCTGTTCTGGCTATAAACCATTCGAAGCTCTTTAAAAATAGATTTTTTCTTATGAAGTGACAAATTTTTAATTCGTACAATTTCTTTTCCGTCTGGTTGAAGCACAACAAAGGCGTTATGTATGAAATGTTCTTTTGTAGATATTGCCTTATATTCTTCTTTTCCAGAAAAAAACGAATACTTTCCAATTGGAAAGCTCCATTTAGGATGAAGCAACACTTCTTCATCAGTCTGTATTTCACGGATACGAGTTTTCGTTAAATCCATAAATGAATCTTTAAAAATAAACGAATAAGTCATTTTTTCTCTCCATCTTTGTCAAATCCTTTATACTGCTTCCCATTAATTGAAAAAGAATTTCCTTCTACGCATATTTTATCACAGGTTTTCATCATTCTTTCTTCCTCTTATCTATCCACCTTCTCCCCCCTCACCCTTCGACTCCCATACAGCTACAAGGCTTCGAGAGAATAGAAGATATCATCAATTTTCCACAAAAGAAGAAGCCGAACATGCGCCTGGTGATCAAGTTCGACTTCTTGGACACTTTTTTAAACATGAAAATAAAGATCCGCACTGCGGTGCATATCGAGCTATCGCTTCCCGTTAGTGGTACTCGGAAGCATTCGCTGGCTTTCCAGCATCCTGTACTTCTCCGATATATCGCCAGGCATCTGGCTGTGAGCCATCAAGATCATAAAAACCATACACTTGCGCGAGCTGACCGCTTGACACAGATTGACCGTTCCAGCGAGCAACCTTCGGATCACCGGCTAAAGCGGCCGGCAAAACGCGGCGTTTCCGAGATGATGAATTGGGGTTCCTTTACAAGGGCATCACGCCAGTTTTCTTCTGTCATACCATAGTGATCAAGCATAATTTCAGAACGCATCCAACCCGGAGTCTGCTACGGCGGTGCATTGATATGGTAAAAGCTTATGGACTAAAGACTTTACCATACGAATGACAGACATCTTGGCTAGATCGTAGAACAGTGATAAACGGTAGTTTTTCTCGTTGTATTCTGCCGTGCCATCCGTTATCTCAACGACCAGCCCGTTCTTATTTCGGATTAACAGGGGTAATGCAAAGTGGAGCGTCAAATACTCTATCTGCAGAGGCATCAAAAGAACGTTTCATCGTTAAGGTTATTGTAGATGTACTAACCATTCTCATCACCCTTTACAAAATAATGAATTTGTTGCAAATACTTTATTTTTTCTCCTTTTTTGCTTTATTCAGCTCATGTTCAAGAACGTCAAACTGTCTGTTCCAAAAACGTTCATAAAATCGAAGCCATCTGTAGCAGTAGAAAACGATTTGGAGGTAAGACGACAAATATGCGTTCGTCCTTGCACAGTCCTTTCAAGCAGGGCTGACCGTTCTAATGTTTTGATATGCTTAGCAAAGCTGCTAAAGACATATCAAAAAGGTTCCGCCAATTCCCATACTGTTCGGTCATGAGAGGCAGTAGACGAACTATTTCTCTTCGCGTCAGATCAGTTAGGCTTGAAAGATGTTGTCTAGTAAGTATAGAACTTGAATTTATTCAACTATTAGTTTAACTATTTCTGTACAGTAATTACTTTTAAGTTCAGATGCATGATAGTAATTCTTTTTTATATCCTGCCCGTTAAAACCGGATATTTTTCTGTACAATCATGGGGCTGTCCAGAAAGTCAGATCCCCATTGAAAACAAAAAATCATAAACACCGATATATCAACGTTTCTAAAACATTAATGGGGGCGTCAATAAGCCGTAAAAACGAATTATTAGACACCCCCATCACCTATTTTGTTAAATTTCTCCTTTTTAGCAGGTGAAACGCTTATAAGAAGTGAATTCATTATATGAGGAAAAATGGCAGATAGCATATAAGGAGAGATATAATGAAATTTTTTACAAAAGAATGGTATGACAAAATGCAGAAGGCGCACCTGCTTACAATTCCCGAGTCTGATGAAGAATGGATGGATTTTATCAAAAGCTTTGAAGAAGACGGCGAGGATGTTTACGACTATTTGCGGCAAGATCTTGAATCTATTAAAGACGAATTATTGCAAACATTGCCGGAAACATTTCATCCCTATATTCTGGACGGCACCATTAATCAGCCGACACTGCCAAAGGAAGTGCGGGACGAACTCATCATTTGGTTGAAGGCTAAAATTGAGGAATGCGAAAAAGTGTTAGATGAAGCGAATAATCATTTTGAACATATTCGCGAAAATCTGCCGGAAGAGCTGATCAGCATTTTGGAAGATGGATTACATGACGCAGAATTACAATATATCCATCGCGATTACGATGCACTCAGATTAACGTTAAATGGGGAAGGCAGTTTCAGCAAGGGGGATGCCATCGTTATTGAGATTACTGGAATCAAGGAGGAACAATCCGAAATACCTTTAACACCAGGTATGTTTTGGCTTTATGAAGAAGGGGATCTTAATAACAAAAGCTTCATCTTAAGTGTTTTATTTGACAATCCGATGACGGAATGGAAGGTAGCTGCAAAACAATTTTCCATTACCCATTTTTATAAAACACAAATTTTTCACCACGATCAGGAATTTGAGAAGGAAAATCATAGCCGCCATAAAGCAAAAAAAGAGAGACATAGTCTTCCTTACAAACTGCCGGATCAGTATGCGTCTTTCGTGACTGCTTTACACGAAGGAGAAGCGGAGAAAATGTATTTTTTAACGGAAAAGGAAGCTATAGAAATCGACCGCTTTTTATCTCTTGAGGAATTGAAATTAGAAGGCAGCGTCATCCCGATTGCAGTTTGTACCAATGGAAATATTGTCCTTCACCTTGAAACTCAGAAAATATTTTATCTTGGTGCAAATACAGAGGAGCTAGCTGAAAACTTTGAAAAATTTTTAGAAGGACTTTATTCAAAACAGTTCGTGGATGAAATGCCCCTATTATCAGAGCCGTTACCGACGGAAGAATTGGAAAGCGCACTGTTCAGTGAAGACTTAGAGCTGATCATACGTGCATGGAACACCATTGTTCAAGAACCAGAAAAACATATACCATTAATAGAAAAAACTCTCCCATATTCTTTACAGCATGAAAATGAAGAGATACAACTAATCGGTGAAGTGTATATGGACCATATTCTTTCCTTCAACATTTTGTCTGAGCAATTCATCAATAAACTGAGAAAAAGCACTTAGGAACGAATGCTAAAAAGGCAAGGCTCTTTCTAAATGATCCTGCTCCATACCCCATCGAATGAATTTGTACAACAAACTTATGGTTCCGGGGCTCATGACCTTTTCACCGCTTCTACTAATCGAGTAGGAGGGGGTGACTAACCCCCGACCTCTCACACCACCGTACGTACCGTTACTTCTGCCTTCACGGCTCGGGGCTTTCACCCTAGAGATTATTACACTCTGCCGGGCGTACAAAAATAGCAGCACAGACTTGGCCGTAGTCTGTGCTGCTAATCTTAATATGTTTTATTTAAAACGGATTTGGGGTGTGCTAAAAGTACGTTTTATTTGTTGATCAGTTACTATTTATTTTAAGTAGCAAGTGTCAAGTAATCTACTAATAGACAGCGTCCCGGATTATTTCAAACTGCGGTTCAAGAAAGCTTTCGTTCGTTCAAACTTCGGGTTTGTAAAAATCTCAGTCGGAAGTCCGGATTCGATGATTTCCCCGTTGTCCATGAAAATGACTCGGTTTGCAACCTCCTTGGCGAACCCCATCTCATGTGTCACCACAATCATCGTCATGTGCTCTTCAGCCAGCTGCTTCATTACTTGCAGTACTTCGCCGGTTAACTCCGGGTCCAAGGCGGAAGTAGGTTCATCAAACAGCAGGATTTCAGGGTTCATCATAAGCGCACGAGCAATGGCGACTCTTTGTTTTTGACCGCCCGAAAGTTTTGCAGGATAAGCTGATGCCCGATCGGAGAGCCCGATTTTCTTCAGAAGTTCTGTGCTGCGTCGTTCAATTTCCGCATTTAACTCCTTCTTTACTAGCCTAGGAGCAAGTTCCAAATTTTCTTTAACCGTGAGGTGAGGAAAGAGATTGAAATGTTGGAAAACCATTCCCATCTTAGAGGTGATCCGCTTAATCTCCTGCGGTTTTGAGTAAATCCCGTCCTTCACCAAATAATCCCCGGATATACAAATGCTGCCTCCGTCAATTTCCTCAAGATGGACTAGGCTACGGAGCATTGTACTTTTACCAGAGCCAGATGGTCCGATCACAGCAATTACGTCGTTCTTGTTAACATCAAATGTTATCTGTTTTAATACATCCAACTTGCCATATGATTTTTTGAGGTTGGATACTTCAATGAGAACCACACTCACTACTCCTTTTTAATCAAATTTGAACCGTCGTTCGAGCCACTTAAAGAGAACAGTTAATAAGAGCGTCATGATCAGATAAATAATGCCTGCGATGAAGAAAGGCACGATTGTAAAATCACGGTTCACAGCAGTCTGTGCATAGTGTAATAATTCTGGTACGGCAACAGCATAGAGCAGTGCGGTATCCTTAACTAGTGTAACCGATTCGTTAGCGACGGCAGGAAGTGCGATGCGGAACATTTGTGGAAGTATGATTCGCGTCATCGTCTGCCATTTATTCAAGCCTAGGACTTGTGATGCCTCATACTGACCTTTATCAATAGCCAGCAAACCGCCGCGGAAAATCTCGGCAAAATATGCAGCATAGTTCAATATAAAACCCAAACAAGCTGCGACAAAGCGGTCTAATACCAAATAATCTCCGATCACAGGGATCATCGGCAGTCCAAAACATATAAAAAGCAGCTGAAGCAGCAATGGGGTGCCCCGCATCACATATATATAAATCTGTGTAAGCCACGATAAAGGCTTAAACCTGCTTCTTACAGCAAGTGTTAGTATGAAGCCGAGCGGAATTGACAACACAATGACGATCAAAAACAGGAGAACCGTCATCTGTGCGCCTAGCAGCATCGGCTTAATGATTGAGTTGAAATAATCTACGGACATGAAAGAATTCCTCCAACAGCAAAACAGGGTTTCTCAAGGAAATCCAAGTTTGGTCTATTTTACTTTAATACCTTATTTTCGCCAAACCACTTTTGCGAGATTTCGGCGGCAGTGCCGTCCTCATTCAGCTCATCGAGAGCTTTTTGCAGTTTATTCAGCAGTTCCTCATTACCCTTTTTAACACCAATTCCATATTCTTCTTGTGCAAGGGATTCATCGAGCAGTTTATAAGTATCTTTTTCTTTCGACATGTAATATTTAATGACAACTTCATCAATCACTACTGCATCAACACGTTTTAGCTTTAGATCCTTCAATGCCAGAACATTGTCGGCATACTCCGTAACCGTCTTGATTTTCGATTTAATCGGATTTTTATCCAACGCATCGGCTGCAGAAGATAGAGATTGAAGACCAACCACTTTGCCTTCTAGATCATCAAGTTTAGAAATGTTTGAATCAGCAAGTGTGACCACAACTTGTGCATTTTTCATATAAGGCTTTGTAAAAAGAACCTTCTTTTTGCGCTCCTCCGTAATGGTATACCCGTTCCAAATGAGATCGATCCGTCCGCTGCTTAATTCAGATTCTTTTGTTTTCCAATCGATCGGCTGAAATTTTACCTTTGTTCCCATTTTTTCGGCAGCTGCCTTGGCGTAGTCAATGTCAAACCCTACAATTTCATTATTCTCATCCCGGAACCCCATAGGTGCAAATTTATCATCTATTCCAATTACTAGCGTTTTGTCTTTTTCCTCCGATTTGGAGCATCCTATCAGGAGCGAGAATAACGCTGCCATAGTTAGAATAAACATTGCTAATCGTTTCATACTGTAGATAACCACCTTTAATTTATTTTCATTTTGTTTTTAACCTATTGCATGTCCAAAAAATTTAAATGTCCCCCACTACTAATCACAATTAAACCATCCGTAAATGCATCTGCAATAGTTCGGACAACATTTGCATCAAATAAGCTCAAAAAAGCATAACGATAATTGCTATAAAAACGCATCTATGAAGATATCTGCGAGTGTACTTTAATTCGATAATATATTAGAGTAATAAATTAACATAAAATAAAAATAACACAACATAAAAATGAATGTCAATGGATATTTTTAGTTCATTAGCATACTAAAGTATTTGAGAATCATAGTTTTCTATACATATAATTGTATGTTCAATGTTTGATTTGCTTTTTAAATCTCCACCATAAAATCAGGGCTCGAATGACTTGATCGATTACAATGGATAGCCATACTCCTGCTATTCCTAAATTTAATTGGATGCCCAATACATATACACCTACAATACGAATGACCCACATGCCGACCGCTGTACTGTACATGGGGCTTTTTGTATCTCCTGCTCCTTGCAAAGCTCCAGTCAACACCAATCCCATAGCTAATGCTGGTTGGGCAAAAGCATCAATTCTTAATGCCGTAGTAACCATCTCAATAGCCTGTTTATCTGTTGTAAACCAGGTAGCAAGCCAAGGAGAAAGAAAAAACAACAGAACACCTATAATAGACATAAATAACATGGCGATATAAGTCGTCAGCATTCCATATGTATAAGCCTCTTTTTCAAGCTTTGCCCCAATATGCTGCCCTACAAGTGTTGATGCTGCCGCAGCTAAGCCATATCCTAGCATATAGGAAAATGTTTCGATATTCCCGGCAATTGTATGAGCTGCATACGTTTCCGTTCCAATTCGAACAATTAATCCAAAGTAAAACACTTGCCCTAAACGCATAATTAAGCGTTCAATTGCTGCAGGAGCAGACAGCCTCAAAATAGGCAATGTGAATTTCTTTATATCCAAAGAAGATTTCTGAAATAAAGAAAATGATATAGACGATTTTTGAATGTAATAATAAAGAGCGATGGCTCCCAGCACTCTTACAATGACTGTCGCCCAGGCTGCTCCTGCTAAGCCCAACCCGTGAAATCCCAATAAACCAAAAATGAAAAAGTAGTCCAAAACGATATGGATGATATTAATCCACCAGCTTACTTTCATCGGTGTTTTTGTATCGCCAGCAGCTCGTAAAATACTTCCAAAGATAAACATTAAAGAAATAAAGACAGACGGGACAGCTACAATCCGAAAATAAACAGAAGCGTCTACTAAAACGCTTGGTTCTGCTCCCATAATACGAAGTAAAGGTTCTGTGAAAAATAAGGTGATAAGACCAAAAAATAAACCTATAAAAAAAGAAAGAATGGTTGACTGCTTAGCAACGGCTTTTGCTTGGCCAATATTACCAGCACCGACATGACGTGCGATCAAAGAAGAAGCCCCTACTCCAACTGCCATGAAAATGGCAATATATACGGCTAGAACAGCATTTGCCACGCCTACTGCTGTGACTTCGTTTAATCCTAATTTTGATACAAAAAGTGTGTCTACAAATCCTACCACTGTTTGCAAAATATTTTCGATCATGGCAGGAACAGCTAATGCTAGGATGATCTTTATTTTTTGTTTTGTTGATCGCTCCTGACTGATACCCTCTGGAATCATCAAAAAGTTAATCCCCTTATCGAATGAAATTCTCTAATGCTTTTTTTAAATCGTTTAATACTTGTTCCTCATTTCCTTGATGAACAGCATTTACTAGACAATTCTCCATATGATCAACAAAAATTACTTTTGCTGCATTATCTAACGCTTTCCTTACAGCCGCAATTTGCAGAAGAATTTCAGGACAGTCTCTTCCTTCTATCGCCATTTCTTTAATGGAACGAACATGTCCCTCAATTCGCGCTAATCGATTAATGACCTGCTTGCGATATTTATGTTCGTGATTTTGATGATGGTGGTTTTGACACATATTTCATTCCTCCTTATTATAATAATATCCCCCTAGGGGGGATATGTCATTTTAAATTTTTTTTACCTTTTCAAAATATAAATATGCTGTTCAATTTATAGTTAACATAATGGTCACAAAAAACCCTTTAGGCTCCAAGGGGTTTCTTATTGATGTAAACTTCGTTGATATTTACGTGCAACCAAGCACATCTTATATCTGCATAGAAAAAGCTGGATTTTAATATAGGGCGATATTGTGAGAGCAACTTTGTAAAGTATACAAGTCCTATGATCACTCTTCACAAAACATACTAAGATTAGTATGTTTTTTTGTCATAGAAAAACTCCCCTAGTGAAGGGGAGCATATATTTTAAGACAGCCTTTACTTTTTCTGAAAAAATTATTATATCCATTCTTTTTGTTAGGATTATTGTTTTGCGCCAAATGATGACTTATTATGAGCGGGCCATGTTGCCCGTTTTTTATTTGTTGCAATGATGTAAACGGCGGCAACTGCGATCAAGACTGCAATCAAGGAACCGAGATTAAATATTCCCTTTTCGGAGTACCATGCAATCGAGTATCCAATCGAACCGGCCATTAAAGCATAATACGTAAATGGGAGCAATGTTTTTCTAATAACTTCTCCTTCTTTTCCTACCAACCCGACTACTGCCGAAGCAGCGACGACATTGTGTACACAAATCATATTCCCAGCCGCACCACCTACCGCCTGAAGGGCAACAATCCAAGTGGGATCAACACCAATTTGGGAACCTACATTATATTGAAATAAAGAAAACATCATATTACTGACCGTGTTGCTGCCAGCTATAAAAGCGCCCAGTCCACCAATAAATGTGGAGAAAAAGGGCCAATAATTGCCCGCCAGCGCTGCTACTCCGTTCGCCAATTCAATTGGCATTTGATCATAACCTGCAGCACCGCCGCCTGAATTTAAAAACACTTGAACCATTGGAACGGTAAAAATTAGCGCGGTTGAAGCTGAGATCATCGTTTTCCCTGAATGCATCCAAGCACGTTTGTATGCGCTTCCATTCATACCGTGAATAAAAAAGGTAATCAGTGACGCAACAATAAAAATTGTTCCTGGTGAATAAAGCGGTTGAAAGCTAGCCGTAATATTTGTTCCAAACATATTCCGAATCTCAATCGTCCACGCTTGCAGCCATCCGCCGATCGGAAGCGATTTCAACCTGGTTGCCACTAAAAACAGGCCAACTAAAATATACGGAGTCCAAGCGCGAATCATGCTCATCTTGCCGTTCTTGTGTGCGATATCTTTAATCTCAATTTTTCCTATCCAATCCGGATCCCATTTAGACTTTTCTTCAAAATCCCATACTTCTTCTTGAGATGGCATTAAAAAACCTTTTTTCGCAGCGGCAATAACGATTGCTAATCCGACCAAGCCGCCAACCATGGAAGGAAATTCAGGGCCAAGGACATTGGCAACGATGAGATATGGTATCGTCATTGTAAAAGCCGCAAACAAGGCAAATTTCCAAACTTTAATTCCTTCAGAAAACGACTTGTTTTTTCCAAAAAATTTGGTCATTAGGGCTACAACAAATAATGGAACAAGAGTGCCCGTTATCATATGAAGAATAGCAACTTTCGCTCCAATCAAAGTGACCAACGACAACAAGTTATCAGTAATCGTTGCATCAGCGGATAATCCTGATTGTACGCCGACAAGAATCGGTGTGCCGACAGCACCGAATGAAACGGGTGTGCTTTGTATGACCATGCCCGCCACAACGGCTGCCATCGCTGGGAATCCCAATCCTACTAATAATGGAACAGCAACTGCAGCTGGTGTACCAAAGCCTGCGGATCCTTCAATAAACGAACCAAATAACCATGCGACAATAATTACTTGAATGCGCCGGTCTGGAGAAATATCGGTGAACCCTTGCCGGATTGTTTTAATTCCCCCACTTTCTTGCAAAGTATTTAAAAGCAAAATGGCGCCAAAAATGATGTACAATAGTGTAGCAGCTACAACCAAACCATTTATGGAGGCAGCTATTACATTGGCTGCTGATACTTTCCAAACAAAGAGCGCAAGTATGACGGCCACAACATATGAAATCGGCATCGCTTTGCTAGCTGACCATCGAAACCCAACCAAGAAAATTCCGACGATTAAAATTGGAAGAAGCGATAAAAAAGCCAACAATCCAGTACTCACAAGAGATTTTCCCCTCTCTTATTCAAAATGTAATTCACCCACATGAATGGAAAATCATTGTACACTCATTATATCTTTTATTTTTTTAATTATCAATATTTTCTGAATTTTTTATCATTAACTAATTCCTTTGTTATGTAATAATCAAACCCTTGCCCTATTTGAAAAGTTGGAGCGAAATCCAATTCAAATAAGGCGAAGGTATTACTCAAGCATATTCAACAAAACCAAGCCGAGCAGAAATTTGCTTTCCTATTTCAATCATCCGCGGCTGAAGTTGTTTGAGCCTCTCATCTGTCATTCGAATGGTTGGTCCTGATACGCTCACGGCAGCAATGACCTTCCCCAAATGATCAAAAATTGGGGCGGCAATACAACGAATCCCATATTCGTTTTCTTCTAAATCTAGTGCATATCCTTGTTGTTTTACTCGAATGAGCTCTTTCAAAAATGCATCCTTATTCGTAATCGTATTTTTCGTATGCATCGGCAACCCTTTTCTGTCAAGGATGTCTAAAACGACACTTGACGGCAAATTGGCGAGAATGGCCTTCCCTACAGAGGTGCAATGCATTGGGGCACGCTTTCCGACTTTTGAATGCATGCGCAGCGTTTCATTTCCTTCCAATTTTTCAATATAAACGACTTCTCCTTGGTCATAAACAACCAGATGGATGACTTCGTTCGTCTCATTTTCTAATTTTTGCAGGAAAGGTTTTGCTTCTTTGCGAAGATCAATCGATTCTAATAGTTTCGAACTGATTTCCAAAAATTTATACCCCAGTTTATATCGTCCTGTTTCGGAATCTTGTTCAATATAGCCGTACCGGGCAAGTGTAGATAAGATTCGATACACGGAGCTTTTGTTGATATCAATCTGATTGGCAATCTCTGTGACGCCTAAACCTTCTTTTTTTAAGCTGACAAGTTGAATAATGTCCAACGCCCTGCTTACAGACTTGACCATATTGTCCCTTTCCACAGCCGTTCACCTTCTAAAATCTTGGCGGAATTTGCTAGAGTGCAAATTCCGCCATATAAATTTTCTTGATTCCCTTATATTATGACAGGAAGAACAAAAACTGCCAAGTTCTTTCTGTTCCATTATTCACTTTATCATTTGAATACTAAGATTGTTTCCTTCATAACGTGTTAACACGTTTTTTTGCAGCAACAACGGTATTTTTTAATGTGCCGATTCCTTTCATTTCACATTCAATTACATCTCCTGCTTAAACTAAATCGGCTCCAACCGGACTTCCTATTAAAAGGACATCACCGGGTTTAAGTGTCATGACAGATGATAAATAGGAAATCATTTTCCGAATGGAAATAATCATTAATTCCGTTGAACTATCTTGTTTTTTAACACCGTTCAACTTTGCTTCAACATGAATGCGAAATGTATCAAGTTCTGTTTCAATGACAGGGCCAAGGGGAGGAAATGTGTCAAACGATTTACCGATTGTCCAATGGCCATCTTCATGGAAAACTGCGGCGCCGTTACGTCGTTGCCCACCGTGTACCCAAATACATAATTCAATGCTTCTGATTCCGGCACCATTTTCGTTTGTTTACCGATGACAATTGCCAGCTTAGATTCAAACTTTACCCTGTCTATTCCCTCTGGAATAACAATCTGTTCTTCAGGACAAATAACGGATTTTTATGAACTTCCAGCGCCTTTTCCCGAAGGTTTTTCATACATTCAACTCCTTCATAATAAAACTTTTCATTCATAACCAAAGCCGCGCAACTAAAGATTTTGATCGGTTTTTGTGCATGGAAGATGTAGCTTTTAAATAGAAGGCACCCTTTGGTAGGATGCCTTCATGATGAGAAGTTATTGTTTTACAGCATATTTTGCTTTTGCTTCAAGACGGCGGCGATGCAAAATCGGTTCTGTGTAGCCGTTAGGTTGATCATAACCTTTAAATACGAGGTCACACGCAGCTTGAAATGCGACGGAACGGTCATAATCTTTTGACATCGGGCGGTAGCCAGGTTCATTTTCATTTTGCTTGTCGACTATTTTCGCCATCCGCTTAAGTGTTTCAAGAACTTGTTCTTTCGTAACAATGCCGTGATGCAGCCAGTTTGCGATATGCTGGCTTGAAATCCGCAACGTTGCCCGGTCTTCCATCAAAGCAATATTATTAATATCCGGAACTTTTGAACAGCCGATTCCTAACTCCACCCAACGAACAACATATCCTAAAATTCCTTGTGCATTATTATCTAACTCTTCTTGTATTTCTTCAGGGGTCCAATTCGGGTTTTCTGCAACCGGAATTTGTAAAATTTCATCACGGAGATCTTCAATCGTTTCAGCCAATTTGTTTTGGACATCTGTTACATTTACTTGGTGATAATGGAGAGCATGCAATGTAGCCGCTGTTGGTGATGGCACCCACGCAGTATTGCCGCCTGCTTTTAGATGGCCAATCTTTTGCCTGAGCATTTCCGCCATCATGTCCGGCATTGCCCACATGCCTTTTCCAATTTGCGCACGGCCTTGGAAGCCGCTTTGTAAACCGATATAGACGTTTGAGCGTTCATAGGCTTGCAGCCATTGAGATGTTTTCATATCATTTTTCCGAATCATCGGACCTGCTTCCATTGATGTATGGATTTCATCGCCAGTTCGGTCCAAAAACCCTGTGTTAATAAATACAACACGATCTTTTACTTCCCGAATACAAGCTTTCAAATTCAAAGTTGTGCGCCGTTCCTCATCCATCACACCAATTTTCAGCGTATTCCGTTTTAATCCCAGCAAATCTTCGACGCAGTTAAATAGCAGGTTGGCAAACGCCACTTCCTCAGACCCGTGCATTTTAGGTTTTACAATGTAGATCGAACCTTTCCTGGAGTTTTCAAATTTGCCATTTCCTAAAAGGGAATGTTTAGCAATCAAACTTGTTACAACCGTATCCAATATTCCTTCTGGGATCTCTTCTCCCTCTCCAATGAGCACTGCACTATTTGTCATCAAATGCCCAACGTTACGAATGAGCATAAGTGAACGACCTGGGAGAGTGAACTTTTCTCCTGTTTTGGATGTGTATGTTCTGTCAGCATTAAGCGTACGTGTAATCGTTTTATCGTTTTTTGTAAAAGTAGCTGTCAAATCTCCTTTTATGAGGCCAAGCCAATTGCGATAAACAAGCACTTTGTCTTCCGCATCCACTGCCGCCACAGAATCTTCGCAATCCATAATCGTTGTAACAGCCGCTTCCAATAGAATATCTTTAATTCCCGCATCGTCATGTTTTCCAATTGGATGGCTTCGATCGATCTGGATTTCAATATGAAGACCGTTGTTCTTCAATAAAATGGCAGATGGTTTATCCGACTCTCCTCTGTAGCCTACAAACTTTTCTCTTTCTTTAAGAGCGGTTGTCTTGCCATTCATTAAAGTGACAAGCAAATTCCCGTCTTCAACTGCGTATTGAACAGCGTCTCGGTGGAAATGTTCTTGCAACGGCACTACTTCATCAAGGAAGTTTTTCGAAAAGGCAATGACTTTTTCCCCGCGAATCGGATTATACTCTCCTTTTCGTTCAGCCCCATCTTCTTCGCTGATGACATCCGTTCCATAAAGAGCGTCATAAAGGCTTCCCCATCGGGCATTGGCGGCGTTAAGAGCGTACCGTGCGTTATTAATCGGCACTACTAACTGCGGCCCGGCTTGTAGAGCAATTTCGTCATCGACATTTTCTGTTGTAATCTTAAAGTCTTCCACTTCTTGTTCTAAATAGCCGATTTCCTGCAAAAATGATTTATAGGCTTCAAAGTTGAATTTGTTGCGATGTTCTTTGTGCCATTCGTTGATTTTTTGCTGGATTTCATCACGACGCTTAAGCAAATTTTTATTAATAGGTGTCAGTTCATAAACAAGGTTCTCAAACCGAAGCCAGAATTCATCTTTTTCCACACCGCTTCCCGGCAATGCTTCATTGTTGATAAAATCATACAAATTTTCAGCTACTTGCAAATTGCCGACTTTTACATAGTTTGTTTTCATGGGCACAATTCCTCCTTTAAATGTTATAATTGTTGTTTGTTATTACGAAACACTGTTTCGTTATTGTTTAAAAAAGGATAACATGATGATGGAATCATTTCAATAATTTTCTTAAAATTCTTTTTTATGATGCTGTAACAGATTTCCCCTCTTTTTTCACTTCCAAACAACGTCCCGGAGTTGGGAAGAGCTTCCCGGCATTTAATAAATTTTTCGGATTAAATACTTCCCGAATATCCGTTTGCGCCGCTATTTCTTCGTCGCTAAAAATGAAGCGCATCTCTTCTCTTTTCTCGATCCCTACTCCATGTTCACCTGTAATCGATCCGCCGGCATCTGCACATGCTTGCAAACAGGCGCTGCCAGCTTTTAAAGCCTTTTCTGTTTCGCCCGGTTTTCTGGCATCAAAAAGTACAAGCGGGTGCAGATTGCCATCACCAGCATGAAAGATATTTGCGATGCGCAGACCATACTCTCGACTAATTTCGTGAATTCTGTTTAACACTTCGGGTAATTTGCTGCGGGGAATCACACCATCCTGAACTAAATAATCAGGAGAGATCGCCCCCATTGCGCCAAATCCAGTTTTGCGGTTTGCCCACCATCTAGCTCTTTCCTCTTCACTTTGTGCCACTTTTACTTCTCGAACATGATTTCTCTTGCAAACTTCTAAAATTTGATGGATTTGCTCGTCTATACCTGCGGATATTCCATCCACTTCAATGAGCAAAAGCGCTTCAATGTCTTTTGGATGGCCGACAGGAAACGCTGCCGCTTCAACCGCTTCTATTGCTATTTGATCCATCATTTCAAGGGCTGCTGGTACAATTCCGGCAGAAATAATGTCCGATACGGCTTGACTGCCATCCGCAACGTTGTCAAAATAAGCGAGCACCGTTTGCTTTGCTTCCGGGTTTTTTAAAATACGAACCGTTATTTTCGTCACAATTCCTAAAGTTCCTTCTGATCCTGTTAAAAGTCCTAATAAATCATAGCCCGGTGCATCAGGTATTCCATCCTTGCCTATTTCAATGACTTCGCCATTTGGCAATACCACTTCAAGCCCTAAAATGTGATTTGTCGTCACACCATATTTTAGACAGTGTGCACCGCCCGCATTTTCACCGACATTTCCGCCGATGGTGCAGCAATATTGGCTTGATGGATCAGGCGCATAATAATATCCTTTGTCCGAAATGGAGTTCGTCAGTTTTAAGTTGACAAATCCAGGTTCCACTACTGCACGCCTGTTTTCAAAATCAACGCTTATAAGGCGTTTCATTTTTACAAGACTAATGATTACTTCCCCATTCAACGGGATCGCCCCGCCGCTGAGACCAGTTCCGGCACCGCGGGCAAGGAACGGCAAATCATGTTCGTGGCAATATTTCACAATCTTTGCGACTTCTTCTGTATTATTCGGGAAAACGACTGCCCTCGGCAAACGACGATGAATGGTAAAGCCATCGCAATCATAAGCTAATAAATCTTCTTTTTTATACAAGATGGAACGGTTTCCTTCAACAATGTTTGCAAGGTTTTTTATATGTTTGTCATTTGTTCTTATCCCTTTTAGAGACATTCCTCTCCCTCCTTTAGCCGATCTTCTTTTTGGTACGCCCAATCCAGCAGCTGTACGGTATGAACAATTTTTTGATTTCTTCCGTTTTTTTGAACACCCATCGCCATCTGCAGCATACAGCCGGGGTTTCCCATTACAATCATTTCTGCTTCTTTTGGAACATTCTTCATTTTGCTATCAAGCACTTCTTTAGCCATCTCCGGATTTGTTATATTGTAAATGCCAGCACTGCCGCAGCATCGGTCGGCATTCGCCATTTCAACCATTTCGACCCCAGGTATATCAAGAAGAAGGCTGCGAGGTTCGTCACGAATGCCCTGTCCATGAGCTAAATGGCATGCATCATGATAGACAACACGAGCCTTGATTTCGGCGATGGGCCTTTTATAACCAGTGTCATAAAGGTATTTTGAAATGTCTTCCACCTTTTTTGAAAATGTTTCAGCTTTTTGGCGCCAAACGGGGTCTTCACGGAACAGCTCCGGATATTCTTTTAACATACATCCGCAACCGGCAGAATTTACAATTACTTTTTCAGCATGTTGGAATGCTTCAATATTTTGTTTCGCTAATTTTCTCCCCATTTCCCGGTCGCCTGCATGAACATGAAGAGCCCCGCAGCAAGTTTGATTTTGCGGAATCATAACGTCATTTCCATTTCGAGTTAACACATTAATTGTTGCTTCATTAATTTCGCTGAACATGACATCCATTACGCAGCCAGTTAAAAACGCAACCGTACTTTTCGTTTCTCCTTTTGCTTTAATGACTTTTTCATGTTTGTACTTTTTCCGCACAGGCTTTTTCACTTCCGGCATGATCGCTTCCATTTCGGCTAAATGCTGCGGCATGATATTGATCAGCCCTGTTTTACGGACAAACGTTTGCATGCCGCTTTTTTGATACAATTTCAACACATTTCCTAACGTGTACAAGCGATTGTGGTGCGGAAACAAACTATGCAAAAACAGATGGCTGACCGCCTTTTTCCAGCCTTTTAACGGCATGGCTTGGCGGATTTGACCGCGCGCTTCTTCTATCAATCCCCCTACATCGACGTCCGCAGGACAAGCGGTAGTACAAGCGCGGCAATCAAGACAAGCAAAGACAGGATCCATAAAATGTTCGTTCACTTCAAGCTTTCCTTCTGCGACTGATTTAATCAAATGGACGCGTCCGCGGGGAGAATGCTGTTCCTGACCCGTGATCTCATAAGTTGGGCACGATTCTAAACACATACCGCAATGGACACAATCCGCCCATTTGTTTTCATCAGGCGGATCACTCCAAAGGTAATTGCTGAAGCTGTTGGTTTGACAGGCTGGTTCTTTGATAAGATCACTTTCATTTAATCCCATATTTAAATCCCTCCCACAAATCGCTTCGGATTGAGAATGTTGTTCGGATCAATCTTTGTTTTGATTCCTTTGAAAAGAAAGAAATATGGCGGATTTTCCCCCCAAACCTCTATTTTCTGGCGTAACATAAACGGCAAATGTTTAATGACTGCATACCCATTGAGCTGCTTTACAAAATTCCTTAAATGCTGAATTGCTGAAATGACGTTTTCGCTGCCGCCTCTTAAAACGATTTGACACAATCCGTGGCCTAATCCACCGTGGGCTTCGATAAGCAAATTGTGCGTATCCTGTAATAAATGGCTTTCCCTAATAACTTTTAGGACATCTAAATTGACAACTCCGATTTTCAATACTGCTTCAGTCTCCCCTGTCTGATTAGACACCCTGCCATTCGGGCTGATTGTATAAAAAGATTGCCAAAACTTGCGCGCTTTCTCTTGAGCAAGAATGGTCATTTTCGTTTTAGGAGGCTGAATGCTTTTTAGAAAAGATTCTTGGTAATGAACCGAACTTTCATTATCTTCAAAACTAATGGCCAATGTATAAAATTTTTCACCCGTTAGCTTTTCAGCCAAAGACGGACTTATCAGCTCCAGTGAGACAGGTTCCATCTGCGAATCTAAAAACGCCGCGGCAAATGATCGCATTTCAGTAAAATCTCCTTCTGTAAATGATAAAAGAACATTGCTTTCATATTTTGGCAAAGGACGGAGTTTTAAAGTGATTTCCGTCAAAACCCCCAAAGTGCCCATGGAACCGACAAAAAGTTTGTTCATATCATATCCGGCGACATTTTTCACGACCTTTCCGCCTGTTCGGATGACCTTGCCATTTGGATAAACAACTCGAAGCCCGATGACTGCATCTCTGGCGGATCCATATGCCAAACGTTTGGGACCGCTTTCATTCGCGGCGATAATACCGCCGATGGTCGCATAATCCGGCCAAGCAGGATCTAGAGATATTTTTTGGTTATGTTCTTCTAAGTACTGCTGCAATTCTTGAAATGGTGTACCTGCTTTCACTGTTAATGTCATATCTCCCACTATATGCTCGACGATTCCTTTTAGATTTGCTAAGGAAAGCAAAATATCAGCCGAATCAATTAGACCGCCAAACCCCCGCTTTGTTCCTCCGCCCACAATGGAAACGGTTTTCCCATTTTTGTTTGCATATTGCAAGATGTGTGAAATTTCGTTTTCAGTTTTTGGATAGACTGCGACTTTTCCGCCATTTCCAAGTGGATGACCTTCATTTTCCTTTACTTCCATTTGACTTTCGGGGAAAACATCTTTTAATTCTGTGTACAACTCTCCTTGGAGCAAATCAAGCACCTCCTATGTTTTGTAATAAGAAACACCGTTTCTATAAATGCGCAAAAGAACAAGCGTTTTAAATCATTTTCTTTCAATCGACTGCAACACTTCTCTTATTACACATATTTGATATGTTATATGTTTACAATTATTAAAGCACTCTTATGAAGATTTTTCAACGAATTTTTCGAATTTACAAAAAAATAAGAAAAATGAAATTCTATTAAACTTGCCGTACGTCAAGATGATCTGATGTATAGCCGACCTATCTTTTTTTCCCTGCAATATCCTATCAACGTAAAAAAGAGACTGAATTGAAAAAGAATTTTTTTATGGTCCTTTCCAAACAGCCTCTTTTGAACAAAAATTATTTTGTATCTGGAAGAAATATGGTACAAGCGGCAGCGGAAAATCTTATTATTCAGAATAGCCCGAAATGATAGCCCTCGGAAAAGAAATCCAGTTCTTGGGTAGAATAGCGCTTAAAACAACACTTAAACACGCATGCCTGGAAGTTCAAACGTTAGCTGTTTCAAAAGTACAATATATGTCAACGAACAACAGCAGCAAATTAATTGGATATTTAACAGCTGTTTATGGTTTCCACCCGTTTATACTAATGAAGAAAGGAACTAGAATACTACACAAGAAAATCCTAATCCCTACACCACTATAAAACAAACCGTTAAATATTTGCATATTTTGCTTTTTCAATACTTGAAGCACTATACTAGAAACTAAGACAAAGACTACACCGCTGCTAAGGCCTGAAAAAAACCTGAACAGGTACCAAAATATATTATTTACTGACCATTCCCATGAGCAGAGTCGTAAAAATGTTCAAAACTAAAAATATCATTAAATAAATTGATTCATATCTTCTCAAATTAAAAAAGCTAACAAATAAAGTTCCAGCCAAATATCCAGCCATCGATTTAGTTATATTCATGAAGGGGAGGATAGGGGTATAAGCAAATCTTCCGATCCCCATTACAATAATCAATGCAATAATACCGCCGCATAAAGTAAGCCGCGGTTTCATAGTCATCCTTTTATTAATAGGAAGTTACTTATAATTTCTTCTATTTGATTGGTGATTGTTTCGATCAGTTCGGCGGCATGCAAATTTTTGCTTAGTCGAGGATTTTGCCCGCACCAAAGCGACATCCACTCTTTATTTTTCTGCTTTGCGGCTTCTGACCGGATATCTTGAGTGAGCATATTTTGAATCGGATAAGCTGGCAAAGCATCTTCATGCTCTTTCATTTTGATGATAAATTCATTTTTTAATCCCCTTGCTGGCTTGCCGCTGAATGCCGAAGTGATAACCGTCTGATCTTCGGTACCGTTTAATATTGCTTCTTTATGGAGTTCATTTGCTCCGCTTTCTATACAAGTAAGAAAGGCTGTCCCCATTTGAACCGCTTGCGCTCCCAATACAAGAGAAGCTAAAACTCCTCTGCCGTCCATGATACCGCCAGCTGCAATAATAGGAATTGAAACATGATCCGCTACTTGCGGAATAAGGGCCATTGTTCCGATCATTGAATCATCAAAGGATCCTGCAAAACTGCCCCTATGTCCCCCAGCGTCACTGCCTTGAACGACAATCATATCCATCCCGGCCTCTTCATTCAATATGGCTTCTTTGACTGTTGTGGCTGTTCCAATTGTGACAATACCATTATTCTTTAATTGATGAATAATTTCTCTCTGAGGAATGCCAAATGTGAAGCTGCAAACGGGTACTTCATATTTTAAAACAATTTGAATTTGTTCATCAAAAACAGAGGTGTTGATTTGCGGAACATCATTCTTTTTTTCGATCCCTAACATTTGGCGGATAGGTTCCAGCAGTTGATTCGCTCTTTCAATTTCTTCTTGAATGACTGCCGGATGTTCAGGAACAAACAGATTGACACCAAATGGTTTTGAAGTCAATTCCTTTATTTTTTGAATATCCGACTCTAATTTTTCCGGCGTCATATAACCCGCCCCTATCATCCCTAGACCACCTGCATTGGATACAGCAGCAACAAGCTCGGGAGTCGTGATCCCTCCCGCCATTCCCGCTTGTATAATCGGAATTTTAATTGATAGTTTGTCTGTTATTTTTGTATGATTCCACATGCCATGTTCCTCCTTGCCTTTTATATAACTCTTTCCGTCAAATCTATAGGTTAACAATACAATAATCATAGCTGTTGGCATTCAATTAATAATGCCATTCATACGATTTGGTCAGCAGCAGAAAAAAACGATCACCCAAAACTTAGTGAAACATCAGTTGCCCGGCTCTTTTATTTCTCTTGTTCCCATCCTTCCATCCTAAAATTCACATTATTGGACTGAAATCATGTTGTTCATTCAAGCTGCTTCTACATTCATCTGAAATTGACTTGTATAAAGATGAAAATTTATTTTTTAATATTTCGCAAATTGTCTTCTATAAATAGTTTATGACCCCATTTTGATGGTGTAAAATAGAAAAAAATGATAATTGTTGTTATGAATCAATTTGAGTGATGGGGGAGAAATAATGTTTGAGCTACAAGATTTAAGAATCATTGCAGCAATAGCAAAAAATAAGGGGATTACGAAGGCTGCAAAAGAGCTTGGATATGTACAGCCCAATGTTACGGCTAGACTAAATAAATTAGAAAGCTGTTTAGGTTTTCCATTATTTATAAGAACCAAAAAAGAGGTTATTCTCACACCGAACGGCAAAGTCTTTCTTAACTATGCTAATTTGATTTTAAATTTGTGTCGCGAAGCTGAAAAAGCAATGAATAAACTGGCAATCCCCGATGGAGAATTAAACATAGGCTCCATGGAAACAACCTCCTATGTACGTCTTCCCCACATATTAAAACAATATTCAGCTAATTATCCTAACGTAAAAATTAAATTGCAAACCGGTACCACAAAAGAATTAATAGATAAGGTCTTACATCATGATATAGAGGGTGCATTTGTTGCTGGACCTGTTAATCATCCGGATCTTATCGAAAACGTTATTTTTAAAGAAAGACTGGTACTTATCACCAATACTCCTGACAATCCTCTTAAAAACAAGGAATGCACTTTAGTTGTATTTAAAGAAGGGTGTTACTATCGAGAAGTGTTTACCAGAATCATGAACGACTATCATATAACGATTCAAAATGTCATAGAGGTAGACGCCGCACAAGCTATTTTAAATTGTGTTCGTGCAGGAGTTGGAATTTCTTTGATTCCCGAGTCTATGTCAAAATTAACAAAAAGTCTATACACATATCCCATTGATAAGGACTACGTAAACGTAGATACTGTGTTTATCACTCGTAAGTCACTTGCCAAAACATTAGCTTTTAACAAATTTGTTGAACTTTTAACTCTATAAAAATGAAGCAACAAGTTTTTTCAAGAAAATCATGAATGATTGAATTCATAAAATTGCTTTCTTTTCTTTTGATAAGTGACTCCTTTCCTCTTTCGATTTCAAATTTTTCGGTATTTTTTCTTTTTGTCAGATCCAATAATTTTTTCGTGCTAATTGTTATTTGAAAAACTGTCGAGGACCGTGTTTCAGAATCAATGGGGTTTCTGTTTTTCTTCACAGCGGTAAAAAGGCCACATCATGCGGGAGAGGGAACATCTCTTAAATATCTATAGCTTATCAGCCTATTCAAGTAAGCAAAAAATTTTAGATGGATGAAATTTACAAACCTTGCAAAACCTTTTAGAGATTGTATTAACATCTTTTAATTCGAATTTTTAATTAATTGGATCAGCTGTTCATATTTTACGGTGTGATCAACACAACTTTAATTTTGCCTCTCCTTTTGTACTAATTTTTACCTAAATCAGTATTTGTGAAATGCAGCTTCATTTTCTAATCTTGAAAGGAACTGCCACGAATTTCCTATTTTCCAAATATAATCACCACTATGAACAAAATTTATGGTAATATATTGAATATTGCAGCATGTTTATTTTACATTTTAGCTACTGCACTATTTATCGCAATAAGAGGCAGGATACTGCCACTCTAATAGAGTAAACGAAAGTCAAGAAGCAATAAATAGACAATAAAAGGTTTTGTTTCACTTTTCTCATAGTCACAGCAAAATCGTGATGCTCATCCAATAGCGAAACATTTTAAAAACATGGCTTGTAACTCTATATAACACCTTGTCCATGAATCTTTGGCATTTTTCTCGATGGATGGCAAGCGGTTGAAGTCTAGACTTGCCGCTATTTTTGTATTATCAAAAATTGAGGTGCTTGTCTCGTTTTTTGTGCACATTTTCACAAATAAATTCAGTTTGACTTGTTACATTAATTTTTGAAGCAAGGTTTCACTCATATTTTTTACACTTTTTCAACTGTGCCTTGCTTGTAATACTTGAACTTTGTTATTTTTCTGTTCTTAAACAAACCGTGCCTTCATTACATCTGTCAATTTCCCAGCCGGTTGTAATAGGAATTGGCAGATTTCTCGGAGTATTTATTCGCGATTTTGCCTTACATGTTTGTAACCAGTAGGGCAGGAAAACTTGAATTAAATAGTTTATCTATAGGTTTATTTGATCATAATAACGGAAGTAAGGAAAATGATTTGAACATTTTTCCTTTGTATCATTCAACAAATTGAACGTCTAAATTTGTCGTTTTATACAAAAAGAAATTGAAATATAGTATGATAAAATTTATTCAAATCTAAATGTAAGCGTCACAATTTGATTATCAAGAGGAGTTGCGGGGAATAATAACTTAAATTTTTCGATCATGAAATCTGACATAAGATGACCTTCGCAACAGAACATTGAAAGGGATTTCATTTATAAACTTAAGGAGGAACGATCATGGAAAATCAGCTGCAAAGAGGTTTAAAAGAAAGACATATTACACTGATTGCATTAGGTTCTGCAATCGGAGTCGGGCTGTTTTTAGGATCTTCAAGCTCAATCAAGCTGGCAGGTCCCGGTATAATGTTATCCTACCTTTTCTGCGGAATCATTTTATTTTTCATTTTAAGAGCGTTAGGAGAAATGGCTGTCCATCATCCCGTTGCCGGTTCATTCAGCCAATACGCCAATGATTATCTTGGTAATCTGGCAGGATATATTACAGGGTGGAATTATTGGTTTGTATGGGTCATTACTTGTATGACCGAGCTGACAGCCGTTGGAATCTATATGGAATTTTGGTTTCCGGAGGTTCCGCGATGGATTTGGATTCTGGCAGCATTAATCATCATGATGAGCTTTAACTTTCTTCAAGTCAGTGCTTACGGTGAGTTGGAATTCTGGTTTGCCCTAATCAAAATTATTGCGATTATCTTTATGATTATTATTGGCTTAGCCATGATTTTGTTCGGATTCGGCAATAACGGAGTTCCTACAGGAATCAGCAATTTGTGGGAGCACGGCGGCTTTCTTCCTAACGGTCTTGAAGGTGTCTTAATGTCATTTCAAATGGTTATGTTTGCCTTTCTAGGAATCGAAATGATCGGCGTAACAGCCGGTGAAGCAAAAGATCCGGAAAAAACGCTGCCTAGAGCCATTAATTCTACTTTACTTCGTATATTAATTTTTTATGTGGGTGCGTTGTTTGTCATTTTGTCCATTTATCCGTGGAATGAAATCGGGACAAGTGGAAGCCCCTTCGTTTTAACCTTTGACAAAATCGGTATCCCGGCCGCAGCAGGCATTATCAACTTTGTCGTTTTAACCGCTGCCCTTTCCTCCTGTAATACAGGAATTTTCAGTTCGGGACGTATGTTATACAACCTTTCCCATAATGGACAAGCTCCGAAGGCATTTGGCACATTAAACAAAAAAGGCGTTCCTTTTAGAGGGGTTATGGTTACATCAGCCGTTTTATTATTCGGAGTTCTGCTCAACTATTTAGTACCGGCTAAAGTATTTACTTGGATTGCATCTATCTCAACATTTGGCGCTTTATTGACTTGGTTTATTATTTTATTAGCACAATGGCGATTCCGAAAATCGATTACACCTGAACAACAAAAAAATATCAAATTTAAAACCCCGCTATACCCGTTATCCACTTTCATTGCAGGGGCGTTTCTCATATTTGTCGCAATTCTGCTCGGCTACTATCCAGACACAAGAATCGCCTTAATAGTCGGTCCGCTTTGGGTTGCCATTTTAGTCATTGCATATTACGCTGCCAACTTGAATAAAAGACAAAACGAAGCTGAAGTGAAAGAGACTTGATCGTTTTGGACAGCGGTTCGCTATCGAATGTCTTACTTTTAAAAATGCGGTTTACAATTTTCTAACCGCCTGATCAATCGTTAAGAGGCCCCCATCTCTGATAGGGGTTCTCTTTTCGTTTTGATCTGGTATCTTTCGAAAAGGAGTCTATATTTTCAAACGATCTTTCAAGCTGCATTTAAAACTTTTTAAGGGGGACTGCAAATTTTTGAATAGTTCAATTACATTTATTAGGTTTACAGGCTATTAGCCATAATAAAGCCGAGGAAGCGATGACACTTGGAACAAATTATTCAATACCTGCAACACTTAATTCCATCATTTCGGAACGATACTGTCTAAATGTTGACGAACAGCCTCTTCGGTCATTTCGCCGGTAATTTTATCCACGATTTCTCCCTTTTCATTAATGAGAAAAGTAATCGGAAGGGTTTGAACTTTGTATAGATCGGCTGTATCTCCTTTCCAATCCAACAAAACGGGAAAACTCAATCCTTTTTTAGATACGAATTGATCCACTAATATTCTTGGTTCACCTACATCAACGGCCAGAATTTCAATTCCTTTATCTTTATATTCTTTATAAGCCGATTCCAAATACGGCATTTCTTTTTCACAAGGAGGACAATAGGTTGCCCAAAAGTTAAGCAGAACCCCTTTTCCTCGATAATCTTCTAAATTGACTTCATTCCCTTTTAAATCAATTAAAATAAAATTAGGAGCAAGGGTTGTTCCAGTTGAAGCAGTTGCTCCTTTGTCCTTAATAAAATTACTATAAATTGCGTAACCAATTCCTAAAACTAATATGGAAGCGATGACCCCCCGTATGAATAGCACCACCTGTTTTCTTTTATTATTCATTTAAATAGTCTGACTCCTTTCACTCCGTTAAATGAAATGAGAGAATGGGCATTTCATGAAGGCCTTGATAATCGACATGAGCAATCACTTGATGTTCACCTGGCTCAACAAATTTCACATCTAATTGATAGATTCCATCTTCGTTTGGCTCAACAGGCAATCTGCCGAAAGATACTCCATTTTCGATCACTTCAAACGTAACTTTGGCTTCTTTGCTCACATTTTCAGTCCCGTATGTCACTTTTGAAGTAAATGTCACTTTTTCATTCAGCTGAATCTGTTTTGGATCACTTTCTAATGTCACTTTTAATTGTGGCTCTTCACTATTTTTTTGTTGATTAGCTGAATTGGAACATCCAGCCAGCAATAGCATGAACAGAACAAGAACCGTAACTATTATTCGCATCATACTACTCCTTTATGGAACGAAGACTCTTCCTTTTCTCATCAGCGCATTGCCGGGAAAAAGAAGAGTCTTACAATTATTATATTTTTTTAATTGGCTTCATTTTTTAAATTTGTCCAGAACAACAGACGCTTTTTGATTTTTTCAAAAACGATCATGGTAATCAGAATGACAATACTATTAAAAATAATTCCTGCCAGAACTAAATCATATTGAGTAAAATCGGTGTAATACTGTATAAAGCGACCCATTCCTGATTCAGCACCAAACATCTCTACCATTATTAAGACAATAAACGCGAATGCGAGAGATGTCCCGACTCCATTCAAAATTAACGGCGAGCTTGCTGGAAGAATCATTTTCAAAAACAAGTCTTTTCCCTTCAATCCGATTGTTTTTGCATTGTCCCAGTATGGTTTGTCTATTAAAAGCACCCCTTGAATCGTGCCGAGAAAAATAGGCCAAAACGTTGCAATGAATAAGATAAAAATCGAAGCCGATTTAAAAGATGGAAACAATGCAATTGCATACGGAACAAACAATGTCGGCGGAAGCGGGCTGAAAGTCTGGAAAAACGGCTCTAAAATGGCACGGAATCGATGATGCAAACCAAAGTATAAACCGCCGCCAATCCCTAATACGAGCGATAACACAAAACCAGGAACTAATAACCCCATTGAACTGACAAACCCTTGCAACAATTCCTTAATGGCTTTCACAAACGCCATGACAACAATTTCAGGAGATGGAAAAATAACTGGATCAAGCAATTCAGTGAAATTTGTAATGTAAATCCATAGCCCAAGAAGGGCTACGGCGATCAGAGTTGAATAAATATAAACATGTAAAAACTTTTTCACAGTATCTCTCCTCCCCTATAAATTTTGTTTTTTAAATCTTTCTAATACCTTTTTGTAATATTCATCATTTGGATTTTCTTTAATTAGTTCGTCTAATGCCTGTTCATAAAAAGTCAGATTCAAATGAGAATTAACATCGATTTTCTTTGCATCCTCTTCTTTCACATATCCAATTTTTATCATTCTTTCCCACACTTCTAAAGTTTCTTTTTTATTCGGATCAGCTGAGTTAATTAAATGCGGCTCATTAACAATTTCATTAATCTGCTCTTTAGGTAAATTTTTAAATCTGTCTAATGAAGCTTCTAGATTTTTTTCAGGGCTTTCCAATTTCACACGTTCAGCTTTAATGAGGGCCTTCATAAATTTTTTATAAGCAATTGCTTGATCATCTGAAATCTCGCCTCTTACCGTCACACGGCAGCAAGCAGCATTTTTATCCAGATCATTAATCCATAGAATAGGAGCTAAACCTAATTTCAATGTTTTTGTTAAATGAGCTGTACCCGATACCCCGACATCAATTTTCCCTGTTTTTACAGCCTCAAGTATGGCAGACAACGTTTTAAATTCTACAAATTTTACATCCTTATGGATATCAATGCCTGCTTTCTGAAGCTCCGATTTAAAGTAAACATCATTCGTATGCAAAGGTATAGAACCTATTGTTTTTCCTTTAAAATCTTGTAACGTTTTATATTCGTCCTTATGTTCTTCTTTTACAACAATCGGATGTCCACCTTCCATATGACCGCCAATCAGCTCAAAATTTGAACCTTGGGCAATAAAATTCAGCGGAGCAGTTGAACCGAAAGTTAAGCCGATATCAATTTTTCCTGCCTGCAATGCATTTAATCCGTCTGCTGAACTTTGAAATGGCACCATTTCCACTTTTAAATTCTCTTCTTCAAAAAATCCTTGATCGATGGCAATATCCGCAAGAGGTGCACCATATATTGAACCATAACCAACTTTTAACTCATATGTTTTTTCGTTATCCTTCTCTTCAGCTTTTTCACTTGACGATGCATTTTGTTTTGATGCTGCTTCATTTGCAGTTTCTTTACCGCCGCAAGCGGATAAAACTAAAATAGCTGATAAACCAATCCCGATTAGCCAATTTCTCTTTTTCATTTTTTTCCTCCTCTAATACACTCCAACTATATACTCTAAAAATTCATGTGTCTTTGTAAGGAATACGGTATATTTTTTTTACAGATTTTAAGACATTATTTGTTTAAATTCCTGAACCATCCACAAGAGCTTCCTTACTTTCCTCTAATTTGTCGAAAATGCCTTGGTTCATGACACCTAAAACATAATCTCTGAATTTTACAAATTCTAAGCTTTGATATAGCTGTTTCCGATTTCTCGGCTTAGGAAAAGGAACGTCAATCACTTCCGCAATTCTCCCTGGCGGCCCCGGGGTAAACATGACAATGCGGTCCGCTAAGAAAATCGCTTCTTCTGCATCATGTGTGACAAACACAATGGTTCTCTGCTGTTCCCTATTCACTTGAAGGATTAAATTTTGCAAATGTATTCTTGTCAACGGGTCAAGTGCCCCGAATGGTTCATCCATGAACATCAAATCTGACCCTATTGATAATGCTCTCGCAATCGCCGCACGCTGGCGCATCCCGCCGGACATTTCCCCTGGATATTTATCAACAGCATGACTAAGCTGAACTAATTCCAAATAACTTTGGGCCAAGTGTTCTAATTCCTTTTTTGTTTTTGATTTTTTCAGCTTTTGCCTTAATGCCAGAATGACATTTTCTTTCGCTGTCAGCCAAGGAAATAGCGAGTAGTCCTGAAAAACAACAGAGCAATCTGGTATAGAGTCAGTAAGTAATTGATTATTGACGAAAATTTCTCCTTTATTAGGCCGGGATAATCCGATTAGCAATCGTAGAAGTGTACTTTTTCCCGAGCCGCTCGGTCCCATAAAGACGATAAATTCTCCTTCTTTTATCGTTAAATTAATATCTTGCAGGATTTCTAAGCCGTCGTACTCAAAATAAATGGATTTAACTTCAATTTTATTTTGGTCTGCGATTTCCTTTTGCTCTGCGCTACGATTAAGAACCATTGCCATTTTTGATCCACTCCCTCAGTTGATTTTAAATTTTAAAATTACTGATTGTTCTGTGATCCCTTCCTTTAACTGCTAACTAACCAATTTTACAAACAACTTCACTTTCACAATTTCGTTTTCGGCCTTTGAATTCCGCAGTCAGTTTGCCCCGCCAAACCGCACTTCATTTTCACGATTTCGTTTCCAACCCTGTCCTCCTTTTTCCTATAATTCTTCTTTTTTTAACAACGGTCTGAAGTTTGCCGAAATTGGCGACTTCTTTTTCACAGTAAACCATGAGTAAATGAAACTGACCACACATAAAGCAAGAACAATCCAAGGAAAATAGCTTACCGGTTCCGGCTGACCGGGCTGCACCATCGCCCAAATAGGGATAAGAATACTGAGCAAGCCTAATGATGGAAACAAATATTTTTTATGAAAAGGCCATTTTTCTTTTTTATAAAATATAACTGCAAGATTTAATAAAGAATAAATGAGCAAGAGCGGGATCGTGCCAATTGTACTGAGATAACCGAATGCAGTTACCCATCCTTTACTAAGCAAACCAATTAAAATCGCAGCCAACATTCCTAAGATAAAAAGAAGTGTCAGTGTGCCGATAGGCGTCCCCCATTTTGAAACCCTTGATAATTTTCTATAAATTAATCCTTCTCGAGCTGAGTTAAACGCAATTCGGGAGAAGCCGTTCAAGCAGGCGATGGTCATTCCAAGTATGCTAGTGAATCCTGCAATAATAGCTAATACAGAAAAGCTGCCTAAATACTGATTAGAAAGATCAATAAACGGATTAGTACTTTTAACTAAATCGTCAATATGATTCGAAAATCCTTGAATAATACTATAATTGACAAATATATAGAAGACCGACATGATCGCAATGCTTACGAGAACTGCACGAGCAGTATTTCGTTTTGGATTATCCGTTTCTTCTGCCAAAGCAGCTGAGTTTTCAAAGCCAATAAACAAATAGATCGCAAGCGGAAAGGCTAAGCTAAGTCCTGCTATGCCATTCTGAATTGAAGAAAATGCAAAAGGCTTTAAAGATAACGGCGCTGGCGGATGCAATAAAACTAACACTGAAACGAAAACAAGGACTGCAACCTCAATGAATAATGCCACCGCAGCAATTTTAGTCGAACTATAAATTCCCACCACTGTAATGGCCCAAACGATTAAACCTAAAATAATAGTAGGGACGATCCAATGAATGTGAATGTTATATAAGGCTAGTGAATCAGATGTCCATCCCCCAAGCTCAATAAAAGCTGAGCCGGCTAAAAAGATAGTACCGATTAAAAAAACAAGTGAAGCTGTAGTGCCGACAATATCACCAAAAGTCATACTAATATACTTGATGAGCGATCCGCTGCTAGGATGAATTTTTGAAAAATTTGTTAAGCTGAGCCCAACCATTGTGATCGCTACTGTAGCAAGTAAGAGTGTTAACGGAGATCCAATTCCCGAAGCCGCAAATATAACTGGGAATCCATAATATATTGCTGCTGCTGGAGCCATTTGCGCCAGCGTAGAACTTATGGCATCAAAAGCAGTTAGTTTTTTCTTTGGTTTCAGCTGGATTTTTAAATTTTCTTCCATTTCTCCACCTCCTCATAGTTTTTATTCAAAAGTAGTTTTTAATAGGGTTTCAAACTTGCGCCTCAATAGGCTGCGTCATTTTTTCCTTATCCCGTACGAAAGGGAAATGGAATCCCCCTTCCGTCGAAATAATGTAAAATTCGATCGGACACTTGCTTTTGTGTACCTATAAGCGCCGTTAAATTGGCTTTCAATTTTATCCAAGATCGTTTTCCGAGCTTCTTCTCAGAGCTTGCATCTCCATTGCATAAAATCGCTGGGCTTCTTAACCAGCATATCTTTCATTTCAGCATCTTTTCTAGCAGCAGAGATGCGTTGTTCCAAGCTTACTTGAATGAAGTTTGACTTGATGAAGCATTTTATTCATTTCTCCTTCCTGAAATATAATTATTCATATATATTTAGTCGAATTTTTGAGTAAAAATCTCGGTAAAATCTATACTTCTCAGTGTAATTATTTTTTCTGCAACAGGCACCCGAGGTTTCGATATTTTGCACCTATATGATTTTCTGATAAACGAGAATTTCCTTTTCCAAATAATTTCTCTCGAAGAGTTCCTTCTTCATAATCTTTTTTCAACAAACCTCGTTTCTGAAGTTCAGGCACTACGAGATCCACAATATCCTTAAATGTTCCTGGTGTAATTGCATAAGCCAAGTTAAATCCATCAATATCAGTTTCATCAATCCATTCTTCAAACGTATCAACAATTTGTTCAGGTGTTCCAACTATCACTGGTCCCATGCCGCCAATGCCTGCGAAATTTGCCAGCTCGCGAACGGTCCATTTCTTATTTGGGCTTGCCTTTGTTAGTGATTCAAGCATGGATCTAACGGCATTTGTCTCAATGTATTCAATTTCTTGATCAGGTTCATATTTAGAGAAATCCACTCCCGACCAGCCGCTCAGCAAGGAAAGTGCTCCTTCATAACTGATATATTGGGATAAATCCTCATATTTAGCCCGCGCCTCTTCCTCCGTCCGGCCAACAATTACCGTCATTAATGCAAACACTTTAATGCTTTGAGGGTTTCTTCCCAATGAAGCTGCCTGAGCTCTTAAATCCTTGACATATAAAGTGATCGCTTCCTTTCCAGGAGCAGAAATAAAGGTGCATTCTGCATGTTTAGCAGCAAACTGACGGCCTCTAGTTGAACCTCCAGCCTGATACAAGACAGGAGTTCTTTGCGGCGACGGTTCACATAAATGTATACCAGGCACATGAAAATATTTACCGTGATGGTGAATTTCATGAACCTTTGTCGGATCTGTAAAAATTCTTTTTTCTTTATCTTTTATGACCGCATCATCTTCCCAGCTGCCTTCCCATAATTTATAACAAACTTCGATATACTCTTCCGCAACATTGTATCTTTCCGAATGGATAAATCGATCTCCAATATCAATATTTCTTGTCCCGCTTTCTAAGTACGAAGTCACAATGTTCCAAGCAATCCTTCCTTTTGTTAAATGATCCAATGTGGACATCCTGCGTGCAAACGTGTAAGGATGTTCAAATGTTGTCGAGCATGTAATTCCAAAGCCTAAGTGTTGCGTTGCGTTCGCCATCGCCGAGACAAGCATCATCGGATCATTTACGGGCACCTGTGTCGCTTCACGTACTGTTGTAGTTTTATCTCCCCCGTACACATCATAGATCCCGATTACATCAGCAATAAACAGGCCGTCAAACCGACCTCTTTCCAAAGTTTGAGCCAATTCAACCCAATAATCTATATTCTTATAACGATACGACTGATCTTCAGGATGTACCCATAAGCCTGGTGATTGATGGGCCACACAATTCATATCAAACGCATTTAAATAGATTCGTTTTTTCTTCATGTTACTTACCTCAAACTCTCATTTTTTATTGGTGTTAAAAAGTTGCTGTTAAACAAAACAGAGACCCATTTCCAAGCTAAATTAAACTTGAAAAAGAGTCTCTGGTTGTCCAGTCAACTATCATTTATTTTTCAATGTTTATTCTATTTTAGAATAATTTGATGTAAAAGAAGGAGGCACCCCATTTCAAGATAAGTTTCAACTTGAATTGAGAGCCTCCGGTTTTCCAGTCAGCTTATTTAAATTTTCAAAATCTTTAATAAGATTTTAAAACCAATTAAACCTATCTGTCAAGTTACTTTTATGAAATTTTTTTCTTGTATTTCTATCATAATTGCTTTTATTGATCCGATTTTTCATCAGCATCAACTTTTTATAGTCTTTGTACAAATAATAATAAATAAAGATAGATTAGGAATGAATGTTTCAATCCAACTTGAACGAAGACACTGTATATTCACCTTTTAAGATATGTAAAAAAGGCACTTAGTATGTAAACCAAGTGCCTCCAGTGTTCTGGTCGGAAATCTAATTATTCATATGCGAATAAATTAACATGCCAACTTTTTGTTGTCAAGATTATTATATTTTTATAGTTTAATATGTCGTTGTATCTGCATAAGACGATAGAGGATTTCTATTTTCATGCAAAAGCAATAAGCTTTTTGCAGAAGGAACCTATCCCTCTAATGAAATTTTTTCTTGTGATTTATTCAACGAAACATTTGTGTCAAAAAATAAATTTAAAATCTTTTCACGTATTTTTACAAAATCACGGCTATTTCTGTCTCGCGGTCTTGATAAATAAACTGGAATCGTCTTTTGGATGCGGCCTGGTTTTTTGGACATGACAATCACCCTGTCACCTAATAACACAGCTTCATCAATATCATGAGTCACTAAAATCATAGTAACATTGGCCTGTTCTCGTATTCTTAAAATTTCATATTGCATTTGAATCCGGGTCAGTGCATCCAGCGCCCCAAAAGGTTCATCGAGCAAAATAATGCTGGGCTTTTTTACTAATGTACGCGCCAATGCAACCCGCTGAGACATACCGCCTGAAAGCTCTCCGGGCCTTGCTTTTTCGAATCCCTTTAATCCGACTAATTCAATATATTCATTCACTAGTTTTTCACGTTCAGATGCAGGCACTTTTTCAAGACCAAAGGCTATATTTTGCTTAACAGTCATCCAAGGAAACAGCCGATGATCCTGAAAAACCATGCCTATGTCGGCTCTTATACCTTTTATATTTTGATTATCAATGGCAATCGTTCCTTCAAAAGAGCTGTCAAGACCAGCAATTATTCGCAATAACGTACTTTTTCCGCATCCGCTGGATCCAACAATGGTCAAAAATTCGCCTTCTTGAACCTCTAAATTGATATCATCTAATACGTTTAACGTATTCTTTCCTTGATTAAATGATTTTGACAAATTAGTAATCTTTATTTTCGGTTTCGCTACCTGAAACTGAACGTTTTCCTTTATTGGCATGTAAGCAACCTCCTAAGATTTAATGCCTGCTTGCCAAGACAGGATGCGCTGCTGGATAAACTTAACAACAGCATCCATTGCGACTCCAATTATCCCAATCATGATCATTCCAATGATCATGGCATCGGGCTGGGAAAGCTCCCGGCCTTGTGTGATTCGGTAACCGAGTCCTGAATCGGAAGCAATCAATTCCGCAGCGACCACAGCCATCCAAGCCGCTCCTAATCCCAATCTAAGCCCAACAAATATAGAAGGCAATGCAGCAGGAAAAATCACGTTAAATAACGTTCTTCTTTTGCTTACTCCCATCAGTTTTGACACTTCCAGAAATCCTTTAGGCACTCCTTCGATTCCTTGAATTGTATTTAACAGGATGGGGAAAAAGGCGCTTTTAAAAATAATAATGACTTTAGAAGTTTCACCGATACCAAACCAAAGAATAATGATCGGGATCCAGGCTAATGGCGGAATTACTCTGATCGCATTCAGAATTCCAGCAAAAAATTGATCGACTCTAGCAAATAAACCCATTAATACCCCGAATAGCAGACCAAAGAAAACCGCTAAGGAAAAGCCTTGCAGCATTCTTTTGACACTTGCCCATGAATCCTGCAAAAGGGTTCCATCCTCTATAAATTGAACGATTGTGTGGATAACCGTTTTCGGAGCTGGAATTAGGTATGGGGCAATCAATTCACGTTCCGTCAAATAAATCCAAAGAAAAACAAGCAGGAGCGGCAAAACAACCGGCAAAATATAATGATCATACGTTTTTTTCATATCTAACCACCTCAGTTGCATAAACAGGATAGAAGGCTTTTAAGACAAAGCCTTCTACAAAAGCTACTGATCTTTTAGCATCCAATCTTTTATGGCAAAATCATTTTTAATCAATCCTTGTTTTACTAAAAACTTTTTCGTTCCTTCCAATAATTCCAACCCCTCTTTCGGGAAGTTCTCTTCTCGAATATTGTTAAGAGGGAGGCTTTCCTTCACAACATCTAAGTCCTGTTTGGTCACTTCAGCCACATATTGATAAAATTCTTCTTGATGTTCTTTTAAATCTTTTACTGCCCTTTCACGGGTATCTGTCCATACTGATAAAAACTCCGGATTCTGTTCTAAAAATTTTTCTGACGCAATGGTGACAGATGTTCCGGTTAAATGCGGTGTCGTTTTACTTGCTTGGTGAAGCAAAGGAAAACCAAGTTTTACATGTTTTGGACCCATATATGTTGGAAATGCATATGCTTGAATATCGCCGCGCTCCAAAGCAGCAGCTGCTTCTGGCGGAAGTAAATGAACAATTTTTACATCTTCAAGCAGATTATTTTCTTCCAATAGACCTGTTAAATAGCGAAACATATAAGATCCATTTGATGTTGCAACTGTTTTTCCTTTTAATTCCTCCAAGGAAGATACTCCATTTTTCTTATTAGTAACTAACCAAATATCTTGAAAAATATTAGCAAATCCTATTAATCTTGTTTTTTGTCCTGAGCTTCTCGCCAATAAAGCAGGTGTATCACCTAAAATTCCTACATCAATTTCTCCTGAAGCCATTGCTTCGTTTAGGTTAGGGCCGTTAGGAAAAGAAAAATATTCAATATTTGTAATTCCAATTTTCTTTAATTCTTCCTGCAAAAATCCTTTATTAAGCGCCCACCCTTCAGCTCCTGAAACGGCAGGTTTGTCCTTGTCTTTGTTTCCGGTTGAGTTAATATATCCGAGCCTTAATGTTTTTCCTTTCTCCTCAACCCCTGCATTAGAATGATTCTCCGTTTCCGCATTTTTGTTTGTAGAAGTATTATTGGAACTGCACGCTGTTAAAAGTGCAAAAATTGCTATAAAGAATATGAAGGATTTTTTCTTTGATGATTTTCCCATTCTAGTCACACTCCGCTAGGCAAATAAAATTTATAAGCTGGGTCTTGGGCAGCGACCGGTTTTTGTCCCTTCTGCCATCCCATGTTTGTTCGATAACTTCCTACTAAACCTGTTGTTAATAATTCCTGCTCAGAAATTTCTACGGCCTCATCAGCGTTTGGAGCTACATAAAGTGCATCAACAGGGCAATACAATTCACACATATAACACGTTTGGCAATCATCCTGCCTTGATATAACGGGTACCTCTCCCTTTCTTTTTTCAAACACGTTAGTGGGGCAAATATTGACACAAAGATTGCATTTTACACATCGTTCCTCAAGCAGAACCTGTATCAATTTTCTTCCTCCTTATACAGTCTGGAAATTATGAGTATCAGCAGTCACTTTTATTTCGTCTAAACCGCTCGTGATCAGACGATGCTGCTGGTTTTCATCAATTTTAGGAAAATCAAGCCGTTTATGCATGCCTCGAGTTTCTTTTCGCTCTAGTGCTGCTGTGTACATCCAACGGGAGGTGGCTAACATTGCGGCTGCTTCCCGAACCCTTACGATGTTTCCTTTATTTTCCTTCAGACTTGTTTTTGCTTCATGCCATATTGAATGAAGCCGCTGCAAGGAGGCGGATAACTTTTCTTCTGTTCTAAACAAATTAATATCAAAAGGCATCACTTCCGCTTGAACATGCCGAATCACCTCATTTGCATCAAGGCCATTATGACTTGTGCGCTGTTCGTTTATTCCAATGACATGTTTTCTTGACAAGGTTCTATCCAGATTATTTCGATTAAAGGAAAGGGCATACTTCGCTGCTGCTTCCCCGGACCAATAGCCAGAGGAAATGGCCCATGCCGCATTGTAGCTTCCCCCTCCTGTAAATCCGCCGCAAATCAACTCTCTAGTCGCAGCATCACCTGCGGCAAATAATCCGGGAACTGATGTTGCACAAGTTTCATCAATAATCCGGATGCCGCCGGTGCCCCTTACTGTCCCTTCTAACCGTAATGTCACTTCAAAGCGATCCTCAAAAGGATTAATGCCCATTCGATCGAATTGAAGGAAGAAATTCGGTTGGGCAATTCTCATCCACTTTTGTAGCTCACGGTTATCCTTCGCCTTATCCAGCTGTGCAAACACTTTTTTTCCTTGCTGCAATGTTTTGGCAATGATCGAACGCCCTTTATGTGAACCCGCCCCTTCAATAATGGTTCCATCTTCATAAGTGAAAGAAGCCCATTGATAAAAAGCCGTTTTTGTAATGGAAGAAAATTTTGGAGTAATGGCATATGCATTGGAAAATTCCATGCCTGAAAACTCAGCACCAGCTTCTGAGGCCAATAAGTACCCATCACCAGTTAATACATTGCATCCTAACGCCTTGCTTAAAAAGGCGCATCCGCCTGATGCGATAACGATAGAACTGGCTTGAACAGACCAGGTTTCTCCAGTTTGTGTATTGACGCCCGCAGCTCCGGCTACTCCATTGCTGTCATACAAAAGCTCCAGCGCAGGGCTGTGATCTAAAATTTTTACCTTCGATTTCACCAATTTTCTTCTCATCAATCTCATATATTCAGGTCCTTGAAGGCTTCTCTTATGTACTACGCCATTTTCATCTACTGGAAAAGGATATCCCCACTCAGCAAGCTGATTGACACTTTCATATGTTTGTTGTAGTACCCTTTTCATCCATTTCCGTTCAGAAAGAAACCCTCCTAAGGCTTCACGGCTTCTCATCGCTTCTTCTCTTTTCTCTTTATCAGGCGGTATATACCATACTCCATTGCCTGAAGGAGCCGTCGCCCCGCTAGTGCCGCAATAACCTTTATCCACCAAGATAACCGTTGCCCCGTTCTTTTTGGCTGATAATGCAGCCCAAGCGCCGGCAGGCCCTCCGCCTATAACAAGAACATCTGCTTTAAAACTTACATCATATATTTGATTGATTAATTTTTCAGAATGATTGAATGCCATTTTATCCATCCCCTTTTCATCATTTAAAATCGTTTTTACTTTTTTAAACTGAAATTCCCATAAAAAATGAAAAGAGACTTCCATAAAATGAAGGAAGTCTCCAGTCGTCTGGTCAACTCATACTAAATCCCGTAATTTTCACTAATTGATCCACTTTGGAGCTGCTGTTTTCTGTAAAGCCAAACCTTTCCTTGCTGATGAGCTGCCCGCTTTCATACTGTCTTATTTCAAATTAAACATATTTATTTACTTTGGTTTTAACCAAAAAGAGCCGCTGTCCTCTATGTGACAGATGAAAATCTTTCTGCATCATCCTATAAGAGACATGATGGTTATCACCAATTAAAATCAAGCATTTTCACAATCCTCTTGTTGTCACCTCAAATTGTTTAATGAACCTTGTTTTTGTCAATAATAAATTGAGCCAGAGCGATCACTTCAAAAGTGAGCCACTTTTAGAATCAGAGTTCCCATAAATGGGAGAAGGTGGGTGTTTGGATGAGTTGCCCCTAGGGGCAACTCATCCAAACGCTTCGCGCACCTGGCTACCACTCCCCATTTTCCCTCTGTTTCATACTTTGACGGAATCGATAAGATTCTCCGTTTAGAAGAAGAATGTGCGAACGGTGAGTGAGCCGATCAAGCAACGCTGCTGTCATCTTTTCATCCCCAAAAATGTTCGTCCATTCTACAAATTCAAGATTTGTTGTAATGATGACACTTGCACGTTCATAGCGATTGGAAAAGAACTGAAATAATAGCTCTGCTCCTGTTTTGGAAAAGGGGATATATCCCAGTTCATCTACGATGATCACATCATATTTGAGCCACTTCTTCTCAAACGCACCAAGTTTGTGCTCTTCTTTAGCAATAAGCAACTCTTCCACTAACTCGGAAGCAGTAATGAATTTGGTTTTGTAGCCATTTTGGATCATGGCGATTCCAAGCCCAATGGCCAAATGGGTTTTCCCTGTGCCACTATTCCCTAGAAAAATAATATTCTCTTTTCTCTCTACAAACTCACCTTTTGCGAGTGTGAGAAATCGATTTCGATTTAAGCTCGGCATGAAAGTAAAATCATAGGTGTCTAAAGTTTTGTGGATGGGAAAGGCAGCTTGTTTGAGCCTTCGCTGTCTTTGATTTTCCTCTCTTGCCTGCACTTCTGCTTCTAATAGTGCCAATAAGTATTCTTCATACCGTAGATTTCTTTCTTCTGCCTCTCTTGCGAGAGAGCGATATTGTTTCGCAATTGTAGGCATTCTCAATTGCTTCGTGATATGGTCTAAAAGGATTTCTGTTGTCATTTCATCTGACCTCCCGTTAATTGTCCGTATTGAGCTACGTTTGCCTTTTGAATTTTATAGTCTAGTAGATTTACAGGCGTTTTCTCCTTAGATAGATCTTGGACCTGCAAGTAGTTATTCGTCAGTCTTTGAATGATTTCATGGACGACTTCATACCGATAGACCTGCGCTTGTTCAGCTTCTCGTAATGCTTGTGTCAATTTTTCCATCCCGATCTCTCGATGAAGGAGAAGGAGTCGGATAAATTTACGGTCGCCCGCGGCTCCTTCTTGTTCCCTCATTTTTCGGTGAAAACGCCTAAATACATCCGGAAGGTCAGATGATTGAAATGCATGGGCATCCCGAATCGCTCGCGGTTTTTTTAATAATGCCTCCAGATAATGATCTAGATTGGTGATCATCTGGTTCCGTTCGTAAGAACGAGGATGTTCAGCGATCACTTGATTTTGAGCCACAACGATCACATGATCGACAAATATTTTTGCCCATACAGCTTGACCTACATAACTACAAGGGACAGAATACTGATTGGTCTCCACTGTAATTAAAGAGGTCTTATTCACCTGACAAGAGACTAATCGGCAAGCTTCAAACTTCTTTTCAGGGAGTGGGTGTAGATACTCCTTTTCTTTCGCCCACATTTGCGCAACCGTTTCTTTAGTGAACGGAACGGTTTTTTCTTCCGCCTCTCTCAAACACCAGTCCAATAGATAAGCGTTTAATTCCTCCAGCGATTGTACGTCCGGAAGCGGAACGAAGACGTTTCTTCTTACGTATCCGACCGTCCCTTCCACTCGTCCTTTTTCATTCCCGGAACGAATATTACAAAACTCTGCCTTAAACAAATAGTGGGATTGTAAGGCTAGAAAAGCATCCTGTTCGAGACGATCTCTCCCTTGGAGTATTTTTACTACGGCTGTTTTTAAATTATCAAATACCCCTTCGGTAGGTACTCCTCCAAAGAATTCAAACGCATGGACAAAGCCATCTAAGAAAGCCTCCTGTTTCTCATGCAGGTATGCTCGTACAAATCGCATTCGACTTGCCGAAAGTTGCATACAAAAGAGGTAAATTCGTTGTGTTCGACCCTGTAGAATAATATCCGCCTCTCCCCAGTCGAATTGGAATTGGTGGCCGAGTTGAAAGTCAAGGGGAATAAAGACTTCCTGTAGCTTCTTCTTACGTTTGGCTACAACCTTACGGATGTTGGACTCAGATCCTTTGAAATCGTACTCATCGACCAATCTTCGATAAATTCTGGCAGCGGTATGACGTTGTTTTCCCCAACGTTTTAGATCGTCTTCGAGCCATTGATCAATAATGGGCAAGACTCGCTTCGTTTCATCGGAATACTCCTTTCCATGATAGTTTTTCTGCCGATGAATGGTGGTTGGAGCCTCATTCTGTTTTAGATATTTGCTTACGGTATTTCTTGAAATCCCTAATTTTTGAGCAATTTGTCGTTGGGATAGCCCTTCTACCTCATGCAAGAATTTGATATGATGAAATTGAGCCATCTTGATCATCCTTTTTCTCTCCCTCTGATGAAAAGTTTAGGCACTTTCAATCATAAGGGAGGTAATGAAAATTGGAAATCAGGTGGCTCATTTTTTATGTGATCGAACCCTTCAAAAGTGGCTCAATTTTAAATTATCAAATACAAACCTGTTATTTCGCAACAGCCGATTTGATATCTCCTCCGAATGGGCTAAGGAATGTCTTCTGATGAGAAGTATCCTTTTTATCAATTGGAAGTTTCGGGAATAATAATTCCGCTGTTCTATAGGCTTCTTCTAAATGCGGATAGCCTGAAAGAATAAAGGTCTCAATGCCTAAATCAGCGTATTCTTTCATACGGGCAGCAACCGTATCAGGATCTCCTACTAGCGCCGTGCCTGCACCGGTCCGTACCAATCCAACACCGGCCCAAAGATTTGGACTCACTTCTAATCTTGTACAATCACCTTCATGCAAACTCGTCATTAAGCGCTGGCCTTCAGAATCCATCCGCTTAAATACTTTCAACGCCTGCGCAATAGTTTCCTCATCCACATGTTCAATGAGCTTATTGGCAGCTTCCCATGCTTCCTCTTCTGTTGGACGGACAATGACGTGCAGCCGGATGCCGAATTTTACTGTTCTTCCTTGGGCAGCAGCGTATGCCCGCATTTTATTGATTTTTTTCTCCACTTGTGCCGGTGGTTCTCCCCATGTTAAATAGACATCGATATGCTTTGCCGCCACCTTCATCGCAGCAGGTGAAGATCCTCCAAAATATAGCGGCGGATATGGTTTTTGAACTGTCGGGTATGGCAATTGCCCACCTCGAATTTGTAAATAGTCTCCTTCTAAATCAACTTCTTCTTCTGTAAATAATTGACGCCAAATGGTTAAAAATTCATCTGTTAACTCATATCGTTCATCGTGATCTAAAAACACACCTTCTCCTGCAAGCTCGACCGGATCTCCGCCAGCCACCACATTAATTAATAACCGACCGTCAGAAAATCGATCCAATGTCGCCGACATGCGTGCTGCAAAGCTCGGTGACATTAATCCTGGCCGCACCGCTACAAGATACTTTAAATTTTTTGTTACGGGTGCAAGCGTTGAAGCGACAATAAAGCCTTCTTCACATGTTTTTCCTGTTGGAATTAACACGCCGCTATAGCCTAAATCATCGACAGCCTGTGCAATTTGTCTGCAATAGTTATAGGTTGCAGGACGTGAACCTTCTTGATAATTTAATTGACGAAAGTCGCCATTTGTGGGAATAAACCAAAAGATTTCCATTTATAATTCCTCCTTGAATATGGACGATTAAATATGTCTTGAGGTGCTTAAAATAAAAAAGGAGACTCCCTTAAAAATGAAAGGAAGTCTCCAGTGGTCTGGTGGACTAATGATTGTCATCACTTCATCAGCTTGCTATTGGACTTTATCATGTATCCATGCAAGATATGCTCAGATTTCCAATCAGTGATTATTTTGCTTCTTTTGCTGGTATGCTCTAAGGTTAAAGAATCGCCCAATTGATAAACAAATAAATCCAGATAGCTTTGTAAATTCGCTGTTCGACATGAATGAGATATTCCATTTCAAAGGGAGCGGAACGTCTGAATGTATTTCCGAAAATTACGCAACCGAAACATAGTATTCCTAGTTGATTACTAGATATTATATAGCTTGGATTTTTGTTTTGTCAATAACCAATACGTGTTTTTTTAATGTTGCACAAGCAAAACGCAACAAGCCGAATAATCAATACGTGTTTTTTAAGGGAGAAAATGCACTTCTCCAAAAATACTTGGCGAATCGTATTAAAGTTTGTTTTGCCGGAAGCAATGTATGAGACTCAAAGAGTTAAACACTTATGACTCTTTCTCAATTGTTCAACTTGATCCTTTCATCGCTTCAGGAGATTCTCCTGTGTTTCTATTGCTCTTCCTTGAGCTAATGGGAAATAGAGCTACTGCCGTATCACCGATTTTTTAGATTCAAGTGTTAATGATGTTTTATCGAATGAAACTGAAATTCCTTTATGATTCACCGTTTCATTACCACGAGGAAAGCGTATTTTTCAAATAAAAATATCGTTCCGTGATAGAAGGAAGGACTAAAATTGAAGATGCAGTTTTTTCAATTTCGATCCAATTCGAACCTGTTACACTAATGTCATTATTTATTTGCACCTACCAAAACGGATAGTTCGCTTGTAATGTTATGAGAAATTTATAGAGAAAAGTACAACCGAAACCAAACAACAAAATTCCGGCAATAATCGAAACAGTCATTATTGCTTTTTTATTCATTGCTTTTCGTGTAACCGAAATGATAGTAAGAAGTATAATGTCATGTACCAATATTCCTGATAAGATTCCTAATGCAGTAATAAAAAAATCAGCTGTATTCGCTTGAGAAAATGAATCTGTCAACACTACACCAAAAATTGATATCCAAAAAATTAAATTACTTGGCGAGATTGCAACAAATATACCATTTCGATATGTTTTTCCAATCGATTTATAAGTTGGTTCGCCAATCATTGTCATATCGTGATTTGCATTTTTTATCGAATCATAGGCTAAATAAAATAAAAAAACAGCGCCCAGCAGCCATAATGGAATTTGTATTAAAGGGGCCGATAATAGGGGAGCCAACCCTAAATAAATGGCAATAATTAAAAGAAAATCAACTGTCATCCCGCCTAACCCCACCGCCCAACCATGTAAAAAACCATGTTTAATCCCTTGTTTAGTCATTTCAATTGTGATGGTTCCTATCGGTAAAGCAATCGTTAACCCCATTAAAAAGTATTTCAAATATATTTCCATTTATATAGCCTCCTAACTTATTTTGAAAATAATTTTTTGTTTATAAGGAACAGTTTTTAAAAAATAAATATGTCAGGCAGGACAAATGGAAAAGTTAACCTTTTTATTGTAATGATACTGACTCGGTAACGTCAATAATTTTGTATAATGCAAGATAAATAAAGTACCTCTGATGGAAATTTAGAATAGAGGGCTGTTTTCTTCACACAATGCGGCTAAATTTTAAGTCTCCTGTATGGCCTTTTTGCAATAATGGTTCATTGCAACATTTACCAAACATTTGCTGAAAGACTTCCTTTGCTTCGGTACTCCTCTCTACTTTTGCTCTGCCCATTTTTCATGAAAGTCTTATATCATCAAATATACAACTTTTCCCCACGATTTCTAAACTGCTCAAATGCCCATCGATTTCAACTATTTCCGAATTTCTTTCGATCGCATTGGTCGTATAATGCACATTCCGACCCCTGCTTGAAAAGTCCATAATATTCAAGTCGTTCCACGATTGCACCTTTCTCGGGAACTTACTTGACCAGTTGGTTCAAAGAAAAATGAAAGAAATAGCAGTTCCTAAAACGCAGGAAGAAAGATGTGATTTTTTTACATTCGACTCAAAGTCGAAGTAAAAAAATGTTCAGACACATCAAGGGTGATCTGCAGATGATCCTTGCAGGAGGGCGAGTTTGGAATTGTGGCAATAGTTCACAGCATCCTGAAAATATGGGTCCGCATTTTCAACTCAGACAAGAATCGAAAAATTACAAAAGCCAGCGGAGAAAAACAACTATTTTTCTCTACTGGCTTCATTTTAGAATTTATCGGACCGTTCCTGTACTTCTCATTTGCATAATAAGGCCTATTGAAGAATTGTGTTTTTGCTTTTATTACTAGTTGAAAAGGTAATAAAAATCCAAATTATACTTGACATAATATATAAAACGGAAAGACATAATAAAGCATATAATATCATACTAGTTGTAGAAGTAAATATAAATAAAATAGTAGTAAATATAACAGCCATCCCTATTAGAAGACCTAAGCCACAGAGTGCAGCCATTACATACTTAAATGCATCAACCCCTAAACTGTAAATAATTAAAGGGATTGCATAAGATATAAGAATGAGAACTATAGACATCCACATACCGATGTCTCCAAATTGATTGACATTAGGTCCTGAATTAGATATTGGAGAAAGTGAAGCCAATACAATGATTGAACAAAGAATGGTTGCTGAAATTGCGCTTACAATAATAATTTTAAGTTTTTTATTCTTATTATCCAAAATGAACATTCCTTTTTAGTTTTATGTAGTCATTTTCCCTTAGCTAATTGATAAAATGCTAAAAATTAAAAAACAAAATGTTTAATGCCCCTTGTTCTAGTTGAACAATAGAGCTCAACTATAAATTGTCGTCAGCACCTATGTCTTAGTAAAAATCCATTGTATCCTCGAAGAAGAAGCATATCGTTTCGTAATTTTTATAAGGGAGTATAACATTCGATGTTTTACTGATAACGTTTATTCAAAACTTTCCTAAATTTTTATCATTTTTATTTGCATTTCATGCTTTGCTATGATTATCTCATTAAAATAAAACACAGTCTTTTAGAGTTATTTCCATTTTACTCCATGACATATGTTTTTTAAACAAAAGTTTAGATACTAATAAAATTCATGTTAATGTTGTTATTTATGTTCTTAATGAAAATTAAGTTTGTTTATAAATATCAAACAAATATTGAACCGTAAATAAAAAAGAATCCATTTGGAAAAAAGCTTGATCAAATGGATTCTTCCATCAAACATAAAATTGTTTTTTTTTAAAAGAATAATCATTCTTCTGACCGTTAATACGCTTTTTTATTAGTTTTCATCAAAAAAATCACCAAAATCCATGCCAGCTAAATCAAAATTCTCTTCGTCCAAACCTATGGCCTCTGCCGCATCTTCTAACATTTCATCTACACCGAGGTTATCCATTAGTTCATTTAATACCATACCACCTAAAACACCCATCGCCAATCCTCCAACCATGCTTCCAATGCCGCTTGCCATACTGCCTTTATGATGAGGCTGATAGGTAGGATAGGTAAAAGGTTGTTTATACAATTCCGGTTGCTGGACTGCTTCTGCAATATATTTTTCGAACGAGGACACCAGCTTGTCTTCGTTCTCTACTATTTCTTTAGTCAAAACAAATTCTCGTTTCGCTTCGATTTTTCCATAGCCAGATCGACATTCCACTTCCATCCAAACTTTGACTCCTTCTTCTACATAAGCAAAACGAATTTCTAATTCATGAACTTTGTCTGCGAATAACTGTGTCGGAAAAAATTCAAATTCTTGGCCATATTGATCGAGCTTTCCTGAAGTAGATTTTTCTCGGAAGCCTAAACGGGAAAGAGCATGAAAAATGGATTGGATCTCTTTCGATGCTCCAATGGTGATATAATCAATATCTGTCCGATCTACGCCTCCCTCAATATCAAGATGGGTATCAAAATAATAAGATACAGGGCCTCTAGATAAAGGCAAGGCTTGCGGAATTCGATAATTAAATGGGATGCGTTTTTCTTCTTTTTTTGAAATTACAAATGATCCGTTTAAAGGAATCCTCTCAACCTCCCGTGAAACAGACTGGCCATTCTTTGCTCTAACAGTCATCATGAATTGAACTGCCAACTGGTTGATCTGTTGATCTACTTCGCCTCCCTTAATGACAACTTCTCCTTGTACTACTTCACCAATCTGATAAGGACGATTTTCGAATTGTAAATCTACTGTCGCTGCTCCCTTGCCGAATTTCGCTAAAAATTTTTTAAGCATTTTTGAAATTCTCCCTCCATTTATTTAAAAATTTTTCTTTCTAAGGAACGACATCCCATTCCACTTATTTTAAATTTTAATGATACTGATTCGCTTGAGATATGCGACCATTAGAAGGAGTGAACTCAATTTAGAGAGCTTCGTTTAAATGAGTTTGGCGGATGACAGATTTTTATTTTCGCCGCAACTATAAGCACGTTTTGGGGATTACAGTATTCCCCTGTGGGTTGAAATATCGAAACCTTTTGGCAGACTTTTTTGTATTCTACTAGCGGGGGATCTTGTCGCCAATTCTTATTATGATTAATCTTCTACTAGAACTGGCGAGCCTTTATCAATTTTAGTAATCTCAATCGTTTTAATATGGTTCCCGGCCATTTCCACTACGTGAAAGGTGTACGGTCCAAATTCAATACTTTCCCCTTGTTTAATATCATAACGCTCAGTTAACATCCATCCGCCAAGTGTATCTACATCCGTTTCTTCAATTTTCAACCCTAACCAATCATTTATCTCGCTAATTAAGATGCGGCCATCAACTAAGGCTCGATCATGATTTATTTGTTGGATGATGGGTTTTTTATCTTCATCAAATTCATCTTGAATCTCACCGACAATTTCTTCAAGAATATCTTCAACTGTGACCAAACCGGATGTACCGCCATATTCATCATATAAAATCGCCATGTGTATTCGTTCTTTTTGCATTTTCAGCAACAGATCATGGATTGGAATGGATTCAATGACTTGAATAATTGGACGGACAAAATCATCTATGGATTTTTCGGTATTTAAGCTATCGTAAGAGGAGATTTCTGTAAATACCTCTTTGATGTTGATAAGGCCAATAACATGATCTTTATCTCCGTCAATTACCGGATATCTTGTAAATTTTTCTTTTTTGACGATTTCCAAGTTTTCTTTAATGGTTTTATTTTTATCAAGTGCAACAATTTCTGTTCGGGGAACCATGATTTCTTTTGCGATCCGGTCATCAAAAGTGAAGATGTTATTCACATATTTGTATTCCGTTTGGTTAATCTCGCCGCTTTTGTAGCTTTCAGATAAAATAAGCCGCAGTTCTTCCTCTGAGTGTGCAAGCTCATGTTCGGAAGCTGGTTTTAAGCCAAATAAACGGATAATGCCCCTTGCAGAACCGTTTAATGCCCAAATAAATGGATACATGATTTTATAAAACAAAACTAAGGGTCTTGCTGTTAATAATGTAATAGCTTCTGCCTTTTGAATGGCTACCGTTTTCGGAGCCAATTCTCCAATCACGACATGTAAAAATGTAATCGCAGCGAAAGCAATTCCAAATGACAGTATATTAGACACATATGGGGAAAAATCCATTTTTTCAAAAACGGGGTGAAGAAGATGCTCAACAGTCGGTTCTCCTAGCCAGCCTAAACCTAATGCTGTTATGGTGATTCCAAGCTGGCACGCTGATAAATATTCGTCCAAATTGGAAATGATTTTTTTAGCTACAACAGCATTTTTATTTCCTTCCGAGATAAGCTGATCAATTCTTGAAGATCGGACTTTTACAATGGCGAATTCAGAAGCGACGAAAAATGCTGTGAAACCAATTAATACAGCAACCATAAATAAATTAAATATTTCCAAACTACGGCCGTTCCCCTAGAAAAAGGAACGACTTACACCTCCTAATAACGAAATGTCAACAGTAATTATGCTTTTTTCACTATTCCCTTGTATAGATCTCTCTTTATCATCCTAAAAACATGATTAATGATTGTAATAATGCCATCGTCTGTGGAGACAATTGATTCGAAATCTTTTTCTTACATTCATCATCCAATTTGCCTAAAAGATCATGAATTTCTTTAATTTCATCCTCCAATAATTTCATATGTTCAGCAATTGTTTTGGCTTGTTTAAGAATAAGTTCTTCCTCTGCTGCTGTTTTTTTTCTATGCAACTCTAGCCTCTCTTTTATCATGTCTAATGAATAATTCAGTTTTTTGTAATGGTCAATTAATTTTAAATCCTCAAGAGCAGATGAATCATAATATCGATAATTCGATTTGGACCGTTCTGCTTTAAGCAAGCCTAGTTTTGTATAATAATCGATTGTTCTTTTAGAAACATTTGCTATACTTGCTAGTTCACCAATTTTATAGACGACCCCATCCATCTATACCCCCTTTTTACCCTTCTAATAAGATCATATTATAATCAAACTGTACAGTCAAACGTTATACTTTGACCTTCACAAAATTGTAAATTTTTATACAATTATTCTTCTGATCAGACTTACATTACACAAAATTCTTGAAGGTACCCTGGAAAGCGTCTATTCTCTTTTCTGTTGTTTTTATTCTTGATCCATTGTTCTCAATAGTGAAAGAAATATCTAATCTTTAGTTTTCTCTTTTATTGCTTAGAAGAATTAAATAGTCCTGTACTGGATTTTTGGTCAAACCAAAACAGAAGTAAAAGAAAATGCTGACTTAGCAATAAGATCTTCCATAAATGAAATAGAACAAGATGCGAAAAACAAGATTAAAAATTTAATTGATCCTATATTTTTGGATTATATCCTTTACCTCACCATAAAATTGTTTTTTAATCCCCAGACTCCCTTAATACTTTCCACTCTTTGATTACTTCTCCCACCTCATTTATTTCATTTAGCATTTGCTTAACCCTACGTAAGCGGAAATCTTGGGCAGACTCAACGACTTCCTCAATAAATGCCTTTGTTTTTGGCATTTTGTCCAACTTTTTTCTAATAATGATCTCTCTCCAATCAAATATCCCACCTTTCCAGAGGATGAGACAACCTTGCAGGTCCTGTCTGAACCGGATCGGCCAGCAACGTCGACTTCCTACATATAGCTTTATCGTACCGGTCGCGGGGATACACCTATCGTCTTATACGATTACCAGCAAACCCGTTCAGGCAAGCACCCACGCATTTTTTTTGACGGCTTCCGGGGATATTTGCATGTGGACGGGTATGCGGGTTATAACGTCCTCCCCGATGTGAAATTGGTCGGGTGCTGGGCCCATGCCCGCCGCAAATTCACAGAAGCCCTGCAGGTACTGCCTGAATCGGCGAGCACTTCCACCGTCAAAGCAAAGGAAGGTCTGGCCTATTGCAATAAACTTTTTGAAATTGAGCGCAAGCTTAAAAGATGCAAGTCCAGAGGAGCGCTATCAAGCACGGCTGGAGCACAGCAAACTCGTGCTTGAGGCTTTTTTGTCATGGCTTAAAGAGCAAATGCCGCGCGTACTGCCAAAAAGCGCACTTGGCAAAGCGATCAAGTATTGTCGTACCCAATGGGAGCGGTTGGAGACATTTTTAGAGGACGGCCATTTGGAGATCGATAATAATCGCGGGGAACGGTCAATTAAACCTTTTGTGATCGGTCGCAAAAACTGGCTCTTCAGTAATACGTCAAAAGGAGCAAGGTCCAGTACGATCATCTATATAGTGTTGTGGAGACAGCCAAGGAAAATTGGAGCGAGTTGGATTCATTCAACTACCTTGCTACCTGTTTCAAGAGCTTACCAATATAGATACGACAGATAAAACAAAATTAGCTGAATTCCTGCCATGGTCACCGACGCTTCCGCAGGAATGCCGTGTTCCTAAAAAATCTAAATAAAGCATACATGAAATCCCCATCTGAATACAGGTGGGGATTACTTTACGCATGAATTGGTAAGCGGGAAATTAAAACGAAACATACTAAGATTAGTAGCACAGACCATGGCCGTGGTCTGTGCTACTATTTTTTTATAGTAGAAGTGGAGAATAGGGCGTGACAGCCCCAGAACCTTGAGTTCGTAGTGAAAAACTGGCCTACTTCACTGCCCTTATAAGAATCAGTTTCAGTATGTTGGATCCTAGAGATCGTGTATAAGAAAAGGGAATCGATAAGGTGAAGTGAAGACTTCTACATACTTTAGCTATTTTGAGAAAACGTGAGGAACTGATTCAGCAGATGGTTGTTCTTTCAGAAGAACGAAATGAATATCAAATCTTAATCAGTATTCCTGGTATAGGGAAAAATACAGCCGTTCGTTTAATTGGAGAAATAGGCGACATGACACGCTTCGAAAATCATAAGCAACTCAATGCCCATGCAGGAATTGATATAAGGCGTTTTCAATCAGGCACATTGTTTTACAAAGATAAAATCAATAAGCGTGGCAACAGTCATCTGCGCAAAATCCTTTATTTTACGATTCAAAATATGATCCGCCAACGACGCTTTGGACACAATCATTTTGTAGAATACTACGACAAATTAAAAACGCAACCCTATAACAAAAGTCATAAAGTTGCGTCCATCGCATGTGTGAATAAGTTATTGAAGTGCCTCTTCCACCTTATTACACACAATTTAACGTACAATTACGAAATCGCTTCAGTATCTTCGTAATTGTGTAGGAAAAGTATAACATAATGGGCCTAGCGAAAAAAGGCAAAAATCGCTAGGTCTATTTGGTATGCGAAAATCTTTTTTTGGCGGAGGGGGTACCCCTTCCACCAAAAAAAGATTCATTATCTCAAATAACTATTGATAAACCTCTTGACTAATCGTAAGAAGGGGGTGTCTAATAAGTCGATTTTCCGGCTTATAGACGCCCCTTTAATGTTTTAGAAACGCTGATATATCAATACTTATGATGTTTCTTTCAGTGGATTTTGACATTCTGGACAGCCCCTTAATCATTGAGAAAATTTTGATTTTGATATTAAAACCTTTGCCTTTTTAAAGTATGCACAAATTTATACCGATCCGCCCGGTATGCTGATTTTACAAATTCGAATGGCGTCCCGTCATGAAGATAAGAGGTTCGTAATATTAACAATATCGGCGATCCTTTTTCGATTTGCAAATGCTTTATCTCTGACTCCTTGGCAATTGATGCTTCAATTTGCTGGAATGCCTCGCTGATCACCAGGTTTAATTTTTCTTCGATATAACTGTAAAGGGATTGATGGATAATTTCTTCCGTAAGCCCTTTTACTAGATTGGCCGGAACATAAGTAGTTTCTAAGGCCATCGGAACGTCATCCGCAAGACGGACCCGTTTGATTTCATATACGGGAGCGTTTTTCTTTAGCTTTAAATGGCTGGCTGTTTCCAAGCCGGCCGGAATCACTTCAAAGGATAATAACTTGCTGCTTGGTTTCATTCCACGTTCGAGCATATCTTCTGTAAAACTGGTCAGACCATGGAGCCGCTGTTCCACCTTTTGTTTGCTAACGAATGTTCCACGGCCTTTTTGTCTGTACAAATACCCTTCGTTTACAAGATTGTTGATGGCCTGGCGGACTGTCATCCGGCTGATTTGATAGCGCTCCGCGTATTCCCGTTCTGAAGGAATTGCTTGATCCGGCTGCAGTTCACCATTTTCAATCTGTTTTTTTATAAATTCTTCCAGCTGATAATATATCGGAATTGGTGATGATTTATCAATCATTGAAAACTCTCCTTGTTGTGAAGCTAAACCAATTGCAATGCATCTTTGTCCGCAATGATTGTCACATTGTTATGAAGCTTTAGTAAGGATGCCGGGAAATCTTCATTTACTTCGCCATTTACTAGTCTTGCAATTGCTTCTGCTTTTGATGTGCCTGATGCTAGTAAAATAATTTCCTTGCTTTCCATGATCGTTGCAATTCCCATTGTGATCGCATGAGCAGGCACGTCTTCTATAGAAGGAAAAAATCGAGCATTTGCTTTTCGTGTACTTTCAGTTAGTGCTACGACATGAGTGCGGCTTTTAAACGAAGTCCCCGGTTCATTGAAGCCGATGTGACCGTTATGGCCGATTCCCAAAAGCTGAACGTCCACACCGCCAAGTTTTTGAACGACGCTCTCAAATCGTGAACATTCGAGTTGAAGATCTTTCGCCATCCCGTCCGGAATGTAAGTCTGTTCATGCGGGATATCAATATGGTTGAACAATTGTTCACACATGAAATAATGATAGCTGTTTGGATCGTTTCGGTCGATTCCGCTGTATTCATCAAGATTGACGGTTGTGACTTGTTTATAAGTTGTTCCGTTCGTTTTGTGGTCTTCAATTAATTTTTTATAAACGCCTATAGGAGTGCTCCCGGTCGCAAGTCCAAGTGTTATTTTTGGATTGATCCTTACCTTTTCAATGATTTTTCTTGCAGCCATATGGCTCATTTCATCATAATTTTCAGCTTTTATAATATTCATTTTACTCAGTTCTCTCCTCCCTTTTTATATGCTAATTTTCCGCGGCAGAAAGTCGTAAACACTTCATTGTTTTCATCAAGAATGACGATATCAGCGTCTTTTCCGGGTGCCAAGCTTCCTTTACGGTCATAGACACCCATTTGTTTCGCCGGGTTTACGCTTGCCAGCTGAATAGCTTCTAAAAGTGAAATCCCTGTGAATTGTATCATATTTTGAATCGAATCTTTCATTTTTAAAATGCTTCCGGCGAGGGTTCCGTTTTCTAACAGTGCTTTCCCATCTTTTACGGTCACATCCTGGCCTCCGAGGTCATATGTTCCATTTTTTAAACACTTCGCCCTCATAGAATCTGTAATTAAAATCATTCGGTCTGTTCCTTTTGTCTGCAAAGAAAGTTGAATCATTTCAGGACAGACATGAATTCCGTCTGCAATGATTTCGACCATCAATTGTTTCAGTAGAAGAGCTGCTCCTGCGATTCCGGGCTCGCGATGATGCAGTCCTCTCATTCCGTTAAATAAATGGGTGACATGTTTCGCGCCGGCATCCACAGCCTTTACTGTTTCTTCGTATGTCGCATCCGAATGGCCGATTGAGGCAACGACTCCGGATTGATCCAGATAACGGACAAACTCCAAGCCGTTTTCTTGTTCAGGTGCCATCGTTACAAGTTTTATCCCGTTTTCAGCCAACTCTTGCCATCGTTTAAAAAGGTCAATATCCGGCGCGAGTATATGCTCGACAGGCTGAGCTCCGGCCCGTTTTTCATTGATAAACGGCCCTTCAAGATGAATGCCGAGAATTTCAGCTTCTCCGGCTTCATTATGATGTTTCCGGTAATTTGCAACGTTTTTTAAGGCATCTTCAATGCTCTTTATTTCCTGTGTAATGGTTGTTGCTAAAAAGCTTGTCGTTCCTTCAGCCGGAAGAATGCCCGACATCGTTGATAATGCTTCTGTCGTTGCGTCCATCGTATCTGCTCCACCCGCTCCGTGAATATGAAGATCGATAAAACCGGGAACTGAAATGTATTCTTCTGGCAATTCAATAACCTGTATATCTTTGCTCAGACTGGGAAGGCTGTCTAAATTACCAATATCAATAATTTTGTTACCTTCTATATAGATAAAGCCTTTATTTATGATCTCTTTTTCTAGTGCCACTTTTCCGTTTTTTAAAAGAAGTCGGTTCATAGACTTCATCTCCATTCTTTTGCAGATCTATAGATGGTTAGTAATGAATTTATTTTAAAGAATAAAATCCCTCAATTGCATTCCGCAAATAACCGGAATGCTTTTCTAATAGGTTTATGACATCGTTTCCTTTTAAGCCAGTTACAATTTGTAAAATAGCTGCTTTTGTATTGTAGTTTTGTTCAGCTAGAGCCTTTTTAACTTCCTCTGAATCCGCACCGGTAGCCATTTTAACAATATTTTCAGCCCTTTTAAACAACTTTTCATTCTTCATTTGGACATCAACCATTAAATTACTGTATACTTTTCCCATCTTAATCATAGAAGCTGTTGAAAGCATATTAAGAACAAGTTTTTGTGCTGTTCCGGCTTTCATTCTTGTAGAGCCTGTTATGACTTCAGGACCAACAATCGGGGCAATCGTATATTTTGAGATTTTTTCCATTTTTGAGTCCCTTGTACAAACAACAGAAACAGTTAAGGCTCCTACTTCATTTGCATATTGCAATGCTCCTATTGTATATGGGGTGCGGCCGCTTGCAGCAATTCCAACAACTACATCTTTTTGAGTTAAATGTAAATTCCTTAAGTCATTACTACCTTGCTCCAAATCATCTTCCGCTCCTTCGATGGCTTCGGTTATTGCTTTTTTCCCTCCGGCAATCATTGCGATGACCATATTCGGATCCGTTCCATAAGTAGGAGGGCACTCAGATGCATCAAGGATTCCAATTCTACCTGAGGTTCCGGCCCCAACATAAATTAACCGTCCTCCTTTTTTAAAGGAATCAATAATCAGATCAACGACTTTCGCAATGACTGGAATTTCTCTTGCGATGGCATTTGGAACAAGTGTGTCTTCCTGGTTAATTACAGAAATGATTTCTTCGGTAGACATCAAGTCAATATCCATTGTTTTCGGATTACGTTGTTCCGTGTTTAATTTTGAAATATTCATATTCAATCCCTCACCATAAATTGAAATTTTCCTCCGGCTTTTATGAATGATAGAAGGGGGAGATCCTCTTCGATAACATGTCCAATTACATTTACACGATCATCTTTTGGCAAATCATGAATGGTAATTTGCAGTTCTCCTGCATAGCGTCCATATAATTGATTATCAATGGTAATCGTTCCTCTCTTCCGCTCCATCTGATTTGATGGTGCAATAAGTACAGTACCTTTTTGAGCATAGGAACGGGATTCAACTGAACGAATTACATCCCTGGCTGGATCCATTCGATTTGTATGGATCTGGTTAAATAATTGCTTCTCGATTCGGTCATTAATAGGCTTCATTCTTAATGGAATCATACCGTTTCCGATAATTGATAAGCGATTTAGAGTATCATTTGTAACAGAAAGATCGCCAATTAGAACCTTGTCTGTATCGTATGAATGGAATAATTCAGCTGCAGCAGTAACAGGTGATGCGGTCCTGTGCTTTTCCAAGGTCGGCAATCCGGCATAGACAGGTCCCCGCATCTCTTTATCTCCCGGGATAAAGGCTACTGTTGTGAAACCTTTCGATTTTAAAAACCGGTTTCTGTTCATGAGAAAGTTAGTGTCTAATCCAGTTTCTGGACGGGGGTAAAAATTGTGCCACGCTTCGACATTCTTAACGATAAGCCCTTTGTTTATCAAGATGTCAATTTCCGTCTCTGATACGGTGCTTGCATTAATACCGACTTTCATTTTTTTCGAAAGCTCAACAATCTCCTCGGATGTAAATCCATAATCAACACGGATTCCCGTCAGTCCCCATTGAACCAATTCATCCAACGACTGAAAATCCAGACCGAGATAGCCTAGAGATTTCGGGGAAACGTCTGCGAAAAGCTCCATGTTAAACTTTTTCGCCAAGCTTCCTAAATCTTTGAGAAGATATAGGTAAGTGTTTGGATCATCCTCAGGAATATGAAGGGATGTAAAAATAGAACGCAATCCCAGAGATGCTGCTTTTTCAATCCATTGAACGTTCTGTATTGTCCGTTCTTCACTTAAATAAATGGAGATTCCGATCATATGATCACCTCATTATAGTCAGAATTTTACGAAAATGAATCAATACGGAAAGAAGGAGGAATTATGTATCCTCCTTCAAAAAATAAGTTTATCAGCTAGATATTTTTCGCCATTTCTTCTTTAAATCCAAATATCCAGGTAAAAATAAATCCGAAGAAATAAGCAACGAGTAATCCTAACAGATAAAGAATAATTTGATCCGTGTGTACAAGGAAAGCTAACGGAATTCCCGAGACTCCAATTGCGATGGTGGCAATTTTAAAGAATGCCTGAAATGCCCCGCCGACGGCTGCCCCGAGACAAGCTGTTAAGAATGGGCGTCCGAGAGGCAGGGTTACACCGAAAATTAAAGGTTCGCCGATTCCAAGAATTCCAACTGGAAGACCCCCTTTAATTACTTTTTTCAAACGTTCATTTTTCGTTTTAAAGTAAATTGCAAATGCGGCACCAACTTGGCCGGCTCCGCCCATGGCAAGTATCGGGAGTAGAGGGTCATCTCCGATTGTATTGATCAATTCCATATGAACTGGAGTTAGACCCTGATGCAAACCTGTTACAACAAGAGGAAGGAATGTTCCGGCGAGAATAAGCCCTGCAATTATTCCTCCCATATCAATAAGCCCTAAAAGCCCTTTTGTAATCAAGTCAGATATAAAGCCGCCGATAGGCTGCAGGACGATCAGTGTTACGATACCGGTAATGAGTAAAGCTAGAGTCGGCGTGACAATGATATCTACAGCTGAAGGGACAAATTTGCGGATCCGCTTTTCGAGAAACGCGATAAATGCAGCTGCAAGCATGACTCCAATTAAACCGCCTCTTCCCGGCACCAGTTCTTCTCCGAATAATGTAATGTTGGCAAGTCCAGGGTTAATGATTAAAATACCTGCCGCACCGCCAAGAGCAGGAGATCCTCCAAATTCTTTTGCAGTATTAATTCCCACAAAGACACCGAGGTAATTAAATAATCCCCATCCGATAAAGTTTAGTATCTGAATAAGGATTGATTCAGGATCTGCACCTGAACGGACAATTACATTTGTTATTCCAGCAATAAGACCAGAAGCAACAATTGCAGGAATTAATGGAATAAAAATACTGGCAATTCTTCGTAAAAATAACTTGAAAGGAGTTGCGTTTTTCTCTTTCAATTCAGCTTTTGTTTTGGCTGCCAATCCTTCAAAGGGATTATTGTTTTCATCGTCAATGTTCCTTATATTTTGACCTGTTAAGTCTGAAACCTCATTCGCAACCTTAGTGACAATTCCGGGTCCAAGAATAATTTGTAATGTTTCTGCTTCAACTACGCCCATGACACCATCAACATTTTTTAACCCATTGAGGTTTACCTTTTCGTAATCAATAGGTTTAACTCGGAGACGAGTCATGCAGGAAGCAAGATCAGCAATATTTTCCGTTCCACCTAACTGTTCTATAATTTCTTTGGCCAAACGCTCTTCTTTATGCACAGCTTTTCCCCCTTATTGTAAGGATAATCATTTAAACAATATGAATCCGTTTACAATTTCATGTTATCAGCTATTAGTATAGTTGTCTAGACCATTCCAAAAATATTTATCTATCAAACTAGAGCAAAAAGCATTCTAACAATTGGATACTGTATATAACGCAATGAGCAGTAAAAACGAAAAGGCACTGTGTTTTGATGAAAATTTGGTTCAGAGTGAAAAATGCTAAAATAAAAAATGATATATTGGATTGCTGTGATAAAGGAGGTTAAAAGGTTGCCAAAGGTACGAACGAGAGACATAATTGAAAAGTTTCAATTAGAGCTCATCAGCGGAGAAGAGGTGATTAACCGCCCGATCACGACGAGTAATATTTCTCGCCCCGGAATTGAAATGGCCGGGTATTTTGATTATTATCCAGCAGAGAGAGTCGGTGCAGTTCGCAGCCATAAGCGAATTTCCCTTGTCAATTCCTCATGACTTTTTTTTGAACATGAACAAAATATTGATTGGAGAAAGAAAGTTGTTTAATCACTTCAAATTCTGGAAATTCTAGTGATATAGAAAGCACTTACGAAACCTCCTTATGTTTGTGTGGTAGCTAACATTATTGCCAGGTTTTCGTAAGTGTTTTCTTCTTTTTTGCCAAAATCACAAAAAGTGGTGATGAATTATACTTATCTTCGGGATATATATTTTTAAAATTTACTAGATTGACAATTACTATGAAATAATATAAAGGAGTGGAATCAAAAAAATGATAATTAGTAGAGAACTAAAATCTAATTCACTTGAAATTTGGAAAATTGAAATACCCGACATAGAAAGTACAAATTTTTTGATTATTGAAGATAAAAAGAGGCAAAGTACATTGAAGGACTATTCTTGGCTTAGTGAAACAGATAAGCAATTTTTTGAGCCGAGAGAAAACTATATAAAGGTTCAATTTATTTCAAATAGAAATATAGAGGAATTAAACATAGAACATAGTGAAATAGCAGCGTTAACCGAAAATTTATTAGGTCATGTAGCACAAGCATATTGTAGTTGGAACTTAGATTTTTTATTTAACATGAATCCAGATGATTATATTCGAGAGGTATTAGAAACATATGGGATTGATAGAGCTGATATTTCAAAATGTAAATATCTTTCCCAGGACTAAAAACCAATTTTAATGGGTTATTTCAATGTTCTTTGGCTTCATCACTTCATTACCTTTGTAAATTGGAGAACCCGATACTTGGATATATTGGGGTTTATTGAAAAAAATAATGACGAAAATAAAATTACAGATGAACAATTACAGACTTTGATAAAAGCAGAAGAAATAAAGAGTCCTATCTTTTACGGAAACGAAGAGAATCAATAGACTTTATTGTATCGAAAAAGAAAATATGGTTCATGTCATGGAAAGATAAGGTTCTTGGGCTAATCGTTCAGCATTTTTGGGATCCGAAAAATACACCAACTTAAACTTTTTAAAAGAGCTTTCCATCATGTTTCAGTTGTGATTTCGGCTTTGGCTGTTCTATCTTCTTCAATTTATTATAACTCATCAGCAAAGATGATATGATTACTTACAATTACATTTTGTATGTGACTAACTATTTAAGTCAGAAGACATAAAAAGTTCTCTTCTAGCTAGATAAAATTTGGTTGGCGAGCCAAAATACTAGGAGGGGCTTTTTTATACCTCGCTTAAAGCTTTCCGAAAACCATACACCGCTGTGCGTATGGTTTTCATTTAATTAATGATCAAAACTGTTATTGAGAGGCAAATTATGAATATCCGCATACAGAATCGATTCGGATAGATGTACGTATGAAAAAAAGAGGATATATGCTCTTGAAATTCGAACATATATCCTCGGATTCATATACACTTACAACGCCTAAGCAAGTGCCAAAAGCCAGATGTTATTCTTTTAAATGGTACGGAAGCGTTGCAATGACGATGTCTTTTTTCAGGATCAAAAAGAATCTTAAAAAGATCGCTGTTTGGTTATGAAGTAAAGTATGCCACCATTTTTTCACAATAAATTGAGGCATTAAAATAGTTATGGTTGCTCCTTTTGTTTCTTTTTCTACTTTATTAATGTAATCCAATAATGGAGAAAGGATTGTCCGATAAGGTGAATAAATAATTTTCAGCTCGATATCTGGATACAACTTATACCATTTGTCGCGTATTTTCTGTTCTTCTTCTTCGGCAAAAACAATTGTAATGGCTGTAATATCGTCTGAAATACTTTTTGCATATTGTACAGATTGATCAACGACTTTACTAATGCCTGAAATCGGGATGATCACCTTTGGAGTCACAATTTCTTTTGTTTCAGTCCGATCACTTTTATCCAATTTTAATTGCTGAGCTAATGTTTCATAATGAGCATGAATTTTGTTAAACAAGACAACGATTAATGGAATGGCTACAATCACTAACCATGCACCGTGTGTAAATTTCGCTATAACGGTAATGATCGTTACTAATCCTGTAGCAATTGTTCCAGTGATAATGATCGACAATGTGGCCATATTGCTTTTCGATTTTTCTTTCCATATTTTTTTAATCATACCGTATTGACCGATCGTAAAGGAAAGAAATACTCCGACTGCATACAGCGGGATCAGAGAATGTGTTTTACCATGGAATATGATAATTAAAATGATCGCTAAAATACTTAAGAGAATAATTCCATTGGAAAACACCAAACGATCTCCGCGCGCTGCTAAACTTCTCGGCAAATAACGGTCAGTAGCTATAATCGAAACAAGCTGCGGAAATCCGGCAAAACTTGTATTCGCAGCTAATACTAAAATTAACATGGTGATCATCTGAAAAATATAAAATAATATGCTATTGCCAAAGACGTGACTTCCAATTTGAGAAATGACAGTCTTATGTTCGGCTGGAGTCACTCCAAAGCCGGCACTTAAAATTGTAATACCTAGAAACATGATGCCTAACAGTAAAGACATCCATCCCATTGTAATTGCAGCATTTTTGGAACTGTTAGGTCTAAACGATGGCACACCGTTGCTAATGGCTTCCACTCCTGTCATTGCTGAACAACCGGATGAAAAAGCCCTTAATAAAATAAACACTCCGTATCCACTAGCGAAGAAATGTTCAGGTGTAGCGTGATTTGCATAATTAAAACCATGCCATCCTTCATTATATAATTTCCATCCTCCTGCAATAATGAGAACTAGTACTGAAATAATAAATAAATAGGTTGGATAGGCAAATACAGTGGCTGATTCGGTAATTCCCCGCAAATTTAAAATCATGAGCAATAATACAAGAGCGATGGCTATTTCCACCTTCCAAGTAAGCAAGGCTGGAAAAGCAGAAGTAAGAGCCGCAACGGCTGAGCTAATACTAACCGCAACCGTAAGAACATAATCAATCATTAATGCTGCGCCTGCTACTAGGCTTGTGGTGGTATTGATGTGGTCTCTTGCCACTACATAAGCTCCGCCTCCTGATGGGAAGGCATAAATGATTTGTCTATAGGATAAAGTCACAATGACTAAAAGCCCTACAATCGCCAAAGCTATGGGTAAGGAATAAAAAAACACGCTGGTTCCTAATATCATCAATACTAATAATATTTCTTCTGTTGCATACGCTACGGAAGACAATGCATCCGAAGAAAATACTGCCAATGCTTTCCATTTTGGTAATTTTTCATGTTTCAATCGTTTCGTTTCCATTGGCGAACCGATGAATAACCGTTTCAAATAAGCCATTTTCAAGAATCCTTCTTTCTTAAAAGTATTAGGCTTTTTCCTCTCTTATAGCTTGATGAACTGTATGGACTTTTATGTGCATCTTCATAAACATAAAAAACCACTGAGGATGTACTCAGTGGCCAAAAAGACATCATTCAACTTACATCCCTCCCAAAACGCTTACGAGGTTAGCTGTCGGATTAGGACTATGAGAGTAGCCCCTCCTTTTTCAAGGATTCACCCCAAGTAACAAAACGTTACAAAATGGTTCCCCCGCTCCTTAAAAGGATTCAGCGATTTAATCATATTCAATTTTACAGAAATTATCTTACTCAGTTTATGAAAAATTGTAAAGAGACAAATAATCGTTGCCATGTAAATGGGTAAGGCGTTAAAACTTTTATATCGCCCTGATTTTTAAACAATTATTATATATTTTTAAACAGTTTTATTATTCGTGTACAAAATTATCTAGTTTTGTAAAAAATTTCGATTAAATTTACTGAATAAAACATCAATGCTTCTTTCCAAGTTCCGTAGGTTATGAGTATAGGCTGTATCAATAGTGGTTTATTTGGCACTCACCCCTCTTATAAAATAAAAAAAGAAACCTTGAAAGAGTGTCGCACACTCATTCAAGGTGTTTATAATTACTTATATTGTACGGTTCCTAAAAATCTAAACTGATTTTTTTCATTGACATTTCCATTATATTGAAAGTTATAAAGTAAAATAACTGAGTTCGCTTCTTGATTTAAACGCTCACCGCAAAGCTCTATAAATTTTGGAATTATCTCCTCATCATAAGAAAAACCTTCAAGTAGAACACGTAAATCATTCGATGGTTCATCATAGAATTCTACTTCTCTAAAATCTTCATTATAGTAATCAATGTTAAAGTCTTTTTCAAATTCGGAAGGTAGTAAATCTCCATCTTCTGTATAACTATTCAAAATATAGTTTTGAAGATCCTTATATGACTTAGAGTTGCCAATAAATAATGATACAAACCCTTCCTTTTCCATATATTTCATACTCCTCCTTAGCTTTTTTACGGTCTAAGACTTTCCGGTAAAGATTCCACTCCACCTTCTAGTCTATAATTAGCCCAATTTTGGAGTCGTCTCTTAAATGTTGCATAATCTGGTGAAGAATCAATAATCTCTAACAATTCATTATGAGCTTTCGTAGAACCCTTCCCGCCATGAACTCCTTTTGGATTAACAAACTTCACATCTTCTATAGCAGTTCTTAATTCCTTAATTTGTTCTGCTGTTATACCCCACCGTTTAAAAGTAGGAGCTCGAGATACTAAATGCCACTCATGAAATCCACCTGGATGTCTAAGTCTACTTTCAATGGCTTTTCTTAACCTAGGGTCAGACCATACTTTATCAAACTTATCAGGAGCTAGTGAATTAAACCATCTATTAAATTCACCATTCTTTACAGATGGAACTGAATTAAGATTAACAGTACCCTTAGGAAATTATAAAAATGTGGTGTTATGTCAAGAAAACGGACACGTTAAACAGAGAGAAATAGCTGAATTTAGGCAGCTACTTTTCTCTGGTTAGCGTAATATGCAGCTTCAAATTCACATGGCGATACATAGCCAAGGGCTGAATGACTTCTTTTGCGGTTGTAGAAGCATTCGATGTACTCAAAAACGGCTTGTTTCGCTTCTTTTCGCGTGCGGAATCGATTCAGATAAATACACTCTTTCTTGATGAGGCTATGAAACGACTCCATACAAGCATTGTCGTAACAGTTCCCACGTCTCGACATGCTCACTTGAAAATGATGTTCCTGTAAAAGTTGCTGATAGTCATTCGAAGCATATTGGCTCCCACGATCCGAATGATGAATCACTCGTCCCGTTGGTTTTTCGCTGTTTAGAGCCCGTTGTAACGCTTTGATGACTAACTCTTTCGTCATTCGTGTATCGATATACCATCCTACAATCTTACGAGTATATAAATCCATGATACTCGCTAAATACAACCAGCCTTCGTCGGTAGGAATGTACGTAATATCTGCCATCCATATTTCATTCGGAGCCGTTGCTTGGAAGTTCTGTTTCAATAGATTGGCATATACGTTGTAAGGATGGTTACTGTTCGTAGTGGCTTTGAATTTACGGACGGTAATGGATCTCAAGCCTTCTTCGCTCATGATGCGAGCGACCGTCTTTTGAGACACACGAATCCCTTGTTTGCGTAGTTCTTGCGTAATTTTCGGACTGCCGTAAATCTTACGGGACTTTAGATACTCATTTCGAATTTGTTGAGTGAGTTGTTCTTTTCGTTCTTTCTGTTTACTTTTCGCACGCTTGAGCCAGTCGTAATACCCACTTCTTGAAACACCGAAAACTTGGCACATCTTCACCATGCGAAATTCATTACGGTGTTGAAAAATGAATGCAAATTACTTCTGGTTTCTAGTGAAGATGCCTAACGCCTTTTTTAGGATCGCTAATTCCTCCTCCAACTCTTGATTGCGACGGCGTAACTCGATGATTTCTTGATTTTGTGGCTTGATGTTGCCTGAACCCACAAAACTCTTTCCGTTGCTTTCTTTGTATTCTTTGACCCAACGATGAAGAGTGTTGTAAGCCAAACCTAACTCTTTTGCCACTTGGGCGATGGACTTGTCCCCCTCCAAGCATAACTCAACAGCTTGAATCTTGTATTCTTGATCAAATGTTCTCTTTTTCATGATTGGACACCTCGAACCTATTGTAATTAAGTTTATTATAATCTCCCTGTTCTCCGTGTCCAATTTTTAGACTAACATCAATACAATGGGACATTGAAGTGATGGTCGTGAACAGTGTTAACAGGAGAGAGAGTTTTACACATTTTAACATTAACATTTGATTAGATAAAAAAACCCCAGACGAGCCTTGAGTACTCGTTTTGGGGTAGTATTGTTGGTCTTCATCATCAAATAACAATTCATCCATTCTTTCTCTCTTCAGCAATTTGTCGTGACAACTCGAAACTATTCATAAAATGCTCAAGAGGTAACTCCTTCATTCATCGTCATTATGCTCATAGAGTTTAAAATTTACTTTATCTTTTAAAAACTCCAAAACTAATGCTCTCATTGTCTTCTTTGTTCAAATAATCTACAACCATTAAAGTCTCTTGCTTAATGCCAATCCAAGTATAATTTCTTTTTAATAACTATCTTCAAATAGGCAATGAAATACTGTTACCTTTTCCTCTCTAAGTTCTAACGAAATATTAGGTACTTCTATTTCTAATAAGCTTTTTTCAAGAACTTCTATCCCCTCATTCTCTAAAAATTTCAAAATATCTTTGCCGATTTGTTCTGTTTCTTCATCGAATGGCTGGTATTGTTCTTGCATTTCAATCTCTCCATCAACATATTCATACCTAACATATTTTATTGCTGCAAATGGAGCAATTGCCGAAATATAAACCAATAATCCGTTTAAATAAGTGTGTTCTCTGATATATGCTCTAAATTCATCCGTACCAATTTTTATCTTAGGATGGATCGAAGGCATAATATATAATGTGAAACATTTTGAATAATTAAAATCTGTTAAATTCTCAACGTTTATTCCTTTTATTTCATGAGTGATTTTATTAGCCCAAACATTAGTATCGACATAATTCAATAAAACATATCCAAAATCACCATGGTGATATAATTGTTCAATTGTATTTAATACATTTTGTTTCATGATATACCTCCGTTATTTTACTGGGTAACCATGGATGTTTCTTTTTTTATCCATATGAACTTTTACTCTAGTTTCTCCATTCACCCCAATTGGTTTGTGAAAGTCATAAATTTTAACACTACCATCTGGCTTAACTACAGTTCCCTTTACCCATGCTTCTTGAGTCAATTTAACTCCATCTTCTCCTTCTGCCCATTGAGTTTTCTTACCAGGCATACTATCAGGATGACCTAAAACATGCTTTCCTTACTTACCAGCATCTACTTTTGGTGCTCCCGGAACGCCTGCGTCCACAGTCCCTTGGCTTGGTAGCTTAACAGTTTTACCCGTACCCTTAGGAAATTATAAAAATGTATTTTATAAACGGGTGGCAGTTTCACTAACCACCACCCATTATATCAACTGACTTTCCGTTCAGGCATGATATAAGCGGTCTTGTGTTTCATCATACCATAGATAATATTGACAAGTCCTCTCATAATGCAAATAAGCGCTTGTTGTTTGGTTTTACCTTCTGCTAGCTTTTTCTGATAATACTCGTAAAACACAGGATTTCGAGGAGTTTTACTGCCTTTACAAATATGTATTTTTTGAACAGCCAAGTTATAAAAGATAGTGTATAATTTCCTGTTTCCTTGCCGCCCGAACCCATTCTGACAGGGGCTATACCTGCGTATCTTGCGAGTTTGTCAGAATGAAAGAAACGATGAATATCCCCGATTTCTGCAATGAAAGCGGATGCGGTCACCGTATTAATGCCTGGCATCGTTTCAAGCTGCATCCCTAATGGCTTGATAAGTGCTTTTAACTCTTTATCCACTTTTTTGATTTCTTGCTTCTTAAAGCAAAATGATGTTATGACTAGAAATATACTTTTCTCTAAAGACAAGCATATTTACCTAATTTGTTTACTTATTCCTTCCCAAAGTGATTTGTCCATTTCCATGTATATTCCAGCTTCTTCGATTTTGCTAAAAATATCTTTATCAATAGTGATATCCTCTTGTTCAATTACACTGCATATTGTTTCTAGAGCTAATCCGAGCTAATCCCCACTCTTCATGTTCTATAAACTCTAAAATGTCTTTTTCATCTTTCAATGGAAGATTAGTAATATTTCTTACTATTTCTTTTAAAAGAATATTTAAATTCATAAAATCGCCCTCCTAAAATTAGTTATTTAATAGGGAATGCAGTTATTATATCTTTTCCATCTGTAATTACCTTTATTTTAATTCCATCCCTAATTCCTATAACCTCATATCTTTGGACACTCTTAACAACTCTCCCCTCTTCCATTTTAGTGTAGGGTCGGTAGCTATATCTGATACATTGTGCATTACTCTTTCCGCACTCCAGTTTTTAGGGTTTCCAGTTCCAGGCATAAATGCCCACCACCTGTTTTATCTCCGTAAAGTATATGCTTTGTTCGTTTTTTACTAGCTATATTTACAAAATTAGCTTTTCCCTTACCCTTCCCAACCATCCCCAATTTTGCCAACCATGTTCATCGTAGTTTCTTTTACTTCTTCCTTAGCTTTGCTCATCCACATGCGGGGCGCCGGCCGACTCCTGCCAAGGCCGGCTGCCATTGGACAGACGGAACGCTGGCGAGAAGGTCTTCTCATTGCTTCTTGAACGAGTGTATCGTTTAGATAATCAGCCTTAAAATAAAAAACCTTGAAAGGCTTATAGCCTTTCAAGGTTATCAAAAATCATAGTTTAAACTTTCTTAAATACTTTCTATTTCAATGTCTGACTTTATTTTTAAAGCTTTATTTAATGCTTTTTGTAAAATAGTTATTAAATCTTCCCCATCACTTGTAACAAAATAGTTAGATAAGTCTGTAATTTCATCACTTATATTATCTCCCCATGGAGGTGTTTTTGAAAGGTCTTCGATATCCCAAACGACTTGTGATGGACTGTAATTTTTCAAACTTTCTTGAATTTCATCTATTTCTTTAATAACATCTTTAATATATTTATACTCAAGTTTACCATTATATAGTTTGTTTAATAAAAGAGGATACTTTGTTCCCCAACCATTTGGCTCTAAATGATAGCTTACTGTTGAAAAAAACGAATGTAAAAAATCACCATGACCAATTGGATACCAGTAATATTTTACTTTCAAACCTACAGCCAATTCTGTCACCTCACTCATTAGTTTTAAATCTAATATTTACTTTACCATTTGTTTTTTTCATTATTCTATCATACAAATCATCTAGTATTTCTTCCGATACGTTTTGTCCCCGTATATCGATAATAACAGTTTGTTTAGTACCTCTCGGCAAATCACTTAATCGTTTTTCAACTTGGGTAGAAAGTACAATATAATAAAAATAATGTGTCCGTTTAGTATCGTCACAGTCAGTTAAAAGTTTATACCCTCTTTCTCGCCGCGAGAATGCGTTCGCACGTGTTTCAAAGCATACTCGCGAAGGGTATTAGTGTTGTTAATAGTTTCACCATGCATCACAGCCAAACTCATAGTAGGCGGAACCATTATGAAGTCTGAATTAAAATGTTGGTAAAAACGATATATAAATTTTCTCGTAATTGCACTTTATTATTTGATACATCTGTTAGTTTTAAAATAAAAACCTTGAAAGGCATAAAGCCAATCAAGGTTCGATTCTTATTCACTATGAACTTCAAAACAAAAATATCCAAAAGCTAAATCTTCGTCTTTTAATTGCATTTTTCTTTTAGCAATATCAAATAACCTCGGTAAAAGCGTATCTAAATAATCACGATATTTTTCTAATGATAGCTTAAAACTCTCTACATCATTGTGTTGACATAGTGGATATAGTATTTTCCCCATCTCAAATTGCTCAGTAGACACACTTGGATAATGTGCATCCAGGCAATCTAAAATATGTTCTTTCAGTTCTTTCTCATCGAACTGTTCCCTACATTCCAAATAAAACATATATTCATCGAATTCAATCTGCATATTTGCCTTTTCATTAATATAAAATGGATTAATTCTTAAATATTCTGTCGTTGAATTGGATTCAATTATTTTTTCTAAAATAATTTTTAAATCTGTAATTGTTGGATAAAGCCTATATTTTCCGCTGTGATATGTTGTATATTCATAGACTATCTCGTTAATTTTGCCTTCTTTTTTTATTATCATGAAATCACCTCCTATTTAGAAAACGTAGGGTCAAATACCCAATTTGATTTATTTAAATCCGAAACCTGTATTACTTTCCCTGTACCATCATCTACTGCAACATAGTGTATCTTATCTTTATAGTATACAGTTACTGAGTTTCCTGTATATTTGTTTACCGATTTAGCAGTTTTGTATGGATTGTTTATTGCTTTAGCTATACTTTCTTTAGTCCATCCACGCTGAGCAACTTGATTTTTATATTTTGGCTTTTTAATACTCTTTCAAGGTCTTTAAATTTATGCATTGTGTAACACATTTTTTGCAGCTTCGCTATTTGGCATTATCTTTAATATTTCTTGAGCAATTGCTTTAGCTTCTTCTTTACTAATTAACTTTTCTGGAATGTCATGGAATAACAACAAATGTTCTTTCAAGCTAACATCTTCAGGGCTTAATTCAACTGCTCTTTTAGAATGGTATAATGCACTTGCGTAAGCGTCTGGTAAATGGCACAATGCAGTACTTAATAACTCTGAAGCTAAGTAATGATAATATGCAGTCTCATTATTATTTATCAAATAACAGACAAATGAATAAGCACTTATACTCTCTTCATCAAATCCTAATTCAAGAACAACTTGCTCTAAAGTATTTCTATCTTCATTCTCAATATATTCTTTTGCTTTTTGAAAATCACCCGATGTTATTAATTGCTTTATCTTTTCCTTCATAGTTATTTCACCCACGCATCAGATATTCTTATTGTTCCATCAGGTAGTTTTTTGTATGTCACCTGTACCAATTGTCCATTAACCATTTTAACTCTAGAAGAAACAGATTTATAAGGTATATCTGCACCATTATGCATTACATCGATGATAATTTCTTTTATTTTCCCCCAATTCTTATCAGGCACAAGTTTTTCCCATTGATGATTAGATTTTTTACTTCCATTTATAATATACTTTATCTGATTACTGTTAAGTTTCCCTATTGCATCATGTACTTTAGAAGAAGGCAATAGCTTAACTTTACCCGTACCCTATGTAGTAATCTTAAAAGCTATTATAAAAAAAGACCACCTATTAAATTACCTTTCGCTCTGTTATATTCGGCAATTGATAAGCCGTTTTATTCTTCATCATGCCATATATAACGTTCACAAGCCTTCTCATGATACAAACCAACGCTTGTCCTTTTGTTTTGCCTTCCTTTCGCTTGCGTTGGTAGTATTCATAAAATACAGGATTTCTTGGCTTTTTACTTTCTTTTGCCACTTGTATTTGTTGTATCGCTAATTGATAAAATAACGCATGTAACGTTCGATTGCCTTGTTTGCTTTTGTGGTCTTTTCCTTTTCCTCCAGAGCTAAAATGTACAGGCGCAATTCCCGCATAACGAGCAAGTTTATTGGCATTTGGAAAACGCTGAATATCTCCAATCTCGGCAACCAAGGCGGATGCTGTCACTACATCAATCCCCGGCATTGTCTCCAGTTGGTAATCGAGTAATTTCATTAATTTTCTTAGTTCTCCTTCGACCAATGCCATTTCCTGCTTGTTAAGTGAAACCATTAATAATAAAAAGAACCTTGAAAGGCATATAGCCAGTCAAGGTTTTCAATTTATTGTTAAATACCTTATATAATTTTTTAAATCCGGGGAGGAATCCTGAGAAGCATCCTTTCTCAAAAATGGCTTTAAAAATCATCGTAAGCATCACCTAACGGTATAAAATCTTCTTGTAGCCAGTACCAATGTCTACCTCTATTTTCTATCAATCGTTCTAATAAATCGGTAAAAGAAGTCGCTATAATAGAACACTCTCCTACCACCCCATGCCTATCATAAAAGCTGTCATAGCACCTACCGAGCCTACCCGGATTCAAATCAATCGTAATGTACTCTCCATTTCTATCCGTTGCACAGATATACCAATCGGATGAAATATCTTCTTCACATAACTCCCCTACAATAATAGGGTTAGCTAACTGAAAATCCAGAGGAGGGACTATTAAAATGGAATAATCAGCCTTTTCAAATAAAAGCGCCCCCCCACATAACTCATAAAACTTATACACATCATCAGGTAAAATATGCGATGTACTCACATTTGGAATACCAGCTGGAGGATAAACTACACAATCCCCTAAACTTTTTATTTTATTAATTAAATTCTCAATCCTCATTTTTCTTCACTACTCCCGATAAATATATTGATGAAATGCACGATAATACCCTCTTCTAGCAGACTGGGGAACACCAGCAGCATCGAACATTCTCTCTGTTAATTGTTGCATTTCTCTCGGCGAAACTGTTTTCCAATCTACTTTTCCTCCAACGTTTTTACCGGTTTTTTCGTATAACCATTGTCTATATACTGCTTTTGTGACATCATGTTGTGCTTTTGTCAAAGCAACTGTAGGGGTATCAGCACCTCTACTTACATAGTTTGGTACATTATGCTTAGCCCAGACATCTAATATACCATGGTGATTTTCTAGTGGTGCATTGCTTGGACGATACGGTACGACATCATACGGTCTAACATTACCCGTACCCTATGTTGTAATCTTAAAAGTTAAAAATAAAAAACAACCTATCTAAACCCTTATTAAACTACTTCATTCCCTTTCATTTTTGGCATTTGATAAGCTGTTTTGTGCTTCATCACGCCGTAGATAATATTCACAAGTCTTCTCATGATACACACCAATGCTTGTCCCTTTGTTTTCCCTTCTTTAAGCTTGCGTTGGTAGTAAGCATGGAACACAGGGTTCCTCTTCAATTTACTTCCTTTTGCCACTTGTACTTGCTGTACGGCTAGATTGTAAAATAAAGTGTGTAGCGTCCGATTTCCCTGTTTGCTTTTTTGTTCCTTACCTTTCCCACCAGAACCAAAGTAAACAGGTGCAATCCCCGCAAATCGTGCTAATTTGTTAGCATTGGGAAAGCGTCTGATGTCACCTATTTCTGCTATAAATCCAGATGCTGTGACGAGGTCGATGCCCGGCATCGTTTCTAATTGAAAATCTAGTAAACTCATTAACTCTTTTAATTTTCTTTCCACCTTGCCGATTCCCTGCTTTATAAACGAAATCTCTTGCACGATGTTTCTCACGAGAAAGTCTCGTGTATCTTGATGTTCTTTCATTGTATGTCCATCTTCTTTCACAAGCTTTAGTATTTCGTTTGCTTTGTTTACTGAACATGTATTATGACTGACATCTAATAAAAAGCATGTCAACTGTTTCACACTTACTCCGTCTAAACATGAAGGTGACGGGTATCGTTCCCAAAATGCTAATGCCGTTTTTCCATCCACCTCTGAGAAAAACTTTTTGTAGCTTGGATAGTGGTAACTCAATTGAATGTGCAGTTGATTTTTTAAAGCACTTTGTGCTTTGACTAATGCATTTCTTCTTGTCACCAATTGCTGTATTGACCAATATAAGTCATTCGGTTTTGCATCTGGTAAATGGTCTAGTTTGTTGACGAGTATGCGTGCCACACATTCTGCATCCCAGCTATCACTTTTTTGTGTCGTCATGTGACTTTTCCGTTCGGCAAACGACAAAGCCGGATTCACTTCTTTCACGATTTGTTCATGATCCATTAAATATTTCGCTAATGCTCGACCATATCCTCCCACATCTTCTAATCCAAACACAGGTGTTAACTGTTCACCAGCGAGCTGATTCACTTCTAATAAAAACGTAGAGAAAGCAGATGGCTTGTTTTCAATCTGTATTTCCCTAAGCTTCTCCTGCCAACAGTTCATGATGACAGCCGTGTGATGCTGTTTATGTAAGTCAACACCCACATACAAGTACCTCTGCTTTTTGTGCATCGCTCATCCTCCGATTCAGTTGTCAATCATTAGATGAAAATGCCGGCAACCTTAGTTCGAGCGTTCACCTTCTGGTGCGCATTGGTACGAAAGCCTATCCATTTTCAACGTTACATGGTAACCTATAAGAAAATGTGCACTTTTTTTAAATTCATTTGTTAAATTATTGCTTGATGTTTACCATTTGCTTGTATTTGTCCGTATGTGTAAATCCCTTGATAAAATCTTTCTCGATCTAAAATCCGTTTCACTTGTACTTTCGTAAATCGTTTACCTTTTGTTGTTCGATAACCTTCGTCATTTAATGCTTCTGCCAGTCTAGACAAAGACCAATGCTTATATCTTTACTTAAGCTCAAATACTCATTTCACTGCTTCTGCTTGAACATTATGTATCTTGAGTTCCTTTTCGCCTTTTTGCTTAGTGTAACCAAATGTTACCCGACCTCCTGCATATCCTCCTTCCCTTGCTTTTTTATTTCTTCCTTTCGTTAGTTTGAGTGCTATTTCAAGCCGTTGATATTGGTCTAACAATTCCATCAAACCATTTACTAAGAAATCATTTGGGGCTTTTTTATGAATATGATGTTAGACTAAAAAGTAGACACAGATTATTATAGTAATAATAGACTGAAAAATGAGGTGTCTACATGACAAAAAAACAAAGGCGGTACGAGGAAGACTTTAAGCGTCAAACTGTTCGTTATATTTTGGAGGAAGCGAAATCCGTTGCACAAGTGGCTCGTGAGCTCAAAATTAACGAAAATACTCTTCACGGCTGGATGAAAAAATATAAGCAAGAACCTGAAATATCAGAAACCCAAACGTTTCGATCCGAAGACCACGAAGTTCGTGAACTGAAGAAACGTATTCGGGATCTGGAGGAGGAAAACTCCATCTTAAAAAAGGCGATGCACTTCTTCGCGAAAGACCATCGGTAAAATATTCATTTATCCATAAACATCGCTTCGATTACCGATTGGAGAAGATGTGCGAAGTATTGAAAGTTTCTCGAAGCGGTTATTATAAATGGCGTGATCGTCCCAAAAGTGCTAGACAAGAGCGTCGAGAAGAATTGACGCAGGAAGTGCGTCGTGTGTATATCGAATCCCGCCAACTGTATGGGAGTCCAAAGGTTACCAAAAAGCTTAATCATGGAGGAATTAAGGTTTCACAGAAGACGGTTTCCCGCATAATGAATGAAGAGGGAATGAAGTCTCGTACCGTGAAAAAGCATAAGGCAACTACTAACTCAAAACATAACCATCCGGTCCACGAAAATGTCTTAAACCAACATTTTACTGTTACGAAACCAAATGAAGTATGGGTAGCTGATATCACATACATTCCAACGGATGAAGGTTGGCTTTATCTAGCTAGTATGATGGATTTGTATTCAAGGAAAATAGTCGGCTGGCATATAGACTGTTCAATGAAAAAGGAGCTAGTGTTAAGTGCTTTAAAGCAAGCCTATCAGCGTCAACAACCACAGGGTTCTATCCTCCATCATTCTGATCGAGGGAGTCAATATGCTTCAAATGACTATCAAGCTAAGCTAATGGAATACGGAATGAAATGTAGCATGAGCCGCAAAGGAAATTGTTATGACAACGCTTGTATTGAATCATTTCATGGGATAATAAAAAAAGAACTAATCTATCAGACTCGTTATAAAACAAGGGAAGAAGCAAAAAAGAGCATATTTGAGTATATAGAAATATTTTACAATAATAAACGTATTCACTCCGCAACAGAGTATTTTTCACCATCTGAATACGAACGTATGTACGACAAAAAGGGAGCTTAATGAGCATATTAATAGAATAGTTAGACCCGAAAATTTACCTTTTAAAAATAATTAGGACAACGTCGTAATTACTTTTAAAAGGCCACCAAGCGATAGCGCGGTAGCTGCGAAAAAAAATCTATAAATTTTTGTGTCTACTTTATTGACCTAATATCAATACTGTAAAACGGCTGTTCAATGCTTTTAATATCACAACCATATTTTTTCAGTTCTCGTTGAATCAGTACTTTTACAATATCTGACCGCCATAATCGACTTGTGTTTAGCACTACCACATACTGTATTTGTGTAGACGCAAGATGAGCCAACATCTCCTGTAAGCTCACCCTATCGATTTCTAGTGCTTCTTCGTTTAGTTTTGCGCCATTGATTCCTTCATCTCTAAAAATATGTACCAAGTTCAAGCTATTCTCTTCACAGTATGCTTTGATTTCCTCTTCTTGATATTTTAAACTGTATCCGTCTTTCGCTTGCCCTTGTGTAGAGACTCGTATATACCCGACAACGTTCAACTTTTCACCCTCCCGTTACATAAATTTTAATTTGTGTAACGCTTTTTAAACGAATAGCGAGTATTATACGACCGTCTCAATTAAAAATACAACCCAAAATTTATTGGCCAGCGCTGTCTTCGAACACCTTTTTACGTTCCCCCTTGTTTATCGCCACGAGCTTTGTCATTCTCGTTAGTTTGTTAGCTATGCCATGTCATAACTATCTCTCCTATGTAAAATGTCATCTCGTCTATTTCTCGTTTTTCTCACCCTACCTAAGTATTAAAACAAAACTCCATGATGGTACAGCCTTCATAAGTTTTTAATTCAAATATGACGTTTTTAAACATTTCATACGAAAATGCAAAAAGCACTTGTCGCCTGTAATAGGCAATCAAGTGCTTTAAGTTTATTCGTTATCTAAATTTATCAATCTCTTTAAGGTTTTAAGTTTAATGTACTCTATATCGACAGTATGACATCTTTTTTATTTCTTGACAAGTGTTATGTTTAAACCCTCGAACTTGTTCGCTCTCGTTCATTTGTTGCTTATGCAATGTCATAACAATTCCTGTCTAAAAAATGTCATCTCGCCTAATTCTCGTTCTTATTATCTTACCCTAGTATTAAAACAAAACTCTATGATGGTACAGCCTTCATGAGTTTTTGACTTTTAAAGGGGCATCATTCTGCCCAATTTAAAAACTTTCTTTTTAGATTGCATACCTTAAAAAAGTTTGAAATGCTTATTCAACTAAGCATTTCAAACTTCATATTAGTAGAATGCTCTACTTTAAATATTCAGCTTCCCATTTTTCTTGTTTTTCTACAGGAGAAAGGTGAGAAATATCCTCATATCCATAATTTATCTTCATTTTACCTGTGTTATCTAAAATGAAAGTTAGGTTTGTCCACGGTTCTTGGTCTTGTTCTATAAATTCTTCACGTAACTTAGAAAAACAGTTATACAAATCATTTTCTAACCCATCATACTCTTCTTCATTGACATAAAATAAATCATTTATGTCAAGACTATACACTGGTTTCACTCCATTTTCAGGATAATAGTAGAAAAAAACTTTTTTATAACCTTCTCTTAACTCAGCATACAAATAAATCTTACTCCAATCTTCTGGAATCATCTTAACTAATGTGTTCGCAATTTTTTGATATATTTGCTCCATTTTTTTAGTTTCCAACTTAATTACCTCCTGTATAATTTGTTAATCTATCTGAATATTTTTTTCCATCTATAGTGTAATTGATTTTAAATTCACTTGGTCTAACTGAATTTCCCTCATATATGGGTTTCACATTAATTATTACTTCTTTACCTTCTTGTAACGCCTTTTTCCATGCGTTTTCTAACGATTTATACTCACTCCTATTTAATTTAGCATTCATCGGTACTAGATTGTCAATTTCACCTGAACCTTTGAAAATACTAGCTATCAAATGTCCTCCATCATCATTTGATAATCTATCTTCCCTACCAACTGTCCTTTGTGCATACGGATTCCGGTCAGCTTTACCAAGTTGCAACTTAGCTTCTACACTTGATATTCTTCCATTACCATCAGTTTTATAATGGTAACCTTCTTTGGTTGTATATTCAATATTAGGTTTCAATGCTTTCTTACCATCAACTTTTGTATAATGCTCTCCATAGCTTACCTTTTTAGAAGTATTACCCGTACCCTATGTAGTAATCTTAAAAGCTATTATAAAAAAAGACCACCTATTAAATTACCTTTCGCTCTGTTATATTCGGCAATTGATAAGCCGTTTTATGCTTCATCATGCCATAAATAATATTTACCAGCCTTCTCATGATACAAACCAACGCTTGTCCTTTTGTTTTGCCTTCCTTTCGCTTGCGTTGGTAGTATTCATAAAATATAGGATTTCTTGGCTTTTTACTTTCTTTTGCCACTTGTATTTGTTGTATCGCTAATTGATAAAATAACGCATGTAACGTTCGATTGCCTTGTTTGCTTTTGTGGTCTTTTCCTTTTCCTCCAGAGCCAAAATGCACAGGCGCAATTCCCGCATAACGAGCAAGTTTATTGGCATTTGGAAAACGCTGAATATCTCCAATCTCGGCAACCAAGGCGGATGCTGTCACTACATCAATCCCCGGCATTGTCTCCAGTTGGTAATCGAGTAATTTCATTAATTTTCTTAGTTCTCCTTCGACCAATGCCATTTCTTGCTTTTTAAAGCGCAAATCTCTCACCATGCTTTGCACGAGGAAATCCCGTGTTTCTTGGTATTGTTTGGTGGTGGTTCCATCTGTTTTCACAAGTTCTAGTATTTCTTTTGCTTTCTTTCTTGAACAAGTGTTGTGGCTAACAGCTTGTAAAAAAGCAGTAAGCTCATCTATCCTTACTTCCTCTAAACACGATGGTGACGGATATCTTTCCCAAAAATGCTAATGCTGTTTTTCCGTCTACTTCCGCAAAAAATTTCTTATAGCTGGGGTAATGATGGCTTAATTGTACATGAAGCTGGTTTTTCAGCGCCCCTTGGGCTTTCACAAGGGCGTTTCTTCTTGTGACTAGCTGTTTAATAGACCAATATACATCCTTTGGCTCTGCATCCGGCAAAAAATCTAGTTTGTTTACAAGAACTCTCGCTACACATTCCGCATCCCAGCTATCGCTTTTTTGCATCGTAGGATAACTATTACGTTCGGCATAAGACAAAGCGGGATTCACTTCTTTTACCATTTGCCCATGATCGACTAAAAACGTTGCCAATGCCCGTCCGTATCCACCAACGTCCTCTAAACCGAAGACCAGTGTCATATTCTCAGGTACTAATTGACGAACCTTGATGAAAAAATCCGTAAAAGCCGCGGGCTTATTTTCAAATTGAATCTCCCCTAATCTTTCATGCCAACAGTTGATGATAACCGCCGTATGATGGTGTTTATGTAAATCAATCCCCACGTAAATATGCCGTTGTTTGTGATGCATACATCCTCCCCCAATCCATTGAGTTTGATGATGACTCCCATGGCGGCAACCTTAGTTCGAGCGTTCACCTTCCGGTGCGCATTGGTACATCAGCCTGTCCATGGATGTATCATCTATACGGATATATAAGAAGTTTCATGTATTTTTTAAGTGACCGCTTTAAAGAATGGCTTGGTGTTTCCCTTTCGCCTGTATGCTTCCATAAGTATACATCCCTTTATAAAAGTCCTTTCGGTCTAAAATCCGTTTCACTTGTACTTTGGTAAAGGGCTTACCTTGTGTCGTTAAATGCCCTTCCCTGTTTAATACATCGGCAATTCGAGTAAAAGACCATGTAGGATGTTGCTCTCTTAACTCAAACACTCGTTGTACGGCTTTGGCTTTATCCTCGTCGACTCTTAACTCTTTTTCTCCCCTTAACTTCCTATAACCAAAAGTCGCTCTTCCTCCGGCATATCCTCCTTCTTTTGCTTTTTTATGCCGACCTTTCTTTAGTTTTAAAGCAATTTCCAATCGCTGATATTGGTCTAATAACTCCATTAGTCCATTGACCAATATATCACTTGGGTCTTTTTTGTAGATACTGTAATTTGGCTGTTCAATACTTTTAATATCCACCCCATACTTCTGTAACTCTCGATGAATCAACACTCTCACCATGTCAGAGCGCCACAACCGGCTTGTGTTTAACACCACGACATACTTAATTTGGAGAGAAGAAAGGTGGGCTAACATCTCTTGTAAGCCCACCCTGTCCACTTCCAACGCTTCTTCATTAATTTTTGCCCCGCTGATTCCTTCATCTCTAAATATATGTATCAAATTCCAACCATGTTTTTCGCAATACGCTTGTATTTCCTCCTCTTGGTATTTCAAGCTATATCCATCTTTTGCTTGCCCCTGTGTCGAGACTCGTATATACCCGACAACATTCAATGTTACATCCCCCCGTTACGAAAATTACAATTTATGTAACGCTTGTTAACAATGACGAGTATTATACGACCGTCTCTAGTGAAAATACAATACAATAATAATTTGACAGTTTATTATTGTCACAACCAGTTAAAAGCTTACCCCCACTTTCTCGCCACGAGAATGCGTTCTCACGTGTTTTAAAGTGTACTCGAAGGGTATTAATGGTTTAGTCGCTTTACCATGCATATCTGCCAAACTCCATGTAGGTAGAACCATCATGGGCTCTGAAGTTAATATTTGGTTAACTATAACTAATAAAAAACCTCGAAAGGCTTATAGCCAATCGAGGTTATTTAACACTTTTTTAATTGCTATACTTGTTTATCCAATCTATAATGTCTTGTTCTACATGTAGATATTCATCTGGACTATCTTTTAAATCAACTCCGGAAACAATTTGTAAAAGTTCCCAAACAGTTTCATCTGATATATTTGGCTCATCCTGCATCACATATTCTGAAGCCCAATCTGCTACTTCTTCTCGTGTTAGCTTTCCTAGTAAAATCATTTTTAATTTATCAATTATTTCTTCTCTTGTTGGTTGACTCATTTTTTCACCACTTTCCAATATAATTCCCATTGCTATCAAAACGATAGTGAACCTTGACACCACCAGTAAATTTGGTATCTGGTCTAACTTGTCTAATCCTACCATTATGGTCTACAGTCTCATGCCATGTTCTCTTTTGACCAGTAGTAGGGTTCCATTCTCTAACTACTCTTCGGCCTGCCATTTCACCTGGTTTTGAAGCGGGAGTTATCTTACCGTAATATCTAATCCTTCCATCTGGTAGTTCTCTTATTCCGGCCTTTCCATACTTCTCCCATTGCTTATAATGGGTTTTTAATTTAGCATATTGTGTTGCATTATGCGCAACATTTCCCGTACCCTTAGTGCCAAGTTCAACGCCATCGTTGCCTGCTTTACTTCCGCCTACATTTATCCCATCCATCTTACTTAACCAAGCTTGAATCTTATTCTCCACCGGAACCTTAACATTCCCAACCCCTTCTATGGCCAATCCCATTTGCCGGCTTGGCAGGAGGTGTCTTAAGTTTGTTGCGGCGTTGTCTACGAACCGACCGACTTGCAACGAACCTTTTCTCGCACCGGTTTTTAAATGCTGCGGCATTTCTTTCGTCCATGCCTTGGCACTCCTGATGCGGGCCAATATGCTGTTTTCCGCATGGACAACCAGGTCGCAGGCACGTTGTGATTTCTGGTGCAAGCCAGCTTTCAAGCTTGTAAATAGCTTGGGATCCATTGCTTCTAGAAGAGGTGCGAACCGGGCGGCGCTGCTGAATTTAGAAAGCCCCTTTACACCAGGGACGATATCCAGTGGAGAAAGGACACCACGAAATACTCGTTCGTCTGTTTTCAACTCTCTCCCTGAAATCCAGTCTTTTCCGGAAACGGCTGAACTTAATTCCAGTGTACCATAAGCTGCCCCCAATGCCATCCCTGCTGGCGGACAAATGAAAGAAGTGCCTACTATGACAGCAAGTGCTGTTATTTGCCCCCAAAACTCTTTGTTCATCTGCCCGTCTTTGATCGATTCATACTGGAAAGCTTGGGAATTCAATGCTTTCTGTATATATTCCTGTTTCGAAAAATTTGCTTTAGGGTTCAGTTCTTTCCATGAAGCGTATTCCCGTTCTATCAACTTAGCATAGTAGTTGCTGCCAATGAACAGATCTTCTAGTCCAACTTCCGCTTTCGGCACGTCGATTGTTTGTTGCGTGCCGTATGCTCCGGGAGCGACGACCGTTTTTTTGGCGCCAATGTGATTTTTCGTTTTGATCTTTGATATGGATAAGTTGCGCATCGCTTCCACAAAAGCATCGATCTCTTGATAAAACGGATCATCGATGGTGCGGTCAACAATCTCTCCGACACGGCTGCTAAAGCGGTGCAAGACGAGATAATCTTCATATAATTGTTGATATTGTTTTTTTCGGTCTGTGTGGGTGAAAGAGATGACACCATCTGTGTCATATTTGGCGATGTCTGCTTGAACGTCTTCGAGAAGATCGTTTAGATCTTTTAATTTATCAATCATGCCTTTGCCCCATATACCGAGACCGACCAGATCGCCAATGCCTTTCTTCGTCTTTTCCCATTCAGAAGGGATATACTTGACATCCACTGCCTTTATGCCTCCGATTGAAACGAAATGGATTCCAATATGTGGAATAGCTGTCTGTTTCATTATATAAGAGAATAATGGAAGTTTTGGTAAATTGAAAGAAAAAAAGGGAATTTTAAGTAAAAAATACCATTCGTTTTTCAGATCATGTTCTTATTTTAGATCGTAGGAACCGATCGAATAGACCTAAACCAATTTTCCCAGAATGAAATGTTAAATATGGTCTCACTCTTCCTTCAATTGAATGAGAAGGGAATGAGCCGGATGTTTACTTTATTAAAACAGATGGGTCAGGTAAAATGGTTGATACAACATGGATTTCATTGTCGGCAGGCAAACTTTGAAATCTGTTTTAAACGGAAATAAAAAAGAGTCGTCGACCCCCAATCGTGCAAAAATCCCCGGGGATCGACGACTCTTTCAAATCTTTATTGAGCCCAAGCAAATCAAAGGTTTGATAAAAATTCCCCTTTTCGTTAAAATAAAAATAACCAGTCAAGCATTAAAAATGAAATGCTTATTTAACAACGTTTTTTGGGGTTTTTATCTTAACTATGAGGAATTGAAACTCTGACAGAAGAATCTTTCCTGGAGGATTTGAATGCGTTTTTATCTTAACTATGAGGAATTGAAACCCTAGCTGCGCTAATGCTGCTCCCAGCTGTTGGAAGCGTTTTTATCTTAACTATGAGGAATTGAAACCTTTCATGAATAATTAATAGAAGAAGTATTCGTTCCACTTTTGAAATGAGGGATTTAAACGTTAGTTACATTTAGATCCTTAAGTCTCAACATTCTTTTGCAATACTTATTTTCAAATGTCGATTCTATACCGTGAGAAACACCACAGGAAAAAGACCAACAAAGTCTGAGATCTCATCGATAAAGGGATTATAGAGATTTTAGGCAGAAGAAAAAGAAAGTCTGACGGAAAAGCCTCGGAAAAATCTTCGGATTGCTTACTTATATTCGATATTTGCATCTTTGATCAATCTTTTATATGTTCCACTATTCAAAATCCTTCTTTGAAGTTATCACCCTATAAATCAACATTTCACGTTGTTTCTCTGACATTTCATTTAAGCACGCTTCTCGTTAGAGAATCCATGTCAAGCCCTTGTGGATAGATCACATACATATATGTATATTTATTCAAAATTTTGATAAAGATATACTGCAACACTCTGTATTTTTTTCTTACAGAAAACAAACTAAACTTTTTGAGCTAGTAATAACTTTACAAAAATTTTATAAATCACCGTAAAAAAGATTAAATGAATTGTTTACTTTTTCCTGACTTTTTAAAGATTTTTACTATATTTTTCTCTTTTCTAAACAAAATAAGATTGAATTGTAAGTTAATAGAAAAGAAAGGAGAAAAGGAGAATGGATGAAAGAGTTTTAGAGGTTCAAAGATGACTGAATAAAACCTATGGCGGTAGAGCTGGTTTTAATGAAGTGACTGAAGACGGAATTACTGGATGGGAAACGGTTTATCGCTTAATCCGGGCACTACAATTGGAAATGACAATTGTTTCTTCCAACGGCAATAAAGGAAACTGTTCTCCAATATCAATGATGAAAATCAGAATATTCAGTTAAATAAAAGTGGTTTCGTTCTAAATCTGTGCTGTTATTCGTTTTAATCGAGCAGAGCGATCTAGTAAAGGTCGTCTTGAATGTTTAACCAGTGCCAATATCAAAACCTATACCTGAGCCACGATCTACTTTAATCAGCTTTAGATGTTCTTCTTTTGGACATAAAAACACCCCTTTAGACAATCATAATCTAAAGGGGTAAAACTGTGCAATTTTTTATAAACGGTATGACTTTATTCAAAGCCACATATCCACTGCCCAATTGCTTTATTCGACTGTTACGCTTTTGGCTAGGTTGCGTGGTTTGTCGACGTCGCAGCCGCGGTGAAGGGCAGCGTAGTATGCAATGAGCTGCATTGGAATGACGGCAACAAGCGGTGTTAGATCTTCATGAACTTTTGGCAAGATGAAACGGTCATCGTCTTCTTCAAGTCCTTTCATGGAAATAACGCATGGATATGCACCGCGGGCAACAACTTCTTTTACATTTCCGCGAATGCTTAAGTTTACATGCTCTTGGGTTGATAAAGCAATGACCGGTGTTCCGTTCTCAATTAACGCAATGGTTCCATGCTTTAACTCGCCGCCGGCAAATCCTTCCGCTTGAATGTAGGAAATTTCTTTTAATTTGAGCGCGCCTTCTAAGCAGACGTAATAGTCAACGGCACGGCCGATAAAGAAGCAGTTTCGAGCTGTCAAAAGATAGTCTCGGGCAATTTGTTCCATTTCATCCTTTTGGCCGCATAGTGTTTCCATTGCATTCGAAATAATGGCAAGTTCTTGCAATAGGTTAAAATCAAGCTTGATTCCTTTTGTTTCAGCTGCAACAGCTGCTAAAATGGCAAGAACCGCAATTTGTGCTGTATATGCTTTTGTAGACGCAACCGCAATTTCAGGTCCGGCATGAAGCAGCAGCGTATAGTCCGCCTCACGGGAAAGAGTTGAACCCGGAACATTCGTTATAGTTAATGCTTTATGTCCAAGCTCCTTCACTTGAACAAGCACCGCACGGCTGTCTGCCGTTTCTCCGCTTTGTGAAATGAAAATAAACAGCGGATTATTTGATAAAAGCGGCATATTGTATGAAAATTCACTGGCAACGTGCACTTCTGTCGGTACTTTTGCCCATTTTTCGATTAATTGCTTTCCTACAAGCCCTGCGTGATAGCTCGTTCCGCACGCTATAATATAAATGCGGTCCGCTTCATGAACAGCTTGAACAATTTCTTGATCAATTTTTAATTGATCGTGTTCGTCTTGATATTTTTGAATAATTTTACGTATAACAAGCGGTTGTTCATCAATTTCTTTCAACATGTAGTGAGGGTATGTTCCTTTTTCAATGTCGCTTGCATCAAGTTCAGCAGTATATGGAGCGCGTTCTATTACGTCCCCGTTTAAATTTTTGATTGTCACTTGATCACGGGTGACAATAACGATTTCTTTATCCATTAATTCGACAAATTGATTTGTTACTTGCAGCATTGCCATGGCGTCTGAAGCAACAACATTAAAGTCTCCGCCAAGTCCCACAAGAAGAGGGCTTTTGTTTTTCGCAACATAGATCACGTCTCGGTTATTTTCATCTAATAGAGCGATCGCATAAGATCCCTTCAACAAGGATAATGTTTGGCGAAATGCTTCTTCGACACTTAAACCTTTGTTGACAAATTGTTCAATTGTTTGAACAATAACTTCCGTATCCGTTTCACTTTTTAATTCAACATTTTGTAAATACTCACGCTTTACTTGCAAATAGTTTTCAATGACACCGTTATGCACAAGTGTAAAGCGTTTGGATGCACTTTGGTGAGGATGCGCATTTTCTTTGCTAGGCGCTCCATGAGTAGCCCACCGTGTGTGGCCAATTCCGATGGAAGCTGAAACACTTCTGTCCACACCTTCACGAAGCTCCGCAATGCGTCCTTTTTCTTTAAATACATATGTTCCTTCTCCGTTTAATACTGCAATACCTGCAGAGTCGTAGCCTCTGTATTCTAATTTTTCCAAACCGCGCAATAAAATTTCCTTGCAGTCTTGTTGTCCGATATATCCTACAATTCCGCACATAGTCTTAGTTTCCTCCCCATTTAAAGGGGACAAAAGAAGCCTGAACAACTGGGGACAGATCTCTTTCCAGCCATCAAAGCTTCTCTGTCCCCTCACACATGTTTTGTAAAATGTATCCCGTTATGTCACAGTCTTTTTGTGCAAAGAGTCGCCTCTTTGTTTTAAGACGTGACTTTACGGCTGTACGGGAAGGCAACCGGGAGGCATCCGCCGAAACTTCGATAAACCTCCTCCTCGTCAACTAAGCAGATGTCCGCTCCTGCTTAGTCCAGGCGCTTTACAATAAAAAATTTTCTAACTGCCCACCTTTCTATTCTAGAATGTGCTAAAACAATTTATATATTACAATATGGAAAAGCAGTTCGTCAATTCATTTCTGTCTTTCCATATTGTATTATATGATTTCAAGCGTTTTCTCGATACAATGAATATTCAATAAAGAAAGGGAGCTTGCCTCCCCACAACCTCCTGAAAGTAGCCGGCATCCGCCAGCTACTTTCAGATAAAAATCGAAAAATAAAAGCAAGTGGAGAAAAACGCATTGTTTTTCTCCACTTATTTATTTTAGAGACTTACCGGACAGCCCCGTCTCTTCATCATTCAACGCCCATTTCCGCTTTGATAACTTCCACAATTTTTTTCACGTACCTCTGGCATTCATCTTCCGTCGGCGCTTCGGCCATTACACGAACGAGCGGTTCTGTTCCGGAAGGACGTACGAGAATTCTTCCATTTCCGTTCATTTCTTTTTCTACTTCTTCTATAACAGCTTTTACTTTTTCATTTTCCATGACAGCCTGCTTGTCCTGCACCTTTACATTGATCAAAAGCTGCGGGAATTTTTTCATTTCACTCGCAAGTTCAGAGAGCTTTTTGCCTTTTGTCTTCATTATGTTGACAAGCTGAATCGCTGTTAAAAGACCGTCACCCGTCGTATTGTAGTCAAGAAAAATAATATGTCCGGATTGCTCTCCACCTAAATTGTAGTTGTTCTTCTTCATCGCTTCGACAACATAGCGATCGCCGACAGCGGTTTGAACGCTTTTTAGTCCATTTGCCTCCAAAGCTTTATAAAAGCCTAGGTTGCTCATAACTGTCGATACAACAGTGTCCCCGTTCAGCATTCCCTGCTCTTTTAAATATTTGGCGCAAATAAACATAATTTGATCCCCATCAACAATTTTTCCGTTCTCATCAATGGCAATCAAACGGTCCCCATCACCGTCAAACGCTAAACCTATATCTGCTTCTTTTTCTTTCACAAATTCCGCTAACGTTTCTGGATGAGTAGACCCAACCCCATCGTTAATATTCAGGCCATTTGGAGATGCACCGATTGTCGAAACATCTGCATCCAAGTCGGCAAAAAGATGTGTAGCTAGTGATGATGTGGCTCCGTGCGCACAGTCCAAAGCGATATGTAAACCAGTGAACTCTTCGTCAACCGTCTGTTTTAAATATTGCAAGTATTTTTGTACGCCTTCAAAATAATCGCTCACTTGCCCCAGATCAGAGCCGGTCGGTCTAGGAAGGTTATCTTCTTCTTGATCGAGCAGCGCTTCAATTTCTTCTTCTTGTTCATCGGAAAGCTTAAAACCATCAGGGCCAAAAAATTTTATTCCGTTATCTTGAACAGGATTATGCGAAGCGGAGATCATGATGCCTGCTTCGGCTCCTAATGCCTTTGTCAAATAAGCAACACCTGGGGTGCTAATGACTCCAAGCCTCATTACCTCGGCGCCAATGGAAAGAAGCCCGGCAACTAAAGCACCCTCAAGCATATGACCTGAAATGCGGGTATCCCGACCAATCAACACTTTTGGTCTATTTTTATCTTTTGTTAACACGTACCCGCCAAAGCGTCCTATTTTAAACGCTAATTCAGGAGTGAGTTCACTGTTGGCAACTCCTCTTACTCCGTCTGTACCGAAATATTTTCCCATGAATCATCGCTCCTTTTAAAAAATATCACTTAATTTGAAGCTTCTTCAGCAGACTTTTTCTGTTCAGATGGTTCAACTGAATCGTTATTTTCTTCTATTTGATTTCTTCTTTCATTATCTGCTTCTTCCAACGAGTTTTCTTTATTGGATAAGCGAATCTTCACTTTTTCACTCGATAAAACTGTCGAGAGGTTGTAACGGTTTTTGGCCTCCACATTTACTTCATGTTCTCCTTCATCTAACCCTGCAACATTCACATACAATTCGATATCAGATTCTTTTACGTTTTTCAAAACACTGTCTTTTCCTCGCAAAACAACATCCAGCTTTCCTGTATCCGGATCAATAAATTCAATTTCCTGATCGTTTCCTAAACCGATGACTTTGATCGGCACCTGTTTAAACGTCTTTTCTTCTCGTTTTTCAATATCTATTTTAATTTGAACTTTATTCGGGACTACGTTTGTCACTCCATCCGGAGCCGGAACATCAGCTTCAACTGTCGCATTTTCTTTGATTTTGCTTAAGTCGACAGATACATCATCAATAGACTCTATTTGCTCTAGCACATCCTTTGGACCATAAATTGTCACTTGGCTAGGGATCGATTGAATCGATGATATGCTCAGTCCATCAGAAAGCTTTCCTGTTGTTTTGATTTTTAAGGGTACAGATTTCGATTTCGTTGGGCTTTCTACCGGCACTGTTACGGTAACCGCTGACGGTTCGATTGTAACAGGCAGGATGTTCCCATTTGCATCGTATACTGCCACTTTTGACTTCTGTACAACTGTTCCATCAGCACCTTCCAAACTTACTGTTGCTTTCACAACAGCTACAGCATCAATATGCTCTTTTGCGCCTGTAATTTTTACACTGTCCGGTTTAACAATCGGACGCTCCGCAATGTAGCCTTCCTTCATTTTGTTTTTATTAATAACATCCACTTCAACCGGAAAATTTTCAGATACCTTTTCATGAATACCTACTGTAATGACAGCCGGATCAATGTCAACCTCCAATTGGTCAGACAAGTTTTTATGTTTCAAACGGACACTGTGTGTGCCAACGGATAAATCCGTTAAATCTGCAAAAATTTCAAAGTCCTTGACTTGTTTTGTCGTAGTGACAATACTTTTGGGCCCTTCAATCGTAACGGTGACGGTTTGGGGAATACCGGTGACAACAAATGCACGGTCGTCATAGTATACGTTTACGGGCACATCTGTAATTGTAGCTGTTTCGGTTGTGGATGGCGACTGAAATATATTGTATTTTTCTTCATTATTCGAAGCAGGCGATTCTATATTCACTGAAGCATATAGCATGAGCGCTAGCAACAATGCAATGATGCGCATAAACCAGTTGCTATTCATTAATTTATCCATTCTTTTTCACCCTCCATTGCCAGCGGCTAGAGGAAGCAGCTTTCGTACGGTTAAACTCAGCCAAGAGCATCTCCTTTAACGTTTCTGGAGTTAAATGTCTATGCAGCTCACCATCCTTGGCAATCGATATACCGCCTGTTTCTTCAGAAACAATGATAGTTATACTATCGGTTACTTCACTAATTCCCACTGCAGCGCGATGGCGTGTGCCCAGCTCCTTCGATATAAACGGGCTTTCGGAAAGCGGCAAATAACAGGCAGCAGCGGACACTTGATCTTTTTGTATAATAACTGCACCATCATGTAAAGGGGTATTGGGGATAAAAATATTAATTAATAGTTCAGCAGAAATATGGGCATTTAGCGGTATACCGGTCTCAACATAATCCTCCATTCCTATTTTTCGTTCAATCGAAATGAGAGCACCGATTCTCCTTTTCGCCATATACTCAACAGCTTTTGCTATTGCTTCGGTCATGTTTGTTTGCCCATCATCTTCCTGGCTAGCTGCCCTTGCAAATAGACGCCCCCTTCCTAATTGCTCAAGGGCTCTGCGAAACTCCGGCTGGAAAATAATGATGATAGCCAAAAAACCCCAAATCAACACTTGGTCCATTAACCATTGCAAAGTATTCAAGCCTAAATATTGGCTTAACACTCTAACGATAATGATTACGATAATTCCTTTTAAAAGCTGAACAGCTTTCGTTCCACGAATCACCATAATCAATTTATAGATAACGAACCAAACGAGGAGAATATCAATGACATCTATGAGGTAATGCAAAAGAGAAAAATCCCCTAAGGTCATATTGTTTTCCTCCAATAGTTCATCAAATCGCGATTGATCTATTCTAATCAAACTTCTAGGTTTGAAAATCTCTCTAATCAAAATTCCACTTTATTATATCATAACTTTTCCTAAATGCACTTAAACATAAAAATAGACCATCCTACTAAAGATGGCCTATTGTTTAAAAACCTCTGACAGAGTCGATTTTACTTCATACCACAGCCACTCAAACAATTCGTTTATTTCCTCAACCTCTCCGGTAACTTGACCGGCAGAAGCCAAATATTGGTCTCCGTTAATCACCGTTACATTTCCTTCAACTTTTCCTTCTATTTTAATATCACCGTTTTTAACAGTAATATCACCTTTCACCGTTTCTCCTTCAGGCACAATAACAGTACGGTTGTCAACAACCAAATTATCATACTTTGTTACACTGAATTGGCTTTCTTCATAAGAAGCAAATAAACTTCCAGTCATTAGAATAACAAATAGTGCAGCGGCTGAAAAGAAAGGATGATTTCGGAACCAGCGTCTAGTTGAGACCGTACGCTTTTCTTTCGGCAGTTTTTCTAACACCTTTTGCGTAAAATCTGTCGGTGCTTCAACATGTGAGATACTCTTGACAAACGCTACAGCTTTTTCCAATTCTTGATAATGTGCCTTGCAATCCTCACAAGATTGCAAGTGTTTTTTTAACTCACGGCCTTCATCCTCATGCAAATCCCCGTCCAAATACTTATGGATCATCTCCTCTACATGCTTAGGACATTTCATCTTACTCACCCCAATCACAAATGCCTTAATTGTTTGCGTAAAGCCTCCCGTCCCCGGTGTATTCTTGTTTTAACTGTTCCGATTGGAAGTTCCAATATCTCTGCGATTTCTTGCAAGGATAGCTCCTCAATATATCTCAATACGATGACTGATCGATATTTATCCGGCAGTTTTAAAATTTCTTTTTGAATCGTTTCTTGCAGTTCAATTGCTTCAACTTCTTTTTCAGGCATTGCAATATCAGATGATACTTGGGAGTACATTGTTAAGCCATCAGTCCCCGCAACTTCTGCATCTAAATAATAGTCCGGCTTCTTTTTCCGAATACGATCAATCGATAAATTGGTTGCAATCCGATAAATCCATGTAGAAAATTTTTTGTTCATATCAAATGAATGGATGTTCATATACACTCTTATAAATGCTTCCTGTGCTATGTCCTCAGCTTCATGGACGTTTCCCAGCATTCGATAACAAAGTTGAAAAATTTTATCTTTATATAATTCAACAACTTCTGCAAATGCATTTTGGTCGCCTTTTTTAATTTGTTTGATCTTTTTATTTATAAATTCTTCCATTTTTCTACCTCCGCAGTTGCGGGTACATCATGATACGAATTCGTTCCCCAAAGGTTTCATTTTTTTATAAATCTATTCTAGCAAATTTTAGGAATTTATGTTTTCATCTGCAAGAAAAATTTTTTCCTTTTGTAGCAAAAACCTTTCTTATTCCCATTTCTGGGCTTTTTATAAAGAAACGTCCAACTTGTCATAATGAAAAATGACATTACAAATTTTTTTCAGAGGGGTTGCACCTCACGCTGCGTTAGGTATTATGATCACAATAGGTTTATAAAGATAAGTGTTTTGGGGGCGATGTTAAAGTGAAGGAAGAGTCTTACTTTACGATTGGCGAATTTTCTAAAAAGACGGGAACAACAATCCGAACATTGCATTATTATGATCAAATTGGACTGCTCAAACCGAAAAAAAATCCTCGTTCTGGACACCGATTATACTCTGCTCATGATGTATTGACACTTCAAAAAATAGTCAGTCTTAAATTTTTAGGATACAGTTTAGAACAAATCAAAGAGTTAATGAATGAAACCAACTTCGATTTAAACTTAAAGGAAACTTTACAGTTCCAAAAAGAAGCGCTTGAAGAACGAAAGGAACATATTGAAGAAGTGCTCAAAGCCATTAAACGAATTCTCACGATTTTAGAAGAAGAAAAAGAAGTGGATAGCAATGTTTTAATGAGTCTTATTCAGAGCATACAAACAGAAAAAGAACAGCGCAAATGGTTAGAACATTATACATCAAAAGAAGTAGCTGAAAAGCTTTTTGATCAGCCTGAAGAGGTAATGATCTCCCTTGACAAAGAATACATCCAATTATCCCAAGAAACAAAAAGATTGGCAGGAAGACCTGTCGATGATCCTGAGGTAGAAGCGTTAGTCGAAAAATATATGAAAACAATATTAGAATTTATCGGAAAAGAATTAATTAGTGCTATCGGGAATTTAGATGAAGCTGAAATTAAAACTATTGAAAATAAATTGGCATCTCCATTTACACAGGAGGAAGAGGAGTGGCTTCAGCAAGTGATGGAACATTATGCGATGAAAGCTGGGTTTCTCCAAGATGAAAATATTGACCGACTTTAGGCAAATGAAAAAACTTCACCTCCCCTTTTCCAATTGGGGAGGTCATTTTTTATCTTTGAATTACAGGATGATGGATATTCATTCAGCTCCCATTTTCCCGAAACCTTCCCCAAATTTTATCGAGTGAAGTGTTCCGCCGGAAGCCCAATTATCTCTTTCATATTCATCGAAAACTACTGTAACCCATTCTTCTTTCACGTTTAGTATTTGCGCTGCTGCTTTTGTTATTGCCTCAGTAAACTGCTGTTTCTGTTCTGCGGTTCTTCCTTTAGCCAGCTTTACGTTGATAAAAGGCATCGAATCACACCCCCTTTAAGCCATTTGAATTTATAAATGGTGTCGAAATTTATTCGTCCTCATCCGGATCTGTGCTATTTCAAAAAATGAAACAAGACAGAAGTTTGTCGATATACTTCGTCACAACGCCCGTAAAAACCTTTGCTGGGCAGTCATTGTATGCAAATGTTTTACACAAATCATCCTCTACAGCAACAATCTTCTGGAAAAGAGACTAATTTTTAAAATCAACCAAAAAATCATTTAGGTCATGGTTCCATTTCGGAACAACCGCATTACCATTCTTAAATGGAAAAATACAATTCGCCTTCAATGGTATATCCAAATTTAAAAGGCTGTTATGGGACTAAAAAGGCGAATGCTCCTGCATATAGTCTATTACATTATTTTGAGATTCAAAAGCGAGGATTAGATATAATCGAAGGATTAGTAACATTTCAAATAAAAAATCCTGACAATTTCTTGTCAGGAATTAAGTTCATCTTATTTTATAAAGTTTTCCCCGTTGAATTTAAAAAGCGGAAGACGGGACTCGAACCCGCGACCCCCACCTTGGCAAGGTGGTGTTCTACCACTGAACTACTTCCGCACAAATGGTGAGCCATGGAGGATTCGAACCTCCGACCCTCTGATTAAAAGTCAGATGCTCTACCGACTGAGCTAATGGCTCATAAAAAATTTTTTCTTCTAATCCATTTTTCATTTGTCAGATGTCCCTTCCTCTTCCTGATTTTTCGAGGATGCTGGATGCGTCGGGACAACTCGTCGCCTATTCGATGAAGCCTTGCTCGTTGCTCTACCGACTGAGCTAATGGCTCATAAAAAAATTTTTTTCTTCTAATCCATTTTAAAATTTGTCAGATGTCCCTTCCTCTTCCTGATTTTTCGAGGATGTTAGATGCGTCGGGACAACTCGCTGCTTATTCGACGAGGCTTCGCCCTTTGTAAAATCTAGTTAAATCTTACTTTCTATCTAACATTTTTACAAAAAAAAGAACAGACATGAACTGTCTTTTTATAATAAATGGCTGGGCTAGCTGGATTCGAACCAGCGCATCACGGAGTCAAAGTCCGTTGCCTTACCGCTTGGCTATAGCCCAATATCACCATTCATCTCTTGACTAATTATATTGTACCAATAAAAAAATCACTTTATACAACATTTTGTTGTTTAATGTGATTTCAATGTTTCATAACATTCTTCGGCATGGTGGAGGGGGACGGATTCGAACCGCCGAACCCTAAGGGAGCGGATTTACAGTCCGCCGCGTTTAGCCACTTCGCTACCCCTCCGATTATTAAAAATGCCGGCGAGAGGAATCGAACCCCCAACCTACTGATTACAAGTCAGTTGCTCTACCAATTGAGCTACACCGGCGCAATAAATACTTTAAATCACACTCAGTTTTTACCTTTGTTTAAATTGTTATGCCAAACTCATTAAACTTGCTTAAGAAAAGCTTGTTTAGTACATGGTGGAGGATGACGGGATCGAACCGCCGACCCCTTGCTTGTAAGGCAAGTGCTCTCCCAGCTGAGCTAATCCTCCATGGTGACCCGTACGGGATTCGAACCCGTGTTACCGCCGTGAAAGGGCGGTGTCTTAACCACTTGACCAACGGGCCAATAACATCATTATCAAAAAGACAAATTAAATTATATATAACAATTTACTTTTTGTCAATTATAAAATCATTTTTCCTTCACAAGTTTTTTATTAAGCAATCGACGAGTATTAGTATAGAGAAAAAATGGTTTATTGTCAATATGAAGATTGAGCCAAGCATTTGCAGGAGGGATTCCATAATAATGCATACAAATGATAAAGATAGCCCCAAAGTAATTCCCCAGTCCTACTTAATCTCTTCAATGCTTGATGGATAAGGGTTTTCACTTTATTTTTTAGGTACATGGTACGGTCACGTGGGCTTCGTTTATTGTTCTCGTGATCTTTTCGATGTAGTGTTTGAATGGGCTTCTTGAGATTTTTTCCATCTTTCTACTTGTCCAATAAGCGTTTTGATGGCTAACTTTTTCTAATGCTGCCACCAAGGCCGTCATCATCGCACCGGTACCTTGATCCACCCAGTTCCGCCCATTTTCAAATGTTTCGCAAACACACTCATCGTTCTTTCTGTACTCTCCATTGGACGCATTCCGGTCATGTCTATTCCTTTTTCTCTCAGCTATTTCTGGATTTGCTATAAAAAACCTCCTTATATCTATTCTTGAGGAGATTATCTCATAATCTTACAGAGTCTAGAAGATTGGCTAAATTTGACGCTTACTTTTAAGGGGAAACGTTCCAAAAAAGGTTAAAATTATAAAAATCAGAAACAATTCTGAGAGATCTGACGTTTTAATAAGTAGAAAGTCCTTCACTAGAAGTTATGTCCGATATTTCGAATTATCCATGTTTTTTAAGGCAACGAGCGTGAAGAGAGGTGTAAAAAGGTGCGTTATGAAAAAAATACGTGTACTGTTGATTGAGAAAGACAAAGATGAGTTGTTAAAAATTTGCTCTAGCGTTAAAAATGAGACCGACATAGAAATAGTAGGAGTCACGTGCGAGCTGAAATGTTTAAGTGATTTTATTAACCGTATACATGTGAATATTGTACTAATGAATATCAGATTAGTAAAAGATACAGAAAAAATCAAAGTAATAAAATCTGTTACTGAAAAAACAAAAGCACAGCTGATTATTTTAAATGATCAGATTGACAATCGATTGATTTTTGAAGCTTTTATTGCCGGGGCAATCTGTTACATAGACAAATCCTATAATCATATTCCAAATGTAATACGCTTAGCGTATCAAAAATGGTCACTTAAAAGTGCTTATGTTGAATCTGTTATCCGTAAGGAGTTTTGTCGCTTAAGACAACTAGAGATCCACTATATGAAGGAGAGATTAACACAAACAGAACAAAAAATATTAAAGCTGATTGCTGAAGGCTATAAGCAAAAACAAATAGCAGAAATATTAATGGTAGAAATTAATACAATAAAAAAGCACATTACTAATATTTTGAAAAAGACGGGGGAAAAAAGAAGCAAAGAAGCAGCCCGAAAGGCCCGGGAATGGGGGTTAATTTAAAAGGTGGCAAGAAAATTTGGGACTTTTTTCAAATGTGGATTCTACTCTATCATAAGTTTAGGTGATCACCGTTCTGTATTGTTAGAAAATGTGAACTGTAAAAACAGGTAGCTAGCACCTTACTCGAAGGATTCTCGCGGGAATTCAGGAATTTTAATGCGGAAAAACGAGGAGGGTTTTATGTGAAAAAAAAATGGTTAAAAATTGCTTTAACTTCTATTCTAGCTGTAGGAGCATTAGTGCCTGTTGCATCAGCTGCTAACTACAAATTTCATTTTGATGTGACAACAAACTTTTTAACTGGACGTGCTTATACTAACTATGCATGGAAATTTACAGATAAAGAGAATCCAGTTGTTAAGATTACTAGTATAGATTCGAATTGGACAGCAGGAGTAAGAATGGAAAATTCGGAAGGTGCGAAAAGAAGTAGTAATCTTTATACTAAAAAGGCTGGTAATTACACATTAACAAATAATGGAGCTAAGGCCAGTTATAAGTACCGTTTGAAAATCTGGAAAGAAAAAGGAGGTAAATTTGACCGCTTTACGATGAAAGGGAAATGGAACCCAGATACGTATTAACTTAACTCTTTCAATTTCGATTCCGTAGCATATCGCATTTCTGCAATGTAGAAATGCGATATGCTTTTAAAGTAGTTTTGATAGTTATCAATCAGAAAGCGAGTGAAAGATAATGCTCTTACTGGAATTAAAAAGGGGTTTATTGAATAAGTGCATGTTAGTTTCCTGTATGTTTGCTCTTGTATTAATATTTTTGACAGCTTATGACAGGTATTTGTATGATGTTTTATTTTTTGACCCCGAAGCTCCTGATATACGAGGTAATCATCAAGCGATTCAAGATATTATAGGTGAAATACACAACAAATATAATATTTGGGAGAGCAGTTTTTCATACATAGGTATATTTTTTCCTTTAATTGTTGTGTTTCCATATGCCGCTTCCTATTTAGAAGAAAAGAATCAGAAGTTTCATTACTTTATACAAACAAGGAAATCTTTTGACCATTATGTTAGGAACAAATTCTTGGCCGCCACTTTAACTGGGGGGCTTGCTATCTTCATCCCAGAGTTTATCTTTTACGCTATAATTTCTATTTTTTTTAATAATGATGCCGATTCCCCCTATCGACAACTGCAGGAAGAAGGCATATTCTACACATTGTTCAACACACAGCCTGAATTGTATATTTGGATCAAATTTTTAACGCATTTTTTGCTTGGGGCGTGTTTCGCCTGTATCGCTTTATGCCTTTCCACCTTCGTCAAGAAGAAAGCAATTGTATACGTTGGGCCATTTCTGATTTTCGGTATTTGGGAGATCACCGCAGGAGCCATTCTGGATCAATATCAGTTTTCTCCATCCACCTGGTATGATTTATGGCCTGAAGTTTCGCCATTCTATGTATACGGGTCAATGATCACGATTTTGATTACAGGTTATGTAATTTTTATTTGGAGAACGAGACGGGTGAGAATTGATGACTAATGCCAATCCCCTGAGCACTAAGACCATTCTTTTAAACTGTATGAAACACAAAGTGAAGCACGTAGTTCTGACTCGAAAAGCTGTTTTGTTTGTATTGCTCGTATGTTTAGCAACTTTTCTGGCCAATAGCAAATTAGAGCATATTGACAACCGTTTCCTCAATATGTGGGATTTAATCTTCGATATGCTGTATCATCCTTACTACCAATTGTTCTTGTTTTTGCTGTTCTTCCTGTTTGTGTTAAGTGATATTTGCGATGATCGGCCGATAACTCTCTATGTTCTGCTGCGTTTAAATAAAAAATCGACTTGGTTACTTTCCAAAATATTCCTAATACTTTTAATAAGTACACTGTACACGCTCGTATATCTTTGTATTATTACTCTAATTTCTCTTTTATTATACGGTTATAGCATCCATTGGAGTCCAGGATCCTCCAATCTTTACCACGGGGAGCTTATTGGGCATATACAACCAGTTACTGGTTTTATTCTGTTAGCTATACGATATGTCTTAAGTATTTGGTTTCTCAGCATCCTATATTTGTTTGTTTATGCGTCAGCAGATGGTTATCGCATCGTCAAAGCAGTATCGGTGACGGTGATGCTTCTTGTTATTAACCATTTATTTGCTTATAGGTTTTTTGTATCGTATGCTCCGTTTTTGTATATCCATAACGGTTATCTCGTGACGCTTAGGCTGAATGAAAACGGATTCCAATCGGCAATGGTGTTGAATGCAGCAGCCGTTTCTCCTATAGTTTTAATGCTTCTCGTCTTGTGGATGAGAAAATCAAAGCTGGAATTTGGGGGATCTTGAATATGATCAGAGAATGGAAAGCCCTTGTTCAGTTTAATATGCGCTACTTTACTTATCATCAGTGGCTTCTGGCGATCGCAGTGTTCGTCATCTCTAATTTGGTCACACTTCTATATTATGGAGATCTTGTCTCATCCACTATAGATGCATTCATCTTCCACTTTGCCGTGTTCGAGGGGGCGGATATTTTAACGATCATTCATACATTGCTCCCTTTTTTCGTATTAGCGTATATTGTTGACTTATACATGGAAAACAATTTTCATGAGAATTTACTGTATACTTTGCTGCGGATATCTAACAGGAACGCGTGGGCATTGGCCCATTTGACCGTCTTATTTGCCATTCATGTTGTGTACCTATTTTTTTATTACAGTCTGTCCTGGTTCATTTTGCATTCTATTTATAAGTCAGGTGATATTACAGTCCAGTATTGGGCAGGTAAATTGTCGTCAAAAGATGTATATTCACAATGGTTATTTCTATTCCTTTCATGGATTATCCAGCTAATCGGCTCTTTTAGTATTAGTTTGTGGCAAGTATATATCAACCTCCTTACCCAAAAAAGCGGTTACGGGTACTTCTCTGCTGCTTTAATGTACATCATTCCTTTCATTTTTGGGAATGTGAATCTATGGATTGGAAGCCATGGCAGACTTGTAAACTATGACGTGTTGGCTCCAGGTAGCGGGAGTCATTCAATCGCTGGTTTTGTCTTTTTTCATGTTTTATGGATTCTTCTGTTCATTTATTTGTCGTATCGCGTTATGACGCGACGTTAGATTGCTGAATTTTCAAGGAAAGGTGATAAACTATGGCAGTTGTATTGCAGGTAAGGAACTTGAGCAAAACATTTAAAAAGGAGAAAGTATTTAATAATATAAATCTTGATATTGAAGAAGCAAAGATTTACGGGTTTGTCGGGCATAATGGGAGTGGTAAATCAGTTTTCTTTAAGATACTTTGCGGCATTTTACTCCCAGACCAAGGAGAAATAAAAATTTTTGGAAATATTTTAGGGAAGGATATTGACTTTCCCACTGAAGTTGGTGCTGTTATCGAGACACCAGGATTCTTGTCCGATTACTCCGGATTTAAAAATTTAAAATACTTAGCTTCTATACGCAATAAGATTAGTGATAAGGAGATTATAGAAGCAATTCAAAGTGTCGGTCTAGATCCGAACAGCAAGAAAAGTGTGAAAAAATATTCTTTAGGTATGAAACAAAGATTGGGTATCGCACAAGCAATTATGGAGAAGCCGAAAATACTCATACTAGATGAACCAATGAACGGTCTGGATAAAACAGGAGTCAAACAGATAAGAGAATTGCTGTTGTCATTGAAAAAACAGGGGACAACCATCTTATTGGCGAGTCATATCAGTGAGGATATTCACATACTATGTGATAAAGTGTACGAATTTGATAATAAAACACTTGTGGAAGTAAATAAACTCTAGATTTCACTTAATCAGTCATTCCGAAAAAGGGTTGAATTCATACGTGCTACTTGAAGCACTTGAAAAGACAGTTCAATGGCTAAACGGCAGATGTCACCGAATTCTTTGGAACTCAAGTCAAAACGATTGGCATTTCCTAAAATTCGTTCGATAAACTTGCCAATTTCACGTGTACTCATGTCACTTTGATACATCTTGATGATCGCTTCCTCGAGCCAGCCGGTATGGCGTTGGTAAGGGGGAACAAATGCGTTTGAAATTCTCCGTTCCGGTGATCCGACCTTATTGTGTATCTGGATTTCGTTAATAGTAGCCGTTTCTCATATTCGATGTTCCAGCTTGTTCAATCTCGAGGAATGTTTCATTTCTTCCCACATTAATCAGCTCTAATTTTTCATTCACAAACTGACGAATGGCACTTTCCTGTTGATTAGCCCAGTCACCATTCGGTATTCTTTTAGACATAGGTAGGGTTCTCTGGAATATTTGGCCAAATCAGAAAATACCCTACCTTATGCTTTACACAAAATTTTATACATCATCCTTTTGGCCGACATAAATTTTATCGAGGTCTTTTATATTTTTTTAAAAATAATATAAAAGATCTTATTGCCGTCAAAATGTTGTTGAAGAATAATATAAAAACAAAAAAAGGCTCCCTCGCACATCGAGAAAACCTTGTTATTTCAACGTTTTTCATCAAAGCTTCCAACCGGGCTCGAACCGGTGACCTCTTCCTTACCATGGAAGTGCTCTACCAACTGAGCTATGGAAGCATGGCTCCGCAGGCAGGATTCGAACCTGCGACCGTTCGGTTAACAGCCGAATGCTCTACCACTGAGCTACTGCGGAATATTTTAATAAACCATATTTTGGTTCACATACAGCTCAATCAGTATATCAAAATGACTTCAAAAGAATGTACTCTTGTATGGTTCTCTACAATAAGCCCAGCTTTCAAAAAGAATTTAAAGGCAGCCTGGCAGCGTCCTACTCTCACAAGGGACAAACCCTCACTACCATCGGCGCTGAAGAGCTTAACTTCCGTGTTCGGGATGGGAACGGGTGTGACCTCTTCGCCATTGCCACCAAGCAGCCTTTTCTGTTTTCCTTCCTGTTGTCAAATGACATCGGAATGTCATTCTTTCAAAACTAGATAACGTTTCTTTCACGAATAGATGCTCTTTCTTGGTTAAGTCCTCGATCGATTAGTATCCGTCAGCTCCACGTGTCACCACGCTTCCACCTCGGACCTATCTACCTCGTCATCTTCAAGGGATCTTACTCGCGTTTAGCGATGGGAAATCTCATCTTGAGGGGGGCTTCACGCTTAGATGCTTTCAGCGCTTATCCCTTCCGCACATAGCTACCCAGCGATGCCCCTGGCGGGACAACTGGTACACCAGCGGTGCGTCCATCCCGGTCCTCTCGTACTAAGGACAGCTCCTCTCAAATTTCCTGCGCCCGCGACGGATAGGGACCGAACTGTCTCACGACGTTCTGAACCCAGCTCGCGTACCGCTTTAATGGGCGAACAGCCCAACCCTTGGGACCGACTACAGCCCCAGGATGCGATGAGCCGACATCGAGGTGCCAAACCTCCCCGTCGATGTGGACTCTTGGGGGAGATCAGC
>NZ_JBBOPS010000001.1:3055000-3137500 GCF_038003725.1 Aeribacillus sp. FSL K6-1121
GGGCCGAAAGCAATTTATAAAGGAGACGGAAGCGGTAAGAAAATTGCCTTGACATTTGATATTAGCTGGGGAGATGAAAAAGCAATTCCAATTTTAAATACTTTGAAAAAATATGGACTAACCAATGCAACATTTTTTGTATCCGCCTCATGGGCCGAACGCCATCCTGAAGTAGTCAAAAGAATTATCGATGACGGTCATCAGCTCGGCAGCAAAGGATATGCTTATAAAAACTATACTGAGTTGGACACTAACGAAATTAAGCGTGATTTATCTTTAGCCCAGCATACATTTCAAAAGCTTGGTATCAAGGATATAAAATTGCTGCGGCCCCCAACCTGCCAATTCGATCAAAACGTTTTAAATATTGCTGAACAATATGGATTAACTGTCGTCCATTACAGTGTAAATTCAAATGACTGGCAAAACCCGGGAGTCAACAAGATTATCCAAAATGTTACGAAACACTTAAAACCAGGTGATATTATCCTGCTTCACGCATCAGATTCAGTTAAACAAACTAACCAAGCGTTGCCGGCGATTATTCAACATTTGAAACAAAACGGCCTTAAAAATGTAACCGTACAAGAATTAATTGAAAACAGCAATGCAAGAACGAAAGAACTATCATTCAAATGAAAAGAACTTTGGAAGTAAATTCAAACCAATCGTTTTCAATATTTTGGAAATCAATAAGCATTTTAAAGAGCTATAAGGAAAACTCCTTCAGCTCTTTTTTGCTTTTGGCGAGTCATTTGTCATTTTCGGCAAAATCAACAATTGGTAAGCATTGCAAATTAAAATTGGAAACAGCATTAAATACAGCCAATCTCTATCATTGACACGAAGGGCCGGCATCCACTCAATCACTGAAACAACAACCATAAAAAACAATGCAGGGACAAACGCATCTTTATTCGTCTGTTTTTGCTTAAAATAAGCAATTACAGCAGAAAACAACAAAATGACAACAGCTACTAAAATATACGGGACAATGGAATCTCCAGTTTGCGCAAAAAATTGATATCGAAAATAAACTAAATCAAACAACACAAAAATGATTAACAAGATTTGAACAGAGTTCCATAACGAAACTGAGCGAAAAATGCCTAGGCCAAACCTGTGCACAGTCAAATAAGCGAAAAAGCCCATTTGGCTGATGATGCTGAAAATAAAACCTACTCCGATCAACCAAAACAATACTGCAACAATTTCAACAATATTAAAAGACAAAAACAATTTTTCATACTCGCTCCATCTTAAGATAAAACCAACAATACTTGTCGCAACTCCACCTACAATGAGAGTAGAAAGGAAAAATCGTACCCAATTTCGGCTTTTCACTGCCAACCCCTCCATATTTCGTAAAATATCATATGATTTTATCAATCCAACTTGTATATTACCATATGGCAAAACTTTTTTCGCATAAAAAACAGTTGGTTTCTCAACATAATGGTAGAAGTTATTATTGAAAGGAGCTAAATGAAATATGAGAGGTAGAAATTGTTCGCTCCTCATCATGATGCTTATATGGATGATCGTTGCAGGATGTGCGGATCGGCAGCAAAGTGAACCAATGAATTATGATGAAACAAAAAAAATGGTTGTAGACATATTAAAATCTGACGAAGGAAAAAAAGCCGTTCAAGAAATTATGAAAGATGAAGAAGTTCAACGAAACCTCATTTTAGATCAAAAAACCGTCAATAATACGATTGAAAAAACGTTAACATCAGAAAAAGGGAAGGAATTTTGGAAAAATACATTTGAAGATACAAAATTTGCGGAAGGATTTGCGAAAACATTGCAAACAGAACATGAAAAAGTGATCAAACGTTTAATGAAAGATCCGGAATATCAAGGAATGCTTATGGATGTGCTGAAAAATCCTCAAATGGAAGAAGAACTATTGAAGGTTTTAAAAAGCAAAGAATACCGCCAATATTTACAGCAGCAAATTACAGATGTTCTATCAAGTCCGCTCTTTCAACCGAAAATTGAGGAGGCGCTATTGAAGGCTGCTCAGCAAGCTCAAAGTAAACAACAAGGCGGGGGCAGCTCCGGAAACGAAGGCGGGGGCGGAGGCCAATAGACCTCCTCTCCCTTCCTTTACTTTTCTGTTATCTCAATCACTTTTCTTGCTATATCTAAATAAATTTTCCCTATTGGATGGTTTTCATTATAAACAGACGGAGCAAAGTCCTCTTCATCCCAGTCCGGCTGCTCAAGCGGAATTTGCCCTAATAGAGGGACCTGCAAATCCTCTGCAAGCTTCTGACCTCCGCCTTTCCCAAATACATACTCTTTTTGGCCTGTTAATTTACTTTCAAAATAGGACATATTTTCAATAACTCCTAAAATTTCGTGCTCCGTTTTAATGGCCATTGCACCAGCCCTTGCAGCAACAAATGCAGCTGTTGGATGAGGCGTAGTTACAATGATTTCTTTACTAGTTGGAAGCAATGTATGCACATCTAATGCAACATCACCTGTACCAGGAGGCAAATCAAGGAGTAAGTAGTCCAACGATCCCCATTCAACTTCTTGGAAAAAGTTATTCAGCATTTTTCCGAGCATCGGACCTCTCCAAACAACAGGCGCATTATCTTCAACAAAAAAAGCCATTGATATGACTTGCACACCAAACCGCTCAACTGGAATAATTTTATCCCCGCGAACGATCGGCCGGTTCATGATCCCCATCATATCAGGAACGCTAAAGCCGTAAATATCTGCATCAATAAGACCAACTTTTTTTCCTAGACGAGCAAGGGACACAGCCAAGTTGACAGATACGGTTGATTTGCCGACCCCGCCTTTTCCGCTTGCTATTGCAATAAAGGTTGTTTTTTCATTCGATAAAATGGAAGGGCTTGTACTATCAGAATAATACTTTTGGACAATTTCCTTTGGAAGCTCCGAAAAACGCAGCCCAACAGTCTCGGCACCCGCTTGTTTAAGCTTTGCAACAATTTGCTGCTGGAGTGTTAACTGCTCGCTTGTTCCCGTTTTGGCAATTGCTATTTTTAAACTAATATGTTTTTTTTCGGGCTTGATTTTTATTTCTTCAATCGCATTCAATTCTTTTAAAGATTTATGTAAAAATGGATCTTCCAACTGTTCGACAATGGACCTTACATCTTCTTCCCGCATCGTATCCACAACCACCTTTTTTCCATAAGACTTTTAATAGTATATAGTATAACACATTTCCAACAGTCCATTGAAAATAGATGCCTGAGAAGAATCCATTTATTCCGGTATTTGCTGTTCATTGGAAAAATAACGCAAAACCCCGTTGTAAATGGCGGCTGCCACTTTTTTCTGATATTCTTCAGAAGCAAGAAGCTCTTCCTCAGAAGGATTGGATAAAAACCCCACCTCCACAAGCGCACCCGGTTTTTTTGCATGCTTTAGTAAATAGACACCGCTTATTGGCTTTGCTTTTCGATCTGTATTTCTTAAATTTTTCCTTAATTCATCTTGGATAAATTTCGCAATAGCTTCATTCTCCTGATATTTTCCGTCATAAAATGTTTGCGCTCCCCTCCATTTTGGAGATGGAATAGCATTTAAATGGATGCTCAAAAACAAATCGGCGTCTGATTCATCAATTAGGCGAACGCGCTTTCGAATATCTTCTGATTTTCTCCGGCTATATCCGTGTGTATCGTCCGAAGCCAAATCTTCATCTTTTTCTCTTGTCAATAACACTAACGCTCCCTGCTCTTGTAAATAATCTCGAGCAATATTGGCAATTTTTAAAGTTATATCTTTTTCCAGTAGTTTTTTTCCTACTGCTCCTCCATCGGGACCTCCGTGACCGGGGTCTAAGTAAATGATTTTTCCTGATAACGGAAGATTCCATGATTTCCATGAATTGAAAAGGGAGAATTGATATTGAATGATAAATACGAGAATCAGAAACCCAGCAATAAACAGCGCCCATTTCAGCTTTTTTTTCACTCCGCATCCCTCCTGCTCGTCCCTTCAATTCAATATATGGAAAAGCGTGAGGATTTATGATTACTGCAATTTTAATTTATATCTCTTTTTTCCAGCCAATTCCCACCAGAAAATTGGCGCATTCAAAATTTAACTAATCTGCTCAAACTCGTCATTCTCCCCAACAGATAATATAGCTGTAGAAGCCGTCAACTTTCTGCCATACAGCTGTTTGTGCTTTAATGATAAATCGCCTTACACTTTTCGGTCCTAGATATGAAGTTTAAATTGGGGGCAATTGGGGATAATGGAATGCTTCACTTGAAAATAAAATTGTATTTCTGATTCAGTTTTTATACAGCGCTTTTTTTCAAAAAGAAACATTTTAAGAGTCATAAAAAAAGCTCCCGCAAATATGGGAGCTAAGATGAATGTTGCGTTTCAGTTATAACGAGACCGATCAGGCTGGCACGGTCAATTTTATTATTTGTATTTGACGGTAACTTTCGTGCTTTTTCCTACATTTCCAGCCTTATCTTTTGCATACACTAGGAGAACTGTTCCGGCTTTTTGTTTTTTGATTGAAACGGAGAAATTTCCGTTTTTATTCGCTTTGCCCGAACCGATTACTTTCTTTCCTGCTTTGACATACACCGTTGAATACGCCTCTGCTTTTCCTGTCACCGAGGAAGATTTTCTTGTCACTTTGTTCACTTTAGGAGCACCCGGCGGTATTTTATCGAGTACCGTCACTTTTCGCGCCGGGCTCACATTCCCCACTTTATCCGTCGCTGTTACGTAAAGAATTGTTCCGGCTTTTTGAGCCGTTTTTAACGAAATTGCGAATTTCCCATTTTTATCTGTCGTGCCGGTGCTCAATACTTTGCTGCCGGCCTTTATTGTTATTTTTGATCCTGCCTCCGCTGTCCCTCTGACCGTTTTATCTTTATTGCTGACCGAATTTACACTCGGAGTACGCGGGGGTGTTTTATCAATTACCGTCACTTTTCGCGCCGGGCTCACATTCCCCGCTTTATCCGTCGCTGTTACGTAAAGAACTGTTCCAGCTTTTTGAACTGTTTTTAACGAAATCGTGAATTTCCCATTTTTATCTGTCGTGCCGGTGCTCAATACTTTGCTGCCGGCCTTTATTGTTATTTTTGATCCTGCCTCCGCTGTCCCTCTGACCGTTTTATCTTTATCGCTGACCAGGTTTACGCTTGGAATGCTAGGAGGCGTTTTATCCAATACCGTCACTTTTCGCGCCGGACTCACATTCCCCGCTTTATCCGTCGCTGTTACAGACAAAATCGTACCAGCTTTTTGCGGTGCCCGTAATGGGACAGAAAACTTGCCGTCTGATCTAGACGTTCCTTTTCCTAATTCAATTGTTCCTGATTTTACCGTTATCGTTGCACCCGCCTCCGACGTTCCTGTCACTGCTTTATCTGAATCTTTCACTTCATTGACAGCAGGTGCTGTCGGCGGCGTTTTATCAACCACCGTTATTTGAACCGACTCGCTTTTATTTCCCGCCTGATCCTTGGCATATACGCTTAATACAGTCCCAGCTTTTTGTTTACTGATGGAAATGCGGAAGGATCCATTACGATCAGCTGCTGCAGAGTTCAATATCTTTGAACCAAGCTGGACATAAACAGTAGTTCCTGGATCAGACAGCCCATTTATAAATGTATCCCTATCACTTACCGGGTTTACTATCGGTTTGCTTGGAGGAGTGGAAGGCTTATTTTCCTCTACATCAAAAAAAGTATAAGTGATGTCATCTCCTTTAGATGCAGGAACAGTTTCATTACCAACAGCCCGTTTTACTATGGCTCCGCCGCCCCGCAAGCTGGCGGATTCTCCCGAAAATATTTTTGGAATTAATGAATCAAAGCCCTCTTCACCATTAAAACCATATATTCCCGTATTTTTCTTCAGTAAAAGGGCGGCGCGGAAGTTCGTCATCAATTTTCCAAATGTAAGGGTAGGGTCGATATAATTTTTCGCTACATTCTCTACTGCTTTATAATCATTATGAGTATCTGTTAAAATCTCTTTGAAAATCTTGTTTCCTTGATTCGCTTGAATTCTGACATATTGTCCAAAAAGATAGGACAAGGAATAGTTAGACAAAGTGTCGCCATTATCATCCCAATACAATAATGAATGACCATTTGTAATGGAGGTAGAAATATTGTAGTAATTAATGGTATTCATTAAAGGTTTTCCAGTATACATGTGTTCAGCTGCCATTGACAAAGCTTCATCTAGCCATGTATCCATTTGGGAGCCATTTTCTATAAATACATTTTGGTTAAAATTCACCATATGTTGAAATTCATGTGCCAATGTTTCGTATGCAGCACTTACATCCTTTTCCGTCCCTGTTCCCATTAAAGGATACGTATCAATATAAAAAATCTCTGATTTGTTGGAGTATGGAATATCATGCAAATCTCCTCCATAAAAGTAACCAGCAATATACCCCCCGAATCCTGCAAAACCATCTTGTATATCATAACAAAGAATGTGAATTTTCTCGTTTCTGTCCACATCGGATTCGCTGGCAAAATTTTGTGTGATGAGCGGATAAATTTTTTGATCAAATTCTTGCCCTAATTTTTGCGCATCAGCTTCTGTAATTTGATTATCATAAACCCATACGTTCGTTTTTGTACCTGAATACAGCAGCTTGGCGCTAATTTGTTTATCTTCATTGGTCGTAAAATCATGCACCCAAAATGTCTTAGTATCGCCAACTTTATTGAGAAACTTTTTGGAGAGAGATTTTTGTTGAAGTTTCTTGTCTTCATGTTTCTCCGTATCAAACGGTCTAATTACATCCAGTTTATAAGCATTCAATCCTATTTTTTTGTTTATCGTATATTGATCATTATTAATCTTGAACGCTCCAGTGTCTTGAGTATTATTCACGTCTACGGACTCGTTGCTGATTAATACGTATTTATTTCCCTCGGGTGCTGTTTCTGAATAAAAAGGATTCCGCACCTTAAATGTTGTTACATCGGAATAATATTCACTTTCTTTGTCAGGAAAAACACCTATTCTTAAATAAATATAAGGTTGATCGCTATAAATGGACTTTAAAAGCTGTGCAATGAGGTAGGCCTCATATACTCCATATGTATCGTACTCGACATATCCAAGGAATTTCAATGTTCCTCCAATATCTTTATAAAATTCTATTCCAATATAACTGTCTTTTTCTATATTTTTATCTGAATTATACAGAATTTCAATGTCCATCGAGTCGTTCATATCGTAAATACGTTCAAATGTAATTTCATGATAGACATTTTTCGAGTCCAACAGCCAGCCAACAATTTCTCCCTCCTGAATTAATGGATAATCCGCCGGATTTGTAGATTGTGTTTTTTCCTCTTTGTGTTGTTTCTTTGGTCCTGAACTTTGCTGGAATGTCGAAATTATTTCCTTTCTGCTATCACTTCTTTCCTGTGCAAAACCGCTAGCTGGCACCAATAATAAAAAAATAAGAACAAGGCATAACGACTTTTTCAACCAACCCATTTCTCCACCTCTTTATTTATAAAAAATTGATAGAAATATTATAATGGATGATTTTGTATAAGGCACTAAAATTTTTTGAACAGTCACAAAAGTTTTAAGCCTATTCGCCTAAATGAAAAGTGCTGATATGTGGTGGAAAGAAAAATAAACGTTTCGAAGATTAGAAAAAAGACAAATAAAAGCCGATTTCCTCACCTGCGCTACACAATTGGAGGTTTGCTCGGCAAATGATAAAAGCTTTTTCTCTCTGCGAAAATCTGGAATCGTTGAAAAGACGTTCATATCGAGATGAACATTTTGAAAACCGCAATTTTTTGTTTTTTAAAAGTTTTCATAACATAGCCACAGTGCATGGATGTTGTCATCACGAGTAATATTTCACACAGGAAATAAAAACCATTTTGCTTCATTCTTCCTTGCAAAAAATAAGCAGCACTGCCAATAAATCCTGAACTTTTCCTTTTTGAAATAAAAAGGCCAATCAAAAGGCGAATTCAGCAATGGCCCCCGTCAAATCATTTTTTCACAAGCCGTTTTTAGGCATAAAAAAAGCCCGTTCCAACGAAGTTGAAATGAGCCATGCATGAACTGCTTTTAAAGCTTTAGTTTGTATCTCTTTTTACCAGCTAAAAACCCTTCTTCCCACCAATAATGAATAAAGTGCTGGCATGTCAAATAGATGGATTCCATAACAAAATCATCATTTGATTCCCTTGCCAAATAAAGAATATTGTCAAATAAATTGTTAATAAGCTCTTGTTCTTCCTGTATACAACGTGTATTGGCCTGCTCCATCGATTCCCCGTAATATCCGAACCGGCTGTAGGCCGCTCCCAGCAAAAAAGATTCAATGGCCGAGTGGACACACTCTTCTTCCATTGCAGTTTTATGGAAGCGTTTTTGAAAAAAAGGATTAAACCATTCATCAATCATATTTTTCAATTTGCGAATTGGGAGATCTTTTAACATTTTTCGCTCAGTGAGAAGCTTTTTTTCCTGCCGTCTTTCATTAAAGTCTGTAATTACATTCATCAAAATCTCCTCCTTGTTTTTATTTTTTTCAGTTCACGCTGTTCCATTCAACCACTCCTTTCCAATTGCAAATAAAAAACCACAACAATTTGTTGTGGTTTAAGGTTCGAATCATTAACGTTTTGAAAATTGCGGTGCACGGCGTGCTCCTTTAAGACCGTATTTCTTACGCTCTTTTACGCGAGCATCTCGAGTTAATAAGCCTGCACGCTTTAACGTTCCGCGATATTCTGGATCAGCTTGTAAAAGTGCACGAGCAATTCCGTGGCGAATAGCGCCTGCTTGACCAGTGAAACCGCCGCCTCTAACATTTACTAGTACATCATAATTGCCAACTGTCTCTGTTAAAACAAGCGGTTGTTTAATATCTTCAATCAAAGCTTTTGTTGGAATGTAATCTTCAATGTTCCGTTTATTAATTACGATACGGCCTTCACCAGGAACTAACCGAACACGGGCAACAGAGCTTTTGCGACGACCGGTACCGTAGTATTGAACCTGTGCCAAAATGATAACCTCCTTATTAAATTATCCGCGAAGTTCATAAACTTCTGGTTTCTGTGCTTGATGAGGATGTTCGCTTCCTCTGTAAACATGCAATTTTTTAAACATTTGGCGTCCAAGGGAACCTTTTGGAAGCATTCCGCGAATAGCAAGTTCCAGCATTTTTTCAGGATAGTTGTTTCGCATTTCTAATGCAGTTCTTGATTTTAAACCACCAGGATGCTGGCTGTGGCGATAATAAATTTTGTCTGTTAATTTTTTTCCAGTTAATTCGATTTTTTCAGCATTAATAATAATTACGTGGTCACCTGTATCTACATGCGGTGTAAACGTTGGTTTGTGTTTTCCGCGTAAGATAGATGCAACTTCGCTTGCTAGACGTCCTAAAGTTTTGCCAGCTGCATCAACAACATACCATTTGCGCTCAACTTCATGCGGCTTTGCCATAAACGTTGTACGCATTGTTTTCCCTCCTTAATCGTTCATGTCGAAAAGTCTATTTCAAAAACACGATTATTTTCCGGGGCTAATCGTGGGGCTTGAAATACATACCATATGTTATCTTATCTTTTTAAGATATGAATGTCAAGAAAATGTTACACCTGGATTAGTTGTCATAATAAACTTTCCAAAGATATAGACCGCATCCAGAAACTGTTTTCCCGGCTCTTGATCTATCTTTGGCTGCGATAATTTGTTTTATTTCTTCCGGCTTGCGCTTCCCTTCTCCTACTTCAATCAATGTTCCGACTAAAATACGAACCATATTGTAAAGGAAGCCGCTTCCGACAAAACGGAACGTAATTTCATCTCCTTCTTCCCATATATCCGCTTCATAAATAGTTCTCACTTTATTTTCCGTTTCTGTTTTAGAAGAGCAAAAGCTTGTAAAATCATGTGTTCCAATAATGAAACGGGAGGCAGTTCGAATCGTTTCAATATTTAACGGATTTGGAAAATGGTATGCATAATGACGCCGGAACACATCTCGTTGAAAACTGCGATACAAACGGTAGCGGTATTCTTTCTTCTTTGCAGAAAATCTGGCATGAAAATCTTGATCGGCAAGCTCTGCATTTTGAATGGAAATATCTTGAGGAAGCAGCGTATTCAAAGCAATCGGCCATTTTTCCATCGGAATTTTGAGGCTTGTATCAAAATGAAATACTTGGCCAACAGCATGCACGCCGACGTCTGTTCTGCCGGAAGCAGTAATTTTTATCCGCTCCCCTTTGTGGATTTTCATTAATGCTTCCTCAATTTCTCCTTGTACTGTCCGGAGGCCGGGCTGGCGCTGATAACCGCTAAATCCTGATCCATCATACGAAACTGTACATTTAATCCTCATTTTTAAAACTCCTAGGCACGCAATAGTAATAAAATAATTGATAACAGCAGGATAGAGGCCATCATAATGGAATCAATCGCTCCCCATTTCAGCTGCCTGATTTTCGTACGTCCTTCACTTCCGCGATACCCCCTGGCTTCCATAGCGGTAGCAAGCTCTTCCGCCCGCTTAAAAGCGCTGATGAAAAGTGGTACAAGCAAAGGAACGATTGCTTTTATTCGCTCTTTTACAGGCCCTGATGTAAAATCTACCCCTCTTGCCATTTGCGCCTTTAAAATTTTTTCTGTTTCCTCCAGCAGAGTCGGTATAAAGCGAAGAGAAATAGACATCATTAATGCTAGTTCATGGACAGGAAGTTTAAATTTTTTAAAAGGCTTTAACAGACTTTCCATTCCATCCGTTATTTCGATAGGCGTTGTTGTTAAGGTCAATGTCGTTGTCATAAAAATTAAGAAAATGAACCGAAGAGAGATAAAAAACCCTTGCCGCAAGCCTTCTTCATAAATGGAAAAAAAGCCGAAGCGGAACAGCATGTCCCCTTCTTTTGTTACTAAAATGTGCAGCAAAAATGTAAACCCAACGATCCATATAACAGGTTTTAAACCGTTCCATAAGAAAGAGAACCGAAGCTTCGTCAGCAAAATAATGATGAACGTAAATAATCCTAATAAAAAGTAAGTGATTCCGTTATTGGCAAAAAAGACGATAAAAACATATAAAAAAATCGTTAGCAGTTTTGCACGGGGATCCATTCGATGAATGACTGTGCTGCCAGGAACATATTTTCCGATGATGATATTATCGATCATATACGACACCTTCTTTTAAAAGGGCTTCAATGAAATCGGCCGTTTCCTCTAAAGTCAATGGCTTGTCTTCAACCGTTAAAGAAAATTTTTCTTCAAGCTTCATGACAAATTTAATTGATTCCGGCAAATCGAGCCCAAGCTGCTCCAGTTCCCCAGTCAACCGGAATATTTCCTTTGGCGACCCTTTCATCTTTAATTCCCCTTGGTGCAAAACGGCAATTTCATCAGCGTACTTTGCTGCGTCTTCCATGCTATGCGTTACTAATATTGTTGTTAATTTTTTTTCTTTATGGAGACGATAAAAAAGCTCCATGATCTCATTTCGGCCTTTTGGATCCAATCCTGCAGTCGGTTCATCTAAAACGAGCACCTCCGGCTCCATCGCTAAAACACCTGCAATCGCCACTCTTCGCATTTGCCCCCCGCTTAGCTCAAACGGGGATTGATGAAGGATTTCTTCTCCTAGACCGACAAGCGGCAGCACTTCTTTTACCTTTTTTTTCGCTTCTTCAAACGATGCGCCAAAATTCATTGGACCGAATGCTATATCTTTTTCGACGGTTTCTTCGAATAATTGATGCTCTGGGAATTGAAAGACAATTCCGACCTTTTTTCGGATAGATTTCAAGTTTTTCTGTTTTTCTCCTGCCTTAATCAGCCGGTCTCCAAGTTGAATAGAGCCTTTCGTTGGCAAAAGCAGGCCGTTTAAATGCTGCAAAATCGTTGATTTTCCCGATCCGGTATGCCCAATCACGGCCAAATATGTTCCTTCATGAATATCCATATTGATATCACACAAAGCGAGCCGTTCAAAAGGAGTGTTCATTTGGTAACGATGTTCTAATTGTCGGATTTTAATGTCCATAATTCGTCCACCAGGCTTTCTACATTAAGGTGTCGCGTCGCTAAAGGCACTCCTTTTTCAAGAAGCCGTTTGCTCAGCTTGTAAGAAAACGGAAGATCTAAACCGATGCTTACCAGCTCCTCTTCCAAGCGAAACACTTCTTTCGGAGTTCCCTCTGCAAATTTTTTGCCTCCATTCATTACAATCATCCGATCTGCTTTGGCCGCCTCTTCCAAATCATGGGTGATGGAAATGACCGTCACAAGCCCTTTTTCTTTCAATGACCAAATGGTTTCAATTACTTCCCGGCGTCCAATTGGATCAAGCATTGAAGTCGCTTCATCTAAAACAATAATGCTTGGTTGAACAGCCAAAACGCCTGCAATCGCGACCCGCTGCTTTTGTCCGCCAGAAAGATGATGAGGTTCCCGTTCTAAAAATTCATTCATTTTTACAATTTTCGTCGCCCATTCGATTCGTTTTACCATCTCTTCTCTCGGTATACCTATGTTTTCCATACCAAAAGCGACATCGTCCCGTACAGTGGCGCCGACAAATTGATTATCTGGATTTTGAAACACCATTCCAATCCGTTTTCGAATATCCCAAATGGTTTTTTCTGATAATGTGATTCCTGATACAGTAACGGTTCCTTCGTCAGGCAGCAGCAGACCGTTTAGCATCCGGGCCAATGTTGATTTCCCTGATCCATTGTGTCCGACGATGGCCAGCCATTCCCCTTCATACACATCAAAGGAAACATCCGTTAGTGCAGGCTTTTCACTTTCTTTATTATAGCGGTATGTTACATGTTGAACTTGAATGATCGACCGTTCCACAGATGCCCTCCTCCCGCCTCAAGTACAGATGAAGTAAACGCGAATATCATGTCTATAAATATGAGATGCAGAGGCTGCCAAAAGAAAATCAATCCGCTTTGTAAAGTACTTGAAGATAAATAAAAAAGGGCATAGATGCAGTCATTACAACTGTCCCGCCCTTGAAGTTCATTTATATCTAAATTACACGAATTCAATGATAACCATTGGTGCTCCGTCACCACGGCGAGGACCCATTTTCAAAATTCGTGTGTAGCCGCCTTGACGATCTTGGTAACGTGGTGCCACTTCATCAAATAATTTTTGCAATGCATAGAAAGGTTTTTCTTTTTCCTTTCCGTCTTGGCCTGAAACTGTCACAGTTTTCGCAACCTCATTGCGAATAAACTGTGCTGCTTGGCGACGAGCATGCAAATCACCACGTTTACCTAAAGTAACCAGCTTCTCTACAACAGCACGAAGCTCCTTTGCACGGGCTTCAGTCGTTTCAATTCGTTCGTTAATAATTAAGTCCGTTGCTAAGTCACGGAGCATTGCTTTACGCTGCGCACTAGTACGTCCTAATTTTCTATAAGACATGTGATGTTCCCTCCTTTGTTGGAAGTTGATCTATATAGACTTTGAAAAATTAGTTAATCGTCTTTTCGTAAACTCAAACCAAGGTCTTCTAATTTTTGTTTTACTTCTTCTAGCGATTTGCGTCCTAAATTACGCACTTTCATCATGTCCTCTTCTGTTTTGTTCGCAAGTTCTTGAACTGTGTTAATACCTGCACGTTTCAAACAGTTATAAGAACGAACAGAGAGGTCAAGTTCCTCAATCGTCATTTCAAGCACTTTTTCTTTTTGGTCCTCTTCTTTTTCAACCATGATTTCAACATTTTGCGCTTCATCTGTTAAGCTAACGAAAATGTTTAAGTGCTCCATCAAAATTTTAGAGCCAAGTGCGATAGCTTCCTTTGGACCGATGCTTCCATCTGTCCAGACATCAATTGTCAGCTTATCATAATCTGTCACTTGACCAACCCGTGTATTTTCCACTTGATAAGAAACTCTAGAAACGGGTGTGTAAATCGAATCGATTGGGATGACACCTATTGGTTGATCTTCCCGTTTATTTTCTTCAGCCGGGCTGTATCCTCTCCCGCGCTTCGCCGTCATTCTCAGCCGCAAATGAGCATCTTTCGCAAGAGTTGCAATATGAAGATCAGGATTTAATATTTCAACATCGCTATCGTGAGTTATATCTGCTGCCGTAATGGGCCCTTCACCTTGTACGTCAATTTCTAGCGTCTTCTCTTCTTCTGAATAAATTTTCAGAGCAAGCTTTTTTAAATTTAAAATAATCGTTGTAACATCTTCGACGACACCATCAATTGTAGAAAATTCATGGAGGACGCCGTCAATTTGAACAGATGTTACAGCGGCACCAGGGAGTGAGGATAATAGGATACGACGTAAGGAGTTACCCAAAGTTGTACCATATCCACGCTCAAGTGGCTCGACAACGAATTTCCCATATTTCGCGTCATCACTGATTTCAACCGTTTCGATTTTTGGTTTTTCAATTTCAATCATTCTAAATAAAACCCTCCTTCAAAACGTCGAAACCCCGGCTAGACAAAGAAGAGAAAACGCGTCTAACCGAAATTCCCCAATCATAAAGTCCCGAATGTGCACAAACAACATCTTAATAAATGCTAGAATCTATAACTGTATCATAACCCATTATTGACAGGGTTACAAAATATATACAGATAAATTACACACGACGACGTTTTGGCGGACGGCATCCATTATGTGGAACAGGTGTGACGTCTTTAATAGATGTCACTTCAAGACCTGCTGCTTGAAGAGCACGAATCGCAGCTTCGCGGCCTGCGCCAGGTCCTTTTACAGAAACCTCTAATGATTTCATTCCGTGCTCCATAGAAGCTTTAGCAGCTGCTTCAGCTGCCATCTGTGCAGCAAACGGAGTTGACTTACGAGAACCTTTAAATCCTAATGCACCGGCACTTGACCAAGCAATTGCATTGCCGTGCACATCAGTAATAGTGACAATCGTGTTGTTAAAGGTTGATCGAATATGTGCGATGCCTGTCTCAATATTCTTTTTTACGCGGCGTTTGCGAGTATTTGTTTTACGAGCCATTTACAGTTAACCTCCTTTACTTATTTTTTCTTGTTAGCAACCGTACGGCGCGGTCCTTTACGAGTACGTGCGTTATTTTTCGTATTTTGGCCTCGAACAGGCAAACCACGGCGATGTCGGATACCACGGTAGCAGCCAATTTCAATGAGACGCTTAATGTTTAGAGAAACTTCCCGTCGAAGATCTCCTTCCACTTTATAAGTGTCGACAATGTCACGGATTCTTCCTAATTCTTCTTCTGTTAAATCACGAACACGAGTATCTTCGGAAACTCCAGCTTCAGCTAATATTTTTTGAGCTGTTGAACGACCGATTCCGTAAATATAAGTTAAAGAAATGACAATGCGTTTATCGCGTGGAATATCTACACCAGCAATACGCGCCATAATATGAGCACCTCCTTCAAAAATTAACCTTGTTTTTGTTTATGTTTTGGATTTTCGCAAATAACCATAACTTTTCCTTTTCTGCGAATGACTTTACATTTTTCGCATATAGGTTTCACTGATGGTCTTACTTTCATGTTTATCCAACCTCCTTAATAATCCGGAGTGCAAATTATTTATATCGATACGTAATTCTTCCGCGGGTTAAATCATATGGTGATAATTCAACCGTTACTTTATCACCCGGCAAAATACGAATAAAATGCATTCTAATTTTTCCAGAAACATGAGCCAGCACGGTATGACCATTTTCCAACTCTACTTTAAACATCGCGTTAGGCAACGTCTCAACAACGGTACCCTCTACTTCAATGACATCGTCTTTCGCCATTCAATTGTCTCCCTTCCTCAAATCAGTAACTTGTTCATTGACAAATCGGCTTATTGCATATCGAAGTTTGCCATTTGTCACACGGCCAGTTTCCAATATACTGTTCTGAACTTCCGGAGATACGCAATCAAAAAATTCAAGATGATGGATGTTTTTTTTCTTTGGAGAATGAAACTTTCGCTTTTCTCCATCGGCAATCAATACGAATCGATCATCGAGAATTTTCACGACAATCGCATATTTGCCAGCTTCTCTCCCTTTCGTAATCAAGACAAACTGACCTATTTGCGGACTCGACTCAGGATCACTCACGCACATCACCTTCACTTAGGGTGTTGTTAAAATTTCATAACCTGTATCAGTAATGGCAATTGTATGTTCAAAATGAGCACACATTTTGCCATCTACAGTCACGACAGTCCAATTATCAGCTAACGTTCTGACATAACGGCTTCCCGCATTGACCATAGGCTCAATCGCTAAAACCATACCGGGCTTCAGCCTTGGCCCTTTGTTCGGTGGACCATAATGCGGAATTTGAGGATCCTCATGCAAGTCTTGCCCTACGCCATGACCTACGTATTCACGAACAATGGAAAAACCGTGAGATTCGACGTAAACTTGAATGGCATGAGAAATGTTCGAAAGTCTTCCCCCTGGTTTTGCTTCTTCTAATCCTTTATATAAAGATTCTTTTGTAACATCAAGCAATTTCTGTGTTTCTTCGGAAATTGTACCGACAGGATAAGTCCATGCAGAGTCCCCGTGATAGCCGTTGTATTTCGCACCAATGTCAATACTAATAATATCTCCATCACGCAATACACGGTCTCCAGGTATTCCGTGAACAAGCTCTTCATTCACGGAAGTGCAAATACTGCCGCGAAAACCATTATACCCTTTAAATGAGGGGATTGCATCATGTTCACGTATAAACTTTTCAGCAATACTGTCCAGTTCTTTTGTTGTAATACCAGGCTGAATATATTTCTGGAGTTCTTGGTGAGTTAAAGCAACAATCCGTCCAGCCTCGCGCATAATTTCAATTTCGCGCTTTGTTTTGCAAATAATCATTCACCCAAGCCTCCAAGCAAGTTGCAAATATCTTCAAATACTTTGTTAATCTCTTGCTGACCGTCAATATTTTTCAAATAGCCTTTAGATTTATAGAAATCAAGCAGCGGTTTCGTCTGCTTCAAATTCACTTCCAAACGGTTTCCAACGGTTTCAGCGTTATCATCAGCTCGTTGATATAAATTTCCTCCGCACTTATCACAAATTCCTTCTTCTTTTGGCGGATTGAATACAAGATGGTACGTTGCACCGCAATTTTTGCAAATTCTTCGTCCTGTTAGCCGTTCCATTAAAATTTCTTGGTCAACATGAATGTTGATAACATAATCAATTTCTTTATTAAGCTCTTTTAAAATTTGCTCCAAAGCCTCCGCTTGAGCAACGGTGCGCGGAAAACCATCCAATAAAAAGCCTTTATCAGTATCATTCTTGCCTAATCTTTCCCGAACAATACCAATCGTAACTTCATCCGGCACTAATTCGCCTTTATCCATATAAGACTTCGCTTGTAACCCTAACTCGGTTCCATCTTTTATAGCTGCTCTGAACATATCTCCTGTTGAGATATGCGGGATGTTGTATTTTTCAACAATTTTTTCAGCCTGTGTTCCTTTTCCTGCCCCAGGCAGCCCCATTAATACTAAATTCATGGACTCTCCCCCTCAAACGCTTTTCGAGGGAATGGGACATTCATCGCCCCACAACCTCTTATTTCATAAAACCTTTGTAATGACGTTTGACAAGCTGGCTCTCAAGCTGCTTCATAGTTTCCAAAGCGACACCGACAACGATCAAGAGACTTGTTCCACCTATTTGTGCTGAAGAAGGCAAGTCAGCAAATTTTATAAAAAAGACAGGAAGTATTGAGACAACTGCTAGAAAAATAGAACCGACAAATGTTAAACGGTATAAAATTTTCGTTACGTACTCTTGTGTACTTTTTCCTGGTCTTATACCCGGTATATAGCCGCCTTGCTTCTGCAAATTTTCAGCCATTTGCTCCGGGTTCACTTGAACAAATGTATAGAAATAAGCGAAAGCGATAATTAATGCAACGTAGATGATCATCCCGATAGGTTGCGTGTAATCAAATGTTTTTTGAATCCATCTTGTTACATCATTTGGTCCAAAGAACGATGCAATCGTAGTGGGGGTAACAATAAACGATACTGCAAAAATGACTGGAATGACTCCAGCAGAGTTAACCTTCAATGGGAGATGCGTTGAATGTCCCCCAACCGGACTTCTACCTGCAAGCCGCTTTGCATACTGAATCGGAATTTTTCGGAATGCTTGTTGAACGAAAATAACAGCTACAACAACTAATAAAACGGCAAGAACAAGCAAAACGACAGTTACAATTCTTAAAAATAGCTGATCGCCAACATCCGCAAATTGTTGAGCATAAATTTGGTTTACTGCCGTTGGAATGCCGGCAGCAATCCCAGCAAAGATAATAATAGAAATACCGTTCCCAACGCCTTTTGCGGTAATTTGCTCACCAAGCCACATTAAAAAGGCTGTTCCCGCAGTTAAAACAAGTGCGATCAACAAATAGTTTCCAATGCCAGGGTTTATGATTAACAGACCGCCGGCCATATTATTAAAGCCATATGACATTGCCAGCGCTTGAATAAATCCTAAAATAATTGTTAAATAACGCGTGAATTGGGCAAGCTTTCTGCGGCCTACTTCACCCTGCTTCGACCACTCTGTAAATTTCGGTACAACGTCCATTTGCAGAAGCTGAACAATGATTGAAGCAGTAATGTAAGGCATAATCCCCATTGCTAAAATGGAGAAGTTTTGCAATGCCCCGCCTCCAAAAATGTTCAAAACGCCAAATACGTTCAATTGGTCTTGTGCTTTTAGTACGTCTGCGTTCACACCCGGGACAGGGATAAAAGTGCCGATCCGGAAAATTACCAGCATAAGAAGGGTGAACAAGATTCGATTGCGAATGTCACCCACGCGCATAAAATTGGAGATTGCCTTGAACATTAAATCACCTCAGCAGAACCGCCGGCGGCTTCAATTGCCTCTTTTGCTGAAGCAGAAAATTTGTGTGCTTTAACCGTTAATTTTTTCTCTAATTTACCGTCTCCAAGCACTTTAATACCTGCTTTCAGTTTGCTTACAACACCTGTTTCCAAAAGAAGCTCTGGAGTAATTTCCGTACCGTCTTCAAAACGATTCAATTTGTCCAAGTTCACAACTTGATATTCTTTGCGGTTAATGTTTGTAAACCCACGTTTTGGCAAACGACGGAATAGAGGAGTTTGACCGCCTTCAAATCCAGGCCGAACTCCACCGCCAGATCGGGCATTTTGTCCTTTTTGACCACGTCCAGCAGTTTTTCCATTACCTGAACCAATACCGCGACCAACACGATTCCGCTCTTTACGAGAACCTTCTGCCGGTTTTAATTCATGAAGCTTCATAACCTTGGCACCTCCTTATTTGATTATTGTTCTTCCACTTTCACGAGATGTGACACTTTATTGATCATTCCGCGAATTGCCGGATTGTCATTATGAACAACTGTTTGATGCAATTTCCGCAAGCCTAATGTTTTAACGGTTATTCTTTGGTCTTCAGGACGACCAATTACACTCTTTTTGAGGGTAATCGCCAATTTTTTTGCCATTGTCTTTCCCTCCTTATCCTAACAGTTCTTCAACCGTTTTTCCACGAAGTTTAGCAACATCTTCTACACGCTTCAGCTGCTTTAACCCGTCAACTGTTGCCCGAACCATATTAATCGGTGTATTGGAGCCTAAAGATTTAGATAAGATATCGTGAACACCTGCTAATTCAAGTACTGCACGGACAGGTCCTCCAGCGATAACCCCCGTACCTTCAACAGCAGGTTTCAAGAGAATCTTTCCTGCACCGAATTTACCGATTACTTCGTGTGGAATGGACGTACCTACAATTGGTACTTCAATTAAGTTTTTCTTTGCATCTTCAATTGCTTTGCGGATAGCATCAGGAACTTCTTGCGCTTTACCAGTTCCGAAACCTACATGACCGTTTTTGTCTCCGACAACAACAAGAGCAGCAAAGCGGAAACGACGGCCACCTTTTACTACTTTTGCAACACGGTTTACGGTAACAACACGTTCTTCAAGTTCAAGTTTGCTTGGATCAATACGACGCATCACTTTTCCCTCCTTTGTCGATTAAAATTCAAGGCCAACTTCGCGAGCTGCATCAGCTAAAGCCTTCACACGTCCATGATATAAATATCCACCACGGTCAAACACAACAGATTTAATACCTTTTTCAAGCGCACGTTTTGCAACAAGTTCGCCGACCTTTTGAGCAGCTTCTACATTCCCAGTTGATTCCAAGTTAAGCTCTTTATCCAAAGTAGAAGCACTCACAAGCGTTTGGTGATTTGTATCATCAATCACTTGAGCATAAATGTGCTTGTTGGAGCGGTATACATTTAAACGCGGGCGAGCGGCTGTACCGGAAACCTTTGAACGCACGCGTGCATGTCTAGTTTTGCGAACCGCATTTTTACTAGGTTTTGTAATCATCTACGTCACTCCTTTCTTTCTTTATGCGGCATTACTTAGCAGTCTTACCTTCTTTGCGGCGCACATATTCTCCTTCATAGCGGATGCCTTTTCCTTTATATGGTTCAGGCGGACGAACCGCACGAATGTTTGCAGCGACTGCGCCAACACGCTCTTTATCTGTACCTTTAACGACGATTTTTGTTTGAGAAGGAACGTCGATTTCAATGCCTTGTTCAGGTTCATATTCGACTGGATGAGAGTATCCGACATTCAATACTAGTTTCTTTCCTGATTTTGATGCACGGTATCCGACCCCGATCAGTTCTAAACTTTTTTCAAAGCCTTTGGAAACACCTTCAACCATATTGGCAAGAAGGCTGCGAGTCGTCCCGTGAAGAGCACGGTGCTCTTTATTGTCAGATGGACGAGTAACAGTTAATACTTGATCTTCAACTTTTATATCCATATCTGGATGAAATGTACGGGTTAATTCTCCTTTTGGTCCTTTTACTGTTACTGTATTTCCATTAATCGTAACAGTGACACCTGAAGGAATTTCAAGCGGTTTTTTCCCTACACGTGACATGAATGACACCTCCATTTCGTGTTAAAAAATTACCAAACGTATGCGAGCACTTCTCCGCCTGTTTGCTTCGCGCGCGCTTCTTTATCAGTTAAAACGCCTTGAGAAGTCGAAACGATTGCTATTCCTAATCCATTCAACACACGTGGCACTTCATTAGCTTTTGCATAAACGCGCAAGCCTGGTTTGCTGATTCGTTTAAGGCCAGTTATAACACGTTCGTTGTTAGGCCCGTACTTTAAGAAAATGCGCAAAATACCTTGTTTATTATCTTCAATATATTCATAATCGCGAATAAACCCTTCACGCTTTAAAATTTCAGCAATTTCCCGTTTAATTTTGGAAGCAGGAACTTCCAGTTTTTCATGACGAACCATGTTCGCATTGCGAATGCGAGTAAGCATATCTGCAATAGGATCTGTCATCACCATTATAAATAACCTCCTTCCCATTTATCGATACTACCAACTAGCTTTTTTCACGCCAGGGATCTGACCTTTGTAAGCAAGTTCGCGGAAACAAATACGGCAAAGCTTAAATTTGCGGATGACTGCATGCGGACGGCCGCAGCGTTCACAGCGTGTGTATTCACGCACTTTAAATTTTTGCTTGCGTTTTTGTTTCGCAATCATTGACTTTTTAGCCACATTTTCGCCTCCAATCTAAATTAGCGATTATTTTGGAACGGCATGCCGAACAGAGTTAATAGCTCGCGAGCCTCTTCATCGGTTTTTGCTGTTGTAACGATTACGATATCCATACCTCTTACTTTATTTACTTTATCGTAATCAATTTCTGGGAAAATAAGTTGTTCTCTAATACCAAGCGTATAATTGCCGCGGCCATCAAATGATTTTTTAGATACACCACGGAAGTCGCGCACACGTGGTAAAGAAACGGAAATCAATTTGTCAAAGAAATCGTACATACGCTCTCCACGAAGCGTAACTTTGCAGCCGATCGGCATTCCTTCACGAAGCCGGAAGCCGGCAATGGATTTTTTCGCACGAGTCACTACAGGTTTTTGACCAGAAATGAGAGTTAATTCTTCAACAGCACTGTCCAGCGCTTTCGCATTTTGGACTGCATCACCGACGCCCATATTGATGACAATTTTTTCGATTTTAGGAACTTGCATAACAGATTTATAGTTAAACTTGTTCATTAGTGCAGGTATGATTTCTTTTACGTATTTTTCTTTAAGGCGGTTCATAAATAGACCTCCCTTCCAAATTATTTATCTAAAATTTCACCTGATTTTTTTGCTACACGCACCTTTTTGCCGTCCACAATTTTATAACCGACACGAGTCGGTTCACCTGTTTTTGGATCTAATGGCATTACATTTGATACATGAATAGGCGCTTCTTTACTGATAATTCCGCCTTGTGGATTATCTTGAGAAGGCTTCGCATGTTTTTTCACGATGTTCACGCCTTCCACAAGCACGCGGTTCTTTTTCGGATATGCTGCAAGGATCACGCCTTGTTTTCCTTTATCTTTTCCGGCGATCACCATTACTTTGTCACCCTTCTTAACATGCATCGATTACACACCTCCTTGGTAAGCCAAACTCATAATTAAAGTACTTCTGGAGCAAGAGAAACGATTTTCATAAAGTTTTTATCGCGAAGTTCACGCGCAACCGGTCCAAAAATACGAGTACCTCTCGGGCTTTTGTCTTCGCGGATGATGACGCATGCGTTTTCGTCAAAACGAATGTACGAACCGTCAGGACGGCGCACACCACGTTTTGTACGCACAACAACAGCTTTTACTACATCACCTTTTTTAACAACGCCTCCTGGTGTTGCTTGTTTAACCGTACCGACAATAATATCACCGATATTTGCTGTTTTACGACCAGATCCGCCAAGAACTTTAATTGTTAACAATTCACGTGCACCAGAGTTATCAGCAACTTTTAAACGAGATTCTTGTTGAATCATGTTCGTGACCTCCCTTCGGAATTTTTTTCATCCGAACCAAATTAAATAATAACTGCTTCTTCTACAATTTCAACTAAACGGAAACGTTTTGTTGCAGATAGCGGGCGAGTTTCCATAATGCGAACGATATCGCCGACTTTCGCTTTGTTTTGCTCATCATGAGCTTTGAACTTTTTAGAATATTTCACGCGTTTTCCATAAAGCGGGTGTTTTTTATAAGTTTCAACAAGAACAGTGATGGTCTTATCCATTTTATCCGACACGACGCGTCCAGTATAAACTTTGCGCTTGTTGCGTTCACTCATTTGGCAAACCTCCTCTCACGATTATTTGTTTGCAGCAATTTCTCTTTCGCGAATAATAGTTTTCATTCTAGCAATCGTTTTGCGTACTTCACGGATGCGGGCAGTATTTTCAAGCTGACCAGTCGCAAGCTGGAAGCGCAAGTTAAACAATTCTTCTTTTAAAGATTTCACTTTTTGTTCAATTTCGGCAGTGGTTAGATCACGAATTTCTTTAGCTTTCATTTGATTCACCACCAATTTCTTCACGTTTTACAAATTTTGTTTTGATCGGTAATTTATGAGATGCAAGACGCAGTGCTTCACGTGCAACTTCTTCAGAAACACCCGCAACCTCGAACAATACTTTACCCGGCTTCACTACAGCAACCCAGCCTTCAGGTGCCCCTTTACCGGAACCCATCCGTACTTCTAAAGGTTTAGCCGTGTATGGTTTAGACGGGAAAATTTTAATCCAAACTTTTCCGCCACGTCTCATATAACGCGTCATCGCGATACGTGCTGCTTCAATTTGTCTGTTGGTGATCCAAGCAGGCTCAAGAGCTTGAATGCCATATTCACCGAAATGAACTTCAGTTCCGCCTTTTGCACGTCCGCGCATTTTTCCGCGATGTTCTCTACGATACTTTACGCGTTTAGGCATTAACATAATTATTTGCCTCCTTCCTCATTGTTCTTTTTAGCTGGAAGAACTTCTCCACGATAAATCCAAACTTTTACGCCCAATTTTCCGTACGTTGTATCCGCTTCTGCAGTTCCGTAATCGATGTCTGCGCGAAGAGTATGAAGCGGTACTGTTCCTTCACTGTAATGTTCAGAACGTGCGATATCTGCACCACCAAGACGGCCGGATACCATTGTTTTAATACCTAATGCACCTGCGCGCATTGCACGTTGGATCGCTTGTTTTTGAACACGACGGAACGAAGCGCGGTTTTCTAGCTGACGTGCAATATTTTCCGCAACAAGTTTTGCATCTAAATCAGCTTTTTTAATTTCTAAAATATTAATGTGCACACGTTTGCCAGTTAGTTGGTTCAAAGCCTTTCTTAAAGCTTCGACCTCTGTACCACCTTTACCGATAACCATTCCTGGCTTAGCTGTGTGGATAGTGATATTTAAACGGTTTGCCGCACGTTCAATTTCAATGCGGGAAACGGATGCATCGCTTAAACGTTTATTAATGTATTCACGAATTTTGAGGTCTTCATGTAACAGGTCTGCATAATCTTTTTCTGCATACCATTTCGATTCCCAATCACGAATGATGCCAATTCGAAGACCGACTGGATTTACCTTTTGACCCACTAATTATCCCTCCTTTTTTTCCGAAACAATGATCGTAATATGGCTTGTGCGTTTGTTGATTTGGCTCGCTCTACCTTGTGCACGTGGTCTAAAGCGTTTCAAAGTTGGTCCTTCATCAACATAAGCCTTTTCAATATATAAATTGTTTCCGTCCATGTCATAGTTATGCTCTGCATTTGCAACAGCCGATTTTAACACTTTTTCAATAATTGGTGAAGCAGCTTTAGGTGTATGGCGAAGAATGGCAATTGCCTCACCAACTTGCTTTCCTCGGATCAAGTCAATAACTAAACGAGCTTTACGAGGAGCAATTCGTACTGTTCTCGCAACAGCTTTAGCCTGCATCCTAAAATCCTCCTCTCATATTAGCGTTTTGTCTTCTTGTCATCGCCGGCATGGCCTCTGTAAGTACGAGTTGGAGCAAACTCTCCAAGCTTATGTCCTACCATGTCTTCAGTAATGTATACCGGAACATGTTTTCTTCCATCATAGACCGCAATGGTATGACCGATGAAAGATGGGAAAATAGTTGAACGGCGAGACCAAGTTTTGATGACTTGTTTGCTTCCAGTTTCATTTAATTTTTCGATTTTTTTCATTAAATGATCATCGCAGAATGGTCCTTTTTTTAAGCTACGACCCATAATGTTACCTCCCTTCGTGATTGCGCTACGGTTCTGATGAACCGTAGAACAACCCCGTTATTTTTTACGACGGCGAACGATAAATTTATCGGATTTGTTTTTCTTTTTGCGAGTTTTAAACCCAAGAGTCGGTTTACCCCAAGGCGTCATAGGAGATTTACGACCAATAGGTGCTTTTCCTTCTCCCCCACCGTGCGGGTGATCGCTAGGGTTCATAACAGATCCGCGAACTGTTGGACGTTTGCCTAACCAGCGGGAACGACCTGCTTTACCAATATTAATTAATTCATGCTGCTCATTCCCTACTTGGCCGACAGTGGCACGGCAAGTTGCCAAAATCATGCGGACCTCACCAGAAGCTAAACGAACTAATACATATTTTCCTTCTTTACCAAGCACTTGAGCTGAAGTACCTGCAGAACGAACCAATTGTCCGCCTTTTCCTGGTTTTAATTCGATGTTATGAATGACAGTACCTACTGGGATATTTTGAAGAGGAAGTGCGTTTCCAACTTTAATATCAGCTGTAGGTCCTGACATTACTTCCATTCCTACTTTTAAGTTTTTAGGAGCCAGAATATAGCGTTTTTCTCCGTCAACATAGTTAATTAATGCAATGTTTGCGGAGCGGTTTGGATCGTACTCAATAGTAGCAACGCGTCCTGGTATTCCATCTTTATCGCGCTTAAAATCAATAATACGATATTGACGTTTATGGCCTCCGCCTTGATGACGAACAGTTAGCTTACCTTGGTTGTTGCGTCCTGCTTTTTTATGAAGCGGAGCAAGCAACGACTTTTCCGGCTTGTCAGTAGTGATTTCAGCAAAATCAGATACTGTCATGCCGCGGCGACCGTTAGAGGTTGGTTTATATTTTTTAATCGCCATCTCAGTTTCCCTCCTTCACTTTCAAAATTATGCTTCGAACAATTCGATTTCTTTGCTGTCTGCCGTTAATTTCACGATTGCTTTTTTACGGCGATTTGTCAAACCGCTGAACCGGCCAACACGTTTAAGTTTTCCTTTGTAATTCATAATGTTGACTTTTTCAACTTTGACATCGAAAATTTTTTCAATAGCGTCCTTCACTTCTGTTTTGTTTGCTTTCACATCTACTTCAAATGTATATTTTTTGTCAGCTACTAGATCCATTGAACGTTCAGTGATGATGGGGCGCTTAATAATATCTCGAGGATCCTTCATTATCCAAGCACCTCCTCTACTTTTTCCACCGCTGCTTTTGTAATAACAAGTTTATCATGGTTCAACACATCCAGCACGTTGATTCCATTAGCCGTAACAACTGTTACACCTGGAATATTGCGTGCAGACAGGATTACATTTTCGTTTTCGTCTCCTGTTACAATCAGCGCTTTTCGGTCAACGGAAAGCCCTTTGAGAATTCCAGCCATTTCTTTCGTTTTTGGAGCTTCCAACACTAAATCTTCTAATACAACAATATTGTTCTCTTGAACTTTAGAAGATAAAGCTGATTTGATTGCTAAGCGGCGGACTTTTTTCGGTAATTTGTATGCATATGTGCGAGGTGTTGGTCCAAATACTGTCCCACCTCCGCGCCATTGAGGTGAACGGATGGATCCCTGACGTGCGCGTCCTGTACCTTTTTGACGCCATGGCTTACGGCCACCGCCACTAACTTCAGAACGGTTTTTTACTTTATGAGTGCCTTGTCTTTGAGAAGCTCTTTGCATAATGACAGCTTCAAATAATACGTGTTTATTCGGCTCAATACCAAAAACAGAATCATTTAATTCGATTTCGCCAACTGCTGATCCGTTTTGGTTATATAACGTAACTTTCGGCATTTTTCCGTTTCCTCCTTTCCTGTTGAAATTACTTCGCTTTCACTGCAGATTTAATAATAACTAATGATTTTTTCGGTCCCGGAACATTCCCTTTGATTAAAAGAAGATTGCGTTCAGCATCTACTTTTACAACTTCAAGATTTTGAACGGTTACGCGTTCACCGCCCATTCTTCCAGGAAGTTCTTTTGATTTAAAAACACGGTTTGGTGCAATGGCTCCCATTGAACCAGGACGACGGTGGTACCGTGAACCGTGAGACATTGGGCCACGTGATTGTCCGTGACGTTTAATCGCACCTTGAAATCCTTTCCCTTTAGAAATACCTGTCACATCAACAAGTTCCCCAGCAGAAAAAATGTCTACTTTAACCTCTTGACCAATTTCATACTCGTCTACATTAGCACCTCTAACTTCACGAATGAAGCGCTTAGGAGCAGTATTTGCTTTTGCAGCGTGACCTTTTTCCGGCTTGTTTGCAAGCTTTTCACGCTTGTCTTCAAAACCTAGTTGAATAGCATCGTAGCCGTCTGTTTCAACAGTCTTCTTTTGAAGAACGACGTTTGGGGATGCTTCAACTACAGTAACAGGAATTAATTCACCGTTTTCTGCAAATACTTGCGTCATTCCAATTTTTCTTCCTAAGATTCCTTTGGTCATGAGTCACACCTCCTAAATTTCAAATGTTTTAATCTATCGTTACAGTTTAATTTCAATGTCTACACCAGAAGGCAAATCTAAACGCATTAACGCATCAACCGTTTGCGGTGTAGGGTTGACAATATCGATTAAACGTTTATGTGTACGCATTTCAAATTGTTCACGAGAATCTTTATATTTGTGCACTGCTCGAAGAATTGTATAAACTGTTTTTTCAGTCGGTAGCGGAATTGGACCAGAAACATTTGCTCCCGAACGTTTTGCAGTTTCTACAATTTTTTCGGCAGATTGATCAAGGATTCTGTGATCATACGCTTTTAATCGAATTCGAATTTTTTGTTTTGCCATTATTTTCCCTCCTTTTCGCCTACTTTCCATAGACAATTCTCCACGAGAATTTCCTGTACGCCCGCCATGGCAAAGCGGCCGGGTGTATCAGCAACCTCCCGCTTCATCGCAGTCAAAGACCAACGTTATACATTATATAAAAAACAGGTGTCTAATGCAAGAAAAAATCAGGATTTCCTATAAAATTTAGTGTTGTTTCTTTAAAAGTTAAAGCGTTGCAGACTTCATATTTATAATAAAAAAAGCGAGCCTATTCGACTCGCTTTTTTCAATTAGTCAAGGATAGCTGAAACAGATCCTGCACCTACAGTACGACCGCCTTCGCGGATAGAGAATTTCGTACCGTCTTCAATCGCAACTGGAGAAATGAGTTCAACAGTCATTTCAACGTTATCTCCAGGCATTACCATTTCTACGCCTTCTGGAAGAGTGATAATTCCAGTTACGTCTGTAGTACGGAAATAGAATTGTGGACGGTAGTTAGAGAAGAATGGAGTATGACGTCCACCTTCTTCTTTAGAAAGAACGTAAACTTGTGCTTTGAATTTTTTGTGCGGTGTGATAGAACCAGGTTTTGCTAAAACTTGACCGCGTTCTACTTCGTCACGTGCGATACCGCGAAGTAAAGCACCGATGTTGTCTCCAGCTTCAGCTTGATCAAGAAGCTTACGGAACATTTCAACACCAGTAACAGTTGTTTTCTTAGATTCTTCAGCTAAACCAACGATTTCTACTTCGTCACCAACTTTTACAACGCCGCGTTCTACACGACCAGTTGCAACTGTACCGCGACCAGTGATAGAGAATACGTCTTCAACAGGCATCATGAAAGGTTTTTCTGTATCGCGTTCTGGAGTTGGGATGTATTCGTCAACTGCGTTCATTAATTCAATGATTTTTTCTTCCCATTCAGCATCTCCTTCAAGTGCTTTAAGCGCAGAACCTTTGATAACAGGTACATCGTCGCCAGGGAAGTCATATTCAGAAAGAAGGTCACGAACTTCCATTTCAACTAGTTCTAATAATTCTTCGTCGTCTACCATGTCGCATTTGTTTAAGAATACAACGATGTAAGGCACACCTACTTGGCGAGATAAAAGAATGTGCTCACGAGTTTGCGGCATAGGACCGTCAGCAGCAGAAACAACTAGGATAGCGCCGTCCATTTGAGCAGCACCAGTGATCATGTTTTTAACATAGTCTGCGTGTCCAGGGCAGTCAACGTGTGCATAGTGGCGGTTGTCAGTTTCGTATTCTACGTGTGCAGTTGAAATCGTGATTCCGCGTTCACGCTCTTCTGGAGCACCGTCAATTTGATCATATGCACGAGCTTCAGCTTTACCTTGTTTTGCAAGAACAGTAGTAATAGCTGCAGTCAAAGTAGTTTTACCATGGTCAACGTGGCCGATTGTACCAATGTTAACATGTGGTTTAGAGCGTTCATATTTCGCTTTAGCCATAAGTAATTTTTCCTCCTTAAAAAAATATGTTTCATTTTAAATAAATATATAGAATACTTGGAGGCGGCGCAAGTGCATCCGCATCCAAGGGCTACATAAGTATTTATACTTGAACAATGGTTGAAAATCAATTATTCGCCTTTATTTTTTTTGATAATTTCTTCTGCAATGTTTTTAGGCACCTCTTCGTAATGATCGAAGTGCATCGTAAATGTACCGCGTCCTTGTGTATTGGAACGAAGTGCGGTTGCATAACCAAACATTTCAGCGAGTGGAACCATTGCTTTTACAACTTGTGCATTTCCACGTGCTTCCATTCCTTCCACACGTCCACGGCGTGAAGTGATATCACCCATGATGTCTCCCATGTACTCTTCAGGTACAATTACTTCAACTTTCATAATTGGCTCAAGGAGTACCGGGTTACATTTTTGAGCAGCATTTTTAAGGGCAAGTGAAGCGGCAATTTTAAACGCCATCTCACTTGAGTCAACATCGTGGTAAGACCCATCAAAAAGTTTAGCTTTAATGTCAATTAACGGATAGCCTGCAAGCACACCGTTTTGCATTGCATCTTCCAAACCAGCCTGAACCGCTGGGATGTACTCGCGTGGAACGACACCACCGACAATTGCGTTTTCGAATTCAAATCCTTTTCCTTCTTCATTTGGACTGAATTCGATCCAAACGTGACCGTATTGTCCGCGTCCGCCTGATTGACGTACGAATTTACCTTCAACTTGTGCGGATGAGCGGAATGTTTCGCGATACGCAACTTGTGGCGCACCGACATTACACTCAACTTTAAATTCACGTTTCATACGGTCAACGATAATGTCAAGGTGAAGTTCGCCCATACCGGCAATAATTGTTTGGCCAGTTTCCGGATCCGTATGCGATTTGAATGTTGGGTCTTCTTCAGATAGTTTTTGCAATGCTGTTGACATTTTGTCTTGGTCTGCTTTTGATTTTGGTTCAATCGCAACTCTGATAACAGGCTCTGGAAACTCCATCGATTCTAAAATAACCGGATGGTTTTCATCACATAGAGTATCTCCAGTTGTTGTATCTTTTAAACCAACTGCAGCAGCAATATCACCTGCATATACCATTGGAATTTCTTCGCGGTGATTCGCGTGCATTTGTAGAATACGTCCAATCCGCTCACGTTTACCTTTTGTGGAATTGGATACGTATGAACCGGAACTTAATGTTCCTGAATATACGCGGAAGAAAGTTAATTTTCCTACATATGGGTCTGTCATTACTTTAAACGCCAATGCAGCAAATGGTTCATCGTCGCTTGATTTGCGAACTGTTTCTTCCTCTGTATCAGGGATGACGCCTTTTATCGGTGGCACATCGATTGGCGATGGCAAGTAATCAATTACCGCATCCAGCATTAGCTGCACGCCTTTGTTTTTAAAAGCTGAGCCGCATAAAACAGGATAAAACTCAACGTTACAAGTACCTTTACGGATAGCTGCTTTCAGCTCGTCAACGGAAATTTCCTCTCCTTCAAGGTACTTCATCATCAATTCTTCATCAAGCTCTGCAACTGCTTCAATCAATCGAGTGTGCAGCTCTTCTGCTTGTTCTTTATACTCGTCTGGAATTTCACGAGCTTCCGAACGCGTACCTAGATCATCCAGATAGTAATATGCTTTCATTTCCACAAGGTCAATGATACCTTGAAATTGATCTTCTGCTCCAATCGGGAGCTGAATAGGGTGTGCGTTAGCCTCTAAGCGATCGTGAAGTGTTTTGACAGAGTATAAAAAGTCTGCGCCGATTTTATCCATTTTGTTAACAAATACAATGCGCGGCACTCCGTATGTTGTTGCTTGGCGCCAAACTGTTTCCGTTTGCGGCTCAACACCAGACTGAGCATCAAGAACTGCAACTGCTCCGTCTAGGACTCTCAAAGAACGTTCAACTTCAACCGTGAAGTCTACGTGCCCTGGCGTATCAATAATATTGATCCGATGTCCCTTCCATTGAGCTGTTGTAGCGGCAGATGTAATGGTAATACCGCGTTCTTGTTCTTGCTCCATCCAGTCCATTTGGGAAGCTCCTTCGTGAGTCTCCCCGATTTTGTGAATGCGGCCTGTATAGAACAAAATTCTCTCAGTTGTTGTCGTCTTACCAGCATCAATGTGCGCCATAATACCGATATTGCGAGTTTTTTCTAAGGAGAACTCTCTTGGCATCGGGTAATTTCTCCTTCCTTCATGGGTATTGATAAATATTATGTTTATTACCAGCGGTAATGTGCAAATGCTCTATTCGCTTCAGCCATTTTATGTGTATCTTCACGCTTTTTCACTGCCGCACCTGTGTTGTTTGCTGCGTCAATGATTTCAGCCGCAAGACGTTCTTCCATCGTTCTTTCACCACGAAGGCGGGCATAGTTTACTAACCAGCGAAGACCCAAAGTTGTGCGGCGTTCAGGACGAACCTCTACAGGTACTTGGTAGTTTGCGCCCCCTACACGGCGTGCACGAACTTCTAATACTGGCATAATATTTTTCAATGCTTGTTCAAACACTTCCATTGGATCTTTGCCAGTTCGTTCTCTTACGATATCAAATGCATTGTAAAGAATTTTTTGCGCTTTGCTTTTTTTACCGTCAATCATGATTTTATTAATTAGACGAGTTACTAATTTTGAATTGTAAATTGGATCTGGTAGTACGTCACGTTTTGGTACAGGTCCTTTACGTGGCATCACTAAATTCCTCCCTTCATTCTGTATTTATTATATTATCTTTTAGTTTTTAGGACGTTTCGTTCCATATTTGGAACGGCCTTGCTTACGGTTTTCAACTCCAGCTGTGTCAAGAGCTCCGCGTACGATATGATAGCGGACACCAGGCAAGTCTTTTACACGTCCGCCGCGGATTAGCACAACACTGTGCTCTTGCAGGTTATGTCCGATCCCCGGAATATAAGCTGTTACTTCAATTCCGTTTGACAAGCGGACACGTGCATATTTACGAAGAGCTGAGTTTGGTTTTTTAGGTGTCATTGTTCCAACACGTGTACATACTCCTCGTTTTTGCGGCGAAGATAAATTTGTTTGTTCTTTTTTGAAGCTGTTGTATCCTTTGTTTAACGCAGGAGATTTTGATTTTACTACTTTGCGCGTGCGGCCTTTTCGCACTAATTGGTTAATTGTAGGCATATACATTTCCTCCCTTCAAACGTTTTTTCAAACCCACACATCCAGGCGGTTCATAATTTGGTAAAAACAATTGTTTTTGCAGAAATCTACAAAAACAATGTTTATTTTATAATTGCAACAGCTGCCGCTCCAACTTCTATTCCGCAAGCTTTTCCGAGCTTCTTCATAGAATCGACCTTAATTAAAGGAACTTCTTTCTCTTCAGCCAGCTGAACCACTTTGTTTGTCACTTTCGGGTCAGCATCCACTGCAATGATAACTTCCTTTACAGTGTCATTTTTCAGAGCTTTCACTGTTTGCTTTGTACCAATAATAACCTTTTCAGCCTGTGCTACTTTTTCATAAGACATATTTCATATCCTCCAAAGTGACAGGTGATATTTACACACCTTGATAATATTAACATTGGAAAAGATGGATGTCAACTGTGCATTTTACGGCATCCATCTTTTCCCCGACAATTATTCAACCGAAATCGTTTCGTCAACGGATTTTTTATTCATGACCGGTTTTATTTTTCTATAGAGCTGCATTCCTGTTCCAGCCGGAACAAGCTTACCGATAATAACATTTTCCTTCAAGCCTAACAGTTCATCCCGTTTTCCTTTAATGGCCGCATCCGTTAATACGCGTGTTGTCTCTTGGAATGATGCGGCAGACAAGAAGGACTCCGTTTCAAGCGATGCCTTTGTAATACCGAGCAATACCGGCCGTCCTGTTGCAGGGCGTTTTCCTTCCAAAAGCACCTTTTTATTCGCTTCTGTAAATTGATGAACGTCAAGGAGTGTTCCCGGCAGAACATCCGTATCGCCGGAATCGATGACACGGACTTTCCGCAGCATTTGCCGCACCATTACTTCAATATGCTTATCGCCGATTTCCACACCTTGCATTCTGTACACTTTTTGCACTTCACGAAGCAAATATTCTTGAACGGCTAAAATGTCTTTTACTTTCAACAATTCTTTTGGATCTATTGAACCTTCCGTAATTTCTTGGCCGCGCTCTACACGATCCCCCACAGCTACTTTTAAGCGGGCGTTAAATGGCGCCGTGTATGTGCGTGTTTCCACTTCACCGCGGACGACAATTTCTTGCTGCTTATCTCTCACTTCATTAATTTCAGCAACTACCCCGTCAATTTCTGAAATAACCGCTTGCCCTTTTGGATTACGGGCTTCAAACAATTCTTGAACACGCGGCAAACCTTGGGTAATGTCGTCGCCGGCAACCCCACCGGTGTGGAAAGTACGCATCGTCAGCTGTGTACCCGGCTCTCCGATCGATTGAGCTGCGATAATTCCTACCGCTTCGCCTACTTCGACATCAGTGCCGGTAGCCAAGTTCCGTCCATAACATTTTTTACATACACCATGTCTTGTATTACATGTGAATGCAGAGCGAATCCAAACTTCTTCTATCCCTGCATTGATAATTTGAGCTGCTATGTCTTCGGTAATCATTTCATTTTCCCTGACAAGCACTTCGCCCGTTTCAGGATGAATAACCGATCTTCTTGCATATCGTCCGATAATCCGTTCCTCGAGTTTTTCGATAACTTCTGAACCGTCTTTCAGCGCTCTCGCTAAAATTCCTCTGTCTGTTCCGCAGTCTTCCTCACGAATAATCACATCTTGCGCAACATCTACAAGGCGGCGTGTTAAATAACCGGAGTCAGCAGTTTTTAATGCTGTATCTGCCAGACCTTTTCTGGCACCATGGGTCGAGATGAAGTATTCTAACACTGTCAAACCTTCTCTAAAACTCGATTTAATCGGAAGCTCAATAATTCGTCCAGCAGGGTTAGCCATCAGTCCGCGCATTCCCGCAAGCTGCGTGAAGTTAGATGCATTTCCGCGAGCTCCTGAATCGCTCATCATGAAAATCGGATTCCGCTTATCTAATGAATTCATCAACTTGCTTTGAATGGTGTCTTTAGCAGCACTCCAAATAGAGATAACACGATCGTACCGCTCATCTTCAGTGATTAATCCGCGTCTGAATTGCTTCAAGACATTGTCAACTTTAGCTTGCGCCTCTTTTAAAATTGCTTCTTTTTCCGCCAACACAACAATATCAGAAACACCGATTGTAATTCCGGCTTTAGTCGAATATTTAAAGCCTAAATCTTTTAAGCGGTCAAGCATTTTCGATGTTTCAGTAATATGGAATCTCTTAAAGACTTCGGCAATAATTTTTCCTAAAATTCCTTTTTTAAATGGCGGAATGATTTCTTGGTTTTTAATGTGCTCCCGCACATCTACCTGTGCCGGATCAACAAAATATTTATCAGGCGTGCATTCTTGAATGTTCTTAGTTGACGGCTCATTAATATACGGGAACGAATTCGGCAGTATTTCGTTGAATATTAATTTTCCTACCGTTGTGATCAGAAGCTTTTTATTTTGTTCTTCTGTAAATGTTTCGTTCTTTAAGGAACCGGCATGTACTGCAATTCGTGTATGCAAATGTACATGGCCGTTTTGATAGGCAATGAGCGCCTCATCAGGATCTTTGAAAATTTTCCCTTCTCCGATCGCTCCTTCACGTTCCATTGTTAAGTAATAGTTCCCCAACACCATATCTTGTGAAGGCGTAACAACCGGTTTTCCGTCTTTCGGATTTAAAATGTTTTGAGCCGCAAGCATTAACAGCCTTGCTTCTGCTTGTGCTTCTGCCGATAACGGAACGTGAACAGCCATTTGGTCACCGTCGAAGTCAGCATTATAGGCTGTACATACCAACGGATGTAGACGAATGGCACGCCCTTCGACTAACGTCGGTTCGAACGCTTGGATTCCTAATCTGTGCAAAGTCGGTGCCCGGTTAAGCAGAACCGGATGTTCTTTAATGACTTCCTCCAACACATCCCAAACTTCAGGATGGACGCGTTCAATTTTCCGTTTGGCGCTTTTAATGTTATGTGCCAGCCCTTTTTCAACAAGCTCCTTCATGACAAAAGGCTTAAAGAGCTCAAGCGCCATTTCCTTTGGCAAACCGCATTGATACATTTTCAGATTTGGGCCGACAACGATAACGGAACGTCCAGAGTAGTCAACCCGTTTTCCTAACAGGTTTTGACGGAAGCGTCCTTGCTTTCCTTTCAGCATATGAGAGAGTGACTTCAGTGGACGATTTCCCGGTCCAGTAACTGGACGACCACGGCGTCCATTGTCAATAAGAGCGTCAACAGCCTCTTGAAGCATCCGTTTCTCATTTTGCACGATGATACTTGGCGCTCCAAGATCCAACAGTCTTTTTAAACGATTGTTTCGGTTAATAACACGGCGATACAAATCGTTCAAATCGGAAGTTGCAAAGCGTCCGCCATCCAATTGAACCATCGGCCGCAATTCAGGCGGAATGACAGGAAGTACATCCAACACCATCCATGAAGGGTCATTTCCAGAATTTCTGAATGCTTCCATCACTTCAAGGCGTTTAATCGCTCTTGTGCGCCGCTGGCCTTGAGAAGATTTAAGCTCTTCTTTTAACGCTTCTACTTCTTTATCAAGATTGATATCTTGCAATAATTTTTTAATTGCTTCCGCACCCATTGATGCTTGGAAGGCATTTCCGTATTTCTCGCGGTATGTGCGATACTCTTTTTCAGATAAAAGCTGTTTCTTTTCAAGTGGTGTGTCCCCAGGATCTGTCACGACGTAAGAGGCAAAATAAATAACTTCTTCCAATGCTCGAGGTGACATGTCAAGAACTAGTCCCATACGGCTTGGAATCCCTTTGAAATACCAAATATGAGAGACAGGGGCAGCAAGTTCGATATGCCCCATTCTCTCCCGACGCACTTTTGCTCGCGTAACCTCAACACCGCATCGATCGCATACTACGCCTTTATAGCGAACCCGTTTATATTTTCCGCAGTGGCATTCCCAATCTTTTGTCGGACCGAATATACGTTCACAAAACAAACCGTCTTTTTCAGGCTTTAAAGTACGATAGTTGATCGTTTCTGGTTTTTTCACTTCACCATATGACCATGAACGAATTTTATCAGGTGAAGCAAGACCGATGTGCATATACTCAAAATTATTTACATCCAGCAAGGGGCCTACCTCCCTTTTTATCTTCCGTAGCAAAAAATTCCTTTACTCTTTGGCAACTGCATCTTTTTCTTCTTTATCAACAACTTCCTCTTCGATTGTATCAGTCGTTAAAGAGAGGCCATCTGACTGGGTGGAATTTACCTCATCTTCCAATTCTCTCATTTCGATTTCTTGTTCATCGCTTGAGAGAATTTTAACATCCAGTCCTAAGCTTTGAAGCTCCTTAATTAATACTTTGAAAGATTCAGGAACTCCAGGTTCAGGCACATTTTCGCCTTTTACGATTGCCTCGTATGTTTTTACACGACCGACAACATCGTCTGATTTTACAGTAAGGATTTCTTGCAATGTATATGCTGCTCCATAGGCTTCTAAAGCCCAAACCTCCATTTCTCCGAACCGCTGTCCACCGAACTGTGCTTTACCGCCGAGCGGTTGCTGTGTAACAAGCGAATATGGACCTGTGGAACGAGCATGCAGTTTATCGTCAACCATGTGCGCCAGTTTGATCATATACATGATTCCGACAGACACGCGATTATCGAAAGGTTCCCCAGTGCGGCCGTCGTAAAGGACCGTTTTCGCATCACGGGCCATCCCAGCTTCTTCAATTGTTGACCATACATCTTCTTCTGTCGCACCATCGAATACCGGAGTTGCAACATGAATGCCCAGCTTCTTAGCCGCCATTCCTAGGTGCAATTCCAATACTTGCCCGATGTTCATCCGGGAAGGTACTCCTAATGGATTTAACATGATGTCAACTGGTGTTCCATCCGGCAAAAACGGCATGTCCTCCTCAGGGAGAATTCGGGAAATAACCCCTTTGTTTCCATGGCGGCCTGCCATTTTATCTCCTTCAGAGATTTTACGCTTCTGTACAATGTATACACGCACCAGCTGGTTGACACCTGGAGGCAGTTCATCTCCGTCTTCACGGTTAAACACTTTTACATCAAGAACAATACCTCCGCCCCCATGCGGAACACGAAGTGATGTATCACGAACCTCACGTGCTTTTTCTCCAAAAATAGCGTGCAATAATCGTTCTTCAGCAGTCAGTTCTGTAACTCCTTTTGGCGTTACTTTCCCAACAAGCAAGTCGCCGTCTTTTACTTCTGCTCCAATGCGGACAATGCCTCGTTCATCCAAGTTGCGAAGAGCGTCTTCTCCGACATTTGGAATATCACGAGTGATTTCTTCCGGACCCAATTTTGTATCACGGGATTCAGACTCATATTCTTCAATATGGATGGAAGTATAGACGTCTTCTTTTACAAGACGCTCGCTCATGATGATGGCATCTTCATAGTTATATCCATCCCATGTCATAAAGGCGACAAGTACATTTCGGCCTAAAGCAAGCTCTCCCTTTTCCATGGAAGGACCGTCAGCTAAAATTTCGCCTTTCTCGACTTCGTCTCCAACAGATACAATTGGGCGCTGATTGTAGCACATTCCTTGGTTGGAACGGACGAATTTCAACAATTTGTACTCGTCGAGATCACCTTTAACCTTTTGGCCGTCCACTTCTTCATAACGGCGAACTAAAATTCTGTTGGCTTCAACTCGTTCGACAACGCCTGCGTGCTTGCAGATGACAGCTGCTCCAGAGTCTCTAGCCGATACATACTCCATTCCGGTACCAACAATAGGCGCTTCTGGTTGAAGCAAAGGAACAGCTTGGCGCTGCATGTTCGCACCCATTAATGCACGGTTGGAGTCATCGTTTTCCAAGAACGGGATACAAGCTGTTGCTGCTGATACAACTTGCTTAGGCGAAACGTCCATGTAGTCGACACGGTCTTTTTTCACCACTATGTTTTCCCCGCGGAAACGGGCAACAATATTATCTTCTAAAAACGTTCCATCCTCTGCTACTGGCACGTTAGCCTGAGCAACAACATAGTTATCTTCTTCGTCAGCTGTCAAATAGTCAATTCGGTCTGTTACCTTCCCTGTTTCAGGGTCAACTCTTCTATACGGCGTTTCAATAAAACCGAAACGGTTTACTTTTGCATATGTTGATAATGAGTTAATCAATCCGATATTTGGACCTTCAGGCGTTTCAATTGGACACATGCGTCCATAATGGGAATAATGGACGTCGCGAACTTCAAAGCCTGCTCGTTCACGTGTGAGTCCGCCAGGTCCCAATGCAGATAAACGGCGCTTATGCGTCAGTTCTGCAAGAGGATTGGTTTGATCCATGAATTGGGACAATTGGGAGCTGCCAAAAAATTCTTTAATGGCTGCAATTACTGGACGGATGTTGATTAATTGCTGCGGAGTAATCGTATTGGCATCCTGAATGGACATTCTTTCCCTCACAACACGCTCCATCCGTGAAAGTCCGATTCGGAACTGGTTTTGCAAAAGCTCCCCTACCGAACGAAGACGGCGGTTTCCTAGATGGTCAATATCATCTGTATTTCCTACTCCATATAGCAAATTAAAGAAGTAGCTGATGGACGCAATAATGTCTGCTGGCGTAATGTTTTTTACACTTTCATCAATGTTTGCGTTGCCAACAACGTTGAGAATTTTTTCTCCATCCGGATCGTTTGGAGCATAAATTTTAATAGATTGGTACGTGATGTCTTCATCAACTACTCCACCATCAGGAGTGAATTTTTTAAACCCTATTCCTTTTTCAAGGTAAGGCAAAATTTTATCCAGCGTTCTTCTATCAATAATAGTTCCTTTTTCAGCAATGATTTCTCCAGTTTCAGGGTCGACTAGAGTTTCTGCTAATCGTTGATTAAAGAGTCGGTTTTTGATATGAAGTTTCTTGTTAATTTTATATCTGCCGACACTTGCTAAATCATATCTTTTTGGATCAAAGAAACGGGAGATCAATAAGCTTTTTGCGTTTTCAACTGTTGGCGGTTCACCAGGACGCAGGCGTTCGTAAATTTCAAGAAGCGCCTTTTCTGGGCTTTCGGTATTGTCTTTATCCAACGTATTTCTTAAATATTCATTTTCTCCGAACACATCGATGATTTCTTGATCAGAGCCAAACCCAAGGGCACGTAAAAGAACCGTAACTGGTAATTTGCGAGTGCGATCAATGCGGACATATATAACATCTTTTGCATCTGTTTCGTACTCTAACCAAGCGCCACGGTTTGGAATGACGGTAGCTGTAAAGCCCTTCTTACCGTTTTTATCAATTTTGTCGCTGTAGTAAACACTAGGTGAACGGACTAATTGGGAAACAATTACTCGTTCTGCGCCATTGATCACAAATGTGCCGGTTTCCGTCATAAGCGGAAAATCGCCCATAAATACATCTTGATCTTTCACTTCGCCTGTTTCTTTATTAATTAGGCGCATTTTTACCCGCAGCGGGGCAGAATAAGTAACATCGCGTTCTTTTGCTTCTTCAACGGAGTATTTCGGTTCACCTAAGCTGTAGTCAATAAACTCAAGCGAGAGGTTACCAGTGAAATCTTCGATAGGAGATATGTCTTGAAACATTTCACGAAGACCCTCATCAAGAAACCACTGATACGAAGAGGTTTGGATTTCAATAAGATTAGGTAATTCCAACACTTCTTTAATACGCGCATAACTTCTGCGTTGGCGGTGTCGTCCGTACTGAACTAGTTGACTTGTCAACTGAGTCACCCCTCAAATCAGCATAATAATATCTTGTAAATAGCATTCCATGTTTTATATAATAAAATAAATACTATTACAAGTAAAAAGAAAAAGGATTTTCTTTATGAAAAAAGAAAACCACTGCGCAGAAATAGTTGATTTTATTATTTTTTCCTTAATGGATTGGTTCTATACATCCAAGAAAAAATTTAGCTACAAATGGAAATTAATATATTGGCATTTTATAATGTTAACATATCCTGGATTGCAGGTCAATCTTTTTTTGCTTTAAAAATATAATAGCCTTTTTTTCTCTCTGCCACTTCTACCGAACGAAACAGAGTCTCCAGCTTTTGTTTAGCGGAAGGAGCCCCCTGCTTTTTTTGGATAACGATCCAAAGCTCTCCATGGTCTTTTAAATGATCAAAGCTTTTTTCAAATATATGATGGACGACTTGTTTTCCAGCCCGAATGGGAGGGTTTGCTAAAATAGCAGCATACCATTTCCCTTCCAGATTTTCAAACAAATTGCTTTGAAACACACGGACATTTTGAATGTTGTTTATTCGAGCATTCAGTTCTGCAAGTTCGACTGCCCTTTCATTTATATCGATCATATCAATCATTCTATCGGGTTCCGATTTTGCAATTGACAATCCGATCGGTCCGTATCCGCAGCCTACATCCAAAATATCTCCTGGAATTTCGGGAGCAGCGAAAGTTTCAATTAATAGCTGCGTTCCAAAATCAACCTCCCGTTTTGAAAAAACTCCGCGGTCGGTCATAAACGCAAATGGATGATTTCTCAACGTGCACTCAATTTTTCTCCTATTGCTTTCCACTTCCGGTTTTTCCGAAAAATAATGTTCGCTCATTTTCTGCACCCCTTTTTTAGGAGTATTTTCTACGGGCAGAAATTCATACATAAAAGAAAAGCCCGCCAATGAATCAGCGAGCTTTTCTATTTATTTAACAGCTTTTACTTAACTTCAACTTCTGCTCCAACTTCTTCAAGTTTTGCTTTAAGTTCTTCAGCTTCTTCTTTAGATACGCCTTCTTTTAATGGTTTTGGAGTGTTGTCAACTAATTCTTTTGCTTCTTTTAAGCCAAGGCCAGTGATTTCACGAACAACTTTGATAACTTTAATTTTTTGTGCACCTGCATTAGCAAGAATAACATCGAATTCAGTTTTTTCTGCAGCAGCTTCACCGCCGCCAGCGCCACCAACCACAGCAACAGGAGCAGCAGCAGTTACGCCAAATTCTTCTTCGATTGCTTTTACTAAGTCGTTAAGTTCAAGAACAGTCATTTCTTTTATCGCTTCAATAATTTGTTCTTTTGTCATTTGTTTTTCCTCCTTATGTTTTAAATTGCTAATAGTTTAATACGAAAATTTGCTTTAAGCGCCTTGCTCTTCTTTTTGATCTGCAACTGCTTTTGTTGCAAGTGCAAAGTTGCGAATAGGAGCTTGCAGTACAGAAAGCAACATAGAAAGCAAGCCTTCGCGAGATGGAAGGTCAGCAATCGCTTTAATTTCATCAACTGTTGCAACATTGCCTTCGATGACGCCAGCTTTAATCTCTAGCGCTTCATGCTCTTTTGCAAAATCATTCAAAATTTTAGCAGGCGCCACGACATCTTCAGTGCTAAATGCGATAGCGTTTGGACCAGTCAGCACTTCTTCTAATCCAGAAATTTCTGCTTGTTCAACAGCACGGCGAGTTAACGTATTTTTGTAAACCTTGAACTCTATATTTGCTTCACGAAGTCTTTTGCGCAATTCCGTTACTTCCGCTACATTAAGACCGCGGTAATCTACGATAACAGTAGAGACGCTTTCACGGAATTTGGCTGCAATTTCTTCAACGATCTGTTTCTTCTTTTCAATTGCGCTGCTCATTTGTTTACACCTCCTGCAAATTGAAAATGAACACTTATACCGCCGGTGAAATGAAATACCTCCATGCCCGCAGACATGGAGGTATCGTACAAATAAGCAAACGTTCCGCTTAATCTATATCATACACCTCGGTAGGATATTAAGCCTTTCGGCACCTACTGTCTACGGTATAAATGAATTCTATTTAATTACACAACATTTTTATTTTACTAAAATACACCCTGCTTGTCAAACCGGTTTATTATTTCACGACAAAGCTGGAAGGATCCACTTTAATTCCAGGGCCCATTGTAGACGTTACAGAAACGTTTTTCATGTAAGTGCCTTTTGCCGCTGCCGGTTTTGCTTTTAATAGCGCATCGTAGATTGTTGTAAAGTTTTCAACTAATTTTTCACTGTCAAAAGAAGTTTTTCCGATTGGAACATGAACGTTCCCAGCTTTATCTACACGGTATTCAACTTTACCAGCTTTAATTTCTTTGACAGCTTTTTCAACTTCAAATGTTACCGTTCCTGTTTTAGGGTTCGGCATTAAACCTTTAGGACCTAAAATACGTCCAAGTTTACCGACTTCACCCATCATATCAGGGGTAGCCACAACAACATCGAAGTCAAACCAGCCTTGTTGAATTTTATTGATGTAGTCGCTGTCGCCAACATAATCCGCACCAGCAGCTTCCGCTTCTTTTGCTTTTTCCCCTTTAGCGAATACTAATACACGTTGTGTTTTACCTGTACCGTTCGGCAGCACAACAGCCCCGCGGATTTGCTGATCGTTTTTACGAGGATCAACGCCAAGGCGGAATGCAACTTCAACTGTCGCATCAAAGTTTGCGATATTCGTTTTCTTTACTAATTCAATTGCTTCTTTTACGTCATAAGCTTTTGAACGATCAACAAGCTTTGCAGCTTCTAAATATTTTTTACCTCTTTTTGCCATATCATTTTCCTCCTTATGTGGTTTTAGCGGAATAACCTCCCACGAATAAAGGTTGCGAACTTGAATAAACAAACTCGCAACCTACTACACCAATGCATATTGATTAGTCTTCGATCACAATGCCCATGCTCCGGGCTGTGCCTTCAACCATACGCATTGCTGCTTCAACGCTAGCTGCATTTAAGTCAGGCATTTTCGTTTCGGCAATTTCGCGAACTTTATCGCGTTTAATTGTTGCCACTTTATTACGATTCGGTTCACCAGAACCTGATTCAATTCCAGCTGCTTTTTTCAAAAGAACGGCAGCAGGCGGAGTTTTCGTAATAAATGTAAATGAACGGTCTTCAAATACCGTAATTTCAACAGGAATAATTAAGCCAGCTTGATCAGCCGTGCGAGCGTTGAACTCTTTACAGAATCCCATGATATTAACCCCAGCTTGACCGAGAGCAGGTCCTACTGGCGGCGCAGGATTAGCTTTACCTGCAGGAATCTGCAATTTCACGATTTTAATCACTTTTTTAGCCACGAGACACACCTCCTTAAGTCCGTGATGTGGTAATAGGGTAAAACCCTCCCACTCATGCAACATCCTTCTTTATATGAATGAGAGAAAGATTAATGCATCATTCAGTCTCTTTCAGAGACATATCGACTTAAGAAATATTACCATTTTTAATTAATGATTTCAAGTTTGTTTTTCTACATTTTACAATTTGGAAACTTGGGAAAAATCTAGTTCAACTGGTGTTTCACGCCCAAACATATTGACGAGAACTTTGACTTTTTTTCTATCTGTATCGATTTCTTCGATAACGCCTGTGAAATTAGCAAACGGGCCGTCATTTACTTTTACCGTTTCTTTTAATTCAAAATCAACTTCCACACGAGCCTCTTCTATTCCCATGCGTTTGAAAATTGCCTGTACTTCTTCCGGCAAAAGCGGAGTTGGTTTAGATCCAGACCCTGCAGAGCCGACGAATCCGGTAACTCCGGGAGTGTTGCGAACCACATACCATGAATCATCCGTCATGATGAGCTCTACTAAAACATACCCAGGGAAAACCTTTTTTTTCGTCACTTTTTTCTTTCCGCTTTTCATATCCATTTCTTCTTCTTCAGGGACGATCACACGAAAAATTTTGTCCTGCATGCCCATTGACTCTACGCGTTTTTCTAAATTCGCTTTTACTTTATTTTCATAGCCGGAATATGTATGCACAACATACCAGTTCTTTTCCATATCAGAGGACCTTGTCCTTCCCTCCCCATTTCATTTTTAGGCAATGAAAAAACCCGTTTACCGGGTTTACTGACGGACTTATGAATAATATCTATTATATCATGGATAAAAGGCTTTTATTCAAGAATAAGCCTTAATAACTCAGAAATTCCTAAGTCGACAATAGCAAAAAATATAGCAAAAAAGGCTACCGTTGTAATGACCGTAATCGTATAGCGAACCAATTCCTTTCTTTTCGGCCAGCTGACCTTTTTCATTTCTTTTACGACATCTCGAAAAAATCCAGTCAAGCGCTGCATTTGTTTACCTCCAGAAATCCAAGAATCGTGCAATTTACTTTGTTTCCCGATGAGTGGTATGAGCTTGGCACGTTTTACAAAACTTTTTGATTTCCAACCGTTCTTCGGTCGCCTTTTTCATCGTTGAATAATTTCGGCTGCCGCATTGAGAACAAGCTAGAACTATTTTTTTCCTCATATTACACCTACCGATACTTACTCTATTAAACAGTAACATAATGGCAATTTTTATGTCAATGAGTTATGAAGTAAATTCCCTCAGCTCTAAGTATCTTTCTAGCTTTCTTTTCACCCGCTGCAAGGCATTGTCAATAGATTTCACATGCCTGTTTAATTCTTCTGAAATTTCTAAATAGGAACGGCCTTCCAAATAAAGGGACAACACTTTCCGTTCAAGATCAGATAATATTTCCCCCATTTTCAATTCTATATCATCAAACTTTTCCTGGTTAATGATGAGTTCTTCTGGGTCCATTACTTTTGCTCCAGATATTACATCCATCAGTGTGCGATCTGACTCTTCATCATAAATGGGTTTATCCAATGAAACATACGAGTTTAGAGGAATATGTTTTTGACGGGTAGCAGTTTTAATGGCAGTAATCATTTGGCGGGTAATGCACAACTCAGCAAAAGCCTTAAAGGAGGTAAGCTTGTCCTCTTTAAAGTCACGAATCGCTTTATATAATCCAATCATCCCCTCTTGAATTATATCCTCACGATCCGCCCCGATGAGGAAGTAGGATCTTGCCTTGGCCCGCACAAAGTTCCGGTATTTTGTGATCAAGAAATCCAATGCAGCGCTGTCGCCTTTGTGGACGAGCTCTACAATTTGTTCATCTTCAAGCTTCTGCAATTTTTTTATTTTTTCCCCCTTGTTGTCTTGAACACTCATGCAAATCACCCCGACCGCGCATACAATTATTAGAAATATTATACTGCAAGATTTCCATAAACGTCAACTTATGTCAAAATTACGATAAATCTCCTCTTCTCCATTTTTCGAACCTTTCGGCAACTTCATAAGAAAGGCGAATCTTCGAAGCGGGGCGCTCGCCCTGAATTTGCTGAATTTTTTTTCGAATGCTTTCTTCAATAGACACCACTTCGTTATATAGCTCGCGCGCCGATTTTCTCAAAGCTCCCTGGGAAAAAATCGTCCATTGTTCTATATAGTCGGACGTTGCTACATAAATTTTCGTCTTAATATTTTTTAATGTTTTGGCCAGCTTTTCAATCCGTTCATCAGCGGTTTCATTTTCTCTCGTGAAAATAATTTCCACGCGATTATCCAAATATTTTTTTTCAATTCCTTTCACTAAATGAGCATCAAAAACGACAATCACCTTCATCCCTGTGTATGCTTGATATTCGGCCATCTTGTTGATCAGGATCTTCCTTGCATCCTCCAAATTGTTTTCATCTTTTAATTTTTGCAGATCAGGCCAAGCACCAATAATGTTGTATCCATCGACTAATAAAATATCCATTGGTTACTCTCCTGATGGCCGCCGTTTACGAAAAACTTCATACATTAATAGACTGGCAGCAACGGAGGCGTTCAAAGAAGTAACATGACCAACCATCGGGATTTTCACAAGGAAGTCGCACTTTTCTTTTACTAAGCGGCTAATTCCTTTCCCTTCACTGCCGATTACTAATGCAACGGGCAGTTTCCCGTCAATTGTCCGATAATCGTCTTCCCCTTTTGCATCAGTGCCGTAAATCCATATACCTCTGTTTTTCAGCTCGTCAATCGTGCGTGCCAAGTTTGTCACGCGGACTACGGGAACATATTCAATTGCTCCCGTTGACGTTTTTGCCACTACATTGGTTAAACCGACCGCCCGGTTCTTTGGAATAATAATGCCGTGTACTCCAGCAGCATCAGCTGTTCTCATAATCGAGCCGAGATTTGCCGGATTTTCAATTTCATCTAGAATCAGAAAAAAGGGCGCTTCCCCGCGTTCATCAGACAATTTGAACAAATCTTCAAAATCCGTATACTTATATGCAGCAACTTGCGCAATGACTCCTTGGTGGCTGCCCGAAACGATCTGATCGAGCTTTTTCTTTGGAACGAATTGAACTGCTACCCCTTTATTTTTCGCCAACATTATAATTTGCTGCGCTTGTTTAGTATATGAATTTTCCGCAATAAACACTTTGTTAATATCCCTGTTCGATTTCAATGCTTCGATAACCGAATTCTTCCCGTATATATATTCATCCGCCACGTTCAACTCCCCCTTTCTCGTATGTTGCAGCGATTGCAGCATCTATGACGTTGTTTAGCCGATCTTGATCACCTGTTAAAAAAAGATAGCCGATTAAAGATTCGAAAGCCGTGCTGTATCGGTATGTTTGTACATCGGTATTTTTCGGCACCGTGTTTGATTTGGCATTTCGCCCTCTTTTCATTATTTCCAGCTCTTCTTCATTGAAAAAGCCGTTGTCAGTTAATGTTTTTAAAATCGCTGCCTGCGCTTTGGCCGAAACAAACGACTTCGCCAATTTATGAAGCTGGCCCGGTTTGACAGTTCCTTTTGATAACAGATGATGCCTGACAAATACTTCATATACAGCATCGCCCATATATGCTAAAACAAGACCGTTAAGCTGCCGTGCTTCTTTTATTTTTTCAAGCTCAATCATATTTATCCTCTTTTCCACCTTGTTCCTTGAGGCGTATCTTCCAATATAATGTTCATTTCCTTGAGCTGATCTCGAATTTTGTCGGCTAAAGCAAAATTTCTTTCTTTTCTAGCTTGATTTCGCTCGTTTATCAGCCTTTCAATGTCTTCGTCCAGCAGCTCTTGAACATCAAATGTCAAACCTAATACATCGCCAAATTCATTAAATAGCTGCAAAAATGCCTTAATTACTTTTTCGGAGGTGTTTTTTCTTTCCAAATAATAGTTTGCATTTTTCACTAAATCGAAAATGACAGATATAGCATTCGCCGTATTGAAATCGTCGTCCATTTCATGAATAAATTCCTTCTTTAGCCGGCTGATTTCTTCCAGCCATTTTTCATCATCATCAGTGAGATTCGCACTACTTTCCAGCCGATGCTTTAAATTGATATATGAGGTGCGGATTCTTTCCAATCCGTTTTTTGTACTATCCAAAAGTTCTTTCGAATAATTGATAGGATGTCGGTAGTGTACAGACAGCATAAAAAATCGAAATACTTGTGGGGCATACTGCTTTAAAACGTCTTGAACAAGAATAAAATTTCCGAGTGATTTAGACATCTTCTCATTGTTGATATTAATATAACCGTTATGCATCCAATATTTCGCAAAAGGTTTGCCGGTAAGCGCTTCGGATTGTGCGATCTCATTTTCATGATGCGGAAAAGTTAAATCTTGGCCGCCTGCATGAATATCAATTGTATCCCCTAAATATTTTCTTGCCATTGCGGAGCATTCAATATGCCAACCAGGACGTCCTTTTCCCCAAGGGCTATCCCATGAAATTTCCCCTTCTTTTGCTGCTTTCCAAAGTGCAAAATCAAGCGGATCTCTCTTTTTTTCGCCAATTTGTATTCTGGCACCGGCATGAAGCTCATCTATTGATTGATGCGAAAGCTTTCCGTATTCCTTAAAATACCGTGTTTTATAATACACATCTCCGTCGACTTCATAGGCATAATTTTTGTCAATGAGAGCTTGGATGAATTCAATGATTGTCTCCATATTTTCCGTTACACGAGGATGAACATCTGCTCTTTTGCATCCCAGTGCATCAATATCAGAAAAATAGGCCTTAATAAATCGTTCTGCAATCTCCGGAACCGTTTCGCCCAAATCATTTGCAGCTTTAATCAATTTATCATCCACATCGGTAAAATTCGACACATATTTCACATCGTACCCTCTGTACTCCAAATATCGACGAACTGTATCATATACAATGGCTGGTCTAGCATTTCCGATGTGAATATAGTTGTAAACGGTAGGACCGCAAACATACATCTTTACCTTGTTGTCCTCTAAAGGAATAAATTCTTCCTTTTTCCTGGATAATGTATTATAAATTTTGATACTCATTGAACGCCCTCCTTTTTTTTCAGATTATCTAATTCTGCCTTTAATTTTCCTATTTCTTTTTCAAGCTCTTTTAATTTATCTGAAATAGGATCCGGCAAATCTCTATGATTTAAATCTTTTCTCACCTTTTTCCCGTTTTGCACAACAACTCTCCCCGGAATGCCTACAACAGTCGAATTATCCGGAACATCGCGCAAAACGACGGAACCTGCGCCAATTTTCGAGTTTTCTCCAATCGTAATAGATCCTAATACCTTCGCGCCAGCCGCAATGAGAACATTATTTTTGATGGTAGGATGCCGTTTCCCCTTTTCTTTACCTGTTCCGCCTAATGTAACTCCTTGATATACAGTAACATTATCGCCAATTTCACAAGTCTCGCCAATAACGACACCCATGCCATGATCGATGAAAAAACGACGACCGATTTTGGCACCAGGGTGGATTTCAATTCCCGTGAAAAAGCGGCTTATTTGCGAAATGACCCTGGCGATAAAGTATAATTTCCGTTTGTAAAACGCATGCGCCAACCGATGAGCCCATATGGCGTGAAGGCCTGAATAAGTTAAGATCACTTCTAAATAAGATCTCGCAGCAGGGTCTTGGTCAAAAACGACTTCCACATCTTCTTTTAATATTTTCCACATATTTTTCTCCCTCCCATAAAAAGTAATCATAATACCCTACTGAAAAAGAAATGCGCCTCTGTAGATACAGAGACGCAAATAAGCGCGGTTCCACTCTGTTTAGGGAAAAGTATAGCTTTTCTTTTCCCTCAACTTTAACTCTTATAACGGTGAGTCTCCGCTTTTGTCTACTCCCGCTGGTTTCGACAAAAGACTCGAAGGGGCATTTCAGAAAGCGCGTGCTTAAACCTCTTTCAGCCAAAGGAGGTTCTCTCTGAAAAGCCGTTTGCTTTCTTACTTCTCCTTCTCAACGTTTTTCCGTCATCTGTTCATCAATACTATATTACAATTTTTTTAAAAAGTTAATCTAGTGCTTTTTCCAGCCTTGTGATAATCTTTTCTTTTCCTAAGAGCTCAAGGGCAAGCGGCAGCTCAGGACCGTGTGTCTGCCCGGTCGTCGCAACGCGAATCGGCATGAACAATTTTTTCCCCTTTTGACCTGTCGCCTTTTGAACTGACTTAATCGCTTTTTTGATTTCATCTGCTTTGAAATCTTGAATTGCTTTCACTTCTTCCAAAAATGCGCTTAACACGGAAGGAACTTGTTCTTCTTGAAGCACAAGCTTTCCTTCTTCATCGATCTCTATCTCTTCCTTAAAAAACATTTCGCTTAATTCGACAATTTCTGCACCGTAGCTCATTTGCTCTTGATACAGGGAAATGAGACGTTGCACCCAATCTCTTTCATCTTCTGACATATTTTCACTGATGCGCCCGGCTTTTACAAGGTGGGGCAGCGAAAGGTCGACTACTTTTTCGAGATCAAGCTTTTTCATGTACTGATTGTTCATCCATTTTAATTTCAGTGTATCGAAAACAGCAGGTGATTTTGATAATCGGTTTGGATCAAAAATTTTAATAAACTCTTCTTTGCTGAAAATCTCTTCTTCCCCAACAGGAGACCATCCTAACAAACCGATAAAATTAAAGAGCGCTTCAGGCAAATACCCTAATTCAGCATATTGTTCAATAAATTGAATGATGCTCTCATCACGCTTGCTTAATTTTTTTCTGTTTTCATTGACGATTAACGTCATATGACCAAAAACAGGCGGCTCCCATCCAAAAGCTTCATAAATCATCATTTGCTTCGGTGTATTGGAGATATGGTCTTCTCCGCGCAACACATGACTGATTTCCATTAAATGATCGTCGACGGCGACGGCAAAATTATAAGTCGGTGTTCCGTCTTTTTTCACGATGACAAAATCCCCAAAATCATCGGACTCAAAAGAAATATCTCCTTTTACGATATCGTTCCATTTATATATTTTTCCTTTTGGAACCCGGAAACGAATGCTTGGTTTCCGTCCTTCTTTTTCGAGTGCCTCTTGCTGTTCTTTAGAAAGGTGCGCGCATTTCCCTGAATATCTTGGCATTTCACCGCGATCGATTTGCGCTTGACGCTCGTTTTCAAGCTCCTCTTCCGTACAATAACATTTATACGCCAAGTCTCTTTCCAAGAGCTCTTCATAATATTTTTTATAAATGCTTGTCCGCTCCGATTGTCGATAAGGACCGTAATCTCCGCCCTTGTCTATGCTTTCGTCCCAATCAATTCCAAGCCATTTTAAATAAAAAAGCTGGCTTTGTTCTCCTCCTTCGATATTCCGCTTTTGATCGGTATCTTCAATTCGGATAATAAATTTCCCATTTTGGCTTCTAGCGAACAAATAATTAAATAATGCAGTGCGTGCGTTTCCAATATGTAAATGCCCCGTCGGACTCGGTGCATAGCGAACCCGTATTCCGTTGTCAGCCATATTTTGTCCCTCCAATAATCAAACCGTAATTCTTTAAAATATTGTACCACCAAACCATTGATGTTCAAAGATTACTTTTTCTTTTGCAATAAAACGATTGACTGTGCAGCGATTCCTTCCCCGCGTCCTGTAAACCCAAGCTCCTCCGTCGTCGTTGCTTTAACATTCACTTGGTCAAGTTCAGCCTCCAAGAGCTCCGCAATTCTAGTACGCATTTGATGGATGTAAGGCGCCATTTTTGGTTTTTGAGCAATAATTGTACAATCCGCATTGCCTAATATATAGCCTTTCTCCTTTACCAAGTTCCATACCTCTTGAAGCAATTTCGCCGAGTCAATATCTTTATATGCAGGATCCGTATCAGGAAAATGCTTGCCGATATCTCCTTCTCCAATCGCTCCCAAGCAGGCATCTGTCAATGCATGAAGAAGAACATCAGCATCAGAATGTCCAAGCAATCCTTTTTCATAAGGAATGTTGACTCCACCGATCACAAGCGGTTTTCCTTCCACAAGCTGATGAACATCAAAACCTTGTCCAATCCGAATCATTCCCTTTCCCCTCTTTCACTCTCTAAAATCGCACGGGCAAAAATCAAATCTTCAGGGGTTGTAAGCTTTATATTTGAATAATCCCCATGTACAATACAAACTTTTTCGCCAATTCTTTCTACAAGACTTGCATCGTCTGTTCCTACAAATTGATCCCTATTGGCCGCTTCATGAGCTTTTAATACGATGGAAAGACGAAAAGCTTGTGGCGTTTGAACTGCCCACAAGCTAGAACGTTCAACAGTATCAATGACTTCCATATTGCGAACCCTTTTCACAGTATCCTTTACAGGAACGGCTACGACCGCTGCGCCCTCTAAATGAGCCTTTTCAACAAGCTGATGAATGGTTTCCCTGCGAATGAAAGGCCTTGCACCGTCGTGAATTAATATTATACCATCTTCTTCAACAGCTTTTAACCCGTTGTAAACACTATATTGGCGTTCCTGTCCTCCGGGAACTAGTTTTTGCACTTTTTTTATTTTATATTTTTTCAGTAAAGAAAGAAATTCTTCACGCTCTTTCTCGTTTATGACTAGAACAATTTCGGTGCATTGAGGATCTTTTTCAAACACCATTAAAGTATGAACAATCACAGGTAAAGAATTAAGTTTGATAAACTGTTTATTTTTTCCTGCCCTCATTCTTTTCCCTCGCCCTGCAGCTGGTATGACAACCCGATATTCCATCTTCTTTCTCCCTTATTACAATGCTTTTTCCAGCAGCTTTGGCTTTGCAAAAATCATTCGTCCGGCAGATGTTTGAAGAACGCTTGTAACGAGAATATCAATATTTTTCCCGATATAGTCCCTTCCGTCCTCGACAACAATCATCGTGCCATCATCAAGATAAGCAACACCTTGGTTATGCTCTTTTCCATCCTTAATTACTTGGACATTTAACTCTTCCCCTGGTAGTACAATCGGTTTTACCGCATTGGCTAAATCGTTGATGTTCAAAACAGAGACGTTTTGGAGCTCACATACTTTATTTAAATTGAAATCGTTTGTGACCACAACGCCTTGAATGATTTTTGCCAGTTTTACAAGCTTGCTGTCGACTTCTTGTATATCTTCGAAGTCGCCTTCCCATATTTCCACTTTAATGTCCAGCTCTTTTTGGATTTTATTTAAAATATCCAGACCTCTTCTTCCTCGATTTCTTTTTAGCACATCTGAAGAATCCGCTATATGCTGAAGTTCCTCCAACACAAATTGAGGAATAATAATGGTCCCTTCTAAAAAACCTGTTTGACAAATATCTGCAATCCTGCCATCTATAATAACACTTGTATCTAATATTTTTAAGCTTTTCTTTTCAACATTTTCCTCTTCTTCTTGAGAGGCTTTCTTCTTGCTGATTCTTGCTGTAATCGAAAACAAGTTCAACAGTTCGTCGCGCTTTTTATATCCGATTTGAAAACCTAAATATCCTAAAATTATGGTTAAAAAGATCGGAACAATGTTATTGATAATTGGGTATGGAAGTTCAGATAATGAAATTCCAATCAAATAAGCAATAATCAGACCAAAAATTAATCCTAAACTGCCAAATAATACATCCGTAACCGGAGCTTTCACTAATTTCTCTTCTATAAATTTTATCCAATTCACCACATAATCCACTAGCCAGAAGGAGGTTATATAAAATAAAATTGCACCTAATATCGCCAATGTATATGGTGTCATCAGAAATGGAACATCATCAAGATTTAAGAGAAATAATAATTCCGGTATAAACAAAACACCTAACGTTCCGCCAACAAAAAAGAAAAATATTTGAACAATTCGTTTTAACATACCTCCACCTCCTTTATTTCATTATATACACTTTCAAACCTTTCAAACATCTAAAAACAAGGATTGTAAAAATATTGATAAATTACTGTAAAGGATGTGTTAGAGCTCCCTTGCAATGTTATACTGATCTTGGAGGCGCCTTAATCCTTCCTTAATTTTCCTCGCCCTAACTTCACCTATTCCTTCCACTTCATCAAGCTTTTCTACGGTAGCATTTGCAATTTGTTTCAAATTTTCAAAGGTTGTCACTAAATTTTCAATAATAACGGAAGGAAGCTTTGGTATTTTATGCAAAAACCGGTATCCTCGAGGAACAACAGGTTCATTCATATTGGTAAAATGGGGATATCCGAGCAGCTTCAATAAAACCGCATCATCTAATAATGCTGAGCTGGACAATTCTTGCAGCTGCTTTAATACAGGAATAGGATCATTCAGCCGCTCCATGCTGTAATCTTTGATAAGCAGAGCCGCTTCTTTTTCAATATCTGCTAAAAGCTCGGTCATCTGAAGCTGAATCAGCTGCCCTTCTGTACCGAGTTCGTAAATATAATTAATAATTTCACTCTTAATTCGCAGCACCATTTCTATTCTATGTAAAACTTGGATCACTTCATCGATCGTGACTAAATCTTCAAACTCTAAAGATCCTAAATTATTAATGGATTGGTCAGTGGCAGATTTATACTTTTCCAACGTCCGCAAAGCTTGATTGGCCTTCGTCAAAATGACGCCGATATCCCTCAAAGCATAGCGGGAATTGCCAAAATATAATGTGACGACATTTCTTCTTTCAGAAATAGCAATTACGAGATTTCCTGTTTGCTTTGCTACTCGTTCAGCTGTTCTATGCCTCATGCCTGTTTCTCTTACCTCTATGCTCGTATCCGGAACGAGCTGTGCGTTTGCGTATAAAATTTTTTGCCCTGAGTCGCTTAAAATAATGGCTCCATCCATTTTAGCTAGTTCATATAAATAGGCGGGGGAAAAAGGGCAATTGATATAAAATCCCCCGTCTACAATTTGTTTGATTTTTTCGTTATATCCTACAACAATTAGCCCCCCGGTCTTTGCGCGCAGCACGTTTTCAATTCCTTCCCGGATTGGTGTGCCTGGGGCTACAAATTGCAAGATTTCCTTAAGCGATTTTTCTTGTTTCATAGCTTATCCCCCTATTGCAAGTTCGAGCGCTTCTGAAATGTTTTGCACACCGACAATTTCTATATCTTCCGGCCATTTCCAACCGCCCAGATTGGCTTTCGGTAAAAAAATCCGCTTAAATCCCAGTTTGGCAGCTTCTTGTACACGCTGTTCAATTCGTGAAACCCTTCTAATTTCTCCTGTTAAACCAACCTCACCTACAAAAACATCATAAATGTTCGTCGGAACATCTTTAAAGCTTGAAGCTATACTGATGCAAATTGCCAAGTCAATTGAAGGCTCGTCTAATTTCACCCCGCCGGCAACTTTTAAGTAGGCATCTTGGTTTTGGAGCAATAAACCAACACGTTTTTCCAATACCGCCATCAACAAAGAAACACGATTATGATCAATCCCATTTGCCATCCTTCTGGGGTTTCCAAAGCTTGTCGGGGTGATTAAAGCTTGTATTTCGACTAGAACAGGTCTTGTCCCTTCCATGGAAGCGACTACTGTTGAACCAGATGCCCCTTTTGCACGCTCTTCTAAAAACACTTCTGACGGGTTGAGCACTTCTTTAAGACCTGCTTCCTTCATTTCAAAAATTCCTATTTCGTTAGTGGATCCGAACCTGTTTTTAACTGCCCGTAAAATTCGGTACGTATGATGTCGATCACCTTCAAAATACAATACAGTATCAACCATATGTTCTAAAATGCGCGGCCCTGCAATTGTGCCGTCTTTTGTTACATGACCGACAATAAAAATCGGAATTCCTTTTGTCTTTGCCAATCTCATTAATTCAGCCGTACATTCTCGAACCTGAGATACGCTTCCAGGAGCAGAAGCAATTTCACTGTTATAAATCGTTTGAATGGAATCAATGATGACAAAAGCCGGTTCAGTTTCCATTATGGATTGAATGATGATTTCTAAGTCCGTTTCAGAAAGCACGAAAAGTCTTTCGCCTTTTACCCCGAGTCGGTCGGAGCGAAGTTTTGTCTGTTTTAAAGATTCTTCTCCCGAAATGTATAAAACATCGTTCCCTCTCTCTGCCAGCTGTGAGGAGACTTGCAATAAGAGAGTGGATTTTCCAATTCCAGGATCCCCTCCAATTAAAACGAGAGACCCTTTTACAATTCCGCCTCCCAATACGCGGTTAAACTCATGAAGTCCTGTAAGCATTCTAGGTTCTTGCGCAGCTTGGATTTGATGAATTGGAGAAGGTTTGCTGACAGTGGATGATTCGGAATGACTAAAAGCAATGCGGTGTTTTCCCTTTGGCTTGATAACTTCTTCAACCATTGAATTCCATTCGCCGCACCCTGGACATTTTCCCATCCATTTCGGCGATTCATATCCGCACGATTGACAAATAAATTTTGATTTGATCTTTGACATTCGGTTATTCCCCACTTTGTTCAATCGATAAACGACAATATAATGAAAGAGAGGGGCATACGTGAAGCAGTATGCCCATTGGATTATTGAACCTTTTCTGCAGTTTTTACGACAAATTCATTATTTTGCACGTCCAATACAACTTTTTGACCTTGCGAGATCGTGCCTTTCAATAATTCCTCTGATAAGCGATCTTCGACATATTTTTGAATCGCTCTCCGCAACGGACGCGCTCCATATTCTAAGTCAAAGCCCTCTTCAGCCAGCTTTTCTTTTGCACGATCCGTTAATTCGAGTTCTATATCCTGTTCTTTTAATCGTTTTGTCAGCTGATCCGCCATCAGCGAAACAATTTCTTTCAAATGTTTTTTCTCTAAAGAGTGGAACACAATAATTTCGTCAATCCGGTTCAAAAATTCAGGACGAAATGCTTTTTTCAGTTCATCCATCACTTTGTTTTTCATATCTTTATAATTTTCATTTTCGTCTTGAACATTAAAGCCGACATATTTATTCCGTTTTAATTCGCTTGCCCCTACATTTGAAGTCATAATTAAAATCGTATTTCGAAAATCAACGGTGCGCCCTTTTGAGTCTGTGAGTCTTCCGTCTTCAAGCACCTGCAGCAAAATGTTAAACACATCTGGATGAGCTTTTTCAATTTCATCCAATAATACGACTGAGTATGGCTTGCGGCGCACTTTTTCCGTCAATTGTCCTCCCTCTTCATAGCCTACATATCCAGGAGGCGAACCAACGAGCCTTGACGTAGAATGCTTCTCCATATATTCTGACATATCGATTCGAATCATAGCATCTTCGTCACCAAACATTGCTTCAGCTAATGCACGGGCTAATTCCGTTTTCCCTACACCTGTCGGTCCTAAGAAGATAAATGAACCGATCGGACGCTTCGGATCTTTTAAGCCTGCACGTGCCCGTCTGACAGCTTTTGCGACTGCAGTGACAGCTTCTTCTTGACCAATAACGCGCGAGTGTAAAATTTCTTCGAGATTCAAAAGCCGCTCTGATTCTGTTTGTGCAAGTTTAACAACCGGAATTCCCGTCCAGCTTGAAACAACCATTGCAATATCCTCTACGGTCACTTCAGAATTTTCTTGACCTTGTTTTTCCTTCCATGATTTTTTCGTTTCCTCTAATTCCTCTCTGAGCCGCTGTTCTGTATCTCTTAATGAAGCTGCTTTTTCAAATTCTTGGCTTTGGACTGCAGCTTCTTTTTCTTTTCGCACTTCTTCTAATTTTTGCTCCAATTCCTTTAAATTCGGAGGTGTTGCAAATGAACGAAGACGGACTTTGGAGCCTGCTTCATCAATCAAGTCAATCGCTTTATCAGGCAGGAACCGATCGGAAATATACCGATCTGAAAGTTTAACAGCAGCTTCAATCGCCTCATCGGAAATGGATACCCGGTGGTGTGCTTCATATCGGTCTCTTAAGCCTCTTAAAATTTGAATGCTCTCTTCAATGGACGGTTCGTCGACTTGGATTGGCTGGAAGCGCCGTTCAAGTGCAGCATCCTTTTCAATATATTTACGGTACTCATCCAAAGTTGTTGCCCCAATACATTGCAATTCTCCCCGAGCCAAAGCAGGTTTTAAAATGTTGGAAGCATCAATTGCACCTTCCGCCCCGCCTGCGCCGATCAGTGTATGAAGCTCGTCAATAAATAAAATGATGTTTCCTGCTTGGCGAATTTCATCCATTACCTTTTTAAGGCGGTCCTCAAATTCCCCTCTATATTTTGTGCCAGCTACAACTGTTCCCATATCAAGGGTCATAACGCGCTTATCTCTCAAAATTTCAGGAACCTCATTATTCACAATTTGCTGAGCAAGTCCCTCTGCTATGGCAGTTTTCCCAACACCAGGTTCACCTATTAAAACAGGATTATTTTTTGTTCTTCGGCTCAAAACCTCGATGACACGCTGAATTTCTTTGCTTCGGCCGATGACTGGATCAAGTCCGCCCTCCCGTGCAACAGCCGTTAAGTCCCGCGCAAGACTATCAAGCGTCGGAGTATTTGCGTTTGTCATCGAACTTCCTTGGTGGCTTGAGGATACTTCGTTGCTGCCTAACAACTGTAAAACTTGCTGACGCGCTTTGTTCAAGCTTACTCCGAGATTGTTTAAAACACGCGCAGCAACTCCCTCGCCTTCTCGAATTAATCCCAATAGGATATGTTCTGTTCCGACATAAGAATGTCCTAATTTTCTTGCTTCATCCATTGACAGTTCAATGACTTTCTTTGCTCTCGGTGTGTAATGGATCGTTTGCGAAATTTCTTGTCCCCGTCCTATCAGGCTTTCCACTTCATTTTGGATTTTTTCTGGACTTAATCCTAGAGCGTGAAGCGCTTTAGCGGCAATTCCTTCTCCTTCGCGCACGAGCCCAAGCAATATGTGCTCTGTGCCGATATTGTTATGTCCGAGGCGTACAGCTTCTTCCTGCGCTAAAGCAAGCACTTTTTGCGCCCGTTCCGTAAATCTCCCAAACATCATTGTTCATCATCCTCCCTTTGCTTCCTTTCTAATTGAAGCCTTTCACGAATTAATGTTGCCCTGCGAATATCCCGTTCATTCGGCCGTAGAACTCCTCCTGAATATTGTTGCAGAAATCCGGGCTGAATTAAAATCATAAGCTCATTTAAAACACTGCGTGGAACATTTTGAATAATTCCCAGGTCAATTCCTAAGCGCACATCTGATAAACATTGAATTGCTTCTTTCGATGGAATAATCCTGCTGTATTTGAGAGTGCCGTAGGAACGATATACACGGTCTTCTAGATGATGCGGATTCGTTTTATATAAAGCATCTCTTGCAGCCCGTTCTTGAGCAATTAATTGCCCGACAACACCTATTAAATCATCGACAATATCATCTTCTGATTTGCCTAGCGTAATTTGGTTCGAAATTTGGAATATATTACCTATCGCTTCACTTCCTTCTCCGTACCGACCTCTCACAACCAATCCTAATTGATTGATAGCAGGTATAATTTGGTTAATCTGCTGTGTTAAGACAAGTCCTGGAAGGTGCATCATCACGGAAGCCCGCAAGCCGGTACCGACATTTGTTGGACAGCTAGTTAAGTAGCCCCTATGTTCATCAAATGCATAATCTACTTTTTCCTCAATCCAATCGTCAAGATTCATTGCCATTTTCAACGCTTCTTTTAGCTGAAGGCCCGGGAACAAACATTGAATTCTAATATGATCCTCCTCGTTTATCATGATGCTCACTTCTTCGTTTTCAGATAAAAGGCACCCTCCAAGTGCTGATTCTTCCATTAAATAAGGACTAATCAAATGCTTCTCTACAAGTACGCGTTTTTGAATAGGCTGAAGTTCATTCATTTTCAGCAGCACGAATGTCCCTAAACCGTCAAACACTCTTTGTGAAAATGATTCTTCAAGCGTATTTAAAATAGCCAAGGCTTCTTCATTCGACATAATGGTAGGGAAGCTGATATTTTCTATATTTCGCGCCAATCTGACTCGGCTGCTCAGCACAATATCGGAATCAGGTCCTTCTTGATTCATCCAAGGGCTCATGGCTGAACGAATAAATTTTTGAAAGGACATGTCATACTCCCCTTTCGTTCCGTCCATTTATCTTCGCTTCAATGGACCGAATTTCATCCCGAACTTGAGCTGCTCTTTCGAATTCCTCTTTCGCAATTAATTCTTGCAGTTCCTGTTTAAGCATTTTCAGGCGCTTTTTCAAATGAATACTTCCACCGGTCCGTTTCGGTACTTTACCGCCGTGAGTTGTATTCCCGCCATGAACACGTTTTAAAATCGGGGTAATTTGGTGATAAAACGTTTTGTAACAATGGGAGCACCCGAATTTACCAATTTTCGTAAATTGATCAAACGTCATATTACATTTCTCACATTGAATGACCTGATTTTTCTTGAAAACATTTTGCCCTTGGCTGCTAATGGCGCTGTCCATATTTAATAATCCGGACAATAAGTTGTTTATAGAAAAGCCTGGATTCATATTGAATATGAATACATCACTTTTTTCCTGTGCACATTTTTCACATATATGCACTTCAGTTTTTTCGCCGTTTATGATTTTTGTAAAGTGGAAAGTAGCGGGCCTTTCATGACATTCTTGACAAATCATCGTCCATCACATCCTCACTTGTATTTTAACGAGGTGAGCATCGCCTTCATCATCCTTGCCCTCAATTCGTCTCGATCAGGCAAATCAATATATAAAACAGACCGATCAATTACGCTCAACATAATTTTCGCTTCTCTTTCTGAAATAACCTCTTCATCAGCCAATCTCAAAATAATATCCTCCGCCGACGATTGTGACAGCCTTTTACCAATGGCATTTAAAATTTGATTGATCAGCTGGATACGGTCATTGATTCGAATTTTCATAATTCGGATATAACCGCCTCCACCCCTTTTGCTTTCGACAATGTAACCCCGTTCAATTGTAAAACGAGTGTTGATCACGTAATTGATTTGCGATGGAACACATTGAAATTTATCCGCAATTTCACTTCTTTTAATTTCAACAATTTCTTTTCCGCTTGAATCTAATACATGCTTTAAATATTGCTCGATAATATCAGATATATTCCGCACCTCGAAAAACACCTCCTTCAACTTTTTGATTGGAATTGCAAAACGCTCAAGAAATGTGCAATATCCTTGAGGGATAGGAGGCAAGATGTTTACGTAATGCTTATTTCCTAAACGATAACAACTAGTCACTTGACTTTGACTATATTTGACCTTAATTATAATATAAATTTTTTTTTGTGTCATTTCAACAAAAAAGCTCACTAATAATATTGCCATTTACAATATGGAAAAAACCCGCTCTTTAAAAAACTTTTTTAACTTCTTGAAATTTCAATAATTCGTTTATGATTTCAGGCATTTCATCTTTTGGAAGGCCAATTTCAAGTAAATATGAACGCTTCGCATGTTTAGTTTCTTTTGGCTTTGACAATGTAAAATGAATTTTATAAACAGAAATATTTAATTGTTCAAGTTTCCGAGTAAATTCCACCAAATCATCTTCTGGAAGATTAACTTGTATCCATTTTTTGCTTGACTTCTCAGCAAAAAAAGCCTCCACCTTATTGAGAAAGATCAAACTCAACAATACAATCAAGGTAGAAAAAATCGCCAACGGATACATTCCTGCCCCAACAACAAGGCCAAGTCCTGCAACAACCCAAATCGAGGCTGCCGTCGTTAATCCTCTTACCGTAACCCCTCTCACTAATATCGTTCCAGCACCTAAAAAACCAATGCCGCTAATGACATAAGAAGGAATTCTTGCTGGGTCAAAACGAATATTTTCATAACGATCCATATATTCTTCAAAGCCATAAAGAGACAGCAGCATCATCATGCAGGAGCCGACACCAACTAACAAATGCGTGCGAAAGCCTGCTGGATGCCGTTTAAATTCTCGTTCAAGGCCAATAAATCCACTTAAAATGACTGCTAAAACAATGCGAATCAACATAATTTGCCATTCCTCAGGCATTATCATTCCTCCTTACCATCCAAATGACTTTTTCTGTTTTGGCCATATATGAATTTTGAAATGATACAGTATTATACTTTCCCATTATATGCGATGAACAGTGCTCAATATTCAATTGTTCTTGAGTATGAGACTAAGAATGATATGAAACAAAAAAGCACTTTTAGAGCTGGCTTTAAAATCAAACGAAGCTTTCACTGCTCATATGCTTCAAGAATGGAACAGTTTATGTTTCTGAAGTAACGATCAATTAATTATACTCCGATTGAAGGTTTTAAAGAAAGCGAGCTTGATTGCAATAGATGCGGAGGATCTTCAGAAGAAGCGAGCTCTTAGTTGTTCGTAAATTTGTCGTTTTTGTTCGTTCTGTTTTAAGCTGTTTTGTTTGTTATATATTTCCATTTACAAGAGGATAAAAGAGGCTTGAGCTTCTCAAACCGCATTGCAGCGAATAATCGTTTCGTCCATACTTTTTTACATGGATAAGCAAATCTCGCCTCAATCGCTTTTCTCAGATTAATTAAAACGGTTTGCATCATTCAAATCAATTAAAGATGTTTTTGTAACAGCAAAAATATCCATTTCGGCTTTCGACAATTTTCTCGAAAAATTGGCTTTTAGACTGTCATTTCTTAATTTTTCATTTTATGATCATAACGGAAAGTATTGCAACGGAAAAACATCACAAAAAGCTAAAAAAGAGGCCGATTCCTCCACCGCCTTCGCTATACACGAGAGGCGGCGGTCATATCGGCAATAAAATAAGATGAAAGGTATTTATTCTATGTCACGATTAATAATTTTAGGCGGATCTAAGTTTTTAATAACGGGCTCTCTAGACTTTATATCTGCATACGTATTGATAATTTCCGGATCATAAATAATTTGCAGCCTAGAAGGCTTGCCTATTTGGTTTTGTGCACCTTCAAAATAATCGTTATTCGTAATTTTTTGCGCCCCACTAAAATTTTGATTGCTGGCCCGTCCCCTTATCGCATTTAAAACAATGCGCCTCGCTGATATTCCTCCTTCTATACGAATATTTGAACCAACTCCAAACATTTCTAATGCTTGTTCTGAATAGAAAAACCCTTTAATATTACTAGGTTCATCCTGGTTAACGCTATTATTTCTAATGTTTATATTTCCATTTGCAAAAATAATTAACGAACCGTTTTGGCCTAATCCATTGATGCGCGAATATTCAATCGTCACATCCCCCATTACATACATAATAGAATTAAATTCCGCATCAGCCCCTCTAATCGTCAGATCACCGTTCACAAATATGGGGCCGTCCACCCGAATTTTGTCATAATTATTTGGGTTGTACGAATCAGACCCGTTGCCAATTGTTAAATCTTTCTCTATATAGGCCCCCTCCTTAAAGGTGGTCTGTCTGAATTGATTATTTGAATTGCGAATTGTTAATGAACCTGCAGTGGCAAAGCTTTTAAAAAGATTATTCCCAGTAAATGTGTAATTTCCATCGTATTTCTGATTACACCATAAAATACATTCATCATGACTCGCATAAACTTTGTCATTAGGGCGATTTTGGTTTGAGATTATTCTATTATTAGCTTTTATGATCGTTACACCGGGAGAATTATGTTTATAATAAAAAACCGATTTTTGTGCAGGAATTTGAATGTCATCACGGATCGGCTGCCTTTTTACAATAACCGGGGCTTGCCGATTGTAAAAAGCATCATCAATACGATCTGTTAGCTTTGTATAAGAACTTCCAAAATTAGAAGTTGTAATATGTTGTTCATATGGAGGGGTATGATTAAAGGTAAAAATATTTCCACCAAGTAGTAAGTTTGCGTTTGCTTTTCCTTGTGTTGGTAAAATGCTCGGGTAAACGGACGCAATCCATTTCTCACCACTTAAATATGCATATCCTCGGTTTGTTATGATTAAATTCCCGTCTACCTTCATATCCCCTGTGATCGAAACTCCGCCGTGCAAAAACATATTTCCTTCACCAGGTATACAGGCATTTGGAGTTTTACATAATTTGTTGGCACCGAGCGCATAATGTAATGTCTCCAAAACAGATTGTGCACCAATTTCAACTTCTGAAATAACCGTTTTTTCCTTGCCATCAACAAATCCTCTGCTTAAAAAGGTTATCTTCTTCTTTAGCGGGTTTTCTTCACCATTTTCTATTACATTTTCTATATTTCGTATATATACTCGATATTCACCAGTTGCGCCAGTATTGTGAACACTATTTATCACGTCTTTATAGCGATTTAAAATCGTATTTAATTTCGTTATAAACTCGCTGCGGGTGATTCCTTCTTCTCCTAGTTCATTTTTCAAATCGCTTTGAATCTGATTCGTAATATGTTCAATTCCTTTATTGGCTAATTCACGAGCTTGAACATAATCCTCGCTTGTTTGATTTCTTTTCACTCCAGATAAAGCAACTGTCAAAACGGAAACAGACAAGACTGTAAATAGTAAAAAGATCAACATGGTTAAGATCAAGGAGTATCCTTTCTCATTCATTAAGATTTTCATTATTTTGCACTCCTTTTCGATCATTAATAATGCTCACAATACTTTTCAGTTTCATTGTTTGCTGTGTTTTAGCAGATTGTAAAACTAACAAAATTTCAAACACATCTTCTCGTTCAGTTTCTATCAATTTTGATTCGCGAGAAAGCACGATATTTCCGTTTGTTAACGACAATTCTTTGTTATTAATCACTACACGTGAATGTTCATGATCAAAACCAATTTTGCTGCCGTCATTTTTGATCAAAAAGTAATTCCCGCTTGGATCCGGCAATTTCCGCTCCTTAATCTCACTAACCTTTAACACAAACAGCTCATCAATTAAATGGGCGAGTATATAATCTGCTTCATCGCGCAATGCTGCTTCTTCCATAGCACGGTCATATGTTTTTAATCCGCTAAAAAGAACAGAGTAAGCGATCAGTCCGATAACAGAACCCAATAAAACCACTGAAAGAACTTCTACTAACGTAATTCCTTTACTAGAAGATATGATTTTTTTACTCATAGCTCACATACCCTTCAATCTTTGAAGTAATGGGTGTTTTTGAATTTTGTAAATTCACTTCAACAAGTACATTCATTAATCGAATCGCTTTTTCATTAGCAGTTTGACTGACCGTTACTTGAACTGCATACGTTTTATTATTTATAAGTGGAGAAAACAAAAGTTCACATTCATCGGGATCTGGACGGTTCGAGCAGCTGTCAGAAGTATAAACTTGCGGCTGATTAAAGCGATCATTATCTGGTTCATCAATATAAGAAAAAGGATTCATCTTAATTCTTTCCATTGTTGATTTCGCCAGATGAATTGCCACTAATTGATCATTGTTTACTACAGTTGTTTTATTTGTAAAAACAAAAAGATTAAGAAATGCCAAAATAATGATGGAAAGAATGACGAGAGAAATTAGTATCTCCACAAGTGTAAACCCGTCCATTTTCTTCACAATCTTCATTTTCATAGAATATTCACCCATTTTTTTAAATATTAAGTAATAGTCGCAATGGCTGTAGTGAATTGGAACTATATCCTCTGAAATTGGACTTTTTGACTAAAAAACCATTGTCTTAAACGAATCATAATAATAGAATGTAAGTATATGGAACATTTTTACTAAATCCGTAAAAATTTTTCTCTCCAAAATTTGCTATGATTATACAAAAATACATTATTTATTACTTTTATTTTACTTCAAAATAAAGGCTTTTAGACTAAAAGAAAACAATATTTTTACTATTTATTCAAATTTTTACATTTTATTGTGGATGAATTGCTGTAATTTTGCTATTATTATACAAAATATTTCAACTTCGTTGCTTTCATTTTGCTCCAAAATAGGTCTTTTTAACTAAATAAAGCTGTATTTTTTACCTATTTTGTAAAATTTTATATTTTTACAGGCTGAATTAGACAAATCAATTGTACTTCTTCTTTTACTCATACGATGAAGAAACAAGCTCTAAGGAACTGGAGCCTTGCGCAATCAACCGCGCTTCTAAAAGATCCCGAATATTGGCATTGAAATGAAAAGTCAACCTTAGTAATATATATTTATTTGCCGGTTTCAGTCTTCTAAACTTGATCAGACAAATGATACATAGAAAGGCAGGTTCTTTATGAGCAGGATGAAAAGGTTAATGGCTTTGTTTTTTTCTTTCATAATCGCTATATCAGCTGCGACCATTAGTTTCGGAACTCCCCATATCGCAAACGCTGCCTTTACAATTCCTGATGGTTCTACAGTCGGAGGAATTGATGTCGGTGGAATGACTGTTGATGAAGCTAAAGACATTTTATCAGATAAGATCAATGAGTGGAAAAATCAAAGTGATATGACGATTGAATCACCCACGGAAATATTAACCATTCCATCTGAAGATATTCAGTATGACCTGAATCAAACGATGGATCAATTGCTCGAAAAAACAAAAACACCGTGGTATGCCTTCTTTATTAAAAAAAAATCAGTTGATCTGCCGTTGGTTGTAAAAGTGAATATAACGGATGAAGAACTTTCAGAATGGCCGAACCATATTGATAAAGTCAAAACGATAGACAACATTGAAACAACGGCCTCTTATTTAGGAGAACATAACATTCAAGCGGTTTTAACAGATGCAAACGAACAAAATGATGTAATTGCTGAAGCAAGCTGGAATATTCCGAAAGACTATATCTTTTTAGATGAGTTAGTAGAAGAATTAAATGGAAAAAAGATAACACCTGGAAATTCATTTTCGTTTTTGCAACAAGTGGCAAATGAGGTGAGTTATTTTAGGGAGGATGATGGAAATTTCGTCGTTTCTATGCTGTATTCTTTGCTCCTGCAAACAAATGTAGAGATTATTGAGCGCCATTCGCAGCGAGTAATTCCGGCCTATTCAAAAGCAGGGATTGAAGCAAAAGTCAGTCAAACAGATGATAAAGATTTCGTCGTTTCAAATCCTGGACCTTATATATACACAATTCAAGCTGAAAAAAACGGATCAAAATTGAAAATGGCGATCTTGTCCGCACCTCAAAAAACAAAATATCAATACAAAATTGAAAATAAAGAAGATATTCATTATCGCACCATCTATCGTTATAAAAAGGATTTACAGCCATGCTGCAAGCGCGTTATACAAAACGGTGTAAATGGTCAGCGAGTGGAAGTATACCGAGTGTCAGTAGCCGAAAACGGCGCGGAGCTTTCCCGTGAGTTGATTAGCACTGACTTTTACTTGCCTGTACCTGAAATCATTTTATTAGCATTACCTTCTTCTGAAAATCAAAATAATAATGCGAATAACGAAAATGACCAAACGAATTCGGACGATACAAATACGAATAGTAGCCAAGCGGATCCTAGTAATGCAAATGCTGATCATTCAACAAATACGGACCAAACGAAGCAAAAGGATATAAATACGGACAATGGTACCGACGGGACTGAAAGCATGGGGCAAGACCGTTTTCAAAGCGAAGAGGAATACGAAAAGCAATTAATGGAGGAAAGTGTGGAGGAAGAGCCGGAATATGTGAAATAAAGGCAACGCCGTTAGAGAAAAGGAAATCTGAATGAATATGATAAAGCCAGCATCTTTGGAGGTGAACGGAAATTGTCTAGAAAGCGTTTAGGAGACTTGCTTTTAGAAGCTGGACTCATTACAAATGAACAATTAAACCAAACATTAAAAAATAAGTCACCGGATGAAAAATTAGGGGATGCCCTGCTGAGAGAAGGTTTTATTACCGAGCAGCAGCTGATTGAAGTATTGGAGTTCCAATTAGGAATACCGCATATTAATATTTATCAATATCCAATTGATCAGGATGTTCTTCAATTAATTCCAAAAGAGCTGGCAAAAAGGCATTATGTGATGCCAATCCGAAAAGATAAAAATAAACTTTTTGTTGCAATGGCGGATCCGATGGACTATTTTGCTATAGAAGAATTGAGAATGGCAACAGGATGCCATATTGAACCCGCTATTGCGACAAAAGATGAATTATATCGAACGATCACAAAATATTATGATCTTCAAGAATCGATGGAAGAGATCATGAGTGATCTTTCACCAAAGGATTCAATGGATGAAGCAAAAGTAACGGATGAAGATTCTCCTGTTGTTCGTCTTGTCAACCAAATCATTGCCAACGGTCTTGCCCAGCGTGCCAGTGATATCCACTTTGACCCGCAAGAAACAGACGTAAAGGTCCGCTACCGGGTCGACGGCATTTTACGTTTAGAGCGGTCACTGCCAAAACATATGCAAAATGTCATCATTGCCCGGATTAAAATTATGGCAAACTTAAATATTACAGAAAATAGATTGCCGCAGGACGGCCGAATTAAAACAACGATTAATTTTAAACCGGTGGATATTCGTGTCGCCACGCTGCCGACAATTTTTGGTGAAAAAGTCGTGATGCGGATTCTTGATTTAAGCAATGTATTAAACAGTGTGGAAAAAATCGGTTTTACAGATGAAAATTTGGAAAAATTTATTACTATGCTAAATCAGCCAAATGGAATAATATTAATCACTGGACCTACAGGATCCGGAAAGTCGTCGACATTGTATGCTGCTTTAAATCAGTTAAATTCAGAGGATGTAAATATCATCACGGTTGAAGATCCTGTCGAGTACCAGATCGAAGGAGTCAATCAAATTCAAGTAAATGAAGATATCGGCCTGACATTCGCCAATGGGCTTCGCTCGATTTTGCGCCAGGACCCGGATATTATTATGATCGGCGAAATTCGTGATACAGAAACAGCACAAATTGCCATTCGGGCGTCACTTACAGGTCATTTAGTATTAAGTACCCTACATACGAATAGTGCAGTTGCTGCTTTAACGAGATTAATCGATATGGGTATTGAACCGTATCTCATATCGTCTTCAATCATTGGCATTGTAGCCCAGCGTTTAGTTCGACGAGTGTGCCGGGATTGCCGCGAAATCGTCCGCCCGACTGAAAGAGAAAAAGAAATTTTTGCGAATAGAGGCCTTGAAATCGAGACGGTTGCAAAAGGCAAAGGCTGTCCAAGCTGCAACATGACCGGCTACCGCGGGCGCCTAGCCATTCAAGAGGTATTGCCGATCGATGCGGAGATTCGTGAACTCATCATGAATAATACGTCAACTTCTTATTTGCAAAATTTTGTGCGGGAAAAAGGATTAAAATTTTTAATCGATGACGGTTTGCTGAAAGTAAAAGAGGGATTAACGACAACAGAAGAAATTTTACGCGTCGCTGTCCTCGAGTAGGAGGTGGGCTTCATGTCATACAATATATCAGATTTACTTAAAAAAGCTTTTACGGATCATGCTTCAGACCTCCATTTAATTGTCGACTCTCCTCCGGTTTTTCGCATAAACGGCGAGCTAAAGCCTTACGGAGACCATTCATTGTCTAAAAACGACACGGAAAGAATGGCAAAAGAGCTTATTCCGGAGACGATGTGGGATACGTTCGAGCAGCAGGGCGAGCTTGATTTTAACTATGAATTAGAGGGAATTTCACGGTTTCGATTAAACGCTTTTCGCCAACGCAATCATATAAGTGTCGCGATCCGGGTCATACCGACGAAGATCCCAACGATCGCAGAGCTTAAAATACCTTCCATTGTCGAGAAATTGATGGAAAAGCCCCAAGGGTTAATTCTCGTCACGGGACCAACCGGTTCAGGTAAGTCAACGACATTGGCAGCGATGATCGATTATATTAATCGAAACTATTCCAAACATATTATTACATTAGAAGATCCAATAGAATATATTCATTCCCATAAGCGATCCATTATCAATCAGCGGGAAATTGGTTCAGATACAAAAAGCTTTGCAAACGGACTGCGCGCATCTTTAAGGCAAGACCCGGATATTATTTTAGTGGGGGAAATGCGGGATCTTGAGACGATATCGACAGCTATTACTGCTGCTGAAACAGGCCATTTAGTGCTGGCCACATTACACACAAGCAGTGCAGCTCAGACGATCGACCGGATCATAGATGTGTTCCCGCCCCATCAGCAAAGGCAAATTCGCCTTCAAGTAGCAAACGTTTTGCAAGGAATCATTTCACAGCGCCTTTTCCCGCTAAAGGACGGATCCGGGCGAACGGTTGCAACGGAGATTTTAATTAATAATCCTTCCATTTCAAACTTGATTCGCAATGAAAAAATTCATCAAATCCACAATGTTTTGCAAACGAATAGAGCTCAAGGAATGCATACATTGGAAATGTCCGTTCAAAGCTTATTAAGCTCAGGAAAAATTTCTTACGAAAGCGCCATGCCATATATCAATAAAGGTGATGAAAATGGCTATCTATAAATATGTCGGTCGTACGAAAACAGGACAGCTAAAGAAAGGTACGATTGATGCACTAAATAAAACAAATGCGATAGCAAAATTAAGAGAACAAGGAATAAGCCCCCGTGAGATCAATGAAGCAAAAGGCTTGATCTATAAGGAAGTATCGATTGGCAGACCTGTGAAAAACCAGCATTTTGTCATTTATTGCCGGCAATTTGCAACACTGATCCGTGCAGGAGTTTCTATTGTAGATTCAACGAATATTTTATCAAAGCAGACGGAAAGCAAAGCATTGGCCAAAGTATTGGCTGAGATTGAAACGGAATTGCGGACAGGAAATGCTTTTTCAGATGCGGTGAGCAAATATCCGAAAATTTTTCCGGCCATTTTTGTCAATATGGTTCGCGCCGGGGAAGCCAGCGGGAGTTTGGACGAAACATTGGACAGGCTGGCGGCTTATTTTGAAAAGCAATACGATTTGAAGAAAAAAATTCAATCAACTCTTGCTTATCCAATCACATTAATCATTATCATCATTGCAGTTGTTGTGTTTCTGATGCTAACGATTGTGCCTAAATTCACCGAAATTTTTGCCCAATTTGATAGCGAACTGCCTGCCATTACGAAATTCGTAGTTGGCGCAAGCCATGTAGTTCAAAACTTTTGGTGGATTGTACTTCTTGTCTTATTAGCAGCGATTCTTGCTTTCAGCTTGTTGATGAAGAGCAATAAAACCTTTTATTACGCTGTCCATGTTATTTTGTTAAAAATGCCTGTTTTCGGCAAATTGCTGCAAAAATCAGCTATTGCAAGAATGACGCGGACATTATCATCCCTTTTTTCTAGTTCAGTGCCGATTTTACAAGCTTTAACTATTGTCGAGCGGGTTGTCAACAATCCAGTCATTGGAAAAGTTGTGTTGGACGCACGTGATAGTTTAGAAAAAGGAGACCGCTTGTCCGAGCCGTTTAGAAAAAGCTGGGTAATCCCGCCGCTCGTCACCCATATGACGGCGATCGGCGAAGAGACTGGTTCATTAGATTTTATGTTAACCAAAATAGCCGATTTCTATGAAGCGGAAGTTGACCGCAGCGTTGAAATTTTGAAATCGCTGATCGAACCGATTATGATCGTCATTTTAGCCTTTGTCATTGGGACGATTGTTCTTGCCATTATGATTCCTATGTTTAGCATTTATCAGCAAATGTAAATAGATGACGAAGCCTGCAGCATTAAAGCATGTCTAAAAGAAACGTATTGTACTAGATTCCAAAAAATTCCTTTAGGAGGTGATCAAGAAATCGAGTTAATAAAGTTTACGGGAACATGACAAGCGCTTGCCGTTTTGCTTTATGAAAGTTAATTTATGAAAACTAAAAACAAAGGAGGAATATGAAATGAGAAAACATGTAAAACTTCTCAAAAAAGAAAAAGGGATGACATTAATTGAGCTATTGGCTGTTATTATCATCATTGCAATCATACTAGCTATTGCAATCCCGATTATCGCAAATGTCATTGGCAATTCTAAAGAACGGGCTGATGTATCAGAGGCATTAAATATTATTTCAGCTGCCAAGCTAAAATATGCAAAAGATAATACTTCTGGTTCAAAAACTTATACTGCCGATGAACTTGAAGAGTATATTGATTTTGAAACAGCTAATCCAAATTTCAAAGTTTCATTTGAAGACAATAAATGGAAAATTTATGGTCATCCTGCAGTTGATATAGCTGATAAGGATAATGATAAAAGTGCAACTGAAGGAGAATTACGGAAATACTTAGATAATAACTAAAGAATCTTTTTCGTTGTAAACTTGGAACATGTAAACATAATAATTTGCCTGAATACTTTCTATCAAAAGCTGAAGTATTTCTCTTTGCAAAAATATTTGGTCACAGGAGGGTTCGCCTATGCTCACTTTTCTTTCGGCTAAAAAAACAATCAACTTAGTCATCGATGATTACGCGCTTCGGATGGTGGATCATTCCGGCGGAGATTTAACAAATATTAAACATTTCAAAGAAAAGTCTATACCGAACGGCCTGCTAGAGCATGGGCGAATTCTTGATGAGATGGAGTTTTATCATTTTATGAAGGAGACCGTCAAAGAGTGGGGAATCAAAAGGCGGAATGTCCAGTTTTATGCGCCTGATTCCCTTGTCATTATGAGAAAGGTAAAGTTTCCTGCTCATTTAAAAGATAAAGAAATCAACGGTCACTTTATTATGGAATTAGGACATACACTTTATCTTCCATTTGACAATCCAATCTTTGATGTATCACCATTGCCTGGAAAGGCTGATACCCAAACAGAACGCGAAGGGCTTCTTTTTGCCGTTCCAGAAGATGAAATGAGAAAATATACGGAAATTTTAATTGATGCAGGACTGAAGCCAGTAGCTGCTGATATTCGTTCCATCGGCGTATATCGGTATTTCCAATATACATATATGACAAAAAATACAGATGAAGCATATTTATTTTTGGAGTTGAATTTAAACTCAATCATGATCAGTATTTTTTCGGAGAACCAGCCTGAATTTTTAAGATTTCAAGATTTAGATATTCAAATGAACGATTGGACAAGCTCCCAATACGATGATGATCTGCTCACCTGGACGTATAATGGTGACGAAGCGCAATTTTTAAGTTTAATTGATGATCAAATAATGGAATTGGAGCGGATGATGAATTTTTACCGCTACTCCATTCATAAAGGTCAGAAAGCTGTATCGAAAATTATGCTGTTAGGAGATTTTCCAAACTTAGATTTGATTAGAAAAAAAATAGAAGGTCAATTTCAAATTCCCGTTACGATTTTAGATGCTTACCTTTCTCCTGAAAAAATGGATAAAGTTCCTCGTCATTTTATACCTGCTTTAGGGCTTGCCTTGAAAGGGGGAAGTTAAGTGATCCCTGAAATAAATTTATTGCCGAAATCCGAAAGACAAAGTTCGACGGTTTTGATTATTTTTATCTCTTTTCTTGTTATTTGGCTAATCTGTTTATCGATCGTTATTTATCAATATATTCATACGAAAAATGAGAAAAAACTGGCCGATACGAGAATCGAAAATTTAAAAATGGATAAGGAAATTTTAGAAACTCAAGTAGAAAATCAAAAAAATGGACAATCAGGCAGCTTAGAAGAAGCGGTCGCTAAAGCAGAGGAATTGACCGCACCTACCTCACATCTCATTGAAGAATTGCTGGAATTGCTGCCAAATCATAGCTATTTAAGCCATTATGAATATGAAAATAAACAATTGACGATCCAAACCCAATTCGAATCATTGGATGTTGCCGCATCTTATGTTGCAAAGCTCGTCTCTTCCCCTCTTTTTACAAATGTAAGGATCAAAGAAATTAAAACCTTCACATTTGAAGAAGCTTCAGATGAACAAGTGGATGAAGAAATGTTCAAGGAGATTCCGAGATATGATGTGAATATTATTCTTGAGACTCATTCTTCGGCGTTAGAGGACGAAAACGGGGGTGAAGAAGATGAGTGATTTCCTCCAAGAAAGGAAAATCTTTTTTTATTGTTTAATCATTTTACTGTTTTTGCTTATTGGCGTTGTGTATATGTATACGGTAAAGCCTTTGAAAGACGATGTTGCGCTTGCACAGTTAGATGCCAATCAGCTTGAAGTGGAAATGAAGCAATTGGAAGCACAATTGAATAAAAGTAAAACGGATAAGGAAGAAAATACTGCTCAATTAGAGAAAAAAATGCCGTTAAGCCGCAATATGGACCAGCTGCTGCTTGATTTACAGGAAGCGGAATACGTCAGCGGCAGCCAAATCCAGAACATTTCCTTTCAGGATGAGCAAACGCTGTCTGAATCGGAATTATTATCGGAAAACAATAAAACAGATACGAACGATACGAACGAAAATAAGGAGCAAAATGAATCAGCCGAAATGGAGTCTGCAACTAATCAATCTGAAAATGAAAATACGGATGCTCCGTCTAATCAAAGCGAAAACCAATCAGCTTCGAACGAATCGACAGAGAAAGAAAAATATAAAAACGTGAAACTAATTACCTTTAATCTGTCGGTTGTTTCACCAGATTTCAAGCATTTTTTACAATTCCTACAAGAAATAGAAAAATTGGAGCGAATCACCCGAGTGGACGTCCTTTCATTTACGAAACCGGGGGAAAAGGAGCTTTTAGAGGACGAAACGAATCAAACCATTACGATGGAAATTCAATTAACTACTTTTTATTTTGATTCAACAGATAAAAGTCATTCATCAGAAACAAATAAGGAATCGCAAAATGGTAAAAACAGCCCTGAATACTAATGTACGAGGAGTTTGGCAATGGTTTTCGTTTACCTTTTTTTCTTTGTTATCGGAATCATTTTCGGGTCTTTTTTTAATGTTGTCGGTCTTCGCGTCCCGAAAAAACGCTCAATCGTTCAGCCGAGGTCGCACTGCCCGCATTGTGGCCATTTCTTATCCTGGTATGAATTAATACCCATCTTTTCATATGTGCTTCAGAAAGGAAAATGCCGCAGCTGCCGTGTACCGATTTCGGCTATTTACCCAGTGATGGAGCTGTTTACAGGTTTACTATTTGTTTTTAGTTTTTACAAAATTGGATTTAGCAAGGAGCTTATAGTAGCACTACCCTTTGTTTCACTTCTTATCATTATTACGGTGAGTGATTTATCTTACAAATTGATCCCGAATCGAATTTTAATCTTTTTCTTCGTTCTATTTATTTTCTTGCGGATCTGGATTCCGCTTCATCCTTGGTATGATTCGATAATTGGAATGACTGTCGGTTTTATCCTTCTTTATATCATTGCCATTGTAAGCAATGGCGGAATGGGAGGCGGAGATATTAAACTATTTGCTGTTTTAGGATATGCTTTAGGTCTGAAAGGAGTGTTATTAGCTTTTTTCCTGTCTACCTTAATTGGTGCATTATTCGGTCTATTTGGCATCATCACGAAACAATTAAGCCGTAAATCGGCGATACCATTCGGACCTTTCATAAGTATTGGAGCCGTGCTTTCATATTTTTATGAAACGGAAATTTTCCATTGGTATATTCAGTTAATCATATAATGGACAAAAGAGAACAGGTCTGACTTTTCTTTTGATATGAAGCCAAAGTATTTTTAACAGCTAGCCTAGCGAGCTAAACGGCCTTTTCAAAATCTTTACAATGGTGATAATGCCATCCATAACAACGATAAATGTTAATTAATAGGTTACACGCTCTCTTTTCTTGTTGAATATATAAACACTCAAAGCTTGCAGAAGGAATATATACGCTAAATATATGGCAATGGAAAATAATATGTTATATCCCTTATCAATTCCCGAAGACGGCAAATGGAAATAAGAAGAAATATCTAAATGATTGAATATAACGTAATCAAAAACAGCAAATTTACGCAGAAATGCAAAAACCGCAATTTTTGCAATCTCCACAACAAAAAGCATGGAAAAAATAAACATATACTTTTGAATAGAACAGCCAAAAACATAGATCATGTTACATAAAAAATTGCGGTATAGGACTTCGCAATAAGTAATAACAATGCATGATAAAAAATATCATGATGAAATCCATAAAGTATGATAACGATTATGCTAGTCGATAATACAATGATTCCGTTGCAAATAAATACGAACAAATAAGAAGCGTATATTTTATGTAAAATCATTTTACGGGTGCTTTTATTTTTTTCAAAAACTCCATCTTTCATGATTGAATTAGCAGAGCAAAAAATATAATATAGCAAGGCAATTAGGGCAATGATATCGACAGAGAAGCTTTGGAAAATCAATGACTCCGATTCTTCCGATAAAGCATCCTGTACAGACTTCATATTCTCATTGCTAAGTATGAAATATTGCAGTCCGCATCCTATCATGATTGCAGCAAGTATAACATAAATTGGTTTGTGACGAGAAAAATACATTTTTATTTCATTAACCATTTTCATATCCTCTCATATATTTTGCAAAGTTCCTCTGGAAAACAGTCAATGATCATGCGATCGTTTTTTATAGTGAATTGAAATTAATGAATAAAACTAGAGCATTTATTACGATTAAAAACATACACAATAATAGCGCCTTTTTGGAATCGATGATATTTTTTTTAACAATGATGAATATATATATTACGTTTACAATAATCGTTATGAAAATTTTTGCGTATATATTCGTTGAAATATTGTAAACATACTCTTGATGAATAAAGTTTGTGATAATGATCGTAATGGAAAATGGCAAATATCCAATCATTAAATAAAAAAAGCTTGAAAATATTGATGGATATTTCTGCGGTTTAAATAATAGTATGATAAATCGATAGATAAAAGCTTGAAAGAAAAGAAAAACAATCGAAAAGATCATTATGACAAAATTTAGGAATACAAACATGATTTCTTTCGTTTTAAAAATGTTCTTTTCATAGATTACACTGCCTTGATTCATGATCATGTATTGACTGATAAATTGTATGGATAATAAATACCAAAGCGTAAACAGTATTAATAATATTTTTTCATTTGCTTTTAATTTAACCATTTATGTCCCCCCAGAAATTCAAAAGCATAATATTCCACTATGGCTGCAACAAAGTAAACAGCTATCATTGTCAGCAATAACATACAAACAGCCTTTATATTTTCTTTGTTTATTTCTTTTTTTAACACAGTTTTATAAAAATCTTTCATTCTTTTCGAAGCGATGATACATATGATCCATCCTACTATTTCTATCGGCGTATGGAAAATTAAAGTCATGAAAGTTTTATATACGCCAAAGAGCTCTATGCCAAAATATATGTTTAACCCTAAAAAAAATGAATTATATAAAATAATCGGATAAGATATGAAACTTGTTAGCAGAACTAACATAATGCCGATTGAGGCGTTATTGAAAAAAATATCAATAAAATTTAGATCGAGAGCTTCCCTTTTTAAATCGACTTCTAATAATGCGCCAAAGAAGAATCCTGCCAATAAAAAACCAAATATAAGCAGAGGAATTTTCATGAACTCTTCCCTTTTTATGACGAACTGACGATTCATCTATACTGCTCCTGTTCTAAATCTAAATAATGAAATATATTTTTTTTATAACTTTGAGTATTTACGTTTGTAATCTGCTTAATCGTTTTGCTATCTTCCATCACAATGCACTGCTTAGTGTACCTTTCGATATCATGAAAATTATGGGTAGTGATGATAATTGTGAAGTTAAACTTATTTTTTCTGAGCAGCTCTTTAAAATTCATTTCAGATTTATAATCTAAACCGTTAAATGGCTCATCAAATATTAAAATATCTGCATTGGACATAAATCCCATTAATATAATCAATTTTTGCTTTTGCCCTAAAGAAAGACCCTTTAACTTGTTCGGTAAAAATTCTTTAATATTCAATACTTCAAATTCGTTTAATAGCTCTTCAAGCTCTTCTTTATTTTTATTATGAATTCGTGAATGTAACTCGAGAAACTCTTGTGCTGTCAATTCATCAAAAACTAAATATTCAATATCCAAGTAAACGATTTTCTTATTACGATTTAAGCTCTTAACAGAAGCATTTTCCGTTTTGATTATATTCGACAATATTTGCACGGTTGTAGTTTTGCCCACGCCATTTGGCCCGACAATGGCTGTCACTTCATTTTCAGGTATTGAAAAAGATATATGATCTAAAATTTTTTTCTCCCCTATGCTATACGTTAAATTTTTAATTTCTAACATTTATTTTTTACCTCACTTATGTAATTCGTCAAAAAAGCTCTTCCTCCAATAATGCGCCAATATTGACACACAAAATAGTATGACGGAAACGAGCAGCAACATCGTTGTAGCTAAGCTGGAGCTCTTTATGCTGCTACTGTTTACAAGAATGCTAATAATGGCACTGGGAACAAACGCTATTAATAATACGTTGGATAAACCTTTTTTTGTGTGTATAAACAAATTAGGCAATTCACTTTTCTTCAATATTTTTCTCGTGATTAAAATGATTAGTTCATCTGCCTTAATGTCTAATATGTATACAAGCATCAGCAGGAAAGCATAAATATATTGCTGATTTAAAATGAGATAACAGAGGTGAAATAGTAAAACGGGCAATAATAAGAAGAAATTATTTAAGTTAATATTCATCATAAACTCAGATTGAATTTTTTTGTCTAAAGACTTTAAATAAAACAAATAATAACCATAAGTTTCCATAGTTAAAAAATCAATAAATTTGATTTTTACAAAAAGAGATGAAATTAAATAGGATATGATTATCAGTGATTCTTCGATATTGCTGATGAAAACAAACAAGCTGGATGTGATCTGTATCAAAGTCAAAAATATGAAGGGTATAAAAAATAGTTTGAAATAATGGATTAATTGTTTTTCCTGGAAAATTCGTGTAGTAGCTTTAATATATCTTAATAAAAAATAGTTAGATATTAACAGAATTAATAGAAAAGCCACCCATAAAAATAATAAAACCTCGATTTTATTGCTTGCACTCGCGAAGCTAAAACCTGCTTTTTGCGATACTTCTTGAATGATTTGATAACTTAACAATATTACAAACATGAGACGAGCCATTTTTAAAATATTTAATATGTATTGAAATTCTGATATTTTAGCAAACAAAGAAAGATAAATGATTATACAGCTTAAAATAAATAAGATCAAAAAAAGTTGTTTATCTAAAAATGTATAATATATAAACTGTATCAGTATCCATGTATAAACGTTTTTAAAATTAGCAGTGATTACATAAAAAATAGACGGTATTAATCCATAAACTTTTTTAAATCCTTTTGGAACTTCAAATCTTAACAAATTTATAATGACAAATAATTCCATTAAATATTTTGCGATTAAAATTTCCCATTTATAGTCATTTAATATACGATGAATATGTACATTTTGAGAAGGGTCTAGTAAAAGAATAATCCCTAATAATAAAATATTTGACGCTGCATAAAAGTATATATAATATTTCGCCAGATATTTAAATTCAGGTAAAATTTTTTCAAATTTTTCATACAAATTGCTTTGATATGCTCTTAAAGCATTGATTGCAATAAGAAAAAAAATTCTTACATATGACATAGTCTGCACCTCATCAATAAAACCATAAAACGAAATTTAGAAACAATGTTCATTACGCGATGTTTATCTATTTTCTTAAATTTTTCCTAAAAAATAATGAAGCTGCTGAGCCATTGTATAGCTGAACTCATATTTAAACTCTCACTTTCTCTTCATCTGATCAATTAAATAATATTACCAAATATACCATTGATCAACCATATTTAGCGATTTATTAGAAATTCTCCCATTTTTTATGTTTCGATCGATATCGATAGTTTTGTTTGCCCCCATCGCTATACACTTTTCGGATCATACTAACGGCTTCAAAGCACTATGTTAAGCAACACAAAAAAATGTGCTCCTTATGCTCCCTTCGGTCCGCTACCGCACATTTTAATTGACAACCGCCATGCGTCACCTTCTTCCCTCTAGTGACCCGCCGAGCAATAAAAAAAGATACGAAAATCATCTCCCGTATCTTCTGTATCTCTAATTTTCTACACCCTATTAATCTCTCTTTATCACATAATTTTTTAAACCGATATGCCACTTGCCAATCACATCAAAAGCACCGTTTGCTACTTCGTCATTTTCGGAGATATAGACTAAATCTCCATCTTCTGCATCTCCCAAATTCAATTCCTTGTGGATCTGTTTCAGCAAACCACCATAACCGATTAATCGCTTATATGCCAAGGCGTTGTCTAACACCAAAACGGTTTCCACATTTTCATCCGTGACCTTATTCCCTTTAATGACATCCGTATCTTTGACTGGATACTTAGAAACTTCCAAAATAGCATTTTGTTCTCTGATAGCTTTTTTAAAATCTTTCTCGTATTCTTCTAAGTCTTTTTTATATCTTTTCCAAACCACCTCAAGCATCAAACAAACAGCAATGAAAGCAGCTAAAATAATCGTCGCTGTAGCAAAGGAAGTATGCTCTCTAATGTTGTACATTATCAATCCCAAAAACCACACGTTATAAAAAGTAAAACGTTTTTTCCTATCTTTAATTCAAACCCTTCTAAATTTTCGACTAATTCTAATTAAATCATATCCAAAGTATCCCAAAAAAGACTTATATTTGTTTATAGTAGTAGTATATGGGCCCATATAATTCCAGGAAAGGATGTTTTTTGATTGAAAAAGAGTGTGAAAGTAAAGGAGATAATGCTATGATTGTGAAAAAGAAGAAATTTGGTTTTTTAGTGAAGATTATATTGGTAGCTTTATTGGTTGCCCCACCTCTGTTAGGATCAACAAGTTTTTTGGGATTTAATAAATCAAGTAATGTTGCTCATGCAGCAGAAAAGAGAGTTGTAGTAGGGTCTTATACTTTATCCAAAGCTCAATAAAGAGTTGGCTAATAATATGAAAGCAATAAAAGGTAATAGTAATCTAAAAATTGTTATTTTAGCTATTGCTACTAAATGGGGTGGAGTTGCTGGATGGGCTTCTGCATTAGCAACACAACTGAGTTCTAATTCTCTTTATAAAAAAGAAGTTATAAATGCTGCAAAAAAAGGAAAGAGATTAAAAATAACTGATTATAAAAATTACCATACATCCTATTCAGTACAAATAAAATACACGATTGTAAAATAATTTAAAATGGGGCGAGATTATGAATAAAAACTCACTGATAGCATTTTTAAAAAGTTATATTAGCCTCGCGGCTATAATGTTATTGATTTATTTAATCTTAGGTCCATCTGAAAATGTATCTTTGATTTTTGTTATGGCATTAGGGCTACCAATAACGGCAATAATGGTCTTTACAGGATGGGACAAAAAGTTAAAAAAACATCTACCTTAGTAAGAAAAGCAGGCTCTAGGCCTGCTTTTCTTACTTGATTATGTAATTCTTTATGCCAGGATGCCAATAAGCCATAACCTCAAATGCAGCGTTTGCCACCTCATCATTTTCTTCCTCAATCTTAACCAGATCGCCGTCCTCTGCATCACCGAGATTCATTTCCTTATGTATCTCCTTCAAAATGCCACCATATCCGATTAGTCGCCGAGCCGACAGCGCGTCGTCCAGATAGTAGACCGTATCCAAATTGTCTTCAGTCACCTTGTTGCCGCGGACAAGATCTGTATCCTTCACAGGGTACTTTGAAATTTCCAAAACAGCTTTTTGCTCCTCTATAGCCTCTCGCACTTCACTCTCGATCTGTTCAGCATCAATCTTGGTTTTCCCTTTGCCCCGCTGTATATGTACAATCGGCGTGTAATCAAGTTTCATTGCCTTTTTCCAAAGGCTTGTCCAATCTTTTTGACTAATATATAACTTGCCTGTGAAATAACTTTTCTTTACTGGTAATAACACATGAAAATGTGGATGATATGTATGTTCTTCATGATTTTTCGTGATTTCTAAAGCTCGAAAATACCCAAGGACGGCTGCATCAAATCGCTTGTACTTCGTCAAACGATTAAACCCCTTCATCATATCGGAAATCGTTTGGCGAAGCTCTCCTCCCTCGACATTCCGAACTGTCAGTGTGAGAAATAACCAAGCACAATGATATCGCCGATTGGCTTCCTCAACAATCAATTTATTGTGATATGCAATTTTTAACGACCTGCGCCAGGCATGTCCATTTTTCATGGGCAATAAAAAAAACCTTAGGAATCTCCCTAAGGTTCAGCGGATTATTGGAATTGGTTGTATAAATAAATATTTGGATGGAGCCTAGCGGGATCGAACCGCTGACCTCCTGCGTGCAAAGCAGGCGCTCTCCCAGCTGAGCTAAGGCCCCTTTAAATTCCTGGTCGGGAAGACAGGATTCGAACCTGCGACCCCATGGTCCCAAACCATGTGCTCTACCAAGCTGAGCTACTTCCCGTATATGGCGCGCCCGAGAGGAGTCGAACCCCTAACCTTTTGATCCGTAGTCAAACGCTCTATCCAATTGAGCTACGGGCGCCAATATGGTGCCGAGGACCGGACTTGAACCGGTACGGTAGTCACCTACCGCAGGATTTTAAGTCCTGTGCGTCTGCCAATTCCGCCACCCCGGCAGAGAAAAGCGGAAGACGGGATTCGAACCCGCGACCCCCACCTTGGCAAGGTGGTGTTCTACCACTGAACTACTTCCGCATATGATGCGGGTGGAGGGACTTGAACCCCCACGCCATAAAGGCGCTAGATCCTGATTCTAGTGCGTCTGCCAATTCCGCCACACCCGCGTCAAAATGGTGAGCCATGGAGGATTCGAACCTCCGACCCTCTGATTAAAAGTCAGATGCTCTACCGACTGAGCTAATGGCTCATGATCAAAAATATTTTTTCAGCTGTCTCTTCTGTCTTAACTATTGGGAAGACGATCAATGACATCAGGGCAAAACAACCTGTCACAAATTTGATGAAGCATTGCTTGTCTGACAACT
>NZ_JBBOPS010000001.1:3140000-3195000 GCF_038003725.1 Aeribacillus sp. FSL K6-1121
TCTTATCACTCGCAGTCTGACTCCCAAGGATAAGTCATTGGCATTCGGAGTTTGACTGAATTCGGTAACCCGATGGGGGCCCCTCGTCCAATCAGTGCTCTACCTCCAAGACTCTTCCCTTGAGGCTAGCCCTAAAGCTATTTCGGAGAGAACCAGCTATCTCCAAGTTCGATTGGCATTTCACCCCTACCCACACCTCATCCCCGCACTTTTCAACGTGCGTGGGTTCGGGCCTCCAGCAAGTGTTACCTTGCCTTCACCCTGGACATGGGTAGATCACCTGGTTTCGGGTCTGCGACCTCGTACTATTTCGCCCTCTTCAGACTCGCTTTCGCTGCGGCTCCGCCTTTCGGCTTAACCTTGCACGAAATCGCAACTCGCCGGTTCATTCTACAAAAGGCACGCCATCACCCGTTAATGGGCTCTGACTACTTGTAGGCACACGGTTTCAGGTTCTCTTTCACTCCCCTCCCGGGGTGCTTTTCACCTTTCCCTCACGGTACTGGTTCACTATCGGTCACTAGGGAGTATTTAGCCTTGGGAGATGGTCCTCCCTGCTTCCGACGGGATTTCACGTGTCCCGCCGTACTCAGGATCCACTCGGGAGGGAACGGAGTTTCGACTACAGGGTTGTTACCTTCTCTGACGGGCCTTTCCAGACCTCTTCGTCTACCCCGTTCCTTTGTCACTCCTTAATCGAGTGTCCTACAACCCCAAGAGGCACGCCTCTTGGTTTGGGCTGTTCCCGTTTCGCTCGCCGCTACTCAGGGAATCGCTGTTGCTTTCTCTTCCTCCGGGTACTTAGATGTTTCAGTTCCCCGGGTTGCCCTCCATACCCTATGGATTCAGGTATGGATACTGCCCCATTACGGGCAGTGGGTTCCCCCATTCGGACATCTCCGGATCGACGCTTACTTACAGCTCCCCGAAGCATTTCGGTGTTTGTCCCGTCCTTCATCGGCTCCTAGTGCCAAGGCATCCACCGTGCGCCCTTTCTAACTTAACCGTTTCTTCCTAACATGAGCGATCTATTCGTGAATGTCTTTCCGTTATCCAGTTTTCAAAGAACAATCAAGAAGGATATGATCCTTCAAAACTAAACAAAACGGAAAAGCGCACCCTATTTCAATGTATATATCCTTAGAAAGGAGGTGATCCAGCCGCACCTTCCGATACGGCTACCTTGTTACGACTTCACCCCAATCATTTGTCCCACCTTCGGCGGCTGGCTCCCGTAAGGGTTACCCCACCGACTTCGGGTGTTACAAACTCTCGTGGTGTGACGGGCGGTGTGTACAAGACCCGGGAACGTATTCACCGCGGCATGCTGATCCGCGATTACTAGCGATTCCGGCTTCATGCAGGCGAGTTGCAGCCTGCAATCCGAACTGAGAGTGGTTTTTTGGGATTCGCTCCACCTCGCGGTTTCGCTGCCCTTTGTACCACCCATTGTAGCACGTGTGTAGCCCAGGTCATAAGGGGCATGATGATTTGACGTCATCCCCACCTTCCTCCGACTTTTAGCCGGCAGTCACCTTAGAGTGCCCAACTGAATGCTGGCAACTAAGGTCAAGGGTTGCGCTCGTTGCGGGACTTAACCCAACATCTCACGACACGAGCTGACGACAACCATGCACCACCTGTCACCCTGTCCCCGAAAGGGGAACGCCCTATCTCTAGGGTTGTCAGGGGATGTCAAGACCTGGTAAGGTTCTTCGCGTTGCTTCGAATTAAACCACATGCTCCACCGCTTGTGCGGGTCCCCGTCAATTCCTTTGAGTTTCAGCCTTGCGGCCGTACTCCCCAGGCGGAGTGCTTAATGCGTTTGCTGCAGCACTAAAGGGTGGATACCCTCTAACACTTAGCACTCATCGTTTACGGCGTGGACTACCAGGGTATCTAATCCTGTTCGCTCCCCACGCTTTCGCGCCTCAGCGTCAGTTACAGGCCAGAGAGCCGCCTTCGCCACTGGTGTTCCTCCACATCTCTACGCATTTCACCGCTACACGTGGAATTCCGCTCCCCTCTCCTGCACTCAAGTTCCCCAGTTTCCAATGGCCGCTCGCGGTTGAGCCGCGAGATTTCACATCAGACTTAAGGAACCGCCTGCGCGCGCTTTACGCCCAATAATTCCGGACAACGCTTGCCACCTACGTATTACCGCGGCTGCTGGCACGTAGTTAGCCGTGGCTTCCTCGTCAGGTACCGTCAAGGTACCGCCCTGTTCGAACGGTACTTGTTCTTCCCTGACAACAGAGCTTTACGATCCGAAGACCTTCTTCGCTCACGCGGCGTTGCTCCGTCAGACTTTCGTCCATTGCGGAAGATTCCCTACTGCTGCCTCCCGTAGGAGTCTGGGCCGTGTCTCAGTCCCAGTGTGGCCGGTCACCCTCTCAGGTCGGCTACGCATCGTCGCCTTGGTGAGCCGTTACCTCACCAACTAGCTAATGCGCCGCGGGCCCATCCTGCAGTGACAGCTAAAAGCCGCCTTTCAACCGAAAACCATGCGGTTTTCGGTGTTATCCGGTATTAGCTCCGGTTTCCCGAAGTTATCCCAGTCTGCAGGGCAGGTTGCCCACGTGTTACTCACCCGTCCGCCGCTAACCTAAAGGAGCAAGCTCCCTTCGGTCCGCTCGACTTGCATGTATTAGGCACGCCGCCAGCGTTCGTCCTGAGCCAGGATCAAACTCTCCAAAAAAAGTTTGTCACCAAATGCTCTTGTCAGAATCAACAGGCACGCTTTTCGTTTTGTTCAGTTTTCAAAGATCATGTTGAAAAAAAGACGACTTTTTTATAATATCCTTAAATTTTTATTTTGTCAACAGATTTTTTTATCATTGCATCATTGGTCATCAATAAGGACGGGTATTAATATAACACCATTTTCATAACAAATCAATAGTTTTGCATAAAAAAATTTATTTTATATAAAAAAATTATTCAATTTCCAGCAGGAAGACAAAAGGGAGACAGCCGTCTCCCTTTTGAAAATCATCATTTGTTTCTCATCTGCGGGAATAAAAGAACATCGCGAATAGACGGAGAATTGGTTAAAAGCATGACTAATCTGTCAATGCCAATGCCAAGCCCACCTGTTGGAGGCATGCCATATTCAAGAGCTTCAATGAAATCTTCGTCCATCATATGCGCCTCGTCATTTCCCTGCTCTCTTTCTTTTAATTGAGCTTCAAAGCGTTCACGTTGATCAATAGGATCGTTTAATTCCGTAAAGGCATTTGCATGCTCGCGGCCGACAATAAACAATTCAAAGCGATCTGTGAATCTTGGATCCGCTTCATTCTTTTTGGCGAGCGGAGAAATTTCAACAGGGTGACCGTAAATAAATGTCGGCTGAATTAGTTTATCCTCGACTTTTTGCTCGAAGAACTCATTGACAATATGGCCGTATTGCATATTTTCGTTAATTTCTACTCCGTGTTCTTTAGCTAATGCCCGCGCTTCTTCGGTAGATGTAACATTCCAAAAATCAACATTTGTATATTCTTTAATCGCATCTACCATGTGAAGTCTCTTCCATTTTGGCTTCAAGTCCACTTTATATTCATCGTATTGGATTGTCGTTGTACCTAATACTTCTTGTGCAATATGAGCAATCATATTTTCTGTCAATTCCATAATATCATGGAAATCTGCATATGCCTCGTACAGTTCGAGCATGGTAAACTCGGGATTATGTCTTGTTGAAACGCCTTCGTTGCGGAAAACGCGGCCGATTTCATAAACTTTTTCTAAACCGCCGACAATCAGCCTTTTCAAATGAAGCTCAATAGCAATTCTCATGTACAAAGGCATATCCAAAGCATTATGATGAGTGATAAACGGACGTGCTGCCGCTCCTCCAGCAATGGAGTGCATCATTGGTGTTTCTACTTCCAAATACCCGTGACTGTCTAAATAACGGCGCATGGATTGGATGATTTTGCTTCTTGTTATAAATGTGTTTTTGCTGTCAGGGTTCATAATAAGATCTAAATAACGCTGGCGGTAGCGCTGTTCAATATCTTTAAGGCCATGGTATTTATCAGGAAGAGGGCGCAAAGCTTTCGTGAGCAGCACAAATTCCGTTGCTTTTACCGAGAGCTCGCCTACTTTTGTTTTAAAAACCGTTCCCTTCACGCCAATAAGATCACCTAAGTCAGCCATATCAAAAATTTCATACTGATCCTCGCCGACGCTGTCCTTCCGAACATAAATTTGAATTTGGCCCGACAAATCTTGGATATGGGCGAAACCTGCTTTCCCTTTTCCACGTTTTGTCATAATTCTGCCAGCTATAGAAACAAAAATATTTTTTTCCTCAAGTTCTTCCTTTGTAAACTCGCCGTACTGCTCTTTTAGTTCAATCGCCTGATGCGAGCGTTCAAATTTTTTTCCGAAAGGGTCGATTCCTTTATCTTTTAATGCATGAAGCTTTTCCCTGCGAACCTGCAATTGATCATTCAACTCTTCTTGGTTATGCAAACCTTCTTTGCTCATACGTATCCACTCCAATAATCTTAAAATTTAACATAGAAAACTGCCAGATTACTGGCAGCCGTCAAAGTATAAGAGAAAGCAGATGTCTTTATGCGGATTGACGCTCTTTCTCTTCCACTTCACTTGCAAAACGTTCAAGAAGGGAGACCAGTTCTTCTTTTGTTTCACAGTTATTAATAGCATTTCTCACTTTTGCATTGCCTCGAATACCTTTTAAATACCAAGCGGCATGTTTACGCATCTCTCTAACAGCGATGTGCTCACCTTTTAAATTGATTAAACGTTCTAAATGCAGTTTGCATACATCAATCTTTTCCCGAACTGTCGGCTCTTCAATTAATTCTCCCGTTTCTAAATATTTAACAGTGCGATAGATCATCCATGGGTTGCCTAATGCAGCACGGCCGATCATAACCCCGTCTGCACCCGTCTCGTCCAGCATTCTCTTTGCATCTTGAGGGGTTTTGACATCCCCGTTGCCAATCACCGGAATATTCACAGCCTGCTTAACTTCTCTAATAATGTCCCAGTTGGCTTCTCCCTCATACATTTGAACACGGGTCCGTCCATGCAATGCAACAGCCTTTCCCCCTGCCCGCTCAACGGCTTGGGCATTTTCCACCGCATAAATATGTTCTTCATCCCAACCCATGCGCATTTTGACAGTTACCGGTTTTTTCACTGCATCCACAACAGCGGCAACCATGTCATAAATTTTATTGGGATCAAGAAGCCATTTTGCTCCGGCATCACATTTCGTAATTTTCGGTACAGGACAGCCCATGTTAATATCGATGATATCTGCTGTTGTATTGTTATCGACAAATTTTGCCGCTTCCACTAATGTTTCTTTTTCACCGCCAAAAATTTGCAAGCTTAATGGTTTTTCCCGTTCATCAATATAGAGCATGTCCATTGTTTTCGCATTTTTATATAAAATGGCTTTATCGCTGACCATTTCAGCACAAACTAAACCCGCTCCAAATTCTTTGACCGTCAGCCGAAAAGCCGAATTGCATACGCCGGCCATCGGAGCAAGCACAACACGGTTTTTCAATTGAATATCTCCTATTTTAAACAATTTCACCTGCCTCCTTTATTTTTCAGTATCCTCAGGCATCAGCTCGTTCACGCTTACATTCAGCTTAGCAGCAATAATTTCTACTAATTCCTTGCTGGGAAGTCTGTTGCCCCTTTCAACTTCACCAAGAACCGATACAGAAACGCCTAAGTCTTTTGCAAGGCTTTCTTGTGTATAGCCTTTTAGCTTTCTAAAAGCGCGAATCCTTCTTCCCCATTTTTCTGCTTCCATATTCGCACTCCTTTTTTATCTTTTAATTGATCTATTAAAACCAGTAAAGAACGATGCTGATTAGGCCATTGTACATCTTGATCAATTTCAAACAAAGGAATCAATACGAAAGATCGTTCAAACATTCTCGGATGAGGTATGGTAAGCTGTTCTGTTTCAATATTTTCGTTATTATATAATAAAATGTCAAGGTCTATCGTTCTAGGCCCCCATTTAACTTCCCTTGATCTTCCTAAATCATATTCGATTTTTTGCGTAAATGCCAGCAGCTCATACGGCGTGAAATTCGTCGCGATTTTAATGACCATGTTCAAAAACAATTCTTGGTCAATATAACCAACCGGATCGGTTTCATAAATAGAAGACATTTTGATAACCTCAACATCTGGATGCCTGTTCAATTGATTGATGCTTTCTTCCAAATAATATTCCCGATCGCCGATATTCGATCCTAAAGAAATATATGCATAGTTTTTCATGTTCTTCCCCTTTTGATTTCTACTGCTACAGACTTGTAATGACCCGGGATTGGCGGATCCGGCTTTACCACTTTTACTGTGCAATACAAAACAGTCGAAAACTCTTTTAACAGTTCAGATGCTAAATTTTCTGCAACGGCTTCAATAAGCTTATAGGGCTTGCCTTCCACAATTTCCTTGCAAACCGTGTACACTTTCGCATAATTCACTGTATCATCTAGTTCATCCGTTTTTCCTGCTTGCTTTAGATCCGTCTCTAAAATAACATCAACTCGAAATCGCTGTCCAAGTTTATTCTCTTCAGGATAAACGCCATGATAGCCCCAAAACTCCATTCCCGTTACATAGATCTTATCAATCGTGATCGCGCCCCTTTCCGAGCATCGCATCCATCATTTTCACCATCCGCGCAATCGGTTTAACGTCATGAACCCGAACGAATTGACAGCCCTTTTGCACTCCTAAGCATACGGTAGCCGCTGTGCCTTCCATACGCTCCTCTACCGGTAGATCGAGAACTCGTCCGATAAATCTTTTTCTCGACGTACCCAGCAAAACAGGGAAACCAAGGTTTGTAAATTCCTCCAGATGACGCATGACGTAGAGATTATCTTCAAAAGTTTTGGCAAAACCGATTCCTGGATCAAGGATGATTTGTTCGTCCCGAACGCCTGCTTTTTTGGCGATCTCGACACTTTCCATTAAATCGGAAATCATGTCTTTAATCAGATCGTTATACCCTTCTTTTTCTCGATTGTGCATTAGAATGATTGGGACGTTATATTCTGCTGCCACGCGAGCGATGTCCGGCTCCTTTTTCGCCCCCCAAACATCATTGATGATGGTTGCTCCAGCTTCCACCGCTTTTTTTGCCACATTCGCTTTGTACGTATCAATGGAAATAGGAACATGAATTTCTTTTGATAATTTTTCAATGACTGGAAGAACTCTGGCCAGCTCCTCCTCTTCTGAAACGGGTTCATGGCCCGGACGGGTTGATTCACCCCCGACATCAATGATATCGGCGCCATTTTCCACCATTTCTTTTGCATGCTTTAAAGCTTTCTCGATATCATTAAATTTTCCGCCGTCCGAAAAAGAATCAGGCGTAACGTTTAATATTCCCATTACTTGGGTTTTATCTTCGTAGTGTAATTGATACGGTCCGCACTGTAATATTTTTTCTTTCTCTATTACACCCATTGTTCATCACCCACTTCAAATTCAGATCTTGTCAAAATATGCTGCCGCACCTTCTTATAAATGGTGATTAATCGATTGGTCAAAATTCCCTGTTCACCTGCAAATGCAGTCTGACCAATATGTGTAATTGGGACAATCTCCTGCAAGGAATTTGTGATAAAAGCTTCTTGTGCAGATAACAGATGATCCAATGGATACAATCCTTCTTCATAAGGGATGCGATGTTTTTCAAGGATGGTTAACACGAACTGTCTAGTAATTCCGTTTAATATTCCTGTGCTGACAGCCGGTGTATAGACGGTGTTGTTTTTTACCCAAAAAATGTTGGAAACAATCCCTTCTGCGACATATCCTGAATGTGTTAAAAATATACCTTCCGTTTTCGGATGATCTCCAATTTCTCTCTTTGCCAGCACATTATTTAAAAAATGGTGCGATTTTATGCGAAATGATCCTTCCGGCGTGTTTCGCCGAACCGAAAGAATGACCCCCTGTTTTGTCAATCTTTCCGGCAAATTTAACTCTTTTATAAAAAAGATTAACACCGGATTTTTATAAGGAGCCGCCGACAACCCCAGCTCCTCTGCACCCGCTGAAACATTTATCCGGATATATGCATTATTTAAATGATTTAATTCAAGCAGTCTTTTAATAATTTGTTCTGCTTCCGAGTAAGAAAGAGAAAAATCTATGCCAAGCTCGCGAACCGCTGCATTTAAGCGATCGATATGATCATACAGTAAAAATGGATGACCGTTATAAGTCCTTAATGTTTCAAAAGCGCCGATTCCGTATAAAAATCCATGATCGAACGGAGAAATATGCAGCTCATCCTGCTTTTTATATTCACCATTTACATATAAGTACACTTTTATACACTCTTTTCTTCCGTACGATAATAGGAAAGGAAATGCTTTAACATCAGTTTTCCATGTTCAGTCATAATTGATTCCGGATGAAACTGCACGCCTTCAACCTGCAAAGATTTATGGCGGATTCCCATAATCTCTCCGTCATTCGTCCATGCTGAAATTTCAAAGCAATCCGGAAGCGTTTCTTTTTTGACAATTAAAGAGTGGTACCTTGTAGCGGTGAACGGGTTGTCTAAGCCGTCGAAAATAGTTTTTCCGTCATGATAAATTTGCGATGTTTTCCCGTGCATTAATTTGTCTGCGCGAACAACATCCCCACCGAACACTTGAGCTATTGATTGATGACCTAAGCATACGCCAAAAATCGGAATTTTCCCTGCGAAATACTTAATTGCCTCCATGCTGATCCCCGCCTCATTCGGCGTACACGGACCGGGAGAAATCATCAAATAGGCTGGATTGAGCTGTTCAATTTCCTCAATCGTAATTTCATCATTTCGTCTGACAACAAGCTCTTCGCCGAGCTCACCAAGGTATTGGACTAAATTGTACGTAAAAGAATCATAGTTATCAATCATTAAAATCATCTCTTCTCACCTCTAACTAACTTATTCTCATCTTCGCTCAAATCTTTTGCTTTCCATAACGCTTTTGCTTTTTTCAAACACTCTTTATATTCATATTCTGCAACAGAATCAATGACGATTCCAGCACCTGCTTGCACATAACCCCAACCGTTTTTAGCCAGTAGCGTCCGTATTACAATATTAAATTCTAAATCTCCATTAAAGCCGAGCCAGCCGATCGAACCAGTATATAACCCTCTTCTAGTCGGCTCCAGCTCTTCAATTATTTCCATTGTTCGAACCTTCGGCGCTCCCGTGATTGTGCCGCCCGGAAATACAGCACGCATAATGTCGTAAAATCCTTTTCCTTCTTGCAGCTCGCCGCGAACATTTGACACGATATGAATGACATGTGAATATTTCTCAATAGCCATCAGTTCGTTAACTTCAACACTGCCATATTTACATACCCGCCCTAGATCATTTCGTTCTAAATCTACAAGCATGATATGTTCTGCACGTTCTTTTTCATTGGTGATTAATTCCTCAGAAAGCTGGCGGTCTTCTTCATCGCTTCTTCCTCTTGATCTCGTTCCAGCAATCGGACGGGTATTCAGTACATTTCCCCTCTTTTTTATGAGCAGCTCTGGAGATCCACTGGCAATTTGAAACTCAGGAGTATGAATATAGGCCATATATGGGGATGGGTTAATTTTCCGTAATGCTTTATAAATTTCAAACGGATGCGTCGAAAGCGGTTTTGCTTGTCTGACGGATAAGTTGACTTGAAATACATCACCGCTTGCAATATAATCCTTTACTCTTTCAACAGCTTTTTTAAACGGCTGTTCCATAAACATTATCGGCTCATAGCTGAGATCAGCTGAATTCGTATAGCTGAAAATCGTTTCCTCACTTTGCTTACACCATAAAGCTTTCATTTCTTCCAGCCGCTTTTGTGCAGCATCTTTTTCCCCATGTTTATGATACGTTATCAGCCAAAGTGTTTTTTCAGTATGATCAAAAACGGCGATATCTTGAAAAACGATAAAATAAATGTCGGGCACGTGTAAATCGTCCACAGCTATATTGGGTAATTTTTCGAAATAACGAACTGCATCATAGCTAATAAAGCCGATAGCGCCTCCTTGAAAGTCGGGAAGGGAAGGATCGCTTTCACATTTAAACTGTTTCATCCATCCTTCAAAGAGCAAGAGCGGATTTCCTTCCTTTACTTCTTTTTTGTTCCCGCTATAGATCGTAATTGCCCCGTTTTTTCCTTGTATGACGGCAAAAGGGTTTAAACCAGCTATGCTGTAGCGGCCGCCTCTTCCGCTTTCGAGAAGAGCGTAATGTTGTTGTTGTTTTGCCAGCGTTTCAAAGCGATTGAAAAATCGTTCTTTTTCAAAAGGTATTTGGACTGCCAGCAGTTTTCTCACAAATTCCATCGTTCACTCTCCTTCACCCATAAACTTATTTTACAACAAGAAGGAGAGCTTGGCATCAACAGTATTATTTTTCCCCTTCACATAAAATCCAAAAGGCTGCCGACAAAATTCGTCGACAGCCTTTAAACTATTATTCATTCTATTATTCTTCGTCAAACTTATATAATGGAGTACTTAAATATCTTTCTCCATTACTTGGGATGACTGCTAGTACCTTTTTGCCTTTTCCTAGCTCTTTCGCCACTTTCAATGCAGAGAAAATGGCAGCACCTGAAGAAATTCCGCCTAATACTCCTTCTTCTCTCGCAGCTTTTCTAGCGGTTTCAAAAGCTTGCTCAGTTGTAACAGTAATGACTTCATCATAAATCTCTGTATTTAAAATATCCGGAACAAATCCTGCTCCAATACCTTGAATTTTATGCGGACCTGGTTTTCCGCCCGATAATACAGGTGAATCAGCCGGCTCAACAGCATAAATTTTTATGTTCGGATATTTTTCTCTTAATACTTGACCAGCACCAGTAATCGTACCTCCAGTACCGATTCCGGCGACAAATGCATCCAATTGATCACCCATTTGCTCAACGATTTCCGGGCCAGTTGTTAAACGGTGAATTTCTACATTTGCACGGTTTTTAAATTGCTGCGGCATGAAATAGCCGTGTTTTTCCGCAAGCTCTTCTGCTTTTTTAATAGCCCCTTTCATGCCTTCTGGACCAGGAGTTAAAACAAGCTCTGCTCCATATGCACGCAATAAATTACGGCGCTCTAAACTCATTGTTTCTGGCATAACTAAAATAGCATGTAAACCTTTTGCAGCTGCCACCATTGCTAAACCGATCCCTGTGTTTCCGCTTGTCGGTTCGATAATTGTGTCTCCTGGTTTTAGTTTGCCTTCTTTTTCTGCCGCTTCAATCATTGCTAATGCAATACGGTCCTTTACACTTGATCCAGGGTTAAAAAATTCAAGCTTTAAATAAACGTCTGCACTGTCCTCTTCTACAATTTTTCCCAATTTTACAACAGGAGTCTTTCCAATTAGATCTAATATAGAGTTTGCAACAACTGCCATCTTATACACCTCTATTTCCGAGTAATTATATTGGTTTTATTGAAAATAATATACCAATAAATTTATGAATTGTCAATCTTTTTCTTCATTTTTCATAAAACCATGTTACGCCGATGTCATCCCACAACTGCTTTGCTGATACATTTCCTTCCATCTGTTCCAAAGCGATTTGCCTGCGAATCTGATCCTTTACTTCGTCAAACTCCAGCTGTTCTCCTTTTATTTTCTCATGCAAAAATATAATCGCATATCCTCTTTCCAGCGGTATTGGGTCCGACCACTCATTGACCTTCATTGTTTTAGCTTGTTCAATATATTCCGGCGGTACATCGCTGGAACCTTCGGAAACATAACCGAGGTCTCCGCCTTCCTTCGCCGTCAACTGATCCTTGGACCGTTCAGCTGCAATCCCTTCAAAGCTTGATCCGCCTTTTAATTCATTTATAATTTGTTGGACTTCTTTTTTTGAATCAACCACGATATGGGAAAGATGATACGTGTCATTCATAATATATTGATGTTTATTTTCTTCATAAAATTTCTTCAATTCATTCTCACTAATGTTGACATCTTTCGTTAAAAGCTCTTCTAATAAAATACTATAGCGAATTTGTTTTCTCAGTTCTTTGTCGTTAAGCACGCTATCGCCGTATGATTGAGACGATATTTTATACATTTGTATTTCACGTTCAACTGTTTTTTCATCTACATCAATATGATTCTTTTTTGCAAGCTCGTCCACAACTTGAATATTGATCATTTCCTCAAGTGTTGTTTTCCCAAATCGTTTTTCCAGTTCATTTAACCATTCCTGCCTCGTAATGCGGCTATCGCCGATTTTGGCAACAATTTCATCATTTTTCTCTTTTTGCGCTTCTCTTGTATAAGCACTTACCAAAAAGGCAATCGTCACGCAGTTCGTTAATACAAGACTGAAAATTATGACCAAAAGCGCTTTTTTACTCATTCCTCCAGCTCCCTGCCATAAGCTATTTTCTAGATGCCGCTTCTTTTAATTCCTGCAACTCTTCTTTTGAAAACACATATATCTCATTACAGAAATGGCATTGAGCTTCAGCTTTTTCATCCTCATCGATGATTTGTTGAATTTCCTCTTCTCCTAGACTAATAATGGCATTTGCAAACCTATCTTTAGAACAGCTGCAGTGGAAGCTGACAGGCATGCGATCGATCACTTTCATATTCCCTTCGCCCAGAACACCTTCCAATATTTCTTCAGGAGTCAGCCCTTTTTGAATTTGCTTAGAGATCGGCTCTATTGTTTTTAACCGCGTCTCAATTTCCGTAATGATTGATTCTTCAGTTCCCGGCATAAGCTGAATAATAAATCCGCCAGCAGCCAGAACAGAGTTATCAGGATTGACTAAAACTCCCACTCCTACTGAAGACGGGACTTGCTCTGACGTCACTAAATAATAGGCAAAATCTTCTCCCAGCTCCCCGGAAATAATAGGGACTTTACCGGAAAAATGCTCCCTTAATCCTAAATCCTTAACAATCGACAATGTACCGTTTTTCCCGACTGCGCGGGCTACATCCAGTTTTCCATGTTTATTTAATTCAAAATGGGTCTTAGGATTGGATACATAACCTCTCACTTGACCTTTTGAATTACTGTCAATAACAATGGCTCCTATTGGACCGCCGCCTTCTATTTTTATCGTCAGCTTCTCATCACCTTTCAGCATCGAACTCATCATCACGCCGGCTGTCATTGCTCTTCCAAGAGCAGCGGTAGCAGTCGGCCATGTTTGGTGGCGACGTTGAGCTTCACTCACTGTATCAGTCGTCTTCACTGCATATGCACGCACTCCTCCGTCATAGGCCAAAGATTTGACTAAATAATCGTTCATTTGTTTCCTACTCCCTTCCGAGATTTCGTTCGTAAATTAACCGCAAGCCTGTTAATGTTAACAATGGATCAACGATTTCGATCATGTCAGATTCATTGGCGATTAACCCAGCTAGACCGCCTGTTGCAATAACTTTCGGTTCTTTTTTAGCTTGCGCTTTCATCCTTCTAACAATTCCTTCTACTTGGCCAACATAGCCGAATAAAATTCCTGATTGCATGGCGGCTACTGTATTTTTCCCAATAATATGATCGGGTTTGGCGATTTCGATTCTAGGAAGCTTCGCGGCTTTTGAGTATAAAGCTTCGGTGGAAATGTTAATCCCTGGTGCAATGGCACCGCCTTCATATTGTCCTTTTTCATTAATGTAGCAATAAGTTGTTGCTGTGCCGAAATCAACAATAATAAGCGGACAGCCATATAAATGAACACCGGCAACTGCATTGACGATCCTGTCCGCCCCAACTTCACGCGGATTATCGTACTTTATATTAAGGCCTGTTTTAATTCCTGGGCCGACAATAAGCGGATCTACATGAAAATATTTCTCGCACATTTTTTCCATGGCATACATAATCGGTGGAACGACAGAAGAAATAATGATTCCCGTTATGTCCGAAAATTTTAATCCTACGTATTCAAACAATGATTTAAACATCATTCCGTATTCATCTTCGGTTTTATGTCGATTGGTTTCAATTCGCCAATGGTAAAGCAATTGTTCTTTTTCGTATACTCCAATCACGGTGTTTGTATTCCCAACATCTAAAGCTAAAATCATGTCCATCACCTTTTCCCTTCGTTCAAACATTCCCTCATCATCATATCACATATTGATCGCAGTAGGCTGCTATCGGGCACGAAGGCAATAGAAAACCGCCAACTTTGATAGTTGACGGCTTTATTACTTATTCTTCTTTAAGCTCCGGTTTGATAGAGGGAGCCTCATCTTTCTTTGTCTGAATATTGACTTTTACAGCTTCATCTTTTTGGTTGTTCTCTTCTTTTTTCACATTTTCTGAAGCTGCTTTTTGTTCAGACTTATCAGGCAATGAACCGTGTTCCACCAGATGTTTAATTTGTTCTGCATCAAGTGTTTCCACTTCTAATAACGTTTTTGCAATTAGTTCAAGTTTATCGCGATTTTCTGTCAAAATTCGTTTTGCTTTTTCATAACATTCTTTAATGATGCGCTGAATTTCTAAGTCAATTTCATAAGCAATCGCATCACTATAATTTTGCTCACTTTGGATGTCACGCCCTAAAAAGACCTGGCCTTGAGAGCTTCCAAATTGCAATGGACCCAATTTTTCTGACATTCCAAATTCTGTAACCATTCTGCGCGCAATATTTGTCGCACGCTGGAAGTCGTTGTGGGCACCGGTGCTAACTTCACCGAAAACAATTTCTTCCGCAACCCGACCGCCAAGCAATCCTGTTATTTTGTCAAGGAGCTCAGGTTTTGTCATGAAATAGCGGTCTTCTTTTGGCAGCATGACAGCATATCCTCCAGCTTGACCCCGAGGAACAATCGTTACTTTATGCACCATTTCCGCCTCATCTAAAACGAGACCGATAACGGTATGTCCGCCTTCATGATAGGCAACAATACGGCGCTCCTTTTCCGAAATAACCCTGCTTTTTTTCGCAGGTCCTGCAATTACACGATCGGTTGCCTCATCTATATCCGCCATATCGATTTTCTTTTTATTTTGGCGAGCAGCAACGAGAGCAGCCTCATTCAATAGGTTTTCCAAGTCAGCTCCAGAAAAGCCCGGCGTTCTCATCGCAATGTTCCGCAAATTCACCGATTCATCCAACGGTTTATTGCGTGCATGTACTTTGAGCACTGCTTCGCGCCCCTTCACATCCGGACGATCAACCGTAATTTGACGGTCAAATCGACCAGGGCGGAGAAGGGCTGGGTCTAAAATATCCGGACGGTTTGTCGCCGCAATAATAATGATTCCTTCGTTGGAGCTAAATCCATCCATCTCAACGAGAAGCTGATTTAACGTTTGTTCACGTTCATCGTGACCGCCGCCTAATCCCGCTCCTCTTTGGCGTCCAACAGCATCAATTTCATCAATAAAAATGATACATGGGGCATTTTTCTTAGCCGTCTCAAACAAATCCCGAACACGAGAAGCACCTACACCGACAAACATCTCAACAAAATCAGATCCGCTTATGGAGAAAAACGGCACACCTGCTTCTCCAGCCACCGCGCGGGCCAGCAATGTTTTACCAGTTCCCGGAGGGCCTACTAAAAGGACTCCTTTCGGTATGCGCGCTCCAAGTTCAGAAAACTTGCGGGGATCCTTTAAAAATTCAACAACTTCCACTAGTTCAGCCTTTTCCTCATCGGCTCCTGCAACATCTTTAAATTTTACTTTTTTCTTGTCGTCGTTATACAGCTTTGCCTTGCTCTTCCCGAAGTTCATAACTCGGCTTCCGCCGCCTTGAGCCTGATTGAGCACAAAGAAGAACAAAATAAAGATTATAATAAATGGGATGAGGGATGTGAAAAATTGCACCCATCCGTTTGTATCATCTGCTGGGGACCATTTAACTTCCGTTTGATTTTTTGAAGCAGCCGTATTGATGAGGTTTAATGCGTCATCGCCTGATAAATAGGTGATAAAGTATTGATTTTCTTCATATCCCTTCAGCTGTCCTCTGACTTCATATACTCCTCTTACTGGTTTTAACGTTATATTTTCAACATCTCCGTTTTCCAAATTGGAGATGAAGGTACTATATGTCATTTGTTCAGTTTTTTGGTTACCGCCCTGAAAAAAATTCACAACGCCGATAACCACTAAAAAAATCAGCAAATAAAATATGGTGTTTCGGAAAATCCGATTCATTCCTTACCTCCTCCCACAATGAAACAAACTATATTCAATAGTATCATAGAAAATCATCCCAGCACAACTGATACGCTATCCTTTCAACGATCATTATTTATTTTGATAAACTTCAGGCTTTAATATCCCTATAAACGGAAGATTGCGGTATTTTTCCGCATAGTCCAGACCATAACCGACAACGAACGCATCCGGAACTTCAAAACATACATAATCTGCCTCAATATTTGCCTTTCGCCCACTCGGTTTGTCCAAAAGGGTTACAATTTTAACGGATGCTGCTTTCCGATACCGGAAAAGATCGACTAAATAGCTTAATGTCAATCCGCTATCGATTATATCTTCAATGATTAAAAGATCCCGGCCTTCGACGGAAGTGTCTAAATCCTTAATTATTTTCACCTCACCCGATGAAACGGTTTTGTTTCCATAACTGGAAACGTCCATAAAATCAATTTCCAAATATGTATTAATATGCTTTATTAAATCCGCCATAAACGGCATAGCGCCTTTTAAAACCCCGATAGCGAGGGGAAACTTATTTTTATATTCCTCCGTTAATATCGCCCCTAATTCTTTCACTTTTTCTTTGATTTCTTCTTCTGAAATTAAGACTTTTTCAATATCCTCGATCATTTTCTTTCCTCCTGATGAGATCACTGCTCTTTATATTGTAATACAATATAAGATTCATTGGTAATGCTAATTTCCTCTAAATTTGATTTTTTTACAAGCGGAATCCATATGATTTGGCCGTTGCCATTTTCAACGATTGGGAGAAGGTTGCGCTCTTCCCTCGGTATTTTTTTATCAATAAAAATATCTTTTACCTTTTTCGTACCGTTCATGCCTTTAATTGTCATTTTGTCTCCTTTTTTTCTGCTCCGAATAATTAAAGGCGGAACGTACCATTTTTTTGGAAGATAGAAAACGTCATCACCTTTATACGAAGGAATCCCAAAAAAGGTTTCAGTAAAAAATATTTTCCCGTTCGGCAAATGTAATTTTCCCGGTACCGGTACCGTGTAGCAGAAAGATTCACTATTTGGAGATTGAAACGTAAAGGTGCATTCATCATAAGATTTTATGACTTTGAGCCCCATAGGCAAATGAAGCATCCCCGAAGGGTGCGCTTTCATCAAAAATCCGTTTACATTTTCAATATGAACAGCCGAGAAGGAGCCGCTTTTTATCAGATCATTCAATATTTGATAAACCGCTCTCCTTTTGATCGGATCAGGAAGCTTTTTATATTCTTGTTTATGAATAGTAACGGAAGAATTCGTTTTTCTTATCACTACTTTATTTAATTTTTCCTTCGTTAATTCCTCCAAAAATCGCTCATCATCCAAAAAGACCTCACTGAAATATTGAAAATGTTCATGCAGCCTTTTGTTCTCCTTTTTCAAAAACGGCAAAACATATTTGCGAAACCTGTTCCGTGTATACGTATCTTTTTCATTGCTTGGATCAAATCGGGGCGCCAGCTGAAATTCTTCACAATACTTTAAAATTTCTTCCTTTGTTGCGGCTAAAAAGGGGCGTATGATTCTCCCTCTGCCGAAAGGCCGTATGACAGGAATTCCCGCTAGTCCCTTCCCTATTGTTCCGCGAACAAGATTCATTAAAATCGTTTCAATTTGGTCATCTCCATGATGAGCTAGAGCCAAAGCATCCGCCTGAAGCTGATCCATCAACTCTAAGAAAAATTGGTAGCGGCATTCTCTAGCAGCCTGCTGGGCATTCAACCGGTGTTTCTCAGCATAACGGGCCGCATTGATTTGCTTAGCGTAACAAGGTATGTTTAATTCCCGGCAAAAATTGATGACAAATTCCATCTCTTTTTGTGATTCTATGCCTCGGAACATATGATCAACATGTGCTGCTATAACAGTGATGCCATATTGATCTTTAAATGTATTTAAAAAATGTAGAAGTGCCAGTGAATCCGGGCCGCCGGACACACCTACTATGACCGTACTATTTTTTTGGAGCAATTGATGTTTTTCAATAAACGCACATACATTTTGAATCAAAGACCGTCACATCCAATATTTCTCTAGTTATCTTTATCCTATCATTATTTGCCTGCCTTCTGCAAAGACAAAGCCTTTTGCATTTTACTGTTATTTTCCTAAAAGGGAAGCAGTTCAGATCGGACATTTTTTGAAATAGTCGGGGCACTCGCGGAAGCATGAGAAGGGGGAAAAGCACTGCCGCTTTAAACAAGCAGCAGCCATTTACAGAAGTGTCGCAAAAATATATAAAGAATATAGAAATGCTAGGCAAACCATAATCACCAATGTTTCGATCAGCCCTTTGCTTTTCTTTTTCTTTCTTTTTCGATTGTTAGCTGTCCTTTTCGGTTTAGATTGTGCTTGTACATTTCTCTTTCTTTGCAAATTAGCGTTTGAAACATGATGCAAAAGATCCTGCTTCATTTCCAAAGCGGATGAATAGGAGCCAAATAAAGCTTTCGTCAACACTTGTTTTCTTTCGTTTAAAAAAGGATGGGAGTTAATGATTTGTATCAATTGCTCCTTACTGTTTCCTTTTTTTGAAAAGCGTTTTTGAAAAACAGCATTGATAATAATCATACCTACTGCAAAAAGATCATATTTCGGTTCAGCTTTTCTCGTCCCCAATTCCCAGTATCCCCTGTCAAAAAACTCTGTAAATTCTTTAATGGATCTTCCGTTTATCGTTGTGCCACCTACATCAATACAGCGAATTTTAGGAGGAGGTCCTGTAACAATTAGATTGTCAGGCTTTAAATCACCAAAAACCCAGCCTGACTGATGAAGCTCCTCCAAATTGGACAAAAGCTGCAAGATTAGCACGTCAATCCAAATCGCACCATTATTTTTAATAAACTGGATAAAATGTTCACCTTTAACATACTCCATAACATAAAACGGAAGCATCTTTCCGCTAGCTGTGTTAAACCAATCGTCCACATCGATCAAAGAAGGCCCAAGGCACGAACCTTGGACCTTGGCCAGTCTCTTTAACACGTTTACTTCTGAAGTGATTCCCATGCTATTTTCACTTATTTTTAATGCTGCATACCCTTTACTGGATTCAATAAGGTAAACCGACCCTGTTGCTCCGCACCCCAGCATTTTTAATATCCGATACGTGTTTCCATGCCATTTTCCTTTAATAATGGTACCGGGAAGAACTTTACATGCTTTGTTCATCGAGGTATTCATCATCGAGCATTCCCCTCAATGAGCGTTTTTGTTTAAAATGTTGTATAGCTCCTTTTATCGCCGGACCAGTTGGTGTCAATCCTTCTGTCGTTAATTTCGGAAAAATGGTTGATAAAGAATCCAGTTTCGGAGTCCAATCCAATAAAATTTCTGTTTCTGATCTTTTCCCAGGAAATATAAACAGCGAATATTGATTATTGCCTATTCTTGAATTTAGGCTAATGGATAAATCAAAAAGCGCTTCTTTTACCGTTGGAAGCTTTGGCCCCATGCTTGCACTCGTATCTACGAGAATTAAAATTTCTAAATTGACCGTTTCACCAAGCTCTTCCACAACCTCCATAACTTCACCACGCTGTTCAGGCGGCAGCTCTTCAATAGAAGTTGATTTTCCTAAAATATGCTTTAATTCACGATTAACAACTCCCTGCAATGTTTGTGTCATCGCTTTTCTAGTGACCATCTGTACTGTTTGTGAAAGCTGATGGGCATAAACTACCTGGCTCACTCCTCCCCCTGCCTCAGCAATTCCTTCTATTTCCTGCATTGCATCTTGATCTATCACATTCTCTTCTAAAATCCCAATTACGTTGACAGTAATCCCATGCTCCTTAGCTAAAGCCGCCATAGCAATTGGATCTTCACCATGATTTGAGCATCCGTCAGTTAACAACAAAATTTGTTTTAATGTCCCTTTTCTCATTTTTCCTCCTCCTGGTCAATGATTTATTACCATCCTCACCAGAAGGAAAACGTTTTATACTAAGCATGGCAGAAAATCAGCTTATCTTTTTCGATTTATAAAAATTTGAAACAGGGATCGCCGCCCATTTCGGTGTATTATGATTAATTCGAGCCACCACAACCGTCATATCGTCATCGATTGCCCCCGATCTGGAGCGGATCACCTCCTCCATAATTAAATCGGCTATTTCTTGTGGATCATCAGTCTCTATTTCTTTTATTTTTCTTTTCATCCATAAATCATAATTTTCTACATGCCTTGGTCCCTCAAATATTCCGTCACTCATCATAATTAATAAATCTCCTGCTTTTAGCTGTTCGTCTACAATGTCCACCTCAAAATCATCGATAATGCCGATCGGCAAATTACTAGACTCGATTTTGATAATTTTATTTCCTCGTTTAATAAAACTCGGAGTAGATCCGATTTTCATAAATTTGCAATTGGCGCTTTGTAAATCAATGATAGACAAATCTAATGTTGCATAAATTTCATCTGTCGTTCTCAGCGACAATATAGAGTTGATGGTTTTGATAGCAATTTTTTCATCAATGCCTGATTGAAGAATTTTTTCCAACAATTTAATCGTTTCATTGCTTTCAAAATGAGCCCTTTCCCCGTTCCCCATTCCATCGCTAATGGCTATGGCAAATTTTCCGACGCCCAATTCAATCATGGAATGGCTGTCGCCTGAAACAAGACCTCCTCCTTTTGCAGCATGAGCAACACCCGTTTCCACTTTGTATGCTTTTGCAGAACCGAACACAACGTGACAAAATCCATTTGGATAACCTGCACATTCTTCATTTTTCACGATGATCATTTCGTTTAATATATCGGAAAGCATCGGAGCAATAATTTTTTCACATTCTCCATGGCCGCCGCAATACGGAATGCTCATTTCTATATCGACGTTCCCTTTTTCAAGGCTGTATATATCAATATGGCCAATTTCTAAACCGAAGTTTTGAAGAGCATAGAAAATTTGCTCTTCCTGCAGAAAATGATGTTCCCGTTCCTTTTTCATTTCCCGAGAAAAGTCGGACATTACTTGAGCAACTCCTAGCAGCTGTTCAGCTACCAATCTTCTGCTTTCTTGCACTTGCTTTTTTAATTTCCGATTCGCTTCTAAAAAGTGCATTTCCTGCTCAATCGTCCCGACCACTAGATTAGCTTTCGAACAATGCCTGTGAAGCTTTTTCTGCAATCTGCGATTATTTGCATACGTCTTTTCTTTCGTTTCATTCATCACTTGCTTCATTAATTGATATGTCTGGTCAAAATTGTTGACCCAGCATTTCTCCTTCTTAAAACAAGTTTGGCAGGTCTGTCCGGTGATCTTGCTTAAAAATAAATCCGTTTCTCTTTCTATATCCTCTCCATCCTCCGGGTAAAAAGTCGAAAAGCTCTCAGATAATGCCCGAAAAACGTTAGAAAATTGATCAACCCGCCGAGCAGTTATATCACGTATATTTCGAACATACTTCTGCTGCTCCAAAACATGCTCGTTTGTTCCAGGAATATGCTTTGCCAGCTGTTCTGTAAAGCTTTTCGGGGTCAGTAAAAACAGCAAAACCGCGGTGCCCGATTCCCATAAGGTTGTCCAAACATCAGCCGATCCTTCTCCATATAGCGTGATTAAAAGTGAGCCAATGATCAGGCCAACTGACGCTCCTGCTTTTTGTCCTTCCTTTAGCAGACCTCCCAATAAACCTGAAAATGCAAGTAGGCTCATATGATACAAATTGGAGACATTCGCCAGGCTAAGCACCAAACCTGTTACAGCACCAACTGTACATCCGATGCCTGCACCTCCGGTAAAAGCGAGCAATAGGACAATATATCGTGAAAGAACGTGTTCCGCCTGTATATTTTGGTAACTGATTCCAACTAAGCCCGTCATGACGGACGCAAGCAAAATCATCAAGCAGATAATCTCTTCGACTCGTAAAGTTTGTTTATATTTCCGCACTGAAAGAAGCGGGATGCTCTGCAAAAAAATCAACGTCAGGATGATCGACAGACCTGCCTCAACCCCTGTCATTAAAAGATCGTACGTGCTGATAAATCCTGCAGTTAACTTTGAATATAAAAGGCGGCTGGCAGCAAGTCCCGAAAAAATCGTAAAAGGCAATATTTTTATTTCATCTGTTTTAATGAAAAAACTAGTCATTTTATGAAGCAAAAGAAATATACATATAGAAGAAAGCACTAACAAACATAATTCCAATGAGATGGTGAATGCCCCTGCAATTAGTGATAGTGCAGCAAGCAATGCCTTGTCCCTTTTTAAAAGCCATACAGCTCCAAAAAAAGGAAGGGCGAACGGAATAATCTCAGATAAAATAAAAGCTCTCCCCAGCAAAAACCCGACCAATACATAAACAAACCCTTTGTGAAACAGAAAAGAATGCAAATGCAGCCCCGCTCTTTTCCAAGATCTCCATAGAAGTGATTGTGTTCTTTCCAATTGGACATTGGCAAAAGGTATCAGAAATCTTCTCTCAACTTTTTCCATTATAGCGACACTCCTCCTACTACCGTAATTGATAGTCATTATACAAGCTTTTCATAAAGGAATTTGTCAAAAGGAGGAAATTGTTCATAAGAATATTTCGACGATTTCTGTTATAGACGACAAATCTTTAAAAGGAACAGAGCAGCCCATTGAGACATTGAGTCGCCGTCATTTCAAAGAGATGATTGTAACAGCGTGTTGGTCCGTTTTAAAAGCAAAAGCCGAAAAACATGAGTCGGAACTTGTTGAAATCGGTGAAAAATTAAATTTATCTATCCTATATAAATACAAAATTTTAAACTTTTCCATAAAAAAAGACTCTTTCTTTTAAAGAAAGAGCCTCTTCTCATGACCCGTACGGGATTCGAACCCGTGTTACCGCCGTGAAAGGGCGGTGTCTTAACCACTTGACCAACGGGCCAATATTCAATTGGTAGCGGCGGAGGGAATCGAACCCCCGACCTCACGGGTATGAACCGTACGCTCTAGCCAGCTGAGCTACGCCGCCAAATCAACTGCATCTTTATGTTCATGTAAAATACGCACATGTTCTATAATACATATGAACATGAGAGCCGTCAACAATAAAATAAAAAAATAATTTTCGGACAATTTAAATACACCACCTGAATCTTCAGGTGGCGGTCTGCGATCATCTATAACATTAACAGCAGCAAGTTACCCCCTTCTTGCTCCTCTCCCTCCTCGTCTTGATTCAGTGTGACGCCGAAGTGAAGCAAGACGGTCCTCGCTCTCTTTTAAAAAGCGGCTCATTTTTTGCTCAAAACTTTCTTTGGAACGATGATCATGTTTTTTTGGACGATCTTTTGCCTTTTTGATGGACAATCCGATTTTTCCGTCTTCTTCTACATTAATAACCTTGACTTCAACCTCATCGCCGACTTTTAAATGATCATGAATGTCTTTCACGTAATTGTCAGCAACTTCACTAATATGAACAAGTCCTGTTGAGCCTCCTGGCAGCTCCACAAATGCTCCAAAATTCGTAATGCCAGTTACTTTACCTTGTAACTTGCTGCCAACTTCAATTGACATAAAAAAAATGCTCCTCCTTAAATCATAAAAAAATTAAAAATAATTTATTTAATTATACAAAAATAAAAAAACGGGGTCAATATTACTGTTCATTCCCCGGAATATTAAAAATGACTTCTCCTTCATCAGATAAAAAATAATCTTTTCTTGCAAGCTTTGTGATATATTCTTCATCCTTCAGCTTGATGATTTCTGCCTTCAAATCTTTTTCCTCTTCTTTTAAATTCTCCAGTTTTGTTTCAAGCTGTTTTTTTTCTTCAAGCTTCTTATTAATAGCAATTGATTGAGAAACGAGCGTTGACGCCATAATCGCAATACAAGTAACAGCCATTATACCAAATGCAGCTAACCGTCGAATTAGCCCTCGTTTTCTTCTTTGTCTCATCTCAGCTTTAACTTCTTGTCCGGGTTCATTTGTTTGCTGCAGCATAGCTACATTCAACTCTCGTTTCTTTCTCATTCCTGCAATCCCTCCTAAATTTAGCGGAACCGACGATACAGCTTACGTAACATATTCTTTATATTTATGAATATTCCTTCTATGATTTGTTTCGAATGCAGCATCTTTTGCTTTATTGGTTGAGGAGCTTTTCCCCAAAGTATGTTCAATCCCCATAGTAATGGCGCTAATAAAATTTTACATAACTTGAATAAGAGTTGTGAAGACCATTTGATAACCTTCCATAAAAATAGTAAAAGAGACATAGAACATGCTATCGCCATATGAACTATCCATTTAATAGGATTGATAAGAAGCAGTAAAACGATTTTTACAAAAAATTGGTATATAGAAACAGCGATTTTTATCATAATCCGCAAACAGGTCATGTATCCGTTCCGTAGGAGGCTTTGATAGGCGGCAAAACCGCATAAAAGTGCTAAAAATACATAAAATCTTAATTCCCCTTGATTTACATACAATAGAACATAAAAAGTTAAAAGTCCTTGAACCGCCCAAAATACTAAATCGTTTAAAAAAACAACCCACCTTTTTCGATCCCATCTTTTTAAAAAAAAATTGTAAGTATCAAGTGCGGCGCCTAGAAAACTGCCCATGCCGATCATCGCAATCATGGTGTAAAATTGAGTGGTAAGGGTCATTTAAACAACTTGCTAAAAATGCCTTTAGCCTTCTCCGAGCTGAAATCATCTAAATAAGAAACTTCATAAATTTTTCCTTTTATGGATACGACGCCTTTATCGACATCCAAGTTTTTCATTTGTAAATGTTCTCCCCGAACCGCGAGCGGACCCATTACCGTCTCAAGCAAAAATTCCTCATTATCAAAGCTTTCCACCTGCTTCACGCCAGAAATATCTAACAGCTTCCGGTCCTTCATGACTACATTATGCTCCTGCACGGTTTCTTTATGTGAATGGTTACCGCCATAATACTGGCTCATTATCATCCCCCCGCACTCTAATTAATGGATGCTTTCCTTTTACATTTTTATGTAAGATGTGCAGGGTTTAGAACAAGCCTTGTTGTTTCCTTGTACAATACAGGGAGCGTTTTATAAATCTGTCCTTTGTTCTTCCTTCAAAATGGTATAAAGATTTTTTGCCTCTTCCTTCTTTACTGTTTCATTTATAGATTCGATTTTTATTGTCACTACCTTATGTCCAAATTGAATGGACAGCTCGTCGCCAACCTTCACATTGGAGCTCGCTTTTGCTGGATGCCCGTTGATTGTCACTCTTCCTTGATCTGCCACTTCCTTGGCAAGCGTGCGTCTTTTCACCAGCCTCGATACTTTTAAAAATTTATCTAATCTCATGTCCGATCCCCCTCTTTCATTTTAGCCTCTTCCCAATATTGATCCATTTCTGCCAAAGACATACTTTTTAAATTTTTCCCAGCATCACGGGCCTTTTGTTCTATAAACCGAAATCTCCGCGAAAACTTTTCGTTTGTCATGACTAATGCTTCTTCAGGCTCAATTTCGTAAAATCTTCCAACATTAATAAGAGCAAACAGAATATCGCCGAACTCTTCTTTTGCTTTTTCCGTTCCGCCATCTCCATTATCGATTTCCTTTTTAAACTCCTGCAGTTCTTCTGACACCTTCTCCCAAGCATCCAGTACATCAGGCCAATCGAAACCGACTTTCGCCGCCTTTCTTTGATATTGATAAGCTTTTGACAGAGCTGGGAGCGCCTTTGAAACAGAATCTAAAAGTGATTCGCTCTCATTCCTGTTTTCAGATTTTTTTGCCTCCTCCCAGCTCTTTACAGCTTCTTCTGCATTTTGTGCCTCGACATTGCCAAAAACATGGGGATGGCGGCGGATCATTTTATCTGTTAACATGCGAATCACATCATCAATGGTAAAAAATCCTTCGTCATCTCCAATTTGGGCATGAAGCACCACCTGAAGCAAAACGTCTCCGAGCTCTTCAATCATATGATCAATATCATTTTCATCAATAGCTTCAATCAGCTCGTAGCATTCTTCAATTAAGTACCGCTTTAATGATTGATGGGTTTGCTTTCGATCCCACGGACAGCCGTTTGGCCCGCGAAGTGTTCGAATGACGTTTCGCAACGCTGAAAAGCGATGATACAGCAATTGTTCATCCTTGACCGGCGGGATGTATAACGATGTTAAATTGCTCAGTTCTACACATCTATCCATTTCATATAATCGAACTTTTTTAATGTCCTCGTATTTGCTCCCTGCAGCCGTTACGAGGTAAACTTCATAATCGAACGGCAAGTCTTCCATTAACGTCAATTTCACATCCGATGCAATCATCTTGTCATAAACCTGGCAAATAATCAAATGCTGCCGAAAGGAAAGCTCTTCCCGTTTCATATCCTGCGCATCAATGAATTGCAAGCCTTCGACAGGATCGATGCGCAGAGCTTGAAACATTGCATCCAAAAACGATTGTCCGCCCTGTATCGACACATTTACTTTTCCTTGCTCCATTTCCTTCAGCAAAAGCTGAACGGTTTTTTCTGCAACAAGCGGATGTCCAGGTACCGCATATACGATATGCTGATATTTTTCTGCTTCCTCCAATAGTTTTTTTGCAATTTCCGCATAAACATCTTCAAATTGATCAAACATTTCATAAACGGAATCGAAAGACTGAAACGAGCCAATTTCGTCTTTAATTTCACTTAAAACAGGATGATCCTCTGTTCTTACAAATAGCGGCAGACTGGAGGTCAAAATTTTAAAAACCCCTAGCGGCAGCTGATCGACATCCCCCGCGCCCAGGCCAACAATCGTAATTTGCTTATCCATTTTCCTTCCTCTCTTTCCATGCACTGATCTTATTTTTAAAAGGCAAGCTCTCTATTTCCTTCCCTGTAAAAATGGCTGATTGGATGATGAAAAACATATACACAGCCGCTCCGAAAACGACAGCTGTCAATGATTGAATGGAAGCGCTCATACGCGTTTCGTCTGATATAAAAAAATCAAATAGAAAAAAGTAAAGCTTGATCGATAAAAACATGACAACAGCAGAGCCAATCATTTTCCATACAGCCTTGAAAGAAGCTAACTTATATTTTTTCCGATTTAAAACCGCTAGATTCAACAAGCACACGACTCCATATCCGCAAACAGTCGCCAATGCCGCCCCGTATGTATGGAAAAACGGAATGAAGCATTCATTGAGTAAGATTTTCACGGCTACTCCGGCTAAAACAGATAAAGCCGGCCAGACGGTTTCATTGACTCCTTGCAAAATGCCGGCAGACGTTATCGCAACCGAGCTAAATAAAATCGAAATGCTGAACACCGATAATACGCCCGCCCCTTTTGTATCGGCAAACAGCATGAAATCAACTTGCTCGATGATGGAAATTAAACCTGCCGTAGCCCCGATGGCGACAATCAAACAAATTTTAAAAGATAAGGCGACATGCTGCTGAATATATTGAAATGCTTTATGCCGAAACGATGAAATAAGCGGAACAAGAGACAATGCGAGAGATGTAGCTGCAACCGTTCCTACCTGCAATAGCGGTTGTCCCCGATCATATATGCCTTTTGCTATTTTCGCTGCTTCAGGATCTGCACCGCTGTTGACCATCAGTTTATACAGCTGAAATGAATCTGCCAATTGCATAAAAATCATCAGCATGCTCGTCAAACAAAAGGTCACAGTATAAATCAGCAATTTGGTTAAGATCTTTTTCACAGATACAGCCGCTTCTTTCGATGATCGGGAAAGCGGTAACGGCACTCTTTTTTTCCAATATACAAGCAAAAGCATAAACGCCCCGATATACCCAATGAGGGAGCTAAAAATGGCGCCGGCAGCTGTTTCATAAAGATCGAATCCTTTATAAACGAAAAAGCAAGTGATCGATAAAAAAGCACCGACCCGTATAGCTTGTTCAACGATTTGCGACAAAGATACCGGCAGCATTTCATGGCAGCTTTGAAAAACGCCTCTTAGCATTGAAATAAATGGAAAAAACAGAAACGAACATGCAGCCGCTTTTAATAAAAGCGCCAGTTTCGGATCGCCCATCCAACGGGCAAGCTTGTCAGCTCCTAAAAACAAGCTCGTGAACGAAAACAGACTGATCAAAGCAAAAAAAGAAAAACAGACGACCAATATTTTCCGGAAATTTTTAAAATTGCTGCCATCGCTATACTCATTCAGCAGCTTTGACAGAATAACCGGAAATCCCGTTGTCGATAAAACCATGACAATTGCTAAAAACGGATATATTTGCTGATAAATATAAAAACCGATATCCCCTACAATATTTTGATAAGGAACTCGGTAGATAGCACTTAATCCTTTCGTAATGATTCCAGCAGCCGTCAATAAAACCGCACCTTGCAAAAATTTGTTCGTTCTTGCTTGAGGCACATTTTGAATCACACGTTTACTCCTTCCAAAATTCATGCTTCATCTTTTTCCAGCATATTATAACATAATCTCGTCCACATTCGGCCGAAAGAGAATCTTTAGAGCGCTCGGCTAAACTTCACGGCTTTTAAGTCCAAATTCCGGCATAAGTTCCGTAAATAAAAAAAATCTAACACATACCCCATTTTTAACCTTCGTGGTTTTCGCAAACCTAGAGACACCTTTCCTGAAAGGTTTATTTTCTGCTCCTTGCCACGCTCAATAAAATTTAACAGCGATGAAATGCCTGCTATCCTGTTGACTATTGTGAAGGGAATTGGCTGTCCGCCCTTCGAAGTGATGAGCTTTCTTGGCAAATTCATCGACAGGATTTTAGAAAAATTCCCCAAAATAAGAAGGTGAATTAGAGGAACAAAAGGTTTTAGTCTGTTCCTAAAGAGGAAAAACAGAACTTCAACAAACCGTGTCGAAATATCATATAGATGAACTTTGAAAATGATGGAAATAAATCCATCCAACACAATCATGTTTTACGTTGTAGCTTTCCATCCGAAAGATGTTTTAAACAGGTAGCGCCGTCGTTCGTTAAATACGTGAAGAGTGGAAATAAAGAAGAGACCACAGAAACTGTTGTGAATTCTGTGGTCTCTTTTATTAACGTGGTGTTGGAGACAGTCTGCTTGTGGAAGAAGTAAAAAAGTAATTATTCCCTTTATTGTTCCATTTGTCTTGCCAAAAAACTAGCGGCTGTCTCAACTGCCTTACTTTCTACTTCTGTTAAAGGCTGCTCTTTCGAAAATATGACAACAGCCCCGATAGGATCACCGTTTGCAATGATCGGTCCAATGCAATAAGATTTTACTTGTTCTGTTACACCATCAGCGATTTCAATTTCTTCTTCTTCTGAAATGAAAACCGATTGCCGTTCATCCATCACCCGTTCCAGCAGCTCGCTTATATTTTTATTCAAATACTCTTTTTTCGAAACTCCGGAAACAGCAATAATAGCATCACGATCACATATGAGAACGGGGCTGTTTAAGCTATCGAATAACGCTTCAGCATATTCTTTCGCAAAATCACTCAATTCACTGATTGGGGAGTATTTTTTCAGTATTACTTCACCATCTCGGTCAACGAAAATTTCTAATGGGTCGCCTTCACGGATACGCAATGTTCTTCGAATTTCTTTAGGAATGACTACACGGCCTAAATCATCAATCCGTCGAACGATACCAGTTGCTTTCATCTTATGCTGCCTCACTTTCATCTAAAGATTAGTAAAGTAGCGATTGCCCTTTTTCCATTTTTGGAACAATCACCATCGTTGAAATTAGTATCCTTCACTAACCACGTAATATACATGATGAAAGCGAATTTTTTCCAAACACCGCTTAAAAACCCATTGCCAGCATTTCCATTTTAACCCTGTTTCAATATTAGCCGGCAGAAACTTCTTCTTTCTTTGCGTCTTTTAAGCCTGCCAACAGCTTCATTAAAATAGACAGCCATTTTTCAGTTTCTAAATTATGAATTTGCAATGTTAATTTCAGCCTTTTCCCTTCCATGCCAAACCCGACTATGCGACCGAATTCATCCGTTAGCTCGAACAATTTTTGTCCGTCAAAGGAGCTGCTTGCTTCCTCTGAAATAAGAATCGTGATAAGATCTTTCGTTTGTTTAATGACTTCGACTTTTTCTTGCCGTGCATATAACTTTAGCTTCGCTACTTTAAACAAAAAGTCTACTTCCTTTGGATACTCGCCAAATCTGTCCAATAATTCTTCATGCAGTTCCTGTAAATCATCAAACGTTTCGATGCCTCTAAACCTTTTGTACATGTCAATCTTTTGTTTTCCATCATCAATGTAAGACTGCGGAATGTAGGCATCTAATTCAAGCTCAATTTCAACTTCCCTTTTTGTCTCTTTTGGCTGTTCACCTTTCCGTTGTTCGATCGCTTCCTTCAGCATTTGGGAATATAAATCAAAACCTACCGAATCAATGAAGCCATGCTGTTGAGGACCTAACAAATTACCGGCTCCCCGAATGGCCAAATCACGCATCGCAATTTTAAAACCTGAACCTAATTCAGTAAATTCTTTAATGGCCTGCAATCGTTTTTCAGCAACTTCTGATAAAACTTTGTCCTTCCGGTAAGTAAAATATGCGTAAGCGACACGATTGGAACGACCGACACGCCCGCGCAATTGATAGAGCTGAGAAAGCCCCATTTTATCGGCGTCATAAACAATCAATGTATTTACATTCGGAATGTCCACACCTGTTTCAATAATAGTTGTGCTGACAAGCACGTCATATTGGCCATCCAAAAAGTTTAATATTACCGATTCAAGCTCATTTTCAGACATTTTTCCATGTGCAAAGGTTACTCTTGCATCTGGAACAAGCATAGAGATTTCATTGGCTTTCCGGTCGATATCCTCAACCCGGTTATATAAAACGTATACTTGACCTCCTCGCGCTAATTCACGTTCGATCGCCTCTTTCACAAGTATTGGGTTATATTCCGCTACATATGTTTGAACAGGAAAGCGATTTTCTGGAGGAGTTTCAATGATTGATAGATCACGCACGCCGATCATGGACATGTGGAGTGTTCTTGGAATCGGAGTTGCCGTCAAAGTTAACACATCAATGTTTGCTTTCATTTGTTTTATTTTTTCTTTATGTGTAACTCCAAATCGCTGCTCCTCATCAATAATCAACAAGCCTAAATCTTTAAATTGAACATCTTTGGAAAGCAAACGATGTGTTCCAATGACTAAATCGATCGTTCCATTTTTCAAGCCTTTAATCGTTTCATTCTGCTCTTTTCTCGTCCGGAAGCGGCTTAATACACCAATGTTAATTGGGTAATCTTGAAAACGATCCCTGATCGTTTCGTAATGCTGCTGCGCTAAAATGGTTGTCGGAACAAGAAAGGCAACTTGTTTTTGATCCATAATCGCTTTGAAGGCAGCCCGAATCGCCACCTCGGTTTTCCCATATCCGACATCTCCGCAAAGAAGTCGATCCATCGGCCGCTCCCGTTCCATATCCTTTTTCACCTCTTGAATGGAACGAAGCTGATCTTCTGTTTCTTTATAAGGGAATGTTGCTTCAAACTCCCTTTGCATTTCCGAATCAGGGCTGAACGCATAGCCTTTGCTTGCTTCCCGCTCAGCATACAGTTTAATTAAATCGTCAGCAATATCTTGAACAGACGATTCCACTTTTTTCTTGACTCTTTTCCATTCGTTTCCGCCTAATTTGTAAATTTTCGGCTCTTTTCCTTCTGTGCCCACATATTTTTGAACTTGATCAATTTGTTCAACTGGAACATACAGTTTGTCATTTCCTTGGTAACGAATGTGCAGGTAGTCTTTGTGTATACCGTTAATTTCTAAAGTTTCAATTCCAAGATATTTTCCAATCCCATGATTAACATGTACGACATAATCTCCCACTTCAAGCTCAGAATAGCTTTTAATTCTTTCTGCATTTGAAAGCTTCTGCCTTTGCTGTCTTCGTTTTACCCTCTTTTTGAAAAGTTCTTCTTCCGTTATGACCGCAAGTCGTCCTAAAGGAAGTTCAAAGCCTGTCTGTAAATCTCCTTTTAAAATGTGCAGCCCCTTTGACAGAATGTGGTTTGAATCAGAAATGACTGCTTCAATCTCATAGTCTCCAAGCACCCGTTCAAGTCTTTTGGCCCGTTCATCATTTGCACCGAGAAAAACTACGGTGTAATTTGCCTTGATCCAGCGATCAACTTCTGATTTCAACAAGTGCATTTGTCCATGGAAATTTTGCATCTGCTTGCAAGACACGTTCATCAAATTTTGCGGGTTTGTATAGGGGACGTGCCGCAAAAACAGTGATAAATAAACAATTGGATAAGATGTGTCACGTATAAGCTGGTAGTATTTATGGGACACTTTCGCATCATGGACAATTTTCCCTTGTTCCAGTAAAGAAGTAAACCATTCTCCTTCTTCATTCTCAAGATGATCAACCATTTCATGCACACGGCTTACTTCATCAATGACAATAACCGTATCCGCAGGGAAATAATCTAGCAAACTAGCAGGTTTGTCATAAAAGAATGAAAAATATTTAAAGAACTCCTGATCCTTCTGCCTATTTTGCAATTTTTCCAGATCATAGCGGATATTTTCTATAAATAAATTTTTGTGCTCATCTTTTTTCAATTTCTTTAAGCTGTTTGATAAAGCCGTTTCTAACTGCTTCATTCCTTTTTCATAATGGCTGTCCGTTAAAATGATTTCCTCTGCCGGTCCGATTGTCACTTCTTGAATCATTTCAATCGATCTTTGGTCTTCAAGACTGAACGTTCGGATTGAATCTACTTCCGTATCAAATAGTTCGATGCGAATAGGATGTTCCTCCGTTAAAGGATAAATATCAATAATTCCACCGCGCACGCTGAATTCCCCAGGAGCAGACACCATGGAAACACGTTCATATCCCATTGAGTGAAGATGCGGAAGCTTCTCGTTTAATTCAAATGTTCCTCCAACAGAAATAGAAAGCTGATGGCTTTTCCATAACTCTTTCGGTGGGAGCATTCGTCTTAATGCAGCAACGGGGGCTACAACGATGCTTTTTTCACCTTTACATAAACGATTCAACACTTCCATCCTTTGTGCTTTTAGCTCTGGACTTGCGACTGCGATCTCAGATGCGATCAATTCATTTACAGGATACAAATAGACAGAATCGCCTAGTAAATTATTTAAATCTTCATAAATGATCTGAGCTTGATAAAGGTTATGAGTCACAACCAACATCGGTTGTTTGACATCTTTGTAAAAAGCGGAAATAAATACAGACCTTGCTGAGCCAGAAAGTCCGGCTACCATTTGTTCTTTCAAACCTTCTTTTATACCGTCTACAACTGCTTGAAAGTCGTTTTGCGCATAAAAAAATTGATACAGGCTTTCCAATCTCCAGCCTCCTCTCGACAAATATAAAAATGCTTTGGAAATTTTGAAATCAAGTTTCCAAAGCTTTTACTGTATAAAATTTTCATATTGATGAAAATCGGGATTTCGCTCTAGCGCCTCCTGACAATCTTCACAAATACTTTTGACATGAATATCACCGTTTGGAAGATACTCGATCATTTCTTTCCGCTCTTCATTCGTTAAATGATGAAATCCTAAATCGATGCTAAAAACAGATTTTTCAACGCTACCAATTTTGACGCCGCAATGGCGGCAATAATAATGAAGCGGCATCCTCCAACCTCCTGCACTTGTGGAATGAAAGGTTTTATGATTATTATGAACGGCAGGAGCCATTTTTATACGTTTGTTAATTGTATTCGTTCATGACTTCTAAGAATGGCGTGTGTATCCATTTTTCACATGCACTAGCCGATCGATCAACGGAATGTTGAATATGGTGCATTTCTTCTTCTGTAAATTTTCCTAATACATAGTCGACGATATCCATCGCGTGTTTCGGACGGCCAATCCCAATTCGAATCCGTTTAAAATCTTCCGAACCTAAATGCTGAATGATAGATTTCATTCCGTTGTGACCACCAGCACTCCCTTTCATTCTAAGGCGAATCTTGCCTACAGGCAAATCTAAATCGTCATATATTACAACCAACTGTTCAGTTGGGACATTGTAATAATTCAGTAAAGGACGAATGCATTCACCCGATAAATTCATAAATGTAAGCGGTTTTATCAATAATATCTTTTCATTTGAAAAATGACCGATACCGTATATTCCGTTAAATTTGCTTTCATTTAAAGATATGTTTAAACGCTTTGATAATTCATCAATTACCATAAACCCAACGTTATGTCTAGTTTGTTCATATTTTTTTCCAGGATTCCCAAGCCCTGCTATTACTTTCATGAAATGTCCCCCAATTTTTTATGATAGTGAGATGACAATTAATAGCATAAAAGACGTAACCAAAATAGGTTACGCCTAATTTATTCTTCTACAGCTCCGTCTTCCTTCTCTTCACTTTTTTGCTCATCAGCCGTATCCAAGTCTTCATTTTCCGGCGGCAGGATGGTTGCCACAACCGTTTCAGGCTCATCTAAAATTTTAAACTGTCCATCTGTTTGAATATCTTGTATATGGATTGTATCATCTATTTCTAAATTTGTTACATCGACTTCAATCGCCGAAGGAATATGAGCAGGTTTCGCTCTCACTTCCACCTCATGTGTTGTCTGCTGCAGCACACCGCCCTCTCTTACTCCTTTTGCTTCTCCAATTAAGACAATTGGTACTTCGATATCTACTTCATCATCCATATCGACAACATAAAAATCCGCATGTATAATCGTGTTTTTCATTGGGTCATGCTGCAGTTCGTACAGGAGGGCTTGATGGTTTTCGCCGTCAAGCTGAATGTTCAACATCGCATTGCGCCCTTGTTCGCGCAAAATTTTTAACAATTCCGATTCGCTCACTAAAATCGCTTTGTTCTCTTGTTTTTTTCCGTAAATTACGGCAGGAATTTGTCCTTGCTTTCTAGCTTTTCTTCTTGACGAATTGGTAAATGATTTTCTTTCTTTTGCATGTATGACTGCTGTCATGGTAATCCCCTTTCTTTCAGACTTTTTTTCTAACAACTCAATTCGAAAAAAGCCTTCTTACTACTATTGGTTTCCCATCATCACAAAGTCTAAACATGCTAATGAAAGAAATAATCAACTCACAACTCGCAAGGAAGATCCCTATAATATTATAATCTGCTAAAATCGTTTAAAAGTCAAAGACAAAATATTAGTCAAAAAGCACGCTGACCGATTGTTTTTCATGAACACGGATGATCGCTTCACTTAGCAATGGAGCGACAGAAAGCTGAATCAGCTTTTCAATTTTTTTCTCTTCCGGCAAAGCGATTGAATTCGTTACGACTAACTCTTTAATCTTCGAGTTTTGAATTCGTTCTATCGCAGGTCCAGACAACACCGGATGTGTACAGCAGGCATAAACTTCCCTTGCCCCATGCTCTACTAGAGCATTTGCCGCAAGCGTAATCGTTCCTGCTGTATCGATGATATCATCAATTAAAATGGCTGTTTTGCCTTCGACATTCCCAACAATGTTCATAACTTCAACCATATTTGGCTTAGGACGGCGCTTATCGATTATGGCAATTGGCGCCTTCAGCCGATCTGCCATTTTTCGTGTTCTCGTCACACCGCCATGATCAGGAGAAACAATGACAATATCATCAAAGCGTTTTTCCAAGAAATAATCTGCTAAAATCGGCACTCCCATTAAGTGATCGATAGGAATGTCAAAGAAACCTTGGATTTGCGGAGCATGCAAATCAAGAGTAATCATCCTTGTCGCGCCTGCAGTTTCCAATAAATTCGCAACAAGCTTAGCAGTAATAGGTTCTCTTGCACGTGCTTTCCGATCCTGCCGCGCATAACCATAGTATGGCATAACAATATTAATGGTTTTGGCAGATGCACGTTTAAGCGCATCAATCATAATGAGCAATTCCATTAAATGCTCATTGACTGGATCACTTGTCGATTGGATCACGTATACATCGCAGCCGCGAATGCTTTCTTCAATATTAATTTGAATCTCCCCGTCACTAAATCTCGTAACCGAACTTTTTCCCAAATCGACTCCTACTATATCCGCGATCTCCCTGGCAAGGGCTGCGTTTGAGTTTAAAGAAAAGATTTTTAAATTTTCGTCTTTATAACGATTTTTTGTCATTGTAAAGGGACCCTCCAAATTACGATTTTTTACCATTCATTTTTTCGATGACGTATCTCTCTTTATTCACTTGACGAGCCCTTGCGATCGATAATGCGCTGCCAGGGACGTCATCTGTAATAGTTGATCCGGCTGCTACATATGCTCCTTCGCCAATCGTAACCGGCGCAATAAGGTTTGAATTACATCCAATAAAGGCTCCGTCTTCGATTTTCGTTAAATATTTATTTTTCCCGTCATAGTTAACTGTTATCGAACCGCAGCCAAGATTCACCCCATTCCCAACTTCTGCATCTCCAATATAGCTTAAATGGGATGCTTTCGATTCTTTTCCAATTTTAGATTTTTTGACTTCGACAAAATTCCCAATTTTTACTCCATCGTCAATAACGGAGGCTGGGCGAATGTGTGCGAACGGACCGATGTTAACCTGATTTCCGATCTGACTGTCATGAACAACAGAATGACGGATGTTCGTATTATGGCCAATTTGGCAATCTTTAATTTCGGAGTTGGGACCGATTTCACATTCCTCTCCGATGACCGTTTTACCGATAATGACTGTACCCGGATAAATGACAGTATCTTGTCCGATCTCTGCATCTACTGATATATATGTATTATCAGGATCGACAATTGTAACTCCGTTTTTCATATGCTTTTGATTGATTCGCCTTTTCATAATAAGCTCCGCTTGCGAAAGCGCTATGCGGTCGTTTACCCCTAACGTTTCTTCAAAAGAATCTGTTTGAAACGCTGAAATGATTTCGCCTTTTTCCTTCAAAATCTCAATTACATCCGGCAAATAATATTCGCCTTGCGCATTGTCATTATTGACATGCTTTAAAGCTTCAAATAAGGAAGCGTTATCAAAGCAATAAGTTCCCGTATTAATTTCTGTCACAAGACGTTCACTTTCTGTAGCATCTTTATGCTCAACTATTTTTTCAACCAGCCCTTCTTCATTGCGGATCACTCGTCCATATCCAGTCGGATCATCCGCTTCTGCTGTCAGAATGGTGGCTTTTGCTTTCGTTTCCAGATGATGCTTTAACAATTTTTCAAACGTCTCGCTGGTGATCAGCGGCGTATCGCCACAAACAACAATTGTCGTTCCTTCTTTCCCCTCAAGATATTGAGCCGCCTGCAAAACAGCGTGAGCAGTTCCAAGCTGCTGCTCCTGCAAAACATACAATGTCTGTTCGCCGAGCTCTGATTTTACTTTTTCCGCACCATGACCGACGACGGTAATGATTTCGTCAACTTGAAGCTTGGAAACATTGTCTATCACATGCTGTACCATAGGTTTACCGCAAACAGGATGCAGCACTTTATAGAGCTTTGATTTCATTCTTGTTCCTTGCCCGGCTGCTAAGATGACTGCAAAACATTTCTCCATTTATAGGCCTCCAATACCCTTTTTATCCATAAAAATCTTATCTTAAATAATGTTCTATTTCAAGAAATCTTGTGTGATTCCGTAAATTTCCGTTTCACTCTATTTTTCTCGAAAAAGGTACAGAAATAGGATAGGAATTTTATTAAAAATCTACGAGGAAGCCCTAAATTTTATGCTTCTTCCCTCTTCTCTAAAGGCCGGTTTTGATACTTTGACGAAAAAACAAGAAGGAAAAGAACGCCTGATTGGAGGCCTTAACACAAAAAAAAATTCATTTCAGCAGAACAACATTGCCTAAAGTTTTTTTGATTCATTCGATTGCTTCCTTTCGATGAACCAGATTTTCTGACGGTGGCTGAACGTAGAAGGTTATACTTGGATGCATTGTTGTTCAACGAAGTTGATTTACGATTTACAGCTCTGCATTTTTTCAAATGCCGATGTATGAACATTAATTTTTGAAACAAATACCATTTCCTATACAACCATCAGACTTGATGATCAATAGCTGCATAACAATTGAGTATGTAAGAAAAACAAAGGAGGCCATCTATTCTTTTGCAAACGTTTACTAAATCGTATTAGTGAACAGATCCTTTAAAAAAGAAAGGGTCTTAAGCTGAATGCTTTAAGCCCCTTCTTTTACATCATATTTTTATGAAGCCCCTGCTTCTTCATATTCAAAATCTTCCGTCTCACCTAAACGGTGATATTCAGCTAGAACAGCGTCTTGAATTTTACCGCGAGTATTTGAATTAATAGGATGTGCAATGTCTCGAAACTCTCCATCCGGTGTACGTTTACTAGGCATTGCTACAAAAAGGCCGTTATTTCCGTCAATTACACGTATATCGTGGACGACAAATTCATTATCCAATGTTATGGACGCAATCGCTCTCATCCGACCTTCTGTATTGACGCGGCGCAATCTTACATCTGTCACTTCCATCCTGTTCACCACCTTTTTCTTCGCAAAAACTTTAGTAACCATAATTCAACAATTCAACGGATTTTTAAATTTTCCTTCTTTTCACACAAAAAATTTTTGGGAAAAATAAAAAAATAAAAAAGGATCCGATTCGCAAAACGGATCCTGAACAATCAACCTTTTATTTAACTAAAGCAATCACTTCAATTTCAACGAGGACATCTTTCGGAAGTCTTGCAACTTCCACACATGACCGAGCAGGCTTATGCGTTTGAAAATATTCCCCATATACTTCATTAAAAGCAGCGAAATCGTTCATATCTTTTAAAAATGCGGTTACTTTGACGACAGTTTCCAACGAAGCGCCTGCTTCTTCCAATACACCCTTTAAATTCGCGAAAACTTGGTGAGTCTGTTCTTTAATATCTCCTTGTACCAAGTTTCCTTCAGGGGTTAAAGGAATTTGTCCAGAGCTATAAAACATGTTATTCACAATAATTCCTTGAGAGTATGGTCCGATTGCAGCCGGAGCCTTTTTTGTTGAAACGACTTTCATTTTGAAACACTCCCTTACGATTCATTATTTTTATGCTAGAGGAAATCGAAATAATTTCCTTTACTAACTTGTATGGATCGTTCCTTTTCATTCATATCGGAAAGTTTTAAAATGGAAATATATTCATTTACAAGCCGTTCATCCACGCTTTCTGATTCCACAAGAACCCCAATTCCTGAAACATTTGCGCCAAATTCAGACAGCATGCTGATCATGCCGTTGATCGTTCCTCCGGCCTTCATAAAGTCGTCAACAATTAACACATTCGATCCTTCTTTTAAGCTCCTCTTTGCAAGCGTCATAGTTTGGATTCTTTTCGAAGAGCCTGAAACATAATTAATGCTTACCATCGGCCCTTCTGTCACTTTATTGTCACGGCGAACGATGACAAAGGGAACATCCAAATAGCTGGCAACTGCATAAGCAATTGGGATTCCTTTCGTAGCTACAGTCATGACGACATCAATTGTACGATTCGCAAAAACCGAAGCAAATAAACGCCCGATTTGATTCATCATTTTTGGATTTCCCAGTAAATCTGTTAAATATAAATAACCTCCAGGCAAAAGCCGGCTGGGGTCTGAGACTTTCTCGCACAGTCTTTGAATAATTCCATTTGCTTCGTCCCTCGTCACCTTCGGAATAAATTTGACACCGCCAGCTGCGCCTGGGGTTGTGATTAAAGTTCCGATCCCTTGTTGCTCAAAGGTTTGCTTTATGATCACTAAATCCTCGCTAATGGAGGATTTAGCTGATTCGTACCGTTCAGAGAAAAAAGTTAATGGGATGAGCGCATGTGGATGATGAAGCAAATAGTGTGTCATATCGACAAGTCTCCCACTGCGTCTAAATTTCATAGACGAACCTCCAAATTCCGAATGTTTTTAAAGTAAATATAACTTAATATTCGCATTTAATCAAGGGCTATCCGATCCCCAAGCATTCTGACTGCATACACTTGATCGCAAAATCCCCTCAAGCCGTTATAAACACGATGAAGCCTCGACTCGTGTTGAACAAGTCCATATACTGTCGGTCCGCTTCCGCTCATTAAAACAGCATCAGCTCCAAAACGTTTCATTTGTTCTTTAATCAAAGCAACTTCCGGATACATCTTCATTGTGACCGACTCAAGGACATTTCCAAGCTTCGCACAGATTTCTTGATAATTTTGATCCTTTATCGCTTTGACCATTCCACTAACATCAGGATGCTCAATGTCATTTATCTTTAAATGTCGGTAAATTTCAGCAGTGGACACACCGATATCAGGCTTCGCCAACACGACCCAGCAATGCGGAGGAGGATCAATCAGCTCAATTTTTTCGCCTCTTCCGGTCGCCACAGCTGTGCCTCCGTAAACACAAAAAGAAACATCTGAACCAATTTCTGCTCCAAGTTTCGCAAGATCATCAAGGGAAAGATCCAAATTCCATAGTTTATTTAATCCCCTTAACGTTGCTGCTGCATCACTGCTCCCTCCTGCAAGGCCCGCAGCAACAGGGATGCACTTTGAAATCGTGATTGCCACACCCTTTTGAATCCCGAAACGGTCCTTTAAAAGCTGTGCCGCTTGGTAAGCTAAATTCCGATCATCATCTGGCACAAATCGATTATGCGATATGATACGTATTTTATTTTCATCAAGAAGCTTCAGCTCGATTCGATCAGCTAGATCTATGGTCGTCATGACCATATTCACTTCATGGTATCCGTCAGATCTTTTATGTAAAACATCTAAAGATAAATTAATTTTTGCCGGAGCTTTTTCCAATACTCGCAAATACATTCACCTACTTTTTCGTTCTGACAAAATGTATTCACATTGTACCATAAATAGGGATATAATAGCATAATTCGACAAAATCCGTCCATTGAAAACACAAAAAAATGCCGGCCCAAACTATGAGCCGGCCACCCGAATGTCTGCTTTTAAAAAGTTTTGCCGTTTTGCTTAGCCAATTGCTCTTCTGCAATCTCGATCGCCCGTTTTACCATGTTTCCGGCATCACGAGCCCGAATGGCTCCCCATCCTTCATTTTTGACCGTTTCATAAAAGCCCAATTCCTTAGCCAATTCATACTTAAAGCTTTCTGACATAATGCCTCGGCGTCTAGCCATTCTTTGACTCCCCCTTAAATAAAAACAGACATTCCCGCGGATTTTATCCGCTTACTGTTAGTTTCAAGCGAAAAGCTTGATTTATGCTTTTAAAAAAATGCCAGAGAAAAAAATAAAAGCAGCAAACAAATTTCGTTTACTGCCCGCCCATTGCAACATTGTTGTTTTCATCTATAAAAGTAATTTGGACTGTTTCCGTTAACACATCTGCATAGCTGTATGAAACGCGTTCAAAAGCATTTTCTTCCTGGTCAAGTTCAATCACAAAAACCGATGGATACGTCTCGGCTAAAACGCCTGAACGTTCAATTGTTTTTCTACGTCCGCCATTCGCTTTTAATGTTAATCGACGGCCTAGATTAGAATCGAGAGCTTGTTTAATATCGGATAACGTTTTTGCCATTGGAACCACCTCACAAAGTTCATTATACACAGAATCGACTAATAAGTCAAATAAATTTTTTATTATAACAGCCTTTAAACATCTGTGTCAACGTTTTCTTTTCAACAAATTTCTCTAATACTTGTCATAGTTTTCCCGTTTTTGCAAAAATTATATGGATTTATCCAAAAAAAAAAAAGCAGTCCAAACGTTTATTCGTTTTGACCTGCTTCCTCAATATATCGGTTAAATGGTAAACCTGACCGCATGACGCCCTTTGTTTCAATGCCTCCTAATCCTTTTTCCCGCGACAAGGTGTTTCGAAGTACATCCCAAACATTAATACGTTCTACAAAAGGAGTAAAGCTGATTTTAGAAACAATATACACAGGATCTAAAGCATGAATGTTCACTCTTGACGGTGAACTTGCAAAATTGGCCCCAGCTCTTATTAATGACTCAAAATGAGATTGGCATGCACCGGCAAAAATAATCAGCTGATCAAGCCCGGGAATTTTTTTCCGCGCCTTCCTGACCGTTTTAATAAAATCCTTCGAGTGTCGGTAAGCATTCAAATCCAATATTGTCCCTTTATGCTTCGAATAAGAATCATGTCCAGTAATGACTAGTATATCCGGCCGATATTTTTCTAAAAGCTCATCAATATGATCAGCCATTTCGTTTTCTTTTAAATGTATGCCGTGAACAGGAACACCAATTTTTTCGTATAAATTTAAGCATTTTTCCAAATAATTGGGGTCGCCATCTACATGTAATACTCTGCCTGGAATATGAAAACATTCATTTTGATATTCAAATTCGGACGAAGCGTAAAATTCTTGTTTTTCACGAGATAGATCATAATCTTGCTTCAGGAGATAAAGCGTATTTTCTATTTTTTCCCTTTCTTGTTTTTCACGTATTTTTTGTTCTTCTTTATTCATGATGACTAAGTCGTCATACGGGGCATCAGCAATTAAACGGACGTCCTGTCCTGAAATAAGGGCAATCAGACGGCCAGTATGATCCTTTTTTATTTCTAAGATCCGAAAAAGCAAATCGCACTGATAAGACTTTCTGGCCACTATCATCCCCGGCTTTATTAGCATAATGTTCACTCCGAACGGGAATAGTTTTCTTTTCTTCTTTAACGTATGTCTTGCTTTTCAAAATGGTGATTTACCCTATTTAAATATTTCGTAAAGTCTGTCGCTCAATAAAGCAAATTCTTCAATGGTCAATGATTCCCCCCTGCGCTTTCCATCGATTCCTGCTGATGTCAAACATTCTTCAATTATGTTTTTATTCGCCTTCCCATTGGGTAAGTTGTTGAGTAAATTGTTCAATAACGTTTTTCTTCTTTGAGCAAAACTTGCTTTTACTACTTGAAAGAAAAATGCTTCATTTTTGACATGAATAAGCGGTTCTGGACGCAAATCGAGGCGAATGACAGACGAATCCACGTTTGGCTGAGGAATGAATACTGTCTTCGGCACCGACATAACCGTTTTCGCTTCAGTGTAATATTGGACGGCAATGGATAATGAGCCGTAATCTTTTGTTGACGGTTTGGCAGCCATTCGTTCTGCTACCTCTTTTTGAAGCATGACGACGATCGCTTTTAGTGGCAAACGGTTTTCCAAAAGCTTCATAATGATCGGCGTGGTGATATAGTATGGCAAATTGGCGACTACCATGACTTCACGGCAATTGTTCAATTTTTTTTCAATGATTTCGTGGAGGTTTGCCTTTAATACATCTTGATAAATGATTTCGATATTTGAATATGGAGCTAAATTTTCTTCAAGAATCGGAAGCAGTCTGCCATCGACTTCAAAGGCAATAACTTTCTTAGCATTTTTTGCCAATTGTTCTGTTAATGCGCCGATCCCTGGACCTATTTCGATGACTCCTGTTTCTTCTGTTACACCTGCACGCTCAATCATTCGATGCAATATGTTCGGTTCCACAATAAAGTTTTGCCCTAGGCTTTTTTTAAAAGAAAAGCTGTATTTTTCAAGAATTTGTTTCGTTCGGCTTAACGTTGCTATTTCTTTTTCCATCTGCCTCTTCCTCCTTTAAGATCGCCTCAATTGCCTCCAAAAACGCTTCTTTCGTAATATGAAACATTGCCAAGCGTTTCATTAGCTGTTTTCCGTTAGCATAGCCGATTTTTAGCCGCTCTCCAAGCTTTTCCCTCCGCTTTTTTGCCGTTGGGCCGCCAATTAAACCATAAAAAATCAAATCTAACATGGAAATGCTGCTTTTCCATTCGTTCATTTCCTCTCTCACCGAACGCAGCGCTTTCCGAATAGATTCTGCGCTGGCATGCTCAACGCCAATTCCTCTCCCGTTTTTTGCTCTGGCCTCATTGCGTGGCAAAAAGGCATGTTTGCATCCAGGAACATGTTCAGCTATTGTTTTGCGAATTTTTTCTCCCGGAGCGTCAGGATCCGTAAAAATAATAACTCCCCGCGTGTTTTGGGCAAGGCGTATTTGTTCAATAATCGATTGATTAATGGCAGAGCCGTTCGTTTCAATCGTATCGGCATCCACTGCTCTTTTTATTGCCAGCGTATCATCTTTACCTTCAACGATAATAATTTCTTTTATTTTTTTTTTCATTTTTTCCTCCAAAACTTGAAACCTTTTTGTAATATTTGTCGTCAAATTGTATAAAAGGCTACTGATTTCCAATTATAACGTAAAAAAACAGAGGGTCGAAACCCTCTGTCAAAACAGCACTCGATAAAGTTAACGTAAAACCCTTATTTTGACCTTTTTTCGACCCCATTGATATGCTTGAGACTTATTTGGGAAAAATACGTCAATTTTATTTCCGGAAATTGCTGAACCAGTATCGGCGGCAACTGCATATCCGTATCCTTCAACATACACCTTTGATCCGAGCGGAATGACAGACGGATCAACTGCGATTACCTTTGCATTTGGATTTGAGCGCAAATTGTACCCTGTTGCTGTTGTGCCTGAACAGCCATTGCAGGATGCTGTATATGCAGTAGCCGTCACATAAAATTCTTTAGACTTGCTGCCAGTTCCTCTTGAAGCTAGTGCAGGCTGCGAAGAAGCTTTTGTCCCGACAACAACAATTTTATCTTTGCTTTCCTTCGTTGTTACAGTTTTTATAAGCTTACGGGAAATTTCTTTTCCATTTTCCAAAATGACTTCAAACTGTTTTTGGCGTGTTCCTTTTTCGCCTTCTTGAATCACTTTTTTCGTTCCTTCAGCTAAATTTTTATCTGTACGTTGAACGATTTTAAATACAATTGGTTCTTCCACTACATCGGTGACTTTTTCTACTCTGGTAATTTCTACATTTGTGTTTTTATTTAACACTGTTGTTAGCCCAGGCTTTACTTTATCCATTGGATTCAATTTTACGTTATGTTCCTTTAAAAAGTCAGCGACAGTAGTCGAAGTAGACCAAATCTGTTGGTTTTTCCCACCAATATTTAAAGTGATAAGATGCGCTTTATTCACCTTTAGTTCCATGTTTTTTTCAATTTTTGCATCTAATGCTGGTAGAACTTCATCTTTTTCGGTAATGGAAATTTTTTGCTGCCTTAAAACATCTTCTACCGTATCAGCAGTTGTGAAAATCTTCCTTCGCTCATTGTCTACAATCAGCTGGACAGGTTTGGCATATTTTATCACTATATTCATGTTGTCTTGAATGTCCCGATGTTTCGCATGAGAAATATAATCATTAGCTTGTAATTTTATATCTAATTCTTTCAAAAGATCACTGACTTGGTCTGCATGGGTCCTTACTTCCTCTGTTTTCCCATCAATAGTGACTCTAACAGTATCTTTTGTTCCTTCATAGCCCCCATACGTTGCTCCTGTGCCAATTAAACATACACCGACTGCAGAAAGGACATACTTTTTTCTCTTGGAAAGGTTGGATACCATATTTTTCATGTTTTCAATCACGAAAACGCCTCCTTCTCCTCCGTGAGATTATATAGAGTATTTTTAAACCTGTCAACCCTCCTGCACTTTTCTCGTTTTTTGTAACTATTATCTTGAAGTTTGAACAAAAAGTGAAGAAAGACTTCTCGACACGTTTATCCTATGAGGAAAAGAAGACGTGTAGAACTTTTTTGAATCATTCTTTTTTCAGACAAGCTTGAACAAGCTTCGACAGAAATCTTTATCATGAAATGCCGAATAATTTTTTTCCATTTCTGGTTGTAATTTTTGCTATTTCTTCAAAGGTGAGTCCTTTCAGCTCTGCAATTTTTTCTGCGATATATTTGACATAGCTTGGTTCATTCCGTTTGCCACGGAATGGATGAGGGGTTAAATAAGGACAATCGGTTTCAATTAATAATCGGTCCAATGGAATTTCCGCAGCTACTTCTTTTGGTTTTTTTGCATTTTTAAATGTAACAGGACCGCCGAACGAAATATAGAAATTCATGTCCATACATTGCTTGGCAACCTCTAAGCTTCCGGAAAAGCAATGCATGACTCCGCCTACTTCCTTCGCATTTTCCTCTTTTAATATTTGAACAATGTCTGCAGTTGCTTCTCTGTTATGAATAATGATCGGCAGCTGTACTTCCTTTGCTAATGCAATTTGCTTGCGAAACACTTCTTTTTGCACATCCTTAGGTGATTTATCCCAATGATAATCCAGGCCCATTTCACCTAGTGCGACAACTTTCGGATGGCTGGAAAGCTCTCTTAACCAATCTAAATCGTGATCCGTCATATCAATGGCATCAACCGGATGCCAGCCGACAGCTGCATATATAAAGTCATACCTTTCAGAAAGCTCTATAGCCTTTGGAATTGTTTCGCGGTCAAAGCCGACAACAACGATAGTTTCCACTTTTTCTTGAAGTGCCCGGTCAATTACTTCGTTTAAATCCTCCTCAAATTGCACCGCATTTAAATGTGCATGAGTATCAAACAGCATATTTTGACATCCTTTCCAATCATTTTTTCCCTTTTTCGATAAAAGGGAAAGAGGTGTTCCACGTGAAACACCCCAAAAAAACATTCTTCGACAAATTTATTTGATTTTCGTTCCATTCGGTAAATCTGAATCGACGGTAGCAAGCGACAAGGTTCCGTTTTCTTCCCCTGCCAAAATCATTCCTTGCGACAATTCTCCACGCAATTTTACCGGTTTTAAATTTATTGCACAAATAACTTTTTTGCCGATTAATTGTTCAGGCTGATAATATTTAGCAATTCCAGAAACAACTTGGCGTTTTTCAGATCCTAAATCCAACTGAAGTTTTAACAGCTTGTCTGCTTTTTCTACTCTCTCCGCTTGAATAACCTCCGCCACGCGTAAATCCACTTTCATAAAATCATCAATTGTAATTTCATTCTCATCATCTGCTGTTTCTTTTTTAGCCTCAGGTGCCGATCCTTTCATCTGCTCTTTTATATAGTTCACTTCCTGTTCAATATCTAAACGCGGAAACAGCGGCTCTCCTTTTTGCACCCGAACCTCTTCCAGCTGCCCAAACTTATGAATGGATTCCCAATTTTTCAAATGATCGTCCTCTACACCTATTTGCGCAAAAATTTTATCCGGTGTTTTTGTTAAAAATGGTTTTAATAAAACGGCTATATGTCGAAGCGACTCAGCCAAATGATACATGACGGATGCAAGCTGATTTCTTTTTGACTCGTCTTTTGCCAGTACCCAAGGCTCCGTCTCATCAATGTATTTATTTGTCCGGCCAATAAATTGCCATAGGGCTGTCAGCGCAACGGAAAACTCCATTTTATCCATGGCTTCTTCGTACTTTTTAACTGTTTCGGTTCTGAATGTGCGAAGAGCCTCATCGTAAGGCGTTTCATCCGCTTGTTCTTTTTTTACAATGCCGTCAAAATATTTATCGATCATGGCCACCGTTCGGTTTAGTAAGTTTCCTAAGTCATTAGCTAAATCATAGTTAATGCGCTCCACAAAGCCTTCAGGAGTAAATACTCCGTCCGCTCCAAACGGAACTTCACGCAGCAAATAATAGCGCAAAGCATCAAGCCCATAACGGTCAATCAATGTAACTGGATCCACAACATTTCCTTTTGATTTAGACATTTTTCCGTCCTTCATTAACAGCCATCCATGTCCAAACACTTTTTTAGGAAGAGGCAGATCAAGCGCCATGAGCATAATCGGCCAGTATATCGTGTGAAAGCGGACAATCTCTTTCCCTACTAAATGAACATCTGCAGGCCAATATTTTTTAAATTTTTCTTCATTCTCGGTTCCGTAGCCGAGCGCCGTAATATAGTTTGTCAATGCGTCAATCCAAACATAAATAACATGTTTTGGATTACCAGGAACTTTAATGCCCCAGTCAAAAGTCGTCCGGGATACCGCCAAATCTTCCAGCCCAGGCTTTATAAAGTTATTGATCATTTCGTTTTTTCTTGATTCCGGCTGAATAAACTCTGGATTTTCTTCATAAAATTGCAGAAGCCTGTCGACATATTTGCTCATTTTAAAGAAATAAGACTCTTCTTTTACCTTCTCAACAGGGCGGCCGCAATCAGGGCAATTTCCGTCCACTAGCTGTCTTTCTGTAAAAAACGATTCACAAGGCGTACAGTACCATCCTTCATACTCATCTAAATAAATATCTCCCTGCTTTACTAGACGGTCGAAAATTTTTTCTACTACCTTCTTATGTCGCTCTTCAGTCGTTCTTATAAAATCATCATAGGAAATATCTAATTTTTTCCATAATTCTTTAATCCCTGAAACAATATCATCAACATACTTTTTAGGAGATACTCCTTTTTCCTCCGCTTTTCGCTGGATTTTTTGCCCATGCTCGTCAGTTCCCGTTAAATACATGACATCATAACCGCGAAGGCGTTTATATCTCGACATGGCATCGCCGGCTACCGTTGTATACGCATGACCGATATGTAATTTATCGCTCGGATAGTAAATGGGCGTCGTTAAATAAAATGTTTTTTTTCTGTTTTCCACAATATTAATCCTCCTTTGCCACTACATTACAGAAAAGCTCTCGTCAGTTGGACGAGAGCGACAAAACCAAGCATTGATTACATATTCTATGATACCATCATAGCCTGTTTTATCAAGAAAATATACATAATCTTTCATCATCTTATAAGATTTACACAGTTATTTAAATTGAACAGTATTTCGAATCAAAAGGATTGACGTTTATTGGAAAAACTGTTATTCTATTAATTGACAATCGCAAATGTCGAATAATGGCGAAAAAGGGAGTATATAGGCGATAAATCTTTATTTTACAAATGGGAGGAGACAAATTTTATGAAATCTACTGGAATTGTTCGTAAAGTTGATGAGTTGGGACGCGTAGTTATTCCGATTGAATTGCGCAGAACATTAGGAATTGCTGAAAAAGATGCTTTAGAAATTTATGTGGATGACGACCGCATCATTTTGAAAAAATATAAGCCTAGCATGACTTGTCAAGTAACTGGAGAAGTTTCTGATGATAACTTCCAGCTTGCAGGCGGAAAAATTGTTCTTAGCCGCGAAGGTGCAGAGCAAATTTTAAAAGAAATCCAAACCATTTTGGAATCTTCTAAATAAAAAGTTAAAAGTCCCTACTATTCAGGGACTTTTATTTCAAATGATACTCCTGATACACTTCCCGTTTTGGCAAATTTCGATCCAATGCGGCCAATTTTATCGCTTCTTTTGATGGATAGCCTTTTTCTATATAATGTTCAACATGTTCTTTAATCGTCCATTTACTCCACCATGTTTCTTTGTTATCATCGGGAGTATTTTCTTGACTGCCTTCAATGATTAAACAAAACTCCCCTTTGATTTCATGATTTTCCGCCCAATCTAATAGTTCATCAACTGTCCCCCTCACAAACTCCTCATACATTTTTGTTAACTCTCGAGCAACAGCTATTTTCCTATTGCCAAAAAATTCATGAATATCCTTTAACGTTTCAACGAGTCGATGAGGAGATTCATAAAGGATAATGGTTTCTTTCTTATTTTTTAATTGCTCCAATTGTTTTTTCTTTTCTTTTTTCTTGTGATGTAAAAATCCAAAAAAATAAAAAGGCTGAGGCGCAATTCCTGAAGCGATCAATGCCGTTAATGCAGCATTAGCCCCCGGAAGCGGTATAACCGGATAATGATGGTCTAAAACTAGCTGAACAAGCTCACTTCCTGGATCAGAAATGGTTGGCATGCCGGCATCGCTGACAAGTGCAACTTTTTTCCCTTCTTCAATCATTTTCATGATCTGTCTTCCGCTCGAATTTTTATTATGTTCATGATAGCTGATGATGTTTGTATCAATATGATAATAATGACATAATTTTTTCGTTTGTCTCGTGTCCTCCGCTGCAATAACGTCACACTCTTTTAACACACGGATTGAACGGAACGTCATATCTTCTAAATTTCCGATCGGCGTCGGCACTAAATATAGTGCGCCCTTCTCTACATCTTCCGCATAGCTTTTTTGCTGCCACATCCCTATTCACCACCATAATTTATACATTCCGCTTTGGTCACATTTTATTTACCCGTACAATATTTTTTGAACTTCATCCGTATAATTGTTTTGATCATCGTAAACGATCAATGGGGGTAGAATTTTTAAATCAGGATTCCCATCTTTTATTCCTTCTACTAATAAAGTATTTGCTTCCTTTCCAAGCTTTGGATATACAAAGCGAATTCTTTTCGGTTCCACTCGATATTTTTTCATGAGTTCGATCATTTCTAAAAATCGTCCTGGACGATGGACAAAGGCAACTTTTCCCCCCGGCCTTACCAATTGGCTGCTTACACGTATAGCATCTTCAAGAGTGCATAATATTTCATGCCTTGCAATCGCAAAATATTCGTTTTTATTTAACTCTTCTTGTCCCGGCGTTTTGAAATAAGGGGGATTGCATGTTACAACATCGAACTTCCCATACCCAAGCTGTTTCGGCATGTCCAAAATGTCGCCGTGAATGATCTTTATTTGATGTTCAAGGTGATTATATTGGACAGATCTGACAGCCATATCAAACAGCCGCTTTTGTATTTCCACTCCTGTGATCGTTCCTTTTGTTCTTGTGCTTAATAAAAGTGGAATCACCCCGTTTCCTGTACAAAGGTCAATCAAATTCCCTTTTTGGATCGGGACATACACAAATTTTGCGAGAAGAACTGCATCGAGAGAAAATGCAAAAACTGAAGGACTTTGAATGATGCGCAAATCTTCCGCTAACAAATAATCCAGCCTTTCATCATCGTGCAAATATACCATGTAAATTTCCCTTTCTTGAGATTACTTACTCGTCCTAGTCATAAGAAAAGCCTCCTGAAAAGGAAGCTGCACTTACTTTTTATTTAAAAATGAGAGGCAGAACAGGCAATCTCCATCTTTCCTTACACTGCCATAATGCAGATTACAAATATGAAATCCTTCCTGATAAAGTCTTGCCAGGTTATCATACCCTTCGCCAATATCTATATGTCCAAGCTTTTTTTCCTTCTTCTTAGCGCTTTTCAATTCTTCTTGTTTCAAATTCATTTGATCAAAAGAAGACATTCGTTTGCGCAAGTGGTCGTTTTCCAATTTTAAATGTTGGTTTTCTTCAATTAATTCTCCTATATGCTGCTTTAATTCTCCTAATTGGCGGTACAAATAACCAATTTGTTCCTCCAGCAATGTCACAGCATCAAAAATTTCTTTTTTGTTCACTGGTTTTCCACCTCTAATCTGTGAACTCCATAGAAACAGCATCGTCTTGTATTAATTCTTCCCATGTGTATTCAACGACGCGATCGCGATTGATCAGTTCAACTTGCAGCACACGTTCTAAAATATTTAGTCCGACAACCTTTCCTGTTCCATTCGGAGTTTCTATAGTATCTCCAATATCCGGAAGTTGCTCTTTTGCTGTTTCATATTCATCATTCTCATATTTTAAGCAGCACATTAATCTTCCGCATAACCCCGAAATCTTTGTAGGATTCAAAGACAAATTTTGATCTTTCGCCATCTTAATCGAAACAGGCTCAAAATCCCCTAAAAATGTGGAGCAGCATAGCATTCTTCCACAGGGGCCGATTCCGCCAAGCATTTTCGCTTCGTCTCGCACCCCGATTTGTCGAAGTTCAATTCTCGTTTTAAAAATAGAGGCCAAATCTTTTACAAGCTCGCGAAAATCAATACGCCCGTCAGCAGTAAAGTAAAAAATGACTTTGTTGCGGTCAAATGTATACTCTACATCGACAAGCTTCATCTCTAAACCGTGTTCTTCTACTTTTTTTAAACAAATATCCATCGCTTCTTTTGCTGCCCTGTTGTTTTCTTGGACAATCATCCGATCCTTTTCATCAGCTTTCCGAATGACTTTCTTTAATGGAAGCACAATATCATGCTCTTCCACTTGTTTTTTGCTGACTACTACTTTTCCATATTCAATCCCTCTGATTGTTTCAACAATGACATAATCATCAAGCTGTATATCAAAACCATTTGGATCAAAATAATAAATTTTTCCCGCCTTTTTAAAGCGAACTCCTACAACATCATACAAGCTTATCCCTCCTGCAATGTTAAAACCAAATCTTCCATAAGAAGCTGCGGATTAACATTGAAATTTAACCGTTTTTTTGCATTCAAAATGGAGACGATTTGGTGTAAAACAGTTCGTTGGCCAAGCTTTAGCCCTTGCTGTTTTAACATTGGCAATATATCTAAATAAACAACGTCATCTTCATTTCCGATTTGAATTGATAATAAATCTTTATATAAAAATAGGAGAAAATCCAGTCCCATTTCCATTTGCTCTTTATCTGCAAAAAAAGGCACCCAATGATTATGAATAAAAAGCAATGCATGGTCGGGACGGGAGTCCAATACTTCATATAATTTTATCACTTTGGTTCTTGCTTCCGCAAACCAATCGTCACGGCTAAGTGAAAATGCTTCTTCAATATTATTGGTAACTTGACTGACGAGGGCAGCTATATGACTTGGAGTTCCTTTTTTCTCAAGTTCCTGCTGAATCATTTTTGGGGGAATGGGTTGGAAGGTTAATATTTGGCATCTAGAAAGAATTGTCGGCAACACTCGATGAACTTGATTTGTTATTAATATTGCCATTGTTCCTTCCGTCGGTTCCTCCAAAAATTTCAATAAACTGTTGGCCGCATTGACAGTCATCTGGTCGCATCCAGATATGATATAAAGCTTCCGGTTCGATTCAACGCCCGTTTTTGCAAATTCCTTCTGCAATGCTTCTATTTGTTCTTTTTTGATTGATAAGCCATCAGGCTCTATAAAGTGAAGATCAGGATGATTTCCGCTCTCAACTCTCTTGCAGTTTGAACATTGTCCGCACGGTTTATAATTTTTCTCCAAATGCTCGCAAAAATAACTTTTTGCAGTTAAAAAAGCAGCATCCTTTTTTCCTGTGCCCTTTTTCCCTTGAAATAAATAGGCGTGGGCCAATCTATTTTTCTTAAAAGAATTTTGTATTATTTTCAATACTTTTGGCTGAAGTTTTTCGAGTTCTTCCCATGTTTTCATTTATTGTACCACTCGCTTACGTATATAAATTCACGATCAGCCCTTTTATTTCCCCTATTTTCCCTAAAATGTTTACGGCATCTTTTTCTTTATTTAAAATTTCTTCGGTCAATTCCACCAGCTTTTGGTCAATTTGGGAAACGATTTTTAAATTCCGTCTGTTCCCATAAAAATCCCAGCTCTTTGATTCTTTGACACCCATTCCGAATTCAATCGTTTCACGAATAAGCCGCTTTACTAATCTTTTAAACTTAGACAAATCATGCATATTTCTCGATTTACTTAGACGTTCTCCGGCTTTCTCCAGTTCATTTAAAAGCTGTTTCCATTGTTCTTCATGGAGCTTGGATTCATGCTTTTCAACCATTTGAGAAAATATTTTAGATCTGTTTTGTGTTCCGTTCTGTTCAATTGTTTGTTTAGGCAGTATTGTTCTTAAATCTTCATTTACTTTCATTTGCTCTCACCTTTAAAATTGATGAAATTGTTCAACTGGAAGGACAAAAACAGTTGCACCGCCAACCTCAATTTCAAGCGGATAGGGAACGTAAGAGTCGGTATTCCCGCCTATCGGTGAAACTGGAGCAACAAGCTGTTGGCGAGATTGGCAGTTCGTTTTAATGATATCGAGCGCTTTTTGCACACGAATGTCTTCTGTTCCAATAATAAAAGTAGTGTTGCCGGACTTTAAAAATCCCCCGGTGCTTGCAAGCTTTGTCACACGAAAGTTATGTTCCGTCAGGGCTTTTAATAAGCGGTTGCTATCTTGATCCTGGACAACAGCCATAATCAATTTCATACGGAAAAGCCTCCTTATTAATAAAAACGGAAAAGCAGGACATCTTGCCAGGACATTTTGCAGCGAATATCAATTTTTCTTCATTATATCAAGCTTGAGAACGATATGACTACAATGTTTCCTTCCAAAATAAGTCCAATGCACTCTCCGCTTCAAAAAAAACTTTTTCTAAAGGCTGATCTGCATTGATCACTTTTATTCTATTCGGAAACATTTCAATGATTTTCTTGTATCCTTCATAAACCTTTTGATGGAAATCCAATTTTTCCAAGTCAAGTCGATTGATTTCTCGATTTTGATTGCTAGTTATTCTTGCTAATCCTTTTTCCGGCAAAATATCAAAAAACAGCGTAAGATTGGGCATCATGCCGGTTATTGCAAATTGATTTATTTCAAGCACCTCTTGAATCCCGAGACCTCTTGCATACCCTTGATAGGCTAAAGAACTGTCAACGAATCGATCGCAAAGTACAATTTTTCCTTTATGAAGAGCGGGAATTACTTTTTCGACTAAATGCTGTCTTCTCGCGGCAGCATAAAGAAGCGCCTCGGTCCTTGCATCCATCTCTGTATGTTCTTTATGAAGAATAATTTCCCGAATTTTCTCGCTGATGACAATACCGCCTGGCTCGCGCGTCACGACAACGTCTTTTCCTTCTTTTTCTAACTTTTTTTCAAGCTTTTTAATAATTGTCGTTTTCCCCGCTCCTTCAGGTCCTTCAAACGTAATAAAAATTCCTTTCATTAAGATCACCTTTTCCTGAAAATAGAAATAAGGCCTTCTGCTAATTTCTTTCCTCCTTGAAAATTAGCACGCAGCTCCATTAACCTTTTCAACGCTTCAATTTGATTTTTTGTAATTTTTTCTCCTCTCATCAAAAGCGGTATTCCCGGCGGATAAGGAATAATCATTTCAGCAGAGATCTCTCCTATCGCTTCTTCTAATGATACAAATGTTTTT
>NZ_JBBOPS010000001.1:3200000-4042500 GCF_038003725.1 Aeribacillus sp. FSL K6-1121
TTACGACTTCACCCCAATCATTTGTCCCACCTTCGGCGGCTGGCTCCCGTAAGGGTTACCCCACCGACTTCGGGTGTTACAAACTCTCGTGGTGTGACGGGCGGTGTGTACAAGACCCGGGAACGTATTCACCGCGGCATGCTGATCCGCGATTACTAGCGATTCCGGCTTCATGCAGGCGAGTTGCAGCCTGCAATCCGAACTGAGAGTGGTTTTTTGGGATTCGCTCCACCTCGCGGTTTCGCTGCCCTTTGTACCACCCATTGTAGCACGTGTGTAGCCCAGGTCATAAGGGGCATGATGATTTGACGTCATCCCCACCTTCCTCCGACTTTTAGCCGGCAGTCACCTTAGAGTGCCCAACTGAATGCTGGCAACTAAGGTCAAGGGTTGCGCTCGTTGCGGGACTTAACCCAACATCTCACGACACGAGCTGACGACAACCATGCACCACCTGTCACCCTGTCCCCGAAAGGGGAACGCCCTATCTCTAGGGTTGTCAGGGGATGTCAAGACCTGGTAAGGTTCTTCGCGTTGCTTCGAATTAAACCACATGCTCCACCGCTTGTGCGGGTCCCCGTCAATTCCTTTGAGTTTCAGCCTTGCGGCCGTACTCCCCAGGCGGAGTGCTTAATGCGTTTGCTGCAGCACTAAAGGGTGGATACCCTCTAACACTTAGCACTCATCGTTTACGGCGTGGACTACCAGGGTATCTAATCCTGTTCGCTCCCCACGCTTTCGCGCCTCAGCGTCAGTTACAGGCCAGAGAGCCGCCTTCGCCACTGGTGTTCCTCCACATCTCTACGCATTTCACCGCTACACGTGGAATTCCGCTCCCCTCTCCTGCACTCAAGTTCCCCAGTTTCCAATGGCCGCTCGCGGTTGAGCCGCGAGATTTCACATCAGACTTAAGGAACCGCCTGCGCGCGCTTTACGCCCAATAATTCCGGACAACGCTTGCCACCTACGTATTACCGCGGCTGCTGGCACGTAGTTAGCCGTGGCTTCCTCGTCAGGTACCGTCAAGGTACCGCCCTGTTCGAACGGTACTTGTTCTTCCCTGACAACAGAGCTTTACGATCCGAAGACCTTCTTCGCTCACGCGGCGTTGCTCCGTCAGACTTTCGTCCATTGCGGAAGATTCCCTACTGCTGCCTCCCGTAGGAGTCTGGGCCGTGTCTCAGTCCCAGTGTGGCCGGTCACCCTCTCAGGTCGGCTACGCATCGTCGCCTTGGTGAGCCGTTACCTCACCAACTAGCTAATGCGCCGCGGGCCCATCCTGCAGTGACAGCTAAAAGCCGCCTTTCAACCGAAAACCATGCGGTTTTCGGTGTTATCCGGTATTAGCTCCGGTTTCCCGAAGTTATCCCAGTCTGCAGGGCAGGTTGCCCACGTGTTACTCACCCGTCCGCCGCTAACCTAAAGGAGCAAGCTCCCTTCGGTCCGCTCGACTTGCATGTATTAGGCACGCCGCCAGCGTTCGTCCTGAGCCAGGATCAAACTCTCCAAAAAAAGTTTGTCACCAAATGCTCTTTTAGAATCAACAGGCACGCTTTTCGTTTTGTTCAGTTTTCAAGGATCAATCAGGATTTCTATTTTATCAATCAAAAATTCATTTGTCAATGTTTTTTTATTTTGTATCTTAGCGACGAATATCATTTTACCATGATTGTTTATAATGTCAACACTTTTTTTGAAAATAAAAACACCCGCCTGTATACAGGTGTTTTTCAAGGGATAATCACCATTTTAATAATTACTAAAGCAGCTAATCCGGGGAGCCCCAATAAACCAGCAATAGATGATGTAACAATATTAATGGGCACGTGCAGACCGAAACTCGTCCCAAAAGAATTAACAAAAAAAAGTAGCAAGGCCCCGATCACAATTTTTATAAAAATACTCCCTATCCATTTCACCGGTTTCAAAGAAGCACCGGCAAGAAGCAGAAGGAATAAAAGCCCTAAAATGCAAATGATCATAATATAAGGCTCCATTATATAAAACCCACCTTCCTGTTTATTTCGGCTTTACTTTAACAATATGAAAGATTTCATATTGTTTAGAACTAAGAAAACAACAAACAGGAATGTGGCTGCTTCCTTCTACCTACTATTCCATCTTGATATTTCTCTTTTTGGCTTCTTTTAAAAGAAATAAATATTTTGCTTCTGCTAATTTTAAACTGCTAAGCACCTCAGGTGAAGGATCAAAGCTTTTTTCCACTAAACGCTTTTGATACTCCCAATGTTCCTTCAGCTCAATTAAATCTTGAAGAAGCAGCTGATCGAATTCTCTTCTCAACCATTGCTTTCGCCGAATAAACATGTCTGGCAAACTCCTTTTCTCTTCAAATCTCTCGTCTTCCCTCAAGCGCTTTTGAAAGTGTGACTTCGTCCGCGTATTCTAAATCACCGCCAACAGGCAGCCCATGAGCAATTCTTGTGATTTTTATGCCTGTAGGCTTTAAAAGGCGAGAGATATACATTGCTGTCGCTTCTCCCTCAATGTTCGGATTTGTTGCTAAAATTACTTCTTGAATTTCATCATTTTGCAGACGTTTTAGCAAATCAGGGATATTAATATCTTCAGGACCAATCCCGTCCATTGGCGAAATGGCGCCATGCAGAACATGATATAGACCGTTATATTCTTTCATTTTTTCCATTGCAATGACGTCTTTCGGGTCTTGAACCACACATATTATGCTTCTGTCGCGGCGCTCATCTTTGCAAAGATAACATGGATCTTCATCTGTAATATGACCGCAAATCGAGCAATATGATAAATTTCGTTTTGCATTGACAAGCGCTTTCGCGAAATCCAATACTGTTTCTTCCTTCATATTTAAAACAAAAAAGGCCAGACGAACGGCCGTTTTCGGACCAATTCCTGGCAGCTTCATAAAGCTATCAATAAGTTTTGATATCGGTTCTGGATATTGCATCGAATAGATCCTCCTAGAACAACCCAGGCAAATTCATACCTTTAGTAAATCTTCCCATCGTTTCGCTTGTTAACTCATCCACTTTGCGAAGAGCATCGTTTGTTGCTGCCAATACCAAATCTTGAAGCATTTCAATATCTTCAGGATCTACAACATCTTCATTGATTTTCACTTCTAAAATTTCCTTATGTCCGTTTGCAACAACCGTGACCATACCGCCGCCAGCAGTTCCCTCCACTTTTTTTTCAGCAAGCTCCTCCTGAGCCTTTTGCATCTCCTTTTGCATTTTTTGCATTTGCTTCATCATTTTTTGCATGTTTCCCATACCGCCACGCATCATCATATTATCTCCTCCATAAGCATTTATTTACTCTTTTATTTCAATCAGATCCGTGCCAACTAATTTTTTTGCTTCGGCAATAAGCGGATCTTCGTCTTCATGCTCCTGTTGATGTGCATCGTCTGATCGTTGATTGCGCAAATAATCCTCCCTTATTTTACCCCATTCTTTCTCCGGAACGCCAATCATCTCCATTTGACGTCCAATGAGTCCTTGTAAAATCGTTTGGAGGTTTGTTAATACATGATTTTGATTTTCCGCCACCATTTTACAATGGATTTCATATTTAAATTTTAGCACAAAAGCATATTCGCAAGCAGCAACTGGTTCACTTTCATTTAAAAGGGCTGCATGCGACACTTTATTTTGCTGCTTTAGCGTTGTTAACAGATCTCCCCATCGGCTTTTCACTAAATCCAAATCTTTTCGAGTAGCATTTCTCAAAATATCATAAATGCGGTCAACAGGCGTTTTATAACCGCTTTGAATTGTTTTTTGTACTTTTGCTTCTTGTTTAACTGGCGACTGTTCTTGAACTCCATGCTGAACTAATGAAGATATTGTGCGTTCAAGTTCCTGTATTCGATTAAGAAGTTCTTCATAATGAACTGAAGGCGGCTGCACACGCTCAGTTTGACATAATTTCACAATCGCTACTTCTACAAAAATACGGGGATGATTCGTCCATTTCATCTCCTGCTGGCTTTGGTTCAAAACTTCAATCGTCTCATAAATTTGTTCAATAGGAATTTGTTCGCACAATGAAACGAACGCATCGTCTATTGCGACTCGTTCCATTACTTCCTCTAAGTTTGGAGCCGATTTATATAATAACATGTCGCGATAGTAATAAATGAGATCTTCAATTAATTTTAAAGGATCTTTCCCTTGATCCAACCATTCGTGGATAGTTTTTAAAGCTTCCGTAACATTGTTCTCAAAAATAAATCGGACCAAATTTGCGAGCATCTTATGAGAAACCGATCCAGTTATAAATAATACATCCTCCAATGTGACTTTATCATCGCTAAAAGAGATGGCTTGGTCCAACAGACTCAGTGCATCTCGCATCCCACCATCAGCCGAGCTCGCAATAACCTTTAACGCTTCCTCTTCAACCTTGATCGATTGATTTTCCACAATTTCCTTCATGCGACGTACGATGGATTGAACAGAAATACGCCGGAAATCAAAGCGTTGACATCTCGAAATAATGGTAAGCGGAATTTTATGAGGTTCAGTTGTAGCCAAAATAAAAATCACATGTTTTGGAGGTTCTTCAAGCGTTTTTAATAAAGCATTAAATGCTCCGATTGAAAGCATATGAACTTCATCAATAATATATACTTTATATTTGACCGCCGCAGGTGCAAATTTGACTTTATCGCGAATATCGCGAATTTCATCTACTCCATTATTAGAAGCTGCATCAATTTCAATAACGTCCGAAATCGATCCTTCCGTGATTCCTTTACATGCAGGACACTCATTACAAGGCTCTGCAATTGGTGCTTGTTGGCAGTTGACCGCTTTCGCAAATATTTTTGCAGCGCTTGTTTTACCTGTTCCTCTAGGACCTGTGAAAAGATAAGCATGCGAAAATTTATTTTGTAAAAGGGCATTTTGCAATGTTTTCGTGACGTGTTCTTGTCCCACGACATCACGAAACTGCTGTGGCCTCCATGCTCGGTATAAAGCCTGATAACTCAAGTAACGCCCTCCCCTTTATACAGTAATCTTTCATTTATTATACCTGATTGTTTAAACGAATGTAAGTTTTCCATAAGAAGGATAAAAAACTTATGAAAAAAATAAAACCGATCTCTGTAAAAGCGTCTCCAGTTAAATAGACAGCACATGTAGACAGCCTGAGACCGATATTCATTAGGACTTTAAGCTGTTTCTCTTTTGAAGCCGTTGATAGTTATATTGCATAATGCATCCTTCATCTATTCGGACGTGCGGAAAAAGTATGGATGAGACTTGAAATGGGACGGCGTATTCTGTATGGTTTTAGCCGCTAAGGACACTTTTGTTTCAAGATCTTCTTGGGGAGTTTTAAAGTCTTTCTAATATTTTCTTCATTTCTTTCTGCTTAAAGTGTTTTCCCCATCATGCATCAATCCATATTTTAAACCAATGTCCTCATTACATTTTTTAAGCTTTACATCATACGCTGTTCATATTTCTCTCATCGAAAAAATCCCCTTATAGTTGACAGACTTTTCTTTTTCTGCCTACTATAAGGGGATCTTATTGTTTGATATGATAACTGCCGTGCACCTTCTGTCGATTAGCAACCCTAGGCGTTACTCAAGCAGTTAGCTCAGTTCAGGCAACCCTGCGGCACATGAGAGCTTCCACTTAATGCTGCTTCCTTCCGGACCTGACATGGTTCATGGATTCTCATTGCACAGGACCCAAACGTCAACACCACTTACTTGAGGCAGACCCTAAAATATACTAACCTCGAGAAGGAATTCGGCCTCGCTAGAGCGGATTGCGAGTACAGGGCACCGCTACCTCCCCGCTTAGCACGGCAAAGTTTAAACCGATTTTCACTTTGCGCCGTTTAAGGACGCAAATTTAGTATATATGTTTTTTCGAGAAAATGCAACGCTTCCCAATATGTTAAAAAATTCAATTGTTTTTATTTTTCATTTTCAACCGTTTTTTCTCTTCCCGCAACTTTTGAAAAAAACAGGTTAACATTTCACTGCATTGCTCCTGCTTCACGCCTGAAATTACTTCTGTTTGATGATTGAAACGAGGTTCATTTAATAAATTCATTAACGTTCCTGCACAACCAGCCTTCGGATCGAAAGCGCCGAAAACTACACGTTCAATTCTTGACATTACAATCGCTCCTGCACACATTGGACATGGCTCAAGCGTCACATATAACGTCGAGTTCTCGAGTCTCCACGTTCGAAGCTTCCTGCACGCCTCATCAATTGCCAATATTTCCGCATGAGCGATTGACCTCTGCTCGGTTTCCCTCAAATTATGAGCTTTTGCAACCACTACATCATCTACAACAAGCACAGCACCAATCGGAACCTCGCCAATCTTTTCCGCCTTCTTCGCCTCTTCAATTGCTAAAGTCATATAATATTCGTCTTTAGTCATTTTTTGCTCCTCATCCTATCGATATAATTTCATCTTAAAAAAAGTGCGGGTTCCTTTCAACCTTTTCCAAAAGCATGTTTTCTGCGATAAAAACATAAAATTTACAAACAGTTTTTACAGGAGGTCATGATTTTGCTAATTCATGTTGTTCAATCTGGGCAAACGCTTTATTCCATTGCACAAACATATGGAACATCTATAACAGCCATCGTTGAAGCAAATGAAATTCCTAATCCTGATCAGCTTGTTGTAGGTCAAGCAATTGTTATTCCAATCATCGGACAATTTTACACCGTTCAACGGGGAGACAGCCTTTGGAGCATTTCAAGAAAATTTGGTACGTCTGTATTTGAGCTTGCAGCAGTAAATGGACTGAATATAAATCAATTATTGCCTATTGGCCTTCGATTATATATCCCAGAACGGCCTAAACGGCAAGCAGAATTTAATGTATATTTAGAACCGCTTGGTGCTCAAGTCAGCCAAAATCTCGAAGACAGCGCAAGAGAGACTGCCCCTTATTTAACCTACCTTACCCATTTTAGCTTTCAAGCACAACGTGACGGTTCTTTAAAAGAGCCACCGATTGGGAACTTGCCAACTATTGCTAATGAACAAAATTTAGTGTTTTCAATGGCTGTCACAAATTTGGAGAACAATCAATTTAGTGCAGAGTTAGGGCATATATTGCTGACAGACGATGATGTACAAACTAAATTTTTAAATAATATTATTGCCACAGCAAAAAAATATCAGTTTCGAGATATTCACTTTGATTTTGAATATTTGTTTCCTGCCGACCGGGAAGCCTATAATCAATTTTTGCGAAGGGCGAGAGACAGGATTCACAGTGAAGGGTGGTTCATTTCCTCTGCATTAGCCCCCAAAACAAGCGCAGAGCAAAAAGGACAATGGTACGAGGCCCACGACTATAAAGCACATGGAGAAATTGTGGATTGGGTCGTCATTATGACATATGAATGGGGGTACAGCGGCGGACCGCCAATGGCTGTTTCTCCTATCGGCCCAGTCCGTGATGTACTCGAATATGCCGTTACGGAGATTCCTCCACAGAAAATTATGATGGGACAAAATTTATACGGTTATGACTGGACTCTTCCCTTTGTGCAAGGCGGGCCTTACGCAAAAGCGATAAGTCCGCAGCAGGCGATTCAGCTTGCATCAAAATACAATGCAGAAATCAAATTTGATGAAGAAGCCCAAGCCCCTACTTTTCGATATACGGATGAAAACCAAAAGGTTCATGAAGTTTGGTTTGAAGATGCCCGTTCCATACAAGCCAAATTCGATCTTGTAAAAGAGCTGCATTTGCGAGGTGTTAGCTATTGGAAACTAGGAATTTCGTTTCCGCAAAATTGGCTGTTGATTATCGATAATTTTCAAGTCGTAAAAAAATAAATACTTCTTTATAAACAACTATTGATCAAATGATCTTAAATATGAGGAATTTCTGTTTTGTTTTTCAAAAAAATAAAAGAGGTGCCTAATAAGTTGCTTTTCAGCTTATAGACGCCCCTTTAACGTTTATATCGATGATTTTTGTTTTCCATGAGGATTAGCCATTTTGTTTTAAAAAATAAAAAATTCGTTACAGCCCGTAACGAATTTAGCCAATCTCCAATTTATGCGCACTCGGTAAATAATGGCGGAGGAGGAGGGATTCGAACCCCCGCGCGGTTTGACCCGCCTCTCGGTTTTCAAGACCGACCCCTTCAGCCAGACTTGGGTACTCCTCCATATGACATGGACTAATATAGCACAGTATAAAATGTATGTCAATAAACTCATAAAAGTTATCAAATAATTTTTTTCCTTAAACGCTTCTTTACAAAGAAGCTTATTTTTTTAAATAGAAAAAATTAAAAAATTCGAAAAAATCGATTGTATTTCATTCATCATGTTATAAACTTGAATTGCAAGTTAATTTAAAGCGCTCACAAATGGACACTAGTTTTTTCGGGACATGACAAAGGCATCTTTTCCCCGCAATCGGCTGCTATCTTTGCATTGATTTGCCGCGCTTTTAAAACAGCATGTATAAAAACAACTGAAGCCTAGTGCAAAACGTAAATCCCTTAAAAAATCAGAGTGAGAAGCTTGCGGATGACTAGAGGAGGACGGAGAAAAATATGTATGATTATGTAATTGTCGGTGGAGGAATAGTCGGCTTATCCACTGCATTGGCAATATATGAACAACACCCAAACGCAAAAGTGGCAATAATCGAAAAAGAAAATAAAGTTGCCTCCCATCAAACGGGTCATAACAGCGGGGTGATCCATTCCGGTATATATTACAAGCCCGGGAGCTATAAGGCGCAGCTTGCGAAAAAAGGTAATCAGGCAATGATCATGTTTTGCCAAAAATACGATATCCCTTATGAAGTCTGCGGCAAAGTAATCGTTGCCAGCGATGAACATGAGCGGGAGGAGCTTGAGAAGTTGTTCCAACGCGGATTAAAAAACGGCCTCAATATCCGGAAAATTTCAAAGGAGGAGCTTCATGAATTTGAACCTTATGTGAATGGAATAGAAGCCATTCATGTTCCATCAACAGGTATTGTAAATTTCCGTCTTGTTAGTGAACGGATGGCAGATTTAATCCTCGAAAAGGGCGGGGAGATCTTTTTAAACGAAAAAGTAGAAGTGATTCATGAAAAAAAACAAGAAGTTATCGTTGAAACAGCAAACAAAACCTTTCAAAGCCGATTTTTTATAAATTGTGCAGGACTTAACAGCGATCGTATTGCTAAAATAGCAAATCTGTATACGGATGTGAAAATTGTTCCATTCCGTGGAGAATATTATATGTTAAATCCGCAAAAATCATATTTAGTTAAAAACTTAATCTATCCTGTACCAAATCCTAATTTTCCATTTTTAGGCGTTCACTTTACTAGAATGATTGACGGATCTATAGATATAGGTCCAAATGCTGTTTTAAGCTTGAAAAGAGAAGGGTATAAAAAAAGCGACGCAAATATGAAAGATTTATTTGAAGTATTAACGTTCCCCGGTTTTTGGAAATTAGCAGGTCAATATATGAAAGAAGGACTCGAAGAAATGATTCGATCGATGTCAAAGAAAAAGTTTGTCGAAAATGTTCAAAAACTCATGCCCGATATTACAGAAGAAGATTTGCTGCCTGGACCATCTGGTGTCCGAGCTCAAGCTTTAAGTAAAGACGGGGCTTTAATCGATGATTTTTATATTGTACCAACGAAACGGTCCATTCATGTGCTGAACGCTCCATCTCCTGCAGCGACAGCATCCATTGAAATAGGAAGAACAATTGCCAAACAAATGATACAACGGCAGCCTATATAAAATACATTTGTACATAAAAGGGGGATATGGAAGAACCCCTCCTACCCCCTTTCATTTTTTCTATTCAGTAAGAATTACTTTTTACTAATTACTGTTTTATTTCCCATATATGGACGCAGCACTTCCGGAATGACGACAGATCCGTCTTCTTGCTGGTAATTTTCCAAAATGGCTGCTACTGTACGACCTATTGCAAGCCCAGAACCATTTAACGTATGCACATGCTCAGGCTTTGCTTTCGGATCCCGTCGGAACCGTATATTCGCCCGGCGAGCCTGAAACGCTTCAAAGTTGCTGCAAGAAGAAATTTCACGATATGTTTGATAGCTTGGAAGCCATACTTCAAGATCATATTTTTTTGCTGCCGTAAAGCCTAAATCAGCTGTACACATGCTCATAACTCGATATGGAAGTCCTAACAGCTTCAATACGTTTTCAGCATGACTTGTTAATTTTTCTAATTCCTCATAAGAATCTTCAGGCTTTACAATTTTCACAAGCTCCACTTTGTTAAATTGATGCTGGCGAATAAGGCCGCGCGTATCTCTTCCGGCCGCCCCTGCCTCAGAACGGAAGCAAGCGCTGTACGCTACATAATTGATTGGAAGCTGCTTCTCCTGTAAAATTTCATCACGGTGCAAATTTGTGACAGGAACTTCCGCTGTTGGTATTAAGAAATAATCCTCACCTTGAATTTTAAAAGCGTCTCCCTCAAACTTCGGAAGCTGTCCTGTTCCGATCATGCTTGTACGGTTCACTATATACGGAGGCAAAACTTCCTCATAGCCATGTTCTTCAACATGCAAATCTATCATAAAACTGATAAGCGCCCTTTCTAATCTTGCGCCCAAACCTTTATAAAATACAAAGCGGCTGCCGGTCACCTTGCCGGCTCTTTCAAAATCGAGAATTCCTAATTGGTCGGCAATTTCCCAATGAGGTTTTGGTTCAAAACTAAAGGTCGGGATTTCTCCCCATTTGCGGACTTCTACATTATCTTCCTCTGAATCGCCGACTGGAACGCTCTCATGCGGAATGTTTGGAATCGACAAAATCAAGGTTTCAAGCTTTTCTTCAATCTCTTTTAATTCCTCATCAAGTGTTTTGATGCGTTCTCCTACTTGACGCATTTCTTGAATTAAATGATCTGTGTCTTTCTTTTCTCTTTTTAATTCGGCGATTTTAGAAGATACTTCATTTCTTTTGCTTTTTAATTCTTCCGTCGTAACAATTAGTTCACGACGCTTTTTATCCAAGTCAACAAATTGATCAAAATCAGTTAAATCCTCTCCACGGTGTTCAAGCTTCTTTTTTATTTCTTCAAAATTTGACCGTAAAAATTTCATATCAAGCATCATGGACACTCCTTTCGCTTTTATATTCAAAATAAAAACTCCCGTCCAAAAAGGGACGAGAGTATACCCGCGTTGCCACCCTGCTTGAAGGCATCAGCCTTCCACTTACAAAGGTAACGGTTTTTGCCGTAAATGCTTACTAACAAAAACTTGCATTCAGCATTTCACTCAAGGACGGATTCACAAGCGTTTTTCACTGGTTTCCACCAACCACCAGCTCTCTTAAGAAAAACAACTTGCTACTAGTTCCTCTCATTGCTTTAGATCTATTTATATTCATAAATTTACTATAAGTTTAGGGTTTGTTCAACTTTTTTATGCATGAACTTTCTCGTTTGATTCCTTCACCATATTTAAAAAATATTGCACAAATCGATGATCATCCGTCAATTCCGGATGGAATGAACATCCAAGAATGTGGCCTTGTCGAACAGCAACAATTCGATCCTCATGTTTTGCTAAAATTTCAACATTTTCTCCTGCTTCTACAATATGCGGAGCGCGAATAAACACACCTATAAAATCGTCCCCAACTCCTGCAATGGTTAATTCCGCTTCAAAACTTTCACGCTGGCGGCCGAAAGAATTCCGTTCAACGACCACATCCAATACACCAAGGTGCGGCTCATCTTGTCCAACAATTTGCTTCGCCAGCAAAATAAGACCAGCACATGTACCGAAAACAGGTTTTCCTCCCTTTATAAATTCTTTCAAAGGGTCCATCAACCCATACTTTTCAATCAATCTTCTCATTGTCGTGCTTTCGCCGCCTGGTAAAATAAGTCCATCGATATTTTGCAATTGTTCGGATTTTTTAATTTTTACGCCTTCTGCACCACAAGCTTCGATTGACTGAATATGCTCCCTCACAGCACCTTGGAGTGCCAAAACTCCTACTTTCATTTTGTATTCTCCTTTACCAACCACGTTCTTGCATACGATGTTCCGGAAGCAATGAAGAAATATCGATCCCTTTCATCGCAGTTCCAAGATCTTTCGATAAATGAGCGATTAATTCATAATCCTCATAGTGTGTGGTCGCTTCCACAATTGCCCGGGCATACTTTCCTGGATTTTCAGATTTAAAAATACCTGAGCCGACAAACACACCATCTGCACCAAGCTGCATCATCAACGCTGCGTCAGCAGGTGTTGCAACGCCGCCAGCAGCAAAATTCACGACAGGGAGTCGTCCTTCCTTTTTAATTTGTAGCAGCACTTCATACGGTGCTCCTAAATTTTTTGCTTCCGTCATTAGCTCATCTTCGCTCATGCCGACAATTTTCCGAACCTGTGCATTCACTTTCCGCATGTGACGAACTGCTTCTACAATGTTGCCAGTTCCCGGTTCGCCCTTCGTTCTGAGCATGGAAGCACCTTCTCCAATTCGGCGAGCTGCTTCTCCTAAATCACGGCAGCCACAAACAAATGGAACCGTAAATTCCCGCTTATTTATATGAAACTCTTCATCAGCCGGTGTCAACACTTCACTTTCATCAATATAATCAACACCGAGCGCTTCTAATACTCGAGCTTCTACAATATGTCCAATACGGCATTTTGCCATTACTGGAATCGTAACCGCGTTCATGACCTCTTCAATAATCGTCGGATCAGCCATGCGGGCAACCCCGCCTGCCGCACGAATGTCAGCAGGAACTCTTTCCAGCGCCATGACGGCAACCGCACCTGCTTCTTCAGCAATTTTGGCCTGTTCTGCATTGACCACATCCATGATGACGCCGCCTTTTTGCATTTCGGCCATTCCCCTTTTTACTCGATCAGTACCTGTAATTGCCATTTCTATAGTTCCTCCTTAATGATACATTCAAATGCATACGTCTATTTTATCCTAATTTTTATAAAATTCCTATCAAATTTCAAGGATTTCTTTTATTTTAAATATAGTAAAAACCCCCAACAAAATGTTAGGAGTTATGCATTAAAACCAGCTTTTTACCATGTTTGCTGCTCCGTTCCATACATCACCAAAAAAACTACCAATGCCTCTCATTGATAATACAAACCAGTTAGCTTTTTCGACTTTTGTTTTTGTCACTACATCAACTTTCGCTTCGGATTCACCTGTTACAAATCCGTAATCCTGGCTGTTCCCTTTATATTCTATGGACATATACCCGACCTTGGCGCCCTTTTTAATTGGTGCAGTCAGCTCTCCGTTCGCAGTTAAAAGCTTTTTATCTAAAACATATTTCGGCTCATACTGGTCTTTTTCCCCACGTTTAATAGGGAGCTTTAAAGAATCTTTTGTTTCTATTTCTACTTTTTTCTCTTTTCCTTTTACAACAGATACAGTTGATTTATTTTTTATTTGATATTGCGCAGGAAATAATTCCTCAATGGAAAAATTGCTGAAAACATAGTCCATTAGTTTTCTAGTTTCACTAAAACGATGTACGTAATTGTTGCTCCCTTTACCTTTCGCATTCATAACAACTGTGATGATTCGCATTCCGTTCCGTTCGGCTGTTCCCGTAAAGCAGGAGCCCGCAAAATCGGTATATCCTGTTTTTAACCCGTCTACACCTTCTGTACCATAAACTAATCCAGGCAGCATCCAGTTCCAGTTTTCCATTTTAATCTCATCATCCGTACCTTCTCGAAAAGCTTTTCTCGTAATTTTGGCCGTTTCTAAAATCTCAGGATACTCCTTTAAAAGATGGTACGCAAGGCTGGCAACGTCTCTCGCAGACATTACATTTTCTTCTTCCTCACCTGTTCCTTCCGGATGCATCCCCATTAAGTCTCTATTGTTTAAACCTGTCGCATTTACAAACTTCGTATGCTTCAAGCCTAGTTCTTTCGCTTTTTCATTCATCATTTTCACAAAATTTGTTTCCGATCCACCGATCACTTCTGCCACTGCAATCGCCGCACCATTTGCAGAATAAATGGCCATTGCTTCATATAACTCTTTTATTGTATAACTTCCATCTTTTCTTAAAGGGACATTGGATAAACTGCGATTTTGGGAAATTTTGTAAACATAATCACTTGGACGATATGTTTGATCCCAAGAAACTTTCTTTTCACGGATCGCTTCCAGCAGCAAGTATTCAGTCATCATTTTTGTCATACTTGCAACTCCAAGAGTTTTATCAATATTTTTTCCGTACACAATTTTCCCTGTAGAGGCTTCAACGGCAATGGCTGCAGAGGCATTGATGCCCAATGGGTCATTTTCTTCAGCATTTATTTTGGGAGACAAAGGGGAAAATGCCGTCATCAATAAAAACGTGATGACGAGAGCCGAGATGAATTTTTTCGTGAAGTGCACCATGATTACCTCCATTTATTTGAAAATATCTATTTTAAAAAATAATTAATAGTTAACACAACAAAATTGATTTTAACATACATCTTATAAAAAAAATAGACAGAGTCTCTACTCTGTCTAAAAGTCGTAATTTTTTAAATAAGACTATTGAACTGTCAGTTGTTAAGAAATGGAATAATTAGGGGCCTCTTTTGTAATTTGAACATCATGCGGATGGCTTTCTCTTAATCCTGCACCAGTCATCCGGATAAATTGTGAATGCTCACGGAGCTCATATAAATTTTTTGCTCCGCAATATCCCATACCTGATCTCACACCGCCGACAAGTTGGTAAATTGTCTCTGCCAACGGTCCTTTATATGGGATGCGGCCTTCAATTCCTTCTGGAACAAATTTTTTGTTGTCTTCTTGGAAATAACGGTCTTTGCTACCTTTTTCCATCGCTGCAACTGAACCCATGCCGCGATATACTTTAAATCGACGCCCTTGGTAAATTTCTGTTTCTCCCGGGCTTTCAGATGTACCTGCAAGCAAACTTCCTAACATGACGGCATGTCCACCTGCAGCCAATGCTTTTACAATATCTCCTGAATATTTTATTCCGCCATCAGCAATGATAGCTACTCCGTGCTTTCTTGCTTCTGTCGCACAATCATATATGGCTGTAATTTGCGGCACCCCAACACCTGCTACCACACGAGTAGTACAAATGGAACCAGGGCCAATTCCAACCTTCACAATGTCTGCCCCAGCTTCTATGAGAGCTCTCGTTCCTTCAGCTGTTGCAACATTTCCTGCAATAATATTTAAATCTGGATAAGCATCACGAATTTTCCTTACTGTTTCTAAAACTCCTTTTGAATGTCCATGCGCCGTATCCACGACAATAACATCCACATTTGCTTCCACTAGTTTTTTAACGCGCAGCATCGTATCAGATGTTACACCTACTGCAGCGCCGACGATCAATCTTCCATGGGCATCTTTAGCTGAATTTGGAAACTCAATTACTTTTTCAATATCTTTAATCGTAATAAGGCCTTTTAATATGCCTTTATCATCTACAATCGGGAGCTTTTCAATTTTATATTTTTGCAAAACTTTTTCAGCTTCTTCCAATGTTGTGCCTACAGGAGCTGTAACTAGATTTTCTTTCGTCATCACTTCAGAAATTTTTGTAGAATAATCTTGTATAAAACGTAAATCTCTGTTTGTAATAATACCTACAAGCTTTTGTTCCTCTGCATTGTTCACAATCGGAACACCAGAAATCCGATATTTGCTCATTAAATGTTCCGCATCATATACTTGATGGTCCGGAGTAAGGAAAAACGGATCTGTAATAACACCGCGCTCAGAACGTTTTACTTTATCTACTTGCTCAGCTTGCTGTTCAATCGACATATTTTTATGGATAATGCCCAATCCTCCTTGGCGCGCCATAGCAATCGCCATTTCTGATTCGGTAACAGTATCCATTCCTGCGCTGATAATTGGAATATTCAATTTTAACGTCTTCGTGAGCTCAACACTTAAGTCCACATCACGCGGCAAAACCTCTGACTTAGCAGGAATTAACAAAACATCATCGAACGTTAAGCCTTCCTTTAAAAATTTTGATTCCCACATTATTAAAACCCCCTAATCACGGCAAAATATTATATGTAGATTAACAATTGCTAAAGATGCTGTCAAGAAATCCACAAAGAATTTAAATTTTTAGAATAGTTGTTATGGAGGGGTCTCATTGTCGATTTGGAATTTTTATTCATCATTTCACTCTGCTCAAACAGTCCAACGGCTGCTTACCAAACATTATCAAAAACTTAACGTGCATGAGCCTGAACAAACATCTTATCAAAACTGCTATACATTTATTTATTTTTTAAAACATGGAGAAAATTATTACAAAATGGCTGATACAGCCCCGATCATGATCAAACCGGTTTTAGCTTTTTACGGCATCAGCCAGCTGATAAAGGCACTGCTTCTGACAGTCGATGCTCATTATCCTTCCTCTTCAGCTGTTTTATCCCATGGGGTATCAACAAGGAAACGAAAAAAACATAATTATAACTTTTTAAAAGATGAAGTTAAGGTGCAAAAAAATGGTTTATATCGCCATGCTGCCCTCAATCTTTTTCAATTAAATCACACGCCTGGAGAAAAATTTTCCATGGATTCCCTTTTGAAAAGAATCCCCGAATTAAGCGATCTATATCAGTTTCATTTACAAATTCCAACGACCATCCCAATTGAGACAAATGACACATTCATCATTGTACATAAAGAAATAGCAAATCGTTACTGTATTACCTCTAAGCGTCTTGCTGAGATTTTACAAAGCCAGCTTCATTGGATGCTTTCAAACGAAGATGTAGATTCACTTTATTTTTCCCATTCAGCCGAATTTCACTATTTATGGAAATCCTCCTATTTATTCAACTTTTATAATAAACAATATTATCTGCCGGCTGCGAAAGAAGATATAAAATTAATGCCGGAAATATTAATCCACTACCTTGTGCTTTATAACTTAAGCATGATTTCCCGATATGAAACCGAATGGCTGTATGATCTTATGTATAACCATCATAGTGATGATTACGTTTTTATTCATCAATTTATGGAAATCACATTAAAAAAAATTCCTTGGTTAACCTTAATGTATTTAAACCATATTTTCAATGGATAAAAGCAGCACAACTACCGTTGGCTGCTTCTTTAACAAAAAATATGATTATATACAAAAAAAGCAGCTGTTTTGCTGCTTTTTGTTTTTGCCTGGCAGCGTCCTACTCTCGCAAGGGACAAACCCTCACTACCATCGGCGCTGAAGAGCTTAACTTCCGTGTTCGGGATGGGAACGGGTGTGACCTCTTCGCCATTGCCACCAAGCAAATTATTGTATTCATTATTCCATTCAGTTCGATGGACAACTAATATTATAACTTTTTGATCGCAGTTGTCAACACTTTTTTGAATATCATTCTTTCAAAACTAGATAACGGTTCCTTCACGAATAGATGCTCCTACTTGGTTAAGTCCTCGATCGATTAGTATCCGTCAGCTCCACGTGTCACCACGCTTCCACCTCGGACCTATCTACCTCGTCATCTTCAAGGGATCTTACTCGCGTTTAGCGATGGGAAATCTCATCTTGAGGGGGGCTTCACGCTTAGATGCTTTCAGCGCTTATCCCTTCCGCACATAGCTACCCAGCGGTGCCCCTGGCGGGACAACTGGTACACCAGCGGTGCGTCCATCCCGGTCCTCTCGTACTAAGGACAGCTCCTCTCAAATTTCCTGCGCCCGCGACGGATAGGGACCGAACTGTCTCACGACGTTCTGAACCCAGCTCGCGTACCGCTTTAATGGGCGAACAGCCCAACCCTTGGGACCGACTACAGCCCCAGGATGCGATGAGCCGACATCGAGGTGCCAAACCTCCCCGTCGATGTGGACTCTTGGGGGAGATCAGCCTGTTATCCCCGGGGTAGCTTTTATCCGTTGAGCGATGGCCCTTCCATGCGGAACCACCGGATCACTAAGCCCGACTTTCGTCCCTGCTCGACTTGTAGGTCTCGCAGTCAAGCTCCCTTCTGCCTTTGCACTCTCCGAATGATTTCCAACCATTCTGAGGGAACCTTTGGGCGCCTCCGTTACCTTTTAGGAGGCGACCGCCCCAGTCAAACTGCCCACCTGACACTGTCTCCCGCCCCGATCAGGGGCGCGGGTTAGAATGTCAGTACAGCCAGGGTAGTATCCCACCGTCGCCTCAGCGCAAGCTGGCGCTCACGCGTCTCTGGCTCCTACCTATCCTGTACAAGCTGTACCCACATTCAATATCAGGCTGCAGTAAAGCTCCACGGGGTCTTTCCGTCCTGTCGCGGGTAACCTGCATCTTCACAGGTACTATAATTTCACCGAGTCTCTCGTTGAGACAGTGCCCAGATCGTTACGCCTTTCGTGCGGGTCGGAACTTACCCGACAAGGAATTTCGCTACCTTAGGACCGTTATAGTTACGGCCGCCGTTTACTGGGGCTTCGGTTCGCACCTTCGCTTTTCGCTAAGCGCTCCCCTTAACCTTCCAGCACCGGGCAGGCGTCAGCCCCTATACTTCACCTTACGGTTTCGCAGAGACCTGTGTTTTTGCTAAACAGTCGCCTGGGCCTTTTCACTGCGGCTCATCATGGCTTATCACCTTGATGAGCACCCCTTCTCCCGAAGTTACGGGGTCATTTTGCCGAGTTCCTTAACGAGAGTTCTCTCGCTCACCTTAGGATTCTCTCCTCGCCTACCTGTGTCGGTTTGCGGTACGGGCACCTCTCACCTCGCTAGAGGCTTTTCTTGGCAGTGTGGAATCGGGAACTTCGGTACTTCCTTTCCCTCGCCATCACAGCTCAGCCTTCCGGCAAGCGGATTTGCCTGCTTGCCAGCCTAACTGCTTGGACGCGCACATCCAGCCGCGCGCTTGCCCTATCCTCCTGCGTCCCCCCATTGCTCAAACGGTGAGGAGGTGGTACAGGAATATCAACCTGTTGTCCATCACCTACGCCTTTCGGCCTCGGCTTAGGTCCCGACTAACCCTGAGCGGACGAGCCTTCCTCAGGAAACCTTAGGCTTTCGGCGGAGGGGATTCTCACCCCTCTTTCGCTACTCATACCGGCATTCTCACTTCTAAGCGCTCCACCGGTCCTTCCGGTCCGGCTTCGATGCCCTTAGAACGCTCTCCTACCGCTGACACCAACGGTGTCAACCCGCAGCTTCGGTGATACGTTTAGCCCCGGTACATTTTCGGCGCAGAGCCACTCGACCAGTGAGCTATTACGCACTCTTTAAATGGTGGCTGCTTCTAAGCCAACATCCTGGTTGTCTAAGCAGCTCCACATCCTTTTCCACTTAACGTATACTTTGGGACCTTAGCTGGCGGTCTGGGCTGTTTCCCTTTTGACCACGGATCTTATCACTCGCAGTCTGACTCCCAAGGATAAGTCATTGGCATTCGGAGTTTGACTGAATTCGGTAACCCGATGGGGGCCCCTCGTCCAATCAGTGCTCTACCTCCAAGACTCTTCCCTTGAGGCTAGCCCTAAAGCTATTTCGGAGAGAACCAGCTATCTCCAAGTTCGATTGGCATTTCACCCCTACCCACACCTCATCCCCGCACTTTTCAACGTGCGTGGGTTCGGGCCTCCAGCAAGTGTTACCTTGCCTTCACCCTGGACATGGGTAGATCACCTGGTTTCGGGTCTGCGACCTCGTACTATTTCGCCCTCTTCAGACTCGCTTTCGCTGCGGCTCCGCCTTTCGGCTTAACCTTGCACGAAATCGCAACTCGCCGGTTCATTCTACAAAAGGCACGCCATCACCCGTTAACGGGCTCTGACTACTTGTAGGCACACGGTTTCAGGTTCTCTTTCACTCCCCTCCCGGGGTGCTTTTCACCTTTCCCTCACGGTACTGGTTCACTATCGGTCACTAGGGAGTATTTAGCCTTGGGAGATGGTCCTCCCTGCTTCCGACGGGATTTCACGTGTCCCGCCGTACTCAGGATCCACTCGGGAGGGAACGGAGTTTCGACTACAGGGTTGTTACCTTCTCTGACGGGCCTTTCCAGACCTCTTCGTCTACCCCGTTCCTTTGTCACTCCTTAATCGAGTGTCCTACAACCCCAAGAGGCACGCCTCTTGGTTTGGGCTGTTCCCGTTTCGCTCGCCGCTACTCAGGGAATCGCTGTTGCTTTCTCTTCCTCCGGGTACTTAGATGTTTCAGTTCCCCGGGTTGCCCTCCATACCCTATGGATTCAGGTATGGATACTGCCCCATTACGGGCAGTGGGTTCCCCCATTCGGACATCTCCGGATCGACGCTTACTTACAGCTCCCCGAAGCATTTCGGTGTTTGTCCCGTCCTTCATCGGCTCCTAGTGCCAAGGCATCCACCGTGCGCCCTTTCTAACTTAACCGTTTCTTCCTAACATGAGCGATCTATTCGTGAATGTCTTTCCGTTATCCAGTTTTCAAAGAACAATGCTTTTTCTTTCAATGAGCTCCCTTGCTGCTTGAGTTGCTTCGAGCCGAACATCCGATCCTTCGAATGGGCTCTCGCATAGGAGCAATGCTTCCAATATTCATCAAACTTATGGTGGAGCCTAGCGGGATCGAACCGCTGACCTCCTGCGTGCAAAGCAGGCGCTCTCCCAGCTGAGCTAAGGCCCCAGGATGGTCTTATTTATGGTGGGCCTGAGTGGACTTGAACCACCGACCTCACGCTTATCAGGCGTGCGCTCTAACCGGCTGAGCTACAGGCCCATCCTGTATATTTTTATTCAGCTTCTATTCGCTGGGAAATCGACTTTGCGAATTCACCAGCAAACGGGGAAGGATGTGATCCTTCAAAACTAAACAAAACGGAAAAGCGCACCCTATTTCAATGTATATATCCTTAGAAAGGAGGTGATCCAGCCGCACCTTCCGATACGGCTACCTTGTTACGACTTCACCCCAATCATTTGTCCCACCTTCGGCGGCTGGCTCCCGTAAGGGTTACCCCACCGACTTCGGGTGTTACAAACTCTCGTGGTGTGACGGGCGGTGTGTACAAGACCCGGGAACGTATTCACCGCGGCATGCTGATCCGCGATTACTAGCGATTCCGGCTTCATGCAGGCGAGTTGCAGCCTGCAATCCGAACTGAGAGTGGTTTTTTGGGATTCGCTCCACCTCGCGGTTTCGCTGCCCTTTGTACCACCCATTGTAGCACGTGTGTAGCCCAGGTCATAAGGGGCATGATGATTTGACGTCATCCCCACCTTCCTCCGACTTTTAGCCGGCAGTCACCTTAGAGTGCCCAACTGAATGCTGGCAACTAAGGTCAAGGGTTGCGCTCGTTGCGGGACTTAACCCAACATCTCACGACACGAGCTGACGACAACCATGCACCACCTGTCACCCTGTCCCCGAAAGGGGAACGCCCTATCTCTAGGGTTGTCAGGGGATGTCAAGACCTGGTAAGGTTCTTCGCGTTGCTTCGAATTAAACCACATGCTCCACCGCTTGTGCGGGTCCCCGTCAATTCCTTTGAGTTTCAGCCTTGCGGCCGTACTCCCCAGGCGGAGTGCTTAATGCGTTTGCTGCAGCACTAAAGGGTGGATACCCTCTAACACTTAGCACTCATCGTTTACGGCGTGGACTACCAGGGTATCTAATCCTGTTCGCTCCCCACGCTTTCGCGCCTCAGCGTCAGTTACAGGCCAGAGAGCCGCCTTCGCCACTGGTGTTCCTCCACATCTCTACGCATTTCACCGCTACACGTGGAATTCCGCTCCCCTCTCCTGCACTCAAGTTCCCCAGTTTCCAATGGCCGCTCGCGGTTGAGCCGCGAGATTTCACATCAGACTTAAGGAACCGCCTGCGCGCGCTTTACGCCCAATAATTCCGGACAACGCTTGCCACCTACGTATTACCGCGGCTGCTGGCACGTAGTTAGCCGTGGCTTCCTCGTCAGGTACCGTCAAGGTACCGCCCTGTTCGAACGGTACTTGTTCTTCCCTGACAACAGAGCTTTACGATCCGAAGACCTTCTTCGCTCACGCGGCGTTGCTCCGTCAGACTTTCGTCCATTGCGGAAGATTCCCTACTGCTGCCTCCCGTAGGAGTCTGGGCCGTGTCTCAGTCCCAGTGTGGCCGGTCACCCTCTCAGGTCGGCTACGCATCGTCGCCTTGGTGAGCCGTTACCTCACCAACTAGCTAATGCGCCGCGGGCCCATCCTGCAGTGACAGCTAAAAGCCGCCTTTCAACCGAAAACCATGCGGTTTTCGGTGTTATCCGGTATTAGCTCCGGTTTCCCGAAGTTATCCCAGTCTGCAGGGCAGGTTGCCCACGTGTTACTCACCCGTCCGCCGCTAACCTAAAGGAGCAAGCTCCCTTCGGTCCGCTCGACTTGCATGTATTAGGCACGCCGCCAGCGTTCGTCCTGAGCCAGGATCAAACTCTCCAAAAAAAGTTTGTCACCAAATGCTCTTGTCAGAATCAACAGGCACGCTTTTCGTTTTGTTCAGTTTTCAAAGATCATATATCAAAAACAGCGACTTTTACATTATAAAATCATACTTTATGGTTGTCAACACTTTTTTTATTTTAATTGCTGACTTCAGTGATTATAGCAGTTTCAATCGTTTTTGACAAGCATTATTTTATATCTTCGAAAAAACTAAAAAACCTTTATAATCGACAAATCCTTGCTCTTTTCCAAAGATATAATTTGATCGGAATCTTCTGCTTGTACCATCGGCTTTGTAACCAATTTTTCATTTATAAAAACGATTTTCCCATAAGCTCCATTAGAAAGCTTTACTGTCCGTCCTACCATATCTTTTATAAATATTTTTTTGAAAGCTTGAACAACCGATAAATCAAATTTTCCAAATTGGTCTTTTTCTATTTGATCCAAGACATGAAACGGCGATTGTCCATTGCGATATGGACGAGGAGAAATCATTGCTTGATATGCGTCTGCAAACGAAATGATTTTGGCAAAAGGATGAATTTGAACGCCTTTAATTCCTAAAGGATAACCTGATCCATCAAATCGTTCATGATGCTGCAAGACTGCAACTTTCGCCCCTTCTGTTAAAGCTGGTAAATCTTTTAATAATTTATAGCTGTGAATAGGATGTTCTCTAACCTCGAGGAACTCTTTTTCTGTCAGCGCTTCTTTTTTTGTTAAAATTGCCGGCGTAATTTTTGCCATCCCACAATCACTTAACAGACCTGCAAGAGCAATTTGATTTACTTCACCAGTTAAAAATCCCATTTTTTTTGCAATTAAAGCGCTTAATAAAGAGACAGAAACAGAATGATGGCAAATATAATTTTTTGCATCACATGTTGTATAAGTCTCCATTATTTTGCTTGGTTGATCAAACCCAGCTTTTAATACTGGGAGGAGTAATGTTCTAATTTTATAAATATCTACTGAAGCACCCGACTGCCAAGATAAAAAATACTTTTGGAGCTGTTCTACTGAATGTACAAAAATTTCTTCAAAAGCAGTTTTTGATGAACTTTCCGTTTTTTGAACGTCAGCCTCATCTTTTTGAGGTTGATCAGTGGAAATATCTTCTTTCGCTTCTTTTGCTCCTGTAGTAGTAGAAGTCCGGACTTGAACTTCTTTAATTAAAAATGCACGAAAAAATTCAATATGTTCCTCATTAATAACAGTGCCTTTTTTCGCAATTGGTTTTGGTGACAAAGAATAAACATCTTCTGCTAAGACAAATCCCGGCTTCAATTTTTTGACATGAATCCGCAAATGAACCCCCCTCCTTTAAATAAAAATCAATTGGCACCCATTCATTTAAGAACGTAAACAAACCTCAAAACGAAAAATACTTTTTTTATAGAATATAGATCAGGAAATATTCGTTTGATCTCCATAAATTAACAATACCACAGCTTTGAAAGCTGTGGTAGACCTAAAATTAGTACTTTTTCCTTCCGCTGGCAGAATATGTTTCAACAGATATCACCCTTCAAAAAAGAGCACTTTTTATTCTTCTTCCTGTTGTTCCTCTTGCTCTTCTTTTTCAACGAGCGCAACCGTTGAAACATGTTCATTTTCATCAAGTTTAATAAGCTTTACACCGACTGTATTACGTCCCATTGAAGAAATATCATTGACATCCATGCGAATCAGAACGCCGTTCCCAGTAATGATCATTAAATCTTCGTCACCGCGAACAGCTTTTACAGAAACTACCGATCCATTTTTAGGGGTAATGTTGCATGTTTTTAAACCTTTGCCGCCCCGGGTTTGGATTCGGTACTCGCTTTCGTGCGTACGTTTTCCGTACCCATTTTCAGTTACGACTAATACATCGACACCTGGGTCCAGCACTTCCATGCCGACAACTTCATCATTTTTTTCCAACGTAATTCCCTTTACGCCCGTAGCTGTGCGGCCCATTGACCGGACATCTTGTTCATGAAAACGAATTAACATTCCATTTTTTGTTCCAATTACAATATCTTTTGTACCATCTGTCAAATGTACGGAGATAAGCTCATCCCCTTCGCGTAAGTGCAGCGCAATTAAACCGCTGTTACGTATATTGGAAAATTGAGAAAGCGGTGATCGTTTACATATTCCTTCTTTTGTCGCAAAAAATAAAAACCAATCATCAACAAATCCTGGAACAGGGATGATGGCATTGATCCATTCATCTTGGTCTATTTCCAATAAATTAATGATCGGAAGCCCTTTAGCTGTTCGTCCATATTCAGGGATTTCATATCCTTTTGCTCGATAAACTTTTCCTTTATTTGTAAAAAATAAAATAGTATCGTGTGTACATGTTGTTAAAAGATGCTCAACAAAGTCGTCAGCATTAGTTCCCATTCCTTGAATGCCTCTTCCGCCACGCTTTTGACTGCGGTAAGTAGAAACAGGGAGGCGCTTAATATAGCCTTTATGGGTAAGCGTAATGACAATATTCTCTTTTGGAATCAAATCTTCGTCTTCAAAAGATTCTAAACCAGTTGCGATTATTTCTGTACGGCGTTCATCATTAAAACGCTCTTTTATTTCTTCCAATTCCTCGCGAATAATGTCTAAAACCTTTTCTTCGCTGGCTAATATACCTTTTAACTCTTCAATTAGCTTTATAAGCTCATTATATTCCTCTTCTATTTTTTCTCGTTCAAGGCCTGTCAGGCGCTGAAGCCGCATATCCAAGATGGCCTGTGCTTGCTTTTCCGTTAAGCTGAATTTTTCCATTAATCCTTCGCGGGCAATATCTGTTGTTTTGGAGCTTCGAATCAGGTTAATCACTTCATCGATATGATCTAATGCAATTCTTAACCCTTCCAAAATATGCGCTCGCGCTTCAGCCTTTCTTAATTCAAAAGCAGTACGTCTTCTAATAACGACTTTTTGATGATCTAAATAATGCTCTAAAATTTGTTTTAAATTTAATACTTTCGGTTCTCCGTCTACTAAAGCAAGCATATTAATTCCAAAGCTTGTTTGTAATGCCGTCTGTTTATATAAATTATTCAAAAGCACGTTGACATTTGCATCTCTCCGAACTTCGATGACAATGCGCATACCTTTTCTATCAGATTCATCTCTTAAATCGGAGATACCGTCAATTTTTTTCTCACGGACAAGCTCTGCAATCTTTTCAATAAGTTTTGCTTTATTTACTTGGTACGGAATCTCAGTCACTATAATTGCCTGTTTCCCGTTTTCTCTTTCTTCAATTTCAACCTTTGCCCGGAGCGTGATCGATCCTCGTCCGGTCTCATAAGCTTTTCGAATGCCGCTTTTCCCCATTATTTGTCCTGCCGTCGGAAAGTCCGGTCCAGGAATGATTTCCATTAGCTCTCCAATGGTGATGTCTGGATTTTTACTTAATGCCAGAACACCGTCGATTACTTCGCCGATTTGATGTGGAGGAATGTTGGTCGCCATTCCTACTGCAATTCCGGATGCGCCATTTACGAGCAAGTGCGGGAAACGGGAAGGAAGAACGACAGGCTCCTTTTCCGATCCGTCATAATTATCTTGATAATCAATGGTGTCTTTATTAATGTCACGCAAAAGTTCCATTGAAATTTTTGACATTCTCGCCTCTGTATAACGCATCGCAGCTGCGGCGTCTCCATCAACGGATCCAAAGTTTCCGTGACCATCCACCAGCATATAGCGATAGTTAAAATCTTGGGCCATTCTCACCATCGTCTCGTAAACAGCTGAATCTCCGTGTGGATGGTACTTACCGATCACATCTCCTACAATCCTTGCAGATTTTTTATACGGTTTATCCGGAGTCATGCCAAGGTCATGCATGGCATAAAGAATCCTCCGGTGAACAGGCTTAAGTCCGTCACGGACGTCAGGTAAGGCGCGCGACACGATGACGCTCATCGCATAATCGAGGAAGGATGAACGCATTTCTTGGCTTATATTGACTTCCTGTATTTGCGATTCTTTGTTTTCAGCCATTTTTTATTACCTCCGTAAAAAGCAATTCCCAAACCTCACTTAATGGAGAAATCAAAATGAGAATGGGGTGAACAAATCGATTAAATATCCAAATTTTTTACATAGCGTGCATTTTCTTCAATAAACTGGCGGCGAGGCTCAACTTTATCTCCCATTAAAATTTCAAACGTTTCATCCGCATCAATCGCATCCTGCAACGTTACTTGCAGCAGAGTTCTAGTTGACGGATTCATTGTTGTTTCCCAAAGCTGCTCAGCATTCATTTCTCCAAGTCCTTTGTAGCGTTGAATGCTTGGCTTCGGTTGGCTTGGAAGATTGGACAAAATTTTATTGAGTTGACGATCATTGTACGCATATTCAACCTTTTTGCCTTGTTGAATTCTATATAAAGGAGGCTGCGCAATATAAACATATCCTTTTTCAATAATTCCTCTCATGTACCGATAGAAAAAGGTAAGCAGCAATGTACGAATATGCGCTCCGTCCACATCGGCATCCGTCATGATCACTACTTTATGGTATCTCGCCTTCGAAACATCGAAATCTTCGCCAATCCCTGTTCCAATGGCAGTGATTATAGCACGCACTTCATTGTTAGATAATATTTTGTCAAGACGTGCTTTCTCAACATTTAAAATTTTTCCTCTCAAGGGCAAAATAGCTTGGAAATGTCTGTCCCGTCCCTGCTTTGCAGAACCGCCGGCAGAATCACCCTCAACGACAAACAATTCTGAGATGGATGGATCTTTTGACGAACAATCTGCTAATTTCCCAGGCAAATTTGAAACTTCTAATGCGCTTTTTCTTCTCGTTAATTCCCTTGCTTTTTTGGCAGCTAAACGGGCTCTTGCCGCCATCAGACCTTTTTCCACAATTTTTTTGGCTGTTTGCGGATGCTCAAAAAGAAACGTTTCGAACATTTCCGAGAAAATGGAATCAGTAATTGTTCTTACTTCGGAATTCCCGAGCTTTGTTTTCGTTTGTCCCTCAAATTGAGGATTAGGATGTTTGACAGAAATGATCGCGGTTAACCCCTCACGAACATCTTCACCTGATAAATTTTGATCGTTTTCTTTAATAGATCCAGTTTTTCTAGCGTAATCATTAATGACGCGAGTTAAAGCAGTTTTAAAGCCGGATTCGTGAGTACCGCCCTCATAAGTGTGAATATTATTAGCAAAAGAGTAAATATTACTTGTATATCCATCATTGTATTGAAGAGCGATTTCTATTTTTATTCCATCTCTGTCTCCTTCAATGTAAATTGGTTCTTCATGAAGAACCTCTTTTGTACGGTTGAGATGCTTTACATAGGAGATAATGCCGCCTTCATAGTAATATAAATTTTGCCGTCCTTTTTCGTCCCGCTTATCTTCTAATGTGATCTTGATTCCGCGGTTTAAAAAGGCAAGTTCTCGCAAACGCGACGCCAACGTATCATAATCATATTCAGTTGTTTCTTTAAAAATTTCAGGATCAGGCTTGAAATGCACAATGGTTCCTGTCGTATCCGTTTTTCCGACAATTTTCAAATCTTCACAAGGGACACCTCGGCGATATTTTTGATAGTAAATATTTCCATCACGATGAACAAATACCTCCAGTTCTGTTGACAGTGCATTCACAACTGAAGCTCCTACACCGTGGAGTCCACCAGAAACTTTATAGCCTCCGCCTCCGAATTTTCCTCCGGCATGAAGTACAGTCATGATGACTTCAACGGCTGGTCTTCCCATTTTTTCTTGTATTCCGACGGGTATTCCCCGCCCATTATCTTTTACTGTTATGCTATTGTCTTCTTCGATCGTCACATTTATTTCTGTACAAAAACCCGCTAAAGCCTCATCTATACTATTATCGACAATTTCCCAAACGAGATGATGAAGACCTTTGGAACTGGTAGATCCAATATACATTCCAGGTCTTTTTCGAACAGCTTCCAACCCTTCCAGCACTTGAATCTGGTTTTCATCATATGTTGTTTGTTCCTCATGATTTTGTTCCATCGCCACAATGATCACCTACACTTTTATAAACATAAAATCGATTGAATAGATAAAAAAATCTTTTTTCCACAAAAAAATCTAAATAGATTGATCCGCTTTTTTCAAAGTAATGACACGATCTATGCATGAGTAAAAAACAAGCTGCAGATGTTAAAATTCTTAATAGCATCATGATCTGTTTCAAAAAAAAATAATTTATATTAATTGTCCGGAAGATACACGATAGATAGCCGCTTCCTTCAAGGTTTTGTGATCAATTCCATCTACGCTTGTTGTTGTCACAAATGTTTGCACTTTCCCTTGAATGGCATTTAATAAATGAGATTGCCTAAAATCATCTAATTCTGATAAAACATCGTCCAACAATAATACAGGATAATCGCCAATCTCTTCATGGATCAAATCTATTTCGGCCAATTTCAGCGAAAGAGCTGTTGTGCGCTGCTGGCCTTGCGATCCGAATGTTTGAACATCCCGGCCGTTCACATAAAAAATAAGGTCATCTCTGTGGGGACCGGCTAACGTCGTTCCACGTTCTATTTCCTTTTCTCTTATTTTAGCAAACCTGTCATAGTATACTTCTACTATTTTCGACAAGTCTGCTTCTTCTGATACATCAACAGAAGGCTTATACTGAATTCTTAATTCCTCCATTCCCCTTGAAATGCTGGAATGAATCGGTTGTGCCCATTTTTCAAGCTGTTTAACAAACAAATATCTTTTTTTAATGATATTGCTCGCTGTCTCACACAGCTGAAGTGTAAGCACATCCAACATTTTTTCATCCGTCTGCTTTCTCGTTTGGAGAAGCTTTAAATAATGATTTCTCTGCTGAATGATTTTTTGATATTTGTTCAGTTGGTGCAAATAAACAGGAGAAACTTGTCCAATTTCCATATTGATAAAACGCCTGCGAATTTGCGGACTTCCTTTAACTAAATTCAAATCTTCCGGAGCAAACATAATCACATTGACGTGACCGACATATTCACTTAATTTTTTTTGTTCTAAATGATTTAATTTAGCTTTTTTCCCTTTGTTGGAAATAATTAATTCAACCGTAGAAAAACGATTTTGTTTTTCTATTCTCCCTTCTATTTTAGCATATTCCTTCTCCCATTGAATGAGCTCTTTATCATTGCTGGTTCGATGGGATTTCGCCATCGCCAAAACATAGATGCCCTCCATCATATTTGTTTTCCCTTGGGCATTTTCTCCAATTATCACATTGACTTTGTTTTCAAACTGTACATGAAGGGACTCATAATTACGGTAGTTCTTTAAACTGAATTCTTTTAAATACAATGAAGGTCACCAACTTCAGTTTTTTACAATAAAGGTTCCAATCTCTTTTACTTCTACGATGTCTCCGTCTCTTAATTTTCTTCCCCGGCGCTGTTCCCTCTCAGAATTTACGAGCACCTCATGCTCTTGCAGAAACCATTTTGCCATTCCGCCAGTTTGGATGACATCCGCTAATTTTAAAAATTGTCCGAGTGTAATATATTCACCTTTAATTTGAATCATACGCTTCATCTGAATTTCATCCGCTTTCTCAAAATAGTCTCTAACTTTTTATTTTACTAAATATTTCCCAATTCGAAAAGAAAGCTACTAGCTTTTTTGATTACTAGTAGCTTTCATTTTTATTTCCAGTACTTCAAAATAGAGGAATTTATCATAAAGAACCGGTGACAGCTGTTTAATATGTTCGGACAGGAAGAATCAGCTGCAAAACTGTTTCATCTTCGGGAACACGAATTAAAAACGGCCTCATCGCCCCCGTAAAGCTGATGCGAATTTCTGATCCTTCCACAGCTTTTAATGCATCTATCATATATTTTGCACTAAAGGAGATTTTTAAATCTTCTCCTTGTACATTTTTGGCATGAATTTCTTCAACAACCTTCCCAATCTCCGGTGAATTCGACAAGATTTCAACCTTCCCGTTAGGCAATGTTGTCAACTTGACGACATTATTCCGTCCTTCTCTTGCAAGAAGAGATGCGCGGTCTATTGCTTGTAAAAATTCTTTTGCATCAAGAATGATATCCGTTTTACTTTCCAATGGAATAAGCCTGCTCGTATCAGGGTAATTTCCATCTAAGAGGCGTGAAAAGAATAATATGTTTTTCGTCTTAAACAAAACTTGATTTTCTGTAATGACAATCTCGACAAGATCATCGTTTTCATCAAGAATTTTATTCAGCTCATTTAAGCTTTTTCCCGGAATAACGACATTATGCGCTTCAGAAATATTGGTTTCCACTTTTGCTTTCCGTAAAGCTAATCGATGGCTGTCCGTTGCAATACATGTTAATTCGCCATTTTCTAAACGCCAGTTTACACCGGTTAAAATTGGTCTTGTTTCTGAAACCGAAACAGCAAAAACTGTTTGTCGAATTAAGGTTTTTAATAGATCTGATGGAATTTTAAAAACGTTTTGCTCCTCAATTTCCGGCAATCTTGGATATTCTTCTGCATCCAAACCATGCAGATTAAATTCCGCACTTCCTGATCGAATAATAGTTAGAAAGTGGTTTTCCACTTTCATTTCCACTTTATCCTGCGGAAGCTTCCTCACAATATCACTAAAAAAACGAGCTTGCAAAACAATGCTTCCGGGCTCGATGATTTCCGCATGAATCGTTCCATTTTCTTCTGCAGGTATAAAGGACTCAATCGAAATGTCTGAATCACTGCCTGTTAATGAAATGCCCTCTTCTGTTGCGACAATTTTTATTCCGGTCAATATAGGAATGGTTGTTCTAGAGGAGACGGCCTTCATGACATCTTGGACGCTTTCAACAAGCTTATTTTTTTGGACGATAACTTGCATGTAAATCCTCCTTCTAAGGCTGCACTGCCATCTATCAAATACATTTTATATTATTATTTTTTAATTAAAAAATATAGTATAAGTAGTAATAGGGCTTGTGGATATGTTGATAACAATGTTAATGAAAGGAAGCACAGTCTATCCACATGTGGATAAACTGTGCATGCCAATGTCAAAGTTATTCACAATGTCCTCAACTAATGATAATGAATGGAATGCTTTAACTGTTCTTTTATTTCATTTATTTGATTTTGCAGCTGTGGGTCTTCTTCTAATAGCTTTGAAATTTTTTCATGAGCATGAATGACTGTTGTATGGTCTCTTCCTCCAAATTCTTCTCCAATTTTCGGCAAAGAAGAGTCGGTTAATTCTCTTGATAAGTACATGGCAATCTGTCTTGGAAATGCAACAGACTTTGTTCTCTTTTTTGCTTTAAAATCTTCCAATTTAACATTAAAATGCTGTCCAACTACACGTTGAATTTCTTGAATGGTAATAATTTTAGGCTTGGAGCTCGGTATAATGTCTTTTAATGCTTCTGCCGCGAGATCCGCGTTAATATCTTTATTAATGAGAGAAGAATAAGCTACTACGCGTATAAGGGCACCTTCTAGCTCACGAATATTTGTATCAATTTGGTTGGCAATATAAAGCATGACTTCATTTGGAATATCCAATCCATCAGCTTTCGCTTTTTTTCTTAAAATGGCAATTCTTGTTTCGAGGTCAGGAGGAGTAATATCTGTTATGAGCCCCCATTCAAAACGTGATCTCAGCCGGTCTTCAAGAGTAGGAATTTCCTTTGGCGGCCTGTCGCTTGATATGACTATTTGCTTGCTTTCCTCGTGAAGTGTGTTGAACGTATGGAAAAATTCCTCTTGTGTTTGTTCTTTTCCAGCAAGAAATTGAATATCATCTATCAATAGAACATCAACATTCCGGTATTTATTGCGAAATTCATCGGCTTTATTGTCACGAATTGAGTTAATAAATTCATTCGTAAATTTTTCTGATGACAAATAGACGACTCTCGCGGAAGGATTATGTTCTATTACATAATGGCCGATTGCATGCATTAAATGAGTTTTTCCGAGACCGACGCCACCATAAATAAACAGCGGGTTGTATGCTTTTGCCGGCGCTTCCGCAACAGCCAGGGATGCAGCATGGGCAAATCGATTTCCTGAGCCGATAACAAACGTATCAAAAGTATATTTTGGATTCAGCAGGTTTTGGGGAAATTCATTTGTCTCTTCCCCTTTTTTTGGCGATGTTTTAATGGGGGCTTTAGGCATAAATTCATCGTCTGTCAAATTTTGCGGAATGATAAATTTTATACCGATTTCTTCTCCTGTTAAATCATATATTGTGTTCGCGATTAAATGCAGGTATCTGGATTCCAACCAATCTCTCGCAAATTCATTTGGAGCAGTAATGATGAGCAAATCACCTTGTAAAGCGTGTGCTTTTGTAGATTTTAGCCAGGTATCAAAGCTCGGTTTACTGACCTTTTTTTTAATTTCGGCAAGCACCCGATTCCACAAGTCCTCTATGTTCTCCATGGCTCTTTGGGGTCACCCTCCTTTACATCGGCTGTAAAAAAATGAACAATGAATAAATATGCATTCCACATATGTTTGCACAAAAATATTAATATAGTAGAAAAATAACTTTTCTACAAAATTCAGAGAGTGTGGAAAACTTCCTTCACAGGGTCGTTAACAACTTTCCACAATTTATCCACAATGTGTGGATAATATAATGATAAATGAAAGATATTCAGAGGTAAAACACAAATATCATATCAAAATAACCTATGTGTTGCAATGGGTTTTGAAAGTTTATCCACAAGACAACATGCTGTTGAAAAAAATATTCACATGTCGATAAATGTGTGAAAAAAATGTCGATAATTGCTGTAAAACTGTATTTTTTATAAAAAAATATCCACAATGTTGTTTGCCGATAGTACAATGGACCTTAGTTGACAATTAGGATATTCCTTTACTATAATTAGAAAGACTGTCTTTTTAGAGTTAATCCTCGGGGAGGTGTCATAGAATGAAAAGAACATATCAACCAAATAAAAGAAAACGCAGCAAGGTTCACGGATTCCGCAGCCGGATGAGCACAAAAAACGGTCGAAAGGTTTTAGCTCGGAGACGCCGTAAAGGAAGAAAAGTATTATCAGCGTAGACCACTGAAAAAAAGTCAGTGGTCTTTTTTACACAAAATGAAGTTACTTGATCTCTCGAGTAAATCGGAGAGTCGGAGTGAATGGAATGAAAAAAAGGAACCGGATAAAAAAAAATAAGGACTTTCAAAAAGTATTTCAAAAAGGAAAGTCAATGGCGAATAGACAGTTCGTTATTTATATGCTTGATCAGCCGGATATAAAAGATTTTCGGATCGGGCTGTCTGTCAGTAAAAAAATTGGCAATGCCGTGACGAGAAATAAAGTAAAACGTTTGATTCGTCAAGTATTTTTAGAAGAGAAGGACAATATCGCTAAAGGGAAGGATTATATTATTATTGCGAGGAAACCGTCTGCGCAAATGAATTATCATGAGGTAAAAAAAAGTCTTGTTCATCTTTTTATAAAAATGAACATTTATCAGACAAAAAATCATTAAGAAATCAAAAGCAATTTTACAAAAAAGATGGTAAAATACTTTTTGAATGGAAACGGATTATTTTTAATTATGATATATAGAATTTGTTAGGAGGAAGTTTTTTTGAAGAAGCGAATAGTATTATTGCTGGCTATTCTTGGACTAGCATCTGTTTTGTCCGGGTGTACGGAAATAAATGAACCGATTACAAAAGACAGTGAAGGTTTTTGGAACCAGTACATTGTTTATCCGCTTTCTTGGTTAATTACATATTTTGCGCAGCTATTTGGAAATGATTATGGTTTATCCATTATCATCGTAACCATTTTAATTCGATTAGCGATTTTGCCGTTAATGATCAAACAAATTCAAAATTCAAAGGCCATGCAGGAAATTCAGCCGGAAATTTTAAAGCTGCGTGAGAAATACAGTTCGAAAGACCAAAAAACACAGCAAAAGCTTCAACAAGAAACAATGGCTTTATTTCAAAAGCATGGTGTTAATCCTCTTGCCGGTTGTTTACCACTATTAATTCAAATGCCAATTTTAATTGGATTTTACCATGCCATTATGAGAACCCGGGAAATTGCTGAACACAGCTTTTTATGGTTCGATCTAGGTGAGAGAGATCCTTATTTTATTCTACCTCTTTTAGCAGGCATTTTGACATTTGTTCAGCAAAAATTAATGATGGCAGGAACAGAAAACATAAATCCGCAAATGCAAACAATGCTTTGGATGATGCCGATTATGATTGTCATTTTTGCGGTGTCGTTCCCAGCAGCTTTATCACTTTATTGGGTAGTCGGAAATATTTTTATGATTGTCCAAACTCTTGTGATCAAAGGTTCAGATATACGCAAAGCTTCTGAAAAGGCAGGAGGAGCTCAAAAGTGAGAGAAATAACGTCTACTGGACAGACCGTTGAGGATGCTGTGAAGAAAGCCTTAAAAGAATTAAATGTTGAGCAGGAACAAGTGGATATTCGAATTATCGATGAAGGAAAAAAAGGGCTTTTTGGGATATTTGGCCAAAAACCTGCCATTGTCCATGTGAAATTAAAGGAAACAAGCGAATTGACGGATGCTTTGTTAAAATGGAACGAGAATACGGACCTTAATCCATTGGACGAGGCGAAAAATTTCCTTGAGCAGGTTATAAAAGAAATGGGAATTACAGCTTCCGTTGATATTAAACTCGAAGAAAAAACAGCGTATTTTAATATTAAAGGGGAAAATTTGGCAATTCTAATTGGAAAAAGAGGACAAACGTTAAATTCCTTGCAATATTTGACACAGCTTGTAGCGAATAAAACGTCAACCGATTACGTACCCATTATTTTGGATGCTGAAAATTATCGTGAAAAGCGCCGAGAGACTTTGACTCAATTGGCGGTAAAATTGGCAGATAAAGTTGTAAAAACAAATAAGGAATTTTCTTTGGAGCCCATGCCTTCTTTTGAAAGAAAAATCATTCATTCAACGTTAATGGAAGATGAAAGGGTTCAAACGTATTCAGTCGGAACAGAGCCCAATCGATATGTCGTCATCGCACCAAAATAAGTTTTTTGATGAATTGGAAAGCCAATTCATCATTTTTTTTAGCCTCCAAATAGATGTCTTTAAAAAGGAATTTTCGGTTTCTGTCAACCTCTATTAAAGACTCTTCAACTTTTTTGGTACCTCTTTGATTTTTCAAGCCCAGCAGTTTTTTAAGCTGTTTCTCCAGTTATCAAATCATTTCGTTTTTCATTATTTTGAATTACGAGACATGCAGATCTAACCCCATGGAAGATTAACTGGCTTGTTTCTTAAACGTTACGGTATTGTGAATAAGTGAAAAGTAGCGAAATATTGTTATGAACATGTGGATAAGTTAAAATAATAAATTAGATAATTTTTTTTGTGGATAAACATTGTGCTTTTCTTTTTTCTAGACTATATGGTATTTTTAAACTTTGGTGAATGAAAACAACTGCCGGATTGGTTTATGATAGATCGCAACAAAAAGCGAGGTGAGACAATGGAATTTGATACAATAGCAGCAATTTCCACCCCGATGGGAGAGGGAGCCATTGCGATTGTCCGATTAAGCGGCGATGAGGCGGTGGACATTGCGGATCGCATTTTTCAAAGCCCTGCAAAGAAACAATTAAAAGATGTTCCAACCCATACGATTCATTATGGAAAAATAATTGATCCCGATACGCAAGAAATGGTTGAAGAAGTGATGGTTTCTGTCATGCGGGCGCCTAAAACATTTACAAGAGAAGATGTTGTTGAGATCAATTGCCATGGAGGTCTCGTAACAGTTAACCGCGTTTTGCAGCTAGTTCTTAAGCACGGCGCTCGTTTGGCGGAACCAGGAGAATTTACGAAGAGAGCATTTTTAAATGGAAGAATTGATTTGTCTCAAGCGGAAGCTGTGATTGATTTAATTCGGGCTAAAACCGATAAAGCAATGAATGTTGCTCTTGGGCAAATGGAAGGCCGTCTTTCAAAGCGCATCAAACGGCTGCGTCAGGAAATTCTTGAAACGCTCGCACATGTTGAAGTCAACATCGATTACCCCGAATATGATGATGTCGAAGAAATGACACATAATATGTTAATTGAAAAAGCTTCGTACGTGCGAGACGAAATTGAAAAACTGCTTTCAACTTCTAACCAAGGGAAAATATTGAGGGAAGGCTTATCAACCGTTATAATTGGGCGGCCAAACGTTGGCAAATCTTCTTTGCTCAATGGACTCGTTCATGAAAATAAAGCGATTGTAACTGATATACCAGGAACGACAAGGGATGTAATAGAAGAATATGTCAATGTGAGAGGTGTTCCTCTCCGTCTTATCGACACGGCTGGAATTCGTGAGACGGAAGACATTGTAGAAAAAATCGGTGTGGAACGATCCCGACAGGTATTGAAAGAAGCTGATTTAATTTTATTTGTGCTAAACTATAACGAAGAGCTCTCGGAAGAAGATAAAAAATTGTTTGAAGCCGTGAAGGGAACAGATTTTATTGTCATTGTCAATAAAACTGATTTGCCGAAGAAAATCGATATGGATGAAGTGAAGAAGCTTGCCAATGGACATCCAATTGTGACCACTTCCTTAAAGGAAGATAGAGGGATCGATGAATTGGAACAACAGATCAGTTCTTTGTTTTTTAAAGGGGATCTTCAAGCAGATGATTTAACTTATGTTTCCAATACACGCCATATTGCGTTGTTATCTCAGGCCAAAAAAGCTGTTGAAGAGGCTATAGAGGGAATAGAACAAGGCGTCCCAATCGATATTGTTCAAATCGACTTAACAAGAACGTGGGAACTCCTCGGCGAAATCATTGGCGACAGTGTACATGAAAGCTTAATTGATCAGTTGTTTTCGCAATTTTGCTTAGGTAAATAGGAAAGGGTGTGAATTTGATGCGATATCAAGCCGGTGAATATGATGTAATCGTGGTTGGCGCAGGTCATGCGGGCTGTGAGGCGGGTCTTGCGGCTGCAAGGCTTGGTGCTAAAACATTAGTAGTGACCATTAATTTGGATATGGTAGCTTTTATGCCATGTAATCCTTCAATCGGCGGGCCGGCAAAAGGAATTGTCGTCCGTGAGATTGACGCGCTTGGCGGAGAAATGGGAAAAAACATCGATAAAACATATATTCAAATGAGAATGTTAAATACAGGAAAAGGACCTGCTGTTCGTGCACTTCGAGCACAAGCCGATAAAGTTTTATATCAAAGGGAAATGAAAAAGACGCTGGAGCAGGAAGAAAATTTAACATTGCTTCAAGGAATGGTCGAAGAATTAATTGTAGAAGACGGTATATGCAAAGGGATCGTGACGCAGACAGGAGCCGAATACCGTTCGAAAACAGTTGTTTTAACAACAGGGACGTTTTTGCGTGGAAGAATCATTATCGGCGACCTTTCTTATTCAAGTGGACCAAACAATCAACAGCCGTCCATTAAGCTGTCAGAGCATTTAGAAAAGCTTGGATTCGAACTTGTTCGTTTTAAAACAGGGACACCTCCAAGAGTCAACAGTAAAACCATTGATTACAGCAAAACAGAAATTCAACCTGGAGACGAGGAGCCGCGCGCATTCTCCTACGAAACAACGAAATATATTACCGATCAGCTTCCTTGTTGGCTGACGTATACAAGCAGTGAAACTCATAAAATCATTGACGAAAATTTGCACAGATCGCCCATGTATTCTGGTATGATCAAAGGGACAGGACCTCGTTATTGTCCGTCTATTGAAGATAAAATTGTCCGTTTCCATGATAAACCGCGCCACCAAATCTTTTTGGAGCCAGAGGGCCGTAATACGGAAGAAGTCTATGTTCAAGGGCTTTCTACAAGCCTGCCGGAAGATGTACAGCGCCGTATGATATCTACCATTCCGGGGCTTGAAAATGCACAAATCATGAGAGCTGGATATGCCATTGAATATGATGCGATCGTACCAACGCAGCTATGGCCGACGCTAGAAACGAAAAAAGTGAAAAATTTATATACGGCAGGACAAATTAACGGAACTTCAGGATATGAAGAAGCAGCTGGTCAAGGAATTATGGCCGGTATTAATGCCGCTAGAAGAGCGTTGAATAAAGAAGAGATCATTCTCAGCCGTTCTGATGCTTACATCGGTGTATTAATAGACGATTTGGTGACAAAAGGAACGAACGAACCATACCGTCTTTTAACATCAAGAGCCGAATACCGTCTTCTCCTTCGCCATGACAATGCGGATTTGCGTTTGACAGAACTCGGATACAAAATCGGTTTGATTAAAAAAGAGCGGTATGAAAAGTTTTTGGCCAAAAAAGAAGCGATAGAAAATGAGAAAAAACGCCTCCGTTCCATCATTATCAAGCCGAATGAACAGACTCAAAAACTGATTGAAGAAGTCGGAGGAAGTCCGTTAAAAGACGGCATCCGTGCCTCAGACCTTTTGAAGCGTCCAGAAATAAATTATGAACATATAAAAATGCTTACCGAAAGTGAAGCTTTGCCTAAAGAAGTGGAGGAGCAGGTAGAAATTCAAATCAAATATGAAGGATATATTGAAAAATCGTTGCAGCAAGTAGAGAAATTAAAACGCATGGAAAACAAAAAAATACCAGAAGACATTGATTATGACGCTATCAATGGACTTGCAACAGAAGCGCGGCAAAAATTAAAACAGGTTCGGCCGATATCAGTTGCACAGGCTTCACGCATATCAGGCGTCAATCCGGCGGATATTTCTATTTTACTTGTTTATTTGGAACAAGGCCGTATCGCCCGCGTGTCTAATGAATAAAGAGATTTATTACAATGGAGACGAAAGGATAGAGCGATGGACAGTATTCAGTTTCAAACGTTGCTGGAGGAAAGAGGGATTTCACTTTCCTCACAAGCATTGGAACAATTTGAAGCATATTTCAAGCTCCTAACGGAATGGAATGAAAAAGTGAATTTGACGTCCATAACGGATCGGACAGAAGTGTATATCAAACATTTTTATGATTCTATTTCGGCTGCTTTTTTTTATGATTTTAACAGACCTCTTTCCGTTTGCGATGTTGGAGCGGGTGCTGGTTTTCCCGGCATTCCGCTGAAAATTTGCTTTCCTCATTTGCAGTTGACAATCGTTGACTCTTTGAAAAAACGAATTACGTTTTTAGAGCATTTAACTGCTCAACTAAATTTGGAAAATGTCTTTTTATACCACGATCGTGCGGAAACGTTCGGTCAAAAGAAAATATTTCGGGAATCTTTTGATATCGTGACAGCTAGGGCTGTAGCACGATTATCCGTACTAAGTGAACTTTGTATCCCGCTCGTGAAAGTAAATGGTGATTTTTTGGCATTGAAGGCTCAATCGGTAAAAGAAGAATTAAAAGGGGCAAATAAAGCGATCTCATTATTTGGCGGACAAGTCCAGACGATTCATTCCTTTCAATTGCCCATTGAAAAAAGTCAGCGCAATATCATTGTGATTCATAAACATCGTGCTACTCCGAAAAAGTATCCTAGGAAGCCCGGCACACCAAATAAAATGCCTATTGAGTAACTTGTTCGAAAATAATATTTTTTGTTTGTCATTTTTAGCAGGAAATTTGTCTAGAAAACGAGAAATTTAATAAATGCTGGTAGTTTCTAAAGGTGGTGTCAGCATATGAAGCATCCTTTTTCTCGATTATTTGGCTTTGGGGAAAAAGATGTGACGGACTTTGAAGAAGAAAAAGATGTAAAAGAAGAAATTTTGCATATTCCTGTTGATGAGATCGTCCCTAATCCATTTCAGCCGAGAACTGTTTTTTCTGAAGATAAAATTGATGAATTGGCGCAAACAATCCGAACTCATGGCATTATACAGCCGATTGTTGTCAGAAAAACGGATGAACGGTATGAAATTATTGCCGGGGAAAGAAGATGGAGAGCTGTCAAAAAACTTGGATGGATGGAAATTCCGGCTATAGTAAAAAATTATAATGATAAAGAAACCGCTTCAATCGCCTTAATTGAAAACTTGCAGCGGGAAGAATTATCAGCCATTGAAGAAGCAGTTGCTTATGCAAAATTAATTGAACTCCATCAGCTGACTCAAGAAGCGCTAGCTCAAAGGCTTGGAAAAGGACAATCGACGATTGCCAATAAACTACGTCTGCTGAAGCTCCCAAAAGAAGTTCAAGAGGCATTGTTAAACAAATCCATTACGGAACGTCATGCGCGAGCACTCATTCCTTTAAAAGATCATGAATTGCAAATTAAATTGTTAAACGAAATTATTGAAAAACAGTTAAATGTTAAACAAACAGAAGATCGCGTAGTTAAAATGTTAGACCAAAAAGAAGAAAAGCAAAAACCGAAAAGAAAAGCTTTCAGCAGAGATACGAGAATTGCTTTGAATACGATTCGGAAATCTTTGACTATGGTGGCTGAAACAGGAGTTAAAATAGATTCAAAAGAAGAAGAATTTGAAAACTATATACAATTAACGATCAAAATTCCAAAATAACTCTTCACACTTTTTCGTGAAGAGTTTTTTATTATAAAAATACTTAGCAAAAAGACTTGGACAGAATGTTCGACAGCAACAAATTATTTTCCGGGAAATACGACAATATTTTATTTTTTTGAAAAAAGAATGAATTCCTAGCATTTCCACCTACAAAAGAAAAAAGTTTGTGAAACATCCCCAAAGATATCACCTACATTTAAGCATTTTCGTGATAAAATAAAATACAATAGAACATTTGAAGTAGGAGAAAGCAGGTGACACCGTGTGTAAGATCATTTCCATAGCGAACCAAAAAGGCGGCGTTGGAAAAACCACAACTTCCGTTAACCTCGGAGCTTGCTTAGCATACACAGGAAAGCGGGTTCTATTAGTCGATATAGACCCTCAAGGTAATGCGACAAGTGGGGTTGGTATTGAAAAAGCGGATGTCGACCTTTGTGTGTATGATCTTTTAGTAGAGGATGCAGATGTAAAAAAAGTCATTAAAACAACACAGATTGAAAATCTTGATGTGATTCCAGCAACTATTCAACTTGCAGGTGCTGAAATTGAATTAGTTCCGACGATTTCCCGTGAAGTCCGATTAAAAAGAGCGCTTGAACCAGTGAAGCAGCAATATGATTACATATTAATAGATTGCCCGCCTTCGCTCGGACTTTTAACACTCAATGCGCTAACGGCTTCGGATTCGGTCATTATTCCAGTTCAATGCGAGTACTATGCTTTGGAAGGATTAAGCCAGCTGTTAAATACTATTCGGTTGGTTCAAAAACATTTGAATTCGGATTTGATGATTGAAGGTGTATTGCTGACAATGCTTGATGCGCGGACTAATTTAGGCATTCAAGTAATTGATGAGGTAAAAAAATACTTTCAAGACAAAGTGTATCAAACCATTATTCCACGAAATGTGCGGCTTAGTGAAGCACCGAGCCATGGACAGCCTATTATCCTTTATGATTCAAGATCCAAAGGAGCAGAGGTTTATTTAGAATTAGCAAAGGAAGTGGTGGCAAATGGCTAGAGGATTAGGGAAAGGAATTAATGCACTTTTTGCCAATTTAGAACTGAATAAGGAAGAAGTGGTGCAAGATATTAAAATAGGGGATTTACGTCCAAATCCTTATCAACCGCGAAAAACATTTGACCCTGGTTCGATTGAAGAGCTTAAGCAATCCATTTTGCAGCACGGAATTTTACAGCCGCTGATAGTCCGAAAGAGCATAAAAGGCTATGAAATTGTAGTCGGTGAACGCCGTTATCGAGCAGCAAAAGAAGCGAAGCTTAAGACAGTTCCGGCAGTTGTGAAAGAGTTGACAGATGAGCAAATGATGGAAATCGCTCTATTAGAAAATTTGCAAAGGGAAGATTTAACCCCGATCGAAGAGGCGAAAGCGTACCAATCGCTTTTGGAGCATTTGAACATTACACAAGAAGAATTGGCAAAACGTCTTGGCAAAAGCCGTCCGCATATTGCCAATCATTTGCGGCTCCTAAGCCTTCCACCGTTCGTCCAAACATTGATATCTGAAGGCAAGCTATCAATGGGTCATGGGAGAACATTGCTTGGCATAAAGAAAAAAGAGAAACTTGAATATTTAGTGAATAAAATTTTAAAAGAAAATTTAAATGTCCGGCAAGTAGAACAGTTAGTGCAGCAGATGAATGAAAGTGTTTCACGTGAAACAAAGAAAAAGATAGAGAAAAAAGATGCTTTTATACGTGAACAAGAATCGTTTTTACGAGAAAAATTTGGAACATCCGTTTCCATTAAGCAGCAAAAGAAGAAAGGTAAAATAGAGATTGAGTTTTTTTCGAAAGAAGATTTGGTGCGTATTTTAGAACTGTTGGATGTAAAAGTATCATCTTGATGTTGAAGAACAGCTAAAATTCAAATCCTCTTCGAAATAGCGATACGTTTGATTGTTCAGATTCCCTTATAGACTTGAAGGCATTGATCAAACTTGCTGAGATGACGTCAGCCATGCTCATAACAAGATGGAGCCTCGTATTTTGCAAAACAAAAAACTCCATAAAGCCGCTGACATTAACGATTCCGGTGATGTGCATGTCTCCGACCGCCGGAAGAGATTTATTGACAGCTGCACCTGGCTTTAAGGGACCTTCCGCTACTTGAAAAGAACCAATGTTTTGATAGAGACCTAAACAAGCATCCACAGCAATGATGAAGGGATGTTCGAACTGATTGTTTATTGTCTCAATCGTTTCTCCTAAATTGACAGCATGAACCGGAGATTTCAAAGTCCCAAATATATGAACATGAGTTAAATTTTGTTCCATTAGCTTCGTCCCGACTATCGGACCTAACGCATCTCCTGTTGAACGATCTGTTCCAATGCATAAAACGACGATGGAATCTTGATGTTCTTTTGGTATAAGACTTCCAATTTTTAGAGATAATTTAGTAACAGCATCTGTATGATGATAAAAGATTCTTTCTTTTTCTTTTTTATAAGGGAAAAAATTTGTTTTTATATTCATCGGCCATTCACCCCCTGAAATAGTATTACCAGTATACGGAATATTTAAATTTTCTATACCTAAAAATGAATAGTGTTTATACCTTCAAACGGGATTGGCTTGATGAAAGGTACAAATCAAATACAAAACTTGTTAAAATAAATCTATCATGGCGCCATCTAAGTATAGATGGCTTTTCGCTTTAACTAAAAAGATATACTGTATGTTTGCTATAAATGGAATATTTAAGGAAGGGATGATGACGGCTTAGATGGTTAACAAGGAATTTGACCTTTATGATATTGTTGAAATGAAGAAACCTCATCCTTGCGGAGAAAATCGCTGGAAAGTGATCCGAATGGGAATGGATATCCGTATTAAATGTGAAGGTTGCAGCCATAGTGTTCTCATGCCGAGAAAAGAATTTGTAAGAAAGATGAAAAAAGTCATTGAAAAACATAGTGAGAAGCAACAATGAAAGACTGCTGCCTTAAATCGGCAGTCTTTTTTTTATAGAGCTGATCGATTTGGAGGATGAAAGCTTGTCATTTTTCTTGTTCCTATCTATAATGGGTGAAGATTAGTTGATGAGATAGTGTCCGTACAAAAAGAGGAGTGGAAAATTCATGGGATTAACTGCTGGTATTGTTGGTCTTCCGAATGTTGGAAAATCAACGCTGTTTAATGCGATCACACAAGCGGGGGCCGAGAGTGCGAACTATCCGTTTTGCACCATTGATCCGAACGTAGGAATTGTTGAAGTGCCTGATTATCGCCTGCAAAAGCTTTCAGAATTATTTAAGCCGAAAAGAACGGTTCCGACAACATTTGAATTTACTGATATCGCAGGAATTGTCAAAGGGGCAAGCAAGGGAGAAGGCCTTGGCAATAAATTTTTGTCTCACATTCGCCAAGTGGATGCAATTTGCCATGTTGTTCGCTGTTTTGATGATGAAAATATTACGCATGTTGACGGAAAAGTGGATCCGATTGCAGATATTGAAACAATTAACATCGAGTTAATTTTGGCCGATTTGGAAACAGTTGATAAACGGATCGATCGCGTTGCCAAAATAGCAAAACAAAAAGACAAGCAAGCTATGTTTGAATATGAAATTTTAATGAAGTTAAAAGAAGCGTTTGAAAATGAAAAGCCCGCCCGTTCTGTTTCATTCACGGAAGAACAGATGAAATATGTAAAACAGCTTCATTTGCTCACCATTAAACCTGTACTTTATGTAGCAAATGTTAGTGAGGAAGATATATCCTCTGGAAGTAATGAGTATGTGGAAAAAGTGCGCAAATATGTTGCTGCGGAAAATGCCGAAGTAATTGTCGTATGTGCAAAAATTGAATCTGAAATGGTCGAGCTTGATTCGGAAGAAAAAGAAATGTTTTTGCAGGAGCTTGGAATTCAGGAATCTGGTTTAGATCAATTAATTAAAGCATCTTATAGCTTGCTGGGACTCGCCACATATTTTACTGCTGGGGAACAAGAGGTTCGGGCATGGACGTTCCGCAAAGGAATGAAAGCACCTGAGTGCGCAGGCATCATTCATTCTGATTTTGAACGGGGATTTATTCGGGCCGAAACAGTTTCCTATACAGACTTAATTGAGGCAGGTTCGATGGCTGCTGCAAGAGAAGCTGGAAAGGTTCGATTGGAAGGAAAAGATTACGAGGTTCAAGACGGAGATATTATTCATTTTCGATTCAATGTCTAATGTTGCGGGATCAATAAAATTTTGCTATAATTTTGGTTTGTGAGTAATGATAATTACTCCTTGCCCGAATTGGGCCGTCAAGACCAAAAGGAGGTGTAAGAGAATGAGAAAATACGAAATTATGTATATTATCCGTCCAAATATTGAAGAGGATGCTAAAAAAGAGCTAGTTGAGCGTTTTAACGGCATTCTTGTGAACAATGGTGCGGAGATTACAGAGGTGAAGGAATGGGGAAAACGCCGTCTCGCTTATGAAATTAAAGACTTCCGAGATGGTATTTACATGATTTTAAACGTTCAAGCTTCACCTCAAGCGGTTGAAGAATTTAACCGTTTGGCAAGAATCAATGAAGATATTTTACGTCATATCATTGTTAAAGAAGAAGAGTAATTTGTTCCAATATACGTGTTAAAATGGTAATATCATCTTAAAAGACATTTTAGGAGTGGTTCTGAAATGATGAATCGTGTCGTTTTGGTCGGTCGGCTTACAAGAGATCCCGAATTACGATACACGCCCAGCGGTGTAGCCGTTGCAACCTTTACATTGGCAGTTAATCGAAATTTTACAAATCAGCAAGGGGAACGCGAAGCAGATTTTATCAACTGTGTCGTTTGGCGGCGTCCTGCGGAAAACGTAGCCAACTATTTAAAAAAAGGCAGCCTTGCGGGTGTTGATGGCCGTCTTCAAACACGCAGCTATGAAGATCAAACGGGAAGAAGAGTATTTGTAACAGAGGTTGTGGCGGACAGTGTTCAATTTTTAGAACCGAAGAGTGCCGCAGTCGGGAATAATTCGGGATTTTTTGCAGGAAATCAAGGAAATGCAAATCCATATGGCGGTGCACCATTTGATCCAAACCGGAATAATCAGAACCACCAAAACTTTGACGATGATCCATTTGCTAATGATGGACAACCGATTGATATTTCAGATGATGATTTACCATTTTAACCGATTGTACGCCTAGATAAATGTAAAGAAGGGAGGAATTGTAATGGCTGGACGCAGAGGCCGCGGTAAACGCCGGAAAGTGTGCTATTTCACAGCAAACGGCATTACGCACATTGATTACAAAGATGTTGATTTGCTTAAAAAATTCATTTCTGAACGCGGAAAAATTTTGCCTCGCCGTGTAACAGGAACGAGTGCAAAATATCAACGGAAATTAACAGTTGCCATTAAACGGGCCCGTCAAATGGCATTGCTTCCTTATGTTGCAGATGATAAATAAGAAATTTCAAAGGCAGCAAGGTGAATCCCTTGTTGCTTTTTTCTTGTCCGTTAAATGAAACCATGATTTGATTGTTTAAAAAGTCTAGATTAAAATAATGGTATGAGTCTTGATTGAGGTGAGTCTGTGAAACGTACGAATGTTTTAACAGAAGGTGCTATATTCGTTGCTATTTATACCGTTTTTCTATTAATTACTTTATATGTTCCGATATTAAGCGTTATATCAATATTTTTCCTTTCGACGCCGTTTATTATTTTCGGTATCCGCCACGGAATCAAGCAGTCTTTTGTTTTATTATTAGCATCAATCGTGATGACATTTTTGGTCGGCTCCATCGTTTCGCTGCCGATTGGGCTCATGTTCAGTGTGACAGGTATCATAATGGCATACTTTTATCGTCAAAAACGGCAGCTGTTTGCGTTAATAGGCGGCACCATTTCATTGCTCATCAATTTCGTTCTTGATTATGCGTTATCAATTGTTTTTTTGGGCGTTGATCTTTTTAGTGATGTCATACAACAAACCAAGTCTTCAGTAAGGGAAACATTAGCCGCATTCCCTTCAATGGATGAAGAAATGAAAAAAACAATGATGGAGCAAATGAACGAGCAGTTTGATTTATTAATGAACTTGCTTCCGAGCATGTTTGTCATTGTGTCATTTATGTTAGCCGTGATTATACATATATTGAACATTGGGATTATAAAAAGATTAAAATTGAATGTTGGAACAATCACCCCTTTCCGCGACTGGAAATTTCCAAAAAGTATTATTTGGTATTATTTAATCGCCACTCTCCTTATGCTTATCAATTTGCCTAAAGAATCTTTTTTAAATATCGCGCTTTACAATATTGTGTTTGTTTTACAGACTGTGCTTTTAATTCAAGGGTTTTCCTTTATTTTTTATTTTTGTCATGTGAAAAAACTTTCGAAAGCAGTGCCGGTATTAATTGTAATTGGAACATTTATTTTGCCAATTCTTCTTTATCCAGTACGAATATTGGGAATCATTGATTTAGGGTTTAATCTCCGCGAAAAAATACGTTAGGCCTTGGTTCGTTCTTTTTGCAAGGAGCTGAATAAAATGCCGAGTTTTTTTGAAAAACCTTTATTCTTTTACCCGTTATACGCACTCATTGGCGTAATAGCGGCAATGATCGGTTTTCTGTTATTTTATAATTGGGTGATTGGCTGTATTAGCGCAATCGTTGCAGGTTGTCTGTTGTTTTTTTTCTTTTATGCTGTTAAACGATTGAAATTGGAATTGGAACATTCTATTTCTGATTTAACGTTTCGTTTGAAAAAAGCTGGCGATGAAGTTTTTATGAAGATGCCGATTGGCATTATGCTTATCAACGATCAATTTGCCGTGGAATGGGTCAATCCATTTTTAGCTTCATATTTTAAGAACGACAAGCTGGTCGGTCGTCCTCTTGACGAAATTTCTGAAACATTAAAAGTGTTATTTCAAAAAGGGATAGATTCCGATATCGTGACTCTTCAAAACCGTAAATTTCGCGTCATTGTCAAAAAAGAAGAAAGGCTTCTTTATTTTTTTGATGAAACGGACCACACGGAACTAAAAAAGCAGTATGAAAGCGAACGGATTGTTTTAGCTTATATATTTTTAGATAATTATGATGAAATCGCACAAGGGCTCGACGATCAAAAGCGGAGCAATTTAAACAGTCTTGTGACATCCATATTAAATAAATGGGCAGTCGATAACGGTATTTTTTTAAAAAGAGTTTCCTCTGAACGTTTTATTGCGGTTTTTAATGAAAAAATTTTGGCTGAGCTTGAAAAAACGAAATTTTCTATTTTAGATGAAGTCAGAGAAAAAGCGGTTATTCAAAATGTTTCTCTCACCTTAAGCATCGGGATTGGAGCCGGCATTAAAGATCTGTCTGAATTGGGGCATCTGGCGCAGTCGAGTCTAGATCTTGCCTTAGGCCGCGGAGGAGACCAAGTTGCTATTAAACGGGGAAATGGCAAGGTTAAATTTTACGGCGGACAAACAAATCCGATCGAAAAACGCACACGCGTTAGAGCTCGAGTGATTTCCCATGCATTAAAAGAAATCATTCGTGAAAGTGATAAAGTATTTATTATGGGTCATAAAAATCCTGACATGGATTCAATTGGTTCAGCAATTGGAATATTGAAGGTGGCGCAAATCAATCATAAAGAAGGTTTTATTGTTGTAAACCATGAAGAATTCGGCCAAGGACTTCAAAAGCTTGTGGAGGAAGTAAAGAAGGACGCTGAGTTATGGTCCAGATTCATCACTCCGGATGAAGCCCTGAATATTGCAACAGATCATTCTCTTCTCGTGATTCTAGATACGAATAAACCTTCAATGGTGGCTGAACAAAAATTGCTGAGCGAAATTGACCATGTAGTAGTCATTGACCATCATCGCAGGGGAGAAGAATTTATTCAAGATCCACTGCTTGTTTATATAGAACCTTATGCATCATCTACATCTGAACTTGTTACGGAAATTTTAGTATATCAGCCTGCAGAATTTAAAATGAGTACAATAGAGGCAACTGCATTGTTGGCAGGTATTACGGTAGATACAAAATGCTTCACGCTTCGAACAGGCTCTAGAACATTCGATGCGGCGTCTTATTTGCGATCAAAAGGAGCGGATACAATCCTTGTCCAAAAATTGTTGAAAGAGGATATTCAACAATTTGTTCAACGTGCCAAGTTCATTCAAAACACAGAGATTATGAATAATGGGGTTGCAATAGCAAAAGCAGATCGAGAAGATGAATATTACGATCAAGTGATCATTGCTCAGGCAGCTGACACTCTTTTATCAATGAACGGCGTATTGGCGTCGTTTGTCATTGCGAAGCGTGATGAACATACAGTCGGTATTAGTGCTAGATCATTGGGCGATTTTAATGTTCAATTAATAATGGAAGCACTTGGAGGTGGAGGGCATTTAACAAATGCCGCGACCCAGTTGGAGCATGTTACGATAAATGAAGCAGAAAAACGATTAAAAGAAGCTGTTCAACAATATTTAGAAGGGAGAAATGAAGAATGAAAGTGATTTTTTTACAAGATGTAAAGGGGAAAGGGAAAAAAGGTGAAGTAAAAAATGTAGCTGACGGCTATGCCCAAAATTATCTTTTTAAAAAAGGTTTGGCTGTTGAAGCGACGAGTGCCAATTTAAAACAGCTGGAAGCGCAAAAGAAAAAAGAAGAAAAAGAGGCAGCGGAAGAATTAGCGCAGGCAAAAAAATTAAAAGAACAGCTTGAAAAAATCACGGTTGAATTAAAAGCGAAAGCCGGTGAGGGCGGAAGATTATTTGGTTCTGTAACAAGCAAACAAATTGCTGATCAATTAAAAAAAGCACATAATATTCAAATCGATAAACGGAAGATTGATCTTCCAGATGCGATTCGTTCTTTAGGCTATACAAATGTTCCGATTAAGCTTCATTCGGAAGTGACGGCGACATTAAAGGTACATGTTACAGAAGAATAATGGCAAGGAGCAATGTGGTATTATGGAAAGAAGTTGATCTTGAAGTAATGCCACATTTCTCTTTATACTTTTTGGAGAAAAAATTTATGTGTCCACGGTAAGGCGGTGATCATCTTGAATGATCTTCTGGTCAGTGATCGAATTCCACCACAAAATATAGAAGCAGAGCAGGCAGTGCTTGGGGCAATTTTTTTAGAACCTGAAGCGCTTATGTTAGCTTCCGAAATATTAGTTCCTGAAGATTTTTATCGATCCAGCCATCAAAAGATTTTTCAATCGATGTTGAGGCTTTCGGAAAAAGGAGAGCCCGTCGATTTAGTAACTGTGACAAAAGACTTGGCGGATGCGAAAATTTTGGAAGAGGTTGGCGGGGTTTCTTATTTAAGCGATTTAGCGGGATCCGTTCCTACAGCAGCAAATATCGAATATTATGCGAAAATTGTTGAAGAAAAATCGATATTAAGAAGACTTATACGAACAGCAACGGCTATAGCTCAAGAAGGCTATAATCGGGAAGACGATGTGGAAACACTTTTAACAGAAGCCGAAAAAAGCATCATGGAAGTGGCGCAGCGGAGAAAAGCCGGATTGTTTCAAAACATTAAAGATATTCTTGTTCGAACATACGATAAAATTGAAATGCTCCACAATCGCAAAGGGGAAATAACAGGAATTCCTACAGGCTTTTCCGAATTGGATCGTATGACGGCCGGCTTTCAGCGAAATGATTTAATTATCGTAGCGGCCCGCCCGTCTGTCGGTAAAACTGCATTTGCCTTAAACATCGCTCAAAATGTTGCGACGAAAACGGACGAAAATGTAGCGATTTTTAGCTTGGAAATGGGTGCGGAACAGCTTGTCATGCGTATGCTTTGCGCAGAAGGAAACATAGATGCCCAAAATTTGCGAACGGGAAATTTAACCCCGGATGATTGGGGAAAGTTGACGATGGCAATGGGGAGTTTATCAAATGCCGGCATTTATATTGATGATACACCTGGCATAAGAGTGAGTGATATTCGCGCCAAATGCAGACGGTTAAAACAGGAAAAGGGCCTTGGTTTAATTATCATAGATTATTTGCAATTAATTCAAGGAAGCGGGCGGAATCGGGAAAACCGCCAGCAGGAAGTTTCGGAAATATCAAGATCTCTTAAGGCTTTGGCACGTGAATTGGAAGTGCCGGTCATCGCATTATCCCAGCTATCACGAAGCGTCGAGCAGCGTCAAGATAAACGCCCGATGATGTCAGATATTCGGGAGTCCGGTAGTATTGAGCAGGATGCAGATATCGTCGCCTTTTTATACAGAGATGATTACTACAATACGGAATCAGAAAACAAAAATATTATTGAAATCATTATAGCCAAGCAGCGGAACGGCCCTGTAGGAACTGTTCAGCTTGCATTTGTAAAAGAATATAATAAATTTGTAAATCTTGAAAGAAGATATGAAGACGATCATATTCCTCCTGCTGTCTCTTGATGAGGCAGTTGTTTTTTGTAAGCATCTTATATAACACGAACAAAATATTTAATAATAAAGTGAACGTTCGGATTTTATTGACTCTACTTGCTACAATTGGTAGAATAAACTTGTTTCTTTGTATTGGATTTTTGGTGAACACGGAGGTGCACACATGTCATCAGTTGTTGTTGTTGGTACACAATGGGGGGATGAAGGAAAAGGGAAAATAACCGATTTCCTTTCTCAAAATGCGGAAGTGATCGCCCGTTACCAAGGTGGAAACAATGCTGGCCATACAATCAAATTTAACGGTGAAACATATAAACTGCATTTAATCCCATCCGGTATTTTTTATCAAGATAAAATTTGTGTCATCGGAAACGGAATGGTTGTCGATCCTAAAGCGCTGGTAGAAGAGTTGAACGGTTTGCATAAACGGGGAATTCAAACAAATAATCTGCGAATTTCCAACCGCGCTCACGTCATTTTGCCTTATCATTTAAAATTGGATGAAGTGGAAGAAGAACGAAAAGGAGCCAACAAGATCGGGACGACGAAAAAAGGAATAGGTCCAGCCTATATGGATAAAGCAGCCCGTATTGGCATCCGCATCGCCGATTTATTGGATCGTGAAGTCTTTGAAGAAAAATTGAGAAGAAATTTAGAAGAAAAAAATCGCCTGTTTGAAAAAGTATACGAAGTTGAAGGGTTTAAACTGGAAGAGATTTTAAATGAATACTACGAGTACGGCCAACAAATCAAACAATATGTATGCGACACATCTGTTGTGCTGAACGACGCGCTTGATGAAGGACGCCGTGTTTTATTTGAAGGCGCTCAAGGTGTTATGCTTGATATCGATCAAGGTACATATCCTTTTGTTACATCTTCCAATCCAGTAGCAGGCGGTGTGACAATTGGAGCAGGTGTAGGTCCTACGAAAATTAAACATGTTGTCGGCGTATCAAAAGCTTATACAACTCGTGTAGGAGACGGTCCGTTTCCGACAGAGCTCCACGATGAAATTGGCGATCAAATTCGTGAAGTTGGACGGGAATATGGTACAACAACAGGACGTCCGCGTCGAGTGGGCTGGTTTGACAGCGTTGTTGTTCGCCATGCGCGCCGGGTAAGCGGAATAACTGATTTATCTTTAAATTCCATCGATGTATTGACAGGAATCGAAACATTAAAAATATGCATCGCCTACAAATACAAAGGTGAAATTTTAGAAGAATTTCCAGCAAGTTTAAAAGTACTTGCACAGTGCGAACCTGTCTATGAGGAATTGCCGGGTTGGAAGGAAGACATTACGGGGGCAAAAAGCTTGGACGATCTTCCTGACAATGCACGCCATTATGTTGAACGGATTTCCCAGTTAACAGGTATCCCACTTTCCATCTTTTCAGTTGGTCCAGATCGTTCACAAACAAATGTTGTCCGCAGTGTATACAGTCCAATATAATAAACTTGGAGGGATCGGCTGTTCCCTCTTTTTTTTGTGAAATTAAAAAAAATCGTTGTTTTGTCCCTCTAGAAATGATATTATTATACACGTCTTGAGAAAAATGAGCGTATTGGCTCCGAACTGTTCGCACAATGCATCTAACATCCTCGAAAAAGCTAGAAGAGGAAGGGACATCTGACAAATGAAAAATGGATTAGAAGAAAAAAATTTTATGAGCCATTAGCTCAGTCGGTAGAGCATCTGACTTTTAATCAGAGGGTCGGAGGTTCGAATCCTCCATGGCTCACCATTACAATCGAGAAATATTATACAAGCTGCCTCACATTCGAGAATCCACATATATGAAAGGCTTGAGAGAGGGAAAAAGAGTTCGCATTCTTGAAAACTTTACACGGCTCGGTAGCTCAGTCGGTAGAGCAAAGGACTGAAAATCCTTGTGTCGGCGGTTCGATTCCGTCCCGAGCCACTTCATACGCACGGTTTATCCGTGCTATTTTTGGCTATAAGTATGTTAAACCAAAATTGGTAACATTTGTGGTTGTAAATAGAAATTTGATTTCTCATCTCAAGCTGTTACAATAAGATAAAAATTGATATAATAGGTTTGATAGGAATTTACAGGGGTTTACTCTAAGTTCCAAAACCTATTGAATTTAAGACCTCTAGCAATAGCTAGGGGTTTTCTGCTTGTTTTTTCCATTTGTATTGAAAGTTGATGATGAGATGAATGTAATCGTGGTAAAGTAAAGTTAATAGATCAAAAGGGGAGAAAATGATGGAAAATAAAAAAATATTAGTTGTTGATGACGAAAAACCAATTGCAGATATATTAGAGTTTAATCTTAAAAAAGAAGGTTTTGATGTATACTGTGCTTATGACGGAACAAGCGCGATTGAAATGGTGGAAGAAATTAAACCTGACTTGATATTGTTAGATATTATGCTTCCCAGCAAGGATGGAATGGAAGTGTGCCGGGAAGTTCGAAAAAAATATGAAATGCCGATTATTATGCTGACTGCGAAAGATTCAGAAATCGATAAAGTACTTGGTCTGGAGCTTGGTGCTGATGATTATGTGACAAAACCATTCAGCACAAGAGAGCTCTTGGCAAGGGTAAAGGCAAATTTACGAAGACAGCAAACAAATGCTGCAAGGGAAGCGGCTTCTGAACAGTCGGAAATTCAAATCGGCTCTCTCGTTATTCATCCTGATGCATATGTCGTTTCAAAACGGGGAGAAACGATCGAGCTTACTCATCGTGAGTTTGAATTGCTTCACTATTTAGCGAAGCACATTGGACAGGTCATGACCCGAGAGCATTTGCTGCAAACCGTTTGGGGATATGACTATTTCGGAGACGTCAGAACTGTAGATGTCACGGTTAGAAGACTTAGGGAAAAAATTGAAGACAACCCAAGTCATCCAATATGGATTGTGACAAGAAGAGGGGTAGGTTATTATTTGCGCAATCCTGAACAGGAGCAGTGAACATGTATAGCAGTCGAGTGAGTTTTTTCCGTTCGATACATTTTAAAATTGTGCTGATCTATGTGCTTCTGATTATTTTGGCTATGCAAATCATCGGTATTTACTTCGTTAAGGAATTGGAATCTTCTCTTATAGAAAATTTTAAATCTTCCCTTTCGCAGCGGATTGATTTGCTGGCTTACCAGATTGAGCAAGCGATGACGAATGAAGAAGTGGACGAATCATTGAATATGGAAGATGAGATATCTGCTATTTTGCAAGATTTTAAACGGGAGGAAATTCATGAAGTTCGCGTAGTGGACCAAGATGCGCGTGTCATCGGGACATCTGATTACAACAAAGATGTGATCGGGAAAAGAACAACTGAAAATATGATTAAACGGACTTTAATCGTCGGTTCGCCTGAAAGCAATATTTTGCTTGATCCGCAAACGAAGCATCGAATGTACGTATCAGCGACTCCGATCGTCACAGATTATAAACGAGAAACAATTGGCGTTGTTTATGTCGTTGCCTCAATGGAGGAAGTTTTTTCACAATTGCGGACGATTAACAAAATTTTTGCAACAGGCACAGGGATGTCCCTTCTTATTACCGCGGCGCTAGGAATTTTTCTTGCCCGCACTATAACCCGTCCGTTGTCAGATATGAGAAGGCAAGCGTTGGAGCTGGCAAAAGGGAATTTTTCCAGAAAAGTAAAAGTGTATGGAGAAGATGAAATTGGACAGCTTGCATTAACGTTCAATCATCTCACGGAAAAATTGGAGGAAGCACAGGAAACAACTGAAGAAGAGCGCAGAAAGCTGGCGTCTATTATTACTCATATGACAGAAGGTGTCATAGCTACAGATCGGCATGGAAAAGTAATTGTCATGAACAATCCGGCCCATGAAATGTTGAATGTTTCACGTGAAACAGCCTTAGGAAAATCAATTGTGGAGCTTTTAGATTTAACGGATGAATGTACTTTTGAAGATTTAGTGAACCAGCAAGAACCGATGCTGTTAGATTTCAGCACAGAGGAAAAACCGTATATATTACGAATCAGCTTTTCTACAATACAAATTGATGAAGATCATATTAACGGATTGATTGCAGTAGTTTACGATGTAACAGAGCAGGAACGAATCAACCAAGAGCGGCGTGAATTTGTCGCAAACGTTTCTCATGAGCTGCGGACGCCGCTTACTACAATGCGCAGTTATTTGGAAGCATTGGCGGAAGGGGCTTGGAAAGACGAAACGATCGCACCAAAATTTTTACAAGTGACGCAAAACGAAACGGAGCGGATGATTAGGCTTGTTAATGACTTGCTCCAGCTATCAAAACTAGATAGTAAAGATTATCAATTAAATAAAGACATGGTGAATTTCACAGACTTTTTCCACAAAATTATTGATCGTTTTGAAATGTCTAAGCAGCAGCATGTCACATTTGTACGAAACATTCCGAAAAAAAGCCTTTATGTAGAAATTGAACCCGATAAAATTACGCAAGTGCTCGATAATATTATTTCCAATGCTTTGAAATATTCTCCTGAAGGCGGAAAAATCTCTTTTCAAGTAAAAGAACAAGTTGACCATATTGAAGTCAGTGTAAAAGATGAAGGCATTGGAATTCCAAAAGAAAGTGTGAAAAAAATTTTTGAACGTTTTTATCGTGTTGATAAGGCTAGATCACGCAAAATGGGCGGAACCGGTCTTGGTCTTGCAATTGCAAAAGAGATGGTGGAAGCACACGGAGGAGAAATTTGGGTGGAAAGTGAAGAAGGAAAAGGCACGACTGTATTTTTCACATTGCCATATGAACAGAACCAAGAGGATGATTGGCTATGAACCGGGAAACGATAAAATCCATTATTTTAACATTTTTAGTGCTGACAAGTTTATTCTTCACCTGGAATATTTGGACATATCAGCCAAACTACGGGGAAATTTCAAACTCCAACTATATTGAAAACAACCCGTTAAGTAATGTAACAAAAAAGCCTTATGAAGTCGTGCAGCCGGATCATATTATGATTCATGAAAAAATAAAACATTACGCAACTTATGACGAAATCGTCATCGAAAGACTTTGGAAGGATATTCGTCAGTGGGAGCTAGAGGAATTCAAAAATATTTCTGGAGAGATTGAAAAGCAATATGGTTTTAATCAATGGATAAACAGGGAAATACATAATTCAACCCCTAACTTTGAAGTTATTTTTAACGACTCGATTCCGATGTCAGCCCTCTTATCAATAACCGACTGGACGGATGAAGAAGATTTCAATATAGAATTTGATCGGATTTACATTCCTCTGACAAACGAGAAAGCGAACCGAAAACTTTATTTAGTCGACTACGAGCATAAATATGTTGTAGAAGCACAGGTGAAAACCGTTTTAAGCAATTTGTGGACGGAAGTGTATAAAGAAAAAGAAAACTTTGAAAGCTACGTGTTTTGGAACGGATTATTTTTGCCTGAAAAGCCGTTTCCGATTCATCGCCTTCAATATTTTACAAAATCAATGAGCGGTGAGCAGTTTAAAAATGCATTGTTTAATGATCCAAGTTATGTAAAACGGGATGTCAATGCTTCCGAATTTGTGTATACAGACAGCTCCCGTCAGCTTGTCATCAACGAAGATAAAGAAAGGGTTGTTTACGTTAATCCGACAATTGACCAGTCTTTAACGACGGAAAAAGGAAAATTGATCTTGCAGAGCATTGATTTTTTGAACAAACATGGCGGTTGGCTGTCAGGATTAAATGATTATCGCTTCGAAAAAACGGATCAAGAACAGAAAATTTATTTTCGTCTAACGGTTCGAAATTTGCCAGTATTTTCGTTCAGCGATTCGCATTATTCGATCACGACGATCATGCAAAGCTGGGGAAAGAATGATATTGCCTTATATCAGCGTCCGTTATTTTATTTGGATGGTTTTATCCGGGAAGATAAAACGACTTTACCTAAAGCAGCAGATATAATTGAAGCTATTAAGGATAATCCAAGCATTGAAGCCGACAAAATAAAACGTATTTTTCCCGCTTATGACATACAACAGTCGTCACGGCAAAATATCGTAAATTTGGAGCCGATATGGTGCATTGAACTCGAAAACGATAAATATCAAAGGCTGAATGTGAAAAAAGCGGGTAAAGGAGGGGAAGGTATTGGATTGGAGTAAAACGAAAACGGTGTTTATTATTGCCTTCCTGATCCTTGATATTTATTTAGCTTTTCAGTATGTTGAAAAAATCAAAAGCTCCAAATATGATATGATCACGAAAACGACGATTGAAGAGCAGTTTGCAGCGGAAAATATACAATTTGGGAAGCTTCCAAAAGAAGTAATAGAAGGTTCTTATATAACGGCAGAAAGCAAAATATTTAAGGAAGAAGAAATCGAACAACTGAAAAATCAAAAGCCGATGCTGCCTGATGAGGAGTTGACTCGTTCGGTAACAAAGCTTCGGATGAGTTTTGACAAACCGATTCCAATTGTAGGAGAAAGTATCGAAAATAAGATCAAGCAAATTTTAACAACACAAATCATTGCGGGCAGTCAATACAAGTTTTGGCGCTACAGCAAAGAAACAAGGGAAATTATTTGTCTACAGGAATACAAAGGAAAAATTATTTTTCAAGATGTAAGTGATGGAATCGGTATGATTGTCTTTTATTTAAATGATAAAAATGAAATTGTGTCTTATCAGCAAACATTGCTAGAAGATATAAAAGAATTGGAGAAGCAGGAAATATTGCCTGCGATTAAAGCATTGGAAGCTCTTTATGAAAAAAATGATTTGAAATCTAACAGTAAAGTAACCGATGTAGAATACGGATATTACACACAATACCCGCTGTCGGAACAGCAAATTTTGGCTCCGACATGGCATGTAGTTGTCAATAAAACAGAAGATTATTATGTGAATGCATTGGAAGGTCAGGTCATTAAACCGGAGAAAGAGAATAATAATTTGGAGTGAGTGAAGGAAATGAGCCTTAATTTCAGTGTTCTTGCGAGCGGCAGCACAGGGAATGCCATTTATGTAGAAACAGATGAACATTCCCTGTTAATCGATGCAGGATTAAGTGGTAAACAAATGGAAAATTTGTTTCAAGAAATTCAACGGGACATAAAAAATTTAAGCGGTATATTAGTCACCCATGAGCATAGCGATCACATCAAGGGACTTGGAATTTTAGCGAGAAAATACGAAATTCCGATTTTCGCGAATGAAAAAACGTGGAAAGCAATGGAGAGAGAAATCGGCGAAATTCATTTAGAACAAAAGTTTACTTTTGAAATCGGCGAAACGAAATCGTTTGGAAGTTTAGAGGTTGAATCATTTGGCGTTTCCCATGATGCAGCAGAACCAATGTTTTTTGTGTTTCACCACCGTGGAAAAAAACTAGCGTTAATTACTGATACTGGATATGTAAGCGACAGAATGAAAGGGATCATACGCGGTGCAGATGTTTTTATTTTTGAAAGCAACCATGACGTAGAAATGCTGCGAATGTGCCGGTATCCTTGGAATGTAAAACGAAGAATTTTATCTGATGTTGGACATGTTTCAAATGAAGATGCTGCACTTGCTATGGCTGATGTCATTGGCGACAAGACGAAACGAATTTATTTGGCGCATTTAAGTAAAGAAAATAATATGAAAGAGCTCGCACGAATGTCTGTCCAGCAAGTATTAGAGAAAAAAGGATTCGTTGTCGGAGAACAATTTGAATTATATGATACAGATCCAAAGAAACCGACGCCTCTCGTAGCTGTTTAAATGTTTGAATTTCCCCATCGTTGGGTATGTTAATGTTGTCATATATTTTTCCTGCCAGCTCGCGTTATACTATAATAATGTAGATAAAATCATTCGTCATCGGAAAGGAATGATGAGGCGATGGGATATTATGATGATGATTTTGAACGGTATAATAACAGAAAACAAAGGGGAAACTGGGGCGGATCATTATTGGCTGGGTTAATCGGAGCCGTGTTAGGCGCGTTATTAGTTATTTTCTCCCTTCCAGCATTAGCACAATTTAATATTCTTCCATATGATCTGAACATCAGTCCAGAGCAAACTGAGGAAGGGGAAACAGGAAATGTCCAAGGGCCAGTCAAAACAGTAAATGTAAATGTGAATTCAGCAGTTACAGAAGCAGTCAATAAAGTGAGTGATGCGGTTGTCGGAGTCGTCAATATTCAGCAAGTAAGCTTCTGGGATCAAACACAAGAGGGAGAAGCAGGAACAGGATCAGGGGTCATCTACAAAAAGGAAGGCGATAAAGCCTATATTGTAACAAATCACCATGTTGTAGCCGGAGCGCATCAATTGGAAGTTGTATTAAACGACGAAACACGCATTCCCGCTGAACTTGTCGGCAGTGATCAGCTGATGGATTTAGCAGTATTGGTTGTGGATGCAAAGCATGTTAAGAAGGTTGCTGAATTCGGCAATTCGGACACAGTCAAACCGGGTGAGCCGGTGCTGGCAATCGGAAACCCGCTCGGCTTGCAATTTGCTGGGTCTGTTACACAAGGGATTATTTCCGGAACAGAACGGACCATTCCTGTTGATATTGATGAAAACGGAACAGTGGATTGGCAGGCGGAAGTGCTGCAGACGGATGCCGCAATTAATCCCGGAAACAGCGGCGGAGCACTTGTGAATTTAGACGGGAAAGTAATTGGAATTAATTCCATGAAAATTGCTGAATCCGCGGTGGAAGGAATCGGACTGTCTATCCCAATTAACATTGCAATTCCGATTATTAATGATCTTGAAAAATTCGGCGAAGTGAAGCGTCCATATATGGGAATCGGTCTTCAGTCTCTTGAAGACATCCCAAGCTATTATTGGGAAGAGGCATTAAATTTGCCAAAGGACGTTAAAAACGGCGTGATTGTGATGAGTGTTGAGCCGATGTCGCCAGCTCAACGCGCAGGTTTGAGAGAGAAGGACGTAATTATAGAGCTTGCTGGGAAAAAGGTTGAAAATGTTCTCCAGCTTCGAAAGCAGCTATACAGCCAAAAGGTTGGAAGCACAGTGGAAGTAAAATTCTATCGAAATGGCGAGTTGAAAACAGTGAAGCTGAAGCTCGTTGAACAAAAATCTTTTTAAAGAACAGGAAGGCGGAATCAGCTTTCCTGTTTTCATTATGGGGTAGGAGGATTATAAATGTATTGCTGCGAGGATCATATTGATTTAGCAATCGACATGTATGTAGACCAGTATGAAACAGCACCAAATATTCAAAAATTTGAATTTAATCACAGCTTATCCACAACCTGTGAATTGTGCAAAAAAACCGCAGTATATATAGTTGGGAACTGATTTTCGGACACGAAATATAGAGGTATTCATCCACAATTGTGGATAAAATCTGTGGAATATTTGTTATTTTGTGTGGGAAATAGTTATCAACATGTTGATAAAATAAAAAAGGGGAAATATGAAAGTTGAACATTCAAATTATAGCGATTGGGAAGCTGAAGGAAAAATATTTAAAGCAGGGAATCGACGAATATTTAAAGCGTCTTTCATCGTACGCAAAAGTTGACATCATTGAACTTCCTGATGAAAAGGCTCCTGAACAAATAAGCCCGCAGGAAATGGAACTAATCAAAAACAAAGAAGGCGAACGAATTTTAGCCAAAATCCCGTCCGATGCATACGTCATCGCCCTTGCCATTGAAGGCAAGATGAAATCCTCGGAAGAGTTCGCACATAGTATAGATAAACTGGCCACATACGGAAAAAGCAAAATCGCCTTTCTAATCGGAGGCTCTCTCGGCTTAAGTAAAGAGGTAATGAAACGGGCGGACGAAGCCCTCTCCTTTTCCAAAATGACCTTCCCTCACCAGCTCATGCGTCTCATTTTGCTCGAACAAATCTACCGTGCTTTTCGCATAAATAGGGGAGAACCGTACCATAAGTAAATGAGGTTTTTTGAAAAAAATATAGATTTGTGGCTTGAATCGTAAATGTATAGAAAAGGGTTGTCCGAAGCATTTTCGGACAACCCTTCTAATTAGTGAGCTGTTGGTTATCCATGATGGATAAATTTTCATTACTGTAAACCAACCGAAAACAGCTACAGTGCTAAAAGCAAATAAAATGCCTAGCATGTTCTTTCCCTTAATAGTCTGAAAAACTGAAGAATACCAAGTAAAGTCACTAAAGTGAAAATAATAACCAATCCATTAATAAGCCCCTTACTAGGATAAATTAAAGGAATTAAAATTTTTGAGTGTTCATTGTATAATTCATCTTTATTTTAATTTCTCACCAAATAATGACCCCATTAAGGCTACACCTACAGTTGCTGTTTTATTTTTTTCATCTAAAATTGGATTTACTTCAACAAACTCTGCTGATGTAATAATTCCGGATTCAGCCAACATTTCCATTGCTAAATGGCTCTCTCTATGACTGATACCACCAATAACAGGTGTACCAACTCTAGGAGCATCGTGTGGATCTAAGCCATCTAAATCTAATGATAAATGCACTCCATCTGTCCTTTGGTTTTGTAAGTATGTTATTGCTTCTTCCATAACCTTTGTCATGCCCAGCCGATCAATTTCATGCATTGTATATACTTTTATACCTTTTTCTTTAATGGGTCTTCGGAATATATAGTGGAATTACTATTTTAATTGCTTGATAAAATTACATCATAAATCGGATTATATAGTGGAATAATGGATTAATTAAACCATACTATAATCAAATTCTTTTAAAAAAGAACTTGAAAAACATTTTAAATCGAATTACCTTATCTAAGAAAGGAGGATTAAAAAATGAAAATAACTATTGAAGAATTACCTGAATCAAGGATTGCTTATTTCCGAAATGTTGGGGAATATGGTGAAAAGAAAAACAAAGAATTAATGGAGAATTTTAAAAAGTGGGCAAAATCGAATGGTGTATTTGATAATTCTACAATTTTAGGTATACCGCAAGATAACCCAGAGATTACTCCTAAAGAGGAATGTCGTTATGATGTTTGCGTTGTTATAAATAAAGATTTTAATGTGGAAAAACCAGCTCAAGTTGGTGAATTTTCTGGTGGGAAATACGCTGTTTTCTTGCTTGACCATACAAAAGAGGCAGTCAGTGAATTTTGGGGCAATATTTTTTCTGAGATAGAAAGAAATAATCTATCAATAAGAGAACAACCAATTATAGAAAGATATACTTCACAAATGATTGATAATCATTTGTGTGAAATATTAGTTCCTATACAGTAACGAAGCAGGGACAATTCCCACCTTCTGTTTAAAGGATGAACAACATGACAGACCTACTATGTCTTTCAGATCTAACTGCAATTGAACCACCACAAGAAAATGACACCGATATGATGTTTAAAGTTGAAGCAGTCGAACCACCTGAACGTTGTCCTGAATGTGGTTTTGACAAGTTGTACAAACACAGTTCAAGAAAGCAACTAATTATGGATTTGCCCATTCGTTTAAAGCGAGTGGGCTTACAATTGAACCGCAGACGATACAAGTGTCGTGAATGCGGATCTACCTTCTGGGAACGCCTAATATCCGTTGATGAAAAGCGTAATATGACCAAAAGGCTTTTAAAGTCCATTCAAGAGCAATCCATGTCTAAGACCTTTGTAGAAGTTGCAGAAAGCGTTGGTGTTGACGAGAAAACCGTTAGGAACGTCTTTAAGAATTATGTGGCACTCAAAGAACGTGAATACCAGTTTGAGACTCCTAAATGGCTTGGGATAGACGAGATACATATTATTCGTAAACCTCGGCTTGTATTGACTAATGTTGAACGCAGGACTATCTATGATATAAAGCCTAACCGTAACAAGGAAACAGTCATCCAACGTCTTTCAGAAATCAGTGACAGGACTTATATTGAGTACGTCACAATGGATATGTGGAAGCCCTACAAAGACGCAGTGAACACTGTCCTTCCACACGCTAAAGTTGTCGTAGATAAGTTCCATGTAGTTAGAATGGCTAATCAAGCCTTAGATAACGTCAGAAAGTCTTTGAAAACCCAAATGAGCCAAAAAGAAAGACGTACCCTTATGCGTGAAAGGTTTATCCTTCTAAAGCGTAAACACGATCTAAATGAACGTGAATTATTCCTCTTAGAGACTTGGCTAGATAATCTTCCTGCTTTGAAAGAAGCCTATGAACTTAAAGAAGAGTTTTACTGGATTTGGGATACTCCTGATCCAGATGAAGGTCTACTTCGTTATAGTCAATGGAGACACAGTTGTATGTCCAGTAACTATAAAGACGCTTATAAAGACCTTGTGAGAGCCGTAGACAACTGGCAAGAAGAAATATTTAACTACTTTGATAAAAGGCTCACTAACGCTTATACGGAGTCAATTAATAGCATTATTAGGCAGGTAGAGCGAATGGGTAGAGGTTACTCTTTTGATGCCTTACGAGCCAAAATCCTGTTCAATGAGAAGCTCCATAAGAAGCGTAAACCACGATTTAATTCGAGTGCTTTTAACAAAGCTATGCTATACGATACTTTCAATTGGTTTGAAGTGACTGATCACGACATTACAGACAACTTTGGTGTCGATATTTCCACACTTATTAAGAATTTGGAGAAGGGTGATTTATAAGCCCTTTTCCACCATAAAATCCGAATACCCTCTTTAATTAATTTACGCTCTCCTTCATCTAATGAGCGTGCACCGATAATCATGACATTCTCTGGTTTAATTTTGGGAGTATAGCCCATTATGTTTGTTAAACTTGGGTGTCCTATTCCTAAACTTACTGCTAATGGCATACCATGTATATTTCCTGAGGGCGATGTTTCGGCTGTATTTAAATCCCCATGTGCATCATACCAAATAACTCCCAGGTTTTCATAATGTTTTTTGCAAGCAAAAAGTGCAGAGTATTGCAGCGAAAAATACATAGGCTTGCAGCTTTATTTTTTTACATTAATTACCATTCAATTTCACAGAAGAAAGAGCATTTTTCAGCCGGTAACTTTCACCTGTGAATGCGATGATATGGGCATGGTGTACCAAGCGATCCACTAAAGCGGAAGTTAAGCGGTTATCTCCAAACACTCGATTCCATTGGCCAAACTCTAAATTCGATGTGACAATCACACTTTTATGTTCATAACAGTCGGCTATGATATGAAACAATAATTCCGATCCTTGTTTTTGGAAAGGAACATATCCCAGTTCGTCTAGTATAAGTAAATCGCACTTATCGATTTGACGTTTTACTCGTTGTAAAGTACCTTCTTTTAACGCCTCCTCTAATTGTCCTACCAAATCTGCGACACGAAAGAAACGAACCTCAAACCCTTTTTCGCAGGCTTTTAATCCAAGAGCTGTCGCTAAATGGGTTTTGCCTGTTCCTGGTGAGCCAAGAAGCAATAAATTTTGTTTCCCATGTAAGAAACGAAGGTCACAAATCTCTTCTTTTGTCGTGGTAGCTGGCAGATGCAACTGGTCGTTCCATTCATAATCTTTCAACCATTTCAGTTCTCTAAATTTGGCTTTTTTTATTAGTCTCGATACCTTGGCAGCTTGTCTTGATGAGACTTCGGCCAGTAATACATCACATAAAAACTGTTCTTTATTCTCAAAGACAATGTCTTCATACTGATCAGCTATATAAGCAAGGTGCAGGGTTTTACAGACTTCTTTCAGATCACGAGCGATCATCAGTTATCCCTCCCTTCTAAGGTCGGACATAGCCTCTGATCATACATGCTTAAATCCGTTTCATAATCTAGTAATACAGAAGGGGTATGGGGTTCTGACAATTTTTCCGGATAAGTTGCTTTCTGAGCTTCCAATAAGGAACCCAATTCGTGCGGCTCTTTTTCAATACGTTGCTCCATTTCCAAACATTTATGGATGTCTTGTAAGGCATGAACCTCCAGCAGTTTTTTTAAGCCTGCCACCCGTTTCTTAATCTCATCAGGTTTTATCGTAAGATAAGTTTGTACTCTTTCGGGCAGGTATTTAAAGAAACGAGAATACTTAACAGCACGTGGCTTTTTCTCCCAGTCGGCCAAGATGTTGTCCCATGGTATAGGCCTTGTGGTCATCATATAGGGACGTGAGTCTTGATAGATCATTTCACCGTCATTCGAAAAGCAAGTGAATTTGTCCCATTCCTTTTTAATAACTAGTGTCTGTTTGATCCTCGCTTTATGAATAAGGAATTTTTCTCTATCGACTAGAATCTCGCCATATTTATTTACAGTAGCCGAGTCGATTGAAAAGATTGGAAGATCACTGATTGGCAAAGCTTTTAATTGCTTCTGATCCTCAGCCCACAATTCTTCTATCGGAACTCCTTTTTCGTAGTGAGGGCGTTTTCGATCGGTTACCATTTTCTCTTCTAGCCAGTGGGCCAGTTGTGAAAAATCCTCCATTACTGGGGCTGTTACAAAAAAGTTATTTCTTGTATAGCCTACCTTTTTCTCTACATTCCCTTTTTCATGTCCACTACCGGGATTGCATGGTTGTACTTCAAATCCATAATAGGACTGGAAGCGTAAGAAAGAGTCCGTATAGCTTCTCTTGTCTCCCTTGCCTACCGTTACAACCGCTGCCGACAGGTTATCAATTCGTAAATATGTCGGGACACCCCCAGCCTGGTGAAATAACTGTTTCAAGCCCTCTAGAAAACACTCCGAGTTTTCTGCCGGCAGGGGATAAGAAAAGGCGGCATTACTATATGGAAAACTGAGAATAAGAGTTTTGATGTCTTTATATGCGCCGTCTTTTACAGCCGTCATATTTCCAAAATCCACTTGGGCTTCGCCCGGAGGGTGCTCCAGACGTTCGTATCTTGTGGTTTTTTCTTCTTTTATTTGTGGTCTGCGATGCTGAATGTACTCACAAACGGTTCGATAAGAACCTTTAAACCCGTGCTCTTCTTTAAGTTGTTCAAACATCTTCTTGTTTGTTCGTCTTTCTTTTTTCTTAAGCTTCATGTCCTCCTCAAGCCAACAATCTACGATTTCTCCGTACTCTTCCTCGTACATCATTCCCCTTCGACGGAAGGGAAGAGATTCTACTGGTACTTCACCGTCAGCGTATTTTTTTGCTGTTCTCCAATTTTTACCTGTCTTTTTAGCGATCTCAGAGATTGACATATCTTCGACTTCTCTTAAATGTTTGATATAATTAACTTCAGGCATTGCTAGCATCCTTTCTTATCCTCCTACTGTTAAGTTCTGCTCAATCTCAACAGTAGAGGTTATTGGGTGAGCTGGCAAGCCTTTTTTTATGCAGCTATTCTGCACAAATTTCTTGCAAAACTATGTACTTTTATTTTGCAATAAACATTTCATAATGCTTGGCTACGCCTGCTAATGTTCCAATAGCAATACTATGATCTCCTCCTAACACTAATGGAAAAGAATCTGATTGGATTACTTCATTTACTTTAGCGGCAAGCTTTTCATTCGCCTCTGATACCGTTTTCAAATTTCTTAAATTTTCGACATTTCTAATATTACTACGCTCTGCTCTTCCAATATCGATATCTCCTAAATCTTCTATTGAATAGTTTAATCGCTCTAATCGCTCAACTATACCAGCATATCGAATTGCGCTTGGCCCCATATCAACACCTCTGCGCATTTGACCTAAATCCATTGGAACCCCTATTATTGATATATTTTTTTCTTCAATTTTTAAATTCCCCTTTTAAATTCTACTCTAACTATAAGCATAAAAGTTATTTCTAAATGGTTCAACTTAACAATAAAGTGTATAAATATTTATTATGTCTTTTACTCAAAAACGAAAAATATTTAAGTTTTTGAGTAAAGGACATTTACTTTTTTTGGTTAATCAGTATAATCTAGGTATACATCACATTTATGGATCTTACAGGAGGGATTAGATGGCTAAAAAAGTTAATTGGTATGTTTCTTGTTCACCTAGAAGTCCAGAAAAAATTCAGCCTGAGTTAAAAGTACTAGCAAATTTTGAGGGAAGTTATTGGAAAGGGGTAAAAGGGTATAAAGCACAAGAGGCATTTGCTAAAGAACTTGCTGCTTTACCACAATTCTTAGGTACTACTTATAAAAAAGAAGCTGCATTTTCTACTCGAGACAGAGTGGCACCAATGAAAACTTATGGTTTCGTATTTGTAGATGAAGAAGGTTATCTTCGTATAACTGAAGCAGGGAAAATGCTTGCAAATAACCGAAGACCCAAAGATGTTTTCTTAAAACAGTTAGTAAAGTGGCAATATCCATCGTTTCAACACAAAGGTAAGGAATATCCCGAGGAGGAATGGAGTATAAATCCTCTTGTATTTGTTCTTAGCTTACTAAAAAAGGTAGGCGGCCTCAGTAAATTAGATATTGCTATGTTCTGTTTAACAGCAACAAATAATAATCAGGTGGATGAAATTGCAGAGGAAATAATGCAGTTCCGTAATGAACGTGAAAAAATAAAAGGACAAAATAAGAAACTTGAGTTTACTGAGAATTACTTTTTTAAAAGATTCGAAAAGATTTATGGAAATGTAGGTAAAATTCGTGAAGGGAAATCTGACTCTTCACATAAGTCAAAAATTGAAACTAAAATGAGAAATGCACGAGATGTGGCAGATGCAACCACAAGATATTTTCGATATACAGGTCTATTTGTTGCAAGAGGGAATCAACTCGTCTTAAATCCAGAAAAATCTGATTTAATTGATGAAATTATCAGTTCATCAAAAGTTGTAAAGAACTATACGAGAGTAGAGGAATTTCATGAATATTATGGAAATCCGAGTTTACCACAGTTTTCATTTGAGACAAAAGAACAACTTTTAGATCTAGCCCATAGAATACGAGATGAAAATACCAGACTAGCTGAGCAATTAGTAGAACATTTTCCAAATGTTAAAGTTGAAATACAAGTCCTTGAAGACATTTATAATTCTCTTAATAAAAAAGTTGATGTAGAAACATTAAAAGATGTTATTTACCATGCTAAGGAATTACAGCTAGAACTCAAAAAGAAAAAGTTACAAGCAGATTTTAATGACCCACGTCAACTTGAAGAAGTCATTGACCTTCTTGAGGTATATCATGAGAAAAAGAATGTGATTGAAGAGAAAATTAAAGCTCGCTTCATTGCAAATAAAAATACTGTATTTGAATGGCTTACGTGGAATGGCTTCATTATTCTTGGAAATGCTTTAGAATATAAAAACAACTTCGTTATTGATGAAGAGTTACAACCAGTTACTCATGCCGCAGGTAACCAGCCTGATATGGAAATTATATATGAAGACTTTATTGTTCTTGGTGAAGTAACAACTTCTAAGGGAGCAACCCAGTTTAAGATGGAATCAGAACCAGTAACAAGGCATTATTTAAACAAGAAAAAAGAATTAGAAAAGCAAGGAGTAGAGAAAGAACTATATTGTTTATTCATTGCGCCAGAAATCAATAAGAATACTTTTGAGGAGTTTATGAAATACAATATTGTTCAAAACACAAGAATTATCCCTCTCTCATTAAAACAGTTTAACATGCTCCTAATGGTACAGAAGAAATTAATTGAAAAAGGAAGAAGGTTATCTTCTTATGATATTAAGAATCTGATGGTCTCATTATATCGAACAACTATAGAGTGTGAAAGAAAATATACTCAAATTAAAGCTGGTTTAGAAGAAACTTTAAATAATTGGGTTGTTGACAAGGAGGTAAGGTTTTAAAATGCAAGATATTCTGGACTTTTATGAAGAAGTTGAAAAAACGATAAATCCTCCAAATTACTTCGAGTGGAACACATATAGAGTTTTTAAAAAACTAGGTTCCTATAAGAATCTAGTCCCAAACTTTAAGCTTGATGATTCAGGTCATCCAATTGGTAATGCCATACCAGGTGTTGAAGATATATTAGTTGAATATGAGCATTTTTCAATTTTAATTGAATGTTCCCTCACGATAGGGGAAAAGCAACTAGATTATGAAGGGGATTCAGTCGTCAGGCACCTACAAGAATATAAAAAAAAAGGAATAGAAGCATATACTCTTTTCTTAGGAAAAAGTATTGATCTTTCTTTTGCAAGACATATAGGTTTTAACAAGGAATCAGAACCTGTAATTCCATTAACAGTAGACCAGTTTAAAAAGCTAGTTACACAGCTGAAAGGTGATGGAGAACACTTTAATCCTAATAAACTAAAAGAAATACTGATAAAATTATTACGAAGTGACTTAGGATATGATCAAGCTGAAGAATGGCTAACTTTCATTGAGTACAATTTAAAATGAAATTGAAAAAGGAACAATGCCAGTTCATTGTTCCTTTAACTAATGAATAAGTTCAAGTTGCTCATATTTTTCTTCTTTATTTTTTCGTACATAATCATAGTTCTTGATTATATAATGCTTTGCTTCATTCTTAAATCTATTTCTAATGTTTACAGAATAGCTTTTATGATATTCATCAACGATATAATCTTTATATAGTTCGGTAGTTAATTCCGTTTTACTAATGATCATTAGTGCACGGCACTTTAAGTTTTTAAACTCTTCAGCAAGCCTACGATGTTCCCTCTCGTCGAAATCACCTGTAAACTCCATATTTCCATAATCACTAAAAATACAATCATATGGAGGATCAAGAAACATGAAGTCATTTGGTTTTGCCATCTTAAAAATTTCAGAAAAATCTTTATTATATATTTCTGTTTTTTGAAGCAGGTTATGGTGTTGTTTAGTAATGATTTTTGTATTAAAGTTTTTGTATCTTCCAAAAGGAACGTTATATTCTCCTTTACTGTTATACCTTATCATCCCACTATAAGCAGTTTTATTTATAAAATAATAAATTACTGCGTCTAGCCATTTTCCTGATGGATAGTTAAATTCGTTCCTTAGCTCATAATATAGTTCTTCATTTTTATTTTCCACTCTGACACCAGCAGGAGCAAGAGCTTTTTTTTCCTCATATTCCTTTTGGTTTTTTTCATATATTTCCTGTAGTTCGTTTAATTGTTTAGTTACCTCATCAAAATTGTGCTTTAATTGAAGATAGAACTTATAAAGCTTAGAATTAATATCATTGATAACTGATTTTTCATGTTCTAAATGGAAGAATACAGCACCACCCCCGACAAAGGGTTCAAAGTAGGTTTCGATATCATTGGGTATATGGTCAATAAAGAAAGGAATTTCTGCTTTTTTTCCACCACGATATTTTAAAATAGGTTTCATCTAATAACCTCCAATTTAATAGTAGCTTGTCTACTACATTATACTAATTTAACATAACTATGATCCACAGGAAAGGAACAAATGTTCTGTTGTATAAAGGGAATTATTTGAAATAAATTAAAAGTAAGCGTCAAATAAAGTCTCAACCGTGATTAAAGATGATTTGTTGACCTGCATCCCGAATAGCCCGAGGTTTTACCTAATAACGCCTCTAGGTAATGGTCTAAATTCGTAATCATTTGATTTCGTTCATAAGAACTCGGATGTTCAGCGATTACTTGATTCCTCGTTTGATAAAAAATTCAAACTTGATCCTTATTCGGGAGTCGGGAAAATAGATTATTCAGCTCTAGGTGTAGAAGTTATCTCTACAGATAACAAAGGATCCTACTCAACATTTTCAGGAACGTCTTTCGCTACTGCATATGCCACTAGTGTTATTGCAGCAATCCTGAATAGAAGCGACTCAAAATATAATGCCAGCACCATCAAAGAAGAACTCTCCAATTATGTTGTGAAGTTAGGTGACAAAGTACAATTTGGAGAAGGTTTTCTAACATTACAAAAAGAAAGGGTAGAGGAAATTCTAAATGAAAAAGATGAAAAAGAAATTAATTAAATTATTAGTTGCTACATTTTTGTTTATTAATATTGCTGGAGTTGCTCCGGTTGCATTTGCGGAAGAAATAACCAATTTCCAAATACAGAAGAAATTTTTGAAAGTACAGAACAAATTGATGTAAGTATTGATGAAACAGTTGAAGTAGTTTCAAGTGATGATGATACAACAGTATATAAAGTATCCGCAGAAGAATTAGAAATTAACAATGACACCTTTGAGATGGTAGTATGTTTTCTACAAGAAAAAAATACAGTGCTTTATCAAAATTTTGAATAAATATACATATATGTGATCTATCCATCAAGGGCTTGACATGGATCCTCTGTAGCCATGATTCTTTAGCCAACAGTTTTGGCAAAACCAAAAAAGGTTATCATGGCTCCTCCTCCATGTAAATCCCCATTGCATATCACTGCATAAGGATTTTGCAATTCTCTGCACTTTTTGCTTGCAAAAAAACGTAAACCAATTATACTTTTTTACCCCGGTCATTTTACCGGATTAGACCTACGACTATTTGGGATTTTACATAATGAAGATCAGTATCAATTAACGAGAATATCATAGAGGAGAAGATTATGTGTTAGTTAAAGAAATATTTAAAAAAGAAATTTTTCGTCCGATTAATGAGGGTGTACGAAGTGCAACAATGGGCCAAGCATGGGTCATTGTCACATCTCAAGAAAAAATAAAAGCGTCACTTAATGTCCATAGCGAAAAAAGATTTTTCCAAAATCCAAGGACGTTTTGCGACCCGAATTAATTTATCTAGCGCAAATACAGATGAAGTCATTAAATGAGAGGGGTTTTCTATGACATATTATTATTACCTTGCCTCAGATATTAAACTACCATCAGGTATATACTCTAAAAGTGGTTTTATTAATTTAAATGGGAGTAAAATAGCTCTTGATCAAACTCTTGACTTAACAGAAAGTGATGAAAAAGTAGATGGATTCGATTATCCCGTGCAAATTGAAATCGTTTATGGTTTGTGTGATCCTGAAACTTTAGAAGCATATGATGATTTTGGATTGCCATTGCTTCATAAATATATTCTCGACGTATGCAGTTACTATAAGACATGTACCATTCAAATTGCTCACATTTTAAATACACACCGACACCCTTTAAAAATTGTAGAACGGAGAAAACTCTTATTGAATCAATTATCGAATCCTAAACAACTCGCTCTACATCATGGTGAATTGCTGACGATCAAGAAGATTCCGGAGTTCTAAGTTGATTAGACCGGTGAATTTACGAACAGTTGCATTTTGTTATTATGGGTAAAATGAATTTTAGTTTACTTATTCCTAGTGTGTAGATCTTCCATCAAAAAACTTGGATGCCTCATTCTGAACAGCCCTTTTTTACTATATTCGTCTTGGTATTATGTCAAGAAAATAGACATGTAAAAAAATTTACGTAAAATTTTTATTTTATAAAATAGTAAGTTTAGTCGTCCTCATCACTTTTCATCTAGTTAATTATTATATTTTTATATTAAATTTTAAAGATTATCTAACCCTCTTATTCCTTCATAAATGATTTTCTCCTTTTTATCATTACTTTACTCGACATGTCTCAAAAGTTCATATTTTTTTCATATATATTGTGAAAAATTTCACAAACAGATGTTATACTAACTTTGTAAGCAAAATAAATAATTTAGGGGGAGGATGTAATACATATTGTGAAATATATCACAAAATCATTTCGTCGATTTTAGAGTATAGGGGCTGAACAAGATGCATGTATGGGAGCAAGTTTATAATCCATTGGAAAATATATGGCTTTCAGCTATTATAGCTGCCGTTCCTATCATCGTTTTTATTGTTTTGCTGACAGTATTTAAATTAAAAGGATATATAGCAGGGCTTTTCAGCATAATTGCTGCAGGCATTTTTGCCGTCTTTATTTATAAAATGCCTGCAATCTTAGTTTTGATGTCTGCGATATATGGAATTTTAGTCGGTTTATGGCCAGTAGCATCAATCGTATTTGCTGCTATTTTCCTTTATAAAATAACAGTAAAAACCGGAAAATTTGCCATTATTGAAAAAAGTATTTCTTTTATTACAGTGGATCAAAGATTGCAAGTTCTTATTGTGGCATTCTCATTTGGGGCATTTTTAGAAGGAGCTGCAGGATTTGGAGCACCCGTTGCCATAACGGCAGCCATTTTAGTAGGGCTTGGATTTAGTCCGTTATATGCAGCTGGTCTTTGTTTGATTGCAAACATAGCAGGCGGTGCATATGGAGCAATGGGGATTCCAGTAACTGTTCCCGCCCTCCTTACAAATTTGGATGGTCTAGTTGTGGGAAGATATACAGCATTGGTCCTTCCTGCATTAAGTATTGTCGTAGCATTCCTGCTGATATTTATCATTGATGGATTCAAAGGAATTAGACAAACCTTCCCAGCCATTTTAGTAAGCGGGGGTTCATTTGGGCTTACACAGGCACTTGTTCTCACTTTTTTAGGGGCAGAACTAGCAGACATCTTTGCAGCGATTGTGAGCTTAGTAGTATTAACTTTATTTTTACAAGTATGGAAACCTAAAGAAATTTACCGTGTAAATAGAGAGAAAGCGGTAGATAAGCAAATTAAGTATTCTTTTGGGAAAATCGCTTATGCTTGGCTGCCATTTGTATTTTTAACCATATGTGTTACTTTGTTTAATCTACCATTTTTTAAAAAATTATTTCTCCCAGGCGGCCTTTTAGAAAAGCTAGTGTTGTTGTTTCCGATTCCAGGATTGGACAACTTAGTTATAAAACATGCACCAATTGTGACGCAAGATGCTCCAATGGCTGCGGTATTTAAGTTGGATTTATTTTCATCTACGACAACAGCGATTGTAATGACAATCATTGTCGCAAGCATTCTTTTTCGCTGCAGCAATAAGCAGCTTAGAGAAATCGCAAAAGAAACTTCAAAAGAATTAGTATCACCTGTTCTAACCATTTGCAGTGTACTTGCTTTTGCTTATATTTGTACTTACTCTGGCATGTCATCAACATTAGGCTTAGCATTTGCTTCAACAGGTAAGGTATTTCCTTTATTCTCGCCAGTGCTGGGGTGGTTAGGAGTATTTTTAACAGGATCTGTTGTAAACAGCGGTTCCTTATTTGCTCCACTTCAAGCTGTCACTGCTTCACAAATTGGAATAGCACCTGAAACGATGGTTGCTGTCAATGTAATGGGTGGTACAATGGCTAAAATGATTTCACCTCAATCAATTGCTGTTGCAGCTGCGGCAGTTGGATTAGCAGGAAAAGAAAGTGATTTATTTAAAGTGACAATAAAATATAGTTTATGTTTGCTTGCTGTAATTGGATTAGTTAGCTGGCTACTATTTTAATCATATAACATTTTAAGGAGGATGTATAACTATGAATAAAGAAAAAGTAAATCGTGTTGTAATCGTTGGAACAGGAGCTGTAGGCTGCAGTTATGCCTATTCACTAATTAATCAGGGGGTCGTTGAGGAATTAGTTTTAATTGATATAAATGAAGCAAAAGCTGAAGGCGAGGCGATGGATCTTAATCATGGAGTGCCGTTTGCACCTTCGCCAATAAAGGTATGGAGCGGTTCTTATCAAGATTGCGCAAATGCGGACTTAGTTGTTATTACTGCGGGATTGGCACAAAAACCAGGTGAAACCCGATTGCAATTAGTTGAGAAAAATACGCGAATATTTAAACAAATTATCAAAGAGATTATGAAAAGTGGATTTAATGGCATATTTTTAGTGGCAACAAATCCGGTAGATATCTTAACTTATGTCACTTGGAAGGAGTCAGGACTGCCAAAGGAACGTGTCATTGGTTCAGGAACAGTCTTAGATTCTGCACGTCTAAGATTTGAATTAGGGAAGTATTTCAATGTGGATACAAGAAATATTCATGCAATTATCATAGGGGAACATGGAGATACCGAGCTTCCAGTTTGGAGCCATGCCAAGATCGGAATAGAGAATCTTGATGATGTTTTAGAGAGAAAGAAAGATTTAAAGAAAGAATGTTTAGAGGAAATCTTCGTAAACGTCCGTGACGCTGCTTATCATATCATTGAGCGAAAAGGGGCGACATACTATGGAATAGGAATGTCCCTTGTCCGAATTACAAAAGCAATTCTTAAAAATGAAAATAGTATCCTGACAGTATCTTCCTATCTAGAAGGTGAATATGGACAAAATGATGTATATATTGGAGTACCTGCCAAACTTAATCGTAACGGTGTTCAAGAAATAATCGAAATTGAACTAAACGAAAAGGAAAAAGAACAATTTAATTATTCCGTTTCAGTGCTAAAAGAAACGATAAAATCTGTCATTTAATCCAGCGACATGCTCTGTAGTGACCCTTGTATCGGGAACGTTTAGGAAACAAGGATTGGGAAAACCAATTTACGATTACTAACTGCTGCGAGGCTTGTTAGGATGAAAAACTCAACAGCTTTCCAAGGATATGGGATGGTCATAATGACCGCGTTTTTCTAAGGCTTGCGGTGTTGTAAAGCTATTTGAAGGGTGATCATTACTCAGATACAAAGAACAAAATCGCTGCCTATTGTTTTTGAATGTTTGCTTTTTCTATTGAATGTGCTCTTGCATGGAGTTTCTCCTTTCAAATGTTGGATCGCATTTTCATTTTAACGGAGACCCTCTATGCAAGGGCTATTATTTTGCGAATTGCCTCTGATTTTATTTACCAACACAGTATTGTATATCACCAAAGCTTCTATACCATTCAATATACCCCAAATTCTACCTTATTTTTCCTCAGTAACTTTATCTGTTGCGAAGCACCAATCTTGGCTCGATCATTCTTTTAAAGATGATAAATGGCAGGTTCCTTCATATAAAGCTTCTGCATATTTATTTCCTATAAATATACATATATTGGATAAATAACACGGATCATTAAATTTTCTGATGAAAATTACTGCATTTGTTGCCACGTGACTATATTAGGCGAATTATATTTACTAAAAAAATATTTTTATGGATAAGCAGAGAGAAACAATAACGATCTATATGATATTGATGACAAAAGAAGAATGTCTATTGTTGTTTATGGACGCGACACCGATCCATTTAGGATGAACCACGTCCATAAGCGGTATAAAACTGATTCATGCTTTTGCCGGGCAAATTTCCAGCATTAACATGTTTCATCATGGGGATTCATTGTTCATATTCAGTTCATAAAGAGGTGTTACCATCACCAATGTACTTAGTTGCAGAGGAGGAAATGAAATGGGACATAGATACCAAACAGTGTCAAGCAATGGTGATTGGGCTATTGAAGCGCACGGACTCGTAAAAACTTTTGGCGATAAACGTGCGGTTGACGGCGTAAATTTGAATGTGCGCGCTGGGACAATCTACGGCGTGCTTGGGCCGAACGGGGCAGGCAAGACCACAACAGTCAGAATGCTGGCGACTTTATTGCGACCAGACGCAGGTTCGGCATACATTTTTGGTTATGATGTGGTGAAGGAGCCGCAGATCGTGCGTCAGTTGATTGGTGTGACTGGCCAATATGCATCGGTTGACGAGTCACTCAGCGCGATCGAAAATCTAGTCATCTTTTCTCGGTTGCTAGGGTTGAGCCGTACCGAGGCAAGGCGCAAAGCTCTGGAGTTGTTGGAGGAATTTGGTTTGACAGAAGCGGCGAAGCGCCCGTTGAAGCATTTCTCCGGCGGTATGCGGCGCCGGCTGGATCTGGCAGCAAGCCTTATTGCACAGCCGCCGCTCATCTTCTTAGACGAGCCGACTACAGGACTGGATCCACGCACGCGCAATCAAATGTGGGAGACGATCCGGCGATTGGTCAAGCAGGGATCAACCGTACTGTTAACAACTCAGTATTTACAGGAGGCTGACGAACTAGCTGATCGAATCGCGGTGATTGATCGCGGCCGAGTCGTTGCCGAGGGAACAGCGGATGAGCTGAAAGCGTCGGTTGGCAGTTCGTCGTTACAATTAAAAATCCAAAATGCAAAAGATATCGAAAATGCTCGCCAGACCGTTGAACAGGTGCTCAAAGTCCGGTCCAATGTGTCGTTGGAAACAGGAAAGATTACGGCACCGATGGCGGACGCTGACCGAGTTACGGATTTGCTGATCGCTCTTCGCGAGACAGGGATCCGCTTGTCTGAATTGAGTGTTCAGAAGCCGACTCTTGACGAGGTCTTTTTAACCATTACTGGTCATAGTGTGAGGGAGGACACAACAGAGACATTCGATGAAACAGAGGAGGTAAGGATATGAAAAATGCTTCTAATCAGCTAGTTGCAAAGCGTCAACTAAAAAACAATACAAGCTTTGGACAGGCAGTGCGCAACTCGTTGACGATGGCCTACCGTGGTTTACTGAAGATTCGGCGTACGCCTGAGCAATTATTTGATGTTACGCTTCAGCCAATCATCTTCACCTTAATGTTTTCCTACATCTTTGGCGGGGCGATCTCGGGAAATGTGCATAGTTATTTGCCAATCATCATTCCTGGTATCCTCGTGCAGACTGTTATCGCGACATCTGTTGTGACCGGAATCCAACTGCGAGAGGATATGGATAAGGGCGTGTTCGACCGCTTTAAGTCGCTGCCAATTGCCCGCATTGCTCCGTTGGCGGGCGCTCTGTTGGCAGACACCATCCGATATACCATTGCAACAGTGCTCACGTTTGTGATGGGGTATATCATGGGCTATCGTCCAGAAGGAGGACTGGGGTACGTCGTCATCGCTGCGGTTTTTGTCATTGTATGTTCTTGGGCAATCAGCTGGATCTTTGCTTTTTTTGGCGTGATTGCGCGCACGGCTTCAAGCGTACAAGGAATCGCAATGCTTTTGCTGTTTCCGCTAACGTTTCTTTCTAATGCTTTTGTTCCAGTCAAGACGATGCCCGATTGGCTTCAATGGTTTGCGAAGATTAATCCAGTTTCGCATATTATTACTGCCGTCCGTGATCTGATCAATGCTGGAACTATTGGCTCGGATTTTGCTGTCTCTCTCATCGGGGCTACTGCCATTGTGGCAATCTTTGCGCCCATCACCGTCCGTGTATATATGCGCCGGGCATAAATTGGATATTGTGTATTGATCTGTTCGCGATATCCTAGTAAAAAAGCTTTTACCGAAAAATTACGGAACCTTGCTGCTTACAGAACTTTTAACACATCATATAGAATTTCACATGTCTGATTTAATTATTTCAGCTACTGCTGACATCCCTTCATTACCTTCCATTAAACAAGTTGCCTAACTCGGGGTATGGTATTGAAGGGATGCTGGCAAGTGGTTTTTTATATCATATATGGCCGTTTAATGACAGTGATACATTTCAGACACCAGACCAGTTTCGTGTTAACCCGGGATCTGAAGGAAACTACCCGGCGCACCGTTCTGTAAAAAGGGGCTCGGTTCGCCTACACTGTAAAGCTGCAAGTAATGCATAGCCCGGGTGCAGGCGGTGTAGAACAATCTGCGCAGGCTCTCAACGCCGTATACGTGCGATGAAGCGTTATAAATGATGACGGCGTCGAATTCGATGCCCTTCGCCAAATACGCCGGTATAACGACAACACCTTGTTCATATTCGGTAGAGCCGCTCTTCACAAGTTTTATATCTTCAACTCTTTTCAGTGCTTCGTATGCGGCGGTGCTTTCCGCAGCAGATTTACATATAATCGCGATCGTATTATATCCCCGTTTCCGCAAGTCCGCGACTTTGGAAGCAATACAGTGGTGCAGTTCAGCTTGATCGGACACTCTCGTCAACACAGGCTTATCGCCGTCGCGTTCAAAAGCAGTGATCCGTTCGCCATCGGGTACGAGTCCGCGCGTAAATTCAATGATCTGTCTTGTGGATCTGTAACTGCGGGTCAAGGTGATCGAATCCGTTTTATCCGGTCCGTATAGGCTGGTAAGCGTGTGGAAATCGACTGTTTCACTGGCATGAGCGAATATCGCTTGGTTAAAGTCGCCGAGCACAGTCATCCTCGCCGAAGGAAACAAACGCTTCAAAAATTCGAATTGAAACGGAGAATAATCTTGCGCTTCGTCTACAAGCACGTGTTTGATCGAGACGTTCGTCTGAAAGCCTTGAATCAGCTCTTTCAAAAATAAATACGGAGTTGCATCTTCGTAAAACAGTTTGCCTTCGTCTAGCGTTTTTACAGTCAATCGGCAAATATACTCCCACTCCTCGGGTGTTTCCCCTTCCATCCACTGTTTGACCCGCGTTGGATCGGCGAAAAGCTGCTTGTATACTCCCTTCATGTCGATGAAACGAAGCGTTCGGATCCGTTTGCGCAACGGTTTCAGCTTCTTGCGAACGATCAATTGGCCCAGCGCTTCGATCTCGTTCTCATAGTTGTTCAACGTTTCTGCTTTAAAGCCGCGTTTTTTCCGTAAGAGAGTATGAGCTTTATGATAATCCTCGTTGCTAAGCAGCTCGATTTCTTCCTGCACCCATGGCTTAGTCCGTTCAAGCTTCTCCGCTTCATCGATTTGCTTGTTTAGCCAATCTGCCAGCTTTTCAAGTCTGCTGTGAAAACGGAGCGAGGTGTCGCTGCTATAAAACCTTTCTGTGATTTGTTTGGCGGTGATGATCGGTTTTCCTCTAAATAGAATATCTTTGAATAGCATGCCGGATAATTCCAGCGACTTACAGTATGTTTTAATCGTCTCGAAGAAACGGGTTGATGCCTTGAATCGGATGCTCGCAGTTCTAGTCCGGTATAAAGAGTCATCCGCTTCAGTCAACATATATTCCAATTGCTCGTATGGATCCTCGATTTGAAATTCTTTGCTCAGCCGATATTCCAAATATTCCTGGAAGGTGACCTGCTGCATATTCTCTTCGCCTAGTTCGGGCAACACATTGGATACGTAGCTGTTAAACATCGAATTAGGTGAAAATAAAATGATTTGATCGGCTCTCAGCTTATCCCGATATTTGTAGAGCAAGTAAGCGATCCGCTGCAGGGCGGCCGATGTCTTGCCGCTGCCGGCGGGTCCTTGCACGATGAGCAGCCGCCCGCGATCATGACGGATGATCTGGTTTTGTTCCCGTTGAATGGTGGCCACGATGTTGTGCATATGTTTGTCTGTCACTCTGCCAAGCACCTGCTGTAAAATGTCGTCTCCAATGGTGAGACTCGTATCGAACATCGACTTGATAACGCCGCCGCGGATGATATATTGCCACTTTTTCTCCAGCATGCCGCGGACTGTGCCTCCGGGAGTAGTATATTCGGCCGGGCCGGGCGCGTAATCGTAGTAGACACTCGAGACCGGCGCCCTCCAGTCGTAGATCAGGATGTTCTCTCCGCTTGTATCCGTGAGCGTGGAGATACCGATATAGATTCGTTCAGCAGCTGAAGTCCCTTCCTCAATGAAATCGATTCGACCGAAATAAGGCACCTCCTGCATGCGGCGCAGGGTGGACAACCTCTTGAAGGCTTGTCTGTGGGTGCTTTGGCTCACGGACAGGTTCTGCGCCTGTTGTCTCAAGGCGATGATCGTCTCAAGATAATCGTCGAACGTATCAGTATTCACCTTGACGTCATCCCAAAAATGTTTGCGGAAATCAATCACTTCTTTTCGACGCTGGGAGGTTTCGTTTTCCAGCATGCCGATTTGCTCCACAATGATCGCCATTATGCTGTCCAATCGTTCTTGCTCCTGCCGAAGTTCTGTATTCATATTAAGCACTCCTTTAAAAAATAAAAATGGGGATTGACTGAAGAGGATTTATGTTTTATAATTATAATAGGTATACTATTTTTATAATTTAAACAAAGTGTGTTTCTTTACTAATTTATCATAGTTTCTCAATTTTTTCAATGTATTTAACGCTGTCGTCGATATTATAAACAAGTTGAAATTGTATGTGATGAAGATAAAAAGTTACTGTAAGGCCATTAATTAAAGTATTTCTCATGGAAGAGAACCGATGGTTTTCTTTTAGACCGTCTAATAAAGTTTGCAAAATCGTGTTATAAGTGAATAAGTTTGTTTATATAAACAGTCTAACTAGATTAGTTAGGCTGTTTTTTTTTGTTTTGTAAAAATTCTTAAATAACTATGAAAGAAGGAAATTGGAATATGTATAAAGTTGATTACAAAGATTATCCTTTAATCAGAAGTTGGAAACAAAATTTAATGAAAAATCAATTATTGTCTATTTCCGTGTAGCATGCGAATTTTATCGGATAAATCATATAAGCGGATAAATCGACTATATAAAAGGATGTGACATCCTTGAATACAGGTGAAACTGATGGGGAGACATGTTCCAAAGTTGATACTGTAACTAAAACGAAAGCTGGATCTTATCGTGAAAGAGTAGAGGGAACGGTACTTCGCCTTTTTCAATTGCGATGACGAATTTATTAGGAAATATACTTCTTACCTCTCCCACCGGATTGTTCTTGTCGAGAAAAAATATGAAAAATATTAAAGTGATCAATTTATCTATAGGTATACCTGTCTTGATAGAACTGGTTCAGTTGCTGCTCTATCTGTTCAAAATTGGTACTAGGACAGTAGATAAAGATGATGTTCTCTTAAATATGCTCGGTATCATTGTAGCTATTACTTTTCAAGAATGGTTTTAAGCAGAAAAAATGCGGATTCTTCGTCACTTTTTGTGAAATGACATAAAAAAAGAATGTATACATTCCGAAACATTTTCCTCAACACTTCAGCTTCATGTACGTATTCTCATGTATGTATAATATTGACGGACTGCACCTGTAGAAAACTCAACTCCATACTTGCGTTATTGCCGCTTTGCCGGCTGCATTAACGGAACTCATCAGAGCGATTTTATGTCTCAGAAATTAAACTGTACGCAATCAGGTGATGGAAGATTATACACGGACTTTGATGATGCCTCTGCTGTTCTTGCGTTTCCTAAACGCTGCAAAAACCGCTTGAGACTTACCGAGCGTGTGGAACAACTCATTGAAGAGATTCGTATTTTTCCAAACCGTGAGTCCATCCTGGTGATTGGGCTGTCTTTCGAGAAATCGATGAACAACCTAACATGACTGAATACTAAGAGCGGCGCAAAAGCACTGGAACATATCAGAGTTACTCAAGATAATGGCAAATAAGCTACGCTTAGAGCTGCAGTGAGTGAACAAGGGAAAACGTTTAGGAAAGCCCGAGCTCTCGCAGCAGGTTCAGCCGATAAAGGGCTTAAATTTTCTTTTAACGAGAAAGCGAAGAAATAACAGTTAAAAAGAAAAGTAGAAGCCATGACCCAAAAAGTCACGGCTTCTGAACTAGTTATTTGTGTTTAGATCTGTTTGTGGCAGCATCTAAAGTTCCTTCAGGGAAACTAGGAGTTACTTGTGTAGCTGTAGTTTGAAATTGTTGAACTTGTAATAATTTCACAGTAAGATCTAAGACGATTTTTTCGCGCAATGTTTTAAACTGGCCTTCAGGTCCTACTTTAACTGGTGAGAAATCAAGTTCATAGAAGTTTGCGGCTATTAATTCACCGTATGGTTGTTCATTATATTTGACGAGATTTTGGAAGAAATATTTATCCAAACGAGGAACAAGGTCATTTTTCTCATTTAAGAAGAGAGCTTTGCTTTGATCAGAAATTCCTATTATTGGGAAAAGAAGGAAATCTCCGGTTGGAGCAGCGTCTGCAAGTTCTGTAAAACCAGAGAACGGAACGTCTGCAATTCTGTCTTGAAGTGCTCCATTGCAGTCTCTGGAAGCATATTCAATATCTTTGCGAATAAATCCTGATACAAATAATTTCGCTCTAGTTACTCTAAAATAGTCCGTTGTACCAATACGTGTAAATCTAACAGGTACTAGTTTCGCTTGTTCCAAAAATACGTTTTTTGTCACTCTCTTAATTTCAGTTGCTGGCGGATCAAGCGGAATATCTGCCTCTACTACCACTTGAATAGTTTTTTCTGCTAATACAACTGGAGTTTTAAGAGTTACAGTAACATCTGGTGTAAGAACTAAATCGGTATTTTCATTTGATAATGGTACTTGTTCTGTCGATTTTACTGGGCAAGCTGGGATTTGATGATCGTCTTTACTCATGAAAAAATCCACTCCTTAATTTTTTTTTGAGTTTTCCAAACTCTGCATTAATACAATATGCAGCATTCATTTTTAAGTTTGGGCTTTTCACATAATCATTTTTCTCATTTTTAAATCAAAGAGTGGATTTCGTATACATTCGATGATCTCTAGATTCCATTGCCAGCATAACTGACCCGAACTTGTTGTACTTGTAATAAATGAACGATTAAATCCAATATAATTTTTTGGTGCAATTGACGATAGTAAGGTACTGATTCATTTTGTTTGGAACCTTCATTTCCGTTGTCTGCGGCAGTGTACTCAATATTTTGTGATATATATCCTTTTATAAATAAATTTCCTTTCAGTGCTGTACATGTTCCATTATCTAATGATGGGGAGAATTGAGTAGGTACGAATTTACAATTTGTTAGTACGACCTCTTTAGAGATTTCTTTAACGCCCAAAATCTCTTCTTCAAATACAACATCTTCTTCTAAAATTATTTCCATTTTGTATTCCCCTGCTACAACTGGAACTCTAATTTGTATAAAGTCATGAGATGTACAAGTTTTGTTATCTGTTTCGCTTGTTTTCGCAGCTTTTGAGTCATGCAGGGGAACTGCAATAGATTGATAATGATTATTTGTATTATTCTTACTATAAGTGTGTACAGTGTCAGTTAAAGAGATCATTTCATGAATTTTAGAGCAAACTAAACGACATTCAGGCTGTTCAGGATAATAAGTTGTCGTATTGAGTAATTTTGTGTTTAATTGAGGAGTTTGTTTATTGTTTAAGTCAAGAAATTCAGCTGAATTTTGAACTATATTGCTAAAGATAGGAGAATGAAGAAAGTCATCTATTTCTACAAAAGTCGAAAATGGTCTTTTTATAGTCATTGAACATGTTTTTCCATATTTGATAGATTCATCTGCATTATCAAAATTAATAGCTTTTTGATCATTCGTTCCATCCGATTCGGATGAAGGATGAACAGGCTCAAAAACAGAATCGGTCGGAGATTTTTTATTTATCTCCTGTTCAGCATGAGAAACCTCATCCGTTTTCACAATATGCTCAACATCAGCTGAGGAATTTTGTTCAGGAACGACACCATCCGACGAATGATCCGGCTCAACTTTATGGTCAATAAAATTGGTTTCATGAATATTTTCTTGATCATTTATTTCATCCGGGCCGGATGAAGCAGGAACAGGTTCAAAAACTGAATCGGTTAGAGCATGATCCTTTGTATTCTGTTCAAGACCAGCAGCATGAGAAGTCTCATCCATTTTCGAAGCACGAACAACATCTGTTGTAGGAACTTGTTCAGAATCGGCAATATCCAATGGACGAGTTAGTTCGACTGTATGGTTAATAAAATTGATCTTAAAGACATCTTGATCGTTCGTTTCATCCGAACTGGATGAAGCATGGGCAGGTTCAAATGCTGAATCTGCTGGATGATCCTTTTTATCCTGTTCAAGATCAGCATGGAAATACTCATCCGTAATCACAGCATGCTCATCAACAGCTGAAGGAGATTGTTCAGGATCAGCTCCAACTGATGAGTGAACTGGCTGGTTAATAAAATTGTTTTCACGGACATCCTCATGATCGTTTATTTCATCTGAACTGGATAAATCTTGGGCAGGTTCAAATGCTGAATCTGCTGGATGATCCTTTTTATCCTGTTCAAGATCAGCATGGAAATACTCATCCGTAATCACAGCATGCTCATCAACAGCTGAAGGAGATTGTTCAGGATCAGCTCCAACTGATGAGTGAACTAGCTGGTTAATAAAATTGTTTTCACGAACATCCTCATGATCGTTTATTTCATCCGAACTGGATAAATCTTGGGCAGGTTCAAATGCTGAATCTGCTGGATGATCCTTTTTATCCTGTTCAAGATCAGCATGGAAATACTCATCCGTATTCACAGCATGCTCATCAGCAGCTGAAGAAACTTGTTCAGGAACGGCATCGTCCGATGAATGAACTGGCTCGACTGTATGGTTAATAAGATTGATTTCACTGACATCCTTATGATTGTTTATTTCATCCGAACTGGATGGGGCGTGAACTAGCTCAAAACCCGAATTGGTTGCAGGTTGATCATTCGTCTCCTGTTCATCAAGATCAGTTAGAGAAATCTGCTTAATATGAGAAGCCTCATCCGTATTCACAGCATGCTCGTCAACAGCTGGAAAAACTTGTTTAAGATTGTTTTCATCCAATAAATGAGCAAGCTCGACTGAATGATCAAAAGAATTGGTTTCAAAGTCATCCTCTTGATCATTTATTTCATCTGAATTGGATGAAGTATGAATAGGCTCAAAAATAGAATCGGTTGGAGACTGATCCTTTGTCTCATGGCCAAGGCTAGGTAGAGAAATCTGCTTAACATCATGGGAAGAATAATCCGTTTTCAAATCATGATCAGCATTAGCTAAAGGCATTAGTTCAGAATCATTTCCATCCGATGATAAATGAGCTCTATCGACTGAATGATCAATAGGATCGGTATCAAAGTCATCCTCTTGATCATTTATTTCATCCGAATTGGATGAAATATGAATAGGCTCAAAAATAGAATCGGTTGGAGACTGATCCTTTGTCTCATGGCCAGGGCTAGGTAGAGAAATCTGCTTAACATCATGGGAAGAACAATCCGTTTTCAAATCATGATCAGCATTAGCTAAAGGCATTAGTTCAGAATTGTTTCCATCCGATGATGAATGAGCTCTATCGACTGAATGATCAATAGGATCAGTATCAAAGTCATCCTCTTGATCATTTATTTCATCCGAATTGGATGAAGTATGAACAGGCTCAAGAACCGAATCGGCTGAGGAATACTCCTTAGTCTCATGGCCAGGGCTAGGTAAAGAAATCTGCTTAATATAGGAATCATCCGTTTTTAAAGTGTGATCATCAGTTGAGGAAACGTGTTCAGGATCGGTCGTTCCATTCGATGGTTGAGTGGGACCACAGATGCTGCCTGTATGATTTCTTTTAGCCATATTATACTTTTTGTATAAATTCATCAGTTTGGAAACATTATTTTTATTTTTGTTTAGTTTGGGCACCTTTTTTATACCGTAATTTTCATGTGAATCATCTGCTTCTGCTGTATCAATGCGATTTGCCACAATATCTGATTTGTGACTATCATTTTCTTCTTTTGTATGCTGAAAATTGGCACATACAGATTTTTTTTGAACTCTTGAAGATTTAAAAATGTCCATTTGTTTAGAACGTATTTGCTGCATCCTCTCATGGTGAATCCATGGAGTTTTCATGACACCTCACTCCCAAATTAACGAATTTTTACTGTATTTATTTATGCTTTATTTCCGGCATTTGTCCCTGTACAATTCAGGAAATTTCAAAAATAAGCTCTATGTAGCATTTTTCTCAAATCAGATGATTTGCCGGCTGGGTGTTTCATCGTTGGAAGAATCTTGAGCTTTCTGACGTTGTGCTTTCTTGATTCCTCCATTCGTTCGCTTCATGAATGATTTCCAAGCCTGATTGTTTGCGGAAATGAGGCATCAGAGAGGGATTAAACGGTTGACCTTCTTGAAACTCTGGAAAACCAAAGAAGTATCGTCGATAGTGGCGGTTTTTACATTTTTAAAAAGGGCAATTATGAAGTTGATTCAGTGTCATAAAAATTTCCCATAATGGAAAATTTGACATGTTGTATACAAATGTATACAATAATAATCGTATACATTTGTATACAGAAAGGAGTGCACAAATGAGAGACAAATTCGGTAAAGGGTTCGGTCCGAACGAGAAATTTTCACACGAAGGGCAACACCATCCAAAAGAGGGGGGATACCGCAGAAAAAAGCATCATCACGGTGCAAAAACATTCCGTCGTGGGAGAGCTATTGAGTTTTTAAACAGGCTGAATGTAAAACGTGCGACATTAAAACAGCAGCTGGCTGCACCAGAACTGCAATCGATTAACCAAGTTTTGGTTGGAGAGCTGAAAGCCATTGAAATGGTGATCAACGAATTCACCCAACTGTTTGAAATTCACGAAGAAGAAATTGAGCAATACGACAGCCTGACAGATGGGAAAGACAAATCCGGAGAAGAGTCAGCAACTGAGGATGAAGAAACACAGTCTGATCAATAAAAAATGGGAGAAAAAATATGTTTGTACAATTAAGAAAAATTACGGTGACAGAAGGAACGCAGAGAAAGTGGTTGAACAATTCAGCAAACCGGGAATCATTGAACAGCAGGAAGGGTTTGTTGACATTAAAATTATGGTGAAAAAACAAAGGGATGGGAAGGAGAAGTCATTGTCCTTCACCTGGGAATCAGAAGAACATTGGAAGCGGTGGAAAAAAAGCGATGCGCATATTGCCGCTCGCAGAGAAAAGCGCAACCATCCGAAACCAGAATACATGCTTAATGTTGAAGTAGGCATGTACGAAGTAAAAGCAGTAAAAGAAAGAAACGTGAAACAAGCAGAATGAATCATCTGTGTGAAGCGCCGTCACAATTAGAATAAAAGGGCGAACATTCGGGGATAGGAAGAAGCAGAGACCATGGAATGATCAATCGCTAATTCTTTCGCCACCGTTTTGTAGCCCATGTCCTCTTTCAAATATAAATCCACAACGTTACATCATAGGTTTTTCGTATTTTCCCCATAGAAAAAGCTCCTCTATAATTGTCAGATGAATGGGCTTTCTTTTTTCTGTCTACTATGAGGGGATCGTATCAAATGAAGTGATTCTTTATAACTATTGTTTTTTTAGCAACTGTAATTGACTGAGCGAAAGTACAAAATAATTCCCATCTGTTTAGGAATTTCCTATTTGCCGTTAGTTCCCATCGTATTTAACGACCGGCCATTTTTCCTTCCGCAGTGCATTCATCAGTTCCGGACCTGCATGCAGGTTGTTCTCTACCAGCTCCCGAGGAGTCAGCGCCATCCATTGGTTCAGTGACACATCGGCGAAACGGTCGCTTTTGAATATCTCCAGAAACCACAGACTTTGGTCACCAGTGTTTTGAATGTAATGTCCAAAAGCGAACGGTACGTATCCTACATCACCAGCCCGGAAATTGAAGGTTCGAGCCTTGCCGTTTGCTGCAAATACCGTCATACGCGCTGTGCCCGTGAGGTAATACTGCCATTCGTCGTTATTCGGGTGCCAATGCATTTCCCTCATTCCGCCCGGCTTGACTTCTACCAGCGCGGCTGCAACCGTAGTTGAAATGGGAAAGTTAGTGGAATCGACTATGCGCACCGTCCCGCCCGGGGTAACGATTGGCTTCTGTGCAAACAGCCGGTGTGTGAAGCTCTTTGGAACAGTACCGTAAGGATCCGGCACTTTTTGACTTTCCAGAGGGCCGGGCACCTTCGATTGAAAAATATATCGCTGTTCCGTCGGAATATGAGCGAAGGCACTTTCCGGTACACCGAAATTCGCCGCTAGCACGTCCTTCGGTGTGTGTGCGAACCAATCGGAGATGGAGAAGGTATCGAGGTCGGAAAAGTTGCCATCGTCGAAGACAAGCAGAAACTCACAGCCTTCCTCCAACCCTTGAATCGAGTGGGGAATACCTGGGGGAAAGTACCATAAATCGCCTGGACCGACATCGGCTATAAAATTCCTCCCGTTCTGGTCGACCGCTGTGATTCGTGCCCGGCCCAAGATCATGTAGGACCACTCCGCTTGCTTATGCCAATGCAACTCTCGAACACCGCCCGGCGTCAGACGCATGTTCACCCCCGCAAGCGTGGTCGCGATCGGCAGCTGACGAACTGTTACTTCCCGTGACCAGCCGCCGTGATTTAACTGCATATTAGTGTCGGAGAAAGAAAACTTCAAGTTGGGGATTGTTCCGGCATCGGTAGCCGGCGGAACGAACATATCGGGGTTTTCAAGGTCCCGCATGACGTCACGCGGACAGAAATCGGTCGCACCGGCACCATCGTCCCTTATCGGCTGCGGCACATTTCCATACGCTGGATGATTCCGAGTTGGATTATCCATGAAATACGCTCCTTTTCTTTGGATCATACAGTAAGCATTCTCTATTGGATTGTATGATGGTTTTGATATGTGTATGTCTGGCGGTGTTTATTAAAAATATTAAAACATATCATGTCAATCACGGTTTTACGGCAAGTGAGGCTTCCGATAAACAAATATGCCGTATACAGTAGAAAGGAAATTTTATTTGGTGGGATTTAATTAAGAACACTGCGAAAGTGAATGGAGAGAAAAAGATTCAAGATCTATAAATGAATGGTTTAAAGAGGAAAATGATAATTCAAAAAAATATTCGTAAGGTTGATAGTATTCGAAAAGCGTTTTGTAAACAGGATTCAGGATAGAGCCAGTGGGATTAAATTTACAATATTAGTGAAAATATAAAGGTAGAGGCTCGACTTGATAAGACATTTTATCAACTATTAAAGCTATTAAGAGAAAAGCATAAAGGCATTGCGATAGCGCTTCCTAGTACAGCTTGCCAAGTATTAATAAATTTTTTTCGGGATTCCATTTTGATCCTTTTAAAGTAAATGCTTCTGATTCCCATTGAATATATTCCTAATCCTAACAAGAACATCAAGGTTTTATGCTTCGTCAATTTGATAAAACAAATTTAAAGCGCTAAAGTGAAAAGTATGGTAAACTTTATTATCATTAAAATGTAATAGGGTGTTTGATTCAATTGGAAATTAAACAATTGAAGTGTTTTCTTGAGGTTACACGTACCGGCAATTTTACCACTGCATCTGAGAACCTGTTCATTACGCAGCCTGCTCTCAGTAGAATTATCAAATCATTGGAGGATGAAATTGGAGCACCGCTTTTCATACGTACTAGAAAAAAGCTGATATTGACGGATGCAGGCCGTATTTTAAAAAAACATGCTTTAAAAATTGAAAATCAGTTGCAGCAATTGGATGCAGAACTAGATAAAATGTTTATGCAAAGAAAACGACAAATTCGCATCGGGCTACCTACGATTACGAATTCCATTTTCTTCTCAAAATTGATTGCATCGTTTCATGAAGAATATCCAGAGGTGATTTTCCTACTAGAAGAGGATGGTTCCAAACCAGTTGAAGAGAAGGTTCTCAATAATTTATTGGATTTTGGGGTCGTTGTTCTTTCTGAGGAAAATGAAAATCTTGACAGTATTATATTTGTGAATGAGAAATTAAAACTAGTTGTCTCTTCGTCTCATCGTCTGGCGGGAAAACAAGAAGTGTCTTTGCAGGAGCTAAAAAAAGAGGACTTTATTATGTTCGACCGGGATTTTGTGCTAAGAAATCTTGTCATCAATTCTTGTAAAGAAGCCGGTTTTCAACCGAAAATTATTTCGGAAACATCACAACTGGAGTTTATTCAAGAATTGGTTGCCTACAATATAGGTATTACTTTGCTGCCTGAAAGTACGTGTATAGAACTAACAGATGATTTTAAAACGATCACCGTCACTAATCCGGAAATCGAATGGAATCTGGCAATGATTTGGAGAAAGGATGCAAGCTTATCACAGATTGCGCAGGAATTTATACGATTTGCAAAAGAAAAGCTGTCGACGGCTAATCCCGGCCAGGATTCTAAATCCGATTGAGTCAACTATAAGAAGGCTTCCTTTTATGAAAGGAAGCTTTTTTTACTTGAAGCAGAAACAAGAAAAAAGTGTCTTTTTTGTGTGGAGCCGTCTCTTGTACTTAAGCAGGGGCTAGGAAGGATTCATATGAATATCATGTTTCATATGTTCGTGGAAGCGGCCGCTATCTTTTCATGAAGAATAGATAGAGGTTCTAGATGTCCGTTGCTTTCCTGCATCTACAAACGATTTTCATAGATAGCTTGAAGAAAGACGGATGTTTCCAACGGTTAGGAACCGTCTGGGACTTGCTCTCGTTGTGCGAATGCGAGACAGTGGTCCGACCGTCCATAAACAATACGAGCTCTATATGGTGTAAACATTTTTTTCAATAGTCAATCACTATTCGTTGTAAAAGAGGTAAAAACAATGTATATTTAATTGAGAATGATAATCATTTCCTGAGTTCTAGGAGAGGTGGAAATAGATGAAACATGACGAATTATACGATGTGACGATTATTGGCGGCGGACCAGCGGGGTTGTATGCGGCATTTTATAGCGGATTGCGGGAAATGAAAACAAAGCTGATTGAGTATCAGCCGCAATTGGGCGGCAAGCTTCATGTTTACCCGGAGAAAATGATTTGGGATGTTGGAGGACATGCACCGATTACAGGAGAACAATTAATTAAGCAGCTTGTCAAGCAAGGATTAACATTTAATCCTACAGTGGTACTAAATGAAAAGATTGAATCGATGAAACGAAAGGAAGATGGCACTTTTATATTGCAGGCCGCTTCTGGACGGCAGCATTTTTCCAAGACGGTCATTGTCGCAGTGGGAAGCGGTATATTGAAGCCGCAAAAACTGGAGATCGAGGGTGCAGAAAAGTTCGAGGTGGCTAATCTGCATTATACAGTGAAATCGTTAAAGCTCTTCAAAAATAAAACGGTCATCATTTCAGGAGGAGGCAATGCGGCTATTGATTGGGCGAATGAATTAGTGCCGATTGCTAAAAAAGTGTATTTGACGTATCGAGGGGAGATGTTAAAAGGTCATGAATCGCAGGTGACGCAGCTTCTAAACAGCTCGGCTACTTGTTATTTTCATACAACGATTACCAAATTGATTGCCAGCGAGGACCATGAACGGATTGAACGAGTTGAGCTAACAAACCGTGAAACAGGAGAGATCACCTATTTACCGATTGATGAAGTAATTGTGAATCATGGCTATGAGCGCGATTCCTCCTTGCTGGAAAAAAGCGAGCTGAAAATTCAAATGATTGACAATCACTACATTGCGGGCAACGCCCATAGCGAATCTTCTGTACCGGGACTTTATGCAGCGGGGGATATTCTAAAATACGATGGGAAATTGCATTTGATTGCGGGGGCCTTTCAGGATGCCGCAAATGCGGTAAATAGCGCTAAACAATTTATTGAACCTAAGGCTGATAAATTTGGCATGGTATCATCCCATAACGAAATCTTTAAAGAACTCAACCGAGAATTGATAAAGCAAATGATGAAATAAAAGTTTATTTGGAATAGAATGTAACACACGACCAAGCTCAATGATACGATCCCTTTATAGTAGACAGGAAAAAGAAAGCCTGTTCATCTGTCTATTATGGAGGGATTTTTCTATATGTGCTTTTTTATTCCTGTCTACTTGACTGGGGACAGCTCATCACACGGGTGGTTTTTTGTTTAGGTTAAAGAGCGCTTCCATACTATTTTGTTATGAATTGTATATAGGATTGGCATTGTATCTTTGCAAACCAGCTATATTATAATTCTCTTTGTAAAAATTTTAATACGGATGAAGCGTACGCTTCAAAAGTATTTTTATACGTAAGGTGATCATGATGGAAGCAAAAAAAGTTAAAGAAACACGTGTTGTTCAAACAGATCAAGTGCTCATTAATGATTTGAACAATTATCATACATTATTTGGCGGAGTTTTAATGAAGAAGATGGATGCATGTGCGACGCTTTCCGCCCGCAGACATACAAGGGTAAAGGAATGTGTTACGGCGTCGACCGACTCCGTTAATTTCCTTGAACCGATCCGGGTAAGTGATTCGGTTTGTATTGAATCATTTGTTAGCTATACAGGTAAAAGATCCATGGAGATTTTCTGTAAAGTGATTGCAGAAGATCTAGAAACTGGGAAACGAAGAATTGCAGCTACTGCATTTTTCACTTTTGTTCCCTTGGATGAGAATAAAAGACCGTTGGAAGTACCGCCTATTATTCCAGAAACAGAGGAAGAAAAATATCTCTACGAAACAGGAAAAGAACGTGAAAGCATTCGCAAGTTAAAAAGACAACAAAATAAAGAACTCGTGTCCAGACTTTCACTGAATAAACCGTGGGATTAATACGGAACAAAGGAATGATATAGTGTGATAATAGACTCTAGTTACGATGAGTTGAAAAATGCACAAACCGCTATCGAAAACTTAAAGGCAACAACACCAACTATTTATCGTAAATTTTTAAATATCGTCCATTTGACTCGTCAATTACAATATGGATATCAATATATGGGTTCTTTACTAATGGATGAAAACCCAGGTAAATTCCAACCGAAATTTCAGGATGATTATGTGCTGTCTATCTATCATCAGGAAATCGAAAAACTAAAAAAAGATAAAAGATTTCCGGAATTAAAACAATTGCTGCAATCATATAAACATATTAGCTATACAAACATTAGCAAGCTGGCTTTAGGGGAAAAACCAGCAGCATTAATTGGTCCAGCCGTGGTCCATTAATTGTTCGAAGGAAACTGAAAAAATTTAATTGGGTGGATCGAACTTTGATTCGATTCACCTTATTTATTTTTAAAGAGTGTTAAAAGGCTGCTTTCTCCGGTCATAAATTCCATGCAAACAGCTGTCCGAAAAAAATATAAACGTTATTTTTATTTGAAAAAGGGGCGCCTCTTAGCTGAAAAATCAACTTGAGACAGCCCCCACACCACCAACGGTTATTCTAAAGCCTTACTCCTTTTTAGTCCATTCCCCGACAAATTCGATTTCGTTATAGGAAAAGAAGTCTTTCAATATCTTTTCACGATCATCTAAGAAAAGCTGATCTGCTACTTCAGATACGAGCCTGCGTATCCCGTATTTCAAGCCGGAAAGAGCAGCTGCCGTAATACCGCAGCTGATCAAACCCGAATAGTTGAAAGCGAAAAGTCCGTACAGAAGTTTTTTGCCCTTTTCATCGCGGCTTATAAAAGCGAAACCAGGGCTGAGATAAGGATGGGCATCAAGCATTGGATTGGCCAACTCCTTCGGGGGATGATAGCGGTCTCCCCAACGAGCTATGTGGCTTTCGACAAGTTTCAGCTCCGGACGCAAAGCAGGATCAGTGACGAGTCCGGTGCAGATGATCAGAAAATCGAAGGTGAACTTGCCCTGAGGTGTGGTCACTACTGCACCTTGATCTGCAGCTTCAACATCAAGCCATGGTGCTCCTAAGTGCAGGTGAAAACCGGGCCATGAGGCTGCGCGTCCGAAGGTATCGTTGGTCGGCGGCTGATTATATTTAAAGAAATGAGCGATGATTGCATATTTATCAGCGTCCGATAGAGCTTGGAAATGTTCAATTAGACCGGAAACTTCCATATAGCGGATCGGATTGATACGCTGCAATTTCTTGCGGCGGACAAAGACATGAACTTCGGCCGCACCCTCTGATAAGGCAAAATTGGCATTATCAAAGGCAGATGCGCCGCCGCCCAAAATTCCGATCTTTTTCCCTTGTAGTGCTTTAAAATCAATTGCTTCTGAGGAGTGGGCATAGAGATGATGCGGCAATTTTTCAGCAATGAAAGGAGGAACATGCCATTCGCCGCCGCCTTGAATTCCCGTGGCTAAAATAACCTTTCGTGCGAGCAATATGTCAGATGGTGCACCCGTTCCTTCAATATGAAGCCGATGAATCCCTTCATCAGTCGGCTCTATCAACTTCAACTTTACTTCATTGATGACGGGCAGATTGAGAACTTTCCGAAACCAGCGCAAATAATTCATCCAATCTCCCCGAGGAATTTTGTCTAGCGCTTCCCAGCCTTCCGATCCGAATTGTGCTTCCCACCAAGCGCGGAAGGTTAGGGAAGGAATCCCAAGATCGATGGAGGTCAAATGTTTAGGTGTTCGCAAGGTCACCATACGGGCGTAGGTTTCCCACGGTCCTTCCCAGCCCTCTCGGTTTTCATCAATGACAAGAATGTTGGATATCCGTTCGCGTAGAAGACCGAAAGCCGCACCTAAGCCGCTTTGGCCGCCGCCGACGATCACGACATCGTAGACATGCCCTTCAGGTTTTTTTAGCGTTCGCACCCAGCTTGGACCTCCGAAGGCGAGATAGGAAAGATCGGTTTTCACTTGTTTGTTTAATGCCTCTAAGCTCATCCTTTTTCACTTCTTTCAACTGTAAGATTTGAAAGTCACATATGTCAGCCTTATCCGTAAACAGAAATCCGCATGAGAAGAATTATTATATTGAATCAATCATTATTGTTTTTACAGTACCACTTGCCCATATAGTATCACTTCAACCATTTTTATTGAATGTGTATTGTATCTAAAATCTCCTTTAATCGTTATGTAAAATAACTAAAAATGCTTGTTTAATTTCTTCTAAGGAACGAATAACAAGGCTATCTTCATCTAGTCGTTCCTGTAAAACACTCCTAATGAGCCAATAGCTAACCGATTGCCCCGATTTCTCCAATGGGCATAATTTGTGCAAAAAAGCGCATCTTCTGATGTTCATTCCTCAGTCAATTTGTGTGGATTTTTTCTAGTTCAGATGCTTATTGTTGCTTTTTGTATAAATCCGCAGCGGTCAGCTTTTTTAAGACGATAACTATTAAAGCCGAATCTGTTTAAAAAATTTTTTCTATCATTTACAAAAAATGAGTGATTACTCACTTCACAAAATTCATTTGCACAACTATAATGTATGTGAGTACTCACTCATTTTGTACGAAAGGAAGGGAAAAAATGGCCTCAATGATTATTGTCCGTAAAGCTGCGATTTCATTTGGGAAGGAAAAAGTGCTAAAAAATATTGATTTGGACGTAAATGAGGGAGAGATTTTCGGGCTTCTTGGTCCATCCGGCTCTGGGAAAACGACGTTGGTCAAAATGATCACAGGAATTTTAGAGGGAGATCAAGGGAAAATTTCCATCAAAGATCAAAAAGTTCCTTCACTCGAGCTAATGAAATCAATCGGTTATATGGCGCAATCGGATGCTCTTTATCAGGAGTTGACCGCGAAAGAAAACCTGGAATTTATAGCCGCTATTTACGGGCTAAAACGCCAAGAACGGAAGAAAGCGATTCAGGAAGTTTTGGAAATTGTCGATTTAACTGATCATATGGATAAAGTTGTCAAGGACTTTTCAGGTGGGATGAAAAGGCGGTTGTCTCTAGCTGCTTCGCTCATGCATAAACCGGATCTATTAATTTTAGACGAACCGACGGTTGGAATCGATCCAGTGCTTCGCCAATCGATATGGAGTGAATTAAGAAAACTAAAAAACAACGGGATGACCATTTTAGTTACGACACATGTCATGGATGAAGCGGAAAAGTGTGATCGTCTGGCCATGCTAAGAAACGGTTATATCATTGCTTGTGATACGCCGGAAAAGCTAAAAGAAAACCAAAAGGTCGATTCACTTGAAGAAGCATTTTTAGCATACGGGAGGAATGAGAAATGAGAATAGGAGCTGTTGTCATCCGAATTATAAGACAGCTGTTAAGGGATAAACGGTCGATTGCTTTATTGATCTTTGCGCCGCTTTTAGTTATCACTCTTGTATGGCTTGTATTAGACGGCGACCCATACGAACCGAAAATAGCAGCAGAAAATATACCGGCGCCGCTTGAGCAAGTATTGCAAAATGAATTGGAGAAAGATGTTGTTCACATGTCCGAAAGTGAAGCGAAGGAGGCTTTTCAAAAAGAGGATTTAGATGCATTTATAACGATAAAAAATCATGTTCCGTATGTTTTGCTGGAAGGAAGCGACCCGACAGCCAATTCAGCGGTTATGAAGGTGATTCAAACCGCCTTCAGCTCCCTGTCAGACCAAAAAAATATTCAGCCTGATGTCGAATATTATTATGGCTCTGACAAAATCAATCTTTTTGATCAGACGGGTTCAGTACTAATCGGTTTTTTTGTCTTTTTCTTTGTTTTTGTGCTAGGCGGTATTTCATTTTTGCGGGAAAGAACACAAGGAACATTAGAAAAATTGCTGTCGACGCCGATTAAAAGATGGGAGATTGTAACAGGCTATTTGCTAGGATTTGGCTTATTCACGATTATTCAATCGTTCGTTATTGTCACGTATTGCGTATATGTACTTGATATTTGGATGGCAGGGGATTTTTGGCAGCTGTTAGTAGTTACATTTTTATTAGCCATCACTGCGCTGGCGCTTGCTACCCTTTTATCAGCCTTTGCAAATAATGAGCTGCAAATCATGCAGTTTATTCCGATTGTCATCATTCCACAAGCATTTTTTTCGGGAATCTTTAACTTGGAGACATTGGCAGAGTGGTTGCAAGTGTTGAGTAAATTTATGCCGCTTACTTATGGAGCGGACGCCATTCAAGAAATCATGATTAAAGGAAAAGACTTGGTCGATCTTTGGCAGGATTTGCTAATATTGTTCGGCTTTGCGCTGCTTTTCTATGTCTTAAATATATTTGCATTGAAAAAACATCGCAGGTTATAACAATAAAAGAGAGAAATAAGGAGGAAAGTGTATGGACCAGAAAAATTTTATGGACGAGTTCATGAAGGCAGCGAATCAAGATTTAACGCCGAAGCAGGCAAAAATTCTTCAAGCGGCAGTCGAAATTTTCGCCGAAAAAGGGTATGCTGCGACATCCACGAGCGAAATTGCGAAAAGAGCCGGGGTAGCGGAAGGAACGATTTTTCGCCATTACAAAACAAAAAAAGATTTGCTGATATCCATCGTTTCACCGATCATTATAGAATTTGCCGTTCCCTTATTTGCTGAAAGGTTTATCAATGAAGTTTTCCAGGATCAACGACTTGATGATTTTGAAGATCTGTTAAGGAAAATCATCCGCAACCGCTATCAATTTGTCAAAAACAATGTCCCATTGTTAAAAATTTTTTTTCAGGAAATAGCGTTCCATGCAGAAATTCAAGAAAAATTTAGCGCGGTTTTTACTGAAAAAGTTTTGCCTCAGTTTATAAAAGTTGTCAACCATTTTAAACAAAATGGGCAAATAGGTGATTTTCCCACCGAGACTGTCATTCGTTTAACGATTAACGCGATCGTTGGGTTTTTCATTACCCGCTTTTTGGTCATGCCGGACTATCCATGGGATGACGAGAAAGAAATGGAATACACGATCCAATTTATTCGGAACGGGTTAAAGGGGATTTGACGGCTTAATCAATCATCAAAGATACATGATTTTTTGCAGGATAGTCTACCCTGAAGGAAGACTATCCTCTTTTAATTAAATTGGAATTAACCAAGCGGTCTTCGAAATTTAGCAATATGGTATATATTAGCAATACCAGCGGCTTGTTGAATCTGATTTCATTTACCCTCGTTTTTTCTCATCAAACTGCTGATTATCAAATTTGTTAATGCATTATCAATCAACCACCACTACTTGTTGGCTGCCATATATCTTTTTAATGTTAGGACTAATATTTTCTGTTATTAAGTATGTTAAATCTTTAGTAGGACATACAATGTGATTGGAAACAGTGCTTAATTTATCAGATGTTGCCATCCCTAATATTTCAGAAGAGATGGAAGCCATTTTCCGCTTTACTAATGCTTCTGATAAGCTTGGGACGCTGATTCCTATATAAGGATCAATTTTGTAAATTCCCATGATATATAAATCTGCTCTCATATTACTTAAAGATTCGACAGTGTCTATTCCTAAATTAACCATTGATTGTTTGAATAAAGTTCCGCCGATCATAATAACATCAATATGTTGATGATTAGTCAGAGCCATAGCGATTGGCGGGCTGTTTGTAATGACGGTGGCTTTTAATGTTAAAGGTAATTGGTTTACTAGATGTAAATTAGTCGTTCCTCCATCAATTAATAAAACCATGTCTTCTTTTATAAAGGATAAAGCTTTTTTAGCTAATTTAATTTTAACTTCATTAAACATGTGCTGCCTTGTTGAAAAATCAACAACAGGAGGCCCTATCCTCAAAGCTCCGCTATGAACCCTTTTAATAAGTCCGCGGTTATCAAGCTCCTTTAAATCTCTTCGAATTGTATCCTCCGAAACTGACAGGCGTTTACTTAAATCGCTTGCAATAACTTTATGTTCTTCATTTAAAATCTGCAAGATTTTTTGTTGACGTTCTTCCTTTAGCATAGTGACTTTACTCCTTTAAGTCTTTCTTATAGTTTATCATAATTTCAACAATTGATCAAAACGCATTCGCGCAAATAATGGCATGAAAACGCAAAAACATGCTTTACTTTTCATTGTATGCGTTTTATAATAAAGGAAAACATGCAAACACATGCAAATGGAGGCACAAACATGCAAAATAATAAAAAAATAACGATTGCACCTTCTATAATGTGTGCTGACTTATGTAATTTAGAAAAAAGTGTAAAAGAAATTGAGAAAGAAGGACTGGATACTTTACATATTGATATTATAGATGGACACTTTAGCCCTAGTATGCCATTGGGAATAGATACTATTAAGCAATTACGAAAAATAACTGATATGAATTTTGATGTCCACATTATGTCCAATAATAATGAATTTTTTATACAAGAGATGATCAAAATTGATGTACAACAAATATCATTTCACTATGAAACGAGCACTCATATTGATCGATACATTAACTTAATAAAAAACAATGGAATTAAAGCAGGTTTAGCACTCAACCCAGCAACTCCCCTGTCTGTCCTGGATTATATTTTGCCGCAGTGCGATACCATTTTGTTAATGTTAATCAATCCAGGCTTTGCAACTGATGAAAATGAAAAGCAAGTTTCTTATGCAATAAAAAAAGTAGAAGATTTGGCGCGATTAATAAAAGAAAAAGAATTGGATACAAATATTGAGGTTGATGGCAGAGTATCTTTAGACACAATACCAAGCTTAGTAAAAGCTGGGGCCGACATACTAGTTGCCGGGAGTACAAGCTTATTTATTCGAGACAAAAGTTTAGCTGAGAATAAAAAAGCGATGGAAAAATGCATCATAGAAGGTTTATTGTGAAAAGAGGGGAAATAATGGTTAATTACTATGATATTGTAAAGGAAATTACAAACGAACTCACCACTACTTTAAACCAAATTGATATGAATGAAGTCAATAAATTGTTAATCGAGATAAAAAAAGCAGATAAAGTATTTTTTGTCGGGGTTGGAAGAGTTCTATTATCTTTGAAAGCTATCGCTAAACGATTAGCTCATCTTGGTATTAAAACTTATATTGTCGGCCAAATCACTGAGCCTGCAATAACTGAAAAAGACTTGTTGATAGTGGGATCGGGAAGCGGAGAAACGGCTTTTCCATTAATCATTGCAAAGAAGGCAAAGCAATTTAAAGCAAAAGTTGCTCATATAGGTGCAAATCCAAATAGCTCAATGAATGAGTATTCAGATTGTTTCGTAAGGATACCAGTAGGTACAAAACTACAGCTGCCAAATGAAGTGAAATCTGTACAACCAATGACAAGCTTATTTGAACAAAGCTTATTGTTATTAGGCGACGCGTTAGCCTTAATGATGATTAGAGAGCAAAATATTGATATGTCTAGTCTTTGGCAATATCACGCGAATTTAGAGTAAAAAGTTAATAGCTTCGCTGGATTGGATATTCTTTGATAAAGAGTTTTAAGTATTGTAAAGGGAGATAATATTATGCTAGCGTTGCATTTTGGTGCAGGGAATATAGGGAAAGGTTTAATTGGTTACTTATTAAACAAAACTGGGTATGAAGTTTGTTTCGTGGATATAAATCAAAAAACGGTTGATAAATTTAACAATTACAATAGTTATCAGGTTGAGATATTAGATGATAATCATACGATAGAGACTATCTCTCCGGTTTCAGCATTAAACAGTGTAACACAAGAAGAAGAAGTGATCAATGCTATTGTGAATGCAGATTTAATTACAACATCTGTCGGCATCAATAACATACCTAAAATAGCTAATATATTATCTCAAGGCCTTTTGAAAAGAGCAAAAGAAAATAAAAAGAAGATCGACATTATCGCAAATGAAAATGCAATTAACGCTTCTTCCAGTTTGAAACGTGAGATAAAGAGATATGTTTCAAATAAAGAAATGGAAAATATATGTACTTTTGTTGGCTTTCCTAATTCAGCTATTGATCGCCTAGCTTTATCAAAACATAGCGAAGGGGGTGAGAGTGTTCTTGTAGAACCGTTCTATGAATGGATCATTAACAAATCAGAAATCGTTAATGCAGATTCGCCTATTATAAAAAACGCAATCTATGTTGAAGATTTACAGCCTTATATTGAAAGAAAATTATATTTAGTGAATATGGGTCATGCGGCAACTGCTTATATTGGGTTTTTAGCAGGAGAATCTACAATACAGAGCGCTTTGAGAAATGCAAAAATTGAACATCTTGTACGGGAAACGCTAAATGAAGCTTCCCAATATATTTTAAGGAAATTTAATATGGACCCAAAAGATATGAGTGATTTTATTGAAAGAATTATAAAGCGCTTTAAAAACAAAAATATTAGCGACTCGATTTTGCGAGTAGGAAGATCGCCGATTCGCAAACTGGGCTATAATGAACGATTAATTAAACCCACTAGAGAACTTTTTGATTTAGGACTTTCAATAGAATATTTATCAGTTGCCGTTGCTGCTGCATTTTTATTCGATAACCCTGATGATGAAGAGTCTGTAATTTTGCAAAACTACATTTGTGAAAATGGGATCGAACAAGCCATTTTACATTTTACAGAGTTAGAAAATAAAACAATTAGAGAAAAAATTAAAGAAATTTATTATCAACTAAAAATACAGAAATGGTAGTGTAAATAGAATCATGAAGAAAGGTGAAACGGTGTGTTAAGTGAATATTTAAAAGGTAATATAAATTTCTTGAATAGAGTATCTTCATGGGAGGAATCTATAAGAGTTGCTTCCGATCCTTTATTAAAAAAAGGTAATATTACTCCTAAATATATTCAAGATATGATTGATAATGTCAATAAAAATGGTCCATATATAGTAATTGTTCCGGGAATTGCCATGCCGCATGCAAGAAACGAAGGAGGAGTAATCAAAACAGGCATTTCTTTTTTGAAATTACAAAACAACGTGCAGTTCCCAGAGGGAAAAGAAGTGAATATTATTATCGTCTTAGCGGCTGAAGACAATTCAAGTCATTTAGGTTTGCTATCCGACTTATCTTCTATACTAATTGATGAAGATGTTGTAAATAAGTTTAGAAATTCAAGCAATGAAGAAGAAATAATGAATGTTATTAAAATGGTAGAATAAAAAATGTTTTTTTGATTAAATTTAAAATTTAAACATCTTTTTTTTCAAAAAAGTATAGAAATTTCTTCTATAAATATTGATATGAAGAAAGGGTGTTATACATGGAAAATGTAATTAAAGCCAAAACCCCATCTTTTCGTGCACGCATCCAAGCTGTTGGAGGATTCTTGACCAATATGGTTTTGCCGAATATTGGAGCTTTTATTGCATGGGGGTTATTAACAGCTTTGTTTATACCTTCTGGCTGGTTTCCAAATGAGAATCTTGCTAGTATAGTTGATCCGGCAATCAAGTATTTATTGCCTTTGCTTTTAGCAAGCACAGGAGGGAGAATGGTTGCCGGCCAAAGGGGCGCTGTAATGGGTACCATCGGAGCCATAGGGCTAATAGTTGGATCCGATATACCAATGTTTTTAGGCGCGATGATTATTGGTCCTTTGGGAGGCTGGCTTATAAAGAAATTTGATAAATTGATAGATGGTAAAATACCTGCAGGATTTGAAATGATTGTTAATAACTTTTCAATTGGTATTTTAGGCTTCTTTCTAATGATTTTCTCCTTTTATTTTATAGGACCGGTTATTGAAGCGGCAAATAATGTTGTTTCATCCGCTATTAAATCTCTAGTGGATACAGGGTACTTACCATTATTATCTCTTATTAATGAGCCAGCTAAAGTATTGTTTTTAAATAACGTCATTGATCAAGGAATATATTATCCTTTAGGTATGCAAGAAACGCTTGAAGCAGGAAAATCAATTTACTTTACCGTTGCGTCAAACCCAGGACCTGGTCTTGGATTATTATTAGCTTTTAGCTTTTTCGGCAAAAAGGCTGCTAAGCGGACTGCTCCGGGTGCTATAATAATTCATTTCTTCGGAGGCATTCATGAGTTATACTTCCCATATGTATTAATGAAACCATTAACAATTTTAGCAATGATTGCCGGCGGGATGTCAGGTATTACAACTTTTTATCTTTTCGATGCGGGTCTTGTAGCTGGACCTAGTCCGGGATCCATAATATCTTATTTAGCTTTAACCCCTAAAGGTAATTTCCTAGGAATCATTTCAGGTGTAATCGTAGCTGCGGTAGTATCCTTCATCGTTACTGCAATAATATTAAAGTTTGATAAAAAAACAGATGAAGAAGATTTTACAAGTTCAATCGAAAAGTCAAAAGCAATGAAATCTGAAGGGAAACAAATTTTAAATCCATCTAATGAACTGTCTAATACAAAAATAAGTAAAATTTCATTTGCTTGCGATGCAGGTGCCGGCAGCAGTGCATTAGGTGCAACCACATTTAGAAAAAGACTGCAAAAAGCAAATATTGACGGTATTGAAGTAAAACATTATAGAATAGAGGATGTTCCAGAAGACACTGACATTATCGTCGTTCATAAAGATTTATTAGAAAGAGCAAGATTATCTCATAAAAACAAAAGAATTATCACTATAGAAAATTATATAGAAGATCCTAATTTATTAAAATTAATTGATGAATTAGGGAAAAGGTAAACAAATGGTTTTGTGTAATTGGAGATTCCTTGCTTGCAAACGTTATCAACAATTTTATAGATATTAGTATTAAAAAGAAAAATAATCATTAGGAGATTAGAGATATGAAAACAGTACTCCCTTGAGATTTAACTTTTGTGGACGTGGTGTTTTTGCAAATGGCGCAAATAAGGCAATGCTCACTTTTGCAATCGCGGACGGCTCACCACGTCCACTATTCAAAATTAGATTAAACAAAGGCCCTAACTTATATAAGTTAAATAGCCTAAGATACCATAAATTTAATTTACGGTTTTTCTAATCTGAAATGAATTGAAAGCAATGGAACTCCTGATTTATCTTTTTAAAAATATGTTCAAAGTTTTTTAAGTTTCTATCTCTCTAATAAACGAAGAAGTTGTTTTATGGTAATTTTGCAAAATTAAGCGATACACCAATTATTTCAGATTCGGCTATTGTGATTTTGTGTTGAAGACAACAAGAAAATAAACATCCGTCCACTATAAAATTATTAATTTTCACTTTTTCAAACGTGCCTATTTCTAAGTCTTTCTATATAATACTTGAATTTGGAAACAGTTTCAAGTTTTATTTAATAATCATTATAGGTGACACCTTTTTTTCGAGTTTGAGCTGTCTGCTTATTCCTGTGAAAAATCATTCTACATGCGAAAAGCTTTTTGGGAAAGAATTGCACTTTGGAACAAACAAAGATAAAGAAATAATAGGAAATGACAGAAATGATGGAAAATACGCTCTGTTTTTTCTTAACGTTTAACTATGTAGAAAACGATCAAGATCAGAAGTATCATCTTTTACGAATGAATCTAACAAAGCTGTTGAAATCATTATCTTCAATCTATAGCAAAAGCCGGAAGGGTATCATAACCACTCCGGCTTTTTGATTGCAAAGTTTTTGGAATTATATCGGTTATATTAAGCTGCGGATTGCTTATTATTTTTAAAAGAATTGATATATGAAATAGCTTTTTCAACATCGAACTGACCTTCCCATTTAGACATAACGACAGCGGCTAATGAATTTCCAATGACATTGACCACTGTTCTAGCCATATCGAGAATACGGTCAATACCTGCGATAAATGCAAGACCTTCAGGCGGGATGCCTACTGCTCCCAGCGTAGCCAACAGTACAACAAATGAAACGCCTGGAACGCCTGCAATTCCTTTTGAGGTCAACATTAATACAAGCACCAATGAAATTTGATCAGCGATGGACAAATCAATACTATACATTTGTGCTATAAACAGTGCTGCTAATGCTTGGTATAGGGTTGAACCATCAAGATTAAAGGAATAACCTGTTGGAATGACAAATGCTGTAATGGATTTTGGACATCCGAATTTCTCCATTTTCTCCATTATTCTTGGCATAACTGTTTCTGAGCTTGAGGTTGAATAGGCAAGGATAAGCTCTTCTTTAAGTAAACGGATGATGTGAAAAATGTTTAGACCGACTAATTTTGCAACAAATCCAAGAACGACGACAACGAAGAATAACATTGTTGCATAGCCGACAATTACTAATTTACCCAACGGCACCAATGATTCGATACCGAATTTAGACACAGTCACACCGATAAGGGCAAACACACCAAATGGTGCAAATTTCATCACTTGGTTCGTCACCCAGAACATGGTTTCAGCTGTACCTTGGAAAAAGGCAATGATCGGTTTTCCACGCTCTCCGATGGCTGTGACTCCAAGTCCGAAAAATACAGAGAAGAAAATGATCGCCAGCATATTTCCTTCAACAAATGCCTGGAAAATGTTTGGTGGAACAATGTTGACAAATGTATCAGCTATTCCGTGGCTTTCAACTGCTTCTGCCGTATCGACATAACTATGAATATCTGTTTTCTCTAATGAGCTCATATCGACGCCGGAACCAGGCTGAAAAATGTTAGCTGCTAAAAGTCCGACAATAATGGCGACAGTTGTAATAATTTCAAAATACAAAATTGTTTTTCCGCCAAGCTTTCCGAGTTTTTTTGTATCACCTACACTTGCAATACCGACAATTAAGCTGGAAATAACAATTGGAATGACGATCATTTTAATTAATCGTAAAAATATATCCCCAATTGGCTGCAAAAATTTCGCAACATCTGGGTTACCATAAAAAATAGTACCAACAACAATACCTAGTACAAGACCTATTAAAATTTGCCAAGCCAAGCTTATTCTTTTCATCATAGCACCTCTTTTCTTTTATAATTGCCTCCAAAACGAATGGATGACAAAATTGATTATCATTATCTTTTAAATGATTACTCGTCGAAATAATAAGCTATAATAATTAGTAGAGTTGTTTGCGAGAGCGCTTACGAGTTATCTCATCTAATTTAAAATTGAAACTACAAGATCAGACGATAAATCTACAAAATTCTACAAATTGATTATTTACTTCGTTTTTAAAATTCTAACTTTTATTCAATTTTTTAAGAGGAACCATTATAACAAGGTTGTGGTAATATTGAACTTGCACTCTCTTGAAAAAAAAGAACTTCAATTATTGGTTGCAATGATCATTTTGGTTCCGCTCGCTGGCGAAATTAAATTTTATCCATTTAATGAAGTTTATCGGGTGAGTTTTGGACCTCCAACATTGTTTATTTTTTTATTGTGGCTGAGAAAGGTACCAGCTGTTATATGTGGTGTTCTTGCAGGCTTATCAATTGTGACATTTCGGGTTCTTCTCGATTTGATATCCCTTACATCTGTTGATTGGATGGCTTCCATTCATACAAATTCTCCTTATTTTTTCTATTACTTCACGTATGCGCTTGTTTTTTCTGTTTTAAGAATTCACCGATTTTACAATCGACCATGGGTGATCGGCCTTTTGGGGATTGTGATAGAATTGGCAGCCGGGATTGTCGAGCTACTCGCTGAAAATATTATGATTGGAACGGTAATGACTTTAGATGCCTTTAATAAAATTATGATTATTGCCATATTCCGAAGTTTTTTTGTGATCGGTTTATTTAGTATGATAAAATTGCATGAATCTAAGCTAAGGGAAGCGGAGATTCAAAAACGAAATGAACATATGATCATACTTGTATCGAACCTTTACGAAGAGTCGGTGCTATTAAAAAAATCCGTTCAAGATGCTGAGGAAATTACGAGGCAATCTTACAACCTGTATCAAAAATTGCAGGAGATCAGGAAAGGGAAGAAAAGGCTGTCGCTGGAGGAGCTTTCACGGCATGCCTTGAGGATTGCCGGCGAGGTTCATGAGATCAAAAAAGATAATCAACGCATTTTGTCTGGACTTTCAAAAGTAATTTCAGAAGAAAGCTCCCTTGATTATTTAGATGTCCGATCACTTTTATCAATCATTGTTCGAACACATGAGAAGTATGCTGAGCTGTTGGGGAAAAACATTGAATTCAGTATTGCATATAATGGGTCACATCCTGAGTATCATGTGTATACGTTTATTTCCATTGTGAATAACCTTGTCGCTAACGCAGTGGAGGCCATCAAAGGAACTGGCAGCATTGAAATTGCAGTGGAGCGGGAAAATGATTGGCTCCAAATACGCGTTCATGATGATGGTCCCGGAATTCCCGATCAATATAAAGATATTATTTTTAAACCAGGATTCACCTTGAAATTCGACAGCACGGGCAATTCATCAACAGGTATTGGGCTTTCATATGTGAAAGAATTGGCCGAAAAGCTTAACGGGGAAGTAAAATTTGAGCATCAGGAAGATAGCAAAGGGGCAACATTTATCGTTCGTCTGCCAATTGGAAATTTAACCCAGAAAAGGTGATTTTATGAGGTTTTTTATAATAGATGACGATGAGTCAATTCGTACTATGCTATGGCATATCATTGAAGACGAGGAACTTGGTGAAGTCGTCGGTGAAGCAGCAGACGGTGCTGATGTTAGCGGTGAATTTTTAAATTTGAAGAAAGTCGATATTTTATTAGTTGACCTGTTAATGCCCGTTCAGGACGGCATTGAAACGATTAAGAAAATCAAGCCGATTTTTAAAGGGAAAATTGTTATGATATCGCAGGTGGAATCAAAGGATATGATCGGCCAAGCTTATGAATACGGAATCGAAAACTATATAACGAAGCCGATTAATAAAATTGAAGTATTGTCAATCTTAAAGAAGGTGATGGGTCATATATGTTTGGAAAAAACCATTCAGGATATCCATCACTCTTTATATAGTGTTATGAACGTTGATCATCTTCTAAAGCAAAATGTAAATCCTTATAAAGAAAATTCTCTTTCTGCCAGTGCACGATTCCTCCTTTCAGAACTAGGCATTGCCGGAGAAAGCGGCAGTAAAGATCTCATTGAAATCATGCAGTTTTTATATGATTACGAACAAGAGAAAACATTTGCCGGCGGATTTCCTTCATTAAAGGAGATATTTAGAAATATTGCGTTGAAGAAGCTTGGAGAAGGAGCCAGTGAAGAGGAGCTGAAAAGGGAAATTAAAGCGTCTGAACAACGTGTGCGGAGGGCGATCTATCATTCCTTGAACAACTTAGCGTCACTTGGGCTCACAGACTTCATCCATCCAAAGTTTGAAAATTACTCATCCAAATTTTTTGATTTCATTGCTGTTCGTCAAAAAATGGAGGAATTAAAAGCCGATCGGCCTGCAGCTGCATCGTCTATACGAATCAATACGAAAAAATTTATCCATGCTTTTTATTTTGAAATCAAGCACTTGATGGAGGAATAAAATCGATTTCAAAGATTCCCTGCATGCGTGCAAACTAATGAAAGTAAAAATGAATCATTCACCTTATTCAAAACAGCGAAACGGTCATAAGTGCCGAAAAAGAGGAAATAACTACAGCTTCATTTTTTATGGGCCATTCTTATTGTAAGAAATGGCCCATTACGTCTTTTAGGGATTGGCTGGACAGCTCGTCTTCCATCGCTTTTTGAACGCGCGTAAATGTGCTGTCCAGGGCGGATTGAATGTTTTTTCCAACGGGACAATTGGGGTTCGGATTTTCGTGAATAGCGAATAATTCATCTTTCGGTTCGACCGCTTTAAAAATATCCAAAAGTGTTATGTCTTCAGGGTTTTTTGTTAATTTTGCTCCGGTTCTGCCGGCATGGGAAGTTAATAGTCCCGCTTTCTTGAGCATGCTTGTAATTCGCCGGATCACCACGGGATTCGTGTTGACGCTTTTGGCAATAAATTCTGAAGACATATGCTCAAGGGGATTTGATGCTATTAAGATCATAATATGAATCGCCACTGCTAAACGGCTGTTAATCATAAGTTTCCACCACCATTTGTCACTATTTTAGTGACAAATTTGAAATTTTGTCAAACAGGTCGGCAGGCAATGATTTCCGGATGACAGCTTCAATCAATAAGTTGACAGAGATTTATATTTGTAACTATAATAGTTACATATAATTTGTAACTGAATTAGTTACATAAAGGGAGGAAAATTGTTTATGAAAATTGCCGTTATTGGTGCAACGGGAAAAGCAGGAAGTTTAATAGTAAAGGAAGCAAAGGAACGAGGACATGATGTTACGGCTATTGTCCGCAATGCTTCTAAAGTGACTGATGTACCAGCTGTTGAAAAGGATATTTTCGATATTACATCAGAGGATATAAAAGATTTTGATGTTGTTGTAAATGCATTTGGCACTGCACCTGGTGAAGAGCATAAACATGTGGAGGCAGGAAAAGTATTAATCAATGCCTTGAAAGGAGCGCCTAATACGCGGCTTATTGTTGTAGGAGGAGCGGGCAGCCTGTTTGTCGATGAAGCGAAAACAACCCGCCTCTTTGATACGCCGGATTTTCCGAAAGAATATTTGCCGGTAGCAAAAAGCTCAGCTCAAAATTTGCAAGATCTTGAAAACTCTGAAGGGATTCAATGGACTTATATTAGCCCAGCTGCATTTTTTGATCCGCAAGGTCCGCGCACAGGTGAATATAAAGTTTCAGGCGATGTGCTTGCTGTCAACTCTGAAGGCCAAAGCTACATCAGTTATAGAGACTATGCGATAGCACTTGTAGATGAAATTGAAAACCGTAAGCACATTAATAAACGTTTTTCCGTCGTATCCAAATAAAAGCTTGATTGCCGAGCGGTGCAGATTTTCTTATTTTTTTACGGTTTGAGATTTGGGAGGATTTCGGGGGTTATTCATATAATGAAATATAAGCCTCAGACACCCTGTGGGGAGCTGAGGCTTATATTTTTCTATAAAGTTGAACAAGCTACCCGTTTTTCACACGGGCGGTTTTTTTAATAAAGAGGGGGTTCCCAAAAGTCAACTTATACTGACTTTTTGGACAGTTCCTTAATATTAAAGAGCCGCTTTTATTACTTTTTTATAATAAAGTACGGAGAGAAAGCCGAAAATCGAATACAAAGCTGTATATAGCAGCATGACGAGAATCATTGGCGTCCAGAGCTCTGTGCCGAATAAAAACCATCCGGATTGAACGGCAAAGTAGCTGTGGAAAAGCCCGATGATCAAAGGAATCCCAAAATTAAAAGCTTGTTTGGCTTGAACTCCTTTGAGCAAGTCGCCTTGTGTGAAGCCGAGTTTTCTTAAAATGGTATAATTTAGCTTTTCATCTTCGCTCTCATCCATTTGTTTGAAATAAAGAATGCAGCCGGATGTAATCAGAAAAGTTAAACCTAAAAAGCCGACAATAAACATGCTGAGCCCCATAGATCGTTTTTGATTGCTGCTCATGGCGAGCCGTGAATCATGATTGCCGCTAAACGTCGTTTTTTGAAAGATTTCATTAGCTTCCTGTATTTTAGCTTCATCTTGAATATCAATTCCTATATGAACAGACGGTTTCATGTCCATGTCCTTTTGTAAACGGTCAAATATCGTTTCGTCGACAATGGCAACAGGCAGGCCGCCGCCTGTGAAAAAATAGGAAATGTAGTATTCCTTTTGTAAACCTAAATATTTTTGCGGTATGACTTCGTGCCGGCCTTTTAATTCGATTTGACCGGAACTTTTCAGCGGCATAAACTTCTGCATCATATCGTTATACCCTGCAAAAAGAGTTTCATCTGGAGACAGATTGATCTTTTCTACATCGTCGTCACTAATGATTGGGAGAGGCATGGATGCCGGGTCAACTTTCAATTCCTTCAGCTTTGTATCTAATATTTTCTCCATATTGATGTTTGCGTGGATCACATCAATCATTTTTTCACTGTATGGAATGTGATGCGCATGTAATGCTTCTTTAAAATGCTTTGCATCTTCCGCATTCGTCAGAGCAAAATCGGCGGCGACATAATTTTCAGCGGATTTTTCCGATGAATAGTAGGAAATATAACTTAAAGATAACAATCCGATGGCAAGAGCAGAGACGGTTGTAATGATCGTTAATAATAAAGCATTTGACTTCATTCGGAACATAATCGATGAAAGAGATAGTACCTCATGAATATTTAAATAACCATCCTTCTTTTTTCTAATGAGATAAAAAATAAAGCTGACAGACCCTTTATAAAATAAATAGGTTCCGATAATGACAGATCCTAGTATAAAGATCATCGCAAGGAATAGCTCATTCATCGTAGTAAAATCGCCGCCAAATAACTTAGACGAAATATAGTAGCCTATAATGATGAAGAATATGCCGAGAATCCCGATAATCATTTCCAACAGGGATACTTTTTTTACTTCTGTAGTGGAAGCAACTTTAAATAAAGATAAAATGTTCTGCTTTTTAATAAATACGTAATTCAACAGCATGATACAAAGATAAATCGCACTAAAAACGATCACTGTTTGGATCAAAGCATTAGGTGAAAAAGTAAGCGTTGCAATGGCATTGACACCGGTAATTTTAAACAAAATCATAATGAATAATTTGGAGCTGGCAAATCCAATAAAGACTCCAATGAATAATGAGCTGAAATAAATGATAAAATTCTCAGCCGTAAGAATGCGGAATATTTTCCCTTTTGTCATGCCGATTAATTGTAGCAAGCCAATTTCTTTACTGCGCCGTTTAATGAAGATGTTATTGGCATACAAGAGAAAGACAGTCACAATGACAATCAATAATACGGATGCAGTTCGAATGGCAGCAGCCCCTTTAATCGAGCCTTTTGTTGCATCCATTGACGGATCATATTGCAATGTGACAAACGCGAAATAAAGGGCTACTGTAAACATTAAGGCAAATACATATAAATAGTAGTTTTTCAGATTTTTTTTCAAATTACGGAAAATCAGCTGATTAATGCTCATTTTGCACCCCGCCTAATACCCCTTGGGTTTTCATAATATGCTGAAAGAACGTTTGTCTTGTTTCTTCCCCTTTTATTAATTGGGTATAAATTTGTCCGTCTTTTATAAAAATGACCCTGCTTGAGAAGCTTGCTGCAACCGGATCGTGGGTGACCATAACAATGGTGGCTTTTCGTTTTTGATTTAATTTTTGCAGCTTGTTTAATAGATCAGATGCCGACTTTGAATCAAGGGCGCCTGTTGGTTCGTCGGCAAAAATAATGCTCGGCTCATGAATAAATGCCCTTGCTGCTGAAGTGCGCTGTTTTTGGCCGCCGGAAATTTCATTCGGATATTTGTCTTTGATCTCATAAATTCCTAGTTCTGTCGCTAGTTCATTAAATTTTTGCTCCGCGTCTTTTTTTGCTGTTTTTGTAATGGATAAAGGCAGCAGGACGTTTTCTTTCACTGTTAGTGTATCGAGCAAATTGTATTCTTGAAAGATGAATCCTAAATGTCTTTTGCGGAATTCAGCCAGTTGTTTTTCTTTCATGCTTACAATGTCTTTTCCTTCTATTTTGATCGTTCCTTGGCTGACTTGATCAATAGAGGATAGAACATTGAGCAATGTCGTTTTCCCTGAGCCGGATGCCCCCATGATGCTGACGAATTCTCCCTTTTCGACACGAATGTCCAATCCCTTTAACACTTCTTGTTTATTAAATTTGTTTCCATAGCTTTTGTAAATTTTTGTTGCCTCTAAAATATACATATCGCGTCCCTCCTTGATATTTTTATCATAATCGTCCTTCTTGTATTTTTCCTTCGATTCAGCGAACAAAATGAAAAAGCATGTGACAAAATTGTCACATGCTTGTAATGCGGACAAATTCATTTTTCTTTGGAAAGGTTAAGGTAACAGTCGTTCCTTCTCCAAGCTTTGACTCTACTTTAATATCTATCAGCAATGTTTCGGCGGCTTTTTTCGCCAAGTATAATCCCATGCCTGTTGAGGCATTGTCCTGATGTGCGGTCGTGGATGTGAAGCCCTTGTCAAAAATACGCGGCAGATCCTTCGGGTCAATGCCACGGCCAAAATCCTTCACTTTGATCATTGTCTGATCATTTTGCCGATAGCTTTGAATGATGATATCGGATGAATCGCTGTATTTTACCGCATTTGTTAACAGCTGTCTCATGATAAAGGCGAGCCATTTCGCATCGCTTAGCACTTCGGCAGCCTCTAGCTCGACCTCAAACCCAATTCCTTTTTGCATACACCATGATTGCAAAGCTTTTATCTCTTTGAAAATGAGTGGTTCCAGTGCAACATTTTCAATATATAAATCATTTTCCATGAAAGGAATCCGTTTTTGATGAAGCTGCTGGTCAAGCAGCAGATGAATGCGCAGCCATTCATATGTCAATTGTGCTTTGATAACTTCATCATCTAATCGTTCAATGATTAAATGCATCGCTGTCAGCGGTGTTTTAACTTCATGAATCCATGACAGCAATTCATCTTTTTCCTGCTCGAGCGCAATTCGATTTTGCGAAGCCTCTTGTTTCAAAAGCTTCGTTTGGTTTATTATCCGCTGTTCAATCATTTTTTCAAAAGGGCTTTCAGCATTCGCTATACTTGTTAAATCAAGGCTGTTTTCCCATCCTTCCAAGCTTTTATAAAACTTTGTTTCTTTATTGTAGCGGATGATGACAAAAATGAAAAAAATAATCATCAATAAAAAGACAATATAGAGAACGGACTTTAATGAAATGGTTGAATCAAGATAAGAAATAAAAAGGATAAACAGCTGCATGAATAAAAAGAGAAGGATCCAGCTCTTTCTTTCAATAATATATTTTTTAATCATATACGGCTGCCTCTTCCTTTGCTATGTAGCCTTGGCCGACTTTCGTTTCAATAAAGCGTCCCAACCCGAGCTCATCCAATTTTTTTCGCAAACGATTGACATTGACCGTTAAGGTATTATCGCTGACAAAGCGCTCATCCTCCCACAGGCTTTTGATTAATTCTGTCCGGCTGACGATTTTGTTTTTCTTCTCAAGCAAATGCTTTAATATCAATAGTTCATTTTTAGTTAGTTCAATTGTTCCTTTATCATTTGTGACTGTATTGTTCTCATAATCGACCGTCGCCCCGCACCATGCCTTCAGCTTCATTTGTTCTGTATTATAGTTGTATACTCGGCGGAGAATTGCTTGTATTTTTGCGATAAGCACCTCGAAATGAAACGGCTTTTGTATAAAATCATCCGCTCCAAGCTGCATTGACATCACCATATCGGTCGGGTGATCCCGCGATGATAAAAAAATAATCGGAACATTTGAATGGGAGCGGATCATTCGGCACCAATGAAATCCATCAAACTTTGGCAGCTGAATATCAATGATGACCAAATCAGGCTTGATGGCTGTAAATTCTTCAATCACTTTTCCAAAGTCAGTAATGCCGTATACATCATAAGACCATTGTAATAACCGTTCTTTTATTTCATGAAACAGGGTGGTGTCATCTTCAATGAGCAAAATTTTAAACAATGCTTTCACCACACTTTTCCTCTGATCTTTTTAAACGTTTCGCTATTCCATAGTGCTGTCGATTTAAAGAACAGCGGTTCGTTTTTTTCGATGTTTTGTATAATTTCCAGAACACATTTTGAATGTGTGGCTGTTCAAAAGTTTTTCGGTCTTCTGAAGATTGTAATATCACGTGATAATTCATTTTCGTTCACTATCTTTTGCATAATTATTATACTGTATTTAGCAAATTAAATTAAACTGGTTTTATGTTATACTTTGTTCAGTAATAAGCGGGGAACAGATTATGATGAAGGGAAAGAGGCTACATGAAAATACGTGTATCTGCTGTTCAATATCATCTTCATTCCATCGGGAGTTTTGAAGATTTTGCAAACCAAGTAACGCATTATGTGAAAACCGCAGAAGAGTTTGATGCTGATTTTGTTCTTTTTCCTGAATTTTTTACGACTCAATTGCTGTCCATTCCGAATCAAAAGCAGACGATTCAAAATTTACCTCATTATACGGACCGATATTATTCACTATTTACATCGCTTGCTAAAGAAACGGGCATGCATATTATTGGAGGCACTCATATTATCGAAAAAGAGGGACGATTGTATAATACAGCCCATTTATTTTATCCCGATGGCCGGATAGCTGAACAAGCGAAGCTTCACTTGACGCCGACGGAAGTGAAAGAATGGCATCTGACTCCCGGAGAAACGGTTCAAATATTTGAGACCGAAAAAGGAAAAATTGCCATGTTGACTTGTTATGATATCGAATTTCCAGAAATCGTTCGAATTGTACGAGGAATGGGAGCTGACGTTGTGTTCTGTCCGTCTTGTACAGATGACCGCCACGGATTTCAACGAGTGCGGTATACAAGCCACGCCAGAACGATTGAAAATCAAATCTATGTGGTGACAACAGGGACAGTAGGTTCGCTTCCTACCGTTGATTTTATGAGGGCAAATTTTGGCCAGGCAGCGGTCATTACTCCGAACGACATCCCATTTCCGAAAAACGGGATCTTGATGGAGGGGGAAATAAACCACGATATGATTATTACGGCGGATCTTGATTTATCTCTCTTATACAAAGTGAGAGAAAACGGATCTGTCACCACTTGGAGAGACCGCCGCTTTGATTTGTATCCTGATTTAAGTGTTCATGGACGAAAGGGGAATGGAGATGAGCCGTTACAGAAAGAGATTTTATCTGAATAATCAAGGTCGCAATGTCGAAGTGGTGATAAGGAATTATAATGAAGCAGATTTTGATGAATTAATTGAAATTCAAAAGGAAAGCTTTCCGCCGCCTTTTCCATCAGAACTTTGGTGGAATAAAGAGCAATTAACGAATCACGTGACATTGTTTCAGGAAGGCGCTTTATGTGTTGAGGTAGAAGGAACGTTAGCAGGATCGATGACATCTTTAATCGTGAATTTTGATCCCGCCCATCCTGATCATACTTGGGAAGAGATAACGGACAACGGCTATATCCGTAACCATGATCCGAATGGCAACACTTTATATATTGTGGATATTTGCATCCGTCCGTCCCACAGAAAGCTGGATTTAGGAAAATGGCTTATGCAATCAATGTACGAAGTAGTTGTCCATAAAGGATTGGATCGCTTGCTCGGCGGCGGCAGAATGCCGGGATATTATAAATATGCGGATGAGATGTCAGCTGAACAATATGTCGATGCTGTCGTCAGCGGAAATTTAAAAGACCCGGTTATTTCATTCCTTCTCCGTTGCGGACGGACGCCTCTTGGAATTGTGGCTAATTATTTGGAGGATGAGGAATCCCGTAACTATGCTGTTCTAATGGAATGGAAAAATCCGTTTAAATAAGTAATTGAAAAAAGCTGCTTGAACGCCAATTATTGGTGATACAGCGGCTTTTTTTCATGCTCGCTCTACTAATATTTTAAACTTGCTTTCACATGGAATATGAGCCAGTTTCCATATCAAACTTCGGCTTTTTGGATCTGTACCTCCGATATGATCGTTCGGTATTTACATATTGCAGCCATTGCCTATTCACTTTTGCCTAAGGTAAAATCAAACATAATAAGGCATGACTGGGGCGATAAATAGTGGATGAACGAACGAAGCATTATTTTGCGGAATTGCAGTCAAGTGATAAAAATGCGCAGTACGAAGCGTACAGCAGCATTATGAAGATCACTGAAGAAGAAGTCGATTGGGCGTATGAAGTATGGGATCAGCTGAAGGAAGAGCTGACAAGTAAAGACCCTCATAAGCGCTCGCGTGCTGCTCAGTTTTTAAGCCGCTTAGCGATCAGCGATCCCGAACAGCGAATGTTGGAGGATTTTCCTCAAGTTTGGGAAGTAACCTATGATAAAAAGTTTGTAACTGCCAGACATAGTTTGCAGGCTATTTGGAGGATTGGTTTAGCTGGGGAAAAGCAAAAAGAGATGGTTATCCGTCATTTGGCAGCTCGGTTTGACAACTGTGTTGACGAAAAACATGCGACACTTATTCGGTTCGATATTATTCAAGGGCTGCGAAACTTGTATGATAAAGTGCAGGATGAAGCGATCAAGCAGCTTGCCTTCGATTTAATTGAAAAGGAAGAAGATCCGAAATATCAAAAAAAATATGCAGCAGTATGGAAATAGAAAAAAAGAGCCGTCAGTAGCAACACTCCCAGTAAATGAATGGCAATATGATTGCAAGAATGATTGTTTGCTGATTATGTAGTGGCTTTAGAGGATCGGAAGGTATTTGCAGACTGTCGCAGGCATTCATTTCCAACAGATTAATTGAAGAACAAACATATTCTTACAATAACAGAAGGAAAAATAATGCCCTTTTAAAGTGATTGCACATCAAATAAATGCCGTTTGAAGTGAAAAAAGAAGAAAATTTTCATTTTGAAGTATTATACGCTGTCAAGCTTCTATAAAAAATGCTTTTGATCATTCGTCTCAGCGTTTCAAAGCAGAGGTTTCAAAAGAAAAAACTGCACGTAAATATTAAATCGGCAACATTTTATAAAAAAAATTTTTCAGTTGATTGGCTATCATAGAACAAAGAATTACATTTCGGAGTGATAAACGATGGAAAATTCTCAAATAAATGAAGTTCAAGAGCTGTACCAGCAACTAATTAATGCGTGGAACAATCGAACTGCTAGCGGAATGACGGATCTGTTTACTAAGGATGGCGAAAGCATTGGTTTCGATGGCAGTCAGTCGATTGGACGCGATGAAATATTCGCACATCTCCAGTCCGTCTTTGAACACCACCAGACAGCTAAATTTGTCAGCAAAGTGAAAAATGTCCGGTTTCTAGCTCCTGATATCGCTATTTTACGAGCGATTGCCGGTATGGTTCCTCACGGCCAGTCCGATTTAAATCCTGATGTGAACACTCATCATACACTTGTTGCAGTGAAAACGGAAGGAATTTGGCGTATTCAACTTTTTCAAAATACTCCAGCTCAGTTTCATGGCAGACCTGAATTGGTTGAACAAATGACCGAAGAGTTAAGACAGCTGCTTAAATAATCCATGTCCTGTTCAGGGGAATGGTGAAATATACTTTCATGCAAAAAGAAGATTAGGAAAATCCTAAATCTTCTTTTTTGATGTGTGCGAATAAAACGCTTCACATTTTCATAACGAAAAAATCATTTTTATATAATCATCGTTGATATCAAATTTGTTATTAATGACTTTTTGTTGCTGTAAGCCTTTGTGATATTTGGACAAGTATACTTTGATACCTATTAGTGGCATTTGTTTTAAATGAGCATTTTGCAAAATTAGATTTTTATTAAAAAGAGTTTTAAAAGAAACCCAAATAAATTGGGGTATTTTGTATCTTTGGTTTACAAATATTCTGTTTGTCCTTTTTTGGGCATACTTGCAGAATTTTTCGCTTTAAAAATTTTTTAAGCGGTTTGTTGCTTTTTACTCTCTTTTGCCATTGCGAGAGCTGAAACCAGTAATACGATGGCGTTCAAGTAAATATGAGTTTTTACTTTATCGATTCCCCACACATGCAGGGAGTTCGCTGTAAGATAACTTTTCATTCTTGAATTGCACCGTTCTACACTGGTTCGCTCATTGTAAAGTTCTTTCCAACGTTTGGAATCGCGGTGTGGATTAGAGTACCGGCGAAGATCCTTATTCACGTTAATTTTTACTACCATTCCATAGTTGGAAGATGAACAGGCTGCCATTCCTAATGGGCAATCCACTTTTCCGGTTGCGTGTGGACATCTGAATTTGAGCTGGTCCTTATTGGCTCCCCAATAAGTCATTTCGTACCCCATAGAACAGCGTGGGGTTCCATTGGAGGCAATTCCTTCGGGAGGCTCCTTTTCATTACGCAAATTGAGTGGAATAATAGCTTGAGCCCCGATGTTCTTGGCGGATTCGTAGTTTTTAAGCTGGTCGTACCCACCATCCATTATCAGGAAATCAATTTTAGAGTTTGTACAACTCTTTACTTGTTCAATTAATTGTGGTGCGACATCCCCATCGTTGATATGAGCAGGGGTTACTTCAATCGCCATTGGTAATTCACTTTTGGTGTCAACGGAAAGATGCATCTTATAGCCAAACCAAGTCATTTTATTACCGAAGGAATCAAACTTTGCCCCCCAATTGGCGTTGCCTGTTTGTTCACTTCGCTTCTTAGGCTGCTTCTTTTCGTAAGCATCAATGGCGGCACTGTCGATAGCCTGATGGTTTCCATCAATTACTCCTTCCTCTTGAGCTAACTGGACGAGATCTTGAAAGATTCTTTTCACGAGTCCAGTTTTGGTTAGTGAAGAAAATACTCGGCTAAGAGTAGAGATGGATGGTGCAGGCCTGCTAATATCTAAACCACATTGGTAACGAAAACGCAGGTCATTTTTCAATCGATTGTGAAGAGAAGTAAAAGTATCAATACCTTCTAATGGGGCAGCGATAAGAGCCCTTAATATCCCTTCTTTGGAATGTCCTTCAGCCCCTTGGGGTGAAGAACTTTTCAATTGTTTAGCATAAGGACGCAAATCTAGAACACTAAAAAGGATCGGTAATTTCTCTTTTGACTCTAAAATTTGCAATTCTTCAAAGGAAAATAGACTTTCTTGTAGAATATACAAAGTGACTTCCTCCTTGTGGATTTTTGTGGTTTGGTCACTTCAAAATTCTACAAATAAGGGGTGAAGTCCTTTTTTATGCTTTAGAAAACCTTATGGCTCTTGGGTTGAAAAATGTGCAAAATGCTCAAATAAAAAGCGGGCAAATCGGAAAATGCTTTTACTACTATAAAACTACCCTCCAATTATGATTGCAAGCTGCGATGATAGTTTTGTGCTCTAATATGTAGTTGGCAATGAGTTCGGTCATGTCGATGGGGATATTTTTAACGATCGGTTTTTCTTTAAACATATCAAAATTGCCTGTTCCACCTGCGCGGTAGCTGTTCATGACGACATCATATTCTTTGTCAAGCTCCAATGGGCTGCCGTGATAATTTAGCTTCACAACTCGTTGGCCAACTGGATTAGAGATTTTTAATTCGTATTCAATTCCTTCCCACATATCATAATTGTAATGCTGCGGTTTAGGATATAAGAAAGCGGGATTGACAGAAATTGTTCCGTTTTGAACCGTAAAATACTTGGCGCTTTGCTCTAAAGCATCTTTAATATCTTGGCCGCTGATGCGGATGACAGTTAATGTGTTCGGATAAATATAATTGGAAACAATATCGCGCATTGTAACATGTTGTTTGAATCCAGGCAAGTCATTATTGAATAAGGCAGTGGCAGAAATATCAACTTTGGCTGTTTCCATTTGCACCTTATTGATAAATTCTATAAAAGGATTGTCTTGTAATCGGGTCTTCAATGGATCAGATACGGTCATGTCACCAATAACGGTTCCGATCGGCTGATCCAGCCATTTTTGCGTTTCTTGTTCAATATCGGATATCAATGCCAAAACATCTTGATTCGCTTCCATTTTTTCATCAATTTTGATTAAGTTGGAATGACTAACGATTGCGGGGCTGTTTCCATTTGCCTTTTGTCTAACTTTCATCGTCACTTCACCCAAAAATTGCCCCTTATGGCCTGGCTGAATGATTGTGATGCCGTTTAGTTTATCTGCGAGTGGGCGGTGCTGATGGCCTGTGATTAAAATATCAACACCCTCTAGTTCTTGGCACATTTGGTATGCTTGGTTTTCTCCTGTCAGCTGTTCTATAGGCTCTCCAGTTTGTAGATCTCTTTCAAATCCCCCATGATATGAGACGATCATCACATCTGGTTTTTCTTTTTGGCGAATATCGCTCACCCATAATTTAGCCGTTTGCAATGCATCTTTGAAAACAAGTCCCTCAATATTTCGCGGCTCTTCCCAATTAGGGATGAAATGAGTGGTTATACCAAGTACAGCAATTTTGACTCCGTCCAATACCTTGACGAGATAAGGTGTTCCAAAAGCGGGCTCTCCTGTTGTTTGCTTCAAGATATTAGCGGACAGCCAAGGAAAAGCTGATTGATCAATCGCCTTTTGTAAATAACTTCGTCCATAATTAAATTCATGATTTCCCAATACGCATGCATCATATTGGAGATCATTCATAACTTGAATCATCGGATTTTCACTGTCGGGCCTGTTTTTTGCATGGTAATAAGTCAACGGGCTTCCTTGAATCAAGTCTCCATTATCAAGTAAAAGTACATAGCCTTTTTTTCTTTTTTCTTTTATAATCGTGGCTATTTTAGCCAGTCCGAAATTTTGTTCTTCTTTGTCTCTGTAATTGGTCGGGTAAATGTAGCCGTGAAGATCGCTGGTTACAAGCAGATGAATCGCAGTTTCTTTCTCCATTATTTTCCTCCTTCTTTTTTTCATCATAACAAATCGTTGTAAAAATAAAATAGATAATTGAATGAAAAGCAGTAGCGTTGCATAAAAAATAAAAACATTTTATGCAGAATTTTCTGAATAAAATGTTTTATGATAAACGAAAAACAAGGCAGTAACCAACTAAAGGTGATCACTATCCATTTGGTAATAAATGTATTTGTTTTGTTGTTACATGGCTACCGCGCTTCGCCGACTTTTTTCAACTCATTCCCGTTGAATTCGTTCCACCCACACGGTACTTGGTTTCCAAAGAAAAACGCGAAGCCAACGATAAATCTGGGTGAGGGAATGTTTCGATTTCATTTCAAGTTGAATAAGAATGAGTAAACAGTAAGAAATCAGAGCTAAGTAAACCTGATTTTCTACAGCTTCTGGACTCGTTCCATAAAGATGTTTGAGTGTTAAACGTTGCTTAATCCACTTAAAAAATAGTTCAATGGCCCATCGAGAACGATAGATATCACCAAGTTCTTCTGGATCTAGGTCGAATCGGTTCGTAATGATTCGAATTCGATTCCCGTCCGAATCGAATGTTTCGATTAATCGAAAGACATTTTCCGTTCGTTTTTGTGGTGTCCCAATGACCACCATCGAATCAGATAAAATAGAGGAATTGGATGGGACAGAGAACGATTCAAGAAATCGAACATAGGCATTCTTTTTCAGACGGGAGGCGAAAAAGAGGCCTTTATCACAGTAATAATCGAACTTTTCGTAGTCTACATAACCACGATCAAACACGTACATGGCATCTGTTTCGTCGATCAGTTGTTCCATTTGTGTTCGATCATTGTTCCCTGCTGGGGTCATGACCATTTTTTCCGGATAAACCGTATCTTCATTGACAAACACCAGTCGTAAATGAACCTTAATTCCCGACTTCGTTTTGCGAAACGTAGCCCATTGATATTTTTTCAGATTCAGTGAAATGGTCGTAGAATCCACGATTTTTAAGCCACTCACCTGACTGGAGGAATTCGTGGACATCTGGCGGATTTGATTCACTAAATCCAGAAAGATTTCTGCGAGCAATTCGGGTTTTACTTGGCGATGTTTTCGAGAAAGTTGTGAAGCACTAATAGATGTCAATCCTAATTCTCGCTGAAAATCATCCAGTAACGCATCATCGGCGATGGCGCGCAGTCCTTCTCGTTGTTGAAGTTGAGCATGCAAAAACAAAAGTAAATACGCTTTTGTGGTTAATTTTTTCGTATATTTATCTTGTTTCATCTCTTCAATTCTTTGTGTAAATTTAACAGAATTGAGAGGAGTGCCCCATTTACCAAATGAAGAAAATAGTGTATCCTTGTCCATAGACTTCATCCTTTATATTGGATTTGGACAGGGACCACCTGTACCATCCATTATAAAGGATTTTTTTATGGACTTTTTTCAATTCAGAATTTTCGAATTAAATTAATGCAACGCTAGTGACATAAAATCAATAAAAAACAAGAGAAATAATGAAAGACGATATAAAACAGTCATACCAAGAGTTGCAATAAGATATTACTCTGCGAAAGTTGAGTTTTTAAATTTCTAAATTGACTAAATATTTATTTTGTCTTACAATATAAAAAACTTACAAACAAACAATAAAAAGAGGGGAGGCCTAAGACAAGACAAATTTAAATTTAAAAATCGTTATTACCTAAATTATAATTGGTGATTTAACTTATCAATGTGAATGAGGAGGTGTAAATAGAGAAGAAGTAAATTAGATCATAATATCAAGATTAATTATCCATATTGCATACAACAAATATCGTTTATAAACCAACAAAAAGATTTTTGTAAGCGATTACTTCATGTTCTGTATGAAAAATGTTTGAATATTAGCAATTTACTGACCCTATTAATAAACAGAACTTATCTAGAGTTAGTAGTTATTATATATTGAAATAGTCGAAGCAATGAAAAATATAGACTCAATACCCGTGGTGCTAGATAAAATCAAACAAGCATAAAAATAGCCCTTGCATGAAGGATCTCCTTTAAAATGAAAGTGCTACCAAACATTTAAAAGGAGAAGTCACATGCAAGAGCACTTTCACTTTACAACAGACGGAGCGAAAATTCAAAAACAATATGTAGCGATTTTGTTCTTTGTATCTGGACAATTGTCTTTGATTCAGATGTATTTACAACGCCGAAATCGCCATTTGTTGAAGCAAGAAGATGAAGTCATCATCGCCGTCCATGTTCTTGGAAAGTTGTTAGGTTTTACATCCGAACGAGCTTGGCACCGATTTGTGATCGGAAACTTATTTTCGAAAGATTTATTTCCTGAACGCTCTCGATATAACCGTCGTTGTCGAAATCTTGGCTTTGCCGTCAAATGGATACGATATCAACTAGCCAAACGTGGGCAACATCACGCTTATGCGGTAGTGGATAGCTTACCTATTGAACTCTGCCACCACGCACGAATGTATCGCGTCAAACGGTTTTAAGGAATCGCAGATATCGGGTATTGTGCATCCAAAAAGATGGCTTACTATGGGTTTAAGCTTCATCTCCAGATCACTGACCAAGCGCTTCCGATGGGATATGTCGTCACCGAAGCATCCTGTCACGACCGGACAGCTGCGGAAACCGTGATGGCCCAACTTCCTCATCCGTATACATTTGGTGACAAAGGATAGGTGAGCCAAGACTTGCAAAAGAAACTGTATGATGAATACAAGATCACTTTTTGGACGCCCGTTCGGAAAAAACAGAAAATCCATCAATCGAAAGCATGGAAACGATGAATGAAACGAAAGCGCAAAGTCATGGAAACCGTGTTTTCAGTTCTCATTGATCAGTACCGGATCAGAGAGATTCGAGCCAACTCTGTTTCTGGATTTGAATCAGCTTTGGATGGCATTTTACTAGCTTATTCACTCGTCATTCTTGGGCTAGTTGAGCGTTAAAGTTCAACTAGCACCACGGGTAGCCTCAATGTTAGATGTTGTAATTATTAAATGTTCAAATCATCGTGATATGGCTGACAATACTAATGCTAAAAAAGAAGGAGGAATAAATATGTTAGAAACAAACACAAAAAAAGAAGCCGTCGTACAGACAAAATCAAAAAGAAGCCAAGTTCGCTGGTTCATTGTTGCCATGCTGTTTTTAGTCACTTCTGTCAACTATGCTGATCGCTCAACTATTTCTATAGCAGGATCAGCTATACAGAAAGAACTAGGCTTAAGCGCTGTCTCAATGGGGTATATTTTTTCGGCCTTTGCTTGGGCTTATGTTATTGGGCAGATTCCTGGAGGATGGTTTTTGGATCGCTATGGTTCTAAAATTGTCTATGCTTTTAGCATCTTTTTTTGGTCACTTTTCACTTTGCTTCAAGGGTTTGTTGGTTTTGTTAGTGCTGGTGCTGCTGTTGTGCTTTTATTTGTCTTGCGTTTTCTTGTGGGACTATCTGAAGCACCATCATTCCCTGCGAACAGTCGAATAGTAGCGGCTTGGTTTCCATCTCAAGAACGCGGAACAGCTGCCGCTTGCTTTAATTCCGCTCAGTATTTTGCAACAGTTATTTTTGCACCTATTTTAGGTTGGATCACAAGTTCTTTTGGCTGGCCATATAACTTCGCATTTATGGGTGTTTTAGGAATTATTTTGTCTTTTGTTTGGATGAAAGTGATTCACAATCCTAAAGATCATCCCCGTGTAAACCAAGCAGAGTTAGAATATATCGAGCAAGGTGGAGCTCTAATTGACATGGACAAAAATAAGAATAGCAACAAAAGTGATGAAAAACCAAAATTAGTTTATCTGAAACAACTATTAAAAAACCGTATGATGATTGGGATTTATATAGCTCAATTCTGTATTAATACACTTACTTACTTCTTTTCAACTTGGTTCCCAGTATATTTAGTTCAGGAACGCCATATGTCTATTCTTAAAGCAGGGTTTGTTGCCTCTCTTCCGGCAATTTGTGGATTTGCAGGAGGAATTTTAGGTGGTATTTTCTCTGACTATTTGCTAAGAAAAGGCTATTCTTTGACAGTAGCAAGAAAAGTTCCTATCGTTCTTGGGATGTTTATGTCTATGAGTTTGATTATTGCTAACTATGTAGATATGAATTGGATTGTTATTGTTGTAATGGCTCTTGCTTTTTTCGGAAAAGGATTTGGCGCATTAGGATGGGCTGTAATGTCCGATACCTCGCCGAAGGAGTTAGCGGGGTTAAGTGGTGGTTTATTCAATACATTCGGCAATATTTCAGGAATTACAACACCGATTATAATAGGTTATATTGTTGAAGGAACTGGATCTTTCAACGGAGCACTTATCTTTGTAGGAGTGAATGCACTAGTAGCTATATTCAGCTACCTTGTTATTGTTGGTGAAATCAAACGTGTGGAACTAAAAAAAGCATGATTAGAATGCACATGCTATCAAGTAAATATAAAAATCTTAATGGAGCATAGATGTCCATATCATGCTCCATCTTATTTATAGCTGCCGGAGACCTTTATAGAGCATATTGAAATAAGGAATGGAAGCCGCTCATGTAGGTGGAACTAGTGACCTACTATTAATCATTTCATGGATTTCCTACTATCTCATAAAGATAGATCTTAATATTTAATTTTCCCGCAAAATAAAAATTTTAATTGATTATTTATAAATTTATAAATTGACTAAATATTCATTTTGTCTTACAATATAAATAACTTACAAATAAACAATAAAGGAAACTAATTGGATAATCAGGTTTAACTTTGCGATTTTTTATTTACAATCGAGCAAAAAATAGAAAATAGCTATATTTAGCTTAATTCGTATGTGATTTATTTTTTATATCCAACTCCATAAATAATAAATCAATTTATGAGGTGATAAAATGTTTCAAGTTTCAGTTACAGTCAATACTACCAATTTAACTGATCTCGATTTGAAACAATTGTGTCAGCTTGGTGTAGATTGCATTGACTTTGGTAATGGAAATTCCTTCGAAGGGGTTAAAGAACAAGGATATCCTGACTTAGATAAGCTGTTAAAACTAAAAAAGAGAATCCGCTCATGGGGAATGGATATTAATCGGGTAACTCTTCCTAACATTACAGAGAATTTTATGAAAAACCGTCCTGGAAGTGAAAAGGAACTAGAAAATTCATGTAATGCGGTTAAAGTTTTTGCGGAAGCAGGGATAACACTTGTACGGCAACGTTTTGAAGGTGATGTATTTGAAGGTCTTTCTAGAAAATATAAAGCAGTTCAACGTGGAGGAGCTATTGCGCGAGGAGAAAGTATCGGCCTTATGACAGAAAAACGGCAAAAACCTACATTTGAAGAACTTCAAGACTGGTGGAAATCTTTCCAAATCGCTTATAGAGAGCTGGTCCCTATAGCTCAAGAAAATAATGTCAGAATAGCAATACATCCTTCGGATACGCCACATCCAGATTCACCTTTTGGTGGATTAGGACTACACAGAATTATTGACGATTTTCCAAATAAAAATGTAGGGTTTGTTTATTGTGTTGGAACAAGAGCTGAAGCAGGAGGGTCATCTTTAGTTCTTGATGAAATCAACTACTTTGGACGAAAAGGAAGAATATTTTTGGTTCATCTTCGTAATGTAAGAGGAAGTTTACCAACCGAAGGGGCATTTGAAGAAGCATTATTAGATGATGGTGATTTAAATATGTTCAGAATATTTCTTGAACTTAGGAAGGTTGGTTATCAAGGATGTATCAATCCCGACCATGTTCCAATTTTGACCGGAGATGAACCGGACTACGACGACAGATGGAAGTATTCCAATATCGGTTGGAAGACTTCCAGCATAGGATTTGCTTATTCCATAGGATATGTAAAGGCCTTAATAGCAGCAATGTATGAATTTGAAGGAAAACCAATATATAAATAATCAATACTGAAGGGGGAGTAATTTTGAAAGTTTATAGAAATAATCGCCCACCATTGTACATACAGGTACATCCGGATGACAATACGGCTATTATTGTAAATAGTGGCGGATTGGATGAAGGCACTGAATTTCCTTGTGGCTTAAAATTAATCGAGCGAATACCGCAAGGGCATAAAGTTGCCCTTCGCGACATTTATGAAGGTGAAGAAATTGTAAGATATGGAGAAGTTATCGGTTATGCCAAAACTACAATAAAAAAAGGGAGTTGGGTAAAGGAATCATTAGTGCTTATGCCGACTCCTCCAAAACTAACTTCTTTAACCTTTTCTAATAAGGTTAAAGAAGTTCTTCCGTTAGAGGAGGAATTCATTTTTTTAGGATTTCGCAACGAAGATGGTACAGTAGGCACCAAAAATATTCTGGGGATTACTACAAGTGTTCAATGTGTAGCTGGTGTTTTAAATGTTGCTGTAAAGAAAATAAAGGAGGAACTTTTGCCTCTATTCCCTAATGTTGATGATGTTATTGCCATAAATCATGCTTACGGCTGTGGTGTGGCAATCAATGCACCTGATGCAGTAATCCCGATTCGTACTCTTCAAAACTTAGCGAGACATCCTAATTTCGGTGGGGAACTGATGATTATCGGATTAGGATGTGAAAAATTATCTCCCGATCGTTTAAACAATGGCATTAATGACAACATCCTCATTTTACAAAATGAAAATGGATTTATGAATATGATTAATTCCATTATGGAAATGGCCGAAAAAAAGTTAAAAAAACTAAACGAAAGAAAGAGAGAGAAAATACCTGTTTCAGAATTGGTTATAGGTGTACAATGTGGTGGAAGTGATGCCTTCTCCGGGGTAACTGCTAATCCGGCTCTAGGTTATGCTGTTGATCTCCTAATTAAATCAGGAGCAACTGTATTATTTTCGGAAGTTACTGAAGTGAGAGATGCGGTGCATCTGTTGGCACCACGTGTAATTAATGAAGAAGTAGGAAAAGCGCTAATCAGAGAAATGGAATGGTATGATAATTACTTAAGAAGAGGGGAAGCCGATCGTAGCGCTAATCCGTCTCCAGGAAATAAACGTGGTGGATTAACAAATGTTGTAGAAAAGTCACTTGGTTCCATTATCAAATCCGGAAGCACACCAATTGTAGATGTATTAGCTCCGGGGGAAAGAGTAAGAAAAAAAGGACTTATTTTCGCAGCTACACCTGCCAGTGATTTTGTTTGCGGAACTCTTCAATTAGCATCAGGAATACATTTGCAAGTTTTCACAACAGGAAGAGGCACACCTTATGGATTATCAATGGTTCCGGTAATCAAAGTATCTACTCGAAGCGAACTACGCGAACAATGGCCTGATCTGATTGATATCGATGCCGGAAAAATCGCTACTGGAGAAGCAACAATTGAAGAAGTTGGTTGGGAGATTTTTAAAGAAATTATAGAAGTAGCAAGCGGAACAAAAAAGGCATGGGCCGATAAATGGAAAATTTATAATGATTTAGTTTTATTTAATCCATCTCCAGTAACATAAACAAAAAATATTAAAAACATATACAATTGTCTTACAATATTATTGACTTAAGTATATAATTAAAGAAAGGCGGAACTTACTTATGGATAAATTAAGAAAATCCCCTAGGGGGATTATGGGATTCCCAGTGACGCCAATGGATTCTAGAGGCAACATAGATCTTGATGGTCTAAGGGCAAATATCGATTTCTTAATTAAATCCGGGTTATCATCAATATTTGTCGTTTGCGGAGCCGGAGAACTACAATCAGTTAGTAATGATGAATATAAGGAGATTGTGAGAGTTGCTTTAGAGAGAACGAAGGGAAAAGTTCCTCTTTATACAGGGGTTGGAGGAAATATTAAACAGGCTTTGGAACAGGCAAGAATTTCGCAAGAGTTAGGAGCCAATGGATATTTAATCTTTCCTCCTTATCTCATAGACCCTTCCCAAGACGGTTTATATGCTTACTTAAACACCATTATTAATAGTACAGACTTAAACGCTATCGTATATAACAGAGGCAATTGTATGTTAGAGGTCGAAACGCTTCAAAAATTATGCGAATTACCACAACTAGTGGGTTTCAAAGATGGAATAGGTAATATTGAGTTGAATGCGGAACTTACGCATGCCATAGGCGATCGCCTCGAATGGATTAATGGAATGCCCTTAGCAGAAGTAACAATGGCAGCTTATCTTAATCTTGGCTTTAAGTCTTATTCATCTGCTATTTCTAACTATATTCCGCATATTTCTATCAAATACTATCATGCGCTGTTAAACGGAAACAAGGCAGAAGGGCGTGAAATCTACGAAAATGTAATTCTTCCTATTCATAGAATTAGAAAAAAGAAAAAAGGATATGCAGTAGCACTTATTAAAGCAGGCATGGAAATAGTAGGTTTACCAGTAGGTACTAATGTAAGACCGCCAGTTACACCAGTGGAGAAAGAACATTATGAAGAGCTCGAACACATAATCAAAAAAGCATTAGAAAAATATCCAAATGATGTAAAGGTTTAATTAGGAAACTATTCTTGAAGCAGGATTTGTTTCTATACTTCCTGTCTTATTTACCTTTATTGTCTTTGTACTTGGAGAAACTTTTTTAATAAAGAATGCTTGGTATCTAATCAAATGTCTGTGCCTTTGTTTTTCTAAACAAAGTGTATGTCCGACCTCCATCTCATGGATAGGTTGAACGAAGGAATTCGTGAGATATGGGAGGGTACACCGCCATGAGAAAGGTGAAGATCCAACTGGTGCGATCATAGGAACGCCCTCCCCTATTTCCGAGAAATGGGATCGTAGGGTATTTTCCTCCAGAGCTGTTGTATCGAAAAGTTTAAATATATTCAAGATCTATCCATTCTGGATGCATCCTTGCGAAAATTGAAGAGATTCAAAGAAAAACGAGAAAATCGATATTTTTATAGAGGGAGGGAGATTAAATGAGTGAACTAAAATACGCTGTAAGTTCGGTACGCAGGAGTACTTTGTCGCAACAAGTTTTAGATCAATTGATACAGCTTCTAGTAAGTGGTAAGTTGAAACCAGGAGATAGATTACCATCTGAGATAGAATTAATGGAACAATTAGAAGTAAGTAGACCTGTTCTGAGAGAAGCTCTAAGATCCCTTGAGACACTAGACATTATAACAAGGAAGCCACGTGGGGGAACATATATTAATGATAAAGTGGGAAGTGATCCTTTTAAGGCGATGCTTGCTGTGTCAATTAATAATGTTCCAGCCATCATTGAAGCTCGTATGACATTAGAGCTCGGATTGGTGACGATTGTTGCTGAAAAAATAACGGATCAGCAGTTAAAAAAATTAAAAGATACCATTGATCAAATCAGAGAACATGCTGATAGTAACTATGGATTTTTAGATAAAGAATTTCATCGAATCATTGCATTGAGTGCTAATAACCCTATTGTTGAAGGAATGATTATTTCCTTACTCATCACACATGAAAAAACAGACAGTTTGATTAAATATAGAGAGCCAGATATTACAATCGAACATCATCTTGCAATTTACGAAGCGCTTAAAAATAGAGACCCAGTAGAAGCTTTCAAACAGATGTACAGGCACTTAAGTTTTGTGCGCAATAAGATTTTAGCTGATTATGAAAATGAGTAATATATGTAATATTAAATATTCAATTAGGGGAACTTTTCATGTGAGTCATTACTTTATTGTTTAGGCGAACGTATTAAAATGTTTGAATCTGATTTTAAAATGCTTAAGCATATGAAAGGAAATAAACCCCTTTTCGAAATTATTTACTGTAAATGGTTGTATTTTCTACAAAATTTCTTATTGCAATAAACGAGTCAAGCCATTTTTCGAGATTAAGGCATGGCTCTATATTCGCATTTTCAAGTGACAAGGGGGATCTTAACATGGCGGTATCGGAAGTTAAAACTAAAAAACAAACATATCTCAATTATATAGATGGCAAATGGGTTCACTCATCCACAAAAAAAGTTGATAAAAGCATCAACCCAGCCAATAAAAATGAAATAGTAGGATATGTTCAACAATCCAATGAAGAAGATGTAAATAAAGCCGTAGAAGCGGCTAAGAAAGCGCAAGTTAATTGGAGAAGACTATCTAGTGTTAAAAGAGGGGAATGTCTTTATAAGGCTGCTAGTGAACTGGAAAAAAGAATGGATGAAATCGCAGAAACAATGACACGGGAAATGGGAAAGACATTCCCTGAGTCAAAAGGAGAGGTACAGAGAGGAATTGCAATCCTTCGTTACTATGCGGGAGAAGGAATGAGAAAGATTGGTGATGTTATTCCTTCTTCAGACAGCGAAGCGCTTATGTTTACAACCCGTGTACCACTTGGTGTTGTCGGGGTTATCACTCCATGGAATTTTCCTGTAGCCATTCCTATTTGGAAAATTGCCCCTGCCATTATATATGGAAATACGGTTGTATTCAAACCGGCTCAAGAAACAGCAGTGACTGCTGCTAAAATTGTTGAATGTTTAGATCAAGCTGGTTTGCCAGCTGGTGTTGTTAATATGGTAACCGGCAGAGGATCGGTAGTAGGAAATGCTATAGCCGAACATCCAGATATTAATGCAATTACCTTTACTGGTTCAAATGAAGTTGGAAGAACAATTGCTCAAAAAGCAGTGGCACGGGGAGCTAAATATCAGCTTGAAATGGGAGGCAAAAACCCTGTAATTGTATTGGATGATGCTGATCTTGACCAGGCTGTGGAAGCAACTGTTAGTGGAGGACTGCGCTCCACTGGACAAAAATGTACAGCAACAAGCCGAGTGTTCGTTCATAGTAATGTATATGATGAATTCAAAGAAAAACTATTATCGAGAATAAAACAAATAACAATAGGCAATGGATTAAATAATGATACATGGATGGGTCCTTGTGCTAGCGAAAAACAGTTTGAAACAGTTCTGTATTACATACACAAAGGAATCGAGGAAGGTGCCACTTTACTGTACGGTGGTAATCGTTTAGAAGATGGGGAATTTAAAAATGGATTTTATGTGCAACCAACTATCTTTGAAAATGTCTCTCCTAATATGACAATTGCTCGAGAAGAAATATTTGGGCCTGTATTAGCTTTAATTAAGGTGGATACGTTGGAAGAAGCATTAAATTTAGCAAATGATACTCCATTTGGCCTTAGCGCCTCTATCTTTACCCAAAATATAGGAAACGCCCTATCATTCATAAATGAAATTGAAGCGGGATTAGTTCGCATTAATGAAGAGAGTGCAGGCGTAGAGCTACAGGCTCCTTTCGGAGGAATGAAGCAATCTAGTTCACACTCAAGAGAACAAGGACGAGCTGCCATTGAATTCTTTACATCAATTAAAACTGTTCTTATTAAAAGTTAAAAGTGTCTGTTTGTCGCATTCCTAAATTATTGAAAATTAATGTAATGGAATATCAGAAAAAGAGAGCCTATCTATCTGTAACTATAACTGAACTGAACCAAAAAAGTTAGACACGGAAATTTAGACAATGATTTGGGTATGAGTTCGGTATTGAACCGGACTCATGCCTTTTAATTTTGTCTTGATTCGTGTTTTTGGCAAGTAGGAAATGTATCAAATGGCAATTAAAAATGTACCACTTGCCAATCCCTATATTTACTTATTGTGTAATAATGATTCTTTATACGTAAACGTCAAATAGCCCCCCACCTTTTTGAAGGCCGGGACTTGAAGTATTATTTAGTTAACTCAACTTTCGCACCCTTAAAATTGCTCTAAACCCTTGATATATTTGAATGCAGACTAAGTTGATTATGCCGCATTTGCCTTTTTTTCTTCGTTACTAAGAAAAGCCTTCTTTAGAAAATGTGGTAAATTATTAAATAGCTCATCAACTATAGATTGGACCTTTTCTTCTGAAAGAGTTGGTTCATTGGAAAGAGTAGATTTCAACAAATCCAAAACCAGTATAAGAGCTTGCGCAAAACGGATGTCCTCCATTTCATCGCAGCACAAATAGAAGAGCTGTCCTATCGTTTTTGGAACCTCTTCTTCCCGCGAACTTAAAGCAAGCATGATATAACGTGCGAAAACAATCGTGGTATGGGCTACCATCGCATCATAACTGCGGGATTGGAATTCTTTTGCTAAACGTAGGTGGGATTTGGTCACTTTGAAAAAGCACTCGATATCCCAACGTTTCCCATAAAGTCGAACAACTTCTTCGTCTGGAAGCTCAATATTAGTTGATAGAAGGGCTAACCAGTTTTTTGATCGGTTTCGGTCACGCACAAAAACTATCCGAGCTTGTATATCCTTACCTTTGTCATCCGGTCCTAGACTTACAACAATGGAAGCAAGAATCTTAGCACGTCCACGTTTTTTTCGAACTTTCTTATATAGTTGATTCAGAGTATACTCCTCACCTTGATACGTGTAATATACGCGGTGCATACTTTTGAGCATACAAATAACATGAAGGGGATATTCAGAAACAACACGTTTTATCACCTTGGGAAACGCAAACCAACTATCAAAAAGCAATGTCTTAGTACAAAGTTGTAATGGATTTACTTCATCTAAAAGATCGAACATTGCTTCCGTGGACTTTTTCAGTGCCTCCTTGCGTCGCTTATAACCGACTGTACGCTTGTCAATGTCTGAATTGATTTCTTGAAAACGATTTTTCTTTTTCGCGGAACTAAGCAATGAAAACGCTAGTGGAATGAAAGTATTCCCATCTGACCACCCAAGAGTTAGCATACGAAACCCCCTGATAAACTGGCCAGTCGTATGATCATGCACAAGTGACAAAAGCTCGACAGCCTTACTACGTGCGCGGCTGTATAAAGAGTCATCAAAAATAAGGACACGCTCCCGATCATTTGAGACTAAATGCAACAATTTGGTTACAATCACATTTTTGCTCAACAGAGTAAGGAATTTTCTCCAATTGTATGTTGGATTATTGAGTAAGCGATAGACAGTATCTTTTTTGGGTGCATCCTGTATGCGGTTGGAATCAAGCGTCCGATATAGGTTCTTGCCATGTAAAACGAGAGAGAAAATAAACTGAAAAAGTAACAATGGGGAAATTCCATCTTCCTTTTTAATATTTGCCTTATTTAACAATGTACCTAGTTTATTTTCTTTGAAAAACCGTGAAATATATGAATCAGTCTCGTTTTTTTGTTGAGAATTTGGTAAAATAGAAGCCACAGAAAACATCCCTTTCTTTGGTTATGGTTGTGGTGACTATATTTTACCAAAAAGGGATGTTTTTTTGTTCATTTTTAGATATAATGTTGTGAATTCTTTCAGTCATATCAAGTGTTTACTAGTGTTTTTCGACTGCGAAAGTTGAGAAAGTGATTTAAAACAAATAGAAAAATTAATTATTGATAATCAGCCCCCAATTAATACTTATTTTCGAAAAGATCTAATGTTTTTAAGAAAGAATTTTCATTCGTATGAAGAAGTTTTAACGTTTTTCCACACTGCATTGCTTGAAAAAGGCTTAGTAGATAATACTTTTTTAGAAGCAATATTCGAAAGAGAAAAAGTGGCACCTACATCTTTTGGGAATTTAGTGGCTGTTCCGCATCCTATCGTTCCAAAAACGAATCAAACATTTATTGCTGTATGCACACTAGATAAGCCAATTCAATGGAAGGATAAGCCTGTTCAATTGGTCTGTATGTTATGTGTGAAAAAGAACAGTAAGGAAAATTTGCAGGACATGTACGGTTTGTTGGTAAGATTAATTGACAATAGCTCAATGGTTCAGAATTTGTTAAAAACGAAATCATATGAACAATTTATACAAGTTTTAAAGGAGCATTCCTGTTAGAAGTTTTTTCGGGGACTTGAATAAAAAAAGCCCTCTTGGTATGATTCGGGGGTGTCAATCGGATGAATTGACCCCTAATTTGGATACCAAGGAGGACTATACATGAATTCTATCTCAAACAAGAAGATTAATCAAGTCACCGATCAAACGCTCGTTGTTGGCATAGATATCGCAAAAAAGAAGCATTATGCCTGCTTTGTGGATGAGCGAGGGAGAGTGCTAAAAAAATCGTTTCCCGTTCCGCAATCCAGAGAAGGGTTGGAATGGTTGTACCAGTGTATCGTGAAAGCGATGGAGGAATTTGAAAAAACGGAAGTGATCGTTGGCATCGAGCCAACGGGACATTATTGGCTCAATCTCGCTTACTTTCTTGACGAGAAGGGCATTCCTCTCGTGATGACAAACCCGATGCACGTGAAGCGCTCCAAAGAGCTAGACGACAATCTTCCAACCAAACATGATGCGAAAGACGCACTCGTCATTGCCCGGTTAGTGAAAGACGGCCGATTCAGCTATCCGCGTATTCTGAAAGGGATGGAGGCCGAACTGCGCACAGGGGCGACGTTTCGATCCAAACTCGTGGAAGAGCAGGGGGCGGTTCGAAATCAGATGATTCGCTGGCTCGATCGGTATTTTCCGGAATTTACGCAAGTCTTTCCGTCGTTTGGGAAAATGGCGCTCGCTACGCTGGAACAGACGCCGTTTCCGTCGGATTTAGCAGGGAAAGAGATCGAAGAGGTTTTCACCCTTTATCGGCAAAGCGAGGGATTACAATCGCCACAAAAGCCGAAAGTGAAGAAGTTGATGGAACTGGCCCAACACTCCATTGGCGTAACGGAAGGACAACAGATGGCCCGTATCGAAATCGCCACACTTGTCCGCCGATATCGCCAGCTGGAAAAAGAGATCGAGGCATTGACAGAACAGCTGATTGAACTCGTACAGACATCGGTCGAGTACGAATAGTTGAAGACCGTTCCGGGCTTAGGCGATGCGACCATCGTAGAATTGTTATCAGAGATCGGGAGTTTTTCCCACTATCAGGATCCGCGCCAATTATTGAAACTTGCGGGACTGACCTTACGGGAAAACTCCTCCGGCCAACACAAAGGGCAAAAACGGATCTCGAAGCGTGGAAGAAGGCGGTTGCGCGCCCTCCTCTTCCGCGTGATGATGCCGATAATTCGCCACAACGAAGCGTTTCGACAGTTACATGAATATTACACGACACGGCCCGATCATCCGTTGCGCAAGAAGCAATCCATTGTGGTGCTATGTGGGAAATTACTGAAGGTACTGCACGCTGTGTGTACGAAGCACCAAGCGTTCGATGCGAAGCAAATGATGCAGGACATCTTTTGTCTCGAAACGGCGGCTTGATGCCTGCATGCCTTACGATTCCCTAGACAACAAGGATGACACGGAGAAGCTGGCGCGATATCATCCATTCGACCTTGAGTCCCTAAAGGAGCTTAGCCGGCCTCTGCCTGATGACTAGACCGAACGAAGGAATGTAGGCACAAGGATGCCCAGAGACATGGGAGGGTTCGTCATCATCAGCGATGCAGAGATCCACGGTGCATCCCATACGCTTCCCCCACTACAACCAAATTTAACCAGTAGTGGCCGCAAAGCGTACCCAGTCAATGTAAGATATACACATATTTAAGAAATAATGTTAGAAACTTTGTCGAAAAACATTTTTTTGCCACCCCTGAAACGGCTACAACCGTTGATATATCAACATTTATAGAGGAGACGGTATATTAAGATCATGCACAAAATTTGGAATGGAGGGCTGTCTCATAATGATATGCTCCCCATAAGGTAGACAGATTAAAATATAAAAAATCTGTTTTACCTTAGGGGGGTTTTTCTATAAGGCCGGTGAAAAAGTACACCCTGAGTCAGGGATTTAGGTGGCTTGTGTCGAAAAAGGAAGAAAAATCGTTGGAATGGAGCGTGAATGGATGATGAAAGCCCCCAAAAACCCTTCGACTCAGCCTCGGCTGTTTCAAGTCATCGACATGGAGGACCTGGTTCCCGCACACCATATCCTGCGCCAAATCAACGAAGCGGTTGACTTTTCCGTCATTCACGATTGGGTGGCTCCCCTGTACACGGAAAAAACGGTTCGCCCGGCGGCGGATCCGGAACGGCTGCTTCGCCTGATGCTGCTCTCGTATTTGTTTGATCACTCCGAGCGGGAGTTGTATGAGATCCTCCCCATGCATGCCGGATACTTGTGGTTTTGCGGTCTCGACTTTGAATCCGTGCTTCATCCGGATCCTCATCATCCTGCGCTTCCGGATCGAACAACGCTCGTCAAAACGCGGAAACGCTGGCGCCAACATGGAATCTTTGACCGGCTGATGACCTACGTGGTGGATCAATGCATCGCGGCGGGGCTGGTCTCGCCGGATGTGCATGCGGCGGCTGACGGCACCCAAGTGCGGGCGAATGCCTCGATCCACAGCTTGCGGGAGATCAAGCTCGCTCCGGTGGAGACGTTGGAAGACTATCTGGCCCGCACCGCCCGGGAAGATGAACAGACCGAGTCCCCAGATGCGGACCGGGATCCCGATGACGACCCACCCTCTCCGTCTCCAAAATCAGGGGAACGCGTCCATGCCGAAGAACGAGGAAACTTCCGTGTAACCAGGTTTTCCAACCAAACCCATCGAAACGTGACGGATCCGGATGCCCGGTTGTACAAGAAAAGCAAAGGACAGGAAGCGTATCCTCGGTATCTGGTGCACGACGTCATCGATGTCCAGTCGCGCGTGATTTTATCCAGACGGGCCAGCCTCGCCACTGGAACGGCGGAACGGGAGACGAGTTTGGAGCAGCTGGCTTCGATTCAGTTTCGCCACCCGTCGATTACGATTCGGACCTTGTCTGCGGACAAAGCGTATGGCACCACCGAGTATCTGGAAGCGCTCTTCGTTCAAGGCATCACACCGCTCGTGCCGTTGCGCCGCAAGGAGATGGAGGAGATTCCAACCTGGAAGCGCCGGGCGAAGGATCCCGCTCAGGAAGCAAAGCGCCAGGCGAAAGTCCGAGACGTTCAGATTCGCAATCAAGCGAGGCTCATTCAGCAACAGGGCGGCTATCGATCCATTCAAGCCCTTCGCACGCGTTGTGAGCATGTGTTCGCCGAAGGGAAGGAATGTCACGGGCTGGACCGGGCCCGAAGCCGGGGCCTTTACGCCATGGAAGAACAGGCGCTGTTGACCGCCGTCGTGCAAAATCTGAAGCGATTGTGCCGGTTTCGAAAAAAACGAGGGGGGACCGGCTCTTTGGCGTGCGCAAAACCGGAATTGGGAGCAGGAAGTCCTGCTCGTCTTCCCATCCTTTGGCGCCAAATGGCGAGGAGAATGGCCTCCAAAATTCGACATGTGGGAAGTCTATGCCCCATTAATTCACCGGCCTTCTAACAAAACTATAGATGTTAGGGTAGCAAAGGCTACAAACCGCACGAAGTCCATACAAAACATCAAATATCTCCGGTCAACCCGATCAACAAGAGGAGAACCGAGTATTCGAACTACTATCTCTGGGATCACAAATGCAATATAGAGGTTTCCCATAGCCACTTGTGAACCGATCATTGTTTATTGCAAAATAAAAATGCAGAGATCTGCAGAGAATTTGGCTTAGGCCAACTTTACATGGAGAGGGGGGCGTGATAGCCTTTTTAGGCATAGCCAGCCCTTGATATTGCTGGCTTCCTGGCTTTTTCATCACGCCCCCAGAGGCTCCATGTCAAGTTGTAATTCTCTGCACTTTTCGTTGCGAAACTCTGTATTTTTTCTTTGCAGAAAACACCGATCATATTGTATACGATCCATCCCATGAATAAACTTGCGATGCTGTCACCAACAGAACTGACAGCCTGAGCAACCCATAGAAACCAGTAATAGCGGTTCAGGTAAGCCATACCATTAGGCACTCCTATTCCTGATAAACTCCCTCGATGTCTCCTTCTATGTTTTCGCTAAGACAGACGCTTTGCGAAAATCAGAAAATCCTCACCATCGCTCCAATAGTCCCGTAGGTAGCCTTCAAGAACAAAACCATTAGCTTTGTGGAAGGCAATCGCCGCCTCGTGTTCTGACTCGTTCCCTACATCGAGATAAACCTTTCGACAGCCCAAACGCCGAAGTTCTTCCTCAATATGACCATATAACTTAGTGGCAATTCCTCGTCGTTGCCATATGGGATCTACAAATAGCCATATTGCCCAATAAATGTCTTGCACACCCCACCGATCCTTCCCATAGCCCATTACTCCCACCACATGTCTGTTCTCTTCTGCAACAAAAAACGAGCCGTTTCTTTACGATGCCCCTCTGAGATATCGCGCCGCGCCAAATCAGCAAGTGTTGGATTATTTGCAGCCACTATCTCTACTACCCTTTCAAGATCTTCTTCTTTCATCTCACTAATCATCACGCCTATCACCTCACCAGAGCCTTAATGATTCATCTTTCTGATTTTACATACGAAGAGAAGCCCTCCATATACTCACTTGGCAACACCCGCAATGCTTTGGAGAGGTCGCGACGGGATGGACAGTGGGGGCATTGGCTCACGTCAGGAAAATCGTTCCCCTTCCCACGATCCGTATACGTTTGAATGTCAATGCCAAAGTCGTGAAACTGGATCACACTTCCTCCCCCTTCTCCTTGAAACGAATGGAAATCTTCGTCCGAAACAATTCACAAAAAATTTAGCACATTCCTTCAGAAAAGGGGAGAGGGCTTTCTGAAAGAATGTGCAAAAAAATGGCTCTTTTGTTCCGAAATAAAGTGATAATTTACAGTCCGCTCTGGATCGTAGCAGCGAAGCGACGAGTAAGGCATCTCCCCCGCTTGATCCATGTCCATGACAAAAGCGCGAACCGTTTTGTGGTTCGCGCTTCTTTCCTGCTTTATACGCGTAAGAACATTTGCTCCTCACCTTAAGGAAGAGAAAACAATACATACCGGGCTTTCTGTTTCCAAAATCCAGCCGGTAGGCTGTAGTTCGCCGGTTTTGCCATCCACTTTAAAGGCCACGATCGTATCGCTGTCCTCATTCGCAACGTACAGGAACGTTCCGAATGGATCAAACGTGAAAAATCGGGGAGTCGCACCTTTGGTAGACTCCCAGCCAATAGGGGAAAGTTCACCTGTTTGTTGATCCACCGCAAAAATGGCGATGCTATTATGCCCCCTGTTTGACGCGTATACGAAACACCCGCACGGTGAGACAGCGATTTCTGCCGCCGTATTTCCATTAACATGGCTAGGAACGGTCGGTATCGTTTGTTTCATCGTTAGCCGTCCATTTTCTTTTTCAAACGCATATACCGTGACAGTAGAATCAAGCTCATTCACAACATACGCATACGGCAAGACTGGATGGAAAGAGATGTGCCGCGGTCCGGCCCCTTCCTGCGTTGTTCCAAAAGGCAAATGTCTTGAAGTCAGTTCGCCTGTTTCGGTATTCAGTGTAAACAAAATGATCCGATTAAGCCCTAAATCGGGAACAACGAGGAAACGCCCCGTCGGATCAAATACCGTATGGTGGGGATGAGAAATCCCCTGTTTTTCATATAGATGCGTTGCATTAAATTGAGGGGCATAGGGAAGGGGAACCAAATGACGAATCTCCCCTAAAGAACCGTCGCTATGAATAGGCAAGACGGACAACGTTCCAGAGATATAGTTAGCGACAATAAGAAATCGGTTCGTTGGATCAATAACGAGATGAACAGGGTTTTTTCCGCCAGTTGATTGATAATTAATGAATGTCAGTTCACCTGTCTCTTGGTCAATTCGGAACGCGCTCACTTCGCTGCAATCGCCATGGACCGTATATAGGAAACGTTGGGTAGCATCAAGAGCTAAAAACGATGGATTGACAAGCCCTGGAACAAGCTGCACATGTATCCACTCGCCCGTCACAGGATCAACCCGGTAAACGTTGATTCCTTTTCCACGGGCATTGCGTTGCCATGATGTACGACAGCCAACATAAGCAATTAGTTTTGCATTTGTTTTATTTTCATTTTTTTTGATTGCCATAGTTTTTTCTGCCCCCTTACCCCCGGCGCACTAAAAATGTATCAAACTAGCCTCTTTTTTACTGAGCGGTTTTCAGCGAATTTCCGAATGGACTTGTGCAAGTCGGCGCATGACGGTTTGCATAATCCCGCCATTGCGATAGTATTCCACTTCTATGGGGTTATCAAGACGGACAATCACGTCAAACTCAAAGCAGGTTCCGTCTTCCCGAATCCCCTCTACCTTGATCTTTTGCCCTGGTTTGACTCCTTTGTCCAACCCGATCGTTCTGAACGTTTCTGCTCCTGTGATCCCGAGAGAGGAAGCGTTTATGCCATCGACAAACTGCAAAGGCAACACTCCCATGCCAACTAGATTGCTGCGGTGGATTCTTTCAAAACTCTCGGCAATGACGGCTTTGACTCCTAAAAGATACGTCCCTTTTGCCGCCCAATCCCTCGAGCTTCCTGTGCCATATTCTTTGCCCGCTATAATCAGCAACGGGATGTCCTTTTCCTTATATTTCATCGCTGCATCATAAATAGACATGATTTCTCCCGTTAACCAATTTTTTGTCATCCCTCGCCCCGCTTCTGGAACCATAAGATTCAGCACATTGGCCAGCGCCCCCCTTACCATGACATGATGATTGCCTCTGCGCGACGGATAGGAGTTAAAATCTTTCGGTTCTACTCCGCAACTTTGCAAATACAGCCCAGCAGGACTGTTGGGGGGAATGACCCCCGAGGGGGAGAGATGATCCGTCGTGACGACATCCCCTAACAGCACAAGGACACGAGCTTCTTTTATGTCTCCCATTTCTTTTACATCCCAACGGAAGCGTTCCAAGAACGGAGGTTTGCGGATGTAACAAGAACGTTCGTCCCATTGATACAGCAATCCTTCAGAAATATCAATACGATTCCATTGCTCATTTGCTTCGTATACGACCTCATACCGTTTACGGAACAATTCAGGTTGAAGTGATTGCTGCAACACTTGCTGGATTTCAGCTGAAGACGGCCAAAGCTCTTTTAAATATACCGGTTGGTGATTTTTATTATATCCGATCGGTTCTGTCGTCAAATCGATATTGACCGTACCCGCCAAGGCATAAGCAACAACAAGCGGAGGCGATGCCAAATAGTTTAATTTCACTTGTGGATGTATACGCCCTTCAAAATTGCGGTTTCCTGACAACACACTAGCTACAGTCAGTTCGTGATCGTCGATGGCCTTACTGACCTCTGGGAGAAGCGGCCCCGAGTTGCCAATACATGTCGCACACCCGTAAGCTACGATATAGAATCCTAACTCTTCTAAGTAGGACAGCAACCCTGCCCTCTGCAAGTAATCTGTGACCACCCGCGAGCCCGGGCTTAGAGACGTTTTCACATACGGCGGCGTCCGAAGTCCTTTCTTAACGGCATTTCTGGCCACAAGTCCAGCCGCCACCAATAACGTGGGATTGGATGTATTCGTACAACTTGTGATTGCTGCTAAAACAATCGAACCGTTTTGCAAAACTGACTGTGTCCCATCTTCATGCGTAATGACCACTGATTTTTGCCAATCCTTCTCCGCGGGTCCATAACCGCCTTGCGGCAATGGGACTTGAATCATCTCTTTGTAACGTTTCTTCATCTGTCCTAATTCAATGCGATCCTGCGGGCGCTTAGGCCCTGCCAGACAGGGAACAACGGTCGATAAATCCAGTTCAATGATTTCGGAATAGCATGGTTCCGGGCTTTCTTCTTGCTTATACATGCCTTGGATTCGGTAATACGTTTCCACGAGGTCTATTTGTTCCTCATCGTGACCCATCAGCCGCAAGTAGTTTATCGTTTCCCTGTCGAAAGGGAAATAGCCCATCGTGGCTCCATACTCAGGCGCCATATTCGCAATGGTCGCGCGATCAGCCACACTCAGCGTTTGAACTCCTGAACCGAAAAATTCCACAAACTTACCAACAACCCCTTTTTGCCGAAGAAGATTGGTAATGGTCAAAGCCAAATCGGTCGCTGTCACTCCCTCAGAAAGTGAACCCGTGAGTTTCAGGCCAACGACTTCTGGCATGACGAAGTACACAGGCTGCCCTAATATAGCCGCCTCTGCTTCGATTCCGCCTACTCCCCACGCTACAATTCCCAATGCGTTAACCATCGTTGTATGGGAATCGGTTCCAATCAGCGAGTCTGGAAAAATTACCGTTTCATTGCCATTCTTTTTTAAGGAAATAACCGATGATAGAAACTCCATATTCACTTGATGCATAATGCCGCTCGAGGGTGGAACAACGCGAAAATTAGCGAAGGCTTTTTGCGCCCAACGCAAAAAGCGAAAGCGTTCCATATTTCGGTTGAAGTTGAGTTGTTCATTTAAGTTGACGGCGTCCGGCTTTCCAAAATAATCAACTGTCACCGAATGATCTACGACAAGGTCCACAGGAATAAGAGGGTTGATTTTACGAACATCTCCTCCCATCTGTGCCATTGTGTCGCGCATGGCTGCTAAATCCACTAATGCTGGTAGTCCGGTCGTATCATGCATAAGAATCCTAGACGGCTTAAAAGGCACTTCCCGGGTTGTCTCGCGCTTTTTTCCCCAATTCGCTAACATGGCGATATGCTCTGCAGTGATCGCGGAACCATCAAATTCACGTACAGCCGCTTCCAACAACACTTTGATGGAATAAGGCAGTCGGGAAACGTTTCCGGCTCCATCCTCTTCGAGCGTGTTGATGCGATAGAAAGAGTAGGTTTTTCCACGTAAAGAAAAATGAGATTTCGTTCTCCGTATGCTTTTGAGCACTTTGTCTTCCATTACCGATAGCCCCCCTTTCTCTTTGGTTGATTTCATTTTATTACAAAACTGAAAAGCGAAAGAAATATCAATTTGTTATGAGCAGGTATGAAAATTTTATATGTGCAACGCTCTTGGTGCATTTTGGGCGCCACGGTCTTGCCAAAAAGAAAGATAGCAGGTAGATTAAAATAACAACAAGGAATGGATATAGAGGTGAGTAATCATTATGGAAGACCGCGATTGGATGATTTTGCATACCCTTTATAAGGAGAAAAGTATTACGAAAACCGCCCAACGACTATTTATTTCGCAACCAACACTAACAAAACGCCTGCAACAAATTGAAAAAGAGTTGGAAGTCAAAATTGTGAATCGCGGATTCAAAGGAGTGCAATTTACGCCGGAAGGAGAATACCTCGCCAAGTGCGCTGAAGATATGTTGCATCGTCTTCGCGTGATAAAAGAAAATTTAAAGAATTTCCATCATCAAGTAGCGGGAACGTTGCGCCTTGGTGTATCGAACTTCATTAGCAAATACAAACTCCCTGCTCTGCTCAAATATTTTAAAGATCAGTACCCTCAAGTCGAATTCCAAGTGAAAACCGGCTACAGTCGAGATATTTTTGCTTTATTATATAGCCAGGAAGTCCATGTGGCTTTTATTCGTGGGGAATACAACTGGCCTGATCAAAAACACTTGCTGTTTGAGGAAAACATCTGTGTTGCCTCTAAGCAAGAGGTAGATTTAGAACAACTCCCCCAACTGCCAAGAATTGATTATAAAACAGACGTCTTATATAGGCAGTTAGTGGATAACTGGTGGGCGGAGCGATATATACATCTTCCGTATATCGCTATGGTCGTCGATCAAGGGGACACATGCAAAGAAATGGTGACCAATGGATTAGGATACGCGATTATGCCTTCACTATTTTTGGAAAATGTGAAAGGGCTTCATAAAATCTGCCTGACAGATAAAAAAGGGCGCCCTCTCACCCAAAAAACATGGATGATGTACCATCAAGACTCTTTAACATTAAATGTCGTGAACGCCTTTGTTGATGTAGTCAAACAGCTTGATATATATTCCTTATAAAAATAATATAACTGTAGATGAGCAAATTCGCTAACATAAATTGACAATCAAACAAAAAAGGAGACATGAACCGGACTCCTTGGTTAGAATAGATGTGCTACCAACTACCCACAAGGAGGTTCATGTCTCATGAATTGATGAGCACATCACCAAGAAATCGACAAGTTTTTCTTCACGTTGGGGTTGATGTTGCAACTTTCGAAACTGGTCATCAAGCATCTCATTCCTATCGTCGATGCCTTGACCACCAAGGGATTCTCGGGAACGTTGAACGATGTCCATCACTGGAGTTTTCATCCGAATCATCGAACGACGCTCCGTCACTTTTTCACGAAAAGCCCTTGGGATGAGGAAAGGCTGCTTGAGAAGCTTCAAGCGTGGATCCTTGACCGGGTCGAACGCCTCACCAAACGGAAGAATCAGCCCCTTTTCCTTTCGATTGATGATACGATTTGCCAAAAAACGAAGCCTTCGTCACGGGGAACGCACGCCATGCAAGGGTGCGACTGGCACTACTCGCACAAGGATCATCAATCGGTCTGGGGGCATTCGCTCGTTTGGCTGATGGTGCACACCTTCACGCAGGCGTTTCCGTTCGCGTTCCGCTTGTATGACCAGAAGGCCGGAAGAAGCAAAATCGATCTGGCGATGGAGATGCTTTCCTCGATCAAGGGGAAGCTGACTCAGCCGGTGTATGTGCTCATGGATTCGTGGTATCCGTCCCAAACGCTCATCGAAGCCTGTCTGAAAAAGGGATTCCATGTCATCGCGATGCTCAAGACGAACCGGATTCTCTACCCGAAAGGCGTCGCAGTCCAAGCCAAGCAGTTTGCCCGCTATATCGAGTCCAAAGACACCCGCCTCGTCACGGTGGGGCAGGAGCGTTACCGCGTGTATCGCTATGAGGGGGCGATCCATGGCCTCGATGACGCGGTGGTGTTGCTGGCTTGGAAGGCGGATCAGCCGATGACACCGGAACATCTCCATGTTGTCTTGAGCACCGATCGGGAGCTCGGGGACGAAGACATCTTGCGTTACGATGCCGAGCGTTGGACGATCGAGTACTTTTTCCGGCAGGCGAAAGACCAGCTGAAGCTGGATGGATACCGCGTTCGCCACATTCGGGCGGTGAAACGGTATTGGGCGGTGGTGCTCTTGACCTCTGTGTACAGCATCGCCGAATCCCGACAAACCCTTTCCGCTGGATTGGAGCTTCTTCGATCGCGGAAAGGCCACAGCGTCGTCGAGTTCATTTATGACGCCGCGAAGCAAGAGATTCCCATTGATGTGATCAAAAAACAGCTCCATTTCTCCTAAGGGGTACTCTGTTTGTCTCTTAAAGTATGGAAATTATTGTAATGAAAAATGTTCATCTACAGTATAAAGATAAAAATAATAAAAGGAACGGCGGCATCTGCCCCGTTCCCCGTTCCTTTTTATTTATTCAAGACATTTTCCAAATACCGAAGCGCTTCCTCCCTGCTGGATACCCGTTTTGCTCTGTCGAGATCCATTTGCAGTTTTTCTAATGCCTTTTGTAAAATTTCCTGTTCCCGCATTTGTGGTACAACAACAACTCCATCAGCATCACCGACGATCATATCACCCGGATGCACCGTCACCCCACCGCAAGAGACAGGGACATTGATTTCCCCCATACCAGCCTTTCCACTAGCTGCCACAGTCGTTCCGAGGCAGAAAACAGGAATATTCAATTTTCTAATCCCCTCAATGTCCCGTATCACCCCGTGGGCAACAATCCCTTTTATTCCTAACATTTGTGCTACGCCAACTAAAAAATCTCCTGCGATGGCCCGATAGGTGTCCCCTTTGGCGTCTACCACAAGGACACTTCCCGGCGGCGCTTCCTTCAGCGCCTTCAAGAAAACAAGATTGTCCCCTACGGGCATTTTCACTGTAAACGCTCTTCCTGCCACGCGATCATTTTCCTTCAAAGGCTTGATCTGCGAATCAAGATTATTGAGACCTTGCATCACATCAGAAATACAGGTGGTCGGTATCATTTCAAACTGACTGATTATATTCATTTCACCACTTCCCCTTTTAGCTGATTGGATTGTGAAGCCTGATGTTTAGAAAAACCTTGCCTTTTTTCAAGGCGCATCAACAAAACCATGATAAATGAGATAAATAAGAGCACACTTAAAAATACCAAACCTGCTTCCGTGCTCCCTGTAGCATCTTTCAAGGCACCAATCGCATACGGTCCGACAAATCCCCCTAGGTTTCCGACGGAGTTAATCGCGGCAATAGCGACAGCAGCGCTCGACTGCGTTAAAAATAACGAAGGCAAAGCCCAAAACGGAGATTTAAAACTATACATACCGGCCAAAGAAATCGATATGAATAGAAGGGCGAAATAAGGATTTTTCGTGATCCCTGCGCTCACCAACCCGAGTCCGGCCACTAGAAGCGGAATCGCCGAATGCAGTTGTCTTTCTCCCGTACGATCCGAACGACGCGACCAAACAATCATGCCGATCGTAGCGATAATGTAAGGAATCATTCCAATTAAGCCAACTTCCGTATTAGTCAATTTGCCAGAAAACCCTTTAATAATCTGCGGCATCCAATATCCCACACCAAGGCTCCCTGTCTGATAAACGAAATAAATGACAGAGAGAAACAACACTTTCGGATCTGCCAGGGCTTTTAAGGTGCTGAGATGCTTTACATTCTTCCTTGACTCTCTCTCTTCTTTTAATGAAGATATGAGCCAGCTCTTTTCCTCGTCCGTCAGCCATTTGGCATTCTCGGGGCGTTCAGTCAAATAGAAATAAGTGACAATTCCCATGATCACTGCGGGGGCCCCTTCCAAAATAAGCATCCATCTCCAGCCTTGAATTCCCCACCATTGAATATGATCCATAATCCAAGTACTCAGCGGTGCGCCAATAATATACGAAACGGGGATAGCAGCAGTAAATAACGCTACGGTGGTAGCCTGCTCTTTCGATCGAAACCAATAGGTGAAATATAAAATAATCCCAGGGAAAAATCCTGCCTCCGCTACTCCAAGCAAAAATCTTAAGATGTATAGATGAACCTCATTTTGAGCAAATCCTGTCAATACCGAGACGATCCCCCAAGTAATAAGAATTCTTGCAATCCATACTCGGGCGCCAAACTTCATCATCAATATATTACTTGGCACTTCGAAAAGGAAATAACCAATAAAAAAATACCGGAGACAATTCCAAACACTTCAGCTGAAAGGGCTAAATCCTTATTCATTTGTAAAGCAGCATACCCGATATTTGCCCGATCCAAGTAGGAAATAATGTACAACAAAAATGTAAAAGGAATGATCCGCATTGTCACCTTGCGCATCGTTTGCTTTTCCAACACAGCGCCCGTATCATTCATTCATATTCAGCCTCCTCCAATTGTCATTGAAATCGTTTTCCGAAAATGGCATAAAAATTGATCAACACGTATCCTTAGTGTTATCCCCCCCTTCCTTTTCAACCTGCTGCGAAACAGGATTGATCCATGAGCAAAAATGGCAAGCAAAACGTCACAGGAAAGCGTTTACCAGAGCTGGCGACCCATCTGAACCAAAAACAACGCCCATGGACGTTTTCTTTTATTACTTCCATCTTAGCGAAAAGTAGCATGGTAGAAGAAATAGTTTTCGTTCATGACGCGGTATTCGAATTTCGAATGTATGACAGACAACGAGGATGGCCAGGGCAAAGTGGAATACATTCAATCATTCAAAGATGCCATGTTTTTCATGATGAACTATAAGAAGATCAGCAACTTACCGAATACAGGCCTCTTTCTCGGCCATACCTGCAGCCAAAAAGGAGAAAGAGGCCCAAAACATAAAACTGGGTGATTAATCGATGATATTAGGTACAAGGACAAACCCTTCCATCAATCGCCGGGCACTGCGGCTCATCACCACTTTTTTTACCATCCAACTATGATGATGTCGTTCGACTGCAGCTCCTACTCTTACAATGCCCGACGGATGCCCGATGCGAATCTCGGATACTGTGCGTCCTAAAATGTTGCTCACGATCGTTCCCGGGATCGCCGCCGCCGCAGCCATCGCCACCGCACCTGTGCCTGTCATGGCATGATGCAGTTTCCCCATCGACAAAATGCGCGCCAACAGGTCAATCTCTTCCCGGCGCACCACTTTGCCGCTCGATGCAGTATAGCTTGCTGGCTCAGCCAAAAAGGCAATTTTCGGTGTATGCTGGCGTTTCGCCATGGCGTACTCGATGTCGTCTGCCACCCCCATAGCGACAGCCCCGTGAGCGCGGATCCATTCCAACCGCGCCAACAAATCCGGATTGCCGTTAATATCTTGTTGCAATTCTGTTCCCGTTAATCCCATTGACGATGCAGAAATAAAGACAGAAGGATTTCCGGCATTGATTAGAGTTGCCTCCACTTCTCCTATTCCCGGAACGTGAAGGATGTCGATGGGATTTCCGGTTGGCAGAACCCCTCCCTCCCCGCCAGGATCAAGGAATTCCAGCTTGATTTCCGACGCTGGAAAGGCTACTCCGTCTAGCACGAAATCGCCAAGCTCTTGCACTTCTCCATCCTTCATCGGGACATGGGCGATGATTTCCTTTCCAATGTTCTCCTGCCAAATATGGACAGTGGCCACCCCATCCTTAGGAGCATCGACGAGCCCGTGATCAATCGCAAAAGGACCAACCGCCGCTGTAAGATTCCCGCAGTTCCCACTCCAATCAATGAGTGGCTGCCCTATGGCTACTTGGCCGAATAAATAATCAACATCACATCCGGGCCGGTTGCTTTTGCTGATGATGACCACCTTGCTCGTGCTTGACGTCGCCGCACCCATGCCATCGATTTGCTGCCCATACGGATCCGGACTTCCCATCACACGCAACAATAGTTTGTCACGTTTCGACGGATCAGAGGGCAAATCTTCTTTCAGAAAAAAAATTCCCTTACTCGTTCCGCCTCGCATATAAACGGCAGGGATTTTGATTTGTTTTCCCCACTGCTTCACTTCGTTCTCTCCTTCCAACTTTATGCGACTGAAAGGCGCGGAGGCGGCATCCTAAATAGCGGCCTGCCTTCCCCGCCCCACCGGCACGATGCTTCCTGAAACAGTGCAACAGCCGATGTCAGCCTTTCAGCCTTTTCTTTTCACAAACGGATCGGCTCCCGCTTCAAGCTAAGGGGGAGTAGTTCACTTTCTTACGAAGAACCATTGGCAATACACCACCATGGCGGTAATAATCAATCTCTATCTCGCTGTCGAAACGGACGATCACGTCAAACACCTTCCGGCAGCCGTATTCATCAGTGGCGATCACCGTTACAAGTTGGCGGGGGCGGATGTGATTGTCAATATGGATATCATATCGTTCGCGCCCAGTTAAGCCAAGGGTATCAGCATTTTCTCCCTCTTGGAATTGAAGAGGAAGCACACCCATCAATGCCAAGTTGCTGCGGTGGATGCGCTCGAAGCTCTGCGCCAAAACCGCTTTGACGCCAAGCAGCGCAGTCGCTTTCGCCGCCCAGTCCCGGGAACTGCCCATGCCGTAATCCATCCCGGCGATCACCAATAATCCCGTTCCATCTTGTTGATATTTCATAGCCGCATCGTAAATGGACATGACTTCCCCGGTTGGGAAATATGTTGTTACGCCGCCCTCTGTTCCCGGCGCTACTTCGTTTCTCAAACGGATATTGGAAAAGGCACCGCGCATCATTACTTCATGATTGCCGCGGCGGGAGCCATAGGAGCTTAAATCCCCCGGCTTTACCCCTTGCGACAACAAGTATTTTCCTGCCACACTATTAGGCGGAATCGTCCCCCCAGCCGGAGAGATGTGATCGGTCGTAACGGAATCACCAAGTTTGACAAGCACCCGCAACCCGTTCAGCGATTCGATTGGCCTAGCCTCTTTGGACATATTTTGGAAAAAGGGCGGGTTGCGAAGAAATGTCGAATCTTCCTCCCATTCATAAAGCAATCCTTTGCCCGTCTGCAATTGATTCCATGCTTCATTCCCGCTGAACATGCTTTTGTTTTGCTGTTCATATAAATCTACTGTAATGGTTTCAGCTATTACCTTTTCGATTTCCGAATGGGTTGGCCATATGTCTTGCAAGTAAACAGCCATTCCCTCTTTGTCTGTTCCGAGAGGCTCGTTTTGAAGATTGATGTCCACACTTCCGGCAATAGCATACGCAACAACGAGAGGAGGGGAAGCTAAAAAGTTCGCTTTAATGAGCGGATGAATGCGTCCTTCAAAATTGCGATTGCCGGATAACACTCCACAAACAATCAAATCGTTCTGCGTGATCGCCTCCGCCACTTCGTCAGGAAGAGGGCCTGAATTCCCTACACATGTTGTACAGCCATAGCCGACAAGATAGAATCCGAGTTTTTCGAGATAAGGAAGCAGCCCGGCCTTCCGCAAATATTGGGTAACGACCTTCGATCCAGGAGCAAGGCTCGTTTTGACAAACGGCGGAACGGATAGCCCTCTTTCTACGGCCTTTTTTGCCAACAGACCAGCGCCAATCATGACATACGGATTGGAAGTGTTTGTGCAGCTCGTAATGGCCGCAAGCACAATGGAGCCTGTTTTTAACGGATACGTTTGGCCGTCGTGGAAGGCGACAGAACATTGTTTGTCTATCTCCTCTTCGCTGAGGCCATATCCGTGATTCCCCAATGTGTTCGTTAAGGACTTTCGAAAAGCCTCTTTCACCTCAGATAATCGGATCAAGTCCTGTGGACGCTTCGGACCAGCGACATACGATTCAATGGTAGAAAGATCCAATTCGATCACTTCCGTATACATCGGCTCCTCAGCATCCGGTGTAAAAAACAGCCCATTCGCCTTGCAATAAGCCTCTACAAGCTGTACTTGTTCCTCCGTTCGTCCGGTTAGACGCAAAAAGTTCAATGTTTCCTGATCTACAGGGAAGAAGGAGATGGTTGCTCCATTTTCTGGCGACATATTGGCGACCGTCGCCCGATCGGCCACAGATAAATTTGTGACCCCTTCCCCGAAGAATTCCACAAATTTTCCGACAACGTGTTTCTTGCGAAGCAGATGTGTAACATAAAGAGCAAGATCTGTCCCGGTTGCGCCAGCAGGCAATTTGCCTTTTAGACGAATCCCAATTACCTCTGGGGCTGGAAAGTACGAAGGTTGCCCGAGCATCGCCGCTTCTGCCTCAATGCCTCCGACTCCCCATCCAACGACCCCGATCCCATTCACCATTGGTGTATGTGAGTCGGCTCCAAAACAAGTATCAGGGAAGGCGAGATATTCGCCATTTTCTTCCGTTGACTGTACAACCGAAGCAAGATATTCTACATTGGCTTGATGAATGATAGCGGTCGAAGGCGGCACGACGCGAAACTTCTTGAAAGAGTTGGACGCCCATTTAAAAAATTTGTACCGCTCATAGTTGAGCTCAAATCCTCGTTCGACATTATATTTCAATGCATCCGGCGTTCCGAACTTCTCTACTTGTTCGGCATGATCGATGACAAGGTCAACAGGGATTTCCGGGTTGATCATCTCCGGGCTTCCGCCCATATCCGCCATGGCTTGGCGCAAAGACGCGAGATCAACAACAACCGGAACACCCGTAAAATCCTGCAAAACGATTCGCGCAGGCTTAAAAGGAACATCAATCTCTCTTTTCCACTCGTCGGTTCCCCATTTTGCCAAATTCTCAATATGTTCTTTTTTGATTGCCACCCCATCGTATTGGCGGAGCACCGATTCCAATAAAACTTTAATCGAATAAGGAAGCCGAGAAACTTTCCCAACCCCTAATTCTTCCAGACCCATCAGACGATAATAGGTATACCTCTTGCCATTGACCGTAAAAAAGGAACGCGTTCGAAAAATATCATGTTCTGCGATCAACGGTTTCCCTCCCCTTTCATTCCATTCATGCAACTTTCAATTCGATTATAAGCTGGGATAATCTATAATAAAAATATCGTTTTTTGATGGTTAACCATGATGAAATGGAATACCTAACAACAAGAGACCACACACGGTCACAGAGAAGGTTCGTCACGTGGAGGATATCTCAACGCAAAACACCGTGGCGGGGGCCAACCGCACTAACGGTTTTCCCATAGTGCGGCCGTAAAGGAGCAATGATGACGGGGAGACGATGAAGTTAAGAAAAAACGCCCTAGCAAGGGCCTTCCCACTTTCCCATATTCAAAAGGACTGCACTGCGCAAAGGTGAACGTGTTTCACCAGTCGTCCAAATGTTCCACTAAATCCACAAACAGCTTAGCGATTTTGAGTGCCAACACTTCTTCATGATAAATCATCCACGTTTTCCGGAGGATCGGCGTTCCTTCCCGACCTGTGAGATCGAGCTTGTACAAGTGCGGCGCATCATGAAGGATCCGGCGGGGGACGATCGCATATCCAAGACCATGAATCACCATTTCCTTGCAAGTATCCACTCGGTCGACCGTCATCCCAACGTACGGGGGCTGTTCGAAATGTTCAGCCCACCAGTTATCAATGATGCCTTTAAATAAAGACTCCGTGCGATAGTCAATTCTTGGCAAGCGAGGAAGATCGCCAAGGTCGAATTCTTCCCTATAAGCAACGCAAAGCGTTTCTTCAAATAAGAGATGCTTTTTGCCCGCCCATTGATAGTCTCCCCGAACAAATCCAATATGTACATCCTGATTGTACACCCATTGAAACACTTCCCGGCTCCAACCTGTTTGCACTTGGAATTCAACATGCGGATGTTCATCTTTAAAACGTTTTAATACTCGCGGAAGCTGATACTTGGCAAAGTAATTCGAAACGCCTAGCCGCAGCGTTCCCTCTACGACAGCTGTATTCATATCCTTGACATGTTCTCTAATCTTGCGCAAATGACGCAACATTTGTTCTGCGCTCTTCGCCAAATACTCTCCTTCAGGGGTAAATTGCACTCCTCTTCTCCCCCTTTGCACGATGGTCACGCCAAAATGCTGCTCAATCTCGCGAAGCCGCTTCGAAATCGTTGGCTGGGAAATAAACAGCTCTTGGGCGGCTTTCGTGATGTTTTTATATTTAAATAAGGTTTGCAAAAGTTCCCAATCTCGTTCTTCCATAGTACCACTCTCCAAGAACAGATTGTTGTTTCTATCCGTCTCCGTCAATCATACCATTATTTTATTTAGAAGGCCGGTGAAAAAGTACACCCCGAGGCAGGGATTTAGGTGGCTTGTGTCGAAAAAGGAAGAAAAATCGTTGGAATGGAGCGTGAATGGATGATGAAAGCCCCCAAAAACCCTTCGACTCAGCCTCGGCTGTTTCAAGTCATCGACATGGAGGACCTGGTTCCCGCACACCTTATCCTGCGCCAAATCAACGAAGCAGTTGACTTTTCCGTCATTCACGATTGGGTGGCTCCCCTGTACACGGAAAAAACGGTTCGCCCGGCGGCGGATCCGGAACGGCTGCTTCGCCTGATGCTGCTCTCGTATTTGTTTGATCACTCCGAGCGGGAGTTGTATGAGATCCTCCCCATGCATGCCGGATACTTGTGGTTTTGCGGTCTCGACTTTGAATCCGTGCTTCATCCGGATCCTTATCATCCTGCGCTTCCGGATCGAACAACGCTCGTCAAAACGCGGAAACGCTGGCGCCAACATGGAATCTTTGACCGGCTGATGACCTACGTGGTGGATCAATGCATCGCGGCGGGGCTGGTCTCGCCGGATGTGCATGCGGCGGCTGACGGCACTCAAGTGCGGGCGAATGCTTCGATCCACAGCTTGCGGGAGGTCAAGCTCGCTCCGGTGGAGACGTTGGAAGACTACCTGGCCCGCACCGCCCGGGAAGATGAACAGACCGAGTCCCCGGATGCGGACCGGGATCCCGATGACGACCCGCCTTCTCCGTCTCCAAAATCAGGGGAACGCGTCCATGCCGAAGAACGGGGAAACTTCCGTGGAATCAAGTTTTCCAACCAAACCCATCGAAACGTGACGGATCCGGATGCCCGGTTGTACAAGAAAGGCAAAGGACAGGAAGCGTATCCTCGGTATCTGGTGCACGACGTCATCGATGTCCAGTCGCGCGTCATTTTATCTCGAAAAGCGGCGTGGCCACCGGAACGGCGGAGCGGGAGACGAGTTTGGAGCAGCTGGCCTCGATTCGGTTTCGCCATCCGTCGATCACGATTCGGACCTTGTCCGCGGACAAAGCGTATGGCACTACCGAGTATCTGGAAGCGCTCTTCGTTCAAGGCATCACACCGCTCGTGTCGCTGCGCCGCAAGGAGATGGAGGAGATTCCAACCTGGAAGCGCCGGGCGAAGAATCCCGCTCAGGAAGCAAAGCGCCGGGCGAAAGTCCGAGACGTTCAGATTTGCAATCAAGCGAGGCTCATTCAGCAACAGGGCGGCTATCGATCCATTCAAGCCCTTCGCACGCGTTGTGAGCATGTGTTCGCCGTAGGGAAGGAATGTCATGGGCTGGACCGGGCCCCGAAGCCGGGGTCTTTACGCCATGGAAGAACAGGCGCTGTTGACCGCCGTCGTGCAAAATCTGAAGCGATTGTGCCGGTTTCGAAAAAAACGAGGGGGACCGGCTCTTTGGCGTGCGCAAAAACGGAATTTGGAGCAGGACTTCCTGCTCCAAATTCCGTCCTTTGGCGCCAAATGGCGGGGAGAATGGCCTCCAAAATTCGACATGAGGGAAGTCCATGCCCCATTAATTCACCGGCCTTCTAGAGAGTGCGTTGAATCAATTATTAGCGATCTTCCAAACATTAGCAGAAGCTAATGTTTGTTTGAACATGGAATTATTTAAAAGTAAAGTACAAGAATGGATTGCGTCTTTACCTAATTACATCAAGGGATGTCTGACAATATCTGTGTGCGAAAGTTGAGTAATTAAATATTTCTTTCGTAAATGATTCATATAAAAAAAGATATAATTCTCAAAGTTAAATTGTTTGCGTTCCCTTTATTATCATGTAATAATTTCTGTTAACAACATAGATATTTAGTATTTCAAAACAGATCTCTATAATACTGCAAGTGGTGGTGTATAAAATGGAAGGAATCAATCAGTTGCCAGTGAAAGTAGGGGATTGGGTAAAAGGAAAAACAAAAAGCGGCGAATTTATTTACGGTTATGTTGAAACGATAGATTCATCACAAAAGATTATAAGAGTAAAAGTTATGGCTTGTGACAATGAAATCGTCGTTGGTAAAACAGTTGAAACATTAAATCATTGGGTAAAAAAATTGCCCGTATCTCCAATAGAAAATGAAGAGCAGATTAAAGCATTAATTGATTTAGCCTTGTTAACAAAAGATGAAAATTGGTTTATGGAGCTGTCCAACAAATTAAAACAATTAACGAAAGAAAAGGAGAAAGAAAACATAATATAAATGAATAGGACAGCTCCGATGATAATTTTTTCACAATAATTTTTATGATCGTTTTAATACGATTCACGTTCCCCCGTTATAACTTTATGTTATCCTCCCAGAATATAGAGCATTTTATTATTTCAATATATTATACTTCTTTCCCATTGCCAAAAACCTTTATTCTTTTATAGCTGCCCACATTCCTACATTGTATATATTTTTTATCAGCTCAATTCAGTTGTTATGTAATGAAGGAAGACGTTTGAAAAACATCATCATACTGATCAATATTTGTTCACAATAGGGAGTTCTGCTTACATATGCAGAAGAACCGGCGGCATTTTTCAAAGTGATCGTTGGAACGTCGTTTCGTCTTTTTTTGAAGCATACTAAAAAATCACTGATTTTAAACATTAAGAATTACCGTTTAAATGCCATGAAGCCGTTTCATTTAGAAAGAACAAGGCTTTGCCAAATCACCATTCGATCAAGTTAATAACTGGTAATACAATTTCCAAACATATGCATAACGGAAAAAAGAGAATGATTTGGCCTTCCGTGCAGCAGCAAGAAAGACTGATTCCAATCTTTTGGAATCGGTTTTTTTTATGACCAATTTTGTCGATGCGTCCAGTACGATCGACAACTGTAAATTTCTGTATTTTCGGGATATCAAAAGAAGGGCGCCCCAATTTCTCATGATTGAAAAAGTAAAAGGGGTTTCCAGCATTTTTGGTTTAAAAAGTTTCAAAAATAAAAGGAGCTTCATTCAGTGGATCGCTAGTTCTCACAGCTTTTTTGTAATGCTACAATATAGGAGAATATTAGAAAAATTCGATAAACATTGTAAGCTGGCATGTGATGCGATTGGACGAAAAGCTTTAATCAACAATTGAAGGAGGTGTTTTATGATGAAGAAAAGAGAGTATGTCAAACAATGTTGGAAGCGCTTTATTTTTGAAAATAAGCTCGACGAAAAATTATCTCCCATTGTAAAGGATTCATGGATTCGTTCCAAAGAAATGAATGTTGATCCTTTTCAACGATACGGTCAAATGAAAAAAATCGAGATAGACCATTACAAGCCTTTAATTGAATGTTCGGTTCCGTTTATGGAAGGATTGTATTCAATCGTAAAGGGCTCGGGTTTTTTAGTGATTCTTTGCAACGAAAAGGGACAGTTGTTAAAATCAATTGGCGACGCTGATACGTTAAAGATGGCAGCTGATATTCAATTTGTGGAAGGTGCTGATTGGAGTGAACAAGCAATGGGAACGAATGCAATCGGCACTTCGATTGTGATCAATCAACCTGTACAAATATATGCTGAGGAGCATTATTCGGAAATTTGCCAGGCATGGACATGCTCGGCTGCGCCCATTCACGATTCAAAAGGAAAGATAATCGGCGTATTAAATGTTTCAGGCCCATATGAAAAAGTGCATCCACATACTTTAGGAATGGTAGTGTCAGCAGTGAAAGCGATTGAGTACCAGCTGGAGCTGATTGAAAAGACAGAAAAAAACATTATGATGCAAAGATTTCTTGAAGCGACTACCAATAATATGAAAGAGAGCATCCTCATTTTCGATACGGAAGGGCTCATTATTAAAGTGAATGATCAATTAAAAAAGCTGCTTCAATTGAATCATTCTTGCCTGGAAGGGAAAAAGATCAGCGAAGTTTTTAGCAACAAATCGATTATTTCCAATCGCCCTCGACATCTTCAAAATCATGAACTGCACTTAAAAATAAAACAGTCAAACAAAGTTTTTCATGTTCTAGTTGATAAACTCCCCATTTATAAAGACAGCCAATGGATCGGTTCAATGATGATTATAAAAGAGATTCAAAAGATAAGACAATTTATTAATCATTTATCAGGCAATCAGGCGAAAATCACTTTTTCTGATATGATCGGGAAGCATCCCCAGTTTCTCCAAAAAGTAAACGAAGCGAAGCTAGCAGCAAAAACGGACTCAAATGTATTAATTTTAGGAGAAAGCGGTACGGGAAAAGAAATGTTTGCACAAGCGATCCATAATGAAAGTGACAGAAAGCATAAGCCTTTTATAGCCATCAATTGCGGCGGAATTCCTCGAGATTTATTAGGAAGCGAACTGTTTGGTTATGCGGACGGTGCTTTTACCGGAGCGAAAAAAGGGGGAAGTGCAGGAAAATTTGAGCTTGCCGATGGCGGTACGCTTTTTTTAGATGAGATTGGAGAAATGTCTTTGGAAATGCAAGTATTGCTTTTACGAGTCATACAAGAAAAGGAAGTGGTGCGAATCGGCGGGCATAAAGTTTTGCCTGTTGATGTTCGCATCATCGCAGCGACGAACAAAAATCTTCGGGAAGAGGTCGAAAAAGGCAGCTTTCGGGAGGATTTGTTTTTCCGGCTTAATGTCATGCCGATCACTTTGCCGTCATTGCGAGAAAGAAAAGAAGACATACCGCTCCTTGTTCATCATTTTATTGAAAAAAATTGTGAAAAGTTAAATAAGCCTTTTCCTGAAATCAAACCGGATTTTTTTCAAGCGTTAATACATTATCATTGGCCGGGAAACATTAGAGAATTGCAAAATATAGTAGAAAGAACTTTAAACAAATTGACGAAGCCTGTTTTAACTATTAAAGATTTGCCTGAGGAAATTATAAAAACGGACTCCAAGCCAAAATCGGAAACGGTGTTTATTCATCGAGATGAAATGAAAAAGCAGTCGATCTTGCAAGCTTTACGTCTATATAACGGCAACATCACAAAAGCTGCGCAATATTTAGGGATATCACGAAGCACTTTTTATCGGCAAATGCAAAGATTTCAAATCCCTTATTAATATCATTTTGTTTCATTTCGTATCAAATTGTATCATTGTGTCTCTAAAAAGCGTCCCAAAACGGGACGTTTTTTGTGTAGCATAAAAAATCTTATTCATTTTCAATGAAACTAAATATATCAATCACAAAAAATGTAGTTTGGCACAATTTTTGCATTTAACTATTTGAAACCGTTTTCTATTTTGGTAGAAGGGAGAGAATACATTGGCAATTTCTAAAAATGATCTTTTATGGATGTATGAAAACATGTACAAAATCCGTTATTACGAAGACAAAATGGCAGAAGCTTATACTGAAGGGAAAAATCCGGTTTTCAATATTGGGGCGGGTCCTGTTCCTGGCGAGATGCATTTGGCAACAGGGCAAGAACCGGCAGCCGTCGGCATATGTGTTCATTTGAAAAAAGAAGATACGGTTACGTCGCCGCACAGGCCTCATCATCATGCCATCGCGAAAGGCGTTGACCTAAATAAAATGACGGCTGAAATTTTCGGAAAAGAAACCGGGCTTGGCAAAGGCAAGGGAGGACATATGCATTTGTTTGATCCGGATGTCAAGTTTTCCTGCGGAGGAATTGTTGGAGCAGGAATCCCACACGCTCTTGGAGCAGCTTTAGCTGCTAAGAAAAAAGGGAAAGACTGGGTTGCGGTTTCATTTATTGGAGAGGGAGCTGCCAATCAAGGAGCTTTCCATGAGTCATTAAATATGGCAGCACTTTGGAATTTACCTCTTATTGTGGTGATTGAAAATAATCAGTACGGAATTTCTGTTCCGAAAACAGCATCGACATCTGTAGCATCTAACGATGTTCGTGCAGCTGCATATGGCATTAAAGGATATTACGTCAAAGACAACGATCCGATCAGCATGTACGAAGTATCAAAAGAAGCAGTGGAACGCGCCAGACGAGGCGAAGGTCCATCGATTATTGAAATTGAAACATATCGTTACTTGGGACATTTCCAAGGGGATCCGGAGTTGTATAGAGATAAAAATGAAGTGTCGCTTCTTCGGGATAAAGATCCGATCGTCCGCCTTCGAAATCTATTAATCTCTGAACAAAACATAGCGGAAAACGATCTTGACATCATTGAAAATAAAGCAAAACAGGAAGTAGACGCTGCTTATCAATTTGCACGCAGCAGCAATTATCCGAATCCGGAAGATGCTTTAAAAGATTTATACGTTTCGTAAATAAACAGGAAAGGGGTTATAAGCTGTGCAAGGAACAAAAACGCGCTTATTAACGGGAAATAAAGCCATGGCGGAAGCGATTAAATTGGAGATGGAGCGGGATCCAAACGTGTTTGTCATGGGGGAGGATGTCGGAGTTTACGGGGGAATCTTCGGATCGACAGAAGGATTATTTCAACAATTTGGATCAGATCGAGTGATTGATACCCCGATATCTGAAACTGCATTTATTGGAGCGGCCATTGGCGCAGCAGCCGAAGGAATGCGGCCGATCGTTGAATTGATGTTTGTCGATTTCTTTGGCGTTTGCATGGATCAAATTTATAACCATATGGCAAAAATCCCTTATATGTCGGGCGGTCGAGTGAAGCTGCCGATTGTGCTGATGACCGCTGTTGGCGGAGGGTACAGTGATGCTGCTCAGCACTCTCAAACTTTGTATGCAACGTTTGCGCATTTGCCGGGAATGAAAGTGGTGGCTCCATCCACTCCATATGATTTAAAAGGGATGATGATTTCAGCCATTCGGGATGATAATCCAGTAGTCTTTATGTTCCATAAAACATTGCAAGGTTTAGGATGGATGGATCAATTAGACGCATCAGTCGGTCATGTTCCGGAAGAAGCCTACACGGTGCCGTTAGGAAAAGCAAACGTTGTTAGGGAAGGGAAAGATATAACAATTGTAGGGATTCAAATGACGACTCATCATGCGCTGGAGGCTGCCAAAAAGCTGGAGCAAGAAGGAATTGAAGCAGAAGTCATCGATTTGCGTTCACTTGTCCCGTTAGATCGTGAAACAATCCTGCAATCCATTAAAAAGACTCATCGATTACTTGTAGTAGATGAAGATTATTTATCATACGGCATGACGGCGGAGATTGCTGCCATAGCTGCAGAGGAAGGCTTGTATGACTTAGAAGCTCCGGTCAAACGATTGGCTGTACCAGATGTGCCGATTCCTTTCAGCCGCCCGCTTGAACAGTTTGTTTTACCGAATGCAGAAAAAATTTATCAAGAAGCTATAAAACTCGTTAATGAATAAATCTACCATTTCTTTCACAGGAGGCCAACATGATTATTGAAATTAAATTGCCGCAATTGTCGGAAGAATATAATGAGAGCTTAATTGCATTTTGGCATGTGTCTGAAGGGGATGAGGTGGAGCAAAATGACATACTTGTTGAAGTTCAAACGGAAAAGGCGGTATCGGAGCTGCATGCACCTGCAAGCGGAATCGTGAAGGAAATCCGTAAAAAAAGAGGAGATACAGCATCTGTCGGCGAAGTGCTTGCAACAATTGAAACAGCTGAACGCGACGGGCAGCCAGACATAAAACAAGAAGAAACGAATGAAAGACCGGAAGAACAAATAGCAACGGAGCAAAAGGTCGAGAAAAGGGCGACGCCGCGAGTGAAGAAATTAGCGAAAGAACTAGGGGTGGATTGGCGGCTTGTGGAGCCGACTGGTTTAAACGGGAAAGTAACGGAAGAAGATATTCGCAACGAGTACAAGAAGCGGGAAAAAGAGAAGCAAACAAATTCTTCATTCATAGTGGCCGCTCCATCCGTGCGCAAATTTGCAAGAGAACATCAAGTGAATCTTGAAGAGGTAATTCCATCGGGTCCAAACGGCAAAATATTAAAAGAAGATATTGAGGCCGTGATCAATAGGCGCAAAAATCAGCAGCCTGAGATGGAAAGTCAGCAAAAAAATCAGAAGGAAGAAACAAAGACCAATTCGGTACAAGATGAATATATTCCGCTTTCAAACATTCGCAAATTCATTGCACGTTCAATGGTTCATTCGAAAAAGACGATTCCGCATGTAACACATTTTGATGAAGCGAATGTTACTAAGCTTGTTCAGCATCGACAAAGCATAAAATCGTTTGCGGAAGAGGAAGCAATCAAACTCACCTATTTAGCTTATGTTGTGAAAGCGTTGACGATCGTTTTGAAAAAGTATCCGCAATTAAACGCTTCCTTTCATGAAGAACGTGAAGAAATCATTTTGAAGAAACAATACCATATCGGTTTTGCTGCTGATACAGACCGCGGTCTTGTCGTGCCGGTCATACGGCATGCAGACCAAAAAACATTATTTCAAATTGCTAAAGAAATTCACGAGCTTACCCTAAAGGCAAGAGATGGTTCCATTCAAGCGGATGAAATGACAGGCTCTACATGTACGATATCGAATATCGGATCAGCTGGCGGCGCATGGTTTACACCGATTGTCAACCATCCGCAATCGTGTATTCTTGGCATCGGCCGAATCGAGAAAAAAACTGTTGTGGTCGATGATTCGATTGAAATTGCATCCATGATGGCGTTATCGCTCAGTTATGATCACCGGATTATGGACGGAGTGTTGGCACAAAAAGCATTGAACGAGCTAAAAAAATATTTGAACGAGCCAAATTTCATTTTTGTCAATTAATGTGGGTTTGAAGAAATATAGACAATATTGGGGCTGTTCAGACAGTCAAATCTCCATTGAAAACAAAAAACATCAAATATCAACGTTTTTAAAGGGGCACGTCTATAAGCCGAAAAAGTCTTATAGACAAGCCCCTTTGTCCTTCACAACAATTTTAAATTCTGCCCTTGAGACGTTCTTACTTTTTTACTTATTTCAGATCAATTGAAAACAGACCGACGCCTAGCATTTTTATGGGCTGCTTTAACAGGTTTCCCTAAGAACAGTAGCTGGGGTCCGATTATTTTATTTTTTGGTTTTCTCCGCAAAATGAAGCGGATGTCTTCTCGACTTTTTATGGTAAAATAATTAACAACAGTCTCAATTAAAGGAAGAGGATGCATGTGAAAAATTGGCTGCCCATTTTGTTTATTGGCTGTGGTTTGTTTTGTGTCGCATATGGCGGATGGAAGTTATGGTCAATGCACAGCGCACAAAATGAGGCATTGAAGGAAGCCCATCAGCTTGTTGGTGCAGAAGGTCTAAAGAAAAAGGAGAGAAGCGAAGTTGTACCAAGCGACTTTCAACCGAAAATGGACGAGGTGATTGGCATTTTGCACATCCCGAAACTTAAAGCACAATTGCCGATCGTTGAGGGGACGGATGAAGACGAATTGGAGAAAGGCGTCGGTCATTACAGAGGCACTGCTTTTTCTGGGCAAAACGACCAAATCGTTTTATCAGGACATCGGGATACAGTTTTTCGCAATGTTGGCGATTTAAAAATTGGAGATGAACTCATTGTTGAAATGGAGTATGGTCGTTTCACATATTTAATTCAAGAAACAGAGATTGTTGATGCCGATGATCGAACAGTGATCCGATCTACTGCTCCAAACGAAGTTTTAACGTTAACAACATGCTATCCGTTCGGTTATATTGGAAATGCGCCACAGCGATATATTATTTATGCGGTACCGGCATAATTCAGTGGAAAAACGAGCCCTTGCTTATAAAGCATCAAGGGTTCTTTTTTTTTAATAAAGTCATTCAGCCGTCTATCCGTAACTGTTCATTTAGCATTTGAATGAAGTTAAATGAGCGGTAATTGAATGATAAATTTGGGGCTTTAATTGCAGATTAAGGCGATGTCGATTTCAAATTATTTCATAGTAAGATCCAATAGGCATTCATAAATAAAAAATTCTAATTTTTGATCGGAGAGTTGTTCGAGTTTTGTTTTTCAATATTTCATTACTGTACACGTGCATGTATGCTGGATGTCTCTTGCAATTGGCAGTATATTTTACACTTTACATCTGCATTTTGCTGAAAAAAAGACTGCTAAACTGTCTGGATGAATAATATTGGATTACCTGTTATGACCAGAAACCCGGTTTTTTTCTATTGGCACCCAATGGTTCAGTTATTGCTGTGATTGGATATTTGCCATCGGATACAATGTGTTGCGTAGTTTGAAGAATTGACTTTGTCAATCATTTAAAATGCCGCCTCGGAATATATAACAATTTGTTTTTTATTCTAAAAACCTTTTTTCCCTTTTAACGCTAATAAAGTTTTACAAACAATTAATTTTTAAAAAAGTAGAAAAAGTATTGCTTTATAATCATCTAGTTGTCGGCGGGGGAGCTGTACGTTCAAACGGGATTTTATAAAATTGCTTTTGAAATGCACCCAGGTTTTATTGTTTACAATCCTGAAACTTTATTAAAGTTAAGAGAAAATGTAGGGCCAAGTATTGGAGCGAATTTTGATCCAAGCCATCTCATTTGGCAAGGCATTGATCCTGTTGAAGCAATAAAAAAATTAGGACGTGAAAATGCCATATTTCATGTACACGCTAAAGATACTTATTTGGATCAAGCAAATATACAAGTGAATGGCGTTTTAGATACAAAGCATTACAGTAAAATTTTGGACCGATCATGGACATTTCGGTCGGTTGGCTATGGCCAAGGTGAAAAAGTGTGGAAGGATATTGTAAGTGCCTTGCGTGCTGCCGGATATGATTATGTTCTTTCAATTGAACATGAGGATATGCTGGCATCCATTGATGAAGGATTAGGAAAGGCAGTAAGCTTATTAAAGCAAATTCTTTTTAAAGAAGAAGTTGCTGAAATGTGGTGGGCATAACAGTCATATTGTAAAGGCAATCCCTAGGGAATTTTAAGAGTCCCTAGGTTTTTTTATTTGGGTTACGATGGGCATCACTTTTAATGCTTATTTTTTTGCGGAAAGTCCTCTGCAAATAAAAGCTTAGGATAATCATCTGTCTTTCTTAAACAATTACGAATAAAATTTATTCATTAAGCCATTTGTTTGTATGACGAGTGTAAAAAAAATAAATAATAAAATTTTCGTTATTAAAGAAAAAATGAAGATTGAATGATGAGAAAAACAAGAATTTCCAGCGTTTTCTGCGACGATCATAGATTTCATTAACTATATGTTTTTTTGACGAAATGAATAAAAAATATTGAAATTTTAAAAATTCAGATATATTATAATATTTGAAATATTAGTTCCGGAGGAAAAGGGAGGAGAAAAGATACCCAGGAAAATGAAAGCGTTTTAAAAACGGGAGGCGAATTTTGAAAGCGTTTTACTTGACAAGTACGGGGGGATTTTGATGAAAAAGAAGTTATTTTTGATTATGCTGGTTGTTTTCTTAGCCGTTTTATCGGCTTGTGGCAACAGCGCGATTCAGTCAACATCGAAAAAAGAAGAAGGCGGGAGCAAAAGCGGAGGAACAATAAAAATTGGTGTGCTGCTTCCAGATTCGGGGGTTTATGCTTCACTTGGAAAGCATTTGCACAAAGGTATGGAGCTGTATTTTGACAGCATTGATTGGAAAATTGGATCCAAAAAAATCGAAATTATTAAAGAAGACAGTGAAGCTGATCCGCAAGTAGCATTAAGGAAAGCGAGAAAATTGATTGATCAAGATAAAGTGGACATTTTAACAGGAACGGTAAGCACGGCGGTAGCCTATGCCATTCGCGATGAAGTGGATAAGAAAAAAATTCCGTTCCTTGTTTCGCATGCGGGAGGAAATGATTTAACGAGAAGCAAACGAAGTGACTATATTTGGCGTTCTTCTTTTTCCTCGTGGCAGATTGGCAATTCATTAGGAGAATGGGCGTTTCATAACGTAGGAAAGACAATGTACATTGCAGCAGCAGATTATGCGTTTGGACGGGAAGTATCTGAAGCGTTTAAAGAAGCTTATACTGCCGCAGGAGGAAAAATTGTCGGTGAAGTTTACCCGCCTCTCGGAAACAATGATTATTCCTCTTATTTGACCACGATTAAAAATGCAAAGGCTGAAGCAGTATATGCATTTTTCGCAGGAAGTGATGCGGTGAGATTTGTTCAGCAATACGATCAATTCGGGTTAAAAGAAGATAAGAAATTAATTGGTTCCGGCTGGCTTGTTTCAGAGGACGTGCGGAAATCACAAGGAAACGCAGGAGTTGGAACAATTTCCTCTATTTTCTGGGATTATAGTATAAAAACAGAAGAAAATAGACAGTTTAAAGAGGCTTTTGAAAAGAAATATAATGAACGCCCGACCATTGAAGCATTGGAAGGCTATGATGCTGCCAAAATTATTGCAGAAGCGCTGACAACGCTTGACGGCGACGCCTCAGATCCAGATAAAGTGGTAGAAGCGATTTCTAATGTTGAATTCATAAGCCCGAGAGGCCCGATTAAGTTTGACAAGGAGACCCACCACGTTATTCAAAACATGTATATCATTGAAACCAAGCTTGTGAATGGACAGACGGAAAACGAAGTGATCGAAATTATTGAAGAGGTGAGAGATCCAGGAAAATAGATAAAAAAAGAGGTGATAATCATGGATATTATCGGGGCGCAGCTAGTAAACAGCATTTCATACGGGCTTTTGCTCTTCGTCATTACATGCGGATTGTCGCTCGTCTTTGGCATTTTAGGAGTATTGAACTTGGCGCATGGATCGTTGTATATGATAGGAGCTTATGTCTCATATTCGATTACCGTCCATTCTGGACAAAATTTTTGGCTTGCCTTAATCATTGCACCTTTAGCAGTAGCTGTTTGCTCTCTCATTATTGAAATGATCTTATTGCGGCCAACTTATCAGCTAGGGCACCTGTCACAAGTATTGTTAACATTTGGGCTTGCGTATGTCATTCATGATATGACAGCGGCGATATGGGGATCGGATGTTTTATCGATCCCTTTGCCTCAAAGTTTATCAGGTACGGTAACCTTATTTAATCAAGCCTTTCCTGTCTATCGTTTAGCTGTAATTGCAATAGGTTTAATTTTAGCGGGGCTGTTGTGGTTCATTCAAGAAAAAACGCGCTGGGGGGCGATCATTCGCGCTGGACTGAGCGATAAAGAGATGATATGTGCTTTAGGTGTAAATATTCAACTAGTTTTTACCGTCGTGTTTTTCATAGGGGGATATTTAGCAGGTTTTGGCGGAGTCATTGCTGCGCCGATCCTCGGGCTTTATCCAAGCATGGAATTCTAAACGCTTATTTTGGCATTAGTTGTTCTCGTTATAGGGGGCTTAGGGTCGATCGCTGGAACGTTTGTGGCCAGCTTAACGATTGGGATTGTTGAGACTTTTTGCCGATTTTTAGTTCCTGAGTTAAGCTTGTTCGTCGTTTTCGGATTAATGGCGGTCGTCTTAATCGTCAAACCGAACGGATTGCTCGGAAGGCAGGTGGTTAAGCATTGAACAAAAAAGGTTTCGTTCTTATTGCCGCAGTTATGTTGCTCATCTTTTCCCCCTTTATCTTTTCTTTGTTTTATTTAAATTTGGTAACTGAAATTTTAATTTTAGCTATTTTCGCTCTTAGTTTAAATATTTTGGTCGGATATACCGGGCTGGTTTCGCTTGGCCATGCGGCGTTTTTTGGAATCGGGGCTTATATGTCCGCAATTCTTGCAAGGGAGATATCTCCAAACTTTTTCCTTACTCTTTTCGCCTCACTTGCGGCTGCAATCATTGCATCCGCCATCATCGGAATTTTTTGCGTAAAGGTGAGCGGCTTTTATTTTCTTATGTTAACATTGGCTTTTTCGCAAATGATTTATTCATTTGTCCACCAGTCAACGACTATCACGGGCGGTTCAAACGGATTATCAGGCATTCCAAGCCCTTTAATTGGATCACTTGATTTTTCAAACCCGGTTTACTTTTATTATTTGATATTGCTTTTGTTTATATTGATCTACGGCGGTTTAAGCCTCATCGTACACTCTCCTTTTGGGCAAGTATTAATAGGGATTCGCGAAAACGAAACAAGATTGAAATCGATGGGCTATCATACAACACTATATAAGCTTGCCGCATTTGTTTTAGCCGGCGGGCTCGGCGGAGTAGCAGGATCGTTATATACAAGCTTTAACAGCTTCATTTCGCCTAGCGATGTATATTGGACGATGTCTGGCTCTGTTTTAATTATGGTTCTTATCGGCGGTTCCGGAACAATGATCGGGCCCGTTTTGGGAGCAGCATTTATCGTCATTTTAGAAACGATTGTCAGCTCTTATACGACCATGTGGATGATGATTATTGGGATTATCTTTATCTTGTTTGTCGTATTTTTCCCAAAAGGAATTGTCGGGCTTGGAAAATTGCTCTTTCAGTCATTTTCAAAATCCAACAAGCTGTCAGCTATTTCCGGAAAAAAATCCAATGCGTTGTATAACAATGATGTGAAGAATTGAGGGATGGGGCATGGAGAATCCTGTAATCTTGAAGATTGATCGCGTCGGCATGCATTTTGGCGGTCTTGAAATTCTTAAGGATGTTTCATTGGAAGTGAAAAAAGGTGAGCGGATAGGCATTATCGGTCCGAATGGAGCCGGGAAAACGACCTTTTTCAACATTTTAACCGGCGACCTGAAGCCGAGCAGCGGGTCCATTTATTATAAAGGAGAAAATATAACGAATGTTGCCAACTTTAAACGGACAAACGCCGGAATCGTTCGCACCTTTCAACGAAACAATTTGTTGAACGAACTGACGGTGCTTGACAATTTATTATTAGTTTTACAGCGGAAACATCATTTGCAAAACGTGTGGTTTAAAAAGAGAAACGAAAAAAAATACCCGAAGCTTTTCGAGGAAGCAAACCAATTGATCAAAACTTGGGGATTGGAAAAGCGTGCAAATGAAATAGTGAAAAAGCTGTCATACGGCGAACAACGGCAAATCGAAATTTTGCTTGGCATTGCGATCAATCCGCAAGTTTTATTATTAGATGAGCCGACTGCCGGCATGTCGCAGGCGGAAACGGATTATATTGTCGATTTGCTGCACAATTTGCCGAAGGACTTGACCGTTCTAATTATTGAGCATGATTTGGAGGTCGTATTTGGACTGGCGGATAGAATGGTCGTTTTATATGACGGAGGAATTCTCATTGACGGCGATCCAAATGAAGTGAGAAACGACAGGAGGGTGAACGAAATATATATTGGAAAGGAGGAAGCGGCAGCACATGCTTAAAATTTCAGATTTAAATACATTTTACGGCGACAGCCACGTCCTCCATAATGTTTCGTTAACGGTTGAACAAGGCAAGGTAACCGTCCTGCTGGGAAGAAACGGAATGGGGAAAACAACAACGATTCATTCTATCATGGGAATCATTCAATCAAAAAAAGGAAAAATTGTGCTTGAAGAACAGGAAATTCAATCAAAGACGAGCTTCCAGGTTTCGAAATTAGGCGTTGCTCTTGTTCCGCAAGGGAGAAGAATATTTCCGAATTTGACTGTAAAGGAGAATTTAATGACCACTTATAGGCCTGCCGAAAATGGCTGGACATTAGAACAAATTTATGACACGTTTCCAAGGCTGAAAGAAAGAGAAGCATCGATGGGAGGGGCTTTGAGCGGAGGAGAGCAGCAAATGCTCTCAATTGGACGCGCTTTGCTAACGAATCCTAAATTACTGCTGCTTGACGAGCCGTCAGAAGGATTGTCCCCATTGATGGTTCAGGAAGTGAAACGGATTATTCGTGAATTAAAGAAGCAAGGTCTTACAATGCTTTTAGTTGAACAAAATTTATCGATGGCGCTTGAGCTTGCAGACCGCATATATATTTTAAACAAAGGCTCGATCGTGTTTGAAGGCTCTCCCGACGAATTAAGCTCTGCTGTAAAGCATAAATATTTGCTGTTAAGTTCGTAAATTGCTCAGAAACATCTGATGGTGATGCTGTCAAAAAGAAAAAGGGGCTCTTAGAAAGTAAAATCGCCATTGAAAACAAAAAATCATAAACACCGATATATCAACGTTTCTAAAACATTAATGGGGGCTAATAAGCCGTAAAATCGACTTATTAGCCCCCCCTTTTTTACATATTTTCCAGAATAATAGAACGGAAGAAACTGGTCATTACGGTGATTTTCCTAAATAAACTGATGAGCGGGCAGCACCTTATTTTGCAAAAATAAATTGTCGGCGATTTGCAATCAAATTTTCCAAAAGAAAAACAGAGCTGCTGCAATTTACGGGTATCATTTCTAGAAATATTGATTCTTGATGCATAACCCGAATAGAGCTTTCGCAAAGCAGAAAAAGGTTCAATTTGGAACTCTTACATGCTGCAATTGCTTCGGAATGAACGATGAAACCAATCAATATAGGTAAAGCAAGCTGCTGCCCTTTATCGAAATTCCGCCACATTCTGTCCGCAAGCCTCGCTTAATCGATAGTTCATTGCACGAAATTCACGTTCGACAGGCTCTTAACATTACACACTTATGTAAGTATTTCTTTAGTAAACGATTATTTCCAAACCTCTTCGGCAATTTCTACGACATGGCGAAGTTTTGCCCATTGCTCGTCCTCTGTGAGCAGGTTTCCTTCCTCAGTTGATGCAAAACCGCACTGAGGGCTTAAGCAAAGCTGATTGAGATCAACAAATCGGGATGCTTCATCAATGCGCCGTTTAATTTCATCCTTATTTTCTAATTCTCCAAATTTTGACGTGATCAAGCCGAGAACGATGGATAAATTTGACCGGTTTACGAAGCGAAGGGGTTCAAAGCCGCCGGCTCTTTCGCTGTCGTATTCCAAAAAGAAGCCGTCCACATTTACGCCTTCAAACAATATTTCCGCCACTGGCTCATAGCCGCCGGATGAAATCCAAGTGGAACGGAAATTGCCTCGGCATATGTGCATCGTAATTCTCATATCATCAGGACGATTGGCAACAGCTTCATTAATTGTTTTCGCATACAATTGTCCTAACGTATCCGGATTTAAGCCGCGGGCCCGCATTTGCTCCTTTTGCTCTTCTGAACAAAGATATGCCCATGATGTATCATCCAGCTGCAAATAACGGCAACCGGCATCGTAAAATGCTTGAATCGCTTTTTTATACGTTTGGGCTAAATCGTGGAAAAACTCGTCTTGATCTTCATAAGCGCTTTTTTCAATCGTCCCTCTGAAATGAAGCATGCTCGGGCTCGGGATAGTCATTTTGGCTGTATGGCCGGAAGCGATGCTGTTTAGAAACTTGAAATCTTCAAGCATCGGATGGCCGTTGAAATCTAGTTTGTCAACAACTTTAATAGAATGAGATTTTGTTTGTTTTTGATGGAATTGGATTCCGGTCTCTGTGTCGTATCCTTCCACACCTACTAAATTTTCAAGGAAGTCAAAGTGCCACCAAGCTCTTCGGAATTCGCCGTCTGTCACCGCTTTGAGGCCAATTTCCTTTTGTTTTTCGACGATGCGTGTGATTTCTTCGTTTTCCACCTCTCTTAATTGCTCAGCTGTTATTTCCCCATTTGCTTTTTTCAATCGGGCTTGTTTAATTCGGTCTGTTCTTAACAGACTGCCTACATGATCTGCTCGGTAAGGCGGCAAGTGGCGTTGCAATGATTGATGGGACATATGCTGTTTTCCTCCTTCTCCGGTTGAAATATTATGAATAATAACAAAAAATAAAAGAAAAGTAAACTTTATAAGCAGGGGGATTTTTCATTAGAGAGGTATGAATGACATTTTTTGCTACATTTTCTTAAAATAAAAGCCCTCAGCCGCCATGTGCGGCAAAGGGCAAATCACTTGCCTGCGAAAGATTAGCTAATGACAAATTCGAAGCTGCCGAATAATTTTACATCTTTGCCGATGAGGAATCCTCCTGTTTCAAGAGCAGCGTTCCATGTTAAACCATAATCTTCGCGATTGATTTTTCCTTCTACATCAAATCCTGCGACAATGCTTCCGTCCAACGGGTTTTTCGATTGACCGTTGAATTCTACTTTGAATGTTTCGGTTCTAGTAACATTTCTAATTGTCAATTTTCCTGTTACTTCATAGTCATCGTCGGAAACCTTTTTAATAGATTCGCTGACAAACGTGATGACCGGATAGTTTTCGACATCAAAAAAATCCCCGGAACGAAGATGGTTGTCTCTGTCTTCATTTTTTGTGTCAATAGAAGAAGCTTGAATTGTTACTTTTACTTTTGCAGATTCGAGCTGATCAACATCGCCGTCAACTTCTACATCAAATTGAGTGAATTCTCCCTTTGCTTTGGAAACCATTAAGTGTTTTACTTGGAAAGAAATAGAGCTGTGCACCTTATCTAATTGAAAATTTGCCATTTTTTATTTTCCTCCTTTTGTTTTGATATTATCATAACCGAAAAATATCTCGAATTCAAATATTTTTATATAAATATTTTTTGACAAGGTAAAAGAAAAAAGAACCAATTTTGATAAGATATTCTTTAAGTAGACAGTGGACAAGGCCCATATACTTAGAGGGGATTTTTTTGAAACGAAAAGAGCAAACATTTCGTCATTATTAAGAAAAAGGCTCTGCTTCCTTATTGACGAAAAGCACCCTTTAGAAAATTCGCGTTTTTTATTTTTGTTTAACCTCTGCAAGCAATTGGCTTATTGCAAAGGAATCAGGGCGGGAGAGATGGTTCGAATGGCGTTGGCATAGCCGATCAATAGAATGTTTTATAGAGAGAAGTGAAAGAATGAACAGTAAAAAGAAATCTTGATTTTGGATAATTCCAAAAAATATTTTTTTGTTTATGATTACAGCGGCTCTGATTTGAGGCGTTTTCCATCACATCATGACAGTGTATAAGCAAAATATCCACCATTAGGACAATTAGTTGAAGTAGATGGAAAGAATATGCACGTTTATACAAAAGGTGATGGAGAAAACACGATTGTGTTATTAAGCGGTTTAGGCACAGCAGCTCCCGTGTTAGATTTCGACCCCTTAGTAAATGAATTGGCAAAGAATCATAAAGTGGTCGTAGTAGAGAGCTTTGGATATGGTTGGAGCAACGTAACGAATAAGGAACGAACAGTGGAAAATATAGTGGAGGGAATTAGAACCGCTTTAAAATCAAATATAGAAGGTCCTTACATATTGATGCCGCACTCTATTTCTGGCATATACAGCATGTATTATGCTAATGCATACCCAGATGAAGTGAAAGCAGTTATAGGGATTGATTTCACCTTGCCGCAGGTTTTAGAGTATTTCGGCGAGTCAGCTCCAACAATGTCCGAATATATGAAGTATGTTTTCACCAATTGGAATTGCACGATTGGCATTATATATCATTCCTGATGATTTCCTTCCTAGTAGCTGAAAAAGGTACTTATTCCGAAGAGAATTTAACAATGACCAGGCATATCAGGCGGGAAAGTTAAATTGACTGTTTGCTCAATATATTTTTTATTTCATTTGCTTCTTGTTGTATCCTTTGTCTTGATTTTTACTTCGAAAGAAGATCGAGTGAACGAAGATGGGAAATCCAATGTAACGTTTTATCAAACGAAATTAAGCCGCAGTTTTTCAAGTAAAATACTGTAGATGAGCAAATTCACTAACATAAATTTACATCCGAACAAAAAAGGAGACATGAACCCGATTCCTTGATTAGAATAGATGTGTCACCAAACCATTCTCAAGGAGGTTCATGTCTCATGAATAGACTACCACATCACCAAGGAATCGACAAGTTTTTCGCAATGTTGGGGCTGGCCCTTTATTTCTCTAAGCCGGTCATGAAGCATCTCGTTCATATTATCGATGCGCTGACAACGAAAGGATTTGTGGGAACCTTGACCGATCTGCATCATGAGAGCTTTCATCCCAACCATCGAACGACACTGAGCCATTTTTTCACGAAAAGCCCTTGGGATGAAGAAATCTTGCTTCGCAAACTCCAGCAGTGGATGCTTCGTCATGTGGAACGAACGGCCAAGCGAAAGAATCACCCCATTTTTGTTTCGATCGATGATACGATCTGCCGAAAAACGAAGCCTTCGTCACAGGCGAAACACGCTATTGAAGGGTGTAATTGGCATTATTCTCACGCGGACAAAAAGTCGATTTGGGGACACTCTCTCGTCTGGCTCATGGTTCATACGATGACGCAAGCCTTTCCCTTTGCGTTTCGCCTCTACGACAAGGCGGATGGGAAAAGCAAGGGTCAATGGGCCATCGAGATGCTTTCTTCTTTGGATGTGCACGGTTCTGTTTATGTGCTGATGGATTCTTGGTACCCATCGAAAACACTCGTGGAAGCCTGCCTGAAAAAAGGATTCCACGTCATTGCGATGCTCAAGACGAATCGGGTTCTTTATCCAAAAGGCATCGCCATCCAAGCCAAACAGTTTGCCCGCTATATCGAACCGAACGACACCCATCTCGTCACGGTGGGAGAAGAGCGTTATCGCGTGTATCGCTACGAGGGAGCGCTGAAAGGTCTCGATGATGCCGTTGTGTTGTTGGCTTGGAAAGCCGATCAGCCGATGACACCTGAACATCTTCACTGCGTCTTGAGCACCGACCGGGAGCTAAGCGATGAAGAGATCTTGCGCTACTATGCCCAGCGTTGGTCGATCGAATGCTTTTTTCGACAAGCGAAAGACCAGCTGAAGCTCGATGGGAACCGCGTTCGTCAACGTCGGGCGGTGAAACGGTATTGGATCTTGGTGCAACTCGCTTATGTGTACAGTATGGTCGAATCCAACAGCGATTTCTCTACCGGGCTTGACTTCCTTCGAAAGAAGAAAGGACATAGCCTCGTGGAGTTTATTTACGATGCAGCGAAACAAGATATTCCCATTGATGTCGTTAAAAAACAGCTTCATGTGGCATAAGGGGTACCCTGTTTGTCTCTTTTGGTATGGTAATTATTGTTATGAAAATTGTTCAACTACAGTAAAATAGTTACTTTAGAAGGAAATCATTATCTTCATTGGACTCGTTATAAAGAAATGAGTGCACACGTAAATGATTTCACGAAAACATTTGCAGGTGGTGTTCATTGAGGAAGCAGCTAGATAAAGGACCTCCTTGGGGGGTTCTTTATCTAGCGAATTATCAAATATTATTTGATAGAGCTTAGCATTAATACGAGATTTTAATTCTTTATTGTTCAATAAATTTTATGACATCGCTCAAACTTTTTTCTGCCATGGAATGAAGTCGCAAATCATAATTTTCGAAAGGTAAAGACTCCGTTACTGGATTTGGCACAATTACGCATTTCAGTCCAGCAGCTAGAGCTGCTTGGAGCCCATTTAAAGAATCTTCAAATGCTAATGCTTCATTTGAGCTGATGTTTAAGGCATCAACTGCTTTTAAATACAAATCAGGTGCCGGTTTTACCTTCTCAACATCATCCTGTGTGATAATAGTATTAAAATAGTTTAACACCCCAAGTTCATCTAAATAATGAGTTACCCACTCCCTTGTGGAGCTTGAAGCAATAGCAATTTTATATCCTAAATTGTTTGCTTCTTGCAAATAATCCTTTACACCTTCACGTGCCTGAGGTGTTTTCATCTTTTCTTTATAAATGCTTTCTGCTTTGGCATCAATTTCCTCAATATTACAGCTTTCTCCCAATTGTTGTTTGAAAAACTCGTAAAGTACTGTATTATCTGACCCAACGCTTTTTACATATTGTTCAAGGGGCAAATCAACATTATAATAACCTAAAGTTTCTTTATAAGCCTCAAACCAGGGAGTCTCTGTGTCTATAATTAAACCGTCGAAATCAAAAATAATTGCTTTTATCAAAGCTTTTTCTCCTTTCCACTCATGAGGATAAAATAAATACACCTTCATAAACTATATGCAATAAAGTTAACTCAGTATGTTCCAGTAATTCTGAACACCAATCGATTGCTCATGATTTCAATAATAGTCTAATCGTTTCTTTTTATGCGGATAAAGGAATATATATTGTATCGGTTCACGCTCATAATTAGGAGCACATTTCCTGACCTTTCAGTTTATTTCGTCAAATAAATTCGGTCCTCTCCCTGCCGCAAAACCTTCATCGCCCGTTTTTTCTCTCCAATGTGAACAAAGATGACTCACTTCGTTTTGAAGATGAGGGAAGACCAGTTTTCTCTTTTCTGGTATTCGTCTAAGCAGAATAGAAGGACTCGGTCACATGGCAGCCGTTTTGGCAAAGACATCTGCCTGGATCACGCTGCATCGAGTCCTTTTTTTCCTTAAAATAGAAATGTTGTATTTTTCTCACTGTAAAACAACATCATGAACAATTTTTGCATTGTGCTCCAGCTGAATACCGAAACACAGTTTTGCATAATCTTTTTTTACAACTGTCTATTTGGCAGGGAAAAGACTATTTACACAGTCTTCTTACTTATTCAACGAGACCAAGCTTTTTCAAACCGTGATAGACACCGGAATTTGTTACGTCTGTTGTTTGGTGCTTTGCATATGGCAAAAGGTTTGGATCTGCGTTCCCCATTGCAAAACCTTCGCCGACTATTGAGAGCATCTCTTTATCATTCATGGCATCGCCAAAGGCAATGGCGCTTTCTTTTGGCACGCCAAGATAATTTAATATTGCTTTGACAGCTTTGCCCTTATTGACCTTTTCCCTAATGACATCGTAGCATTGGGCCAGGCCTTCGATATTCACTTGGGATAAGTATATAAGATCGTCTTTTTCATAAAGAGAAACATCGCGATCAGCTAAATTTAATATCGTCATTCCTAAAACTTGATCGATGATATCATATGAAAACAACTCATTTTTTTGTAAATGAAATTTTTGAATGAAATTTTTCATAGCAGGGGAATCAAACGAGCTAAGGACATTTTTTTCTCTTGTATACATGACGAGCTCATGTCCATGGTGTTTGGCGGTATGCACAAAGTTTTGAACAAGATCTGGATTCATCGGCTCTTTTAAAATCTCGCGGCCCCTATAAACCGTAAATGCGCCGTTATAGCCAATAAACGATTGAACGTTCAGCTCTTTGCCGATATGCGAAATTTCATGCAAAGGTCTCCCTGTTGCCAGAAAGACCTCTACACCTTGTTTCTGAACTTCAGCTACAGCTCTTTTCGTAGATTCTTGAATTTGATCATCCGGTGTCAAAATTGTTCCGTCTATGTCCAAAAATAAAAGTTTATATGTCATCTCCATAAACTCCCGTTAAAATTTATTTTGTTGTAAGATTTTATCATAAAATAAAAATTGTGAAAACTCTAACAAGATGAATTGTCTTGCAAAAATAGTTTTTGTGCCGGGCTGAAGAATGTTTGAAACATTTCAATTCGCAAATTCGTATATTGAAAAAACGGATACAGAGGTGGATTTATATGTCAGTAGTCAACATTTTAAAATGGGTAAGCGGGGGTCTTGAAGCATTTTTCGGAATTCCAGTTATAGGTGGAACGATTATATTATCTTTCCTATGGACGCCTTTGGCGTTTATGTTTGTACTGCACCTTGTGACGTTGATTTTTGCCATTATAACAAATAAAAACAAGCATGGCAGCATTTTAGGAATTATTACTTCCTGCATTGCATGGATTCCGATTGTTGGAATGGTGATGCATATCATAACGGCAATTTTCCTTTTGATCGATGCATACCGTGAGTTTAAATATGAAATTTAATGTTTTTTTGCTTACAGGGTCTTAGACCCTGTTTTTTTTTAGAAAAAAAGTTACTGACCTAAAAAAATTGGATGTGTTATCGGCATCTGTGCCTTCTGCTTTCTAATCCAAGATGAGAAATGTCAGTCTTCAAAAACTGAACAACTTTGGTACAAGCCGCGATGCTACGACAATTCAAATAGTACTTCCAAGCAGGAACTTCAGGCTGGGAAATATACGAAAGGCTTACCGTCCAAACACTTTTGGATGCTGATGGCAAATAATATATGAAGAACGAGTGCGTAGTGCGTAAGAGGGGAGAAGCTCCATTGAGAAAAAGATAAAGGACAAGCTTTTCGGCTTGTCCGAAATGAATTCGTATGAGATTTGATTGAAAAGGAGTTTAAGTCAACCCGCATGCCGGATACTTGCCTTATTCACAGCACTTTGCTTAAAAAAGCTTTTGTTCGTTCGTGTTTAGGATTGTTAAAAAGCTCGCTAGGTGTGTTTTCCTCTACAATATATCCGCCGTCCATGAAAATCACTCGATCGCTCACTTCTTTGGCAAATCCGATTTCATGCGTCACGACGACCATCGTCATTCCTTCCGCCGCTAATTCTTTCATAACTGTTAACACTTCACCGACCATTTCTGGATCGAGGGCGGATGTAGGTTCATCGAAAAGCATGATTTTAGGATTCATTGCAAGAGCGCGGGCAATGGCAACGCGCTGTTTTTGGCCCCCTGATAATTCGCTTGGATAGCTTGAAGCTTTTTCGCTTAATCCCACTTTTTTCAGCAGCTGCAAAGCTTTTTCGTTTGCTTCCTGTTCCGAGACTCCTTTTACTTTTATCGGAGCAAGTGTAATATTTTCCAACACTGTTTTATGCGGAAATAGGTTAAACTGCTGAAACACCATTCCAACCTCTTGGCGAACTTTATTAATGTCCAAGTTTGGATTTGTAATATCTTGACCGTTCACGATAACCTGTCCTGCCGTAATGTCCTCAAGCTTGTTTAAACAGCGAAGAAACGTGCTTTTGCCTGAACCGGATGGACCAATGACGCATACAACTTCTTTTTCTTTAATGTCTACACTGATGTCTTTTAACACTTCAAGATTCCCAAAGCTTTTCTTTAAATGTTTTACTTGAATCATCCGGTTGTTGTTCTCCTTTCAACAAAGCTTAATAATTTGCTTAAGGACAATGTCAGAACAAGATAGATGAGCGCAACGGTGAGGTATGGCTCCCAAACGATATAATATTGCCCCTGCATAGCCCGTCCCCAATACATCAGCTCAGGGGTGGCAATGATGGCGGCGATTGACGACTCTTTTATTAAAATGACGAATTCATTGCCAAGAGGCGGAATCATCCGTTTCGTCGCCTGCGGCAAAATGACATAGCGCATCGCCTGTTTATGGCTCATACCGAGAGATCTTGCAGCTTCCATCTGTCCTTTATCAATCGATTGAATACCTGCACGGAATATCTCTGCAATGTAGGCGGCAGAGTTTAAAGAAAGTGCAACAATTGCTGCTATAATTCCATTCGTATCACCGATTAGCAGCGGTACGAGCCCGAAATGAACGAGCAGCATCTGGACAAAAAGAGGCGTGCCTCTGAAAAATGTAACGTACCATGAAAAGGGCAGGCGAATAAATTTATTTTGAGCAATTTTCCCGATGCCGATAAAAAGACCCAAAATGGTGCCGATGGCGATTGCACCAAGAGAGAGCCCAATTGTTACAAGCGTTCCTTGGAAGAAAAAGGGTGCATATTCAGCTATGAGATCAAAACGAAAATTCATACATATATCTCCCCGCGTGCATTCCGGACAAGCAAAATACCTGTGGAATGCTGAAAATTATTGCTGATTTTTTAATATATCGATATCTGGTTCGACACCAAACCATTTTTTATAAATCTCACTGTACGTTCCGTTTTCAAACAGTGTATTGATCGCTTTGTCAAGTTCTGGTTTTAATTTGCTTCCTTTCGCGAACATTAGACCGTAAAACTCCGAATCGAAATTTTCCGGATCTTTAATTGCTTTCAATTTTTTGTCCGGATTATTTTTAATATATTCATTGACAACCGCGTTATCGGCCACAACTGCGTCTGCGCCTCCGTTCAGAAGTTCCATGATCGCGAGGACGTTGTCTTCAAATTTTTTAACCGTTCCATCGCCGGCAAGTATTTTTTCAGCGGCTGTCTGACCGGTTGTTCCGTTTTGGACAGCAACTTTTTTGCCTTTCAGATCAAGCGCATTTTGAATATCACTGTCTTCAGGAACTAAAATCATAAGAGTTGATTCAAAATACGGAACAGAAAAATCGTATGTTTGCTTTCTGTCTTCAGTAATGGACACAGAGGAAGCTGCCAAGTCAGCTTGTTTTCTTTGAACTTCAGCAAACATTGGATCCCATCCGGTATGTTTAATGTCTACTTTGTAACCGGCCTCTTTAGCCACAGCGTTTATGAAATCAATATCAAAGCCGACAACTTTACCTTTGTCGATATATTCAAACGGAGCGTATGCTGCGTTTGTAACAACCTTTAACGTTTCTTTCTTCTCACTGCTTGCTCCTTTATCGTCTTCAGAACCTCCTGCACCGCATGCTGAAAGTATAAGCATTAGGCTTATAAAAACAGCAAGTGCAATTATTTTGCTAAAATATTTTTTCATAAGTACCTCCTTATAAATGAATCAAAGAATGAAATTCGTTTCGACATTCACTGGTCTATTATAAATGAAAGATGTATATTCTTTCAATAACATGCATATTGATTCGAAATTATTGTTTTATTTGAAATTATATCATAAAAAGTGTCATGTTAAAATGAACAATTGCAGGCGGATAAAGAGCAAATTTTTCATGAAGAAGACGAAAATTTGGATTGTAAATAAAAAGAGAGTATAATAATTGGCAGAAATTATCATAAAAAAGCAGGTACGGAACTTTTGGCATCAACCTGAAAATACAAATTCTTCTGTCTTATCGTTCGAATTTGTTGGGGAATTACGGCAGTTGTTGGAATAATTTCTAATCCATGATGCACTTTGCAGCTTGGACAAGGTGCTTTAGCTTTCTAGAAGGAGTGAGAAAATGAATAAAGAACAATTGATTTTGGCGCTAGAAAAGGTTCGCGCCCAAAATCCTCTCGTCCACAACATTACGAATGTCGTCGTCACCAACTTTACTGCAAACGGTTTGCTGGCGATCGGCGCTTCTCCGGTTATGGCGTATGCAAAGGAAGAGGTTGCGGATATGGCGAAAATATCCGGCGCGCTCGTTTTAAATATTGGCACATTATCTCCTGAAGTAATCGAAGCAATGATCATTGCAGGAAAATCAGCGAATGAACACGGGGTTCCAGTCATTTTAGATCCTGTCGGTGCGGGCGCCACCCCTTACCGGACGGAAGCTGTTCGGGAAATATTAAAGGAGGTTCGCATCTCAGTTATTCGCGGGAATGCACCTGAAATTGCCAATGTGATAGGTGAAAAGCTTGCAATGAAAGGGGTGGATGCGGCGGATTCAGCTGCTGATCCTGTTTCGCTGGCCAAAAAAGCGGCCGAAGAGCTGAATACAGTTGCAGTCATTACCGGAAAAGAAGACGTGGCAACGGATGGGAAGACAACGTATTTGATTCAAAACGGCCATCAAATTTTAACAAAAGTTACCGGAACAGGCTGTTTATTGACTTCCATTATCGGTGCTTTTTCAGCCGTTGAAAAGGACTTTCTTGCTGCTTCAGTAGCCAGCCTCGTCACTTATGGGGTCGCTGCAGAAATCGCATTTGATTTAACGGAAGAAAAAGGTCCTGGAAGCTTTCAAATCGAATTATTGAACCAGCTGGCAAAGGTGACGGGAGACGAGTTGCTGAAAAAAGGGTCTTTTATAAAAAAATAAAGCAAAGGTGATAAACATGGCGCGAGTGTCGGCAAATAAAATGCGGGAGCTGCTAAAGGTGTATTTTATTATGGGCAGTGTAAACTGCAAAAGGAAGCCTGCTGATGTGCTTGAAGAGGCGATTGCAGGCGGAATTACGCTTTTTCAATACCGTGAAAAAGGTGCGTGGGCTTTAACAGGCGAAGAAAAATGGCGGCTTGGAAAAGAGCTGCAGGCTATTTGCCAAAAACATCACATTCCATTTATTGTCAACGATGACGTTGATCTGGCTATTGAACTAGATGCAGACGGCGTTCATATCGGGCAAGAGGATGAACCGGCTGATCTTGTCCGGAAAAAAATCGGTGACAAAATTTTAGGCGTTTCTGCACATACAATTGAAGAGGCGCAAAAGGCGGTTGTCCAAGGCGCTGATTATATCGGTGTGGGGCCAATCTTTTCTACAAACACGAAAGAGGATGCAAAAAAGCCACAAGGTCCAAAATTGATTGAAAGCATGCGCAAACAAGGGATCGACATCCCTATTGTCGGAATTGGCGGGATCAACATCGCCAACGCCGGTCAGGTGATCGCTAGCGGAGCAGACGGCATCTCCGTCATTTCTGCCATTTGTCTAGCGGATGATGTTAAGGAAAGTGCAGCTCAACTGAAGAAAGCAACGATGTGAAACATTTTTTTCAATAAGATTTTGTGGATATAAAATATTTACATATAGGATCGGCTTTTGAAAGTCGGCGAAAGGGGATTTCTTTTATAAACGTAAAAAAGGAGCGGCAAGGCTCCTTTTTTAAATGAAAGTATAGAAACTGACATTTCTGCCGGTTTTATCGGGATTTGACTGCTGAGAGAATCGGGCCATACTTTTCTTAAATTTGTGCAGCAGTTATTTTTTCTCGATAGGTTTTCGCAGCTTCGACCATGACTTTTAAAGCACTAATCGTTTCATCCACTGATCTTGTTTTTAGTCCGCAGTCAGGGTTAACCCAAAACTGGCGCACGTCAAGCACTGCTAAGGCGCGGTCGATATTTTTTGCCATTTCTTCAACGGATGGAATTCGCGGGCTGTGAATGTCATATACGCCTAAGCCAATCTCTCTTTTATATTGATACGTTTCAAAAGCATGAACAAGCTCTCCATGGCTTCGGGAAGATTCAATAGAAATGACATCCGCATCAAGGTCATCAATTGCCTCCATGATATCCTCAAATTGCGAATAGCACATATGAGTATGGATTTGTGTTTCCGGACGAACAGAGCTGGTGGCGAGCTTGAAGGCTTCAGCAGCTCCTTCGATATATTCTTTTTGTTTTGATTGTTTCAGAGGCAATCCTTCACGTAATGCAGGCTCATCAACTTGAATCATGCCTATTCCATTTTTCTCTAAAGCTAGCACTTCTTCGCGAATGGCAAGGGCGAGCTGGCGAAGAACGCTTATACGGTCGATGTCATTGCGCACAAATGACCAGTTTAGGATCGTGACAGGTCCTGTCAGCATCCCTTTAACAGGCTTGCTTGTCAGTGATTGTGCATATACGCTTTCTTTTACGGTCATCGGCTGATCAAATGCTACATCTCCGTAAATAATCGGCGGTCTCACGCATCGTGACCCGTATGATTGCACCCAGCCGTTATTCGTAACAGCAATTCCATTTAATTTTTCCCCGAAAAATTCGACCATATCGGTCCGTTCAAATTCCCCATGGACGAATACGTCTAAACCGAGCTGCTCTTGAATGTCAATCCATTTTTTTATTTCATTATTGATGACCGATTCATACTGCTCGTTTGAATATTCGCCTTTCCGCCATTTTAAGCGGATTTGCCGGATTTCTTTCGTCTGCGGAAAGCTTCCGATCGTAGTAGTTGGTAAAATCGGCAGATTCCATCTTTTTTTATGCAGTTTTTGCCGTTCGGTATAATCCAAGCGTTTCGTTGGATATGCTCCGATATTTTTGGCGGCCTCTTGAACCTTCTCATTTGTCCGAAAGGAAGAATGGATAAAATCCGTATAAGAGCGGTCATATTGTTTTAAATCATCGATCGTTCTTTTCCCTTTTGCATATTGAGCGAGTTCATTTACTTCATCCAATTTTTCATCAGCAAAGGAAAGAGCATTTTTCAATATGGACGGCAAGCTCTGTTCGTTTTGAACTGTAACAGGTACATGAAGCAAGCTGCATGAAGGCTGAATGATCAATCTATCAATATCTACATATTGCGCAAGATCATCGATTTCCTTAGCTTTCGATACTAAGGATGCTTTCCAAATGTTGCGGCCGTCGATCAAACCAGCTGCGAGAATTTTGTCTTTCGGAAAGCCGAGCGTTTTGATGTTCGACAGATTGACGCCATGATCATGTACAAAGTCCAGGCCAATTGCAGCGACAGGAAGAGACACAATTTCTTGATAATGGGTTATACTTTCAAAGTATGTTTGCAAAATGATATTTAACGAAGGAAGCGCTTTGTGGAAAGCATCGTATACCTCTTTAAACAAAGGAATCGATGAATCATCTAGCTCCTGTACAAGAATCGGCTCATCAATTTGCACCCATTTCGCACCGGCCTGAGCAAGTTCCGTCAACAATTGGACGTAAACAGGAATTAAAGCAGACAAATGTTTATGAAAATCGTGTTGATCGTATTGTTTTGCCAGCTTTAAAAAAGTAATTGGACCTAGCAAAACCGGTTTTGCTTCAATATTCAGCTCGTTTTTCGCTTCCTGAAAAAGTTCAAGCAGACGGTTCTTTACTAACGCCGGCGTTTTATTTTCAAGCTCCGGAACAATATAATGGTAGTTTGTGTTGAACCATTTGGTCATTTCCATTGCTTCTGCTTCATCAGAGCCTCTAGCCATTGCAAAATATGTTTTTAATGAAGTCGGCTCCATATGCTGGAATCTAGAAGGAATATACCCAAACATAAAAGCAGTATCGAGGACATGGTCATATAATGAAAAATCTCCGACAGGAATCAGGTCTATTCCTTTTTCCTTCTGTTTTTTCAGATTGAGAAGACGTATATCTTTTAATGTTTCCTCCAAGCTGCTTTCTGAAATGTTTCCGTTCCAAAATGATTCCAGCGCTCTTTTCCATTCTCTTCTTTCACCAATTCTTGGATAGCCAAGATTTGAACTAATTAATGTCAATAATGACACCCCCATTTGATTTGTATCTCAACACATAATAAAAACCCTCTTTTTACGCGTGAAAGAGGGAATTGTGGACTCTAACTCGTGTTGAGATACATGAAGGGCTTAAATCTCAACATGGCTTCATCACTCCTCCCTATGACGCGTAGGTGGCAGTGCATACAACAGGCAGGTCTCCTGACTTAGGATCATCGCTTTCGATCCTCCTTCCCATTTCAAAAATTGAAACAGTGGATGATGGCCAAAAGCTCCCCATCACAGTGGCGCGACCGTGTTGGAATTTCACCAATCTTCCCTTTTAAGCGCATATTGCCGACGCAATATGACGCACCTGCTGCTTGGAACACTATATGAAACTATAATTATCAGAATAGATGATTTTTTTTGTTTTTTCAATCCCTATTTTTTAGGTTCAGAAAAGTGCTGCCCTATTTTGGGAAATCAATGGACAGAAGCAGAAATTCGCATACAAATTGCGAAATGTTTATAGGGTCGTTTTTAAAATTTAATTTTTCTAATAACGTAAATTTGAAAAATTTTGTTGTTTACAATACAGGAGCGTTGTAGTGAATAGTTTGAGATACGATGGTAAAATTAGGTGCTTGGAGCCTTCACTGAAAAAGGAGCTGTAAAAAACGTATTTTTCAATACGAATCATTTGAAAGAGAAGCATTTTCATGTTAATACTTGGATTGGAAGAAGTGTGATTTTTCAAAAAATAAGTGAGACCATAGAAAGGATGATTATGTTGAACGACATTATCAAAACCATTTTAAATCACCGTTCCGTTCGTCATTTTGAGGATCGGCCTTTGACAGATGAGCAAATCCGATTAATTGTCGAATGCGCCCAAGCCGCTTCAACTTCAAGTTACATGCAAGCCTATTCCATTATCGGGGTGAAAAATATACAAACGAAAAAAAAGCTCGCTGAACAGGCAGGAAACCAAGCTTACGTAGAGAAGAGCGGACATTTATTTATTTTTTGCGCTGATTTGCACCGTCATGAAGTCATTGGTGAAATGGAAGGCAAAAATGTAGAAGATTCATTGAGGAGCACTGAAAAATTTATGGTAGCTCTCATTGATGCTGCACTGGCCGCTCAAAATGCTGCGTTGGCGGCTGAGTCAATGGGACTCGGCATTTGCTACATCGGAGGCATCCGCAATAATTTAGAAGAAGTATCGAAGCTGTTGAAAATTCCAAACAAGGTTATTCCTCTTTTTGCATTAACTGTCGGCTACCCTGCAAAAGAAACGGCGAAAAAACCAAGAATACCTTTTGAGCATATTTATCATGAGGAAGAATATAAGCAAGATCAAGAAGCATATGTGCGCGAGCTTGAACAATATAATGAAATAGTATCCAATTATTATGATCAGCGAACAAACGGGATTCGCAAAGATACTTGGACTGGTCAAATGGCTCGCATGCTTTCGAATCCGACAAGAATGTACATGAAGCAATTTGTTGAGAAAAAAGGATTGAATTTAAACTAAAGCTTCAGCTCCTATCTCGATTTTATGAAGATAGGAGCTTTATTTTTGAACAGAAAATTGTATGTAAGTCATTTATCCGAACTCTTCCTTTCAGCGTGAATTTGTTTATTTTTCCCCTGACTCGGCTGCTAACTCATTCTGCTTATTTCCTCACTTGGCAACTTGGCAAATTTAGAATGATACATCGGTTCAAGAAATCAGATGAAAACGTCATTTTTCAGCTTCTTCACGTATATCCCTCGAATACATTCCCATCAGCTTTTATTTGGAAAATATAGAGGAGATTCCCTGAAAAAACGGAATTTCTCTATATTGTGTCAGATTCGTGGCAAAAATTTTACAAAAAATTTATCGTTTCTTGACTGTTTTTTGAATTAAAGTTTATTTCGATAAAAATGTGATAAAGTTCATTTACAACTCAATTAATTTTTGAATCGATTAAGTCGGTTTTTTATGAAAATTTAAAACATTTCTGATTTGAGAGGGATCGAAAATGCCGGCACAACAACAAAAATGGTTGAACTTGTTTATGAAGGTTTTACCACTGTCATTGCTTTTTTTGTTGACAGGTTGCAGTGAACGCTTTGTTTTATTAAATCCGAAAGGACCTGTTGCAGAGGTTCAAAAGGATTTAATCCTTTGGTCAATTTGGTTTATGCTGTTTATTATTGTTGTCATCTTTGTGCTGTTTGCCGTTATTTTATGGAAATACAGGGAGAGACCGGAAAATCTTGATTATGAGCCTCCTGACCAGCACGGAAATACACTTCTGGAAATCATTTGGACAGCTATTCCTGTGTTGATTGTCATTGCATTGGCGATACCAACGGTTAAGGCGACTTTTGAGCTTGAAAAACCGCCGAAGGAATCTAGAGGAGTTGAACCAATTGTAATTCATGCGACAGCAGCCGATTGGAAATGGATTTTCAGCTATCCGGAGGAAAATATTGAAACAGTCAATTATGTCAACATTCCAAAAGATGTTCCAGTTGAATTTAAATTGACAGCTGTCGGCGGGATGAGCGCTTTATGGATTCCAGAGTTGGGCGGACAAAAATATAATATGGCTGGAATGGGAATGACTCTTTATTTGCAGGCTGATCATGTCGGTACGTTTAAAGGGCGGAATTCAAATTTTACAGGAGAAGGATTTGCCCATCAAACATTTGATGTGAACGCAATGGAAAAAGAAGATTTTTATAAATGGGTGAAAGAAACACAAGCATCAGCTCCATTGCTGACGAAAAAACAATTTAACGAAATCATCCAAGTCGGAGTTTTAAAAGATAAATTGACTTTTTCTGGAACACACTTGGCGTGGGTTGATTTTGCGAAACCAGGTGAGCATTTAGACAATATCCCTGCAAAAGAAAAGCACGGTACCATAAAATTGGAGGAAGTTGAATCTGATCATCATGATAATCGTGAACATGAAAGCCATCAGCACGAAGGACATTAATCGGAAGGAAGGAGGAACGTGCTGTGAAATGGGATGAATTTTTCGTTACCGGCGAACCCCTTATATATATGGCGGATGCAGCCATTGTATTAACAATTATTGGTATCGTTTTTGTATTAACCTATTTTAAAAAATGGAAATGGCTGTGGAAAGAGTGGCTAACGACTGTTGACCATAAAAAAATAGGGATTATGTATATTATTTCCGCCGTATTAATGCTATTCCGAGGGGGCGTAGACGCACTTTTAATGCGCGCCCAATTGACAGTGCCAAATAATACGTTTTTAGATTCACAGCATTATAATGAAATTTTCACTACACATGGAACCATTATGATTTTATTTATGGCAATGCCGTTCATATTCGGGATCATGAACATTGCAGTTCCTCTCCAAATTGGAGCTAGAGATGTGGCGTTCCCGTATTTGAATGCACTCAGCTTCTGGACGTTTTTCTTTGGCGCCTTGCTGTTCAACATTTCATTTGTGATCGGCGGCTCACCGGATGCAGGGTGGACGGCATACATGCCTCTTGCTGGAAATGAACTCAGCCCGGGGCCGGGCCAAAATTATTATTTATTAGGATTGCAAATTTCAGGGATCGGTTCATTAATCTCCGGTATTAATTTCATTGTAACGATTCTAAAAATGAGAGCTCCTGGAATGACTTTAATGCGCATGCCGATGTTTACATGGGCAACACTTATTACGTCTATATTGGTTGTTTTCGCTTTTCCGGTATTGACGGTTGCTTTAGCATTAATGACGTTGGACAGAATATTTGGCACTCACTTTTTTACGCTTTCAGGCGATGGAGTGCCAATGCATTGGGCGAACCTGTTCTGGATTTGGGGGCACCCGGAAGTGTATATTGCCATTTTGCCAGCGTTTGGGGTTTTTTCGGAAGTTGTCTCAACGTTTGCAAGAAAACGTCTTTTCGGTTATACAGCCATGGTTTGGTCCATGGTGGCGATTTCTGTATTAAGTATGCTCGTTTGGGTGCACCACTTTTTCACAATGGGTTCAGGAGCCCCGGTTAATGCATTTTTCTCTGTATCGACGATGGCGATAGCCATACCGACAGGGGTAAAAATCTTTAACTGGCTCTTCACTTTATATAAAGGTCGAATCAAATTCACATCTGCGATGCTATGGTCTTTGGCGTTTATTCCAACTTTCGTCATCGGCGGGGTTACAGGTGTGATGCTTTCGATGGCTGCGGCCGATTACCAATATCATAATACGTATTTCCTTGTAGCCCATTTCCATAATACGTTAATTTGCGGTACGGTCTTTGCTGTCTTTGCAGCGCTTCATTATTGGTATCCGAAAATGTTTGGCGTCATTTTAAATGAAAAGCTCGGCAAAATTACGTTCTGGTTTTTCGTCCTTGGCTTTAATGTATGTTTCTTGCCGCAATATGTTTTAGGATTTATGGGCATGCCAAGAAGAATTTACACATATCCGGCAGATGCCGGCTGGACGGAATTAAACGTCATTTCGACTATTGGCGCAGTTATGATGGGAATCGGCTTTATCTTCCTGTGTATTAATGTTGTGTACACGTACTTTAAAGGCGAGCGTGACCTCACGGGAGATCCTTGGGATGGCCGAACGCTGGAATGGTCTATTCCGTCGCCTGCACCGCATTACAACTTTGCCGTAACACCGCAGGTAAAAGGTCTTGACGCTTGGTGGATGATGAAGAAGGAACGGAAAGAAGGAAAAGAAGAAGAGAAGCCGGAATATAAACCAATCCATATGCCATCAAATTCGGGGCGGCCTTTCATCATGTCGATCTTCTTCTTTATAGCCGGATTCGGTTTAGTTTTCGAATGGATGCCGGTTGCGATCATCGGATTGATCGGCGTTATAATCTGCATGATTTTGCGCTCTTTTGAATATGATGATGGATACTATGTGCCGGTCGAAGAAATTAAACAGACGGAAGCAGGGAGGGAGTAACATGTCGGAAATTGCTCCAAAACAATCGAATCTTCCACTTGAGTATTCAACGAAACAAAATCAATTAAATATTTTAGGTTTTTGGATTTTTCTCGGGGCAGAGCTTGCCCTGTTTGCCACCCTCTTTGCTACGTATCTTGTGCTCGTCTCCAGAACAGCGGGCGGACCAGGTCCCGAGGAATTGTATGAGTTGAAAACAGTTTTGATTGAAACTTTTCTTCTGCTTACAAGCAGCTTCACTTGCGGTCTTGCCGTTTATGAAATGCGAAGAGGCAAGCAAGCCGGTATGATCGGCTGGCTGATTGTTACGATATTGTTGGGAATCGGTTTTTTGTACTTTGAAATAGAAGAGTTTATTTTGTATGCTGTCCATGAAGGTGCAACAATGCAAACAAGCGCGTTCCTTTCATCCTTCTTCACTCTTGTTGGAACGCACGGGCTTCATGTCACGATCGGGATATTTTGGATTTTGATTATCATTTTGCAGGTGCTGAAAAGAGGTCTTAACGCGGATACGGCAAGAAAAGTGTTTATTTCAAGTCTATATTGGCATTTCCTTGATGTCGTTTGGATTTTCCTCTTCACACTCGTCTATTTGACAGGGATGGTGAGTTAACTTGGCACAAAACGAAAAAGGATTTCCTTGGAAGCATGTCTTCGGGTTTTTGTTGTCCATAATATTGACGTTATTGGCGGTGTGGATTACATTTTCAACCGATCTGCCAACAAATACGATTATTACGTTAATTGTCGTTTTAGCATTTTGCCAAGCGTTTATTCAGCTTTTGCTGTTCATGCATATGAAAGAAGGAGAAAGCGGTTCTTGGCAGGCAACAATGATTTATTACGGGATCTATATCGCAATTGTCATTGTTGCAGGGTCTATATGGGTTATGTCCTTGGGCCATCAACATCACTATTAACATAAGCGTCCCGAAAAAAGGTTACGAGACCTCTTTTCGGGATTTTTTTGTTCAAAACAAGCAATTGAGTGTTTTCTGTTTGTAAACTGTGCATAAGTGGATAAGTTTATCAACAAATGTGAATTATTTAATCATATATGTAGTAGGGAACAAATGTGCCAATACGAAATGTGGATAGCTAATGTGGATATGTGGATAAAATATGTGTAAAAGCTGTTTATAGTAGGGGGATTTCCTGTGAATATCCGTTGATATATACAAAGAAGCTTTGCGGAAATTTTCTTCTTTTAAAAAAACAAATGTTTATACTTTGTTGTTTTTGCCCAATGAGTACGAACGAAACAGTACAAAGATAATGTGGATAAACTGTTTATATTTAACCTGATCTATAACGTTTCCAGCTATAGGAGGTAGATTTTTTTTGGAGAAGACGTATAATAAATGAGAACGTTCGATCTTCTTGCCCGCACGTGCTTTCAAGGAGGTAAAGGGATGTGAATGTTAATAAAGAAAATAATATTGTGGAATTATTGCTGAAAGAGAAGATTGTAAATGATGAGGATCGCCAAATTCTTGATATGATTGTGCCGGAAAGGCTGAATCGTTTATATGAGGTATTGAAGGAACGGACTCGTTACGTATCCATATTGTTGGAAGCGGTGGATGACGGCCATAATCAAGCGGCTGTTCTTCGTTCTGCCGAAGCTTTTGGCGTGCAGAATGTAACGGTTGTCACCGGAAGAGCGCCTTTTGCCCCTAATGAATTGGTGACGAAAAGTGCAGACAAATGGCTGACAATTGATTATCAATCAGATATTAGTGCAGCCATCAGTCAATTAAAAAAGAAAGGATATCAAATATATGTTAGCCATTTGAGTGAACAGGCTGTTCCTCTTGAAAAGCTTGATGTAAGCAGACCGACTGTCCTTGTTTTTGGAAATGAACATAGCGGTGTTTCAAAAGAGGCGGTTGACATGGCTGACAGAACGTTTGTAATTCCTATGAAAGGATTTGTGCAAAGCTTAAACATTTCCGTTGCTGCTGCCTTGTCAATTAAACATATAACGGATCTTGCAAAGGGGAGAGCTGGCGCCGAGTATTATTTAACATTGGAAGAAAAACAGGAGATCTTTCGGGATTGGATGCTTAAGTCGTTAAATAACCGATTGAGAAAAATTGTTGTTGCTCAATACAAGTAGCTATTACTGGACCCCTTTTTTCTTCTTAGGGGTCCTAATTCTTAATCGCTGCCAGTGACTATTAAATCTTCATCAATGTATGCTAAGACTGCTCCAGGAATAACCCGATCTCCCTCTTTGACGAACAGCTTGTCAATGATTCCTCCAATACCGACGCTGATTTGGACAAGAGTACCCTCATCCGTTTGAATGGTAAACAACGGTTCCCATTCATAAATCCGGTTTTTTGCTTCGGTCATAATTTTTTTTATGACACCATAAAACGGACTTGTCACAATTTCTTTATTTCCCCATGTTTTTGTCATCACGTCTTTTCTAATCATTCCATCACTCTCCTTGAACTTAAGATTTTTTGCATAGGACATAATCCGGGACAAAAGCGAAATGGGTGTTATGAAGAGGAGATTTGGCCAAAACTTCTCATCATGAGGTGCAGGCTGGAAACAATGGTGTGTTGTAAGATGCGCTAATTAAAAATTTTTTTATATTCTAAATACTATTCTATTCCAAAACGAAATATCCTGCAAAAGAAAAATAAAATTCTCAACTTTCGCAGCTCAATTTTGGTAAATAAGCCTTGATATAATTAGGCAAAACTACAATCCATTTACGTAATTGACTTTCGATGAATTTTTTAATCTTTTGATTTACATTTTGAAGTGCATCTTCAAGAATTTCAATGAGTAGTTGAAGTGCAAAGGCCCAATCTAGTTCATCGATTTCATCACAAAGTTCATAAAAAATGCCGCCTAATGTTCGATAATCTGTACTTACTCGGTTTTGCCAAGACAAAACAATGTACCTTGTAAACACAATAGTGGTATGGCTGATCATGGAATCATAAGATCTTCCTTGGAACTCTTTTTGGAGTTTCAATAAGGATTTGACTGTTTTGAAGAATACTTCAATATCCCAACGTATCCCATAAATACGAATGATTTCTTGATCCGATAAAGTACAGTCTGTACTCAAAATAGCTAGCCACTGTCTCTTTTTATTACGATTACGGACAAATACCACTTTAACAGGTACGCCATTTGCCATCGTTGTGTGAATAGAGCGCAAAATACCCTTTTGATGTTGTGATGGTTTAGCTGTTTGGTATAGTTTTTTTAGGCTCACCCATTCACCGTTCACTTGATATCTTTGTTTTGTATCCTTCACCATTCCAATAACATCCAACCCTTGATCCACAATGGACTTGATCAAAGGCTGTTGGGTAAACCATGTATCCATTAAAACGTATGAGGCATCGATTCCTTGAGAAAGTGCCCGTTTAATCATATTGGGAATAACTTCCGGCGCTTTTTGTAAAGCTTCGACACGCCGCTTATAACCGGATGTACGCTTATCGATTCGGTTATCAATCCCATTGATTTGGGAATTCGTAGAGCTTAATAAAGCAAAATCAATAGGCAAAAATGTAGCACCATCTGACCAGCCGAGTGTAAGCATACGAAATCCTTTGTAATAACGCATTTTTTGAGAAGAATGATCGAAACAGCGAGCAAGCAGTTCAACCTTTTTACTGCGATTTCGTTCATAAGATGAGTCGTCCACGATCAGCACTTTCGGACGGTCGTGTCTCGTTAAACTACTTACCTTCATAATGGTGAAAGTACTCAAAACAAGTAAAAACCTGCGCCAATTGTATTGAGGGTTATTTAAGAAGCGATAAATAGCGTTTTTTTCCGGCAAATCTTTAGCTTTTTTACTTTGAAGAAGTCGAAACAAATTTTTGCCTTCAAAAACTAAACTAAAAACTAGCTGGAATAAATAGGCGCAGGAATAACCGAAACCCTTGTTAATTCCCACTTTCCTTAAATATTTTAAGATTTCAAGTTCATCAAATATAGCTTTTACTTCTTTTGGTAGTTGATTGTTCAGTCTGTTATTCGTTATCATAATAAGAGACACCTCACCTGCTTTTGGTAATGTTTTTTCTGGACAATTAAACTATACCAAAAGTTGAGGTGTTTTTTTTTTGCAAATTTTTATGTCAAGAAGTATTCGAAACAACCAACAAACCCATTAACCGTAAGGCTTAGAAATCCAATTTACTGTGAGAAAGTTGAGTAAAATTGTAAAAAAAATGTTATAAATTAATGTAAGTGATTATTATTTAGTATAAATCCAAAAAAAACGGGGATGGTTATGCATGCTTGATTATGTTCGTTATTATGTTCACCGCTTTTTTTATAAAATATTTCATTTTAAAAAAGAGCCCAACAAAACAATTGCCGTCGCACATCGGGGAGCATCTGGATATGCTCCGGAAAACACATTTGCAGCTTTTGATCTCGCTATTGACATGAAGGCGGATTATTTAGAATTGGATGTACGGATGACGAAAGACGGGTTGCTCGCCGTTATTCATGATGAAACGATTGATCGTACAACAAACGGGTCAGGTTTAGTTAAAAATTTCACATATGAAGAACTAAAACAATTTGATGCTGGAGCTTGGTTTCATCGAAAATTTTCCGGAGAAAAAATACCGCTTTTATGCGATGTCCTTAAGAAATACAGGGGGAAGATCAATTTTTTAATAGAAGTCAAAGAACCGAAAAAGCAGTTCGGCATTGTAGAGAGGTTGGCAAAAGAACTGATCGAAAAAGGGGATCAGCAACTGAATGTGGTCGTTCAATCCTTTGATACCGCTTTTTTACAGGAATTCCACAGTGTCTTGCCGTCGATTTCTCTTGGAGTGCTCATCGGATATAGACATGGCGCTATTACGGAGGAGAATTTACAGCAATATGCAGCATTTGCGACATATATCAATCCGAATAAAGCGCTTGTAACCCCTAAATTAGTTTATATGATTCATCAGAACGGCATGAAAATTATGCCTTATACAGCTAGAGATATACACGATATTCAACATTTAATGGCCATGAATGTCGATGGAATTATTACGGATTATCCCGATTATTTGACAAGTTTGCCAAAATCGCTCTCTTATAGTAAAAGAAGCAGGATTAGGTAATTTCGGCTTTTAAAATGGACACTAATTTTGGCAAATATTGAATGACGGTATAGAAAGGAGTACAATACGGTTAGTGCTTTCATAATATAATGGAGATTCGTCCTTGAGATTTGTTTCAACGATTAAGCCCGTTAGAAAGATCTGATAGATTGCAAGGAAGCTTGAAGGGGATGCCTGCTATGAAAGGTTTCAAATTTTTGCTGAACAGGCTTCATCCATCTATCATCGCCGCTAGACACAAATGGGCCTCTTGGACATTTCAACATTCCGTATGGAACAGACAGCGATTAAATATTATGGGGGTTTCATGATGATGAAAATGTATAATGATGATAGTTTGATGCTCCATACCGATTTATACCAAATCAACATGGTCGAATCGTATTGGAGGGATGACATCCACCAAAAAAAGGCAGTTTTTGAGTTGTTTTTTAGAAGACTTCCTTTTGGGAGCGGTTACGCTGTTTTTGCCGGCCTGGAACGAATTATTGATTATATACAAAATTTCCGCTTCACAGAAGAGGACCTTGCTTATTTAAGGGAAGAGCTGAATTACAAAGAAGATTTTATCCGTTACTTGGAGAACCTTCGTTTTACCGGCACGATTCGGTCCATGAAAGAAGGAGAGCTTGTATTTGGAAATGAACCGATTTTGCGTGTGGAAGCCCCTCTAGGGGAAGCGCAGCTTATTGAAACAGCTCTTTTAAATATTGTGAACTATCAAACGCTTATCGCAACAAAGGCTTCAAGAATTAAACAAATTATTGGAAATGAATCAGCGCTTGAATTTGGAACAAGAAGAGCCCATGAGATGGATGCAGCTATTTGGGGAACCCGTGCAGCTTATATTGCCGGCTTTGATGGGACAAGCAATGTCCGAGCAGGGAAGATTTTCGGAATTCCTGTTTCCGGAACCCACGCACATGCATTTGTTCAAACGTATCGTGATGAATATGTTGCATTTTGTAAATATGCAAGTACTCATAAAGACTGCGTTTTTTTGGTGGATACATATGATACGCTTCGCTCCGGTGTTCCGAATGCCATTCGGGTTGCAAAAGAATTTGGCGATAAAATTAATTTTATCGGTATTCGCCTTGACAGCGGGGATTTGGCTTATCTGTCCAAAAAAGCGAGAAAAATGCTTGATGATGCTGGTTTCCATAACGCAAAAATTATAGCTTCGAGCGATCTTGATGAACATACGATTGTCAATTTAAAAGCTGAAGGAGCGAAAATCGATGTGTGGGGAATTGGAACGAAGCTGATTACCGCCTACGACCAGCCTGCATTGGGAGCTGTGTACAAATTGGTTGCCATTGAAGGGGACGACGGCAAATTAGTCGATACAATAAAAATTTCATCAAATCCGGAAAAAGTGACAACACCAGGCTTGAAAAATGTATATCGAATTATCAACAACAAGGATAAGAGGGCTGAAGGAGATTATATTACATTACATTTTGAACAGCCGCAAAAAGAAAAGCGGCTGAAAATGTTCCATCCTGTCCATACATTTATCAAAAAATATGTAACCGATTTTACGGCAAAGGATTTGCATCACGATATTTTTGTTGATGGCGAGCTTACGTATGAATGTCCTTCATTGGAAGAAATCCGGTCATATGTAAAAGAAAATTTGGAGCTGTTATGGGATGAATATAAACGCATTTTAAATCCTGCCGAATACCCTGTTGATCTGAGCGAATTGTGCTGGGAAAATAAAATGAGAAATATTGAGGAAGTAAAGCAAAAAGTTAAAAATATGGATTATTAACATGAAAAGAGCCGAACGAACAGCCACAATGGTCGTGAGCTAATCGATTCGGCTCTATTATTTATTCGTATAATCTTAATGCGGCATGACAAGTTGGGCCGACATATTGATTTAAAGGAAAGGAATGGCGGATGGCTGCTGTAATAAACTTTTTGGCGGAATAAACGGCTTCTTTAACCGTTTTGCCATTTGCTAGTTCAGCTGTAATCGCGCTTGAATATGTGCACCCAGCACCATGTGTATAGGTTGTGTCGATTCGTTCGCCTTCTAGGATTTCAAAATCCTTTCCGTCATATAAAACATCAACAGCATATTTATGTTCAAGCTTTCCGCCGCCTTTCACCAAAACATATTTTGCACCAAGATCATGAATAATGGCAGCTGCTTCTTTCATTTGATCGACCGTTTGAATAGTACCTAACCCGCTCAATTGCCCTGCTTCAAAGAGATTTGGAGTAATAACCGTCGCGACTTTTGTCAGAGAATTGCGAATCGCTTCCGCATGGTCGGGATAAAGCACTTCATCTGCCCCTTTGCATACCATGACAGGATCGATGACCGTGTTTTTTAAATTATATTTTTTAATTGTATCTGCTGCCAGCTCGACAATTTCTGCTGTTGGGAGCATTCCGGTTTTCATGGCATCTACACCGACTCCCTCTATAATCGTTGCGAGCTGGGCCTTTATGGTATCGATTTCAATAGGGAATACTTGATGCTGCCATCCGTTATGAGGATCCATTGCTACAATTGTAGTGACCGCAGTCATTCCATAAACTCCGTATTCTTGGAACGTTTTTAAGTCCGCTTGTAAACCTGCTCCACCGCTGGAATCGGAACCTGCGATCGTCAAGGCTTTTTTCATTGTCATTTTGTTACCTCCATCCAGCTGTAAAGATTTTATAACAACATTATAGCAGTTTGTACCATAAGAAGAGAAAAACATTTGCTTAAAAACAAAAAAAGGATTAAAATATAATTAACCATCGGTTAATAAATAAGAATGCAGCTAAATGCCAACACGCCAAAATCAGAGGCACGCTTGTTGTTGTTAAGAAAGGAATGGAACAATTGGCTCCAAGAAAAAAAGACACTGAATTAACAAAAGAGGCAATTATGAATGCTGCTAGAGAGCTTTTTGTCATAAAAGGATATGAACATGTTTCCATGCGAGAAATCGCCAAAGAATTGCACTGCACACATGGAGCGCTTTATTATCATTTTCAAAATAAAGCAGAGCTTTTTTATAAAATTGTGCAGACGGATTTTCAATTTTTAGACGGGCTGTTAGAAAAAGTGCTGCAAGCCTCGTATTCTTCTAAAGAAGAAGCTGTAAAAACGATCTTGTTAAAGTTTATTGAATTCGGGCTGACATATAAAAGTCATTATAAGCTGATGTTTTTAACACAAAATCTCGAGCTTGATATGCTGATGGAGCAAGAGCCGAATAAGTCATATGAACGTTTTGCGCAGGCTATTTTTCAGTTTGCTCCCGATAAAGCAAATCCAACAGTCATTTGGTGTTTGTTTCTTGCAGTAAGCGGTTTTGTAACGAAATATGTACAGACCGATGCTGAGTATAAAGATATGGAAGGACTTGCTGAACAATATGTTGCTTTTTTAATCAAAGGATTTTTAAGTTGAAAAAAGTAATAAGCACTTAAGCTTATTTACTTTTTTGCATATTATTGACCAATGGTTAATTTTAAGATCGGAGGTAAAAAGGATGAGAAAAGCGGTTATTTTAGGTGCATCAGGCGGAATGGGCTACAATTTAGTTCATGAATTGCTGAATAGAGAGAATATTGAGGTTGTCGCCGTAGCCCGCAATACAGAAAAAATGAAAAAAATGTTTCACCGTTTGAACGATCGCGTCAGCATTGTCGCTGGAGATGCCCTCCATCGATCCAGCATCTTGCAAGCATGCGAAGGTGCGGAATGGATTTTCCATGCCATTAACATACCGTATCCGCAGTGGGAGAGAGATCTATTGATCATCATGGAAAATGTGCTGGCGGCAGCAAAAAAAGAAAAAGCTAAGCTTGTTGTCGTTGATAATATTTATGCATATGGACGGTCAAATGGAAAAACAATGTCCGAGACTGATCCGAAAAATCCTCATACTAAAAAAGGAAAAATACGATTGCGGCTTGCTGAAATGGTGGAAAAGAGTGGAGTAGACTACTTGATCGCTCACTTCCCCGATTTTTACGGTCCATGTGGGGAAAAAACATTGTTGCATCATACGTTAAAAAAAGTTGTCCAAAATAAACGATCTCAATTTATCGGGGATTTAAATATACCGAGGGAATATATTTTTTTGCCGGACGGTGCCAAAGCTTTAGTTGAGCTTGCATTAAGGGACGATACCTATCATGAGCACTGGAATATACCGGGGGCGGGAGTTATTTCCGGACGGGAAATTATTCAAATCTTGAGGGAAAAGCTTCAATATGAAAAGAAAGTAAGTGTTGTCACGAAATCGATGATTTATTTTTTAGGGTTATTCAGCCCGATGATGAAGGAAATGGTTGAAATGATGTACTTAGTCGAAGAGCCTGTCGTATTATCGGGTGAAAAATTTGAAAAAAGAATCGGGCCGCTGCCAAAAACTCCTTACGAACAAGGCATCATCGCAACTGTTGATTTTATGAAACATCAAGAAGAAGCGTGATCACTCCCGATGTTGCAACTGGCTTCGCATGGAACGGAGAGACTAAATGCTCAATACTTTCCCGATTTCGTCTAATTCAGCAAACCTTTTGAGTGGAACGGAGTAATTCAGCTGCTTGCTCCGTCTCCGCCCCATGGTTTATTGTTTAGCAAAAGCTCCCTGCGGTGAATACATATTTTCGGGTGATTTCGTTAACTGTTCCCTTGCAAACAGCACTCTTCCATTCCGAATAGTGACAGGAACCCCTTGTTCAGTATAATATCCATGCTCTTTTGCAATAACGTCAAAGCTTTTATTGGATTTTAGAATAATGACTGGCGTATGCAGCTCAACTTTTTCAAAGAGCCAGCGAATTTCGGCGTTATGCATGCGGACACATCCGCTGCTTGCATACGTTCCAATCGATCTTGGATTATTATTGCCGTGAATGGCAAAATTGTTTCCATAATATCCTAAAGCATCAAGACCAAGCCAGCGATCACCCAATGGATTTCTCGGGTCTCCTCCTGGAATCTTTTCTTTAAAATAAGGGCGGTTTTTAATTTTTGTGACAATGGGGAAAATGCCTTCTGGAGTTAGCTGAGCATATTTTCCTGTTGCGACATGAAATACTCTTTGAAGAATTCCGTCTTCAAAAAATGCCAGTTTATTTACGCTCTTGTTTATTATGATCAGCTGACCATCAATCTTTTGTTCAGCTGCAACTGGTGATGAAAGAATAAAAAAGAAACAAGAAATAAATGCGATACCTATATAGATTTTCTTTATGCTCATATGTTTTTAAACCTGTCCTTTCTGTTCATTCTCTTTATAAAATTATGTGCTTATGCAAAGAACTATTCAAAAAAAGCTGCAATTACGAAAAAATTTGTAATCAAAAAGAAACATAAATAATTTTTTTGTGAACTTGAATAAAGGAGTAAGCAAAAAAATTATTTCCGTCGTGTGTATCGACATCAAGCTAGAAACCTCTTCTAGCAAATGATTGGGATGAGGTGTGCCTCAGGATCATGACCCTCGCCTAAAATGCCTTCCTTATGGGCGTCTGCCACATTAAAGCATCGAGAGGGGCAGCATATTTGATGTCGTAGGCCTTGTCCGTCTGTTTCAGCATTTTTTCAATGACGAGCTTTGTCTCATTTGGCTATTCGGTAATAGTTAAAAATGAATGGATATTCCGTTTACCTGCGAGTTTCTAACAGACGAAAATCAATAGAATCGTCAGAACATTTGCGTTATCTTGGAGCATTACGGCTTGTTTAAACGTGATAAAAATGCATCAAATGTTTTTCGTACATTTAGGGCACCAAGCTTCTCACTTTATAATGGGAACGGCAAAAAAGTTGATATTTCAGTCTTTACTGCGATTTTTGCCCTCTTGCTTCTGTCGAAAGCCTTAATGTTTCATGTGGAACATTTTGCAAAATATTAGCGACAGCTGTCACCCTTTGACAAAAAAAGCCGAATCATCATAACATTAAAAATAGTGATAGATCAGTAGAAGCTAAGAGGGTGGCAAACGTTGAAGCAGATTTTAAAAAATGATTGGTGGGGACTGTTGAAAGAAGAGTTTGAAAAGCCATACTACAAAGAGCTGCGGGAATTTTTGAAGCAGGAATATGCCCATCATACGATTTATCCGGATATGTACGACATTTTTAATGCTTTGCATTACACGCCTTATGAAGAAGTAAAGGTTGTCATTTTAGGCCAAGATCCGTATCATGGACCAAATCAAGCACATGGATTAAGCTTTTCCGTAAAGCCGGGGATTGCTCAGCCGCCGTCTCTGAAAAATATTTTCATCGAGCTTGAGAACGATCTCGGCTGCAAGCCTCCAAACCACGGTCATCTTGTCAAATGGGCGAAGCAAGGTGTTCTATTATTGAACACTGTGCTGACGGTAAGGCAGGGACTAGCCAATTCTCATAAAGGAAAAGGATGGGAACAATTTACCGATCGAGTGATTAGCTGTTTAAACGAGCGAGAGCGTCCAGTCGTCTTTATTTTATGGGGAAGGCATGCACAGGCGAAAAAAGAAATGATTAACATGAATAAGCATTTTGTCATTGAGTCGCCGCATCCATCGCCATTTTCGGCAAACAGAGGCTTTTTTGGCAGCAGGCCTTTTTCTAAAGCAAATCAATTTTTAAAGTCCATCGGATCAGAAGAAATTGACTGGTGCATCAGCGATAATGACATTTAATTGCTGCCTGCCGTTTGCGTGATAAGTGGAAACATGAAAAAGGGACTATCCAAAAATAAAACGGATGAAGAAACATCATAAAGTTTTTCTTCATCCGTCTTTTTTTTTGGAGATTCTGTTGAAAGTGAATGATTTTCCGGACGCTTTCAATAGATTGTGTTCCATGGCCACAATTCCAACTCCGTTTGGACTTTCGAAAGCCCTCGAAAAGAAAATCTGCGGAACGACCGATTGCCTTAATATGACGGGGCGCACTTTCTGCCTCGGTTTTTCTTCAAGAATAGATTTGTGCACCCTCGTCATTGCATTGGAATCTGTCATATTTGCGCATGAAAGGATTTTTTAGGAAATATTGAAGCAATATAGACTTGTAAAACGTCTTTCAAATAGAAAGGAGGTTCGAAGCAAATGACCAATATCTCAAGACTACAAAAGCATCGCTTTGTTCTTTGCGGAGTAGAGGATTTGACAAAGTACGATCATTCCTAACAATTTTATTTATTACAAGGAGGAAAAATATGTTAAAAAAAGGTATCTTAATCTTAAACAGCAATACTATTAACAACATTCGTAGGATTTGAAGGTAATAAAACAAGTGCTGCGACAAATGAATCAACTACTGTATTACCAACTGAAAATGATTATGATGCTTTAAATAATGAGAAAAAAGAGTTAGTTCTCGACTATAATAGTTTTGCTAAAAATTATCAATTAGATAGACCAGGTTCTATTACAGTAACTGACCCAGTTAGACTTAGCGGCGTTCAAACAAACTCTGTTCCTAGCTATGCAGTTAAAAAAGCTTTAAAATGGGCGATTAGTAACACTACTACCATAACTAATTTTGTAGGTAAAACTTTAGGGAAAGACGCAACTGTTAAAGTAGGAAATTTAATGCATACTTACGTTAAACCTGCTTTAAGAAAATTAGAAAGTGTGGAAAATTTAACCTATGGTAAGATAGAAGATGCTGTTTATCAAGCATTAAAAAAACCTCTAGGAAAAACCACAGCTAGAATTGTAGCCTCCGTAATTAGAGAAGCTATTGAATTTTTGGCTCCAGTGTAAGACACATAGGTAGGGAGGGGAAGTATGAATGAAAGAATTAGAGGATAGAATTAAACATATTGAAGAAGAAATTGAACAAATTAACAGACTTGATAAAGAAACATATCAATTAACACAAAAACTGGGTAAAGTAATGAAACTATTGGTTGAACTTGTTGAAACAAACAAACATATTGATAAAAATGATATAGACTATGTTCTTTTAAAATTAAATATTGATGCAACTAAGTATCATAAATTAACCTTATTAGTCAGTAAAACAGAAAGAATGTATAGAAAAACTGGTGAATTTCCAAATCTTCAGGAGTTTCATCAGTATGTCATTGAAACACTTTCTCTCACTGATGAAGACAAACAAAGTTTTCCAATTGAAGTTACTGAAAACCTATTAAAAAAATTTGCAAAAGATGAAGATAACCTTTTTCCAGTATGCAAAAAGATTCTTTCAACAAAATAATAAAAGAGCACACTCGTCCGAGTCGAATTCTGGTTAACTAAAACTGATTTCCGAGCAATAATTAAAGGTGGAATTGGTGGAGCAGTTGCAGGAGCTATCGTAGGGGCTATTTTATCTGAATATGTAACTGGCGTCCCAGTATAGAAAGTATAATTATAGTAAATATTCTATAGTCTTTCCCCAATTGGGGGAGAAATGATTATTATGAAACAAGCCGTTTTTTCCGCAGTTTTTGCGGGATTAGTTGTTTTAGTAGGTGAGTATATTTCACAAATAGTTTCATCAAGTTATCAAAATACCATTTGATGATTGGCATCCCATTTATTTGTAAACTGTTTGAAAAATAAGCAACATATCATATTTTAGACTTTCTGATAAAGTCGCTAAATGAAGTAAGTGGAGAAAACAGCTCGTTTTTCTTCATTGGCTTTTGTATTTTTGAAAGTAGCTGGCGAATACCAGCATAGGCGAATTCCCAGTTGCAAAAGAGATTTTATCTAAGTGAGAGGTGCTTTACCATCGCCTCTCACTTTTTGCGTTTCTTTAAGCAAATTCTCGTCTTTGTCTGATTGCAATATTATGTACTTTATTTTGCAGCACACAGTTCTTTCTTAATTGTTCGTTTGACGCTTGCATTTTTACTAGAAAGTGTGTTTTTTTGTCAAAAAAAATAGAGGCCCAAAAAGCCAACTTTCAATGACTTTTGGGCCAGCTCCATTATTTCAATGCTTGCTGCAAAAACTCAGGAAGCTTAAAGCATCCTTCGAGAATGGCTTGATTTACATATTTTGTATCTTTCGAAAAATTGTCCGACTTTACATCTTCATATTTTTTCGATCCGATTGTAAAGCTCCATAGTCCTCCCGGATATGTAGGAACAACAGCTGTGTATAGTTTTGTAATCGGGAATAAAGATTGAATATGGCTATAAGACCGTTTTAAAACATCCAAATGGAAAACAGGCGATTGACTTTGGCATACCATGAGGCCATCGTCTTTTAACGTTTTATATAGGTTGGTATAAAAATCTTTTGAAAACAGCTGTTCTGCCGGTCCAATCGGGTCAGAAGAGTCAACAATGATCACATCGTATTCATTTTGTTTGTTTTCTACATATTTCACGCCGTCAATAAATAAGAAATTTACGCGCGGGTCGCTTAAGTTTCCTGACACTTCAGGCAGATGCTCCTTGCATGCGGAAACGACAAGCTCGTCAATTTCCACCATATCGATTTCCTTCACTGAATCATATTTGCATACTTCTCTGGCAACACCGCAGTCTCCGCCGCCGATGATCAGCACTTTTTCCGGATTTGGGTGGAGATTGAGCGGGACATGGGAAATCATTTCATTATATATATGCCCATCAATAGAAGTGGTTTGCACAACTCCATCTAGCACTAGCATGCGGCCAAAATCATATGAATCCAATACCATAACATGTTGAAAAGGGGATTGCTTTGAAAAAAGCACTTCTTTGATTCTATAGCTGATTTTTAAATTTTCTCTTTCATCTTCTGTTAACCATAAATCGCCGTTTATTGTTTGCAAATATTGATTGTCCATCTGCAGGCCCTCCTTGTGCTCAAAAATTCCTTACTTATTGTAACAAGTTTGTTATGAAAAGTGAATGAAGCAGACAAGTTTGTCAATAAGGAAAAAATCAAATATGATAAAAAAAAGCAAGATCATTATCTTTCAATAAGGAGCGATAGGAGTTGAATATACCGGTCTCAAGCATAATAGGAAAAATGGAGGAGGAACTGAAAAAGGCAAAGGCAGCAGGAACACCTCATGATCTAAAAGCCCGGCTTCTTGTCATCCGTTCTTTATGTGATGTTATTTTGGATCAACAAGAGGAAAATTATGATTTTTCAGCTAGTCAAGAGCCAAAAAGCGAAAGTGAAATAACTCCATTAGAGCTGGAAAAAATGATCGGAAATGCAAACAGCAAAACGCTGACAATGAAAGAACGTTTGTTGGTCGAAGACGATGCAAATGGAGAATCTATTTTTGATTTCTAACAAAATCTTGTCATCTGTAAAATCTTCATTTAAAAAAAACGGACGATAAGGTAAGATGAAGGGAAAAAGGGGTGAAGATGATGAAAATATTTTTCATTCTTGGAGCCGTCGGTGCTTTTTTGTCTGTAGCTTTAGGAGCATTCGGCGCCCATGGTTTGGAAGGGAAAATTCCGCAAAAATATTTGGAGACATGGCAAACAGGTGTACAATATCAAATGTTCCATTCGATAGGCCTTTTTGTCACGGCTCTGTTTTTGCAGCAGCATCCGCAGGCAGGCTATGCAAATTGGGCCGGGTGGCTGATGCTCATCGGTATTCTCCTGTTTTCCGGAAGCCTGTATATATTAAGTGTGACGCAGATCAAAGTGTTAGGTGCAATTACGCCGCTTGGAGGCATTTCATTTTTAATTGCATGGGTTCTTCTTGCTGTTGCTGCAGTTAAATATATGTAAATATAAACGTCTGTCTACTATATCGGGACAGGCGTTTTTTTGTGCAAAGAAATGAAAGGGTGACCTTCTTAACCGATTCAAAGGTCATAGCCAGAGCTTCATCCAAAAATGTGTCCCGTTCATTTTGGCTCCTAGCTTCCTAATGATAGAAGATTCAGTGTGAATGCAATGTTTTTTGTTCAACATACTGTCAAAAAGTACTATGAAAAATGTGATTTTTTTCACAGATTGACTAACGTAAGCTAAACTACAATTTTTTTAAAAGAAGAAAAGGTGGTGTTATGGGTGGCAAAAGAATTCATCTCCGATAAAAAAGAGCAGGAAATTGCTCAAAAGAAAGAATATTCGTTATTTGGCACTTTTTTATCTGTTCTTATGCTGGCTCTTTTTTTAATACTTTCTTGGTTTGGAGTTTACTACTTATTTATTCAACGATTATAAAGGAGGGGGATCATCTTGCATTTGCACAAACTTGAAAAGGTTTGGCTATTAATAGGTATAGGTACGCTTGTGATGTTTTTAACAATCGTGGGCATCAGTGCATTTGCACAAGGTCATCATCCGCCGAGTGATCTGACCACATTGGATCCGCAAAAAGTCGATACGACAGAGCCGTTTAATCAACCAGGCTTAAAGAAAATTGGAGACAACGAATACGAACTTGTTATAGTTTCTCAAGCTTTTGCCTTTATGCCGAATGACATAAAAATACCGGAGGGAGCAAAAGTTCATATTATCGTGACAAGCAAAGATGTTGTTCATGGCCTTGAAATCGTTGGCACAAATGTCAACATGATGGTGACCCCGGGACATGTGAATTCGCTTACACATACATTCCATAAACCCGGCAGCTATTTAATAATTTGCAACGAATATTGCGGTACTGGGCACCAAATGATGAGCACGAAAATTGAGGTGACAAAAGCATGAAAAATACAGCGCTTCACCCAAACGATGGAAAGCTGGCGCTCGCCCATATTGCAGTTGGTTATATTGCATTGTTTTTAGGAGCGATTGCCGGGTTATTGCAGGCTTTTGTTAGAAGCGGAACGCTTGAGCTTCCGGCAGGGATCGGGTATTATCAGCTTTTGACTGCTCATGGCGTTTTGTTGGCACTTGTTTTTACAACATTTTTTATCATTGGTTTTTTATATGCTTCCATGAGTCGGACGACAGGTGATTTAACTCCGTTTGCCAAAAAGTCGGCTTGGATCGGCTTTTGGCTTATGACGATTGGAACAGCGATTACAACGGTTATGATCTTATTAAATAAAGCGACCGTTCTATACACTTTTTATGCACCACTTAAAGCATCGCCATGGTTTTATATCGGTCTGACGCTTGTTGTAGTCGGCAGCTGGGTAAGCGGAGCTGGCATGTTTAGCCAATACGCTGTCTGGAAAAAGAAAAATGAAGGAAAGCCGTCTCCTCTATTAAGCTTTATGGCAGTTGCCACAATGATTTTATGGATCATAGCAACATTGGGCGTAGCAGTAACGGTATTATTCCAGTTTATTCCTTGGTCCTTCGGGTTAGTCGATAAAATCAATGTGCTGTTAAGCAGAACACTTTTTTGGTATTTCGGCCATCCATTAGTGTATTTCTGGTTATTGCCTGCCTATATGTGCTGGTACGTCATCATTCCAAAAATAATAGGCGGGAAAATTTTCAGCGATTCGCTTGCAAGACTGGCGTTTGTACTGTTTGTTCTTTTTTCCATCCCAGTCGGCTTCCATCATCAAATACTAGAGTCTGGGATCACTCCGTTTTGGAAGTTTTTGCAAATTGTGTTGACGTTTATGGTCATTGTTCCATCTTTAATGACAGCTTTCGCTTTGTTTGCAACATTTGAAATAAGCGGAAGAGAAAAAGGGGCTAGCGGACTGTTTGGCTGGGTGAAAAAGCTTCCGTGGACAGATGTTCGCTTTTTTGCACCGTTTATGGGAATGCTCGTTTTTATTCCTGGCGGAGCAGGCGGAATCATTAATGCAAGTAACCAAATGAACCAAGTCGTTCATAACACTTTATGGGTAACAGGACATTTCCATTTAACAGTGGCCACCACTGTAGCGTTGACGTTTTTTGGTATTTCCTATTGGTTGGTTCCTCATTTAACAGGCAGAACGTTAACACCGCGATTAAATAAATTAGGGATCATTCAAACCGTTTTCTGGTGCATCGGTATGTTCCTAATGTCAGGAGCCATGCATACAGTTGGTCTGTTTGGAGCTCCTCGGCGGACCGCTTATACAACATATGGAGACCATCCGCAGGCGTTGGAATGGATGTCTTATCAAACTATCATGGCGGTTGGCGGAGCCATCTTATTCGTTGCCATTTTGATGATTCTTTATATTGTTATAAATTTGGCAGTGGCTGCTCCAAAAGGAACGGAAGAATTTCCAGTTGGTGAAGTTCATGAAGATGCGGAAAAAACGCCATTGCTTCTAGAAAATTGGAAAATTTGGATCGGTCTGTCTGTTGTGCTAATTGTAATCGCTTATACAGTACCGGTCATCGATATCATTGAAAATGCACCAAGTTCACCGGGATTTAAATTCTGGTAGAAGAAACTGGGCGTGGAATTTTCACGCCCGGTTTTTTTTATTGCTATGGATGCGGAAAATGCCCTAGATGAAATGGGGGAGGTAATCGGAAATTTTTTCTGAATCTCGATTATACGTTTTAAGTCGAAGGGAAAAAAAGCTTTATTGGCCGTTTTTGAAATTTAAGTGCTTTTATTTATATAAGTAAGATCGAAATGAAAATAAAAGCTCATAGAAAAGCTGAATAACCTTGCTTCATTAAAGAAGCAAGGCTGCTTAGACTTCTGTCCTGCTTAGACTTCTGTCTATTTGACAAGGAAGCTAGACAAGGGCAGGGCGCTGTTCAAGAAATTATAAAGCGTCTTGCAGCATTCCTACCGGCCTCTCTCTGTCTAGCGTTTTTCTTATCTTGGTGGATAAGAAGCGAGACTTTGAGGGGATGTATATACGATTTCCTCATCGAAAGTGACGTAATTCAAAAAAACCATCAGCAATAAATATCGCCTTCCTGTTTGCGGGTCGCTTAAAATGAGATGATCTCTTCCGGCAGCTTCAATGACGCCGCGAAATACTTTCGCCGGCCATTCAGGATTGTTTTCAAAGGTCATGTATACGGTGGCCAATTTCCCTTTATTTAAGCGCAAAATGTTTTCGACATAGGATTCTTCAAGCGGAAGCATTCCGGGTACAGCTTGACCGCTGGTGCCGCTTGGTTGAGCTGAGGGAGGGGCGCCGATAACAGACCCGCTGGGCGCGTAAAATCCGTACGGATAGGTTGGCTGTACAGGAGTAACTGCAGGAACTGGATACCCCTGCTGCTGCCGTTGGTTCTGTTTTTTGTTGCTCATGTTCAACCTCCTAAAATCTGTATACGCTTGGGCAAGCAGATTGTGCAGGAAAATAAAAACAATGGGATTTATATCGACCTGAGTTATATTGGTTATACCATGTAGCAGGGCAATCGCCATATGGCTTAAAAAACCACAAAGCGGTTTCTGCAGGATTGTAGCGGTTTCCTCTCAAAACTTTTCTTGCTAAGTCTATTTCATTTTGCCTTGCAGCCTGATAAAAATATCCTTTCTGCGTGGCTTCAAAGCCTCCAGGACTTTGGAACACCATACTGCGAACGGTGCGTATATCCCTAAAGTCTAAACAATCTGCAAGGACACGGTTGACACCGACATTGCCTACTAGAAGCATGCCTAAATCTCCGTCTCCTTCTGCTTCAGCTCTCATCAATCTGGCCAATAGCTTTACATCTTCTTCAGTATGTGGGAATTACAGCCATTTTTTCACCTGCCTTTTTTTAAAAGACATTGCCTAAATAGTAATCTTTCATTCCAATGTATGACGACGAAGTCTTTTTTATGACATTCGGAAAAATTCCCATTCCGACATCATTTGTTCTGTAAAAGAAAAAAAGAAGCTTATAAAGTATGAGGGGCTGTCTAATAATAAGTCGATTTTCCGGCTTATAGACGTCTCTTTAATGTTTTAGAAACGCTGATATATCAATGCTTATGATATTTTATTTTCAGTGGATTTTAACTTTCTGGACAGCCCCATATTTTGAGAAGTGGCATGAATGGCAGCATATGTATTCATCCATGGCGCTTGGCATGGTGCATGGTGTTGGGAAAAGTCACCCCATTGCTTGAAAAAGCCGGACACACCGTTTATGCGATTGATTTACCCGGTCACGGTTCAGATCAGACACCAATTTCACAAGTTTCGCTAAAGAGCTATACTGACAAAGCATGTTCCATTTTAGATGATGCTGAAGAATCGGTTTACCTTGTCGGGCATAGTATGGGAGGTATCGTTGTCTCGCAGAGCGCAGAATACAGATTTGAAAAAGTTAAGGCACTCATATATGTAAGCGCTTTTTTGCAGGAGAAGCTATGACAGATATAATTCCTGCTATATAGAAGCTCAAGTCTCATCTAATATGATTTTATTTGAAGAAGAAGGTGTTGCTGCCTTGAGAGAGGAAAGCTTACCAGGATGTTTTTTATGAGGGCTGTGACGACGCTGATGCGGACACAGCGAAATCACTTCTAAATCCTTAAGCACTAAATGTTCTTTCAACGAAATTAAGCCTTACAGAGGAAAATTCGGCAGTGTTCCAAAATACTATATTGAATGTCTGCACGTCAACGCCATTACCATCCAGTGTCAATGGGCAATGTATTCAGCTAATCCATGTGAGCATGTGTAACTTTGGATACAGACCATTCGCCATTTTACTCAAGACCAAATGAGTTAGCAGCGATATTGCGATAATTCATGAGAACCATTAAATAAAATAGGACTAGAAAATTCATTTGCCGCAAGAGAAAAACTCAATTTCATAGAGTATCTCTAGGCGCAGCTCCGGGTATGAAGCTTGCCTTTCAAATTCGGCTGCGCCTGCGCATGACAAGCTTTCTCGCCCATTCTTTCCATTGAAATTTTTCTTCAAATCTCCCGTACTTTTATTTTTTGCATGTGAAGAAAGAGATAAATCGTGATTTATTACACTTCCTGTATAGCATGACATTTTTTCTTGCACATTAAGCATGCAGCTAGATTGCTTGCTTACTATTGGTAGGTCTTCAGCAGAAAAAACCAGTACTGAAAGCAGTACTGGTTTATACATGTAAAAATGCTGCAATTTTTTCAGGATGTAAAATGTTTCCGACAAAGAAGGAGCCAAATTCGCCGTATCTGGCGCTTACTTCATCAAAACGCATTTCATATACGAGCTTTTTAAACTGCAAAACATCATCAGAGAAGAGCGTGACGCCCCATTCCCAGTCATCAAATCCGACAGAACCGGTAATAATTTGTTTTACTTTATCTCCGTACTTGCGGCCGATAAGTCCGTGGCTTCTCATGAGGCTCCGGCGCTCTTCCATCGGCAGCATATACCAATTGTCATTGCCTTGACGGCGTTTATCCATCGGATAGAAGCAAACATATTTTGATTTCGGCAAAATAGGATATAGTCTAGATCGGATATATGGATTTTGATACGGATCTTCATCATTTCCGCCGCCTACGTAGCTGCTCAATTCCACAACGGAAACATATGAATAGGCTGGGCTTGTATATTCAGCCAGTTTTGTTTTATTAAATTCCGTTTCAATTTCATTCAATTCTTCCATCGTTGGCCGGAGAATCATGATCATCAAATCTGCTTTTTGTCCAACGATCGTATATAAAGCGTGGCTGCCTTGTTGGTCTTTTTCCACTGCACTCCATTTTTCTAACAAATTCAGAAATTCATGAATAGCTTCCTGGCGTTCATCGCTAGATAAAGTTTTCCAAGCGCTCCAATCGATCGAGCGGAAATCGTGCAAACAATACCAACCATCGAGCGTTTCAACGGCTTCATTTGAACGAACTTCTTCACTCATTTTCGTCACCTCTCATATTGGCTATGTACAAGTTTACTATACCACAGTTTAGGGGAGAATATCCGGGTAAAACAGTATGACAATTATGTGACAGAAAAAAGTGCTGTTGAAAGCGCTATGATGAAATTTTTCATTTTAAATTTAAGAGCAGGTGGGGTATGCTAAAAGTGAATGGAACAATTCATGTTAAAAGAATGTTTTAAGATTAAGGAGGCTGACTTTGTTTTGGCAGACATTTTTGCAGCATTGAAAAATAAAATATCGGGAAAAAATATTAAAATTGTTTTTCCTGAAGGATTGGATGAGCGAATTTTAACAGCAGTTTCCCGATTAACAGAGGAAAATTTGTTACAGCCCATTTTAATTGGGGATGAAACAGAAATTGAAGAAAAAGCAAAGAGTTTAAATATTTCTGTTGCAGGTGCAAAAATATATAATCCTGCCAATTACAGTGGAATAGAAGAGCTTGTTCAAAGCTTTGTTGAACGCCGCAATGGAAAGGTGACAGAAGAAGAAGCACGGAAGCTTCTTTTGGATGAAAATTATTTTGGCACGATGCTTGTTTATAAAGGGGAAGCGGACGGGCTTGTGAGCGGTGCTGCACATTCAACCGCAGATACAGTGCGGCCGGCTCTTCAAATCATTAAAACGAAACAAAACGTGAAAAAAACATCAGGCGTATTCGTCATGGTTCGTGGTGAGGAAAAATATATATTTGCTGATTGCGCGATCAACATCGCTCCAACCAGTCAGGAGTTAGCAGAGATCGCTATTGAAAGCGCGAAAACGGCAAAAATGTTTGATATCGACCCTCGCGTTGCTATGCTCAGCTTCTCGACAAAAGGTTCAGCAACATCCCCGGAAACAGAAAAAGTGGCAAAAGCAGTTGAATTGGCAAAAGAAATGGCTCCGGACTTAATATTGGACGGAGAGTTTCAATTTGATGCAGCTTTCGTGCCGTCTGTTGCGGAAAAGAAAGCGCCGGGATCTGTAATTAAAGGCGATGCCAATGTATTTATATTCCCGAGCCTTGAAGCTGGAAACATCGGCTATAAAATTGCACAGAGACTTGGAAACTTTGAAGCGATCGGACCGATTCTCCAAGGATTGAATGCTCCAGTGAACGATCTTTCTCGCGGCTGCAACGTTGAAGATGTATATAAATTAGCGATAATCACAGCCCTTCAGGCGCTTGCATAAACAAAAAGCAGGGAATTTTCCATCAAAAATTCCCTGCTTTTCACATTTTTTGCTGAATCAACAACCCTTCCGCTTCTAAACAGAAAGGCTTTGCTTTAATTCATCGCTTGAGCGCTCCCACATGCCTTCATCATGGTTTCGAAGAAAATCGGAAAGAACTTTTTTCGAGCTTTCATCCATGTGGTCGACAATGATGTTCCGTTTTAGCGATTTATCCATGCGGTTTACGTGTTCAGGCAATGATTTATAACCTCGTCTTGCCTCGCGATCAACAGTCATATAACAGGCAGCAACCCCGGCATAATATGGCCCATCTTCTTTTCTGTCAATTGTTACCCATACAAGCCAATACGGTTTTCCGTTCGGAACGTCTTCTTTCACATGAGTAAATTTAATGCCGCGTTCTACCTGGCTCCTTGCATGCATTGCGCCGATATCTACAAATGCCGTTTTTTCCTCGATGTCAATGAAGACAGGGGAAACATTTTCCAGGCTAAGGGTGCCTGCTCCAAAGCCGCGATGGCCGTCAGTTGGATCGTTTTTAATAATTTGGAACTCGACCTTTTTCTTTTTTTCTGTCATGTAAACATCCCTCCTTTAAAAGAACGGTTGTAAAACGAAATGAAAAAGAGTGATAACGGCTCGGCTTCCCCAATTAAATATCGGATGAATAATATATTGATCCAAAGGGGTGATAACAATAATTAAAAAAATAAGCACTCCGTAATTTTCATATTGAGTAAGCTTGGCGCGGATGTCCGGCGGGGCTAAATCTTCAATGATGCGATAACCGTCAAGCGGCGGAAACGGCAATAAATTAAAGATAAACAACATAATATTTAATGATATAAGAATATTAAAAAATTGTTCAACCATTCTGGCTCCATCATAAGATAAGCCAGCAAATAATCCAAACGAAAAGAAAAAGTTCAGAAGCAAAAAAGCGAGAAAGGCAATGAATAAATTGCTCAATGGACCAGCAACAGATACTAATACCCCGGATAAGCGGGGATTTTTAAAATAGAAACGATTCACCGGAACGGGTTTTGCCCAACCAAACCCTGCCAAAAATATTAAAAGAGTACCGATCGGATCTAAATGGGAGATCGGATTAAGGGTCAGCCTCCCTTGATTTTTCGCTGTCGGATCTCCGAACTTATAGGCAACAAATGCATGTGAAAATTCATGGATAGTGAAGCCGACGATCAAAGCAATAATGACAAACGGTATAACTTCTAAATCGTAATATAAAAACGGCAAAAATGCGCCCTCCTATTCTAACAATTTCCTTTGCTTACAGTATACTATAAAAAGGTTGAAATACATAAAAAGGATTTTCTTCATTTTTTTAGGGGAAAATTCAGCTGATTTTTGCACTGAATTTGTGATCTTGCAATCGTTGAATAAATTGATAAGCTTCCTCCACTTCCTCATCCGTATAACGCTGCTTTTTTTTGAGCGTGAATACTTTTTCCTTCACTTCTTCCTTGTCCAAATGATCAAAATATAAAATGGTTGATACAAGTTCTAAAAAACGTGCTGATTGGGCGTTTAATTCATTTATGCAATTCTGCAATTCGGGCATGTCCAAATCGTAATGGCTTAAAAATTCCTGTCCCGACTTTGTAAGGGAATATTTGTATTGATAATAGCCGCCTTTTTTTTCTTTTACTTCATTGATAAAGCCCATGTTGCAAAGCTCTTCAATGCGAAGCGTCAGCTCTTCTGAATACGGCCCGTAAAAATGGAATTCGTATTTTTCATAAAAGGGATAATTAAGTTTTTTTGCTATAAATATAATTTTTTGCAGTTTTTTTCGTCCGATGATCTCTTTCGAAGCGGACAGCACTTTCATTAATTTTGCGTGTTCGGTTAACACACCCTTCATCTCCTCACCTACAGAATAAATCCATCTTTGTCAGTTAGCTGCAAAATTTCTAAAATTTGTTTTTTCAAGTTTCGTTTCTCCGAGAAATCTTTTAAAAAATCAAGAGGAAAATATAATTTATGATCCGTTCTCCGCTTTCCGGTAATGGCGTCCACAATTTCCGACTCTCTTGAAAGCTCCCGTATTTCCCCGTTTGGCATGAGCAAATGGATCGGCAGCCGTTCTTCTTCCTCGCCCGGTCGGTAAAAATCGTACGGAAGATCTGAAGACGAGTCGACAACAAGATAATATTCCGGATCAATGCCTGCTTTTTTGAACAAATTCGTTAGTTCAATCAGCTTCATCAATTGTTCATTGGACGGTTGAAACTCCACATATTTAAACAGGCGCCTGTTTATAAATCTGTTGCACAGATCGCTTAAAATCGGATCCTTTTCCTTTTGCCATTCTTGGAAATAATAAAGGATGATGGATTCGTCTAATTTTAAATAATCTTCGACTGTAACATCTCCTTTGAAAATCGAATAAAAATGGACTGGATCTGCTTGGAATGAATAATTATTTTCATACAGAGCTTTTGCTCGATGGAGAATTTTGGACAAAATGACTTCAGCGCTTCTCGTTACTGGATGAAAATATACTTGCCAGTACATTTGATATCGGCTCATAATATAATCTTCGACAGCATGCATGCCGCTGTATTTAATGACGACTTGATCCTCTCTCGGCCTCATCACACGCAAAATGCGTTCCATGTCAAAATGGCCGTACTGAACGCCTGTGTAAAAAGCATCTCGTTGCAAATAATCCATTCGGTCGGCGTCAATTTGGCTGGAAATTAAGCTGATAACCTGCTTATTTTTGTATGTTTTCGCAATGACCTCTGCCACTTTTTTCGGGAATTCCGCCCCTGCATTTGAGAGAACGCGGTTTATTTCTGTATTTCCTAAAATAATGGCTTGGGTAAAATCTTCGTGATCCAGATGGAAGACCTTTTCAAACGAATGAGAAAAGGGACCGTGTCCGACATCGTGCAAAAGGGCAGCGCATAAGCTTAGCAACCTCTCATCTTCGTTCCATTCCGGTCTCCCGCGAAATACGTCATCAACAATTCGGCGGACGATCTCATAAACGCCTAATGAGTGGTTGAATCGGCTATGCTCCGCACCGTGAAAAGTTAAAAAAGTTGTCCCGAGCTGGCGGATGCGGCGCAGCCGTTGAAACTCTTTTGTCCCGATCAAATCCCAAATGATTTTATCGCGAACGTGGATGTAACGGTGAACCGGGTCTTTAAAAACTTTTTCTTCTGGCAGCTTTTCACTTGCATAGGTCATTTTCTTCCCTCTTCCGTTTTGACATGATTATATTATAACTTGTTTAAATTCAGGTGAACACCTCGTTTTTCAAAGTGCGATTCTAAACAGGCACAAAGGAAAATCGGGTCCATGTCGTTCAACAACCTTAAATAAAAAACCGCCTCAGGAAGCATTCATTCCTTAAAAGGCGGTTTCTTATTTTTTAAGCTTTGCTTTCACTTTTTCTATTAACTCTTCTTCCGTTAACGCAGCGACCGGACGGTTGTTCACAAATACAAACGTTTTCTTTCTTCCGGGCCCGCAGTACGATTGGCAGCCGATTTCAATTTTAGCATCGGGATCCAAATTCTTTAATTTCGGAATAAGCGATTTTAAATTTGGCGCTTTACAATCGTCGCATACACGGAACTCATTTGCCATCCTTTTGAACAATCCTTTCTTCATGAATAAGCACTATCGGGTAGTATACCTTGTCTGTTTTTTGAAATCAAGTACAGCGCTTTTCTGTAAAAATCTACTATCCTTGTATATATTTTTAATCTTTTGGAAAAAATGATGCTAGAACAAATAGTATTATTCAAGAATAAGGGAGTTGAGAGTGAATGAAAACAAGACAGGATGCTTGGACAGAAGAAAACGATCTGCTATTAGCAGAAACCGTTTTGCGGCATGTCCGTGAAGGAAGCACGCAATTAAACGCTTTTGAAGAAGTTGGTGATAAGCTGAACCGCACGTCGGCCGCCTGTGGCTTCCGCTGGAACGCCGTTGTGCGCCATAAGTATGAAAAAGCTTTGCAGCTTGCAAAAAAACAGAGAAAGCAGAAAATGAGAGCACTTGGGAAAGGCCAGACTGCAAAGAAGCGATTGCTTTATACGCCGCCTGAAGCGTCGCCTGGTGATTTTACTGAAGTAAATGCGGTGCAAAATTCAAAGAATTATAATCATCCAGAGCTTGCAGCCAATTCAAAAGTAGAGCTGACAATGGATAGCGTAATTGAATTTTTAAGAACTTACCAAGGGAACAGCGAACATATCGAGGCTTTGCAGCAAGAAAACGAGCGTTTGAAAAAAGAAAATGAAGAACTGATTAAGAAAAACGAAGAGTTGGAGAAGAAGGTTGCCAAGCTTGAGGAAGAATCGAAAACAGTTCAAGAAGACTATGAAACACTTATGAAGATTATGAACCGCGCTCGAAAGCTAGTTCTCTTTGAGGAAGAAGAACGTCCGACAACAACGTTTAAAATGGATCGAAACGGCAATCTAGAAAAAATGGCGGAATAGCGGAAGACGCTCCGCCTGCGTTTTTTAAAGGACAAAGGGCGGCAGCCTGATCTTATTCGATATTTTGAATAATAGCCATACAAAAAATAAAAAGGGATTGCGGCATTATCCGCAACATACTAAAGAGTAGCAAGCATTCGCTAGCTACTTTCAATCAAACATACAAAATCAAGTAGAGAAACGATTTGTTTTTCTCTGCTTGATTTATTTTTTAGGCACTTAATTAGTGTTTTATTGCTGGATAAAAAGGTCAAACACAAACCCGTAATCTTTTAAATTGTATTGCTTTTTCGCATTCATCAGCCAATTGAACGCAACATCGTTAATTTCTTTAAATTGCTCGGAAATATTGCTTTCATTTATGCGGTTGTTGGTGAAAACAGAGGCGGCCATTTGCAGGCTTTGTTTTGCATACTCCATATAATTGTCATGATCGTTTGAAATTTCTTCTATTTTAATCAACGCTTTATACAAATCTTTTAGCTCTTCTAGATGTTTTTTATGAACATCAATGGAAAAAGGCGTGTTTCCAATTTGGAATTTGATTTCTACATCTAAATCAATAGTCCCTGCCGTTTCAAGCAAAACGTTTGAAATGCGGTGGGCATAGTAGTCATACCGCTTTAAAGTTCGTTTTTTGCTGACAGCGCTTGTGCCGTCAACGTGGATTAACGCTTTGTTTGTGAAACAATACTCGTCGGTTTTCGACTTAATGAGGAAGTAGATTTTTTCCCCATCCTCATGCATGACATAATCATCCGCGTCCACTTTATCATAATCCTCCGGCTTGATCACCGTGCCGATATCACTTAATCCTAAAACATCAGAAGCTACTTTTTTAAACATAACATTCTCCCTTCCCGATTTACATATTAGGCAAAAATTTTTCATTCCGCTCTATCATTCTTATGAAGTTTGCTTCATACAATTCCAGTTCAAAGTCGGTTAAATTGGAGGAATAAATGCGGCCGCTCAAATGTTGTAAAGCTGCAAAAAGGTCGTGCACCACATCCTGGACGGTTAACTTCACCTTTAATAATTCATGTAAAGACGCCATCGTGCTCGGATTTACGTTTGGGAACTTGAAATGTTCGGCTTCTCCTTTTGCCGCCTTGTCATAAAACTGTTTAATCACGTTTGCGCGCGCTGCTCCGCTTCCTGTGATGCATAAATAAATTTGAACCGCTACGCCTTTCTTAAGACGGCGCTGAGAAATGCCGGCAAATTTTTTGCCGTGAATGCTGAGATCGTAGCTCCCGGGACAATATGAACCGACAATTTCTCCTGCTTCGACTTCTGCACCATACGGTTTCAAGATGAAACAGATTAAATCCTTCATCGCATCATAACCGCGGTTAATGTCAATTCCTTTTTCCTTTTCCGGTAAAATGATCGATACGTTTAAAATCCCTTCATCCAAAACAACAGCCAACCCGCCGGAATTTCGAACGATGACTTTATATCCTTGTTTTTTTAAAAAATCTACTCCATCTTTTAAAAACGGGGCTCTTGTATCTTGAATGCCGAGAACAATCGTATCATGATGCACCCAAGTGCGGACTGTCGCGGGGGACATACCGCTCCCGACTGTCGTGCACAACGTATCATCGTAAGCGAATGATTGCTTGGCATCAAAAAAGAGTCCTAAGCTTGAATGATCGATGATTCTCCATTCCGGCTGTTTTAATAATTCGTTCATTGCTGTGATAATCCTTTCAGTCGTGTGTTTTTAAGCATGAAAAGGATAGTAGAAATCGGCTATTTCGTTTATGTTTCCTCAGATTTTTCGCTGAAGCTTTCGAAAAATATAAGAGCTGTAACATAAATATAATCGGTCGATTTCTACAAGGACTGGCCTCTTGTTATGACATCTGAAATATATATCGTCCTTTTTTATAGTATATCATAGGAGCTGCATCTTCTTTGAAAAATAAATAAGGGCTTGCGTCAAGACTATGCGCAAACCCTTATTTTGCCTATATGTCTAAAACCACGGCATGAGCCTTCTCCATAATGGTTCATCCTTTTTTTTCCGCCCGCTGTTTTTCGGCTCTTCCATATTGTCGAGGTGCTCCATGCAATATTTTGTTGGTTCCGTGCCTTTCACATAATACGCAAGGCGGGAGACGGGACATTCTTTCGTCGCTAAAAGCCCGTTTTCCGGATTGACATAAACGCCGACAACTCCTTCAGGCGGCTTAAATTGTTTTACAGGTTCATGTTTCAACGCTTCTTCCATAAAGCCGGCCCAAATTTTTTTCGAATAGGCTCGTTCCTCGACCATGTCAATCGTCTTTCCTTTGTCATAACCTGTCCATACACCTGCTACGAGCTGCGGGGCAAATCCGATCATCCAGCTGTCAGTCTTTGTCGTCCCGGATTTCCCAGCAAAAGGCCTTGATAGTTGATCGATAATGTTTTCCCCTGTAACAGTTGTATAACTGTTTAGCTTTCGATCAAACATGCCGGTCATTAAATGTGCGGTGATAAAGGCTGTTTGTTCATTTAAAATTTGCTCCTTTTCAACATTTGCCTCATATAAGACTTTTCCATTTTTATCAATGATTTTACGGACAAATATCGGTTTTATTTTTTGACCGCCGTTCGCTAAAATGCCGTAAGCGTTCATGAGATCGAGCGGCCTTACGGGAGAAGTTCCTAAAGCTAGCGACGGAACCATTTTAAAATTTTCTCCGATTCCAAAAAGCTTTCCCATTTTTATTAATTGATCCATACCGATAAACATATGGGTTTTAACAGCATAAATATTGTCGGACAAAGCAAGGGCTTCTATTAATGTAATTTCATCATTTGCGTAGTAGCCATTGTAGTTGCCCGGGGAATATGTGTTTGTTCCATTTTGAAAATGGAACGTTGTCGGCTCGCTTTTCAGCGTTGTGGACGGCGTAAATCCATTTTCCAAGGCTGCATAATATAGAAACGGCTTAATCGTTGAACCAGGCTGACGTTTTGCCTGAGTCATGCGGTTAAAAGGGCTCTCTTTATAATTCCGTCCGCCGATTAGAGCTTTTACCTCGCCTGTTTTCGGATCGATTGCCGAGAAGGCAACTTGGATATCCGAGTCTTTCCTCATGACTTTTTCTACGGTCGATTCAGCAATTTTTTGCAGATTTGGATCAAGAGTAGTAAAAATTTTCAGACCGGCTGTTTCAATTAATTGGTGGTCCTGCAATATTTCTTTTACTTCTTTCATAACCTCATCTTGAAAATAGGGGGCAAACTTTTCTGTTTTGGTGTTTTCGTTCGTTTTGAACGTTAATTTTTCCTTTGCAGCCAGTTCACTTTCTTTTTTTGTAATTAATCCTTGTTTGACCATTGTCTGCAAAATCATCTCTTGTCTTTTTTTTGATAAATCATAGTTCACCATCGGTGAATAGGAGTACGGTCCTTTCGGAATGCCGGCAAGTAGAGCGGCTTCGGCGAGCGTCAAGTCCTTTGCCTTTTTGCCGAAGTAATAACGGGAGGCCGCCTCGGCCCCGTAGGCTCCGTGTCCATAATATATAGTATTTAAATAGCCTTCTAAAATTTTTTCTTTCGAGTAGTTCATCTCGAGCCGAATGGTATAAAAAGCTTCTGTCATTTTCCGAGCCCACGTTTTTTCAAATCCAAGATATAAATTTCTTGCGTATTGCTGGGTGATTGTGCTGGCTCCCTGCACCTTTGCCATCGCTTTGAGATCGGCAACGGCAGCACCTGCTATTCGTTTAAAATCAAAACCGTGATGATCATAAAAATTTTTGTCCTCAATAGCGATTGTCGCATTGATTAAATAGGGTGAAATTTCATCAAGTTCCACCCAAAAACGGCGGCCGCCGTGATGCTCCTCACCGATTTTCGTTCCGTTGCTTGCGTACAATACAGTTGATTGCGGCACAACAATGGAAGGAGCGCCTTGTACTTTAGCCGCAATCAAAACAACCGCAATACAAATAGCTGCCGCAGCAAAAACAAAAAAATGAATAAAAAATAATGCCCGGATTGTTTTGATGGTAAGACGAATGCCTTTTGGCGTCATCGCTTCCATTTCCATCACCTCTTAAGCCCGTTCGTTTTGTTATTCAGTATGAGGTGATTCGCAAGTTTTTAAACTTCCACCTATGAAAAATGAAATTTATTCTTTGCAATTTTGATAGATTCCACTATACTTTTTTTGAGGTTTACGTGTTGTCTGTTCAAATTAGGGAAAGATATTGGAAAAACATATGAAAGGAAGATTAAATCTTGGGAGGACTTTGGTATACAGAAAAACAGACAGAACATTTCGGGATTACGATGAAAATTAAACGCACTTTACATACAGAACAGACCGAATTCCAAAAATTGGAGGTAGTGGAGACAGAAGAATTCGGCAACATGCTTTTCTTGGATGGAATGGTAATGACATCGCAAAAAGACGAATTTGTCTACCATGAAATGATGGCCCATGTACCGTTGTTTACTCATCCGAAGCCAGAATATGTGCTAGTTGTCGGAGGAGGAGACGGAGGCGTTATCCGTGAAGTGCTGAAGCATCCAAGTGTAAAAAAAGTAACACTTGCAGAAATTGACGGCAAAGTGATCGAGTATTCAAAAAAATACTTGCCGGAAATTGCCGGAAAACTAGATGATCCACGCGTTGAAGTGAAAGTTGGCGACGGCTTTATGCACATTGCACAAAGCGAAAATCAATATGACTGCATTATGGTTGATTCAACCGAGCCTGTCGGTCCTGCGGTCAACCTCTTTACAAAAGGGTTTTATGCAGGAATATCCAAAGCTTTGAAGGAGGACGGCGTTTTTGTCGCGCAAACGGATAATCCTTGGTTTAAGGCAGATTTGATAAAAAATGTCTATCATGATGTGAAAGAGATTTTCCCGATTACAAGGCTATATACTGCAAACATCCCGACATATCCTAGCGGGCTGTGGACGTTCACGATCGGATCGAAGAAATATGATCCAATTGAGGTAAGTGACGATCGTTTCTTTGACTTGGATTCTAAATATTACACGAAAGAAATTCATAAAGCTGCATTCGCTTTACCGAAGTTTGTTTCCGAAATAATTAAATAGCCTTTAGGAAAGCTGAACATAAAGCGAATAGCATGATACAGTTTAAGCAAGAGGGATCAGCCTCTTGCTTTTTCAGACAGGAGGGTGATGTCCATGCGATTTGATGAAGCTTATTCAGGAAATGTTTTTATTAGAAGCCATCCAAGCTTTGAGGAAAGTGAAGCAGTTATTTATGGAATGCCGATGGATTGGACAGTCAGCTACCGGCCAGGCTCCCGTTTCGGTCCGGCCCGCATTCGGGAGGTTTCCATCGGATTGGAAGAATACAGTCCTTATTTAGATCGTGAGCTTGGGGACGTAAAATATTTTGATGCAGGCGATATTCCTCTTCCGTTTGGAAATGCAAAGCGGAGCATTGAGTTGATTGAAGAGTTTGTGGACAAAATTTTAAAAGCGGATAAATTTCCTCTCGGAATTGGAGGAGAGCACCTTGTAACATGGCCTGTCATTAAAGCGATGCATAAAAAATATCCAAATTTAGCGGTCATTCATATCGATGCGCATACAGATTTGCGCGAGCATTATGAAGGCGAGCCTCTGTCTCATGCCACTCCGATCCGGAAAGCAAGCGATTTGATTGGCCCGGAAAATATTTTTTCATTCGGCATCCGATCTGGGATGAAGGAGGAGTTTGAATGGGCGAAAGAGGCTGGACTTTACATTGCCAAATTTGAAGTGCTCGAGCCGCTCAAAAAGATTCTTCCGAAACTTTCACAAAGACCTGTATATGTTACGATTGACATCGATGTGCTGGATCCTGCTCACGCGCCGGGAACCGGAACAGTCGATGCTGGCGGCATTACATCAAAAGAGCTGCTTGCTTCTATACATGAAATTGCCCGTTCTGATGTGAAAGTTGTCGGCGCTGATTTAGTTGAAGTCGCACCTGTATATGACCATTCAGAACAAACAGCGAATACAGCGAGCAAATTGATTCGCGAAATGTTATTAGGCTGGGTGGCAAAAAGAAAGTAAAGTCATTTTTCTGCCATAGTGCTTCTGCTATGGCTTTTTATTATTCAAAAGCTGAACAGCTTGGATCGAGCGTCAAGCGGCAGGAAGGCCAATATAAAGCTTTTAACAGCAAATGATTTCCACTAAAATATAGAATAAATCCCTAAAAAGGATGATATAAAGACATGCGCGTACCTGTTCAAATTTATGTTCAAAATAAGATTTATCAAAATCAAACAGAAGAAGAGCGGATTGAATTTTATACAACCGGGGAATTTTTCAAAAAGCAGCACACTTTTTATTTGGTTTATGATGAGATTCAAGATGATGAAACCGTTAAGACGTTAATCAAAATCAGCGAAAAGGAAACGACTCTCATACGTTCCGGGGGCATTCGCTTAAGACAGCGCTTCAAGCAGGGACAAAAAACGTATGCCAATTATGAAACACCGTACGGGACGCTGAAGCTCGCAGCAGAGACAAAATCGCTTATCTGGCATACAGATGAAGAAAAACATGGTACACTTAGCATAGAATATTTGCTCGAAATAAATGGAGATACCCCTCGTTTACACAGTTTAAGCATTCAATTTAAGAAGGAGGAGCATTGAATGAACATTGTAGATGAAGTAAAGGAACAGCTGAAACAAGAAATAAAAAATGCTGTATTGAAAGCAAACATCGCAGAAGAGGAGCAAATTCCGGAAGTTATTTTAGAGGTGCCGAAAGAAAAAGCACACGGCGATTACTCAACAAACATGGCCATGCAGCTTGCTCGCATAGCTAAAAAAGCGCCTCGGGCGATTGCAGAGGAAATTGTTCAACATTTTGATCGAGCGAAAGCATCCATTGAAAAAATTGATATTGCTGGTCCGGGCTTTATTAATTTTTTCATGAATAATGAATATTTAACTAAGTTGATTCCAGCCATTATTCAAGCGGGTGACAAATACGGCGAATCAAATGTTGGGGAAGGTAAGAAAATCCAAGTGGAGTTCGTTTCTGCAAACCCGACGGGAGATCTTCACTTAGGGCATGCGCGCGGAGCAGCATTCGGCGACTCTCTTTGCAACATTTTAGAAAAAGCGGGGTATGATGTAACCCGGGAATATTATATTAATGACGCGGGAAATCAGATTCACAATTTAGCTCTGTCCGTAGAGGCAAGATATTTAGAAGCGCTTGGCAAAGAAGCGGAAATGCCTGAAGACGGATACTATGGACAAGATATTATTGAAATCGGAAAAAAAATTGCTGATGAATATGGCGACAGTCTGCTTGAAAAAAGCGAAGAAGAACGGCTGCAATTTTTCCGTGACCTCGGTCTGAAATATGAGCTTGAGAAAATTAAAAAAGACCTTGAAGAATTTCGCGTTTCCTTCGATGTTTGGTATTCTGAGACATCCCTATACAAAAGCGGCAAAATTGATGAGGCGCTCGACATGCTTCGGAAAAACGGCCACATTTATGAACAAGACGGGGCAACATGGTTCCGCTCTACTGCATTTGGCGATGATAAAGACAGAGTGTTGATTAAGAAGGATGGGTCTTATACGTATTTAACACCAGATATTGCTTATCATAAAGATAAATTGGATCGCGGCTTTGATAAGCTGATAAACATTTGGGGCGCGGATCATCATGGCTATATACCGAGAATGAAAGCAGCCATTCAGGCGCTGGGGTATGATCAAAATATTCTTGAAGTGGAAATTATGCAAATGGTCAGTCTCTTTAAAAACGGCGAAAAAGTGAAAATGTCAAAACGTACTGGCAAGGCTGTCACGATGAGAGAATTGATCGAAGAAGTCGGCTTGGATGCCGTTCGTTACTTTTTTGCTATGAGAAGCGGCGACTCGCATATGGATTTTGACTTGGATTTGGCTGTATCGGAATCAAATGAAAATCCTGTTTATTACGCACAATACGCTCATGCGCGTGTATGCAGCATTCTCCGCCAAGGAAACGAGCAAGGCCTGTCTTACAACGCAAACGAAAGCGATCTTTTGAATGAAATTCAATCTGAGAAAGAAATAGAGCTGTTAAAAAAGCTTGGTGAATTCCCTGGCGTTGTCGCTGAAGCCGCAGAGAAAAGAATTCCGCATCGGATTACGAATTACATTTTTGAGCTGGCATCTGTGCTACACAGCTTCTACAATGCAGAAAAAGTGCTTGATGCAAGCAATGAAATGAAATCTAAGGCGCGGCTTGCTCTTATGAAAGCAACGCAAATCACGCTGAAAAATGCCCTTACCTTAATTGGCGTATCCGCTCCTGAAAAAATGTAACGAATTTAGATGTGGGAAATGATTCGAGTAAAAGGGAAATAGGAATGCTTTCCGATTTCAACCTAATCGCACCTCATTTTCTAGGATGTTAAAACGAAGAGAGCAGAAAAAGCCTTTTTTCAACAAGTTATTGTGTGAAAAAGGGCTTTTTGCTTTTTTGTTTGCATATATTTGAAGGAGACATGCTATTTATTTTCCGACAGCTGTGCTGTTTGTTGAGTTATAACCCCTTTTGTATTTTGTTTATTATAGGGAAGAGCTTATTCATTTTTTGCTGTATTAAACAGGATCCATCATACTGCTTTTTGAAATGAGGCTGAACCAGCTGAGACTATGGAAAAGCAGACAATGAAAAAAGCGAAAAACAAAAAGCGCGATCCAAAAGTAAATTGCAGGCTCTATTGCTAGGTCAAGAGAGTTTTCCACAGCGATGTGAATGCTGTTTGAGTTGTTCAGCAAACGCCCGGCAGTCGTTGCAGAGATTATTGGTCGCTTAGTTATATTGAAAACTAACATCCTCATAAATCATTTTGAAAAACCCCGTTCTTTTGCAGAAATGTCATTAACTGTTTTCGGCCGCGGAAAATTTTTGTTTTCACCGTATTTTTAGGCAAATTCATCTGCTGGGCAATTTCTGTATAGGATAATCCCTGCTGCCGCAATAGAATAATCTTTTTTGTATTAGGATCCATTTCGTTTAATGCATTTTGCACGTATTCAATCATTTGTTTTAATAAGGCCTCGGATTCGGGATTCCACTCTGAGCAGTTGTGAAAAATTGCTTCTTGCTGCAGATGGTTTAGCAAATGATTGTTTCGTTGAATTTTTCGAAGATGGTCGGTGGCTGTATTTTTTGAGACAGTCGTAATCCAAGCGCTGATATTGGTAGGCATATCATTCGTTTGAAAATATATATATATTTTAATACAAACTTCTTGGACGATATCATCAACAAGAGATTCGTTTTTCACAGTCCTTTTGACAGTTTTTTTTATTTGATGATGGTGTTGTTTAATGAGCCCGACAATGTCAGTCGTATCCATTTTTCCGGCACTCCTCTAGCAAAATTAACAAATAAATTTTGGAATTTGTTCAATATTTTAGAAATAAATAACTGTCATTATATACGAAACAAAGGAAAAATGGTTCCGATTTTCAACGATTTGGTGAATTGACTGAACGTTCATTCATTATATAATATAATTAAGAAACGTCCGAAATTTCAGTCAAATACAACAGGGGGATTTTATGAATGGGGGAGAATAATGAATACACTATTATGGATTAATTTTTTTGCGTTTTTGCTTGTAACCGTTTACGCAGTGTATTTGTTTATTTATTTAATTCAAACTAGAATTGCTTATATCAAACTTGGAAAAAAAGAAGAATTCGACGGGAAGGTAAAAGAACGTTTCGAACGGATTTGGGTCAATGTGTTCGGACAGAAAAAACTATTAAAAGACAAGAAAATGGGCTGGGTTCATGTTATTTTTTTCTACGGCTTTATTCTTGTCCAATTCGGTGCGATTGATTTCATTTTAAAAGGGCTGATTCCGGGGAGCCATTTGCCTTTCGGACCGTTGTACCCGATTTTCACCTTTTTCCAAGAAATTGTTACCCTCCTTATTTTAGTAGCGGTAGTTGCTGCTTTTTACCGGCGATACATTGAAAAGCTTGTCCGTTTAAAACGAGGGTTTAAATCCGGACTTGTCCTTATTTTTATCAGCGGATTAATGCTGTCTGTACTGCTTGGAAACGGTATGTACATGATTTGGAGGGGATATGAACGAAGCTTTAGTGAACCTGTTGCCTCATCGGCTGCTTTCCTGCTGGGCTTTGTCGGTGAAACAGGCGCCGCTGTTATTTTTTACGTTTTTTGGTGGGTGCACCTGCTCATTTTGCTCACATTTTTAGTGTATGTCCCTCAGTCTAAACATGCCCATTTAATTGCAGGACCTGCCAATGTTTTTTTAAGTCGTTTGTCAAATCCAGGGAAGTTGGAGAAAATTGATTTTGAAGACGAAACTCAAACATCATATGGAGTCGGAAAAATTGAAGATTTCCGGCAAACGCAGCTTCTCGATTTGTACGCCTGTGTTGAATGCGGACGGTGTACAAATATGTGTCCGGCGACTGGTACTGGAAAAATGCTTTCGCCGATGGATTTAATCATAAAGCTTCGGGATCATTTAACAAATAAAGGGGCTGCCATCACTTCCAAGTCCCCTTGGGTGCCTGCCTTTGCATTTCAAAATACGATAGGAAATCAGTTGGCTCTTCAGTCGCTGCAAAAGGGAACAGGTGAAGCGGCGGCGGCTCTCGACTACAATCCAAGCCTCATCGGGGAGGTCATTTCAGAGGAAGAAATATGGGCATGTACGACGTGCCGGAATTGTGAAGACCAATGTCCAGTAATGAACGAACATGTCGATAAAATCATTGACCTGCGCCGCTACCTTGTATTAACAGAAGGAAAAATGAATCCGGATGCGCAGCGGGCGATGCAAAACATTGAGCGGCAAGGAAATCCGTGGGGCCTAAACCGCAAAGATAAGGAAAATTGGCGCAAATCACAAGAAGATGTCTACGTGCCAACGGTGAAGGAATTGAAAAAGCAAGGCGAGGAGTTTGAATATTTATTCTGGGTCGGTTCCATGGGATCATTTGATAATCGCAGCCAAAAAATCGCTTTATCGTTTGCTAAACTTTTGAACGAAGCAGGTGTGAAATTTGCTATATTAGGAAATAAAGAGAAAAATTCAGGTGACACACCGAGGCGCCTCGGCAATGAGTTTTTATTTCAAGAGCTTGCTGCAAGCAACATAGCCGAATTTGAAAAATATAATGTGAAGAAAATTGTTACAATCGACCCGCATGCTTACAACATATTTAAAAATGAATATCCGGATTTCGGTTTTGAAGCCGAAGTATACCATCATACAGAACTTTTAGCAAAACTGTTGAAAGAAAAGAAGCTCGTTCCGAAATATGAAGTGAATGAAACGATTACTTTCCACGATTCTTGTTATCTTGGAAGATACAACGAAATTTATGATCCACCCCGTGAAATTTTGGCATCCATTCCAGGTGTAAAAGTTGTTGAAATGGAACGGAATCGGGAAACGGGCATGTGCTGTGGAGCCGGCGGCGGTCTTATGTGGATGGAGGAAGACACGGGAGTGCGCATCAATGTTGCGCGCACCGAACAAGCATTAGCTGTCAATCCAAGCGTGATCAGCTCCGGATGTCCATATTGTCTAACAATGCTGACAGATGGAACGAAAGCAAAAGAGGTTGAAAATAAAGTGAAAACGTACGATGTAGCGGAGCTGCTGGAAAAAGCTGTTTTTGGCGAATCGAAGGAGCAAGAGCTCATTTCATAAAGATATGATTAGATAGAAAGCAATTTTAAAAGGCGCCACAAGGGCGCCTTAAGATTTTAAAAAATAGAAAGATAGACAATGGAATTTGACGAAAAAATTTAAAATCAAGACACAATACGGTAGCATAAAGTTGTAAAATTTGTTTATAATGAATGGTATGCAAACGTATCATATGGTACATCACTGAAAGGGCGGCATTTCATCATTCGGAATTATATCATGCTTTATTCTATTTTCGTTGCCCTTTCATTTAATAAAGATAGATGAAAGACGAGAAAGGGAGTGCCTGACCTTGAGCTTAACGCAATACTCGCAGGAGCAGCTGAAAGAAATGTCGATGGTGGATATCGCTTACCTTATTCTTTCCGAAAAAAGGCAAGCTATACCGTTTGAGGAATTAATGAAAGAAGTTAGCAGTTTATTAGGGCTTTCGGAGGAAGAAGCGACCGAACGCATTGCACAGTTTTATACGGATTTAAATATAGATGGAAAATTTATTTGCATTGGGGAAAATAGCTGGGGCATTAAGAGCTGGTATCCGCTCGATCAAATTGAAGAAGAAACCCAGCCGACGGTTAAAACGAAGAAGAAAAAAGCGAAGATTGCATACGATGAAGAAGATCTTGACGATTATGAAGACTTGGTTGAAGACGATCTTGACTATGACGATCTTGACGATTATGTGGATGAAGAAGAGATTGATCTTGATGAAGAAGACGATGATTTTGAGGACGAAGAAGATGATGAAAACTTTGATAATGAACTAATTGACGATGATTACGATGTAGAAGATGACGAGTTGGATGCTGATTTCGATCTCGATGAGGAAGAATTGGACGAACAATAATGTCCTAAATTTAAGGGTTGACTTTCATAGTTTTCCTCGCTAATATTTTAATTGGGCTTTAAAAGTACGGAAAACAAATTACAATATGAAAGCTCCCTTTCCGAAAAGGAAGGGAGCTTTCATATTTTTTTGTTGATGCCTTCTGACGATTTATTTTGTGCAAATTAACAAAAGGATAGATTGCAACTGGAGGGAATTTTTGCATGACCAAGTATATTTTTGTAACCGGTGGCGTTGTTTCATCTTTAGGGAAAGGAATTACTGCCGCATCTCTTGGCAGACTTCTAAAAAACCGCGGGTTGAATGTGACGATTCAAAAATTCGATCCATATATCAATGTTGATCCGGGAACAATGAGTCCGTATCAGCACGGCGAAGTGTTCGTGACGGATGACGGCGCTGAGACTGACCTCGATTTAGGCCATTACGAGCGCTTTATTGATATTAATTTAAATAAGTACAGCAATGTCACAACAGGAAAAATTTATTCGGCCGTCATTAAAAAAGAACGGAGAGGCGATTATTTAGGCGGAACCGTTCAAGTCATCCCCCATATTACGAATGAAATTAAAGACCGCGTTTTTCGCGCTGGCAGAGAAACAAATGCTGATGTCGTTATTACCGAAATCGGCGGTACCGTCGGAGATATTGAATCATTGCCGTTTTTGGAAGCAATCCGCCAAATGAAAAATGAAGCAGGCCGCAAAAACGTCATGTACATTCATTGTACTCTTGTGCCATATATTAAAGCAGCAGGAGAAATGAAAACAAAGCCGACACAGCATAGTGTGAAAGAATTGCGCTCATTGGGAATACAGCCAAATGTGATTGTAGTGCGCACAGAAATGCCGATTTCCCAAGAGATGAAAGATAAAATTGCTTTGTTCTGCGACATTGAACCGAAAGCTGTCATTGAATGCCGTGATGCCGATATTCTTTACAGCGTCCCTTTAGCATTGCAAGAACAAAACCTTGATCAAATTGTTTGCGATTATTTGGATCTTCAATGCGGACAAGCTGATATGACGGAATGGATCGAGCTTGTCAATAAAGTCCGCAATTTATCAAAAACAGTCAAAATCGCCTTAGTCGGCAAATATGTCGAGCTTCAGGACGCCTATATTTCCGTTGTGGAAGCTTTGAAGCATGCCGGATATTATTATGATGCCGATGTGGAAATTGATTGGATCAATGCGGAGCATGTTACGAAAGAGAATGTAGCAGACTTGCTTCAGGGAGCTGAAGGTATATTAGTTCCTGGCGGATTTGGAGACAGGGGAGTGGAAGGGAAAATAATCGCGACTCAATACGCCCGCGAACAAAAAATTCCTTTCCTTGGCATCTGTCTTGGCATGCAGGTAGCTTCGATCGAGTTTGCCCGCAACGTTCTAGGATTAAAAGGTGCGAATTCATCTGAAATTGATCCAAACACTCCATATCCGATTATTGACTTGCTTCCGGAGCAAAAAGAAGTAGAGGATTTAGGAGGAACGCTCCGTCTTGGTTTATATCCTTGCAAATTGAAAGAAGGAACAAAGGCTTATGAAGCCTACAACGATGAAGTAATTTATGAACGTCATCGCCATCGGTACGAATTTAACAATGAGTTCCGTCAGCAAATGGAAGAGGCCGGATTTGTATTCTCCGGAACAAGTCCAGATGGACGGTTAGTAGAAATCATTGAATTACAAGACCACCCTTGGTTTGTTGCGTCCCAATTCCATCCGGAGTTTACATCACGGCCAACTAGACCGCAGCCTCTTTTCCGGGAGTTCATTCACGCTTCTCTAAACAAGAAAAATCAATAAGAAATGAAAGAAAAGGTTGTCTGAACGATTGGTTAGACAGCCTTTTTTTGCTCGTAATACAAATTTTTTTATTACGACAAATCTTTCACTGATTTCCGAAAGCAGCGGCTTTGTTTTTCATTTTGAAGAAAGAATCGGCCGGGAAATCGACGCTGTTCTAAATTTAAAAACCATCCCTATAAACGGCGTCGCATTTTTCATAAAATTTTATTAGAGTATCGCAAAAAAGACTTATACGCGATTTTTCATAAAAACGCATTGTAAATCATGAAACAGGTCATCAGCCTCTCTGCTCTACAAAATGTATTGATAAAGGTCTAAAGTCTGTATAAGAGAGGACTAAATTTGAAATCAATAGGTTTCTATGCTAATTCATAAAAAAAGAAATTGGCGATTTGCCAATTTCTTCGCATTTCTTGCATGTAAAGTTTATTCTTCATGTTCCTCCAATATTTCTTTCACAGTCAAAAATAAGCAGTAGTAAACATATAATGAAGTCATGAGCACAGGGAAGCCGATTCGTTCATTATGTTCAGTGGGAATAATGGGTTTTGTTAATTTGGAATCTACATGTATATCGACAAATTGCTGTAAGCTTTTTTCGCCGTTAACAGCTGCGGAAACCCCAACGGTTGGAATCCCTTTTTCGGCCAATTGCTGCGCAGTATCAATCGCATCAAGATCAGTCGAAAACGGAGTGAAAAGGAGAACGCGGTCTGCTGCGGTTACGTTATCCACATCAGGCAAAGGCTTGCATGCCGGAAAGGATTCTCCTTTTTCAACTTGGGCATAAATTCCTTCAAGAATTCCCCATCCTTTTACATAAATGGCGCCTTCTCCGATTGCAGCTTGCGCCAGAAGACGTGCGGCATCTTCTATTTGGCTGTTTTCTTTCTCTTGAATTCTTTGGAAAAACCCTGTTAATTGTGTCGTAAAAATTTTTAACATTCAATCATCAGCCACCTTTATACAAAGTTCTCTGCTTATATAATAAGAAAAAGCGGCGAAGAATCAAAATATGAATAATTTGTGAACCGGTTGGCAGGAAATTGTAATTTAATCGAGAATACATAACTAAATAAAATTTTAAAAAGTATTGCATTTGTTTAAGTTAAGAGGTGTAAAAATGGATGGGAAAATTTTAATTGTCGACGATCAATACGGAATTCGGATTTTGCTGAATGAAGTGTTCAATAAAGAGGGTTATCAAACTTTTCAAGCTGCTAACGGTTTTCAGGCATTAGAAATAGCCGAAAACCATTCCCCTGATCTCGTTTTATTAGACATGAAAATTCCAGGGATGGACGGGATAGAAATTTTAAAAAGGCTAAAAAAGGTTAACCCTGATATACGAGTCATTATCATGACCGCGTATGGAGAATTGGATATGATTCAGGAAGCGAAAGATTTAGGGGCATTAACACACTTCGCCAAGCCGTTTGACATTGACGAGCTGCGGGATACAGTGAGAAAATATTTGCCTTCCCGAGCGAAATAAAGTGTATAATCCATGAATTTATCGGGATAAAGTTGCCGAAATCCTCATAAGTTGGTATTCTATTTAGTAAGAAAAGATGATTGGCATCATACATACATTTTTCTTGCTCAGGTCATGCTAGATTTGAGCTTTTCGCTAATCGCAACATAGGCTACTTAATTTAAGGAGGATTTTTCGATGCCCTTAGTTTCAATGACTGAAATGTTAAATCGTGCAAAAGAAAACGGCTATGCTGTAGGACAGTTTAATTTAAACAATCTCGAGTTCACACAAGCAATTCTGCAAGCAGCAGAAGAAGAAAAATCACCGGTTATTTTAGGCGTTTCTGAAGGCGCTGGTCGCTATATGGGCGGTTTTAAAACGGTTGTGAACATGGTAAAAGGTTTGATGGAAGATTATAAAATTACCGTTCCAGTTGCCATCCATTTAGATCACGGCTCAAGCTTTGAATCATGTGCAAAAGCTATTCATGCCGGCTTTACTTCTGTTATGATCGATGCCTCTCATCATCCTTTTGAAGAGAATGTCGCTTTAACTTCCAAAGTAGTGGAGCTTGCTCATCTACATGGTGTTTCTGTTGAAGCGGAATTAGGTGTTGTCGGCGGACAGGAAGATGACGTAGTAGGAGAAGGAATTATTTACGCTGATCCAAATGAATGTGAAGAGCTTGTAAAACGGACAGGTATTGATTGCCTAGCTCCTGCATTGGGATCTGTTCACGGTCCGTATAAAGGAGAGCCGAACCTAGGCTTTAAAGAAATGGAGGAAATCAGCAACCGGACTGGCGTTCCATTAGTACTGCACGGGGGAACAGGAATTCCGACAAAGGATATTCAAAGAGCAATTTCTTTAGGAACTGCGAAAATTAACGTTAATACAGAAAACCAAATAGCATCTGCTAAACGCGTACGCGAAGTTTTGGCAGAAAATCCGGATATGTATGATCCGCGCAAATATTTAGGTCCTGCCCGGGAAGCCATTAAAGAAACAGTTAAAGGCAAAATGCGCGAATTCGGTTCATCCGGAAAAGCAGAATAAATAGATAAGGTTTCATATTTCTTTATGCAATTAACGGCCGCCTTTCTTTTATGAAGTATGGCGGTTTCGTTTCTTGTTTTTGCGAAAGCGATCACATAAGGGAGGTACTAGGCATGTTATTTTTTATTGATACAGCAAATATCGAAGAAATTAAGGAAGCTCAATCACTAGGCGTTTTGTCAGGAGTAACAACTAACCCTAGCTTGGTTGCAAAAGAAAAAGGCGTAACGTTTGAAGAAAGATTGAAAGAAATTACATCCATTGTTTCCGGATCTGTCAGCGCGGAAGTCATCTCAACTAAAGCGGAAGAAATGATTAAGGAAGGTCAAGAATTAGCTAAAATTGCACCAAATATTACGATAAAAGTTCCTATGACCCCTGATGGTCTAAAAGCAGTCAAAAAATTCTCAGAATTAGGAATTCATACAAACGTGACGCTTATTTTTAACGCCAATCAAGCGCTACTAGCTGCAAGAGCAGGTGCTACATATGTTTCTCCTTTTTTAGGTCGGTTAGATGACATCGGTCATAATGGATTGAATCTCATTTCGGAAATCTCCCAAATATTTGATATTCATGGCATTGATACGAAAATTATTGCTGCTTCCATCCGTCATCCGCAGCATGTAACTGAGGCAGCATTGCGCGGAGCTCATATTGCCACGATTCCTTATAAAGTGTTGATGCAGCTGTTCAAACATCCGCTGACTGATCAAGGTATTGAGAAATTTTTAGCAGACTGGAACAATCGATAAATGATAAAACGGGGGATTTCCCCCGTTTGAAAAATCTTTTGCCGCAGAATCCGGTCTTTTGACTTGCTGTAACGCCTGAAGGAGTAGAATCTGCTCGTTTTTCTGATGAACGTTTTGTCATGCCCTATCTATTTGTGTACAATAAAATTGCCGCCTTTTCGTATGTATTTTTCAACAAATGGTAATCAATGTGTAAAGAGGGCTTTTCATCATGACAGTTTGTTAAAGAAAATCTGGATCCCGTTTTCTTTAGCAAACTGTTAGGTCACAAGAAGGGAGACTGCTATGGAAAAGTTAAAAGTTGCAGGCGGGCAGAAGTTGAAAGGTACGGTGAAGGTAAGCGGTGCCAAAAATAGCGCAGTAGCATTGATTCCAGCAACAATTTTAGCAAGCTCATCCGTTACGATTGAAGGGCTTCCGGATATATCTGATGTACATATTTTGGGCGATTTATTGGAGGAAATAGGGGGCAAAGTTTCGTTTCATCAAAACGATATTACAGTCGATCCGACAAGCATGCTTTCAATGCCGCTTCCAAACGGAAAAGTGAAAAAGCTGAGAGCCTCTTATTATTTAATGGGAGCGATGCTTGGCCGGTTTAAAAAAGCGGTGATCGGGCTTCCCGGCGGCTGTCATTTAGGCCCGAGACCAATCGACCAGCACATAAAAGGGTTTGAAGCTTTAGGTGCTTCTGTAACAAATGAGCATGGTGCCATTTATTTGCGTGCGGATGAGCTTAGAGGAGCTCGGATTTTTCTTGATGTTGTAAGCGTGGGTGCCACCATAAACATCATGCTTGCAGCGGTCTTGGCAAAAGGGCGGACAATTATTGAAAATGCTGCAAAAGAACCTGAAATTATTGATGTTGCAACTTTATTATCCAGCATGGGTGCAAAAATAAAAGGGGCCGGAACGGACGTCATCCGGATCGATGGGGTTGAAAAGCTGCATGGCTGCCGCCATTCGATTATTCCGGATCGAATTGAAGCAGGGACGTATATGATTATCGGTGCCGGCATTGCAGAAGAGCTCATCGTTGACAATGTCATACCTCTTCATCTCGAATCCCTTATTGCGAAGCTTCGGGAAATGGGGGTCCATGTAGAAACGAGCGATGATCAAGTTTATATCGCCCGTCGAAATAAAGAATTAAAGCCTGTCGATATAAAAACTCTCGTTTACCCGGGATTTCCAACCGATTTGCAGCAGCCTATGACAACGCTTTTGACACAGGCGAACGGAACGAGCATGGTGACGGATACCATTTACTCTTCAAGATTCAAGCATATTGATGAATTAAGAAGGATGGGTGCTCAAATCAAAGTGGAGGGTCGGTCTGCGATCATAACAGGTCCGTCAACTCTTCAAGGTGCAAAAGTAAAAGCGAGCGATCTTCGGGCAGGGGCATCGCTTGTAGCAGCGGGTTTAATGGCCGATGGAATAACAGAGGTAACCGGCATCGACCATATTGATCGCGGATACAGCCATTTGGAAGAAAAACTTGCCGGGATTGGCGCCAAAATATGGAGGGAGAAATTAACTGACCAAGAAATTCAGCAATTGCAAAATTCATAAGAATCACCAATTTTGCATGAAATGACATCAAAGGGGGAGGAACACAAAATGGAAAGAAGTTTATCAATGGAACTTGTACGTGTGACAGAAGCAGCTGCCCTTGCGTCTGCACGTTGGATGGGCCGCGGCAAAAAAGATGAGGCGGATGATGCCGCGACCTCAGCAATGCGAACCGTTCTAGATACGATCCCGATGAAAGGAACAGTTGTGATTGGAGAAGGAGAAATGGACGAGGCTCCGATGCTGTATATTGGGGAGAAGCTTGGCAACGGCTACGGCCCGCGTGTCGATGTCGCCGTAGATCCATTGGAAGGAACCAATATTGTGGCGTCAGGCGGCTGGAATGCACTTGCAGTTATAGCGGTAGCCGACCATGGGAACATGCTCCATGCGCCAGATATGTATATGGACAAAATTGCAGTAGGGCCTGAAGCTGTCGGGTGCATAGATATTGATGCTCCGATTATCGACAATTTAAAAGCTGTTGCAAAGGCGAAAAATAAAGATATCGAAGATGTTGTAGCAACTGTTTTAAATCGAAAAAGACATGAGCATATTATTCAAACCCTTCGAGAAGCGGGTGTTCGCATTAAACTGATCAATGACGGCGATGTCGCTGCGGCAATTAATACCGCCTTTGACCATACGGGCGTTGATATTTTGTTCGGATCTGGAGGGGCTCCTGAAGGAGTGTTGGCAGCAGTTGCTTTAAAATGTTTAGGAGGAGAAATACAAGGAAAGCTGCTGCCGCAAAATGACCAGGAGCTGGAACGATGTAAAAAAATGGGGATTGATGTCAACAAAACTCTTCGAATGGAAGACTTAGTAAAAGGCGATGATGCGATTTTTGCTGCAACAGGTGTAACGGATGGCGAGCTATTAAAAGGTGTGCAATTCAAAAGCTCTATTGCAACGACTCATTCTGTTGTGATGCGTGCGAAATCCGGAACAGTTCGCTTTATCGATGGCCGCCATTCTTTGAATAAAAAACCGAATTTAGTTATTCGATCTTAGTGAGAGGAGACGAATAGATCTCCTCTGCTTTTTAAAAAATATACCCTTCAAAATACTTTCCGCTGTTTTTTAGCTTGAAATGTATTGCGAAAAGTAAAAAAATAAGGTAAAAATAAAGAGGTTGTTATAAAAAGATTTCTGCTTTTAAGCTTCCTACCTTCCTGCCTCCTTCTCAATCCATTTGTCCTTACATTTTCAAACAACATAATTTTAATGGATGGAAGAACGAAACGTGAAACATTTTGAATATGGTAAGAAAAGCGTGGTGTAAGTATGAGCGAGATTTCCATTTCAACTCTTGAAAATATGAAATTAAAAGAGTTGTATGAACTAGCACGGCAATTTAAAATTTCATATTACAGCAAATTAACAAAAAAGGAATTAATTTTTGCAATATTAAAAGCAAATGCGGAGAAAGAAGATTTGCTATTTATGGAAGGCGTCTTAGAAATCATTCCTTCTGAAGGATTTGGTTTTCTGCGTCCAATTAACTATTCTCCCAGCGCAGAGGATATTTATATTTCAGCCTCGCAAATCCGCCGTTTTGATTTAAGAAACGGCGATAAAGTATCTGGAAAAGTCCGCCCGCCAAAAGAAAATGAACGATATTACGGATTGCTGCACGTTGAAGCGGTAAATGGCGACGACCCCGAATCTGCGAAAGAACGCGTCCATTTCCCGGGCCTTACTCCTCTTTATCCAAATAGACAAATGAAATTGGAAACCGAACCTAAAAATTTATCAACAAGAATTATGGATTTAATTACACCAGTCGGCTTTGGACAGCGCGGTTTAATTGTGGCACCCCCTAAGGCAGGAAAAACAATGCTTTTAAAAGAAATTGCCAATGCCATTACGACGAACCATCCTGAGGCTGAACTGATTGTGCTGCTTATTGATGAACGTCCTGAAGAGGTAACCGATATTGAACGTTCTGTAAAAGGGGATGTCGTAAGCTCAACTTTCGATGAGGTACCGGAGAATCATATTAAAGTCGCTGAACTCGTTCTTGAACGAGCGATGCGTCTTGTGGAGCATAAACGGGATGTCATTATTTTAATGGACAGCATAACCCGGCTGGCCCGCGCATATAACTTAGTAATTCCGCCAAGCGGCCGGACGCTGTCAGGAGGGATTGACCCTGCCGCATTTCACCGTCCGAAGCGGTTTTTTGGGGCGGCGCGGAACATTGAGGAAGGCGGCAGCTTGACGATATTGGCAACTGCGCTTGTAGATACGGGATCGCGAATGGATGATGTCATTTACGAAGAATTTAAAGGAACGGGAAATATGGAGCTTCATCTTGATCGTTCATTAGCGGAAAGGAGAATATTCCCTGCCATTGATATTCGCCGTTCCGGTACACGAAAAGAAGAATTGTTAATTCCGAAAGAGCATTTAGAAATGTTATGGGCGATTCGAAAATCTATGTCGGATCAGATGGATTTTGCTGAACGCTTCTTAAAGAAAATGCGCCAAACGAAATCAAATGAGGAATTTTTTGAAATGCTAAAAGAAGAATGGAAAACAACTGGCATAAAAAGTTTCTAACTATGTTGCATTTCTTGTAAACCCTTGTTATAATTTTTTCATGTGTGTTTAAGAATGTTGAAGCGTGAAATAATTGCACGTTTCCGAATAGATAAACTCTGTTTCGAAATGATTCAGGGCGTAAAGGAGTTGAAAACTATGAAACCGGGAATTCATCCAAATTATAAAAGAGTACTCGTAAAATGTGCATGCGGAAACGAATTTGAAAGCGGTTCTGTTAAAGATGAGGTGCGCGTTGAAATTTGTTCTGAATGCCATCCGTTCTATACAGGCCGTCAAAAATTTGCAACTGCAGCCGGACGTGTAGACAAATTTAACAAAAAATACGGTCTTAAATAATTATGTAAAACAGGCAGTCTTTTCATTCTGCCTGTTTTTTCACTTATTTGACATGTTTTTATAAAACGGGGAGAGATTTTTAAATATGGCGCAATTGTTTTTTAAATACGGGGCGATGAACAGCGGCAAATCCATCGAAATTTTAAAGGTTGCTCATAACTATGAGGAACAAAACAAATCGGTGCTGATTTTCACGTCTGCCATTGATACTCGTGATGAAGTTGGATATGTATCAAGCAGAATTGGCTTCAGACGAAAAGCGATACCGATCTACGATGATACGAATATTTTCCAAATTGTGAAGGAGTATCAGCCTAAGCCGTACTGTGTGCTAGTGGATGAGGCACAATTTTTAAAGAAAAAGCATGTACTTGAGCTTGCGGATATTGTTGACAAATTGAATATTCCCGCAATGGCGTTTGGATTGAAAAACGATTTTCAAAATGAGCTTTTCGAAGGAAGCAAATATTTGCTGCTTTTTGCGGATAAAATTGAGGAAATGAAAACGATTTGCTGGTTCTGCGAAAGGAAAGCAACAATGAATTTACGGATTGACGACAACGGCAAACCAGTATATTCGGGCGAGCAAATCCAAATCGGAGGAAATGACAAGTACTATCCTGTCTGCCGAAAGTGCCACGCGAATCCGCCGTTATGAATCATTGCTTATTTGCATTAGATGGGAAGAAACGTTGTCGGCAAGGTGTGATGAAGAGAATCTTACTATAAGGAAATATTTTCATTTAAAAGAGCTGATCCTTTTGGGCACCTTAAGAACAGGAGGTGCTTTTTATGCGAATATTGATACCATTCATTTTGGCGGCAATATATTTACTGTCAGGGTGTGGAACGGCGGATAAAATATCAGATAATCGCTCATTAAATCTCGATCATAATGGATCCAACCTGATGACGAGGGACGTTAAGCCTGAAAATACAAGAGATGTGGTCGACCAGCAAACACAAAATCCAAACATAAATATTGCGAACAGCCCCTTGACGATCAGGGAGGCAAAAGAACAAATCGTCCGTACACTGGAAACTGAAAAAGGTTTAGAGCTCGATTCTTTTTGGACAAATGGGGACGATGCTTGGGCGGTTATTTATACATCACAAAAATTGACGGAACAACAACGCGAAAACCGGCAAAAGGAGCTGTATGACAAGTTGCAGCGCGCACTGCCCCGATACAACTTGCATGTTCAGTTAATCAATAAAAAATAAAACTCGTTCACCGATTGAGCGAGTTTTATAAAGAACTTATAAATCGAAAATTGATTTCGTGTATCGAGTGTGTGTCATGAAGACGGGCTTATAAACCGAAAATGGAGCTGAGCAGCGTTTTATATACTGCCTTCTTTTTTCGGGGTTTATCAATCGAAGACATTTGAAGTTCAGGCATACTTTTTTTGCTTTCAAGCTCTTTTATTTTTCTTTCGAGCGTCTCGATCCTTCCTGTCAGCTCTTCAATTTCCTTTCTTTGCACTAAAAGCTGATATGACACGACATCGTCAGCTTTTGAATAGATCATTTGCTCCAGATCCGCTATTTTTTTCAACAATTCGTTCGAAACCGTTCCACCAGCATTTTTAGCCGATTCTTTTCTTTTCGCTTTTACTATTACTTGTTGCATTGGAACTCCTTGTTTTATTTGATTGTGAACTTCTTTGAGCAAGGCGATATCCTCGTCAGAAAACATATAATGTCCAAGTTCGTTCCGTTCCATTGGAAGATTAAGCTGTTTGATCCAGCGCTGAACTGTTTTCGGAGAAACACCGATTTTTTTGGCAGCATCGGTTGTATTCATCGAACCTCCCCTTTCAAACGATCATAATATACATATTCAGCTTTTTATAGGAGAACCCTTCCTGTTTGACAAAACAAGCGGTCATCCGGCAAAAGTTCTAGAATATCGACAGAGGAGCCGGCAATTATCCGAACGTTTGAAACTGCGAGAGCTTCAAAAAATATATTCTGTTCCATTCGGCCGCTGATTCTATTTCATGGCAGAATCATTCGTCCGCATACATCTGGTTTTGTCTGTCAGCCGACTTGATTTTGTCTTGCACTCTAGATCAAAAACGAAAATTTTTAAAAGGTTGCTAGTTTGGTACAAATGATGGCGGCATATTGGATTGATTAATCGCTTTTTAACAAAACCTTGATGTGATTATAAAAGCCGTCCGAACCTGTAAAATCGACTTTGCAGCATCGCATATCGAAAAAAGCTTTTTTGCTTCCCAATTGTTAAAAACGGTTGTTTTTGACTGGTACAGTTTCCTATACTATAATTTAGAAAGTTACAAACGGTGCACCACATAGGAGTTTCCCTATGAGTGGGCTATGATTAAAAATAGAGGTGAAATTCCGTGTTAGAACGTTTGCAAGCGGTTGAAGACCGATATGAAAAATTGAATGAGCTTTTAATGGATCCGGAGGTTGTCAACGATCCGAAAAAGCTGCGCGAATATTCGAAAGAACAATCTGATCTTCAAGAAACGGTTGAAGTTTACCGTGAATATAAAAAGGTAAGAGAGCAGCTAGAAGATGCAAAAAGCATGCTTGAAGAAAAGCTTGATCCAGAAATGCGGGCAATGGTAAAAGAGGAACTGGCAGAGCTTGAAGCGCGGGAAAGCGAGCTGATTGAGCAATTAAAAATTTTATTGCTTCCAAAAGATCCAAACGATGAAAAGAACGTTATCATGGAGATCCGCGGTGCAGCAGGCGGAGAGGAAGCAGCGCTTTTTGCTGCAGACCTTTACCGCATGTATACTAGGTATGCGGAAGATAAAGGCTGGAAAATAGAAGTGATGGAAGCAAACACGACCGGGACTGGCGGCTATAAAGAGATCATTTTTATGATTACAGGAAAAGGAGCCTATTCCAAATTAAAATTTGAAAACGGTGCCCATCGCGTGCAGCGGGTACCGGAGACGGAATCTGGAGGCAGAATTCATACGTCAACTGCAACAGTCGCCTGTTTGCCGGAAGCAGAAGAGGTAGAAGTAGAAATTAACGAGAAAGATATCCGTGTTGATACATTCGCATCAAGCGGTCCTGGAGGACAAAGCGTTAACACTACGATGTCAGCTGTACGTTTAACACACATTCCAACCGGAATTGTCGTATCCTGCCAGGATGAAAAATCGCAAATAAAAAATAAAGAGAAAGCCATGAAGGTTTTGCGTGCCCGCATTTTAGATAAATACCGCCAAGAAGCGCAAGCGGAATACGATCAAAACCGAAAGCTTGCTGTTGGAACCGGTGATCGATCGGAACGCATTCGTACGTACAACTTCCCGCAAAACAGAGTTACAGACCATCGCATCGGTCTCACATTACAAAAGCTTGATCTCATCCTAGAAGGAAAATTGGATGAAATTATCGATGCCCTCATTTTAGAAGATCAAGCGAAAAAACTGCAATCCCAAGGGGAGTAAACCATGCCGAAAGTTTTCGAAGCCCTCAAATGGGCTTCTTCTTTTTTAAAACAAGCGGGAAGAGATGAGAATGCGGGAGAATTGCTGCTTTTGCATCATATGAAGAAAAGTCGGGCGGGCTTGCTTGCCGATTTAAGAATGGATATTGACAAACAAGTATGGGAAATCTTTCAGCAGGACGTGCAAAAACATGCTCAAGGGATGCCTGTGCAATATATTATCGGCTGCGAACAATTTTACGGCCGCCCTTTTAAGGTGAACGAGCATGTATTGATTCCGAGACCGGAAACGGAAGAGCTAGTTCAAGGCGTGCTGCTCCACTCTGAACGTTTATTTTCTGAAAGGGAGCAAATCGATGTTGTAGATATTGGCACGGGGAGCGGTGCTATTGCCGTCACATTGGCTCTTGAAAATAAAAAAATGCGCGTGTCTGCCACCGATATTTCCGAAAAAGCGCTTGCAGTGGCAAAAGAAAATAGCGAAAAGCTTTGTGCTAATGTGCATTTTTATCAAGGCGATTTGCTGAACCCTATTATAAATGCAAAGCAAAAAGCGGATGTTGTTGTGTCCAATCCGCCGTATATTCCGGATGAAGAAATCATGGAGCTGTCAACGGTTGTAAAGGACTGGGAGCCGACATTAGCGCTTTCAGGAGGAGCGGACGGCCTTTTGTATTATCGAAAAATTGTGGAGCAGCTTCCAGATGTGATCCGCTACCCTGGATTAATCGCATTTGAAATCGGGCACGGACAAGGAAAAGATGTGAAAAGCATGCTAGAGAATAGGTTTCCAAAAGCAGAGGTACAAATTGAATACGATATGAATGGAAAAGAACGGAAAGTATTTGCTGTCCTTTCGTTATAATAAGCTTTTCGAGCCATTCCCTCCTTTTCTAGCAAACTTTAAATCTGAACCAATTTTATGTTTAAGATCTCTCTCTTCTGTCGATAATGACGTACTGAAGGGAGAGGAAAAACGATGAAAAAGAAATTATCTGTTATATATATTTTTTTAATGCTGTTTGGCAGCCTATTAACAGCTTATGAAATGCCGACAGACGCAAAACAAAATGAGACGGTGATCATTCCTGACGAAGCCATTCGTCTGCGAATTTTAGCAAATAGCGATTCTCCGGAAGATCAAGCTTTAAAACGGAATGTTCGGAATGCGGTCAATGAAGCAATTAATCAATGGGTTCAGGATCTAACTTCGATTGATGAGGCGCGTAAAATCATTCGAGCAAAAATACCAGAAATTAAGGATATCGTCCAAAGCGTTTTAAAACAGGAAAACAGCAGCCAATCCTTTACAGTGGAGTTTAAAAAAATTCAATTTCCGACAAAGCTTTATGGAAATTTCCTTTATCCGGCTGGAAACTATGAAGCCATATTGATCACTCTTGGAGAAGGAAAAGGAGCCAACTGGTGGTGTGTGTTGTTTCCGCCGCTTTGCTTTGTCGACTTTTCAAGCGGTGAAGCTATTCAACAGGATGAAGAAAAGGATAAAGTAAAAGAAGAAAAGAAATTAGAGAAAACAAAAAACTTATTCGCTCCTGAAGAACATGATGAGGAAGTAGAAGTGAAATTTTTCTTAGTAGAATGGTTTACAAATCTGTTTTCATAGGTCTAATTCAGCTTTTGCCTCATACATTGATTACTAGATTTGTCCGAATAAAAGGGGTGAAAGCGTGTATTATTCATTGCGGTTTGCGGAAAGGGAAGACTTAAAAACCATTCAACAATTTGCAGATCAAGCGGGCGTTTCCACGGAAGGCTTCGACAACAGCCATTTTATTATTATGGAGACTGATCATGGTGAAATAGCGGGATGTCTAGGAATGGAAGTCATCAATCAGGATGGTCTCCTCCGCTCTTGCGTTGTGTCCAGCAATTTGAATCAAGGACATATCATTTCCCTATTAAAATCGGCAGACTTATTAATGGAACAGTTTCGTTTGAAAAATATTTATTTTGCAGTCAACAAAAATTCTGTAGCAGAGTTATTAGAAATATTGGGATTCAAGAGGATTCAAGCGGATGAATTGCCTTCCCACATGCTTGCGTCAAATCTGATGAATCAGTTGGTATCCGTTCCAAATGTAGAGTTTATGGTAAAATAACGCTAAGGATACGTATAAATTATACACAATATCCACAATATTTATCCACTGCAATCAACAGCTTTATCCACAATTTGTGGATAAAGCTTGTTCTTGAAAAATAATTGAACAGTTTCACTATTGCTTAGAAAGATTCATAACACTCGTTCATGTATTAGCAAAGGAGTAAACGAAATGAAAACGAAGCATTGGATTGTGGATAATTTAGAGCATGTTACAAAAAATTCTCCACAAATTGTTCAGGCAGCCGAACTATTGAAAAAAAATGAATTGGTTGCCTTTCCAACAGAAACAGTCTATGGACTAGGAGCAAACGCGAAAAGCGATGAAGCAGTAGCAAAAATTTATAGCGCGAAAGGAAGACCGAGCGATAATCCGTTAATTATCCACATTGCTAAAAAAGAACAGTTAACAGAGATTGTGGATAGCTATCCCGATTGGATTGATCCATTAATTGACCGTTTTTGGCCAGGCCCTCTCACCCTTGTTTTGCCAAAAAAAGAAGGTCTGTCGAATCTTGCCACAGCAGGATTATCAACAGTAGCAGTGCGCATGCCGGATCACCCTGCAGCATTAGCATTAATCGAAGCAGCAAATCTGCCGATTGCAGCTCCGAGCGCCAATCTTTCCGGAAAGCCAAGTCCCACTTCTGCTAAACATGTCATGGATGATCTCGAAGGGCGAATCCCGGGAATTGTCGATGCAGGCCCTACTGGACTTGGCGTAGAATCAACAGTACTTGACTGCACCGAGGATATTCCAGTGATCCTGCGTCCAGGTAGTGTTACAAAGCAGCAATTAGAAGAAGTCATCGGTTCGGTGCGCATAGATGCTGCGCTGCTGAATCAGGAGGAAATGCCGAAAGCGCCGGGCATGAAATATACACATTATGCACCTGATGCTCCTTTAACGATTGTCGATGGAAGCAAAGAATTTATTGAACAATTAATACAAAAAGAGAAAGAAAAAGAAAAAAAAGTCGGGGTGTTGACAACTGAAGAAAATAGTCGTTTTTACAGTGCGGATAAAATTGTTGTCTGCGGAAAAAGAAGCGATTTGCGAACAGTTGCCAGCGCACTGTATGATTCGCTCAGAAAGTTTAATGAAGAACAGCTGGATGTATTATTCAGCGAAGCGTTTCCTGCGGAAGGAGTTGGACAAGCTATTATGAATCGCTTGTTAAAAGCTGCATCCCACCGGATCATAAAAGAACGGTAAACTTTTAATGCCTTGAACAAAAATCGGCGCTCAGGCCGGTTTTTTTGAGTCCAGACTTTCTGATCCTTTGTTTAACAGGCGGAATTGACAGATCAAAAGCAAATATAAAAATGGTAAAGGCTCATCTGCCATCGCACGCATAGGCAGAAACAGATCGCGCAGTTAAATAAACAGAGATCAATGAACCGGGCGCCATTCTTTGTCATAATGTCCCTCTGACGTGCATATCGTTCAATATGCGTGTCCGGGGGAGGTTATCTATATGGCTGCAGAAATAGTAACTTTATTTTTAATGGCATTTGCATTAGGGATGGATGCCTTTTCAGTTAGCCTTGGGATGGGCTTAGTTCGTTTGCGATGGAAGCAAATTTTTGACATCGGTATATATATTGGGATTTTTCATATGATCATGCCGCTTATCGGAATTGTCTTGGGGAAAGTACTATCGGAAAAGTTTGGTTTAGTTGCCATGTATATTGGAGGATGTCTGCTCACTCTTTTAGGAATTCAAATGATTTATTCGTCTTTTAAACGCGATGAATCGCCTTTCATTGCACCGGTCGGCATCGGCCTGTTCCTTTTTGCGCTGAGCGTCAGTTTAGACAGTTTTTCGGTAGGATTAAGTCTAGGTATCTACGGAGCGGAGGTTTTGTTAACCGTCGTAATGTTTGGTTTTATGAGCATGGTGCTCACTTGGAGCGGGTTATTGATCGGCAAACGGGTTCAAGATTGGTTCGGCACATATAGTGAAGCTTTTGGTGGCAGCATTTTGCTTGTATTTGGCTTGAAATTATTATTTTCAATGTAGAAAGCTGTATTGTCTAAACCAATCGTTTGAGCACAGTCATTGGACGTGCTTTTTTTTGTTAATTTTTTTGGTTAAATATGCCTATTATGCAAAAAAATTGTGACTTTTTGTCGATAATAAAAATAAAAAAAATTCCTCATGGTTTCCATTCTTTCGAACTTTTTGATTATAATGAAGGTAACATCAAAAGGGAGAGATAGAAGGGAGAAAACCTTGTGACAAACATTTTATTCGTTTGCACCGGAAATACATGTCGAAGCCCGATGGCGGAGGCTATTTTTAAGCATTTGCAAAAAAACGGCGGATTTAACGTTCGTTCAGCAGGCGTGTTTGCATTGGATGGGCAGAAAATTTCAGAAAATGCAAAAAAAGTGCTGGAGGAAAAGGGAATACATGTTGAGCACAGTGCTTCAAAACTTACGGAAGAACATATCGATTGGGCAACATATGTATTTACGATGACTAAAGATCATAAAAACATATTATGCCAATTTTTTCCTAAAGCAGCCGAAAAAACATTTACGGTAAGCGAGTTCGTTGTTGGAAAAGATGGGGAGATACGTGATATTACTGATCCGTTTGGCAGTTCCGTGGAAAAGTACAGAAAAACAAGGGAAGAGCTGGAGCAATTGCTTCAAAAGCTTATTTCAAAATTAGAAACAAATTAGCAGGCAGGTGGACTCTGTGAAAAACAAGAATCGATACAAATTCAGCATCCGTTTAAAAATCGTCATCTTTATTACGATTGTTGCTCTTATTACATATTCAACAAGCGGATTTTTCATTTATGTTGTATACGAGTATGTGAAACAATATATTGACCGAACATCTTTTACCATTTTGACGTTGACTCTTGGAATCATATGGTCAGGGATTTTAACAGCTATTGCAGCTGGATTTCTTATTTCTCCGCTAAAGCGGCTTGAAAAGGCTGCTCTTATAGCGGCCGATGGCGATATTTCCGTAAATGTTCCTGACATCAAATCAGATGATGAAATTCGGTCCTTGAGCAGAGCCTTTAATGAAATGCTTTCCAATTTAAGACATATGGTGAAAAACATTGAAATAAATTTTGAGCAAACAAATGAGCAGGTGAAACAAATACATGCTGCAACAGAACAGGCAACAAGACAAGCTGAAAGCATTTCATATACGATTAAGGAAATTTCAACAGGAGCCGACCAATCGGCGGCTGCTATTCAGGAAACAGCAGAAGCGGTGGAAGATACGGTAGAGCTTGCTAGTCAGGTAAAAGAAAAAGCAAAAGTATCCGAAAAAATGGCGAATGAAATGGTTCAATCACTTGACCAAAGCAAAAAGATATTTCAATCTTTAATTAAAGGGATTCAATCGTTGGCCGAAAAAAACGAGCAATCTATTTTGGCGGTACAGCGTCTTGAAGAAAATGCCAAAAAGGTGGAGACTATTGTATCCCTTGTCGGCGATATTGCCGATCAAACAAACCTGCTGGCGCTGAACGCGTCAATTGAAGCGGCAAGAGCAGGTGAACACGGCAGAGGGTTTGCTGTCGTTGCGGAAGAAGTTCGAAAGCTTGCTGACCAAAGCGCCAAAGCTGTTCAAGGAATTTCCGAGCTGATCTCTAACATTCAAAAAGAAGTAAGCAATGTTGTTGAACAGATTGGAGATCAAGTGAAAACAGCTCGACAAGAAGCGCAAAGAGGGAAAGAAACAGAGAAAATTCTTGTGGAGATGTCGAAATCGATTTTGCATGTTGCCGAAGCGGTTAAGGTGATCAGCGAGCTGATGGACGAACAGCAAAAAAGCATTCAACAAACAGGAGCGCAATCCGAAGAAGTGGCAGCGATTGCCGAAGAGACTTCTGCTGGTGCACAGGAAGTGGCCTCATCTGTACAAGAACAAGCTGATAATATTTCTAACATTAATCAATTAACGAGAGAGCTTGAAGCAAGCGCTCAGCAGCTAAAGAAAGTAATCGATCGATTTACTTATGAAAAATAAAAAGGAGGAGCATCTAGTGAAAGTCATAATTGCCTCAGATCACGGAGGGGTCAACATACGTGAAGAAATCAAAAAATTGCTTGACGAGATGAATATCGAATACGAAGATATCGGCTGCGACTGTGGGACATCAGTTGATTACCCTGATTACGCATTGCCGGCAGCTGAACGAGTCGCGAAAGGAGAATTTGACCGCGGTATTTTAATTTGCGGAACAGGGATCGGAATGTCAATAGCGGCCAATAAAGTAAAAGGTATTCGCTGCGCCCTTGTACATGATGTGTTTAGCGCAAAAGCAACCCGGGAGCATAACGACAGCAACATGCTTGCAATGGGTGAACGTGTCATCGGGCCGGGACTTGCCCGCGAAATTGTGAAAACGTGGCTGACAACTGAATATGTGGGAGGCAGGCATGCGAATAGAATAGAAAAAATTTCAAAATATGAAGAAACCCATTTATAAGGTGATGATCGAATGCCGGAATTGCAAGAATACCGGGAACAGCTTTTAACAGTGTTGGCCGATTTTAAAGAAAAAGCACCAATTCAAAAAGGGCAGCTGATTGTCATAGGGTGCTCAACGAGCGAAGTAATCGGAGAAAAAATCGGCACTGCCGGAAATACGGATGTTGCCGAAATGATATTTTCTGCATTATCGGAATTTCAAAAAGAAACAGGTGTAGAGCTCGCTTTTCAATGCTGCGAGCATTTGAATCGCGCTCTTGTCGTTGAACGGGAAACAGCAGAAAAGCGCAATTACGAAATCGTTTCTGTCATCCCAATCCCGAAAGCAGGCGGTTCCATGGCAGCGTTTGCTTATGAGCATATGAGGGATCCGGTTGTTGTTGAATTTATTAAGGCAGATGCAGGCATTGACATCGGAGATACACTTATTGGCATGCATTTAAAGCATGTTGCTGTCCCTGTTAGAAGTTCGGTCAAGCAAGTCGGACAAGCCCATGTAAACTTAGCTTTTAGCCGGCCGAAGCTTATCGGCGGTGCGCGGGCAGTTTATACAAAATAAACATTCGAATATTAGCAGTGCGAACTTACGTCATGGTTTGTGCTGCTATTTTTTATAAAAGAAGTGGAGCGGAACGAAAAAAAACATGCACATCATTTCTTTGAAGTATCGGGGCCCCTCCATCTTTAGAAATTGTAAGCAAAAGTCGTATCAAACTTTGATGCGATTTTGTTTAGTGAAAATACAGGTTGCCGATCATTTCCTGCTTGACGACTCTGTGCATTGAGCTAGGTATAGAAGCTCCGTTGGTCGAGTTGTACAAGACATGATTCATTTTACAAACTGATAGTTTAAGTATACAGGCAGAATCGAGGTTTTAAGAAATTCCGAATTAAAAACTATTCATGCCAAAAAAAAGTTTGGGAAGAATACGCTTACATAAAAGAAAAGGGTTGCCAAAGGATGATCAATACGGTTATTCTGATTAATAAGTAGATCGGCATGACGATTTTGTCGCTCGCCTGTGCCGTTCAATCGATGAAAGACTAGAGGGGGAACATTTCATGAAATATATTCAACAACAGGATCCTGAAGTATATGAAGCGATACAGAACGAATTAAAGCGCCAGCGTACGAAAATCGAATTGATTGCGTCAGAAAATTTTGTCAGTGAAGCGGTAATGGAGGCCCAAGGTTCTGTATTAACAAATAAATATGCAGAAGGTTATCCGGGACGTCGCTACTATGGAGGATGCGAATATGTTGACGTTGCGGAAGATTTAGCTCGCGAACGGGCGAAAAAAATTTTTGGAGCTGAGCATGCAAACGTTCAGCCGCATTCCGGTTCTCAAGCCAATATGGCTGTTTACTATGCTGTCTTAAATCATGGGGACACTGTTCTCGGAATGAATTTGTCTCACGGCGGCCATTTAACGCATGGAAGTCCGGTAAACTTCAGCGGAATGCAATTTAATTTTGTTGAATACGGTGTTGATCCTAACACTCATCTTATCGATTATGATGATGTTCGAGCTAAAGCTCTTGAGCATAAACCGAAAATCATTGTTGCTGGTGCCAGCGCTTATCCTCGTGAAATTGATTTTAAAAAGTTTCGGGAAATCGCTGATGAAGTGGGAGCTTACTTAATGGTTGACATGGCTCATATTGCCGGCCTTGTTGCTGCAGGTCTTCATCAAAATCCTGTGCCGTACTCCCATTTTGTAACAACTACGACGCATAAAACACTTCGCGGTCCAAGAGGCGGAATGATTTTATGCAAAGAAGAATTTGCAAAACAAATTGATAAAATCATTTTCCCAGGCATTCAAGGCGGTCCGTTAATGCATGTTATTGCAGCAAAAGCGGTAGCATTGGGAGAAGTTTTACAAGAAGAATTTAAAACATATGCGCAAAACATTATCAACAATGCGAAGCGGCTGGCAGAAAAATTAAAAGAAGAAGGACTGACTTTAGTATCTGGAGGAACAGATAACCATTTGATTTTAGTTGATGTCCGTAACCTGCAATTAACAGGAAAAGTTGCTGAACATGTTTTGGACGAAATCGGCATTACTGTGAATAAAAACGCGATTCCATACGATCCTGAATCACCTTTTGTTACAAGCGGAATCCGTATTGGAACGGCAGCTGTCACAAGCCGCGGTTTTGGTTTGGAAGAAATGGATGAAATCGGATCGATTATTGCATTTGCATTGAAATTCCATCAAGACGAAGTTAAATTGGAAGAAGCGAGAAAACGGGTGCAAGCTTTAACAGAAAAATTCCCGCTCTACCCAAATTATTGAGGAAATATTGAGTGTTCGAAGCCACATGCTTCGGACGCTCTTTTTTTTATTTTAATTTTCTGCCTCTTAAAACTATTTAAAATGGATTTCATCGTTTGGAATGTTGTCGAAAAAGGTTGGTGAAAATGTTGAAACTCAAAAATTTTTTCTGTAAAATCTATTGAGGCAAAAGAAAAGGAGATGTGAAACTTGGGCAAAGTGTTTGTATTTGATCACCCGTTAATTCAGCATAAGCTATCCTATATTCGCGATAAAAAAACCGGAACAAAAGAATTTCGAGAGCTTGTGGATGAGATTGCTACATTAATGGCGTTTGAGATAACACGAGATCTTCCGCTGGAGGAAGTGGAAGTAGAAACCCCGGTAGGAGTAGCGAAAACAAAAATCTTGTCAGGAAAAAAACTTGGGGTTATTCCCATTTTGCGTGCGGGGCTAGGAATGGTTGACGGCATTTTGAAACTGATTCCTGCCGCAAAAGTCGGCCATATCGGGTTATATCGGGATCCGAAAACATTAAAGCCTGTAGAATACTATGTAAAACTTCCTTCTGATGTGGAAGAGCGGGATTTCATCGTTGTTGACCCAATGCTGGCTACCGGCGGTTCAGCAGTTGAAGCAATAGAGTGTCTAAAAAAACGCGGTGCAAAAAATATCCGTTTCATGTGTCTAGTAGCTGCTCCTGAAGGGGTAAAAGCAATGGAAGAAGCTCATCCAGATGTCGATATTTACATTGCCGCACTTGATGAGAAATTAAACGACCATGGCTATATCGTACCAGGTTTAGGAGATGCAGGAGATCGTTTATTTGGTACAAAATAACAGGAGAGGGCGAAGTGAAGTGCCCTCTCTTTCTTTTTAGCATAGTATGAAAATTCATTAATATAAGGAGCTGTCCAGAAAGTCAAATCCCCATTTGAAAACACAAAATCATAAACATCGATATATCAACGTTTCTGAAACATTAATAGGCGTCAATAAGCCGTAAAAACGACTTATTAAACAGCTCCATCAATTTCCCACTTTTCCCTTAAAACGACTTTTTTCATGCAATAAACTGATGTTCATAGCAAACAATAAGTGCTGAGGTGATAGAAATGGGAAACCCTTCAGTGCGAATTTGTTTGCTTTTTTTCTTCATATTCCACGTTTTAGATGTAACTGCTTTTGCAAAGACTTTCCCCGAACATCCACAAATCCCTGAAGAGAATGCGGATGAACAAGTGACAATGATCATTGTTTTGTCAGATCAGAACCTTTCAAAAATAAAAGAGTTGGTTCAAAAAAAATATCCTGAAATAAACATTTGCTGGGAATATAAAAAAACGTTTGCTGGATTTTCTGTGAAAGGAAAAAAAAGAGACCTCGATCAGCTTGTAAAGGAGCCTTACATTGAACATGCAGAGCCTGTAACGACTTTTCAAGCAACGGTTGAAGAAAGTGTTCCTTTTATAGGCGGCATCGATGCACGCGGCTATTTTGACGCGAAGGATGAAAGATTGACGGGAAAAGGAGTGAAAGTAGCTGTTATAGATACGGGGATCGACTACAACCACCGAGATTTACAAAAAAATTATCAAGGCGGATTTGATTTTGTAGATCTAGACAAAGACCCAATGGAAACAGTCGCGAAAGACAATTCGAGGACAATTCACGGCACTCACGTAGCAGGAATTATAGCCGCAAATGGAAAATTGAAAGGGGTTGCTCCGGATGCCTCCATCATTGCCTATAGAGCGCTTGGCCCTCATGGATACGGGACGACAGACCAAGTTATTGCAGCGATTGAAAAATCGATTGAGGATCAGGTAGATATCGTAAATCTTTCTCTTGGCAATGATGTGAACGGCCCGGATTATCCGACAAGCCTGGCGTTAAACCGAGCCGTTGAAGAGGGGATAACTGCAGTTGTATCAAGCGGAAACTCTGGTCCTAACATTTGGACCGTCGGTTCGCCTGGCACTGCAAGCAAAGCAATTTCCGTCGGCGCATCGACACCGCCGCTTGACGTAAAGTATTTAACCCTTTCAGGATTTCAAAAGAAAATGCCAGCTGACTCTTTGTTCAATTCTGCCCCTTGGACAACAATTAGAGGACGAATAGAATATGCAGGCTTAGGGGAGAAAAAAGACTTTAAACCTTCTGTTAAAGGAAAAATAGCCTTGGTGAAGCGCGGGGAAATCACGTTTGCCGAAAAAGCGAAAAATGCAAAATCAGCCGGAGCCCAAGCGTTGATTATTTACAACAATATGAAAGGGAGATTTACCGGCAATTTAGAAGAAAAAATTGACCTTCCTGTTGTGTCCATCTCAAAGGAAGATGGCGAATGGCTGCGCAAACTATTGAACGAAAAATCGTTCATAAAAACAATCATTCGGACAGAACAAGATCGCCTCGCACCCTTTTCATCAAAAGGACCGGTAACAGTCACATGGGAAGTGAAGCCCGATCTTGTCGCGCCTGGTGTAGGCATTGACAGCACAATACCTAAAGGGTATATGGCTCTTCAAGGAACAAGCATGGCTGCTCCGCATATAGCAGGCGCAGCGGCATTGATCAAACAAAAGCATCCAGATTGGTTACCGGAACAAATAAAAGCAGCTATGATGAATACTGCTAAACCGCTTTATAATCAAAATGGAAGGCTGTACAAGGTGTTTGAGCAGGGGGCGGGAAGAATCGATATTTTATCAGCTGTTCAGACAAGAGCTCTCATTTATCCGGCATCTCTATCATTCGGTCAATTTCACAAAAATATCGGCAGGAAAAAGAAAGAGATCACGTTAACTCTTGAAAATCTCTCCGATCAAGAAAAAACGTTTGTTTTTTCTAAACCGCATTATCAAAAAGGGGTTCAATGGCAGCTCCCTATTTCCGTAAAGGTTCCTGCTAACGGGAAAAGAGAAGTATCCGTCTCGATTGATGTTGCACCGAAATCATTGAGGGAAGGATTGTATGACGGGACTCTTCTTGTGACGGGCGGCAGCCAGACAATCCGCCTTCCATATTTATTCGTTGTTGGCGAACAGAGTTATCCAAAAATCATGGGATTTGAATTTGGTCTTGCCGATCAAGGGAATATGTACCATTATGAACTTTATTTGCCGCAAGGGGCGGATGAATTCGGGATTGCCTTGTATGATCCGGATACTTTAACATTCAAAGGGTTTTTAGACTGGCAAAGAAATATCCCGGGAGGTTTGTTGAAAAGAGATATTTCCGGGCAATTTAAGGACATTCCAAACGGCGTTTACAAAGCGCTTATTTTTGCAAAAAAAGACGGGGAAGAAAGCAGCTATGAAACGACAATCATTTTAGATAAAAAAATATTAAAAAGTCAATAGAAACAGCAAATATATTTGTGAACAAATTGTGATATTCTTAACAAATAGCTCAACTTTTGAAGTGAAACAGATTGACATTGAATGGTGCCTATTGTATGCTAAACGGGGTGGGATGATAAGGTTTTCAACAGCCTTTTGATATAATAAAAAATAAGGTAATTTTATATTGTGAGGACATACCCAATGCGGCAAAAAGAGCACCATCCGCTCCGAGCATACGCTTTAATGACCGCCATTCTTTCCTATTTGGCAGGATCAGTGCTCGTTGGGGTTTTTGCAGGAAGATGGCTTGATCGACAGTTGCATACAGAACCCGTTTTTTTGATCATTGGTCTTCTAATTGGACTGGCTGCGGGAATAGTTGCGATGCTGAGATTAGTCCAACATTTTTTTCAGGAGAATGAACGGTAACTATGGATCGTATTGAAAAATTGTTTGTGCGCAGCAAAAAATATTTGCTGTTTTTGCTTGCCATCTATGTGTTAGCATGGGGGTTTACTCCTTATCAAGATATTTTCCTCGGTCTTGCCCTTGGTACAAGCTTTAGCCTCTATAATTTATGGATACTAGTGCGTAAATCAAAGCAAATACAGCAAGCAATTGAAGAAGGCCGTACAGCACGTTCGCTTGGAACGGTTTCAAGGATGGCAGCCGCAGGATTGGCGGTATTAATCGCACTCAAATTCCCTGAACATTTCCATTTAATTAGCGTGGTTATTGGTTTAATGACAATATATATTGTCATTATGATAGATTCTATTCTATACATTTGCGGACAAGCTTGGGAAGAGAGGTGAATTTTGTTGGGTCACGAAGCGCCGATAGTAAAATTATTAGGGCTTGAATTTAATTTGTCCAATATTTTGATGATACTTGTTTCTAGCGCAATTGTATTTATCATCGCCGTATTGTCGACCCGCTCTTTGGCAATGAAGCCAACGGGCATGCAAAACTTTTTGGAATGGGTCATGGATTTTGTGAAAAACATTATTAACAGCACGATGGACTGGCAGACAGGCGGCCGATTCCTTACATTAGGAATGACGCTCATCATGTACATTTTTGTTTCCAATATGCTTGGTCTACCATTCGCTATCGTTGTTGACCATGAACTTTGGTGGAAATCGCCTACGGCTGATCCTACTATAACGCTGACACTGGCCATTTTAGTCGTCGGTTTATCGCATTATTACGGGATTAAATTAAAGGGCTTTTCCGCCTATGGAAGCGACTTTTTCAAGCCACTGCCGTTTTTGTTCCCGCTTAAAATTATTGAAGAGTTTGCAAACACGTTGACGCTTGGTCTTCGTCTTTACGGTAACATCTATGCTGGGGAAATTTTGCTAGGTCTGCTTGTCAGCTTGGCAACTAGCGGAGCATTTGGCTTCCTCGGGGCAATTATTCCGATGATGGCGTGGCAGGCATTCAGTATTTTTGTAGGTGCAATCCAAGCTTTTATCTTTACAATGTTGACAATGGTTTATATGGCGCATAAAGTTAGCCATGACCATTAAAAATAAATGACTTCATCATTATGTTTGTGTAAAAAATTATCTTTAAACAAATAAAGGAGGACTTTATTCATGAATTTATTAGCAGCTGCAATTGCAATTGGTTTAGCGGCACTTGGTGCTGGTATTGGTAACGGACTTATCGTATCTCGTACAGTAGAAGGTATTGCACGTCAACCTGAGGCGCGCGGTATGCTTCAAACAACTATGTTTATCGGGGTTGCGTTGGTTGAGGCGATTCCGATTATCGCGGTTGTTATTGCATTTATGGCTTTTGGTGCATAATTCAAAAATTTCAAAAGAGCCTTGCCCAGATTGGTGTTGGAAAAAGGCTTTTTAGAAGTGCATGCAATCAATTTGCGTGAAGTCCGAATCGAAAGGACAGCAAGTGAAAAAGAGGAAATGGCGAAGTTTTTTAAGCATCTTCGCCATTCCTTTATGTTGTGAATGGTAAAAGAGTCCCAATATAGCCGGTAGTTGGAGAATGGAAGTTTTGAAGGGAGTGAAACGAAGCCGTGTTAACAGTTGAATTTGCCCTCGGAGCTGGAGGCTTCGCAGCAGGAGATATGCTCGTTCAGCTCGTCGTATTCTTAATTTTGTTAGCATTGCTCAAAAAATATGCTTTTGGTCCGCTTATGGGCATTATGAAACAGAGGGAAGAATTTATTGCAAATGAAATAAATGCTGCGGAAGAAAAGCATGCGGAAGCCAAAAAGCTTGCCGAAGAGCAGCGTGAGCTATTAAAGCAGGCCCGCATCGAAGCACAGGAGCTTGTTGAAAATGCGAAAAAACTTGGCGAACAGCAAAAAGAAGATATTATTCAAGCGGCTCGTGCGGAGGCAGAAAGACTGAAAGAAGCAGCCAAAAAAGAAATCGAACACGAAAAAGAGCAAGCTGTTGCTGAATTGCGTAATCAAGTGGCATCATTATCCGTTCTTATTGCTTCCAAAGTGATTGAAAAAGAATTGAATGAAGCTGAGCAAGAGAAGCTGATCAATGATTATATTAAAGAGGTAGGAGAACAATTATGATTGGCGGAGTGGCAAAGCGCTATGCGTCAGCTCTTTTTCAAATTGCAAAGGAAAAAAATCAAGTGAAGCAGTTTGAAGAAGAATTGCGAATTGTAAAGCAAGTGTTTGTTGAAAATCAAAAAATGCTGCAAATTTTAGAGCATCCGAAGGTGTTGCTTGAAAACAAAAAATCATTAGTCAATGAAGCGTTTTCTTCATTGAATGCTGAAATTATCAATACTCTTCTTCTGCTTATCGATCGCCATCGCATCCGCTTAGTTTCTGAACTTGTAGATAACTTTGTGGAGCTTGCAAATGAAGAACAGCAAACAGCAGAAGCAACGGTTTACTCCGTCCGTCCGTTGAAGGATGAAGAAAAGCAGGCTCTTTCAGAAGTATTTGCGCAAAAGGTCGGAAAAAAATCGCTTAAGATCACAAACATCATTGATCAGAACTTAATTGGCGGACTGAAACTTCAAATCGGCAATCGTATTTTTGACGGTAGCATCAAGAGTAAGCTCGAACGCATCGGGCGGAATTTAGCGAAAAGTTCGTAGATAGGGGTGAAACTCATGAGCATCAAAGCTGAAGAAATTAGTGCACTGATAAAAAAGCAAATTGAAAACTATCAGTCTGAAATAGAAGTTAGCGATGTCGGCACAGTTATTCAAGTAGGTGACGGGATCGCACGTGCTCATGGCCTCGACAATGTCATGGCCGGTGAGCTTGTCGAATTTTCAAACGGCGTTATGGGATTAGCCCAAAACCTTGAAGAAAATAACGTCGGTATTGTTATTTTAGGCCCTTTTAAAGACATTCGTGAAGGCGATGAAGTGAGAAGAACAGGACGGATTATGGAAGTTCCTGTTGGAGAAGAGCTGATCGGCCGCGTTGTAAATCCGCTTGGACAACCAGTGGACGGGTTAGGCCCGATTGAAACAACAAAAACACGTCCGATTGAAAGCCCTGCCCCAGGCGTCATGGACCGGAAATCTGTTCATGAACCGCTGCAAACGGGTATTAAAGCGATCGACGCTCTTATCCCAATTGGCCGCGGACAACGCGAGCTCATCATCGGTGACCGTCAAACAGGTAAAACGCAAATTGCGATCGACACAATCATTAACCAAAAAGAAGAAAACATGATTTGTATCTATGTTGCGATCGGACAAAAAGAATCAACAGTTCGAAATGTTGTTGAAACACTCCGTAAACACGGCGCATTAGATTATACGATCGTTGTAACGGCATCTGCGTCTCAACCGGCTCCATTGCTTTATTTGGCCCCATATGCCGGTGTATCTATGGGCGAATATTTTATGTACCAAGGAAAACACGTCCTTATCGTATATGATGATCTTTCAAAGCAAGCTGCCGCTTACCGTGAGCTTTCTCTATTACTACGCCGTCCACCTGGACGTGAAGCGTTCCCTGGGGATGTCTTTTACTTGCACTCCCGTCTATTGGAACGCGCAGCAAAACTTAGCGATGCAAAAGGCGGCGGATCTTTGACGGCATTACCATTTGTTGAAACGCAGGCTGGCGACATCTCAGCTTACATTCCTACGAACGTAATTTCCATTACAGACGGACAAATTTTCTTGCAATCTGACCTATTCTTCTCAGGTGTGCGTCCTGCGGTAAACGCCGGATTGTCCGTTTCCCGCGTCGGCGGTGCAGCGCAAATCAAAGCGATGAAAAAAGTTTCGGGTACGCTTCGGCTAGACCTTGCAGCATACAGAGAGCTTGAAGCATTCGCTCAATTCGGTTCTGATCTAGATAAAGCAACTCAGGCGAAGTTAAACCGCGGTATGCGTACAGTTGAAGTATTGAAGCAAGGCATCAACAAGCCGATCCCAGTTGAAAAACAAGTCATGATCCTTTACACCTTAACAAAAGGATTTTTAGATGATATTCCTGTTGAGGATATTCGCCGCTTTGAAGAAGAATTTTATGCTTATTTAGATCAAAATGAAAAAGAGCTTCTTGAAGAAATCCGTTCGACAGGAAATCTGCCTGAAGACGAGAAAATGGAAAAAGCCATCAAAGGATTCAAAAAAACTTTTGCAGTTTCTGAATAAAGAACGATAAGGCTGTGAAAATACGGGGATTCTTTTCACAGCCGTTTTCAAAACATGATCGGCTATTTTTCAAAAAGGTGGTGAGAACCTTTGGCATCGTTGCGCGATATTAAAACACGCATCAATTCGACGAAGAAGACAAGCCAAATTACAAAGGCGATGGAGATGGTTTCAGCTTCGAAGCTGAATCGGGCGGAAACCAGCGCCAAGTCATTTGTGCCTTATATGGAAAAAATTCAAGAAGTTGTGGCAAACATCGCCCTTGGGAGTACGGACGTAAGCCACCCGATGCTTGAAAAGCGTCCGGTCAAAAAGACAGGATACGTTGTCATTACATCGGATCGCGGGCTTGCCGGTGCGTTTAACAGCAACGTGCTGCGCGCCGTTTATCAAACGATTCAAGAACGGCATCGTTCGACGGATGAATATGCCGTGATTGCCATCGGAAAAGTCGGCCGCGATTTTTTCAAAAAACGCGGTATGCCTGTCGTTGAAGAAATTGTCGGATTAGGCGATGATATAAGCTTTTCGGATATTAAAGAAATTGCTTCCAATACAGTCAAGCTGTTCGAGGATGGAAAAGTAGATGAAATTTATATGTTCTACAACCATTATGTCAGCGCCATCCAGCAGGAAGTAACGGAGAAAAAGCTGCTGCCGCTTTCGGACATCGCTGCGAATAAAAAAATGACGTCTTATGAATTTGAACCGTCTCAGGAAGACATTTTGGCAGTGCTTTTGCCGCAATATGCTGAAAGTTTGATTTACGGCGCCTTGCTTGACAGCAAAGCAAGCGAACATGCTGCGAGAATGACGGCAATGAAGAATGCAACAGACAACGCAAAGGAACTGATCAATACGCTGACTCTTTCCTACAACAGAGCTCGTCAGGCAGCGATTACGCAAGAAATTACAGAAATTGTTGGCGGGGCATCAGCGCTTGAATAGATCACTGAAACAGTACGTTAGGAGGGAAACAGGAACATGAAAGGACGCGTAGTTCAAGTAATGGGTCCGGTAGTGGACGTAAAGTTTGAAAGCGGACATTTGCCGGAAATTTATAACGCCCTAAAAATTTCACATAAAGCGCGCAATGAGAACGAGGTAGACATTGATTTAACGTTGGAAGTAGCGCTTCATTTAGGGGATGACACCGTTCGGACAATCGCTATGGCTTCAACGGACGGCGTAACGCGCGGAATGGAAGTCGAAGACTTAGGCGCTCCAATCTCCGTGCCAGTTGGAGATGTCACATTAGGACGGGTATTCAATGTGTTAGGGGACCATATTGACCTCGGAGACCCAATTCCAGCGGAAGCGCGCCGGGATCCAATTCATAAGCCTGCTCCGAAATTTGAACAGCTGTCAACACAAGTTGAAATTTTGGAAACAGGAATTAAAGTTGTTGACTTGCTTGCTCCATATATTAAAGGTGGAAAAATCGGCTTGTTCGGCGGTGCAGGAGTTGGAAAAACGGTTTTAATCCAAGAGCTGATCAATAACATTGCACAAGAGCACGGCGGTATTTCCGTATTTGCTGGAGTTGGGGAGCGTACTCGTGAAGGAAACGACCTATACTTTGAAATGAAAGACTCCGGCGTTATCAGCAAAACAGCAATGGTGTTCGGACAAATGAACGAGCCGCCTGGAGCGCGTATGCGCGTTGCATTAACAGGTTTGACAATGGCTGAATATTTCCGTGATGAACAAGGGCAAGACGTTCTCTTCTTCATCGACAACATCTTCCGCTTTACACAAGCTGGTTCCGAAGTATCTGCGTTGCTTGGACGTATGCCTTCTGCTGTTGGATACCAACCGACGCTTGCGACAGAAATGGGACAATTGCAGGAGCGGATTACATCAACAAACGTAGGTTCTGTTACATCGATTCAGGCGATTTACGTGCCTGCTGACGACTATACAGACCCTGCTCCGGCTACAACATTCGCACACTTAGATGCGACAACAAACCTTGACCGTAAGCTGTCAGAGATGGGTATTTATCCAGCGGTGGATCCACTTGCTTCAACGTCACGTGCATTGGCTCCGGAAATCGTCGGTGAAGAGCATTACAACGTTGCCCGCCAAGTTCAGGCAACATTGCAAAGATATAGAGAGTTGCAAGATATTATTGCAATCCTTGGTATGGACGAGCTTTCAGATGAAGATAAGCTTGTTGTACATCGTGCTAGAAGAATCCAATTCTTCTTATCACAAAACTTCCACGTTGCTGAGCAGTTTACAGGGCAGCCTGGTTCATATGTGCCTGTAAAAGAGACTGTACGTGGATTTAAAGAAATTCTTGAAGGTAAGTACGACCACATTCCTGAAGATGCGTTCCGCTTAGTGGGCACAATTGAAGATGTCCTTGAAAGAGCGAAGCAAATGGGCGTTGAAGTATAATATTTTGGGACCCTAGGAGGAACTGAATATGAAGACCGTACAAGTCAGTGTCGTCACTCCCGATGGCCCAGTTTATGATGCGGATATAGAATTGGTCAGCGCCAAAGCTCAAAGCGGCGAGCTTGGAATTTTGCCTGGTCATATTCCAATGGTTGCGCCGCTTGCAATTGGCGCAGTTCGGCTGAAAAAAGGAAATAATACAGAACTCGTGGCTGTCAGCGGAGGTTTTTTGGAAGTTCGCCCTGATAAAGTCACGATCTTGGCACAAGCAGCTGAAAGAGCTGAAGATATCGATGTTGCCCGCGCGGAAGCTGCAAAGAAACGTGCTGAGGAACGCTTGCAGCGCAAAGGCCAAGGGCAGGAAGACATAGATTTTAAACGCGCTGAACTGGCGCTGCAACGTGCTATCAATCGTATTAACGTGGCGAAAAAGAAATTTTAATTTCTCATTTAAGACGTCCCGGCATTTCCGTTCGGGCCGTCTTTTTTGAAAAAACTAGGAAGATCATGATGATGGCTATTTTGCAATGTTGGCACTAGCCTGGGTGGAAAAGATCGGCATCTTACTTTTATTGACAGCAAAAAATGGACAACATGTAATCGCATCATTCAACTCTAAAACTGCAAATCCAAAATAACGAATTAACCTCCTATCTACATTCCACATCAATGAATGCTTCATTTACAAGAAATAACAACATGAAAAAAACTGCCTAACCATTGTTTTTCACAAAATCAAATAAAAAGTGTGCATGAACAGGAAAGATTTTTATATAATAAAGTGGGTTTGTGAAACAGGAAAGGAAGATTTCGGAAGGAGGAGTAATGTGACGGGGCTAGGCCAGCAGGCGCTTATTAGCATCATAGTAAATTTAGTGTTTATTTTTCTTACTTGGCGGGCTTTACAAGCTCTTCAAATTGAAAAAATCATTCGCAAAGGAAGAGTTGTCGAGACAAGGCTTTTGCTCATTTTATTGACCATCGCCATTGCGTCATCAGTGAGCAATTTTTTCTTGAACTATTTTTTTTGGTCGCAGCAGCTGCAATATCTTTTTTAAACATGTCGAGGGACAATGAATACATAAAGGCTGTTGTCTAATCTTGACGACTTTTTCCACGTATGCCAAAACCCTTTCCGGCAACACTTTTAATAAGGAAAGGGTGATGGCGGTGAAAAATTTATATTTTGTCTTTATTTTCATATTTTTATTCGGTTTTCTTTTGTCAGTTTGGCACACAGAACGAACGAATGCTGAAAGACACGATATTCATGTAGAGGAAATCGTGGAGCAATTTCATCAACAAAACATAGATGTGGCAGAATGGTCAATTTTTGCAAAATTTTCTTTTTCTCAAAAAAGCAAAAAAGTGAAACGAATCTACACACAGTTTCGTCAATTTAATTGGTCTTACTTGGAAAACGGTAATTTTGAAAAGTGGACCGGCACTTATTACAACAGCGATAAGCAGATCACTGAAACATTGCAAATTATTAAACCTCATGCAAAAGCAAGCCCGAAAATTCAAGTTATATATGAAGCAACAGGGAAACGTTGGAATGGCCGTGCATGGATGAAGCTGGAGCGCTATTTTAACCGTCACATTTTCGACAAAATTCCAGGAAATCCTACATTTTTCACTTGTGTCAAAGGCTATACAGATGATAAGATGAAAGGTGTTTTGTTTTTTGAGGCAAATAACCTTTTAAAAAGGTTTCATGCAAAACCGGTGGAAAGCTTAAACGAGCAACGCTTCGTTTCCATATCCGGTTTTACAAACGATTGGGATCATTCTATTAAAACGAAAAATGGAAAGATGAACATTCAAATTTCGCTCAGAAGTGCAGGAATGGGCGAAAGAACTACTGTAACAGTAGGAACACCTATTATTACAACTGAATATTAATATAGAGAAAATGGGACGCGGAGGGGAATACCTTGGAAAAAATCATCGTCCGCGGCGGTCGAAAGTTAAACGGTACAGTAAAGATCGAAGGAGCCAAAAATGCCGTTTTACCTGTCATCGCTGCATCTTTATTAGCTAGTGAAGGAAAGAGTGAAATTTGTGATGTTCCTAAGCTCTCCGATGTTTACACGATAAACGAAGTTCTCCGCTATCTCGGAGCAGAGGTTCGTTTTGATGGTAATCAAGTAGTTGTCGATGCATGCGGAGAGCTTTTAACGGAAGCGTCATTTGAATATGTTAGAAAAATGCGTGCATCTGTGCTTGTTATGGGACCTCTTCTTGCCCGCAAAGGCCGTGCACGTGTTGCTTTGCCGGGAGGATGTGCCATCGGATCCCGTCCGATTGATCAGCACTTGAAAGGCTTCGAAGCGATGGGTGCAACGATAAAAGTCGGCAACGGCTTTATTGATGCAGAAGTGAATGGCAGACTTCGCGGAGCCAAAATTTATTTGGATTTCCCAAGTGTCGGCGCAACAGAAAACATTATGATGGCAGCCGCACTTGCAGAAGGAACAACTGTAATCGAAAACTGTGCAAAGGAGCCTGAAATTGTCGACCTTGCGAATTTTATAAACAAAATGGGCGGAAATGTCCGTGGCGCAGGCACTGGTACTATCAGAATTGAAGGTGTAGATTCCTTGCACGGTGCAAAGCATTTAATTATTCCAGATCGTATTGAAGCAGGAACATTTATGGTTGCTGCTGCCATTACGAAAGGGAATGTCCTTGTAAAAGGAGCAGTTCCAGAGCATTTGACATCATTAATTGCGAAAATGGAAGAAATGGGCGTAACCATTATCGAGGAAGAAGAAGGCATTCGTGTCATTGGTCCGGAAACATTGAAGGCAGTGGATATTAAAACAATGCCTCATCCAGGTTTTCCTACTGACATGCAGTCTCAGATGATGGCCCTGCTGCTTCAGGCAAACGGAACTAGCGTAATTACCGAAACGGTATTTGAAAATCGCTTTATGCATGTAGAAGAATTTCGTCGTATGAACGGAGATATTAAAATCGAAGGCCGCTCTTGTATCATCAACGGTCCTGTAAAGCTTCAAGGTGCAGAAGTAACGGCAACCGATTTAAGAGCGGCAGCTGCATTAATTTTAGCTGGGCTTGCTGCAGAAGGGTATACACGGGTTACGGAGCTGAAGCATTTAGATCGCGGCTACGTCCGTTTTCATGAGAAGTTAAAAGAACTTGGCGCAGATATTGAACGCGTCAATGATGAAGCTGACATCCCGGCAATTGCACAACAAGCCGTTGCAACGAATTTAAATGTATAATTTCACAAAAGAAGCTAGCCTCTTTTAGGAGATGCTAGCTTCTTTTTCGTATTACCCGCTTATTTTTTTCATATTTTTTCGTTTCATACATAAAACTCCCCCTGCAAACAGCATCTCCGATTTCAGTCATAAAAGGTTGTCCTTCCCCATAAACTTTACTGAAGTCAGAGAAAAAGAAATGGGGGCTTGAATATGAAACGAGTGAAACCGTTCTTTGTTTTTTTTGCAGCAATATTTTTCATTATTTTAATGGTGCCAAGTTTGCTGGTAGCCCCGTTTGCCGAAAAGACGAAAGCTACGCTTGGCGAGGAACTAGCCGAGAAGAAAACAACGGATGTGCTACAAAAGGAATCAAAAGTTTCTGTACCGATTTATCGTTCCCAAGAAAAAAAAATTGATGAAGTTCCGCTTGAAGAATATGTGGTCGGTGTTGTCGCCGCCGAGATGCCCGCAGAATTTGAAAAAGAAGCGTTAAAGGCTCAAGCTTTAGCTGCTAGAACGTACATCGTGAAAGAGCTGTTTACGGGCCAAAATGTCGGCTCTCCCGAAGGAGCGGTAGTCACGGATACTGAGCTCCATCAAGTTTATAAAAATGAAGAAGAATTAAGGAGAATTTGGAAAAAAGATTTTGATTGGAAAATAAAAAAGATTAAAGAAGCTGTTGCCGAAACAAGAGGCCAAATTTTAACGTATGACGACAAGCCGATTGATGCTTCTTTTTTTTCAACGAGCAATGGATATACGGAAAATTCGGAGGCCATTTGGCCGAACGCCCTTCCTTATTTAAAAAGCGTGGAAAGCCCTTGGGATGAGAAATCGGAAAAATTTCTCGCCAGGGAGGTATTCACCGTTCAAGAGTTTGAACAAAAATTAGGGATTAAAATAGGGAAAGGCAATTCAATTGGAAAAATTATCGAAAGGACGCCAGGACACAGGGTCGCTCTAGTCGAAATTAACGGGAAAAAGTTTACTGGAAGGGAAATAAGAGAAAAGCTAGGTCTAAGGTCAACGGATTTTTCGTGGACATTGAAAGGCGACCAAATTATTGTTACGACAAAAGGATACGGACACGGAGTCGGCATGAGTCAGTACGGTGCCAATTTTATGGCGCAGGAAGGGAAAAATTATAAAGAGATTGTCTCACATTACTACCAGGGAATTGAAATTTCGCAAGCTAACCCGTTTTTATCAAAATATATGGCGAAAAAATAAAAAATCGGTGCGTTTTGTAAGAAAATCGGTAATCGGTTTTCTCACATATGTTTCTTTAGGGCAACTGCTGATAGTGCCATTAAGCTGCCAACTTCATTTCGAACTAAATGAAATATTGATCGATTCGATAAATTCTTTTTTAGAGGGGCTGTCCAGAAAGTCAAATCCCCATTGAAAACAAAAAATCATAAACACCGATATATCAACGTTTCTAAAACATTCATGGGGGCGTCAATAAGCCGTAAAAACGACTTATTAGACACCCCCTCTTTTTAATGCTGCTAATTTGCAAAAAAACGTTTTCAGCTTCGATTCGTCTTTTTGGAAATAAAAGATTTTGACGATATAGTAGGATGCGAAAACACCGATTGTATCCTTAATAAGATCAATGATTGTCGCAGATCTTGAGGGAACGAAATATTGATGAATTTCATCACACAGCCCGTAAAAAACAGCGATCATCGCTGAGGCGAAACTTAATTTTTCTGTAAGCTTTTCATGGACAGCGAAGGCGAAAATGAAAAGCCAATAAAGAATTCCGAACTCAATGAGATGAAGCGACTCTTTCAATAAATGGTCGAACGAAAACGGCGTTTTGACGAAAGTGTCAGCTGGATAGCTCGACAAGATCCAAATGACCGCCATATACATAATCGGTAAAATACTGATTACATATACCGCAAACTTCTTCATGATCCAAACTCCTTCAAATATTTTTCAACAATATGCATAGAAAAAAACAAATAGCAAAAAATAAAAGAAAAAATTTTATTTTGATGTATAGATTCTCTCAAACTTGTTCACAATGGTTGCTGAGGTGATGAACAATGAGAGAGGAAGAAAAGAAACGTACTTCTCAAGGCTCGAAGTTCCAACAGTTTTTCAGAAAAAAATGGGTTTTTCCTGCTATTTATTTAGTCAGTGCAGCCGTTATTTTAACAGCCGTTTTATGGTATCAAGCAATCCGCAACAATGATGCAAACGATTTATCAACGGACGATGGTACAGATGTTTCCTATAATGAAGATCAATCGGTGGAAGTAAATCAATCCGTCGAAAACTTCAAAATGCCGGCCATCGATCCTGATTCTGTGAAGGTAGTAACAAACTTTTATGACTTTAATGCTTCAGAAAAAGAACAAGAAACGGCACTTGTCTTCCATAATAACACATACCATCCAAACCAAGGTATCGATATCGCATCAAATGATGGAAAAGCATTTGAAGTCACTGCATCTTTAAGCGGAACGGTTGCAAAAGCTGAAAAAGATTCTCTTTTAGGATATGTCGTAGAAATTGAACATGAAAACGGTGTAAAAACCATTTACCAATCGCTTGCCGATACGAAAGTACAGGCCGGCGACAAAGTTAAACAAGGAGAAATTATCGGACAAGCTGGGAAAAACCAATTCAATAAAGACGCTGGCGTCCATGTTCACTTTGAAATCCGCAAAGACGGTAAAGCCTACAATCCATTAAACTACATGGACGAGCCGTTAACAAGTTTAACTGAAAAATCTGTTGAAGAGCCTTCTGACGGGGCAGCACAAAAAGAAGATAATAAAGATGGAGAGGAAGCTACTTCAGACGAAACAGCCCCATCAGATGAAACTCAGCCTGATGAAGAACAATCTCAGTCAAAGGAAAATTCAGAACAAGAAAAATCTGATAATTCTACAACTAAACCTTAACCAATACAATCCTACTCAAACGAGTAGGTTTTTTTTTGTCTAAATCATATCTGGTAAAAATTAAATGAGCATAGGCTGCTGAATTTTTCATAAAGAACAGACTGAAAAAATTTTCATAAACGGTACAAGAAACAACGTACGGTAAGGTGCAAGCGAGAAAGCAGGCTTGCCGAAGCATTTTTTAAAAACATAATGTGAAGCGATCGAAAATTCACTTTATTCCATATATAATAGAATCAATCTAAGCAAGAGAAAGGAAGAAGCACGTGGAAAATATTCTCTTTCGAGATGCAACGATACATGACTTGCCTAAAATCGTCTCGATCTACAATTCAACGATCCCAAGCCGGATGGTGACAGCTGATACTGAACCTATTTCAGTGGAAGACCGCATACAGTGGTTTCATGAGCACAATCCAAAAACGAGACCGTTGTGGATGATCGAACAGGATGGAAACGTAGCTGGCTGGCTCAGCTTTCAATCCTTTTATGGAAGGCCTGCTTATAACGGAACTGCGGAAATTAGCATTTACATTGATGAACAGTACCGGGGAAAACAAATCGGCGATTTTGCCTTGAAGACCGCTATACAAAAGGCTCCAAGCCTCCAAATAAAAAATTTGCTTGGCTTTATTTTCAAGCACAACATCCCGAGCTTAAAGCTGTTTTACAAAAATGGATTCCGAGATTGGGGGCACTTTCCCCGTGTGGCGGTACTGGACGGTGTTGAGCGAGATTTAGTGATAGTGGGGAAACGTGTAGCCGATTGAACGTATTAACAGTGTCTCCGCTCGCAATATAGTATTTTAGCTTCTTTTTCATTCGCCAGTTGAGAAAAAAGCGTCTTTTTAGCCAAACTGCAATCCTTTTTTAGAACATGATTGTTCGACTGTTTAAATTTGTTTGAATCTATAGACTGATGTTGAGTTTTCCTGCGGAAAATTGTTCGCTGCATGATTATGGGCGATCCTGTTTTCTGGCAGTTTGTGCAGCGAAAGAAATTCAATCAGATCTGCCATCTGCGAGTATGTATATTTTAATTGCGTACCTGAGTATTAAATAAATGTTTGCTTCCATTGAGTGATAGGGGCATTTTATGCTGATTTCTTTTTGATACGAACGCTTCGATTAACGGTTTATGTGGACTGGAAAACTTGCTTAACAGCAGCAATCCACCAGTACTGAAAAAAACATCCGCAGCAGCCGTTTTGGCCGGATTGACAAGCTTTACACAGAAGCAGCAAAAGTAAGTGTTTTGCTGCGTAAAAGCACTTTTTCAAAAGGAGGGTGGAAAACGGTGGAATTTTCGATTCAACCGCTTGGTGATACAGGAATCATCATTCAATTCGGTACGGAGATTTCCGAAGCAATTTATCAACAAATCCGTCAATATGTATATTGGCTGGAACAAAGCTGCATTGAAGGAATAGTCGAATGGGTTCCTGCTTACACCACCCTTGCTGTTTTTTATCGACCAAATATTATTTCGTACGATGAACTTTCTCAAAAGCTTTTAAAAATTGGAGAAAAGATAGAAAGCATGCCAGTGCCGGATCCAATAGTCATTGAAATTCCGACATTATATGGCAAGGAGGCAGGACCAGATATTCAGTTTGTTGCTGAAACGAATGGATTGTCGGAAGAAGAAGTAGTGAAGATTCATTCATCCTCCGATTATTTGATTTATATGATTGGGTTTGTTCCAGGGTTTCCATATTTAGGCGGAATGGACAAAAGAATTGCGGCGCCGAGGAAAAAGACACCCAGATCTAGAATTCCTGCCGGTTCAATCGGAATTGCCGGGGAGCAAACAGGGATTTATCCTTTGGAAACACCGGGAGGCTGGCAAATCATCGGGAGAACGCCTGTCAAATTGTATGATCCGCAGAAACAAGATCCAATATTGCTAAAAGCCGGCGATTACATCCGATTTGTCCCCATTACGGAAAGAGAATATGAAAAAATTGAACAGCAGGTGCTAAAGGGTTCATATAAAGTGGTCAAATATAAAAAGGAGGCGGCAGAAACATGATATCTGTTGACTTAAACAGCGATTTAGGGGAAAGCTTCGGCCATTTTAAAATTGGCAATGATGAAGAACTGCTTCGCTGTATTTCTTCAGCCAACATTGCTTGTGGATTTCATGCCGGCGACCATAATGTCATGATGCGGACTGTAGAGCTTGCGAAAAAGTTTGATGTGGCGATAGGCGCTCATCCAGGGTTGAACGATTTAGCCGGATTCGGACGAAGGGAATTGAAAGTATCTCCTGAGGAAGTCTACAATATGGTCGTTTATCAAATTGGAGCTTTGCAGGCTGTGGCGGCATCAAAAGGGATGAAGCTGAACCATGTGAAGCCCCACGGTGCTCTATACAATATGGCTGAAAAAGACAAGGCGTTAGCGGAGGCGATTGCTCAAGCAGTAAAAGATGTTGACGAGTCGCTTATCCTATATGGACTCTCAGGAGGCGTCCTTTGCCGTGCGGGGGAAAAGATCGGGCTTACGGTCGCGCATGAAGTCTTTGCCGACAGAACGTATCAGCCTGACGGAACATTAACTTCAAGATCAGAAAAAAATGCAATCATACACGATCCAGAGGAAGCGGTAGAAAGAGTTCTCCGTATGGTGAAGGAGGGAAAAGTAGCGGCAATAAACGGGCATGACATCCCCATTCAAGCTGATACAATCTGCATCCATGGCGACGGTCCGAAGGCATTAGCATTCGCTGAAGCTTTAAAAAGCAAACTGGAAGAAGAAAATATTCGTATTGTCAATCCGGGAGCGAAAAAAGATGAAAGAAATATTGTTAGTTGAAAAGCCTGGTTTGTTAACGACTGTTCAAGATTTAGGAAGAACGGGCTATCAGCAATACGGAGTTGTTGTTGCCGGCGCTATGGATTCGTTTTCCATGCAAATCGCAAATCTTTTAGTCGGCAACCGAAAAGATGAAGCGGTGCTGGAGGCAACAATCGCAGGTCCTTCCTTAAGGGCCGTCCGTGATATTGTGATTGCGATATGCGGAGGCGATCTAGCGGCAAAAATCAATGGGAAAGACGCTCCGTTATGGAAAAGCGTGCTGCTGAAAAAGGGAGATCAGCTTTCTTTTACCGGCTTGAAAAGCGGAGCGAGAGCCTATATCGCAATCGCAGGCGGAATTAACGTCCCTAAGGTCATGGGGAGCAAATCAACGTACTTAAAAGCGGGAATAGGAGGATTAAATGGAAGAGCCCTTCAAAAAGGGGATGTAATCATGGGTTCGGATGCTGTAAAAACAAGTACGATTGGCCGAATGTTATCCCCTTCCCTTATCCCGAAATACGAAAAGCACATGACCATTCGCATTGTCCCGGGTCCACATGAAGAGGCGTTTACAAAAGAAGGAATCGACACTTTTTTTTCTTCTGTATATGAAGTCACACCGCAATCGGACAGAATGGGCTATCGGCTGAAAGGGCCGAAAATTTCTCATAGAAAGCCTGCCGACATTTTGTCGGAAGCTGCTCCCCTTGGCGGAATTCAAATACCTGCTGACGGACAGCCGATCATTTTAATGGCTGATCGGCAAACAACGGGCGGATATACGAGAATCGGAACAGTCATTACAGTGGATTTGATGTACGTTGCTCAAGCGGTGCCAGGGGCAAAGATTCGCTTTCAGCCGGTTTCCGTTCAAGAGGCTCAAAAGCTTTATTTTGAGCAGATGCGCATCATGCGCCAAATATCAGTCGGAGCTGGCATATATGATGAATAAACGAAAGTTTGGAAAGTGAACATATATGATCATTGAACGAAATTTTATTAAATAGACCCGATAAGGTCTGAACAATTTCGGTATCTGCGCTAATAAAAGCCTGAACAAGTCAAATATTTTTAGGAACATAAAAAAGCAAGAGAGAACTTGTCCACATTGCCGAAGAGCTCATCAAAAATGTTTTTCTGTTTTGTCATAAGAATCAAACCATTCTCCATTTCTCGACATCTGTTCCAAAAAGGAGCAGATGTTTTCTTTTTTTCACTGGAATTATACATATTTCCCGGAAAATGATTGGCATATATCGTCGAAAAACTAATCAATGAAAAGTGTCGAAACATGCCCTCGACTTTAAGTGGAAAATAAATTTTCATAAATCCCTTGTCCTTCTTGACTTTTCAAGAATATATCTTCACCCAAGCTAATAAAATGTTACAAACCTAACAAGAGAGTGTTTGAGGTGAGGGATCGTGGAGATAGATGATCAATACAGCAAAAATGGCAACTTTAGATTCTACATCATGTATATAGCTGTATACACTGTGCATGCGAATCTCATTTCACACTTCTCACATCCACATTAGGGAGGTCGAGTGGTGTGCACGATTACATCAAAGAACGCACAATCAAGATTGGAAAGTATATCGTGGAGACGAAAAAAACTGTTCGTGTAATCGCGAAAGAGTTTGGCGTTTCCAAGAGTACCGTCCATAAAGATTTAACAGAAAGGCTGCCGGAGATAAATCCTGATTTAGCAAACGAAGTAAAGAAAATACTAGATTATCATAAATCGATTCGCCATCTTCGTGGCGGAGAAGCAACAAAATTAAAATATAAAAAAGAAGAACAGCAAAAAGAACCGATAAAACGATGATGATTCTCGACGCCAACCGACAAAACTCTCCGAAAATCTTGTCTTTTTTTACAAAATCATACTTTTTATGCAATTATATGATACAATAAGAAATTAGGATATTAGTTGGAGAGATGATGATTGGCAAGGGAGGATCATAGTAATATGTTTTCAAAAGATGTAGGAATCGACCTAGGAACAGCAAATGTGCTGATTCATGTAAAGGGCAGAGGCATTGTGTTAAATGAGCCTTCTGTTGTGGCGCTTGACCGCAACAACGGAAAGGTGTTAGCGGTTGGCGAGGAAGCGAGACGTATGGTTGGCCGTACACCTGGCAATATTGTTGCCATACGCCCGCTGAAGGATGGTGTCATCGCAGATTTTGATATTACAGAAACAATGCTCAAACATTTTTTGAATAAGTTAAATGTCAAAGGCATTATATCAAAGCCGCGGATTTTAATTTGCTGCCCGACAAACATTACTTCAGTGGAGCGGAAAGCGATCCGAGAGGCAGCTGAAAAATGCGGCGGCAAGCAAGTCTTTTTAGAGGAAGAACCAAAAGTAGCTGCAATTGGCGCTGGGATGGAGATTTTCCAGCCGAGTGGAAACATGGTGGTGGATATTGGCGGCGGGACGACGGACATAGCTGTACTATCCATGGGTGATATCGTTACCGCCTCGTCCTTGAAAGTGGCTGGAGACAAATTTGATCTTGAAATTTTAAATTATATTAAACGGGAGTATAAGCTTCTGATCGGTGAACGAACTGCAGAAGATATTAAAGTGAAAGCGGCAACAGTATTTCCAGGTGCACGCGACGAAGAAATCGATATTCGGGGTCGTGATATGGTCACAGGACTGCCTCGGACGATCACTATTAGGTCGAAAGAAATCGAGCAAGCATTAAAAGAACCTGTCGAAGCCATTATTCAAGCAGCTAAAAATGTGTTGGAGCGCACACCTCCTGAGCTGTCTGCAGACATCATTGACCGCGGTGTTATTTTAACAGGCGGCGGAGCACTCCTGCATGGGCTTGATCTGCTCTTGTCTGAAGAGCTGAAGGTTCCGGTTACCATAGCGGATGATCCGCTGCACTGCGTTGCTGTCGGAACAGGAATCATGCTTGAAAACATGGACAAACTGCCAAAAAGAAAGTTTATATAACAAAATCGTAGCAATAAGTTTTTTAGAAATCGGCTTTTACGCCGATTTTTTTACTTTCAAATCTGAAAGACCAATTCTTGCTTTTACATACCCATTCAGCTCCCAACATCCAAATGATATTTTTCTTTATGAACAGTTTGGAAAGGAGACGGAAGATAAAAGACCTATCAGAAAATTGTGATCTTTTACCTATAAGATAATAAAAAAATTGTAATGAGAATCATCGAAAAGTCCTTTATAATATAAAATTAGGAGAACATGTCGGATTTGTTGGATGGGGTGAAAAATCATGCTTCGAGGATTCTATACAGCTGCAGCAGGAATGCTCACACAGCAGCGCCATGCGGAAATGCTTTCAAACAATATAGCCAACGCTAACACGCCGGGATATAAATCTGACCGGGCTGCAATACGGGCTTTTCCGGAAATGCTTTTGTCAAGAATTGAAACAAAAAACGGTGTGACAAATATTTCGGAAGTTGGATCTGTCAATACAGGCGTTTATATGCAAGAATTGATTCCACTATTTACCCAAGGGGATATCCGTGCAACTGATTTGCCGACTGATGTAGCTTTAGTGGAAGAAGCAGTTCCAATTCATGAAGAAACGAATTTAAAAGGCACTCTCTTTTTTGCTGTTGAAACGGGAAATGGTGAAGTGAAATATACGAGAAACGGCCACTTTACGATTGATGAGCAAGGCCGCCTGACAATGGCAGGAAACCCTGTCCTGTCTGTAGCCGGAACGCCGATTATTATTGAAGGAAACGATTTTACTATTACGCCTGAAGGAGAAGTTCTGGAAAACGGACAATACACAGGTCAAACGATCGACATTCGGTTTGAAGATGATGTCCGCAATCTTGTCAATGAAGGGAACGGCTTGTTTCGAACGGCTGACGGAACAGAGCTGCCAAGTGCAATTGGAAACGGCAATGTGCAATATGTGCTGCGCCAAGGATATATTGAACGTTCCAACGTTGATGTTGCAAGGGCTTATACGGATATGCTGACAGCCTATCGTTCTTTTGAAGCAAATCAGAAGGTGCTGCAAGCATATGACAGAAGTATGGACAAAGCAGTCAATGAAATCGGCCGCATCGGCTGACAAAGAGGTGTTGTAAATGCTCCGCTCAATGATTACAGCGACTAATACGATGAATCAGTTACAGCAGCAATTGGATGCAATCGGTCATAACTTAGCGAATATCGATACAAACGGTTATAAAAAAACGAGCACAACCTTTCACGAATTGATGAGACAAGAGCTGAACAATCAGCCGGATCTTCAAAAAGAAATAGGCAGATTGACTGATTACGGCCTTCGTCTTGGCGTCGGCGCCAGACTGGATAAACAGCTTGTCTTTCATCAAGGCGCTATTAAAACGACAGGCAGAGAGCTAGATGTTGCGCTTTTACACAAGGATCAGTTTTTACAAGTGGAAGTAGACGGCGAGGTCCGGTATACAAGAGACGGTGCTCTTTATTTATCTCCTGCAAACGATGGTACGAACCGCCTTATGCTTGTGACGAAAGACGGCTACCGAGTGCTTGATGAAAATCAAAACCCGATTTACTTGGACGGAGATATTCGAGATATTGTCATTTCTGCAAACGGGACGCTTACAGCAGCGTCACGGAATGAAGGAGAACTACCGCAAACGGTTAATCTTGGAGTTGTCAGAGTAGATCGTCCGAGCATGATGATTTCACTCGGCAATAATATATACGGCTTACAGCAATTAGGAAACGTGCCCATCACAGATGTGCTGACGAATTTGGAAGGGGATTTGCGGACGGAAATCGGCATGCGGCAAGGGGCTCTGGAAAGCTCAAATGTCGACCTGACTCAAGAAATTACAGACTTAATGATCGCACAACGCTCCTACCAACTAAATGCTCGGTCAATCACGATCGGCGATCAAATGCTTGGACTAATCAACACGGTGAGGTAATAGAGCGATTTCTGCAATTGTGTTGAACAGTTGAAAATCGGCAAAATGCAATTTAACAAGTTTTACCTCTAGCCTTAAACGGGTGTTAGCGTGAATATAGAAATAGGTCTTTTTGATCTTTGACCTTAAAAGAAGCTGCTGTATCAGCTTTTTAAAACTTGTTATTTTTTTAAGGGAGTTTTTATGATGGCTGCTCAGGAAAAAGTTGATATTTTAACAAGGGAAGAACGGAAAAAAGCGAAAAAAGAGGACGGAGTCAAGAGAAAAACGCGCACACGAGTCCGGCTTATTCCAATTTGGCTTCGTCTCATTTTACTTGTTTTTGGAATGGTCATCAGCATGGCAATCGGTGCGATAATCGGATATGGAGTGTTGGGGGACGGACGTCCACTAGATGCACTTAAACCGTCTACATGGCAGCACATCATAGATCTTGTTGAAAAGGACGCGTAATTCTAATATACTTGATGAAAGGCTGGGGGAATTTTCCTCCTTGTTAAGATCTTCTGCAAGACTGGTTCTAAGAAACGAGCTGTGCATTGCTCAGATGCCGGAGATCGGGAGACGAAAAAATGGGGCATAAATCGTTTATTAGAGCCATAAAAAGCTGCGGAAACAGACTATCGTTTTAATCCTTAAGGAGGCATCTTCATGTTGGATATTCAGCAAATAAAAGAGATCATACCACATCGATATCCGTTTTTGCTAGTCGATCGAGTTGTTGAATTAGAGGAAGGCAAGCGGGCGGTCGGCATCAAAAATGTCACAATTAACGAACCGTTTTTTAACGGACATTATCCGGATTATCCGGTTATGCCAGGCGTTTTGATCGTTGAAGCACTGGCTCAAGTAGGCGGCGTTGCCATGATGAAAAAAGAAGAATATAAAGGGAAGCTCCCTCTTTTTGCTGGCATTGATAAATGCCGTTTTAAAAGACAAGTACGCCCCGGGGATCAACTAAAACTGGAAGTGGAAATGATCGCACAGCGGGGTCCGATCGGAAAAGCAAAAGGAATTGCAAAGGTTGATGACGAAATCGCTTGTGAAGCTGAATTAACATTTGCTGTGAAATAAACGGGTGCCTTATAATGGCATCTGTTTTTTATTAAAAAGCAAATTAGACAGCCGCTTTTTTCAAAAATTTTCAAGGAGGCTGTTGTATTGACCTCGTTTTGAATGTACTTGCATCTTAAAAGATCTTCTTTCTGTATTCTCTCCCAAAATTTTTGATGTGCTCCAGTACGGTGTATTCATCTCTATATCTTCATTTTTTATTTCTTCTGATGTTGAAAATATGGCTTTCGTTTGTTTTTCCCCGATTATGAGCCCTTCTAAAGTGTTTTCTCTTACATTTGGATATGAAAATGTTGGATTGCAAAAGTTTATTTTCGAAATCGTTCTTTTACGAATATTTCTTCTTATCCTTTCTTCAATCTATGTCATCATATACTGAAGGTTGAAAAATTCAATCTGTGTTTTAGAAAAATTTGTTGAATGTGTTAAAAATACTTGGGCATGTTAAGAACGTATAACAATAAGAAAGGAGCAATCATATGAAAAAGAAATGGATGTACATGTTATTTAGCATGCTAATGGCGTTGATGGTGGTGACAGGGTGCAATACGAATGATGAGGTCCCTCCGGACAATAATAACGATACAGAAGAAAATACAGGTCCAACAGATGAAGACAATAACGGGAATACTTTAGATGAAGAATTGCCACCGGATGAAGAAGAAGGTGCTGATAACAATCAAGATGATACTGCCGACGATAATAACGACGAAAACAACGAAGAACAAGAAAATCAATAATTAAAGAAGGCCGTCTGTGCCTTCTATTTTATTTTTAGGAGTTAAATGAGGTGTCTCATAACTGATTTAAGTTAAAATTGATTAGATGTGGAGCATCTGCGGTTTCATCTAGGCAAATCTGGTCCAAGGATTTTTGCTGGCTTTCTCATTAAATACGCATGACTATCCTTTTTCATGGAGGACTATTCAATTTTTTTTAAATCGGCATTTAGTTTTTGGATCATGGATTTTATGGATTGTTTTACTAAATGCCTCCAGCAGCTCTTGTCCGGATAGACCTTTTGAAATTAATTCTCTGAGGACCATTTCTGCTTCCTGCTTGGAAGTTCGGTTATTATAGATTCTGCCGTCAAAAAGGACAGAAATATGATCCTTTAACATAGTGATCGAACGAATTTTTGCAATGATATGAGCGGGTCTGTTATTTTTTTTAGTAATCGTGGCTAAAAGCTTGAGTTCATCATTATTTTGCAAATGGTGTTCAAAATAAGGACGAAACTGTTTAGAAAGAAGCGCCTCAATTAACCACGAATTTTCGCCGTCCTCTTTATTAATGATCAGCCCATCAGCAAGAGGTAAATTTTCGATGCGGTTTTCCTGATCTTTCCTCTCAACTTTCAATTCGACAAGCTTAAAGGTTTTCATGGTTCAAGGCCCCCAACTAGAGTTTATGCTTTATTATAACATAAAATAAAAAAGGCTTGACAAAAGTCAGCCTTTACTCTATTTTCAACAGTTCATGAATCATCGTAGCAACATACTGGGATAATTGCTGTTGATTATGATTTGTTTTCGCTAATTTTTTAATCGCATCGTATAAATTGGGATGTTTTATTAAAAAGTCAATTACTTCCTCCAAATGTTTTTCTGACCGATACGGTTCAAGCACTTCTGCCAACATGCTCGGGGTACCGCCTTGACCAACTAGATGATCAATGCTGATTTCGAGTGCTTCACTAATCGAAACAAGCTGCTCCAGACTAGGCTGCTGCACTCCAGTTTCCAATTTGCTGATTACTGATCTTGTCATATTCAATTTTTCGGCCAGCTGTTTCTGAGTCCATCCTTTTTCTTTTCGGAAAAATTTCATATTCATTTGAAATTTTTGCTGTGCGTTCACGATTCCACCAACTTTTCCATACCATTAAAAAATATGGTAAAGGAAAAAGAAGGCATCGTCAGATCGTAATAAGATCAATAAAATAAACGTTCAGTATTAGAACGAAATTGAAAAATGAAGAAAATACAAGAGATAAGGAGAATTTTCGACATTTTATAGGAAAAATGAACTAAAATACATATATTACAAATATTTCGTAAATATAGATAATTTTGACATTAAGGATTATACTTTTTTAAAAAGGCCTAAGGGGGGATTTGATGACGAAATATAAACTCAAAAAAATTCATATTATCCGCGGTCATGAAAATAGAACTAGAAATAAGGAATTCATGATGTTGAGGATTGGCGATTTTTCCGAAAATGAGCTTAGCTATCATTATTTTCAAATCCCGAGCGATGCGGTAATTGATGTATATTTTCAAATGGAGGATAAATTGTCAATATTGCGGGTAATGTTTGGTATGCAAGAAAAGCAGTTTTATGTTCAATTGTTTACATACGACCACACAACTCTTCGCTATAAAGAAGAAATCATCGATGAGCAAATGAAATCTTCTCCAATCTTCTCAAAGCTCTTGCAGAACATACACATCTATGGGTCGAATCATTTTTCCTTCATTGCGACAAAAAATATGAAAAATCGCGAAAATTAATAAATCGTTGTTTATTTTCGAAAAATAGCTATAGGAAAATGAGAAAATCAACGTCGTTAAAGGCGGAAAAATCTAAAAATAGACATTTTTCTATTTTTTTAACTTCAGCTACAATAAGGGTGCACATTACGAGAAGGGAGGGATGATGTGATCAACCATGTGACGCTCGTCGGTCGATTAACGAAAGATCCTGAAATCCGCTATACAAGTGAAGGGGCTCCTGTTGCCAATATTACGCTGGCTGTGAGCCGCAACTTTCGCAATGCGGCAGGGGAAATCGACACAGATTTTGTTCATTGTACACTTTGGAGACGAACAGCTGAAAATACTGCAAATTACTGCCGGAAAGGATCGATCGTTGGCGTAATCGGAAGAATTCAAACGCGCAACTATGAAAACAGCGAGGGCAAAAAAGTGTACGTAACAGAAGTTGTTGCGGATTCCGTTCGATTTATGGGCACTCCGCCGCAAAGAATGCGGGCAAGAGAGCTTTTCGATCCGGAATCCGCACCTGAACAGTCTGAGGCATAGTAAGTCTGACTTTAGAGGAAAAACAATCCTTTTCGTCTTCAGCAAAATAAGGCATGTTTGATGTAAAGTAAGTTTGCTTTTGATTCCGCAGAAGAAACGAAAATCAATCTTATGAGAAGAAAAGTCCACCTTTTGACTCAAATCGAAAATGGACTTCCGTTAGCTAAGTCGTCCGCTTTTTTCCTTCCAGTGAAAAGAAAAAATCACAAGGCATCCCCTAAAAGCTCCCTCAACCTTTGGCCAGCCGTTTTTTTGAGGCTGGCTGTTTTGTTGAGAGGAAAGGAATTATCAGCTAATGAAAGGCAAGAGCCGTTTTTTAGAAATGACGTTTTGATCCATTTTGTTCAAATTTTTTAGAGATGAAAATGATGCTTCATTTTATAAAAGCTTCAACCGCTCCATTCTTGGCTTCCTTTTAATGTATTTATGCTGTTTCGTCGAGACTGCTTCCAGCTTTCGGTCTTTGCCTCAGCCTCATTAAAATTGATAAGACTCCCAGATCTTTTTTTGTGGTGTATAGACTCCGCTGCTCACTCCCAAAAAGAGTGGTTAAAAGAGTTCTTATTTATTTGCAGCTTTTATTAATTCTTCATAAAGTTTTTCCCATTCCGGGGCATGTGCTTCCGTTTTAGAATCTTTTTTTGCCAAGAAGATTCCCTCCTTTTTTAACAGCTTAAGAATGGAATAATCCCTTTGCTTTCAAACTTTGACAAAAGAAGTCGCTAAAGTAGACACGGTCACTTTTTAAAAAGCTTTACATTTAAAAAAACCTTAACACTTTATCTCTTTTTTTATTCCTCAGTCGTTTTCGATCGATGCAGACACGCTTTATCGTCTTTCTTCATTTCTGAGTGCAATTAAGTCCTTCAATTCTTCTGTGGAAAGTTCGGTGATCCAGTTGTCGCTTTGGATCAGCTCTTCGTTTAATGCTTGTTTTTTCTCGATCATGTCGTCGATTTTCTCTTCAATTGTGCCGGTAGTAATCAGTTTATGCACGTGGACAAACCGCTTTTGGCCGATGCGGTAGGCGCGGTCGGTTGCCTGGTTTTCAACGGCCGGGTTCCACCAACGGTCAAAATGGATGACGTGGTTGGCGGCTGTCAAATTTAATCCTGTGCCTCCGGCTTTCAGCGACAAAATAAACAAGCGGCTGCCTCCATTTTGAAACGTCTCGACAAGTTTGTCCCTTTCTGTTTTGGATAAGCCTCCGTGCAAAAATAAAACGTCTATTTTAAATGTTTTTTCAAGCAAGTTTTTCAGCATTTTCCCCATTTGAATGTACTGGGTAAAAATTAAACAGCTTTCGTCTTGATTCAAAATAGCTTCAACTAATTCAAGCAGCTTATCGATTTTATGAGACCGGCCTTGAAGAGTAGAAACAGCCTCTTCCTTCAAATAAAGAGCGGGGTGATTGCAAATTTGTTTCAGCTTGCCCAGCATTTTTAAAATGAGTGCTTTCCGCTCGAAGCCGTCCGCTTTCATTACTTCCTCAAGTGTGTCTTTGACAAGCTGTTCATATAATGATGCCTGCTCGACGGTGAGCGGCACGTACTCCTTTTGTTCTTGTTTTTCCGGTAAATTCAATGCGACATGCTCATCGCGTTTTGTTCTTCGAAGCAGAAACGGCCTGATCATGCTGCGCAGTTTTTGAATTTTGTCCGGTTTTTCCCCTTTTTCGATCGGAAGCACATATTGCTTCTGAAATTGGTGAAGGCTTCCTAAAAGACCTTTATTGATAAAATCAAAAATGGCCCAAAGCTCCGTTAGGCGATTTTCTATCGGCGTTCCTGTCAGCGCAATGCGCTGATGGCTGTTCAATTTCCGGATAGATCGCGATTGTTTCGTATGGGCGTTTTTAATATTTTGCGCTTCATCGATGCAGAGGCTGGACCAATGAACAGAAGAAAGTTCGTCAAAATCAACGTGGCTTAAGCCGTAAGATGTCAAAACAATATCGGAGTCCAAAACCTTTTTTTGAAATGCTTCGCCTTTTTTCCGGTTTTGGCCGTAATGTAAATAAACGTTTAATTGAGGCGCGAATTTTTCTATTTCCTTTTGCCAATTGCCGAGCACGGACGTCGGCACGATGATCAGTGCGGGCGTTTCCGGCTTCTCCCGTTCCTTTACATATTGAAAATAAGCAATCATCTGCACTGTTTTCCCAAGCCCCATATCGTCTGCCAAACATGCGCCAAAACCGAAGCGGCGTAAAAATAACAGCCAATCCAAGCCTTGTTTTTGATAAGGTCTGAGGGTGCCGGCGAAATGCTTCGGCATGCTTACGGAAGGGATTTCCGAAAGCTCCCCCAGCTGCTTCACCATTTTTTTTAATGTGCTGTTTAATTTGATTTCGATCCCAGCAAATGGGCGCTCTAGCTCGTCCCCCTCTTCGCGATTTCGCCCAAATTCCTGCTCTAAAATATCAAAAATGTGGAGGCCCTCTTTTTCTGCACGCTTCAGCACTTTTTTCATCTGCTCGATCATTGACGGATCAAGCATGACCCATTTTCCCCGTATGTTGACGAGCCGCCGTTTTTGCTCAACCAGCTGTTCAAATTCTTCTTCGGTCAGCTCCACGCCGTTTGTTGCGATCCGCCAATTAAAGTCGATGAGGGAATTCATTCCGACAAACGATCTTCCTTTCGGGACGGTATTCACATGCGCTTTCAATGCCAGGCTCGATTGCTTCACCGCCTGCCACCAGGATGGCAAAAGAATCTCGATGCCTGATTTGATGAATGTTTCGCTTGCTTCAAATAAAAAACGCCACGCCTCCTGTTCGCTTAATAGAGCTTCTCCATTTTCAAATGCAAGCCATGGGACGATTGCAGTAAGGCGCTGCTGTTCACGCTCAATTGTGTCCGTATATTTCCGCCATTTAGCCGGCAGCGAGCTTTTCCCTTTGTATAAAAGCAAAGAATTTTTGTCTGTTTGATCACGCAAAAACATTTCCATCTTCCAAATGCCGCCATCCTGTTCAGGTTCATTTAGACGGAAGCCGATTTGAAACGGCCGATCGTTTAATCGCCAGCCTATTTTCTCAAGCCAGTCCTGTTCATCAAGAAAATGCCCTTCAAATGATGTGAGCAAAGGATATGTTTCGACAAGCTGATCCCAAGCACGTTTCGCTCCTGCGCTTCTTTCCAAAAGGTCAGAAACGGCAGCGGAAAACCATGGAAGATCAATTTCCTTAACCGTTTTATCCTTCGGCTTCCAGCCCAGCTTTCCTTTTTGCCAAGATGAATAGTCAGGCATGAAGTTACCGGTCTGAACAAGCTGAAAAATCAGTTCAGCTGTTTGCGATGTCTGGTCAAGATCGCTAGAAAAGGAAATATTGAGCAGAGAGTTGACAGGTCGTTTGGCAAAAAATTCGACCGCCTGCCACGGCGAAAGCAGAATACAATTGTCTGATACACGCAAATCGGTGCCGTAAAAGGAAGAAGTATGCCAAATAAATGCGTATTGCTGCCATTCCTTAAGCGAAAGAAAGGTGCCAGCTTCATCTGTACACCAAATGCTGTATTGATGATCTCCGATTTTCTCAGCACAAATCACAAGACTAGTTGTGGTGAACATGTCCCCACTTCCTTTTCTGTTGAATACTTTTGATATTTAAGCTGTGTATTACATCAATTTTCCTTTTACGAGCTCCTCTTGAAAAGCGCGAAGGCGTTTATACTCGCTCGTAATATGCTGAAAATAGTGTTCCCAAGTGTCCATATCGCCCATTTTTTTATAAACGCGTTTCAGCCTTTTTAAATATTTCACAGCGTCTTTGTAGCTTGATCGGTTTTTTGCGGCGATTTTGCCGGCAATTTCTTGATGCAATAGGGGAAGCAGCACACCGGGTGCTTTTTTTTCAATGACAGTAAGAAGCCGGCTCTCTACATCATCTAGAGAGAAACCGATCGAAAGCTGAAGCTCCGCCCATGTATGAAACAGGCCTTTTTCTATTAAATATTCATGATAAACTGCATAGCTGTACGGAAGAAGCTTTCGGCAAGCGTGTTCGAACGTCTCGTCATCCCCAGCTTGAGCACGGTAATGTTCAAACTCATTTAATAAATAATATATCGTTTCTTGTCGATCGTAAAAAACTTCCACTTGAATATACAAATTGGCTTGATCAAGAATTACCGGAACCCATTTTCGGAACCGTTTAAATTCTTTTCTTTTATTCATCGATATAATCCAATCAAACAATAACGGCAAAAGTGGAAGCTCAGTTTCGTTCAAATAATGGATGATGCGGTCATCGTTTTTGTCCAAAAAATCAAAATGGAAAATAGCGAGTTCGCATTCAAGAATGAACAAACCGCCTTTTTTCATTTCATCATCTTTTCGATGTTCAAGCATCGTCCGCTCTTCTTCTATCCACTTTTTTCGGTTCAATAAATACTCCCAGATGATCCGGTAAATAACGACTCGCTCATAGAGAAAAGCTTTGCCGCAAAACAAAAGCTCGCGGATGTGATCCCTCATGTCATGTAAAATGGGATCAGCGGAAAAAGGTAAAGGCGTTGTTTTGATTTGCTTTACATGTTCAATGATCTCAAGCTGCAATTCTTCTATCACCTGAGCAGCATACTGGAAAAGAGCTGGCGAATTTGTATTTGTTTCGTTTTGATGGCAAAAACGGCAAATTTCAACAAGCAGACTACTTGCCAGCATGATATGGTAGAGAGGTTTTAATTCTCGGTTTTCAGGCTCCTTTTTTTTCAGAAGCGGATACACTTTATACCAAATCGCGTAAATTCTTTGTGTACCGAAGAGCGTTTCGACATTGTCCAGTTCGGCTTTAAAAAGCTCCGCCCAATCTTCAGCCGATTGTTCACTCGGCTTCATTCCTTTTTGAATCAAGCCTTCCTCCTTCCACATGGCAAGTTTTTTATTTGGATTTTCTTTCCACTTGTTAAAAAAGTCACCGAGATCGTCTGTTAATGCATAAATATATAAAAAAACAGCAATGAGATGACGGCATGGAAACTCATTAGAACAGGAGCAGCTTGACAGCTGGAAATATTCCAAATCAAGCTTGACATATGCGCGCTTTACGTCCTCAACTGCCGCCGTAATAAATATTCCTTCTTGCTTGACATTAAACACGTTTCCTTGTCTATATAAAAGAAACCCTTTTTTCATCCATTCACGTTGTTCCTCTGTTTCAGGGGAAAGCATGTTTATCACTTGTTCTGAACAATGAAGCACTAATTGTTTATCGAAAATATGGGAAGGCATGAGAAGTCCGCTCCTTTGTCGTTTATAGCAACACGTTCCTTACGATTATAGCGCAAAATGCGAAATCGAACACTATTCTTGTCTAGTAAACTATTGCAACTTTGATTTGATGTTAGTATAATTGTCATATCTTGCTGTTTAATTTTGTAAAAATTTGAAGAAAGGAAATTTTTCAGAATGAAAGAGACAAAGAAGATCCAGGACGAATTTCTGAAAATTCTCCTTAATGCGTATAAGCAAGGTGAAACAAACGAACATGTCACTACGAAAGAATTATTAAAACAGCTTGAACACGAGATTAAAAAGGTGTATGTATCATAGCTGTGGGATTGTGGGATTATCCCACATCATACTGAAAGTAGCAGGCATCCGCCAGATACTTTCAAGCAAAAATAGAAATATACGAAATCAAGTAGAGAAAAACGGTTTGTTTTCTCTACTTGATTTATTTTAAGTGACTTATCTGACATCTCCTTTCATTCTGCATGTTTTAAAAGCTAGGGAACGTTTGATTGTTCTATCTCCCCCGAACTAAAAATAAGCCTTTTTTCCTGTAAACATCATAAGGCGGCTGACCGATATGGGTATTGTAGTCTTACTTCCATATTACTTTAGTAAGAATTTTAATATATCAGCCAAGAAAAGTGTGTTCGGGGGAGGGTAAAGGGTTTGAAGAAAGGTCGATGGCTGACGCCGGAAGAAATCGAAGCAAGAAGAAAAATCAAAAAAATGTGCCTTTATATCGCTTTTCCGGTTATTGCTGTTGCCATTGGGGTGGCTTCTGCAATTTTGCTGAATACGATGTAGGAAGAAAGTGTAAGGAGGTGAATTGAAGCGATTCACCTCCTTACGCTTTTTTCTGAAAAAGGACAAAATTCTCTATAAAAATGTCGAGTCAACTAGATGTTGGAAGAATTTAATATTATAATAAATTGATAGGTAATGACATATTTTGCAACGGAGGTTAACATGGAAGAAACAATTAGCTTAAAAGAGATATTGGATACTTTGAAAAAACGGATCAGCTTAATTATTCTCATTACGGCGATTGCAACGGCGGCAAGCGGCATTGTCAGCTATTTTTTTATTACTCCGATTTATCAAGCTTCCACCCAAATTTTAGTCAACCAAACGAAGGATGACCAAGCCGCTTTTCAATACAACGAAATTCAAACGAATTTGCAGCTCATTAATACATACAATGTCATTATTAAAAGCCCAAGAATTTTGGAGCTGGTGATTGAAGAGCTGGGTTTAAACGAGACGGTCGACGAATTAAATGAAAAAATTACGGTCGGAAGCGAAAAGGACTCGCAGGTCGTCAACATTTCCGTTCAAGATCCTGATCCGAATCATGCAGCAAATATTGCCAACACGATCGCGAGCGTTTTTCAAAAGGAAATTAAAAATATTATGAACGTTGACAACGTCAACATTTTGTCGAAAGCGGAAGTGAAAGAGAATGCTTCTCCTGTCAAGCCGAAGCCTGTCTTAAATATGGCGATTGCGTTTGTTGTCGGATTGATGGCCGGCGTTGGACTTGCGTTTTTGCTTGAGTATCTTGACAACACAGTAAAGACGGAGCAGGATATTGAGAAGCTTTTGGAGCTTCCTGTGCTTGGGGCAATTTCTGAAATGGACAATGAAATGAACAGTTCGACAATGAATCAAGCGGTAAAAAAATCGAGAGTCAGGGGTGAGACGTATGGCGCCTAGAGCGAAAGGAATGAAACAAAAACAGCGCACATTGATCACGGCGCTTAACCCGAAATCGCCGATCTCTGAACAATACCGGACGATTCGGACAAACATTCAATTTTCGTCTGTGGACCATGAAATTCGTTCAATCATGATTACATCAACAGGCCCTGGAGAAGGGAAGTCGACAACGGCGGCAAACTTGGCTGTTGTGTTTGCTCAGCAAAGGAAGCAGGTGCTGTTAATTGACGCTGATTTGCGCAAACCGACAGTTCATTATACATTCCGTCTGCAAAACATTCACGGATTGACGAGCGTGCTGTTAAGAAATGCGACTTTACAGGAAGCTGTGTCGGTAAGTGAAGTTGATCATTTGGACGTTTTAACGAGCGGACCGATTCCTCCGAATCCAGCCGAGCTTTTGTCATCGAGAAGCATGGTGGAGCTGCTCAAAGAAGCTTATGATCATTACGACATTGTGATTATTGATTCTCCGCCTCTTTTAGCGGTAGCGGATGCGCAAATTTTGGCTAATCAAGTCGATGCGTCGATCATGGTGGTGGCAAGCGGAAAAACGGAGAGAGAAGCAGCGTTAAAAGGAAAAGAATCATTGTTGTCGGCAAAAAGCAAGCTGTTAGGAGTTGTATTAAACGGCAAGCCGCAGAAAGACAGTCATTATTACTATTATTACGGCGGGAAAAATTAGGTATTTTTTCCTATTTTTCTTTGAAAAAAACAGTCTACTTGTTTAAAATGAGAAATATCTGATTTTTTTCCGTGATTTGAAGGATGGTGTCGTATGATGATTGATCTGCACTGTCATATATTGCCGGAAGTGGACGATGGAGCGAAGCATTTGACTGAAAGTATCGAAATGGCGCGAGCGGCTGTCCGTCAAGGGATTTCGGTCATTACCGCTACACCGCACCATAAAAACGGGAAGTTTGACAATGAATGGAGCTTCGTTAAAGAAAAGACAGAAAAATTGAATGAAACATTGAAACAGGAAGGAATTCCGCTTACAGTTGTTCCCGGCCAAGAGATCCGGCTGTACGGGGAACTGCTTGAAGACTTTTCGGCTGGGAACTGCGGCGGTTTAAATCAGTCAAACTATATTTTAATTGAGTTTCCTTCAAACCATGTGCCAAGATATGCGGAACGGTTGATATTTGATATGATGATGGCCGGGCTGAATCCGATCATTGCCCATCCAGAGAGAAACAGCGAAATTGCGCAAAATCCCGACCTTTTGTACAAGCTTATAAAGCAAGGAGCGGCAGCACAGCTGACAGCAGCAAGCATTACGGGAACGTTTGGCAGCAAAATTAAAAAATTTTCTTTCGAGTTGCTAAATTCCAATCTTGTTCATTTTATTGCTTCAGATGCGCACGATTTGAAGTATAGGAGCTTTCACATGCAGGAAGCTTTTGCAGAGGTGGAAGAACAATTTGGCATAGATGCGGTCGAATATTTCAAAGAAAACACCGACTGCGTCATTCGAAACGAAGCGATTTACAAAGAACCGCCCGAGCGCATCAAAAAAAAGAAGTTTTTTGGAATTTTCTAAATTACAATATATTGAATGGCAATTAGCGCCTTTTCTATATAATATATTGTTTTTTAGAATTTTTTTAAAGGTGATGTCTCTTTACCTTTATCAATAGAGGCACTCGGCCGCACTGTGGGTGCTTCCAAAAGGACACCTTAGACGCTAGTCGTCGATGGTGCGGTGTGAGGGCGGGTTAGATGCCCGGTTTAATAACACGGTATATTGAAAGAATTCACTGGATAACGCCCAAAATTGTAGGCAGCTGTAAGCATTCTTTACTCTGCATGGAAAGGAAAATTATACTATTTTATGAGTGATTGGATTGAGTAAAAAAGCAATATTGAACAAACACAAGAAAGTATTGATAAAATTAACAGGAAAACATTGACTTATATAAAAAATCTTAATTGAAATTTGCATCAAACATATTAAGCTTTGTTTATTAAACAGTCTGCAAATTGTCAGTAAATAATTTACCTAAAACAGAGGGAACTAAATAAAGAGTATTTAAACAAAAAATGCTAAAACTAAAAAACAAAACTGGAACTAGAAACAAAAAGTGGTTATTGTTTTCAAAACCGATATGAATCTACGTATGCTCTATTGATGAATAGATTATACGTAGGTCCGTATAAACAAAAAGTACAAAGGGAAGTGAGTGAGTATATTGAAAAAAGTGAGGAAAGCCATCATACCAGCTGCGGGGCTCGGAACAAGATTTTTGCCCGCAACGAAAGCGATGCCGAAAGAAATGCTGCCGATCGTTGATAAACCGACGATTCAATACATAGTAGAGGAAGCGATCGAATCCGGAATTGAGGACATCATCATCGTCACCGGAAAAGGAAAAAGAGCGATCGAAGACCATTTTGACAACAACTTTGAGCTTGAACAAAATTTAGTGGAAAAAGAAAAATTTGATCTCCTGGAAAAAGTGCGCCAATCTTCCAAAGTAGATATTCATTACATACGGCAAAAAGAACCAAAAGGGCTTGGACATGCCGTCTGGTGCGCTCGGAAATTTATCGGCGACGAACCGTTTGCGGTGCTTCTTGGAGATGACATCGTGCAGGCGGACAAGCCTTGCTTAAAACAGCTGATGGACGAATATGGAAAAACGGGAGCATCGATCATCGGCGTACAGCCTGTTCCTGAAGAAGAAACACACCGCTACGGCATCATCGAGCCGCTCGAACAAACGGGCCGCCGATACGAAGTCAAAAATTTCGTAGAAAAACCGGCAAAAGGAACAGCGCCATCCAATCTCGCCATTATGGGTCGGTACATATTAACGCCTGAAATTTTTCAATTTTTAGAAGAACAAAAAATTGGAGCCGGCGGCGAAATCCAGTTGACTGATGCCATCCAAAAACTAAATGAAATCCAACGTGTCTTTGCCTACAACTTCGAAGGAAAACGATATGATGTCGGAGAAAAGATCGGATTTATTAAGACGACGATCGAGTTTGCGATGAAAAACGAAGAACTAAAGCAAGAGTTGATACAGTTTATGGAAGAGTTGATAAAAGAGGAAAGGATAACAAAATAGAGAAAAAGGGTGAGTCGATTTGGCCTTTGTGAAAGCATCTAATCAAGAGGATACAAATCAGCAGCTATTGTTAATTGACAAAACAGCGGTTAATCATAAAAGAGGATATTTGCTTGCGAAACGAATTATGGATTTATTAGGAGCGTTTCTTGGAATTATACTGTTATTACCTGTTTTTATCATTGTAGCTATTTGTATCAAACTTGAAGATCCAAAAGGCCCTGTGTTCTTCAAGCAAATACGCGTCGGCAAAGACGGCAAAAATTTTTATATGTATAAATTCCGATCGATGGTTGTAGATGCGGAAGAACGACTAAATGATTTATTAAAATATAACGAAGTATCCGGTGCGATGTTTAAAATAAAAGAGGATCCAAGAACTACGAAAATAGGGAAATTCATCCGAAAAACAAGTATTGATGAACTTCCGCAGCTTTGGAACGTTATTAAAGGAGATATGAGTTTAGTTGGCCCCCGTCCTCCACTGCCTAGAGAAGTAGAACAATATACAAAGTATGATATGCAAAGACTGCTTGTGACTCCTGGATGCACAGGCCTTTGGCAGGTGAGTGGAAGAAGTAATGTAGGGTTTGAGGAAATGGTGGAGTTGGATATTAAATATATAAATGAGAGATCTATCTTTTTAGATATTAAACTTATATTTAAAACAATAATAGTTATGTTTACTTCAAAAAACGCTTATTAATATGCACAATTAAAATTAATTTAAAAAGAGAGAGGTTTAAGCAATGTATAATTTAAATGGTAAAACTATTCTTGTTACAGGTGGAACAGGATCATTTGGCAAAAAATTTGTTAACAAAATTTTAAAATATGATATAAAAAAAGTGATTGTGTTTAGTAGAGATGAATTAAAACAATATGAAATGGCGCAGGAATATACGGATCCTCGTATTCGCTTTTTTATTGGTGATGTACGGGATAAAGATCGTTTATACCGTGCGTTTGATGGTGTTGATGTTGTTATTCATGCAGCAGCTCTTAAGCACGTTGGTGCATGTGAATACAATCCATTTGAGGCGATCAAAACCAATATACATGGTGCTCAAAACATTGTAGAGGCAGCGATTGACCGAGGGGTTCAAAGAGTTATTGCATTAAGCACAGATAAAGCTTGCAGCCCTGTAAACTTATATGGTGCGACGAAGCTTGCGTCTGACAAACTTTTTGTAGCTGCAAACTCTTACGTAGGTGAAAAAGACACGAGATTTTCAGTGGTTCGTTATGGAAATGTTGTTGGCAGCCGCGGCAGTGTTGTTCCATTCTTTAAGAAAATTCGACATACTGGTAAATTGCCTATTACAGATGAAAGAATGACTCGTTTTTGGATTACACTTGATCAAGGTGTTCAATTTGTCATAGATAATTTACAGCGTATGCGTGGCGGAGAAATTTTTGTACCGAAAATTCCAAGCATGAGAGTAGTAGACTTAGCGGAAGCAATTGCTCCAGAATGTGAAATCGAAATTGTTGGTATTCGCCCAGGTGAAAAACTTCATGAAGCGATGATTTCAGAAGACGATGCCCGCCGCACTTTAGAGTTTGATACATATTATGTGATCCAGCCTGAATTCCCTTGGTGGTCAGAAGAAGCTTTGAAAGGTGGAACTCCTCTTCCAGATGGGTTCAAATATACAAGTGATACAAATTCTGAATGGTTAACTGTGGAAGAGTTGCGAGTATTGGTAGAAGAAATGTAAAACGTTTCTTCTACTTTTTTCTAGTTTAGGAGTGAGATATATGGAGAAAGATAAAATTTTTGAACCTGTCAGACAATCGTATTTACCATATGGAAGGCAATGGATTGATGAAGATGATATTGAAGCTGTTATAGAAGTACTGAAAGGAAGCTATTTAACAACGGGTCCATATCTTGCAAAGTTTGAACAAGCTGTTGCAGAATATGTTGGAGCCAAATATGCTGTTGCTTTTTCGAATGGAACGGCGGCATTACATGGAGCTTGCTTTGCAGCCGGAATAGGCAATGGAGATGAAGTCATTACGACACCAATGACTTTTGCTGCTAGTGCGAACTGTGTGATTTATCAAGGCGGGACACCTATTTTTTCTGATATCGATGAAAAAACATATAATATAGACCCTAATAAAATTGAGGAAAAGATTTCTGATAAAACGAAAGCAATTATTCCGGTTGATTTTACAGGTCAACCTGCTGAATTAGATGGAATTTTAAAAATTGCGAAAAAACATAACCTTGTAGTGATTGAGGATGCTGCACATGCCTTAGGGGCTGTATATAAAGGGAAAAAGGTTGGTTCCATTAGTGATATGACGATGTTTAGCTTTCATCCAGTAAAACATATTACTACAGGTGAAGGCGGAATTATTACGACAAACAATAGAGAATACTATGATAAATTACTGCAATTCCGCTCACACGGGATTACACGTGAGAAAGATAAACTAAACGAATTTCATGGTCCTTGGTATTATGAGATGCAGTTTTTAGGATATAATTATCGCATGACGGATATTCAAGCTGCTTTAGGGACAAGTCAGTTGAAGAAGGTTGATAAGTTTGTTGAACTTCGTCGAAAATATGTTGCAATGTATAATGAAGCATTCAAAGATATAGATGAAATTATAACTCCATTCCAACATGAAGATGGACAATCAAGCTGGCATTTATATATTATTCGATTAAAATTAGATAAATTAACAGCGTCAAGGCGCGAAATTTTTGAAGCACTGCAACAGCAAAATATTGGTGTCAATGTTCATTATATTCCTGTCCATTTACAACCTTATTATCAACAATTGGGTTACAAAAAAGGGATTTGTCCGAATGCTGAAAAATTATATGAAGAAATGATTACATTACCTCTATTCCCTGCAATGAGTGAAAAAGATGTTCATGATGTAATCAAAGCAGTGAAAAGAACGATAGACTATTATAAGAAGTAAGAAGGTGGAAAAATGAAAGTTGCTGCTATTATCCAAGCTCGTATGGGTTCTACGAGACTTCCGGGGAAAATATTAAAAAAAGTATTAGACAAAACATTACTTGAATATCAAATTGAACGAGTAAAAAGAGCAAAAAGTATTGATGAAATCATTATCGCCACAACTACGAAAGAAAGTGATGACCAAATTGTTCAACTTTGTCAGCAACTTTCAATACCTTATTATCGAGGATCAGAGGAAGATGTGCTGTCTCGTTATTTTGAAGCTGCTACACAATTTAATGCAGATGTCATTGTTCGATTAACATCAGACTGCCCAATTATAGACCCAAATGTTATTGATAAGGTTGTAACACATTATTTGGAAAATAAAGATCGATACGATTACGTTTCAAACACATTAACTCGCACATATCCAAGAGGACTGGATACAGAAGTGATGTCATATAAAGCATTAAAAAGAGCTCACGAAGAAGCTAAAGAGTTAATGTATCGTGAGCATGTAACTGCCTATATATATCATCATCCTGATCAATTTAGGCTTTGTAATGTTTCAAATGAAAAGGACGAAAGTAAGCATCGTTGGACAGTAGATACAGAGGAAGATTTTCACTTAATTAAAAACATATTAGAAATGTTATATCCGACTAAGCCATTATTTACATTTGAAGATGTTATTCAAATTTTGCGATCAAAGCCTGAGTGGGTGCAGATTAATGCACATATTGAACAAAAGAAACTATAGGTTGTGTTTTTAAAAATGAATGTACTATTTAGGACTGACTCATCGCTAACAATTGGAACTGGTCATGTGATGAGATGTTTAACATTGGCAAATCAACTAAAAAAACAAGTTAATGCCAATGTTTCTTTTATATGCAGAGATCTTGAAGGCAATTTAATTAATTTTATTAAAGACAATGGTTTTCGCGTTTTAGTTCTCCCAAAAATTCAAATAAATAAGGCTGACCATCTTGCCATTTTTCAATGGTATGAAAAAAATTGGAAACAAGATGTATATGAAACTCAATTCTTGTTTAAAAAATATAATTTTTCAATAGATTTATTAGTTGTCGATCATTATGGATTGGATAGTAAATGGGAAAGCAAGATAAAGCCTTTTTCAAAAAAAATAATGGTGATCGATGATTTGGCAAATCGGAAGCATGTTTGTGATTTTCTCCTTGATCAAAACTGGTATTTAAATTATCAAGATAGATATAAAAATTTAGTTCCTCCTGAATGTAAACAATTATTAGGACCCAATTATGTGTTGTTAAGGGAAGAATTTATCGAAGCTTCTCGTCAGAAACGCATTCGTGATGGGAAAATTCATAACATCCTTGTTTTCTTTGGCGGAACAGATCCTACAAATGAAACGATCAAGACACTGAATGCATTGGCTTTATTAGAAAATAACATAAAAGTAAATGTTGTTGTAGGTTCATCTAATAGAAGAAAACATGAAATTCGAGAATATTGTGATCGATATCTCAACTTCTTTTTTCATTGTCAAGTGTCAAACATGGCAGAATTGATGAATGAAGCAGATTTAGCAATCGGAGCTGGCGGAACAACAACATGGGAGAGATGTTATTTAGGGCTTCCATCCATTACAATTATTGTAGCGGATAATCAAATAGAGTTAACGGATTCTGTTAGCAAGTTTGGTGCGACCATTAATCTTGGATGTAGTCATGAAGTTACGTCTGATCAAATATTTGAGGCTGTAAAGGATTTAATCGAGCATCCTAAAAAAGCTCAATTACTATCTGAACGTGCTTCTAAACTTGTCAATCACAAAATTGTAAATACTTATCCAGTTGTTAAGGTAATTATGGAGGAACTAAAATGAACTTATTAGAACGTACAAGACTAGAAGATATGAACTCCTCACATTTAGAAATGGTTTTAAATTGGCGAAATCAGGAACATATTCGATCAGTAATGTTTCATGATCGGGTTATTTCGCTAGAAGAACATAGAAAATGGTTTGACAGAGTTAAAAAAGACAAACGAACCATTGTAAAGATTTTTTACTTAGAAAATGTTCCAGTTGGGGTTGTGAATTTTACTAATATAGATTTGGAAAATGGCAAATGTTCTTGGGGATTTTATGTTGGTGATCAAAGTGCGCCAAAAGGTTCAGGAACTTTAATGGGATACTTAGCCTTAAATTTTGTATTTGAAAAGTTAAACATCCGTAAATTATGTGCCGAGATAATCAGCTTCAATGAAAGAAGCATTCGTTATCATCAGCGGTTAGGTTTTAGAACAGAAGGTGTTTTGAGAGAACACGTCCTTAAAAATAACCAATATGCAGATGTGATATTAATGGCTTTATTTAATAAAGAATGGAAAGAACAAAAAAGTAAAATAAAACATATGATTGAAGGAATGAGAGTATGAACGAAATTATTGTTGAAGGAAGAAAGATTGGACCAAATCATAAACCATTTATTATCGCAGAAATGTCTGGGAATCATAATCAATCCTTAGAACGTGCTTTAGCGATTGTTGAGGCAGCTTCCAAGGCTGGAGCACATGCGTTAAAGATTCAAACATATACAGCGGATACAATGACATTAAATTTGGAAAATCCGGAATTTAAAATTGAAGATAGCGATAGTTTATGGAAGGGACATACGTTATATCAGCTATACCAACAAGCCTATACTCCTTGGGAGTGGCACAAACCTATTTTTGATCGTGCTCGAGAATTAGGGATGATTCCTTTTAGCACCCCTTTCGATGAAACAGCAGTAGACTTTTTAGAAGAATTAGATGTACCGATGTATAAGATTGCATCATTTGAAAATACCGATATTCCACTCATTAAAAAAGTCGCTTCAACAGGGAAACCAATGATCATTTCAACAGGAATGGCAACGGTAGCCGAATTAGATGAAACGGTAAGAGCAGCGAGAGAAGCAGGTTGTAAGGATCTAGTTCTTTTAAAATGTACAAGCACCTATCCAGCTTCTCCTGAAAATACAAATATACTAACCATTCCGCACATGAGAGAATTATTTGACTGTCAAGTTGGTTTATCCGATCACACGATGGGAGTAGGGGTTGCAGTTGCCAGTGTTGCGTTAGGAGCAACAGTAATTGAAAAGCACTTTACCCTTTCAAGAGCAGATGGCGGGGTAGACGCTGCATTTTCAATGGAGCCTGATGAAATGAAAGCTTTAGTAGCAGAAACCGAAAGAGCATGGCAGGCATTAGGGGAAGTAAAATATGGACCAACGGAGAAAGAAAAGGCGTCGCTAAAATTTAGAAGATCGATTTATGTAGCAAAGGATATAAAAGCTGGGGAAAAATTCACGAAAGAAAATATTAGAGTTATTAGACCGGGATATGGTTTAGAGCCTAAATATTTTGAAAAAATTATTGGCTTAACAGCTAATAAAGATTTAAAAGCTGGAACTCCATTATCGCTTGATTTACTTTTTAAAGAATAAGGGGAATTTCCTGTGTCATTGATAAGTAAAATAAAAAGAAATAATATCCTAGGTAATATTTTCTCATTTGGTTCAGCTACTCTATTATCTGCAGGCTTATCTTTTGTAGTAGGGGTTTTAACAAGAAATATGCTTGGCCCTGAGCAGTATGGATATTGGCTAACTGTATCTATGCTGTTTTCTTTTGTTCCGCTGTTTCAGTTAGGAACAGTGAATGCAATGAATAGAGATGTCCCTTTCTATTTAGCAAGAAAAGATTATAACAGGGTTATAGAGATAAAGAATCTAACCTTATCTTTTATATTTACTTTGCCACTTATTTTAGTTGTTTTGCTTTTTATAATAAGTGGTTTATTATTTTTTATTGATATTAGTTATGAATATCAAATAGGTTTTTTATTAGCCTCCTTCATTTCGTTTTTTATCTTTTTATCTACTTATGTAGAAATGTATTATAAATCAGAACAAAATTTTAGAATGGCTTCAAAATTAGTTTCAGTAAAAAGTATTTTGCAATCGTTAGTAACAATATTATTTGTATTTATTATTGGATACGAAGGTTTATATATTGGAATGCTTTTAGCTTTTATTATTGAAGTCGTAATGGGGAGTAGGTCTTTTCAAGAATTTAAATTTCAATTCGATTTATATAAGTATAAAGAATTAATCAAGACAGGTTTTCCTATATTAATGGTAGGCTTAATTTGGAACATATTAATTGCTAGTGACCGCTTAATTATAACAATTTTTATGACACCAGAAGATTTAGGTAATTATGGTGTGGGGATGTTAATATTTAGTTCTATGATGTTATTACCACAAGTAATTGGGCAAGTATTTTATCCTAAGATTGTTGAATTAGTAAGTAAAGAAAAATATGATGAGATTAAACGACTTTATTGGAAAGTAAATAAATTACTTTCTATTATGGTAGGATTAATTGTAGTGATGGGATACTTTTTGTTTCCTATTTTTATAAATTATTTTATGCCAGTTTATAAAGAAGGAATAAAAGCTGGACAGATTTTAATTTTAGGTATATATCCTTTAACATTGGTAGGATTTGCGGCTAATTATTTGAATGCTACTCAAAATCAAAGAATATATATTTTTATACAAATTATAACAGTAATTATAAATTTTATTTTGAGTTTCATACTACTTTATATACAAAATAACATTTCATCAGTTGCATGGGGAACATCATTTTCTTATTTTTTTTACTTTATTTTGATGAATTCTTATTTTTTATATAAAATAAAATTGAATTTAGGAGAGTGATCTAAAATAAAATGTATTAATCTCTTTTTTGTTCATTCACCATTTCAAAAATTTATTGCTGAAAATATATTACTTGAAGTTAAAAAAAATGATAACGATAAGGAACATACTTTCTTGTTATTCTATGAGTCTAGAGAACCTTATACTAATTTATCAGACATTTGGGATGAAATTCATTACTTAGGATATTTAGGAGACACAGCTTGGAAGAATTATAAACTTCGTAAATCCGTTATTGAAAATATTACAGATTTAATACAAGATTATAAAGAAATTAATATTTTTTTATCAGATATATCATGGCCGTTAAATAATATGATATTTGGAAAGTTTAAAAAATTCGATAGAAAAAATATAACATTTTGTAACTTTCCAGATGGAATAGGGAACCTTTTACTTGATCCATTTAGTTTTAAGGAAAAGATAAAAATTGTGATAAAATCATCGTTAAAATATTTTGGCTACTTTCCATATTATTATTATTCAGGTGATAGAATGGGGATGAAATATTTTGATAAAGTGTATTCATTTATGCCCCATTTATTGATAAAAAAAAAATAAAAAATGTAGAACTAATTAAGGAATTAAAAATTAATAAAATTAACACCGAACATTCACTTATATTTTTGGGTGAGCCATTAGAGAATCATTTAAATAATCGCTCTCTAGTTGATTTATATGAGAAGACAGCTTTTTATTTATCAAAAAAAGGTTATACAGAGCTTTATTATAAGAAACATCATAGAGAAAGCTCAGATTTTGGATTTGAAATATTTAATAATTACGGTTTTAGGTTGTTTGAAGATACTAGGTGTATAGAGGAAATTAGTTATGAAAAAGGATTTAATTGTGTTGCGTCCTTTGTTAGTTCTGCGCTGCCTCAACTTAAACTTTTATTTGGGAATCAGATAGAGTGTGTCTCAATAAATAGTGATTACGTGCATAAAGCAATAACAAAAAATAAGAAATCATTAGATCAGTTAAATACTATTTATAATTTATTAGAAGTTAGAAAAGTAAATATATAAATTTATCTTACTTCTTCAACATAAAGGTTTCTAGTGTGAGAAATTATTTTTGAAGTTTAAAGAGTTCATATAAAATATCACATGTTATATCGCGTACCTTCCAAGAGAAATGTAAAGCGTTTGGTGTAGAGGCAGGTAGAGGCACGTAAATGATCTTATACTCTTATACTAACAAACAATTTCAACATAAATGTTGTTCACATCGATATTTTTTATTGAAATCTAGAACATCCTTGATCTAATTTAATAGACGGTATCAGCTGTTAGTTTTATCCACTTCCCATAATAAAAAGTGGATGTAGTATTATGGACGATTATATAAAAGGTGCTATTAGAGTGAATGATATCAAGTGACATGGTCATTTGTGTATAAAAGGTAAATATAAGGAGTTACGTGGCCAAATAGAATTAAGAGCAAGGGATTTAATTAAGTAGGTCGTATCCACTTGTAGTAATTTTGGGGATATATAGTAATTATCTTATCCACCCAGTATCGTAATAAATAACTGTAGATGAGTAAATTTCATTACATTTGTTACTATCTTTAAAAAGTAAACAAAGATCCCCTTATGCCACTCGTAACTGTTTTTTAATGGAATCTAGTGGCATTCCTCGTTGGGCTTCGTAATAAATAAACTCAATGAGATTGTGAATTTTTCTTGATCTCACACTCGCAAGACCGGTTAAAAAATCACTTGAATGTTCTGTCATGCAATAGATATACGTAAATTGTACGATGGCCCAAAATCGTTTAATGGCTCGCTCATGTCGGATTCGATATCGATCGAAACCTAATGTTTCTTTCGTTTGCCGAAAGTAGCTTTCGATCGACCAGCGTCTTCCTGAAATCTGAAATTTATCCTGTAATAATCTAGATTATTTCACTTCTAGACACAAAAAAATTTTACTTACTGTTGGAATTGGTGGACACTATTTAGGAACTTTAATTTTGAAAAAAATGTAAATATCCTTTAGTTTTTCTATATCTAGGATGTTTTGGTATAATAAAAGAATTAATATTTTTGAAATAATGGTTAAAAAAGTTAAATTATATAAACACATTTTATTCTAAATATTATAATTTGTTTAATAGGTGGATGTTATGGATATAAAATCATTCTGGTGGACTAATCCAGGAAAAATTATTTTCTTTTTTATAGTACCTGTTTATGTAATTATATTTTTATTTAGTGCAAATTCCCCTAGTATAAATGGGACATTTAACTTTTTTAATTTTGAAATATTTTTTCAGGGGTTAATACTTTTATGTTTATTTGGCTTCACTTTAGGAATATTTTCGAATGTTTCATTAACTAAGAACTATGAAATTAAAATAAATATTATTACTTTGGATTTTGTTGCTATTTTTACTATTATTGCTTATTTTTTTTGGTTTGGAGAATTAATTCGAAATTTTGATTTAATAATTAATATTCTCAGTGGTAATTCTACATATGCTAGTGGAGTTAGAATGTATATCAATACAATTCCAGGAATTACAACTTTGTCACAATTTGGTGTTGTATATGTTACTTTATATAAATATTTTATTAATTTCAAGAATGTTATTTTAAAAAAACATTATAAATTTTTGTATTGGATAATATTAATTTTAACTTTATTTCGTACTATTGTCTGGTCTGAAAGACTGGCATTAATTGAAATTTTAATACCGATTATTTTACTATCAAAGTTAAAATTGAAAGTTTATAAAAAAATAAGAGTTATCTTATTTCTTGGACCTTATATGGGGGTTTTGTTTCTATACTTGTATTTTGGTATATTTGAATATTTTAGATCTTGGGCTAGTTATTATAAATTTATTTATGATAACTATTGGGGCTTCATTTTTGATAGAATATCTAATTATTATTTAACGGCGCTAAATAATGGAGCCGGTGTAATAAATGTTTTTAATAGTTCATTTGATTTTCAATATACATTTGCATGGGTTTATAAATTCCCTATACTTGGTGAGGTATTAAGAGATTATACAGGATTAAAAAGTACCTTAAATATTTTTTTGGATAATTACGGAAACAGGGAATTTAACAATTTAGCGGGTATTTTTGCGGTGTACCATGATTTTGGCTTTTTAGGTGCTTCTGTGGTAATGGTAGTATTAGGAATAATAGTAGGATTACTTTATAATTTATATAGTAAAAACTCAATAATTGGAGTTTTACTTTATCCTACTTTTTTTATCTTTTTATTAGAGATATTGAGAATTTTTTATATTGGGGAACCAAGAACAACTCCTATTATATTTTTGAGTTTACTCTTATTACTTGTCGTAGGAAAAAGAAAAGGGGAAGTTAATTAAAAGTGAAGAAGGTTTATATAAATGGTCGATTTCTTACTCAACGTATTACTGGTGTTCAAAGATTTGCGTTAGAATTTGTTAAAGCATTAGATAAATTAATTGAAGTAAATGATATTTGTTTAAGTTTTGAATTAGTTGTTATGGTTCCACGAAATATAATTAATGATATAAAATTGAAGAATATTAAAGTTATACCAGTTGGTAGGTTAAAAGGACATTTATGGGAGCAATTTGAGCTCCCATTTTATTCTAGAGGTGGATTTTTAGTTAATTTATGTAATACAGGTCCTTTACTAAAACGCAAGCAAATTATAACTATTCACGACGCTGCCGTCTACTCAAAGCCTGAAGGATTTGCTAAAATATTTATTTATTGGTACAAGTTTTTATTTAAAGTTTTATCATTTATTACTTGTAAGATTGTTACAGTTTCCGAATTTTCAAAAAAAGAATTAGTTCATTATTGCAAGATAAAACAGAATAAAATAAGAATTATTTCAGAAGGATGGGAACATATTCAACAAATTGAGGATGATTTAGATGTGTTTAAAAAGCATAATATTAATCCTAAAAAATACATTTTAGCAGTAAGTAGTTTAAATCCGAATAAAAACTTTCAGGGAATTGTTAAGGCTATTGAGTCTTTAGGTGATATTAGTACAGATATTATTATTGCAGGAGGAACAAATCCTAAAATCTTTAGTTCTTCTAATGATTCGTTGCCTAATAGCGTAAAGTATATCGGCTATGTGACTGATGAAGAATTAAAAGCCCTTTACGAAGGAGCCATAGGGTTTGTTTATCCTTCATTTTACGAAGGTTTCGGTCTTCCGCCTTTAGAGGCAATGGCTTGCGGTTGTCCTGTGATTGTTTCAAATGTAGCCTCTTTGCCAGAAGTTTGTGGGGATGCTGCATTGTATGTTGATCCATATAATCCAGAGGATATTGCTGAAAAAATCAAATTGTTATTATCGAATAATAAATTAAGAGAGGAATTACGGAGAAAAGGGCTAGAAAGAGCCAAGATGTTTTCGTGGGAGAAATGTGCGAAGGAAACGCTCAAAGTGATTGAGGAGGTGCTAGCGAAGTGAAAGTCGCAATCATTCACGACTGGCTAGTTACCTATGCAGGAGCTGAAAAAGTATTGGAACAATTACTCAAGATTTATCCTGATGCTGATTTGTTTAGCCTTGTAGACTTTATAGATAAAAATCAGAGAGGTTTTATTTTAAATAAACAGGTTACTACCTCTTTTATTCAAAAGTTGCCGTTTGCTCGAAGAAAGTATCGCAGCTATCTTCCTTTCATGCCGTTGGCTATTGAGCAATTGGATGTATCGAAATACGATATTGTCATTTCTAGTTCACATGCAGTTGCGAAGGGTGTTATTACCGGCCCTGACCAACTGCATATTTCTTATGTTCATTCTCCAATCCGCTACGCATGGGATTTGCAACATCAATATTTAAAAGAAGCGGGATTAGACCGAGGAATGAAAGGCTGGATCGCGAAGACAATCCTTCATTACATAAGAAATTGGGATTATCGCACGTCCAATGGAGTTGATTATTTTGTGGCCAATTCAAAATTTATCGCCAGAAGAATTTGGAAAGTGTATCGAAGGAAAGCGGATGTTATCTATCCACCGGTAGATGTGTCCGCTTTTACTTTCCACGATCAAAAAGAAGATTTTTATCTTACAGCCTCTCGAATGGTTCCATATAAGAAAATCGACTTAATCGTTGAAGCTTTCTCACAGATGCCAGATAAAAAATTAGTCGTTATAGGTGACGGACCGGATTTTCATAAAATTAAGGCAAAGGCTGCTTCTAATGTGAAGTTGCTCGGATACCAGCCTTTTGAAGTTTTAAGAGACCATATGCAGCGGGCAAAAGCGTTTGTATTTGCCGCAGAAGAAGATTTCGGAATCACACCTGTTGAGGCGCAAGCTTGTGGTACTCCAGTTATTGCCTATGGGAAAGGTGGAGCATTAGAAACGATTCGCGGATATGGACAAACTGAGAATCCAACAGGTTTATTTTTTGAAGAACAGACAATAAAATCGTTAGTTGATTCTATTAAATCATTTGAGAATATTTCAGGTGATATTAAATACGAAGATTGTCGTGAAAATGCGTTGTGTTTTTCCCCAGAAAGATTTAGAAAAGAGTTTGAAGACTATGTAAATAGTAAGCTTGAAAATATGTAGATAAAAAATTAGGAGGTTTCCGATGAAGCTTGTATTACTTTCTGGTGGTTCCGGCAAACGCCTTTGGCCTTTATCTAATGACGCGCGTTCAAAGCAATTTTTAAAAGTGTTAGAAAATCAAAACAGCGAACTGCAGTCGATGGTTCAGCGTGTATGGGGTCAGTTAGGAAATGTCGACCTAGCTGATTCCGCTGTGATTGCTACAAGCAAATCCCAAGTCGATATGATTCATAGCCAATTAGGTCAAGATGTACCGATTATTATTGAACCGATGAGACGCGATACGTTCCCAGCGATCGCTCTAGCATCGGTTTATTTGTATAGTGTAGAAGGAATCGATTTAAATGAAGTTGTCGCCGTCTTGCCTGTCGATCCTTATGTGGAGGATCGCTTTTTTCATCGAGTAAAAGATTTAGAAGAAACCGTACTCGCAAGTGGGGCTGATTTGGCGTTAATCGGTGTCGAGCCAACGTATCCGTCTGCGAAGTACGGTTATATTGTTCCAGCTTCCAAATCTAGTGATAGCAATTATTTAAGAGTAAGTCATTTTACAGAGAAGCCAACTGAAAAAAAAGCAGCGGAATTAATTAAACAAGGCGCACTTTGGAACTGCGGCGTGTTTGCTTTTAAACTCGACTATATTATTTCTTTGCTGCAAGAAAAGGGATTTCCAACTCAATATGATGAGCTATTAAAGCAGTATGATAAGTTGCCGAAAATTAGCTTTGACTATGAGGTCGTGGAAAAGACAGAACATATTGTTGTGTTGCCATATGATGGCTATTGGAAAGACCTTGGTACGTGGAATACATTAACGGAAGAGATGGCAACAAACCAAATTGGTAAAGGTGTTATTAGCGTTGATTGTGAAAATACCCACCTCATTAACGAGCTAGACATTCCTGTGACAGTATTAGGAGTATCAAATGCTATCATTGCGTCAAGTCCTGATGGGATTTTAGTTGCAGATAAGGCAAAAAGCCCAAAAATTAAAGAGTTAGTGAACAATTTTGATCAGCGTCCAATGTACGAAGAACGCCGCTGGGGCTGGTATCGAGTATTAGATTATACGAAGTTTGAAGATGGACGAGAAGTATTAACAAAACGAATCGGCGTTACAGCAGGGAAAAATTTAAGTTATCAAATGCATTATCATCGCAGTGAAGTGTGGACCATCATTAAAGGTGAAGGAGAATTTGCTTTTAACGGAGAAATTCGTCGTGTGAAACCGGGTGATGTGCTTGAAATCCCAGTTGGCGCTAAGCATGGAATTAAAGCAATTACTGATTTAGAGTTTATTGAAGTACAAACAGGAACGGAGTTAATTGAAGAAGATATTGTTCGTATTTATATGACATGGGAAGAAGTAGAAGCAAATTGCTTATCTGCGAGTAAATAATTGTTTGGTTGCTAGAAGGATGTGTTTCTTCTAGCAGCTTCTTTTTTGTTAGTAAAAGAAAAAGAAGGGTTTTAATCGATTTTCATGCACTCTGTTTTCTAGGAATGCATCTGGTGCGGTACGAAATTGCGGGATTTGTACGGGTATGACATTCCTTCTGAGCAAACGAGAGAGTGTTGGCCAATTCGGCGCATCCATACAAGAGAGCGAAGAACTTGTTTCCGCATTAGAAAACTCAGTCATGACAATAGTCCATCAAATAGTTAACGTATTAAATTGGGGGATTGTATATGATTCTCGTTGTCGGCGGGTGCCGGTTATATCGATAGTCTTTAGTGAAAGAGTTAGTGGAAAAAGAGGAAGTAATTGTGCTTGATAACTTCTCGACCGGTCAGCGGTATTTAGTGGATGATCGCGCGGTGTTTGTGCAAGGGGATTTAGGGAACAAAGCGGATCTTAATCGATTTTTGAAAAATACCCGATTCAAGCTGTCATGCATTTTGCGGCGAACAGCTTAGTCGGCGAATCAGTGGTGAATCCGCTGAAATATTATCAAAACAACGTTGCCGCTACATTAACGTTATAAGAGACGATGCTGAAATATAATGTGAAAAACTTTATTTTTTCGTCTACTGCGGCAACGTATGGGATTCCAAATGTCGAATTAATTACGGAAGATTGCCCAACAAATCCAATTAACCCATACGGCCGTTCGAAGTTAATGATCGAACAAATTTTAGCGGATTTTGCTTCTGCGTATGGGCTAAACTATGTCGTCCTTCGCTATTTGGTGCGCATGAGTCGGGAGAAATTGGTGAGGACCATAACCCAGAAACGCATTTAATTCCGATTGTCTTGCAGCATTTGTTAGGTCAGCGCAACAAAATTTCTGTCTTTGGTACGGACTATAATACACCAGATGGGACATGCATTCGTGACTATATCCATGTCACCGATTTAGCGAAAGCGCATATTTTAGCGCTTGAAGCATTGTTGACTGGTAAAAAGAAAACTGCCATTTACAATCTCGGCAACGGCTTAGGTTATTCCGTTAAAGAAGTGATAGAAACATGTGAAAAAGTCACGGGACGTAAAGCCGTCATTGAATACACTGACCGCCGTCCGGGCGACTTGGCGCATCTTGTCGCATCCTCGCAAAAAATTGATGAAGAACTTGGCTGGAAAGCGGAATATTCATTAGAAAAAATCATCGAAAGCGCGTGGAAATGGCATAGTCGCAATGGGAAGTAAATAGAAAACCTCCTGCTGAATGAGTGTCAGCGGGAGGCTGAATTTGTTTTTAAAAGGAAATAGAAGGGATAAATTTATATGAAAAACAAATGGCTTCGCTGGGGACTCGTATTCTATGGTGCAGCATGATTTATTACTTTACTGAATCCGATGAGTTTCATCAAAGTATCCAAAAATTAGTTGAATTTGATTTAATAAGGTATTCTGATTTTATTCAATCATTAGATATTTTAAGCGAGGCACAAAAAGACTGGTTATTGAGTATAGTGCCTTTTCGAAGAAAGAAAATATTGGAGTGGATTGGAAGGGGTGATCAATAACATGAAAAAAGTTCATACACTTTTAGTGGTTTGGCAAAATCCCAAAACCCGTTCTTTTTATCATATAGGAACTCTTTCTCATTATGATGGCTATTATGAGTTCACTTACACCTATAATGCCTCTGGTCACGGAAAACTGAAAGATGCATTGAATAACGGGTATATGTTGCATCCAGCTTTCCCAGACCCAACTAAAATATATCGATCAAAGGAGCTGTTTCCGGCGTTTGAACGCCGATTGCCGTCACCAGATCGTGCGGATTTTAAAGCCATTTTGTCCGATTTAGGTCTGGATGAGAATTCCACTAAGATGGACTTGCTTCAACAAACACGTGGGCGGTTAGCCAGCGACACTTATTCTTTTTGAGCAGCCGCTGCGTCTTGAAAACGATGGCAAGCTGCGCGTCAGCTTTTTTGTTCATGGCATGCGCCATCAAAATCTTCCTCAAAATTGGGCAACATGGCTGGCCATTAACGAAACGTTGAAATTAGTACAAGAACCAACAAACGCTTATGACCCTCATGCTGTTGCTATTTATACTCATGGGGGGAAGAAGCTTGGATATGTTCCGGCTTTTTATAGTAAGGCCATCTTTTCCTTGTTAGAAAATGGAGTGAACCCTTCTGTTCGTGTTGTGTATATGAATGAAAAATCAACACCTCATTGGTGGTTGAAAGTAGCCTTTGAGTGCGAGATTCCTTCTTTCCAAGGTGCAACATTGGATGAATTAGCCCCTGTTATGGGATAATACCTGCCGTGCTTCGAAGTTTGTCAAAGATTTAACATTAGGGGGGATGGCTTGGTCATTGCCATGGATATTGATAACCTCGGCAACGGCTTAGGCTATTCCGTCAAAGAAGTGATTGAAACATGTGAAAAAGCACCGAACGCAAAGTCATTTGAATCCATCGATCGCCGCCCAGGCGAACCGGCGCGCCTTGCCGCCTTATTCACAAAAAATTGATGAAGAACTTGGATGGAAAGCGGAATGTTCGTTGGAATCAATCAGTGGAAGCGTGTGGGAATGGCATCAGCGGAAAGGGTAAGGAGGACAAGCCACCCCGTAACAAGGGCGGCTTGTAAGTTTCATTTTTGTTGATTTATCCGAAAAATGCATTGACGATGAGTAACGTAACCAGAGACGCTGCCCATGCCAGTGTGGTTGGAATAGACCATGTCAAAATTTGTTCTTTCACTTCTTTAATTCCTAACATGCGGTTAATGACCCAAAATAAGCTATCGTTAAAATATGAGAAGACCATTGCACCTAAGGCGGCTGCCTGTGCAGCCAATGCCATATTGACATCTAATTGTTGCAAAATAGGTGCTGAGATGGAGGCGGCGGTAATCATGGCCACGGTTCCGCTGCCTTGAATCAGTCTCACAATCGTTGCGATGATGAAAGGGATTAAGATGGCTGGGAGATGTAATTGCGCTACTTGTTGGGCAATATAATCCCCGCTTCCACTCTCCCTTAGGACGTTCCCGAGCGCCCCACCGGCACCGGTGACGAGGAGGATGATTCCGGACGTTTTGATTCCTTCCTCCATTTGGTCAAGCGCTTCAGAGCGCTTCACATGGTGATATAATCCGTATATGGAGAAGATCAATCCGATTCCAACTGCAATAATGGGCGAGCCAAGAAATGTGATGTAGTCGTAAATTCCTCCCTTTAATTTGAGGGCGGTGACGGTTGTATTCGCAAAGATTAATATAATCGGAACGAAAATAGGAAGCACCGATCGTGTTAGCGAAGGTAAGTCTTTCTTTTCCTTAGATTCAAGAAATTCCTGGACCGTGATCGGATTAACCGGTCGTACATAATCTAAGCCTGTTTCATCAGGGATTTGATATATTTTCTTTCCAAGCCATTTGGCATATAGGACGCCTACAACGGTAACGGGGATGGCAAAAACTAATCCCCACGCAATCATCAATCCGACGTCAACTCCAAAAATTCCCGCAACACCCAATGGACCGGGTGTTGGTGGCACCGCATGGTGGGTGGCGACGAGCCCGGCTCCGAGTGCCACGCCAATGGTGAGAACGGATTTCCCGGTTTTTTTAGAAAGGGCTTTCACAAGCGGCGTTAAAATCACAAAGGCTGAGTCCACAAAGATAGGGATGGAAACGATATACCCTGTGATCGCCATTGCCCATTCTTCTTTTCGTTTTCCGACCCATTTTACAAGCGTATATGCCATTTTTTCAGCAGCACCGGATACTTCTAAAATGCGTCCCATCATCACTCCGAATCCAATCACGATTCCTATAGATCCTAAAGTGGATCCGAATCCTGCGGTGATCGCGTTGATGACGTCGGGAGCAGACATGCCCCCAACCAGTCCAGTAATGGAAGCTGCTATGATCAGAGCCAAAAATGCGTGTATTTTCGTCTTAAGTACTAGGAAAATGAGGATCGCTACCCCTAATACGAGCCCGAATATCATTTGGGCGCCCGATGCTTCCAACGCTTATACCCCCTTTTCATTCCCCTTTTGTTGCCTAGACCATAGAAGAGTTATGCCCATGAAGGCTGAAATTTTGGCGCATATTTTGCTGCAAGTGTAATGGCTTCTTCCATACTTACGCTACTTGCAATTCCCTTTCCGGCAATATCGAAGGCTGTTCCGTGGTCGACAGATGTGCGCAAAAATGGAAGACCGTTTGTAATCGAAATCGTTCTTTCAAAATCCGCCATCTTCGCGGCAATATGACCTTGATCATGGTAAAGGGATAGTACAGCATCATAAAGCCCATTTAGTGCGTGATGAAAAACAGAGTCAGCAGGGATTGGCCCAACGGCGTTAATCCCTTTTTCTTGAGCCATTTGAATGCCTGGGAGAATCTCATCGATTTCTTCCCTTCCAAACAGCCCGTTTTCTCCGCCGTGTGGGTTTAATGCTGCTACGGCGATTTTGCGATTTTCCACTCCTAGGCGTTGCAATGCTTGATCACAACGAATTAAATAGTCACAAACTCTCTCTTTTGTCATTGCGGCGATGGCGTCTTTTAGGGACAGGTGTCTCGTTAAAAAGAAAATTCTCATGTTTCTTACTTCAAACATCGTCAGTGGATCATGGGTATTGGTCAATGCGGCTAATATTTCTGTATGTCCGATAAAAGGAACGTTTGCCGCTTTCAACGATTCTTTATTGATCGGCGTCGTGGCTAAAGCTGACACTTTTCCGTTAAGGGCTAGATGGACAGCTGTTTCAATATATTCGTAAGCTGCCTTCCCGCATTGTGCCTGAACTTTCCCCATTTCAAGGGTGTCTACGTTTACGTTGTTTAATGAGATAACATCTATTGTTCCATGTTCGTATTTTCCATCTGAAGGATCTTTAATTTTACGGATGTTCAGCGAGATACTTGTAAAATTCATAGCCATTTTCAATACTTCACTATGACCAATAACAAGGGGTGAGCAAACTTCATATATTTTCGGGTTATTCAAGGCTTTAACTGTGATCTCTGGTCCGATTCCTGCCGGATCTCCCATTGGGATTGCGATAATCGGTTTAGTTTGTACTGACATGTTTTCCACTCCTTTGGTGATTGATTTTCATTTGTAAAAACCGTAGACTTTTGTAAATGGACCGTTGGTCGCCAACCATGCCTCCCTTTGTGACGACAGGGAGTCCGTCCAAGTATCCTCCCGAGAAGTATCCGAATGATGTCAATGGGAGAACTTCGTCTTCAATTTCAATGCCATTTGCTCTTCCTACGGCGCAAAGGGATGCGGTTACATCGCCGCCGCTTGTGAAGCATCCAGAAATAGGATATTTGGAACTCTCAATAATTTTCCTGCTAATTACGGCAAGTCCGTCTGTTATTCTTTTAGCTAGAGCATCTTCAGATACTTGCTCTATCTCAGATAACGCTTTCAAGTTGATCAGTTTATTCGCGGGGTGGTACGTAGTCACAATTAAGATGTTTTCTGTTTCTAATCTTTTTAGGCCAATGGATACGGCCCGTTCAACTTCTTCATTCCAGCTATTTGTGAAACTCGCTAATTTTTCTGGATTTACGTATACCGGGTTAGCGTTTGTTTTAGCTAAGAGATAATGAAGTTGTCGGCCGGTTAAAAAGGTCACACTTCCGATGACGATTAATATTTTTTGTGTGTTGAGTTCTTGATGTAAGTATAATCTTGCATAGTAAGCGGTTAAGGGACCTGGATCGACGGGAACAATGATTTTATCTTTAATCTTTGTCATCGCAAGGGCAATTGTTTCGATATGTTCATCGTTTACTGCATCAACCACGATGATTCGGTTTCCCTGTTCGATTTCTTCCCGTAATTTATTGGTGATTCTCCCGACGCCGGAAAGAACGGCATCCAGCCCTATCAATGAGACTGAATGGATGCTTTGTTGTCGAATGATGTCTGGGACAAACGACTGATTGACGGGCATAAGAGGATCTTTGGCTACGTCGGTTTCCTGGACAGGTACACCATCAACGAGCAAATATCCCCCGGTTGTTATTCTTCCCGAGTCGGGAAAAGAAGGGACGACGATGGCGATAGAATGTTCGCCGAGTTCATTTAAAACGGTATCAATTTCGATCCCAATATTGCCACGGATGGTGCTGTCAATTCTCTTGCAAAATATCTTCACATTCCATTGTTTGAGATTTTTGATTGCCTGGCGTACGCGATTTTCCGCAATCTCCCTAGAAGCGTATCGGCTATCGGTATCAATACAAATAGCATCGTAGTTTTCTATATTTGTCAAAGGTGCGTTTCTGACGAAGGTAGCTGTTTTGAATCCTTGTTTGGCCAATCTGACTCCTGTTGCATTAGCGCCGGTCAGATCATCTGCAATTACTCCTATTCTCATAAGTATTGTTCCCCCTCCCTGTCTATCAAAATCGTTTATATCGTTGCCGATGGATCACCCCCTTATTTTTGTTTATCACCAAGCAGGACAGTAAGGGGTTTTTCATATGACGTTGATTTTTAGTTGAAGTTGGGACTGCCTATACTCATTCTCATTCAATAGGGCGCACAACAATCACGTTTACATGTTCACTATATTTACACTGGTCTTCTTGGCTTAATCCCGTGTCTGTAATAATCCCTTCCAACTCTGAAAGTTGGCAAACAAGAGAAAAAGCCTTTTGGTTAAACTTGCTGGAATCGGCCAGCAACCAAGTAGATTCGGCCGCTTGCATCATTAGTTTTTTGATTAGCGATTTTTCAAAAGTGGGCGATGTTACTCCTGATGCAATATCGACAGCATGGATCCCTAAAAAGAAAATATCTGCATGGATGTTTTTCAGTAACTCTTGGGTAGGGCAGCCATACAAAGTACCAACTTGGTTTTGCAATTCCCCTCCCGTCACGATCACCTTTAATTTACTTTCCATTAATTCGGCTGCAATCTTAATGTCATTAGTAATAACAGTTAAATCTTCCCTGTCTTTAATCAACCTAGCGACTTCAATAGTGGTCGTTCCTGAATCTAAAATGACATTAGCTCCTTCTGGAATCAGTTCGACTGCTTTACGGGCAATGGCTTTTTTCTGCTCGATATTTTTTTCTTTTTTCGTTGAGTACGGTGTTTCTTGAATTAGCGATTTCGGATGAATCGCACCCCCATGTGTTCGGACGATCTTGCCCTCTCTTTCAAGAAGAGCCAAATCTCTTCTGATCGTCATTGCTGACACGTTTAATTGTTGCGACAGTTCTTCGATATCCACTTTACCTTGGGTGATCAATTGTTTTTCAATCCATCGGCGTCGTTCTTTTGGTAACATGTGTATTCACCCTTTGAACTAGTTGTTCGATTTTAACGATTATTTGTTAACTTGTAACATAATTTTATTCGATTTTGTTCATTTTTGTCAACATGGAAGTAAAAATATTTTTATAATTCTAATAATGGGGGTTATTCATAATGGGGGTTATTCCAATAATTATTCCAATTCTAATAAATTCCAATAATTAATTCCAATAATTAATTCCAATAATTGGGGGCGATTGGGGGCGGTGCCTGTCACCGCCCGAAATTTGTCGAAATATTGGTAATTGAAAGATAAACGGAGGGGTATTACAATTATGGATAAGAACTAATGTTCTGTGGTTGGGAGGGATGGATGATTGACGGTGAAGATTTTAAGCATTGGGTTAAGGGGGTTAGAAGGGTATCGGGTGCAGGTGGAGGTGCAGGAGGTGCCTGGGATTGCGGCGATGGTGATTGTTGGGTTGCCGGATGCATCGGTGAAAGAGGCAAAGGAACGTGTTCTTGCTTCGCTTTATGCTTTCGGATGCGACGTTTTTGATAAAAGGCTTGTTGTTCATTTGTCTCCGCCGGAGCGGAAAAAGCATAGCCCGATGTTTGATTTGGCGATGGCGATTGGGATTTTGAAGGCAATAGGCAAGCTGACAGCGCCGGTTTCCTACGATGCAGCGTTTTTAGGTTCGTTATCGTTGGATGGAACGATTCAGCCGGTGGATGGCATGCTTCCAGCGATATTGGCAGCAAAGAAGCTCGGTTTTCAAAAAATATACCTTCCGTATGATCCCACACTTCCGCTTCATCATTTGAAAGATCTCGATTGTATCTTTGTTCAGACGTTGGAAGAAACGGTGCAATATCTGCAAGGACAACGTGTTCTTTCGTTACCCCCAGCTTTGCGTTCTCCTGAAATTATAGACTCCCTGCGAAAGCATCATCGGGATTTTCAATCGATTATTGGCCATCATCAAGCAAAGCGTGCATTGGAGATCGCAGCGGCAGGCGGACATAACGTGTTAAAGGTTGGACCGCCTGGGTGCGGGAAAAGTTTGTTAGCGGAAACGTTTCCGTCGATTTTGCCGGGTCTTTCTCATGATGAGCAGTTAGAGGTGATCAATTTGTACCAGCTGGCAGGAGAAAAAATCGAGAGCGGCTATCCACCTTTTCGTCATCCGCATCATTCCGCTTCATCGGTTTCTTTAATTGGCAGGGGAACGCACCCAAAGCCTGGCGAAGTGTCGCTGGCACATCGCGGTGTTTTGTTTCTCGATGAAATGGCGGAATTTGCAAAAAAGACACTGGATATGCTTCGCCAGCCGTTAGAGACGGGGAAAGTGACGATTAGCCGTATTTCGTCGACGGTGACATATCCCGCGGACTTTATTTTGCTTTGGGCGATGAATCCGTGTCCGTGTGGATATTTAGGCTCAAGAACGCGCTATTGCACATGGCCAAGTGATAAAGCGTAATATTCTCGGTCACAATCCTCTTCTTTCCCAAAGAACTTTACACAAATGTCATCTGTAAATGGGAACACAGCCCCTTGCCGACCTTTTCCAATTTTCGTCAGCGGCGACCTATTTGTAACTTCGACATCAGCATTTTCAATGTTTTGGTCTTTTATGTTTTTATCGCATTTTTTCAAATACTTCGTTCTACCGTTTTCACTCCCCCCTAAAAGATCCTCTCTATGTTTTAGAATCTTTTGCAGAAAACTAAATCTGGATCGCTCTATATATAATTCAAGGACAAGGGAAAAAATGATCTCCACCAAAATAGAAAACTATAAAAAAGTAGCCTAGCCCCAATTCTCCATTTTAGTAACCTTTGGGCTAGACTTTTGTAAAATGATGTTTACCTTTTTAAAAAACGCTTTAAAAATGCCTGCAGTCTTTCACTTTTCGGATTTTCAAATAGTTCTTGTGGTGTTCCTTGTTCTTCAATTTGGCCATCATGCAAAAATACAACGCGGTCTGCCACATCACGGGCAAAATCCATTTCATGGGTTACAAGAATCATCGCCATGTCGGTTTTTTTAGCCAAGTCTTTGATGACTTGAAGAACTTCGCCGACCAACTCAGGGTCAAGAGCCGAAGTTGGTTCATCAAACAGCATAACTTTGGGGTGCATGACGACAGCACGGGCAATTGCCACCCGCTGCTTTTGTCCGCCGGAAAGCTGTGAAGGGTAAGCATCTAATTTATCGCCTAGACCGACTTTTGTCAGCATGTCTACCGCCCTCGCATGGGCTTCCTCTTTTGAAAGTCCCAGCACATGAATCGGCGCTTCTGTTACATTACGTAAAATCGTCATATGCGGAAACAAGTTAAAATGTTGGAAAACCATGCCGATATCGCTGCGCATTTTCCGCAAATGTTTCTCATCAGCCTGGACAAGTTTGCCGCTCGCAGTTTTTTTATGCCATAGCGGTTCTCCACCTATTGTTATAATCCCGGACGTCGGTTTTTCAAGGGTCATCAACATTCTAATAATCGTCGTTTTTCCCGACCCGCTCGGACCGATCAGCGCCACTTTTTCACCACGTTTAATCTCTAAATTTATTCCTTTTAATACTTCCGTTTCGCCAAATTTTTTCGTTACATTTTCATAGCTTACTAATGTTTCAGCCGGTTGTCGCTTGGAATTTCTTATCATGATCAGATCTTTTTCCAAAGCTCCCATGTATCATCATCCTTTCAATGATTTCTTTTATCAAAACAAAGTTTAGTTCCAACCTGTTATCTTACGTATACATACATTTTCAATCAGTGTTTTCTTTCGCCAAAAGTAAGTTTCGACCGCTGTTCAAGTTTGTTTATGAAAATGGCCGATGGGTAACTTAACAGCAAGAATAAAATGCCAACAATCGTGATCGGCTCAAGATATTTAAAGTGTTCCGCTCCTATTAACTGGGCTTTTTGCAAAAATTCACCGACGCCAATAGCCATTAAAATTGGTGTTTCTTTAAATAAAACAAGCAGATAGTTTCCGAGCATCGGGATCACAGGAGGGATCGCTTGTGGAAGAATAATATTGATCCACGTTTGCGTTTTCGTAAAGTTCATTGCTTTCGCAGCCTCCCATTGTCCTTTTGGTACGGATTCAATGCCGGAACGATACACTTCAGACAAGTACGTACTATAATGGATTCCCAGCGTGAGAATTCCTGCTGTATATTTATCGAAGGAAATTCCAAGCGAAGGCAAGGCAAAAAACACAAAAAACAGTTGGACTAAAGGCGGGGTGCTTCTTATAAATTCAATGAAGCCATAAGTAAGCATTGATAACGGTTTAAAGCTTGATCTTCTTAAAAATGTAAGAACAAGGCCAAAGATTAATGAAAAAATATAAGCACCAAATGTGATCCCGATCACCACCCAAATCGCACTTGCAATCTCAGGAAATATCTGAATCGCAAAATTCCAGTCCCATGTCATGCTTGAGCCACTCCTTTCGAAGCGTATTTCTCCAATTTTCTTACTGCAATGATCAGTGGCAGAGCAATTATAAAATAAAGGATGAGCAAGACGATAAAGACGGGAAACGTATAGCTAATATTCGTATTTTGGATCATTAAGCCTTTATAGGTCAGGTCTGTCAGAGTTATGAGAGAAACAAGCGAAGTGCCTTTTAAAAGCTCAATCGAAATATTTCCAAAACCAGGGAGCATCATTCGCAATGCTTGCGGGAGGATCACAAGTCTCATCCGTTGCCAGCGCGTCATATTCAAAGCAATCGCCGCTTCCGTTTGTCCATGGGGAATGGCCAAAATCGTGCTGCGGACAACTTCAGAGGCATAGGCACCGTAATTTAGTCCTAGCGCAACAACACCTGCAAAAAATGGAGAAAGTTGTAATCCAAAGGCAGGGAGGGCAAAGAAAATCCAAAACAGTTGCACTAACAAAGAGGTACCTCTGAAAAGTTCAACATAGATAGCTATCAATTTTCTAATGATCGTAAACTTTGAAATCCGTCCTAAACCAGCGATAAAAGCGACAATCAATGCGAGGAACGAGGCAGCGAGTAAAATTTCGATCGTTACTATAAGCCCCGGTGCTATTTTAGGGATAATCTCTGCATATACGTACATATTTTTTCATCACTTCCTTTGGAATTTTATTTTTAGAGCGAAGTCACCGTTTCTAGAATAGCCTCCTTGCTCAATTGCTGCACCATTTGCAGAAATGGCATGGCTGTCTACCTTGCTTTATGAAAACAGACGCCCATGGAAGAGCGCCTGTTTTTATTTAAATCATTCTACTTTTCACATAGCTGCTCCGTTGTCATATCTCCTGGCAAATCCGCCTCTGTAAAACCAAATTCACTAATAATTTCAAGAAGTTGACCAGAATCTTTTAATTTTTGCAATACTTCATTATAGGCTATTCTTAAATCATCATCCTCTGGTTTAAAAGCCGCTGCTCCATATCCACGAATGGATTCTCCATTGACCGTCGGTTGAATAAAGTCAGTAACACGTTCGATATTCTTGGCATTAGCTGTGGAAAGAGCCGCCTCTAGTGTCGGTCCAGTCATCGTAATCGCATCAACACGCCCTGATTCTAAAGCGGCAATATTGGAAGGGATGTCCTGAACAAATTCCATTTGACTTTCTTTAACGCCAGCAGCTTTTAAATAATCAATTTCAATGGCGCCATTCATAATAGCCACCTTTACATCTGGGTTTTTTGCAATATCTTCATAGCTTTGCAGATTTAGAGGATTTCCTTTTTGCACTGCCAAAGCTTCACCAATGCTATATTCAGGTTCCCCAAAATCGACTTGTTCACACCGTTCTGGTGTAATGTACATTCCAGCCGTAATCACATCAAAATTGCCCGATTTTAATCCTGGAATAAGTGAGCTAAACTTCGTTAACTTTCCTTCCATTTCCTCAATGCCAAGTTCATTAAAAACAGCACGGGCCACTTCTACAGATTGACCGGTCAAATTCCCATTTTCATCCTCATAAGCATAAGGAACCTCACCGGAAAATCCCACAACTATTTTTCCTTCTTTTTGAGCTCGTTCTAGTGTAGACATTTTTTCTTCAGACCCTGAAGATGTTGATGAACAAGCGGAAACACTTAGCAACAACAAACCTATAAGCAGACCAGTTAATAATTTTTTCAATAATCAAACCCCCTGTTTTTACTTTTGAATTTTTTAGAAACTGGAAATAAGAAGGGAAAAGTAGAAATAGTACACTGGAAAAAAGGTGGTATACAATAAGTCTATGGGAAGTAAACGATTGACACAAATCGCATAATCGAGGATATGATGGGATTATTTGGGCTCACCCAGCGTGAGATAGTATTAAAATGGAATAACTCAAAATTATTAAAGGATGCTCCCATATCCCCCAAAATCCGGGGTCGGTGCCTGTCACCGCCCGAAATTTGTCGAAATATTGGTAATTGAAAGATAAAAGGGAGGGTATTACAATAATGGGTAAGAACTAATGTTCTGTGATTGGGAGGGATGGATGAGTGACGGTGAAGATTTTAAGCATTGGGTTAAGGGGGTTAGAAGGGTATCGAGTGCAGGTGGAGGTGCAGGAAGTGCCGGGGATTGCGGCGATGGTGATTGTTGGGTTGCCGGATGCATCGGTGAAAGAGGCAAAGGAACGTGTTCTTGCTTCGCTTTATGCTTTCGGATGCGACGTTTTTGATAAAAGACTCGTTGTTCATTTGTCTCCGCCGGAGCGGAAAAAGCATAGCCCGATGTTTGATTTGGCGATGGCGATTGGGATTTTGAAGGCAATAGGCAAGCTGACAGCGCCGGCTTCCTCCGATGCAGCATTTTTAGGTTCGTTATCGTTGGATGAACGATTCAGCCGGTGGGTGGCATGCTTCCAGCGATATTGGCAGCAAAGAAGCTCGGTTTTCAAAAAATATACCTTCCGTATGATCCCACACTTCCGCTTCATCATTTGAAAAGATCTCGATTGTATCTTTGTTCAGACGTTGGAAGAAACGGTGCAATATCTGCATGGACAACGTGTTCTTTCGTTATCCTCAGCTTTTCACACTCCTGAAATTATAGACTCCCTGCGAAAGCATCATCGGGATTTTCAATCGATTATTGGCCATCATCAAGCAAAGCGTGCATGGAGATCGCAGCGGCAGGCGGACATAACGTGTTAATGGTTGGACCGCCTGGGTGCGGGAAAAGTTTGTTAGCGGAAACGTTTCCGTCGATTTTGCCGGGTCTTTCTCATGATGCGCAGTTAGAGGTGATCAATTTGTACCAGCTGGCAGGAGAAAAAATCGAGAGCGGCTATCCACCTTTTCGTCATCCGCATTATTCTGCTTCATCGGTTTCTTTAATTGGCGGGGGAACGCACCCAAAGCCTGGCGAAGTGTCGCTGGCACATCGCGGTGTTTTGTTTCTCGATGAAATGGCGGAATTTGCAAAAAAGACACTGGATATGCTTCGCCAGCCGTTAGAGACGGGGAAAGTGACGATTAGCCGTATTTCGTCGACGGTGACATATCCTGCGGACTTTATTTTGCTTGGGGCGATGGCTCAAGAACGCGCTATTGCACATGTAGTCCGAAACAAATTCAAGCGTATCGAAATCGTGTTTCCGGGCCGATTTATGACCGGATGGATGTTTTATTACCATTGGAAGTCATTGATTTCACCAAAGAAACGAGGGTTTCGGAATCTTCGGAAACCATAAGGAAAAGAGTAGAAGAAGCAAGAAGAAAGCAATATGAACGTTACGGAAAAGAAATAACGAATGGGCGTGTTCCTTTTGAGTTATTAATGGAAAAAAGCCCGCTTGCCAAAAGGCAGCAACTTCTGTTGCAGCAATGGGCATCCCAGCATCAATGGAGCAATCGTGTACAAGCGAAAATCATTCGGCTGGCAAGGACCATTTCCGATTTAAAGGGAACCGAAGAGATAGCGGATGAATCGCTTTGGGAAGCGATGACGCTAAGGTGGCTGAAAACATATACAAAAGCAACAAGCAACAGCGAGGTAAAAAGAATGGGACGGCAAAAGCGGATCTGGGTGCCCCGTCGGTTTTATCATATCGTTTGCCGCGGCAATCGGCGTGATCCCCTATTCAAGGAAACAAATGATTTTCTCGCTTTTCTCCATATCCTCCACCAGCTTTACGAAAAAATCCCTTTTGAAATAGCCGCATATTGCCTTATGACGAATCACTTTCACCTGCAGCTGCGCTCAAAACAGGAGCCGATTTCGAAAGTCATGGCGCTCATGAACAAACGGTATGCGAATTATTATAATACTCGCTATCGTTTGATGGGACATGTATTTGAAAAGCGTTATTATGGTAAATTGATTGACAATGACAGCGGAATGTTGGAAGTGAGTCGATATATTCATCTCAATCCTGTAGAAGCTCATATGGTGCATGCGCCGGAACTTTACCGATGGAGTAGTTTTTATTTGTATATGCATCCCAAATCGCTGCCTCCGAAATTTATGAATATGGATGCATTATTAGATTACTTTTCAGGCACAAAAACAGAGCGGAAGAAAAAATATGCTGAATTTGTGAGGGGGTGAGGCTGCCTGTCACTTGTCAGCCATCGAAAGCGCGTGGAAATGGCATCAGTGGAAAGGGTCCAAATGGTCGAGACGCCCTTGATGGGGCGGTTTGTTTTTATGGGTGCTGTTAACTTAATATTCGGTCTATTAATTGGTTAATAGGGCGTGCTGGCGGTCGGTTATGGAGCAGTCCATACGTCACAGGTATATTTTCGTAAAAAGTTTATGGAGGAAAAAGGATGAATATGGGAAGATGAACTAGGAGTGATTGGCGTAACAAATGTGGGCAGTTCTGTTTAGGTGATGTGCATGAGTGTTTATTGCAAAATAAAAATACAGAGTTCTGCAACAAAAAAATGCAGAACTTGATTGCATAAAAAAAGGCTTGCCAGCTTAGAGGCCCAAGGAAGCAACCTGCCCACCCCTAAAATAGGGCTAATTTAAATGTTTTCACAAAAAAACGCATCCAGCAACAAACAGCGTTACTGGATGCGATCAGTAGGAGTATTTTTAAAACGGATTATAAAACCGGCTTCCATCATGGAATGTGATGATTAAGGTGACAATGAACAGAATAGTAAATAGAGCGATTGCAAAGTAGTCACTTTTTTGAAAAGGTCTTGCACTATACCATGTGCGTTTTTTGTTTTTGCCAAAGCCGCGCAGTTCCATTGCGTTGCTGATGGTGTTAATTTTGTTTAGGCTTGATAAGATAAGCGGTGCAAGGATGGAGGCGGCATTTTTGATCCGTTTAGGAAGTTTTTCTTTGCGGGACATGTCAAGGCCTCTGGCTTGTTGGGCGCGTGCTATATTCCGAAAATCCCGCTGTACGTCCGGTATATATCTTAATGCCAAAGAAACAGCATACGAAATTCGATAACTCACACCGATGCGATTGAGGGAAGCGGCGAATTCGCTCGGATGAGTCGTCACAATAAAAAGCAAAGCCGCTGGGATCACTGTGAAATATTTTAACGTAATATTCAATTGGTAAAAAAGTTGTTCCAATGTGACGTTATACCTTCCTGATATTTCAAATAACACATGGTTGGAGCCGTAAATTTTTACTCCTTCTTGCGGTGAAAAGACATAAATGGCAACATTGTTTATGAAAAGAAATACTAAAATAAATACAAGAACAAACAATATCTCTTCAAGTTTAATTTTTGAAATAATAAAAATGAGAATACTAATTAAAAATAAAAATAGTAGAATACGAGTGTCGTATGTCAGCATAGCTGCTGTCGACCATAAGATAAAGCATATTAGCTTTGTTACACCTGTCAATTGATGAACAGGAGATTTTCGGTCAATATAAGATAGCATCTCGGCTGCCAACCTGCCTTACCTCCCGATCATATTCTATGAAACGTTCCACAAACTTCCTCGGTTCTGGTATTCCTGTTTTTAATGCCAGGTTATAAAGAGACGTTTCCTTTAAATTTGCCTGTTCAATGATGTCAATATCAGAAAGGACATTGACAGCTGAGTCATCGGCAATTTTCCTGCCTTCTGCAAATACAATCGCTCTTTCTGTATACTCCAGCATTAAATGCATATCATGAGTAATCATCATAATCGTGACGCCTTGCCGATTTAATTGAACAAGAAACTCCATAATATCAGTATAATGGCGAAAATCTTGTCCGGCAGTTGGCTCGTCCAAAATAATGATTTCTGGTTCTAACACTAAAATGGAAGCAATCGTAACCCGCTTTTTTTGACCGAAGCTTAATGCTGAAATCGGCCAATTCCGAAATGGGTACAGCCCGCAAATTTTTAATGTATTGTCGACGCGTTCTTTTATTTCAGCTTCCGCTAGGCCGCGAACCTTTAAGCCTAAGGCTACTTCGTCAAAAATCATATGCTTTGAAATCATATGATTTGGATTTTGCATGACCATGCCGATTTTTAACGAGCGTTCTTTAATCGTTTCGTTTGTTATATCCTTGCCGTTAAACAATATGCTCCCTGAGGAAGGCTTTTCAAATCCACAAATTAATTTTGTAATTGTAGATTTCCCTGCTCCATTTTTTCCAACAATGCTCACCATTTCCCCTTTGTTAATTGAAAAAGAAACATCCTTTATCGTTTCGTGACCTGGTGAATAGCTAAACGAAATATTTTTCAGCTCTAAAATTGTTTTTCCTTCTTTACTTGGCGTTTTTGGATTTGAATCTTCAAACCATTCCAACAAGTTTTTTCGGCATAAATCCGCTTTAAACTGATTGAAATCAGCAGGATGCATATCTTCAGTTAGTTCGCAACCGGCATATTTAACCGCTTTAATATATAACGGCTCCCGGATATTTGTCTCTTCTAAAATGTTAGTTGTTAAAAGCTGGACAGGGCTCATATCAGCTACTATTGAGCCGTCATTGACCACAATAATGCGATCGACATGGCGATATAAAACATCTTCTAAACGGTGTTCAATAATGACAACGGTTGTATTCGTTTCTTTTTGGATTTTGTCGATTAAAGCCATTGCATACTTTCCAGTAGCGGGGTCAAGGTTTGCGAGCGGTTCATCAAACAACAGGATATCCACTTTGTCAACCATTACACCAGCGAGGGAAACCCTCTGCTTTTGCCCGCCTGACAAATGATGGACAGAGGCAGGCAAATAATCATCCATTTCGACCATTTTGGAAGCATCTTTTACGATCTCGAACATTTCCTTTTGCGGAGTGCAATCATTCTCCAGTACAAAAGCTATGTCTTCACCAACAGTTAATCCTATAAACTGGCCATCAGGATCCTGTAAAACAGTACCAACCATTTTTGATAAAGCAAAAATATTTAACTCCTTTGTTTCCTGACCCATTACTTTTAAACTTCCGGTCATTTCTCCTTTATAAGAGAAGGGGATTAGACCATTGATGCAGTGGCCAATGGTGCTCTTCCCAGATCCTGAAGGACCAACGATTAAAACTTTTTCTCCTTCGTAAATGTTGAAATGAATATTTTTTAATGTTGGATTTTTTTGGCTATGATACTTAAAGCTAAAATTATGAAATTCAATCACTCGTTTTCTCATTCGTAAAAGCTCCTGTAAGTAAATATGTTGTCAAAACTCACAATGTGCTTTTATTCTTTATCAAGACTTCCTTTTTGACTGCGTGTTTTTGCATAGAGTAAAAGAAGAAGTGTTCCAATGACGGCAACTGTTACCATATTGGAAATTCCAACAACTAATCCTTGCAGGAAGACTTTATTTGCTGGCTCAGCATAAACCAGTATATCAAGAGAAGGTGCGACAAGGAACCAGCCGATTGCTTGAACAATCACCTGAACAATATTAAATGTAATAATTTTTTTAGTGCCGAATTCACCAGATTCGATATCGATGCTTTTGGAAGCCAGACCAATTAAAAATCCGACAAGCAAGCTGACAACAACCCAACTCCACCAAATAGATCCATAAAATATTAAGTCTTTTAACGCATGACCGATAAGTCCGATGAAACCGCCTGCGACAGGCCCAAAAATAATTGACATAAGTGCTAAAAATGCATAAGTTGTTTCAATATTGGAATTTGGTATCCCTGTTGGAATGGACGCAAATCTTCCCAGAATAACAAAGACAGCTGCTCCAATTCCGATTGCTACGATTGTTTTGATCGATAGATTGTTTTCTTTCATGAACTTCCTCTCCTTTTTTCATTTTTATGATTATACTGAATTTTCATTATATACGAATTTCGGTACTTTGCAGATAGTGATTTTCCATTTGGCACCTGCTTCAATATGGTAGGCCTTCGCAAATGATCCTTGATTGATTGCCACACCGATTTTGTCGAGCGAATTGACGTAAAGCAAAGGCTCGCCCAAATGACTATCCGCAAATGATCTGCCAAACGTCATAATATTTTTATAGACTTGTCTTGTTTCATTTTCAATCGTTACTTCAAAAGAATCTCCGTAATCTACGTCTAACTTTTGAAACAAGCTGCGATCAATATTGGTCCATAAGTTTCCAAATCGGACATCAAGTATATCAATATTCCCTTTGATCGCACCATTTTGAATATAGGCTTCTAAAACCGGCAGTTCAATTAGCGAATCGATTGGAATTTCCGGCCCCACCTGTTCAAACGTAATCACTTCGGATGCAAGCCGTGCGCCAGTATAAGCGTAAACATCACGTCCATGGAAGGTATAAGAATGGCCGGAATTTGGCAGTCGGTTTACCTTTTCATCGATCAGCCTTGCTTCTTCGATCCCAATATACTTCTTAATATGTGTGATCGTTCCATTGTCGGGTGTCACAATATATTGGTTTGATTTTGTCTTCACAACAATGCTTCTCCGTTCTGAACCGACACCCGGATCAACAACAGAAATAAATACCGTCTCCTTTGGCCAATACGATATCGTTTGGTACAGCCTATAAGACGCTTCCCAAATATTATATTGGGGAATATCGTGGGTCAAATCAAAAATCCTCAGGCTGGGATTAACATTCAAAGCGACTCCATACATTGCACTGACAGCTCCATCGCTTAATCCAAAATCAGTTTGAATAACTAAAAAACGATTCATAAATTTTCCCCCATACATTGTTGTTTTATAAAAAAAACCACGTCTTTATCTATATAGATAAGGACGTGGTTTTGCTCACGTGGTACCACCTTACTTCACTGTTTGCTCGCACAAAACAGCCTCTGCCAGTACTACGGGCTTAATCCCTTCATACTGTGGTATTTGTAACGAGTACCAAACTCGGCGGAACCTACTTGTACCTTCATACTTTATTGGGATAAAACACGAAAATAATACTTTCAGCACGCAACTCAGAGGCCATTGTTCGGGTTCGTATTTTTGCTTCTTCTCAGCTACCGAAGCTCTCTGTGAAAAATAACTGAACCTTACTTTTCCTCTTCATAGTTATTGTAAGAAAATTATTAACAATTTTTTAATTAATTATAATCACCGCCGCGAACATGTCAAGCGTTGGAATACGAAAAGTATGGAATGTGGTGGGGATTTGGTGCGGAGTGCTGGATATTAGGCTTGATGTGGAAGGTCTGATGTGGAAAAGATTTAGGTCGAATGAAATATGTTTGTGCGTATGTAGAACAAACTTGGTTCGGATAGTGAACAACCTTTTGCACGGCTGTACTTCACCCGTAGTGGGCTTGAAAACGCAGATATGCTTCGGTATACTGACGGTTATCTCCTTTCCCGACGGTCACCACGGCAGGATTAAACACACCGGCACTTTGCTAATTAAAATGGTAACCTAAGAAAAATGGGAAGGATTACTCATGTTCCTGTTTTTTGGAAGACAACTGGGATCAATTTCCAAGCAAGGAGGAACTTGGTATAGTTTTTGGCTCTGTTCAAAATTTGTCGAATCATTGGTGATTGAAAGATAAGATAAGGTGTATTACAATAACATTATCAGAACATACGTTCTGAATGTATATGGTGACAAAGTTTTCATTAGAACGTCTGCTGGTTGAGATTTGTCAAGAAGTACGTTTTGTAAGGCGATGCACTTTCTTTTATCTGAAAAATCTGTAAATAACTTCGGCTTTTCTTTAGATAAACCTCAACTCCCCTCCAAATTCTCCTCGAAAGGATGATTCCCGTTATGAAGGAATACCTCGATTTAAAACTGGACTTTATGTTTAAACAATTGTTCGGCCATCCGAGCCGAAAGCAGCTTACAATCGCTTTTTTGAATGCGGTTTTGCATCGGACAGGCCATGATCGTATCATCGATGTGCAGTTTGAAAACACAGAGCTGGCAAAAGAGTTCGAAGAAGGGAAAATGAACCGACTTGATGTGCTCGTGTGGACCGACCGAGGCGAGCGGATTAACGTGGAAATTCAAATCATTGACCAGCACGATATGCCGGAGCGGATTTTGTATTACTGGGCGAGGCTCTTTTCCCAGTCGCTCTTCAAAGGCCAAGGGTACAGCGAACTTCCTCCCACGATTATGATTGCAATTCTCAACTACCCGCTCTTTCCGCATGAAACCGATCGGTTTCACACCATCTTTCATATCCGCGAAGATAAAGAACAGTTTCTTTGGAGCGCGCATCTTGAATTTCACGCCATTGATTTATCACAATTTATGGTAAAATGGAAGAAATATAGACGTGATGTGAAGCGATCTACGGAGTGGCCCTGGTTGATGATGCTGTCAGCGGTGGATGCCCGGAAACAAGAGATTGATGAGACGATTCTCAAGGAACTGGAGGTGTTGGCGATGAACGAGCAAGAAATTCGCGAAGCATTGGAAGAGTGGGAGAAGCTAAGCGTCAGTTCCGAAAATCGCTACGCGTATGAAATGCGGCTGAAATGGCTGCGGGATCAATTGTCCAATCTTCTTGGCGAGCGGCGTGCTGGGATGGAGGAAGGGTTGGAAAAAGGATTGAAACAAGGGTTGAAACAAGGGCTAAAGCAAGGTCGGGAGGAAGAACGGAAGAACATGATCCGACATATGTCGGCGAAAGGAATGGCAGCGAAAGATATTGCCGATCTCACTGGACTTGCGGAAGAGGAAGTGCGAAAGTGGTTGAAATAGATTGCCTGTCATTTGTCGAAGCCGTTTGACAGTGGTTTAGGCTTATTCATCCGAAGAAGTAGTGGAAACGTTAGAAAACCTGCCGCCTAATAAGGCTTTGCTGCGCCATCGAAAAATAAATGTAGCACTCGGTAGGCGAAAAAAATGAAAGTGCTCTTGCATGAAACTGAAGATCGCACTTTCCTTTTAAAGGACTTTTCCATGCAAGAGCTATTTTATATCCCCTAATTTTTGAGCTACGGGTATTATTCAATAGAAACCATGCTGGTCATTCAGCATGTTGGTATCATGGACTCTAGCGATTGGGCAAATCGCCGAATTCCCTCGGGAATGGATTTTGTTTCTACTCGGCCGTAGGTAAAACGTATATATTTAATTAATCAAATTGAAAATAAAAAAGAGTCACAATCTGTATCTCAAATATTAAGAAGTATGCCAGTTTGGGGAAACTGGTACGGACCTGGACATGGTGGCGGTGTACCAAAAAATAAATTAGATTCTTTATGTATGACACATGATCTTTGTTATAAAGTAAAAGGATATTTCGATTGTGGCTGTGATAAAGCTTTAGTAGCTGGGATAACTGCCGCTCTTCCATTTATGAAATCTGACGAAAAAAGAGCTGCCTTAGCAGTAGCAGCTTACTTTAGTATAGCACCTTGTAAAAAATAATAGAGTGGGGAATTAAATGATTTATAAATTTATCATGTTTATAATATTTTGTATTTTAATGTTTATAGGATATTTAATTGAATGGATTACAGGAGGAAGACCTTGAATTTAGGATCATTATCTTAGTCAGTTCTTGAAAATACAAAACATCAGCTAGTACTTTCGCTTGTTGACAAAGTCTCTGCTTAGACAGTCTACAAGCTTTATTACTATATCTAAAAGTTTGACAGAGTACACTAAAGAAAAGCCCGAAAATACTGGTGTTTTGGACTATACCCACAACACGGGGGTGTCTAATAAGTTGTTTTTACGGCATGATTTTACGTAATAGCCGACCAAGCCCTAACTTTTCCCATACCTTTCGGAACAGATAAACCGGCCCAAACTCTTTTGTCCAAAGCACGGAGACAGAAGAGGAAGAGCCTTGCCCGTGAATTCGGTCAAAGTAACGCTCTGAAAATTTGGCTAATCCCTCGATTTATTGATCGACAGAGCCATTCTCTAATAAATGTTCTAATATCCCTAGATTACAAAGCGTTTGTTGCCGAACTTTATTGTCTACACGAAATGTACGACATATTTGTAGATATTGACGAACAGAACCATTTTTATTTTTTTGCTTGGGTCAGGTGCCTGTCACCACTCGATGCCCTGTCTGAGCTCAAGGGATGGTAAAAAAAGTATACATATCCGTCTGTCATGACAAGGGATGAGAGTCCAAAAGCACTTACGCAGGAAATTCAAAAAATGGTTCGCTAACCTATGACTTACACCTGTTTTCAGCGAACCAAAAAAGCTACAACAAAGTCTTGACTGACTCCGGAAAACGATGATCATACACAAATGCACATTTATTTGTTAAAATATTAATTATATTCTGACAAAAATGAAACCTATTGTTTTCGGAAGCAAGAGGTATTCTTTCGAAAAATTTACATCCATGAAACAAAATCATTAAATATACAAAGTAATCTATATATGGAATAAACGGTTTGCGGCCGTTTTATCACCGACAGAATGGGGGAGGGTGCAGTGGAGAAGATTGCCTCGCATGCGTATGAAAAGCCGGGCTGGAAACTGTATGTTTCGTTGCCGATTTTATCGTGGGCGTTGTATGATTTTGCGAATACGATTTTTTCCTCGAATGTGAATACGATTTTTTTCCCGCTTTATGTTTCGGAAACGGTGGGAAAAAGCGAGAGCTTGAACCAAATCGCCAGTACATTTATTTCGTATGCAAATGCGTTAGCTTCTTTCTTTTTAGTGATATTTTCTCCTTTATATGGCACATGGATTGATCGGACCGGGAGAAGAAAGAAATGGCTTGGGATTTTTACGACTCTTTCGGTTACGGCAACTTTGCTTATGGGTGTTGCCGGATATTCGAATCTTGGGAATGCCATGTTTGGATTGCCGGCGTCTTTTGTCATAATCGTGCTTTTATTTGTCGCAGCAAAGTTTTTTTACCATTCGAGCCTTGTTTTTTACGATTCCATGATTTCCAGTTTGGGGAATAAACAGGAAATTCCGCTTATCTCCGGTTTTGGCGTTGCTGTCGGATATGTCGGAACGCTTGTCGGGCTAGCTGTGTATCCATTTGTTGGAGAAATGGATTACTATCGGGCTTTTATTCCAAGCGCTCTTTTGTTTCTCCTCTTTTCTTTCCCGCTGTTTTTCTTTGTCAAAGAAGAAGCCGAAAAAGCCGATGCCTTAAAGCGAAAGGCCGGATTTTTTGCAGGCTATCGGGATATTTATGCAACATTGAAAGAAATGAAAAAGTATCAAAACATTTTTACTTTCATGATTGCTTATTTCTTTTTGAATGATGCGGTGGCGACGACGATCGCCATCATGTCCGTTTATGCCAAAGTCATTGCCGGGTTTACGGCAGGGGAGTTCATCCTTTTATATTTAGTCTCCACAGTTTCAAGTATTATCGGTTCCTTTCTTTTTGGCTATATTACGAGAAGCAAGGGAGCCAAAAAAGCGGTTTTGTATGTCGGCATCGTGATGTGCATCGCACTGGCGATAGGGGTGCTTGCTTTTTCCAAGCTATCTTTTTGGATTGCTGGGAGTTTGTTCGGCGTCAGTTTAGGAGCGATGTGGGTCACTTCGAGAACATATATAGTCGAACTTTCCCCGCCAGATAAGCAAGGGCAATTTTTCGGACTGTTCGCTTTTTCTGGAAAAGTGTCAGCCATCATTGGTCCAGCGATTTATGGAAGCATTACCCTCCTTTTTCATTCATATGGAAACATTGCCAATCGGTTGGCGATGGGATCGCTTTTGCTGATGGTGCTCCTTGGCATTTTCTTTTTGCTGAAGGTAAAGCCACAGGCGCCTGCCGCGCCGAAAAGCTGACGGAGGTTTTATGGGGGTGTCATTGGCGAAAGCTATTCCGTCATTGAAATCATGGAAGCACAAATAACTACCAGCCGCCATCTGGGCGCTCTTGTTCGTCTTTCTTGTTGCCTCATCGCTAAAAATTTATGAAGAACTTATTTTAAAAATTGGTTCTAAAATGAATTGACTTAACCGGACAAAAAATTAAGGTCAAGTAGATGAACAACCATATCTGAGCATACTGCTTATTTAGCATAAATGATCCGAATAGAAATTTTACATGGAGTGGCGGACATGTTAGGCTTGATGCCTTGCGAAGCAAGGATTGGCGCTCGCTCCTTTCGCTAGGAAACATGTCCGCAGAAGCTCCGTGTCAAGCGATATAGACCTAAAATTTTATACAGGGAATGGAATATTCGTATTTTGTCATTCATACATTTTTTAATTGCCAAAAACAGATAAATAAAGCAAAAAGGTTGGTGTTTAAACTTTCGGAGCCAGTTCGACAGCGGCGTGAATGGCTTCGAGCATGCTGCGTTCGTCCGCCAGATTTTTTCCTGCGATATCAAAGGCTGTTCCATGGTCGACAGATGTGCGGATGATACCGCCTTTGAGGCCGACGGTGATGTTTACTCCGGCTTCCAGCCCCAGCACTTTAATAGGGGCGTGCCCTTGGTCATGGTAGCAAGCGACAACAATATCAAAATCTCCGCGCACCGCACGGTAAAATAATGTATCTGCCGGATATGGTCCGGTTGCATTGATTCCTTCCACTTGTGCTTTTCGGATGCCGGGAATGAGTTTTTCCTCTTCCTCTCCATTGCCAAACAGTCCGTTTTCTCCAGCGTGAGGGTTGATGCCGCACACGGCGATGCTTGGGTTTTCTTTTCCAGCTCTTGTCAACGTTTCATGAGCCAGTTTAATGACTTTGTAGGTCCGATCGGGATTAATCATTTCTATCGCTTTAATTAACCCGACATGGGTAGTAATATGAATGACTTTAAGTTTTGGAGAGGATAACATCATCGCATAATCTTGAGTGCCCGTTAAATCGGCCAAAATTTCTGTATGTCCCGGGTATAGATGTCCGCCTTTGTGCAGGGCTTCTTTATTTAAAGGAGCTGTACAAATGGCCTGTATATATCCGTTTTTAGCTAATTCGATGGCACGTTTTAAAAATTGGAATGCGGCATCTCCTGCAGCTGCTGATACTTGTCCAAAAGACAAATTGGCAGGAAGCAAATTTAAATCAATGCAATCAATTGTACTGTATTGGTAAGTTGCTTCCTTTACAGATGAAATAGGGTGAATGGTCAGTTTGGAATTGGTAATTCTAGCTGCCCGTTCTAATATTTTTGCATCTCCTATCACTAAAGGATTGCATTGCTCATAAATGGATCGGTTTTGTAGGGCTTTTACGATAATCTCCGGTCCAATACCGGCAGCATCTCCCATCGTTATTCCGATGATAGGTTTCATTTGACATCTACTCCTTGTAATTGGTGAATTGCTTGAATAAATGTATTTTCCGAACCAAAGGCTCCCGCCTTTGTCACTACATGCATTCCTGAGTCATGAATTAATTTCGCTATTGGCACTCCTGTTTCCACTTCATCCAGCAATTCAAAACCCGAAGCTCCGATTTTCTCGCATACATGTTTTGCAGTATCCCCGCCTGTTAATATCATCCCTCTAAAATAGCCCTTGTTGATCAATGTGGAGGCAACTTCGCCTAATTTTTGAACAATGAAATTGCTTATTTCTATTGTGCTTAATCCTTTCGATTTTCCTATTTCCTGTACCTGTTTTATTTCATTGGGTGAAGCAGAAGAATATAGTGCGACATGATAACCCTGTTTGACCCAATCCTCTGCCTGGTGAATGGCTTTTTTCATTTCATCGCAGCGAATTTGGTCATCACTAACCAATCTTATGGAATCAAGCTGTACACCTTTGACATTCGTTAAAGAAAGGGCAAGATCTAACTGTTTGCGGGATACTTGGCTGACGCTACCAACTACTAGCAGGATGGGCTGTCGATTTTGATCAATCTTGATCGTTCTTTTTGCTTTTTGAAGCTGATAAACCTCGGGAAGGTAATTAGCCAGACCTGCCGACCCGACCCATACGACTTTTTCGTTAATGTGGCAAACGTATTGTGCGATACAACACAAATCTTCTTCAGTTAAAGAGTCAAAGACAATGTAAGGAATATGATTCGCACGATAATCGTTTAGTCTCTCTTTTACTTTATCAAATCCGAGACGAAGTGTTTGATAGTCAATTAATCCTATAGGACGCTTTGTCTGTTTGGCAATTAAACTGGGAATATACGACTCTTTAACTGGACATTTAGGGTCTCTTGATATTTCTGTCTCATGTAGCAATGTATCGTGTAAAAAATGATATCCTTTATAAGTGGTTCTTCCGTTTTTGGGATAACCTGGCGCAATAATCATAAATGTCGGCTTTATTGCATCGTAAACAGCATCGATTTCCGCTCCGATATTTCCTCTAAGGGTGGAATCGATTTTTTTGTAGATAATCGGGAAACAATCTTTTAGTTTTTCCGATACGACCTTTACTTTCTCATAGGCTTCTTTCTTAGATAAAGAGCGGCTATCAGTATCAATGACAACCGCATCGTTTTCGTCTAGTTGGCTCGAATGCAGTTGAAATAGTACGGATGTTTTTAAACCGTAATGAGCAAGCTGAACGCCGCTGTCGTTGGCTCCTGTTAAATCATCTGCGATGATTGCGATCTTCATGGTGCATCTCCTTCCTTAAATGGAGGAGCCCAAGTCATAGACATGGGCTTTATGGGTTAGTTTGGTAATTGGTAGTATTGCTGCAATTTATTTTTCTTTTCCAATCGTTTCGCCAAAAACGCGATGTAAATTGGTAGTAAAATCGCTGTCGTGACCGTACTTGCCGCTACTTGGACTGTCGCTAAATCAGCTACGCTTGCGAAAGAAGCATTCGCTGCCGCGATCGCAGCAGGAGTAGCTACAGCGTTTCCTGCGGTAGAGCCTTCAGCAGCACCGACAAGTGGATTCCAGCCGAATGCTTTAAAGATTAAGTATCCGGCAGTTCCTGTTAACAATACTGTAGCTACGCCCAACAATACGCCACTTAATCCCCCTTTGATGATGGCCCCAAAGTCGATCCCCATTCCTAAGGCGAACGCAAAAAATGGTATTAACATATCGCTGCCTTTTGCTAAAAATTCTCTCATTTCATTGTCTAAGTTTCCAAGTATCATGCCGATTGCAATTGGAAGTAAAACGGAGATAAAGGAGACAATGGAAAACATTCCATCGACAAACCCCATTGCGCCGAAAATAGATAACGCTACCATTGTTAAGAATGGTCCATCATTTAATGCTAATAGAGAATAGGCCGCTTTGTCATCTTCTTTCCCATACTGACCGACAATCGCCATATAAAGACCGCCGTTACTGTTGGTCATTGCCGCAATAATAGCCAGTGGTGTTAAACCTAAAAATAAACCACTTGGACCAGCTGCTATATAGGCGATTAATCCTACAAGTGCCCCTACCGCCCACTTGACGAACAGTAATGTAAACCCTTTACCAAGCGCAATGCCTGCGCTTCTTACATTAATTTGTGCTCCTGCGCAAAGTAAAAATAGAGCGATTAAAGCACTTGCGCTGTTGACGAATAGCGCTTCTGTAAAGTTGCCGATTCGAAGCAGATTCGGTGCGAACGTATTGATCGTCGCGGCCAACAGCAATGGCACGACCATCATTCCACCAGGAATGCGGTCTAATGTTGCCTTAATTTTCATTCTTTCTCCTCTCCTTTGTTGTTGTTTTAAAATGAAACAATTTTATAAATAATATAATAATAAACCGCTTTCAATTTAATTTTATTAGGGTATGTTTTATTTATCAACAATATTTTTACATAAAAATAATAAAGATGAAATAATGTTGCATTATGCAACATTATTTCAGCTTTCTCCATAACGTACTTCGATTGATCCCCAATCTTTTGGCTGCTCTTGTCTGATTCATTTCTTCTTCTTGTAACACTTTCCAGATAATATCCTTTTCAATCTCAGCTAGCGGTTTATTGAGATCAATCACGGAACAACCTAGTTGAGCGTGTTCATCTGTATTTTTCCAAATGTTGTTTAAATCTTCTTTATTAATATACTCATTATTCGTAAACTGGACGGCTTGTTCAATCACACTGCTCAATTCTTGTAAATTATTTTTCCAAGTACGGCTGTACAGCCATTTTAGCGCTTCTTCCTGCACGCCTACGATTTGCTTTCCATATTTGACGTTATATTGCGCAATAAATTTTCGAACATATTCGTTTAAATCTTCCGCGTGTTCTTTCAGAGACGGCAATCGAATTTGGTTTTGTTTAAATTGTTTAAAAATTTGAACCGATAATTTTTTTTGCTGCAACAAATCAATCGGGTTATCATGAAATAAAAAAATAATGCGTGCTTTTGTCTGGTGGATCAGGTGCGCTAGATGATTTTGGTGTTCCAACCGCAAACGTTCAACGCCTTCGAAAACACATGTCCCTATGTCCAAATGGACTAAGATAAGCTTGAGATAGTCTGCTATCTCGCGATGATCTTCTAAGACTCGGATGAGCAACAGAAAACTATCTTTCGCCTCGCTTTCACAATGAATGATTCCTGCTAGTGTTTTTTTTCCAGTTCCTTTTTCTCCGTATAATGCAACTGGCTTATTATGTGCAGCAGCCTTTTTCCCTTGCTTAATAACAGCTTTCATCAATTGGCTATTCCCGAGAATCTGTGAAAAGGAAGTCATGATTGGTTGTATGGCAGCAACGGATAGGCCATAATCTTGTTGGTCTTCCTTCTCTTCGGCTGAAAACCGCAGGTAATACTGGTGGTTTTCGGAGTTATCTATTTTAAGATACCCTTGCCGAAACTGCATATGTTCATCATCTGTAACGAAAGTGTACAATATTTCTATTGGTTCAATTTTTTTGCATAATTGTGTGCATGCATTGTTGAGAAATGGAAAATACGAATAAATAGTAGATTTATCCGAATCATTTTTGAGTGCTGGAAATATTTTTTGAAAAGAAGAACTAGTAAATTGTATCATGCCATTTTCGTCATAAACAACTAAAGGTTCTTTTGTTTTTTGCAGCAGTTGTTGATATACCTTTGTTTGTTTGGCAGTGTTTTTAATAATTTGATAAGTTTGTTTTGCTTGTTCAAACGCTTCGATTATGGACTCTCTGCCTGAAGTAATCAGTATGCTCTGAAGCCCGTTCGCTTCCGCAGTCTTGCAAGTAATCGTGTCTCCGATAATCGCTTGGGCGCCGTTGGCTTTAGCTTGTTGGACTGCCTCCTCTACCTCTTCTTGGTCATGGATAATGGTATAAGGAATTTTAACATCTAAAAGATTGGATACAGAAACAAAACCTTGGCATATGTTTAGGAATCCAATAATGTGAAGATGTGCGTTATGGTCTTTAACCAATGTCAATATACGTAATAAGTCATAGCCTGAGACTTTTATTTCAATAACTGGCAATGAGATATGCTGGCGCAGCAACTGAGCGGTGCCGCCGCGACTGATAATGAGATCATAACCTTCTTTTTCATATTGTTTCGCAATGGGTATAGCCTCTTGTAAATCTCCTTGTACAACTGTAATGTCCAGGGATTGTTGTTCTTTACCGAGAGTTAAGGCTAATTCTTTTAAACCGGGGTAGGGAGCAATCAATAATGTTTTTATTTTCATGTTTATCAATCCACCCATCTCATTTGTTTCTGCTACCATTCATTATAGCCTAGTTTCACTTTGAGGTAAGTTTCCTTATTGTTATTTTAGCTTTTGTCCTCTATCTCTCCCGACCCGGAATAATGGTTCCATTTTTGTAAATGTTGATGAATATTTTGGAAAGGCTGACAGTGGTGAACGGCGTCTTTGCACAGAATTTTGTACAGCTAGCAAGAAATAGGGATATAAAAATGTTTCGTGATGTAGATCTATGGCAATTAGCCGACTTAGCCGGCTTATGAGTGAATCATAACCGTTGTAGATGTAAGGAGATATTTTCGGGAGAGGATAAAGGAAAGCAAATAGAAAATATTTCGTTAGTGAATTTATTGAGGATTTGACAAGATAAGAGATTGAGGTAAAAGAGAATTAAAAGAAGAGGTAGTTTTTTCGGTTGTGTGCTTCGCTTTCTAGCATGACTAGTGGGAAAAAGGCTTTTAAGAACCTTCCCCATGAGTCATGCCAGATCGAAAAATTTTAAATAAAATCATTTCTTTTGCTCTTAAATGGGTTGTGCGTATAAAAGCTGATAGTTCTCTTTTAACTACGGACAGATATTATAAGTGAAAGGGGAAAGGTCACAGCGGAAAATAGAAATTGAGCATTCTTATCCAAGATGAATCATTTTAAAACATTATGGCATTGTTCCTAAAGCGGCTATTCGTCCGATGTAAAGTTAATAAATAACACGGTACAATCTATCTACGGCAACTGGTATGTCTTCATTTTTTATATTGGCAAATCCGATAATCAAAATAATTTTTTTTCCTTCTTCGATATTGCCTAGTAAATTGAACCTCTTCATGGAGTATATTTCAAGTTTTTCTTTTTTTGCTCTTTCTTCAATTTCTTTATACCCTTTATCTGTTTTGAATTCCGCAATGAAATGAAGTCCTGCCGGCACATTTTTAATCTTAATGTCATTTCGAAATTTCCATTTCAATTCCTTAATCAGGTTTTCTCTTTTCATCTCATAGTGATTGTTCATGCGCTTGACGTGTTTTGCGTACTCGCCGCTTTCAATAAAATAGTGAAGCGTAAATAAATTCAGTGTATTGCTTCCCTGTATCCAATATGAAAAATGTCTTTTGTACTCTCTTAATAAATCGGGAGGCAAAACGAGATAACTGATTCGGAAACTTGGCATGATCGTTTTGGAGAATGTTCCTGCATAAATCACTCGTTGATTCCGATCTAGGCTTTGCAGCGACGGAATATTGTCCGTTCCGTATTTAAATTCGCTATCGTAATCGTCTTCTACAATATACCTTCCTTCAGAAGCCGAGGCCCAATTCAAAAGTTCAATTCTTCTTGAAATAGGCATAATGATTCCGGTCGGGAATTGGTGTGACGGGGTGATAAAAAGGAAATGTGGATTCAAAGCTTCCACTTTCTTGATGTCTATTCCTTTTTTATCAAGATCGATTGGAAAAACTTCAAAATTCATATCTTTTAATAATTGGTAGATGCGAGAATACCCAGGGTTCTCAATTGCAGCTTTTATATTTTCCCTCTGCATGCCCAACACTTGACGTAACAAGGGCTGTGTCCCGGGGCCGATAATCACTTGTTCTGGTTCGCATTTAACGCCGCGTGTAAGCGCAATCATACGTGAGATGGTTTTTCTCACAAGGTAAGGACCTTGAGGATGAGAAATGTCCGAAAGTTCGTTTTTGTGATTTTTTATTGCTATTTTTTCACACTTCATCCATTCTTTAAACGGGAACATGGAGATGTCAGCCGTCATATGTGATAAGGAAAGCCCTCCCTCATCTTTCTTGGAGAATTCTTCTTTTAAATCATCTGGAAAGTTCATTTTAGCCTCTTTTTGATTGTTGAACTGTGTAATATTTTCCACATAGTAGCCTTTTCTTTCAATTGCGTAAATATATCCTTCAGCCAGGAGCTGCTCGTACGCATTTGAAACCGAATTAATGCTCACTTCTAATTTTTCTGCTAATTTTCTTTTGGAAGGCAATTTCTCATTGGTAGGAATCTTTCTCTCTAAAATCGCTTCTTTTAACGATTTATAAATTTGTTGATAGATATGATTTGACTTATCCTTTTTATCTATTTGAAAGAAAATCATAATCTATCTCTCCCTCTGGTACCTGAAAAATCAGAAAACTGGTACTTTTCTTTTAATATATTTATCATAATATTATTAAAAAACAATGTAAAGGAGGACAACATTGAATGTTAGGAATATTGACGACTGAAGGGCTGTAAACTAATCGGAAGAAATGTTTCAAGCGGTTTCACGGAAATTGTGCCTATTAAGCAGTCGTCCTATTTGCCGAAGGGTTTTACGGAAGAAACGATATAACGTTCGGTATGGGAAGCTGAGCAATATAAATATGGATCAAACATTTGATATTGTCCCGGATTTGATGATCGTTTCCAAGTCGTCGGCTGTGGGTTATTAAGCAGTGTAGCAGGCAAGATGGGAATTTGAAAGACTGCCCGTACTGGGTGAAACGCATGCCAGAAATCCGTCAGCATGTGCTCTTTTGTTGGCGATGATGGGTATCGTTGAAAAGAAGAATTTGCTCCCAATTTCTGAAATACTGCTGGAATGACAAGTGGAACATAATAGATGAAGGTAAATTCGCGGCATACATCCTATAGTAGCGGCGGAGATTATTGAAGACCACACGGACCATAAAAAAAACGAACCAAATTCTGAAATACCCGAATGAATGTGACTTTTTATTTTCTGACGGTATTGATGGAAATTTATAGACCTTTAACACCGTTTGTTGTTTCAAGTTGAGAGATAAATTCCTGTATTGGGAGTAAAGGTGGGTCAATGGCAGAGAGCCGGAGATGAAATAAATTAATGAGTGTTTACTAATTTGCTGTGGAAAAAGGTTTGGTAAAAAATTTTTCATTTAACGGAATTATATATATTTTAAACTATGAAAGTAAGAGGTGGTGTGAAAATGACTCGTTATGAATATGGTGGCGACGAATTTATATTTGTCGAATTAAGTGAAGAGATGAGTTTGGAAGTAAACTTTAAAGCAATGGCTATTACGAATCGATTAAAGGAGGAGAGACTTCCAGGAATAATAGATATTTGTCCATCGAATTCTTCGTATATGATTCGTTTCGATCCAGATCGTACCCATCCGAACGATTTGATTTCAAAATTGAGAGAACTAGAGGAATCTGTTTCTTCTGATGACATTGAAATATCTTCACGTGTTGTAGATGTCCCCATCTTATTTGATGATCCATGGACACACGAGGCATTAATGCGTTTTAGGGACAGGCATCAAGATCCCTCATCAACCGACTTGGAATATGCGGCACGTATCAATGGTTTCAAATCGAAAGAAGATTTAATAAAAGCAATAACTGACTTCCCTTTTATTGTATCGATGATTGGATTTGTGCCGGGGCTTCCATGGTGTTATCAAATGGTGCCTCGTGAGCAGCAAATAGAAGTACCGAAATATGTTCGGCCCCGGACATATACTCCCGAGCGGGCATTTGGTTTTGGTGGAGCGTTTGCTGTTATATATCCAGTTCAAGGGGCAGGAGGATATCAATTATTTGGTATTGCGGCAGCCCCCATATTCGAGAAAGAACAGCGCAATCATGATTTTAAAGATTCAATGACTTTCCCAAAACAAGGAGATATATTTAGATACCGCAGTATCACCATGGAAGAGTATGAGGAAATTCGTAAAAAAGTAAATGATGGGACCTTCCGCTATTTGACGAAGGATATTACGTTTTCAACAAAAAAAGTACTAAAGGATCCTAAAGCATTTTCTGAAGATGTGTTAAGGAGGTTGTATTCATGATAAAAGTCATAACCCCCGGACTGCAAACGACTATTCAGGACAATGGCCGTATTGGCTACTATGAAGTTGGAATGCCTCCGTCAGGTGCGATGGATAAGTTCTCTTACATTGTAGGCAATTTACTTGTCGGTAATAATGAAAATGCTGCTGCATTGGAAATCACATACATGGGGCCAACTCTTGAATTTCAAGAAGATGCCATTATTGCTCTAACCGGCGGGGAAATTCCTCCAAAAATAAACGGACAATCCGTTCCAATGTGGGAAGCTTTGGCTGTTAAAGCTGGGGATCAACTTTCTTTTGATTTTGTCAAAAATGGCGCAAGAGTATACCTCGCTGTAGCGGGCGGTTTTGATGTTCCTTTAGTAATGGGCTCGCGTTCTACATACACGCTATGCGGCATAGGGGGGCTAGATGGGAGACAACTGCAAGAAAATGACATACTTAAAATAGGAAATGAAAATATACGCCCTGCAAAAATTGGGGCACGCATTGACGATTCATTTATTCCGCAATTTTCAAATCAACATGAAATCCGCGTTGTTTTGGGGTTATGCAGTTATCGTTTAACGGAGGAGAGTAAGGAACGCTTTTTTTCCATTGATTGGACTGTTTCAACAGAAGCAAATCGGGTGGGCTATCGCTTCAGAGGGGAACGTTTGAATTTTGTTGAACGCAAACAGCCGTTTGGGGCAGGAAGCAACCCTTCGAACGTAGTCGATTTAGGTTATCCGATTGGATCCATTCAAGTGCCAGATGGTATTGAACCAATTGCATTATTAAATGATGCCGTTACAGGCGGAGGATACGCTACAATTGGTACAATCATAAGCGCCGATTTAAACAAATTGGCACAAGTCAAAACAAATGAATCCGTAAGATTTGTGGCTGTTGATATCGAAGAAGCCCTTTCAGCAAGAAAAGAAATAAAAAATATATTAAATCAAATAAAACAACAACTTTGTTAAATTGGAGGAATCTAATATGGAAAGTATCATTGTATCTGCGATCCCTGGAATATTTTATCGAAAACCGTCTCCTGAAGAAGATGAATTTGTTAAGGAAGGTGACCGTATTAAGGCAGGAGATGTTATAGGATTAGTTGAAGTCATGAAAACTTATTATGAAATAAAGGCAGAAAAAGAGGGAATTATTGATAGATTTTTAGTTTCAAATGAAGAACCAATTAATGCCGGACAAGAGATAGCAGTGATTAAAGAAGAAAAGTGAAAGAATGGGGTGAACAAACAAATCAATGAGTCTTTTCAAAAAAGTATTAATCGCTAACCGTGGAGAAATTGCCAGAAGAATTATCAAAACTTGCAATCGGATGGGCATTCAAACCGTTGCAGTATATTCTGATGCAGATGCGGATGCACCGTTTGTAAAGGAAGCAGCTGAAGCAGTTTACATTGGAGAAAGCCAAGTAAAGAAGAGTTATCTGAATATGGAAAGCATAATCCGGGCAGCAAAAGAAACAAAAGCGGAAGCAATTCATCCTGGATATGGTTTCTTATCTGAAAATGCTGATTTTGTTAAGGGATGCGAAGAAGAAGGTATTGTTTTCATTGGTCCTAGTGCACAGGTAATGAAATTGATGGGAAGCAAAGTAGAAGCCCGGATCAAAATGTCTGAAGCGGGAGTTCCTGTAGTCCCTGGATCGGAAGGAAGTTTGGATTCAGTGGAAGAAGCGTTATCTATTGCGAACCAAATTGGTTATCCCCTTATGTTAAAGGCGAGCGCAGGTGGCGGGGGAATCGGGATGAAACTGGTTCGAGACGATAAAGAACTGGAAGAAGCCTTTCACTCAACGAGGCAACAAGCAACATCTTTCTTTGGAGACGGAACGATTTTTCTGGAAAAATGGATTTCAGAACCACGTCATATTGAAGTACAAATAGCTGCCGATCATTATGGCAATACTGTCCACTTATTTGAAAGAGAATGTTCTATACAAAGAAGACATCAGAAAGTGATTGAAGAAAGTCCATCCCCATTTCTTGATGAGGAACTTAGGGAAAAATTGTTGACAACAGCACTTCGGGGAGTAAAGCATATAGGATATACCAATCTAGGTACAATGGAATTTATCTTTGATGAACATAAAAATTTCTACTTCCTTGAAATGAATACAAGGCTGCAAGTAGAGCATCCGGTAACTGAAGAAATTACAAGCCTTGATTTAGTTGAATGGCAGCTGCGGATTGCCGCTAAACAACCTCTTCCGTTGCAACAAGATCAAATTCACAGAAACGGCCACGCCATTGAGTGCCGGTTGTATGCGGAAGATCCGGTCACTTACTTTCCTTCTCCCGGGCAGATCGAACGTTTGACTTTGCCTGTTCATCAAGCAAGATTTGATTTCGGTGTAGTAGAAGGGAATCATGTTACTCCATTTTACGATCCTATGATAGGGAAGATAATTGTACATGGCAGCAATCGAAGAGATTCGCTAGAAAAAACAAAACACGTCCTTGAGCAAATCGAAATTCAAGGAATTAAAACAAATCTGCCATTATTGAAAAAAATTATGCAAAATGATCTGTTTGCTAAAGGATATTATACAACCAAGTTTCTCGATCATTTTAATTTGAATCAACAAGTGAAATGAGGGGATCAACATGTATAAGGTAGATATCAATTGCGATATGGGTGAAAGTTTTGGCCTTTATGAACAAGGAAACGATGAAGAAATGATGAAGTATATTTCTTCAGCAAATATCGCATGCGGTTTTCATGCAGGAGATCCTCATGTCATGAGGAAAACAGTTGAATTGGCGAAGAAATATAATGTAGGAATTGGTGTGCATCCCGGATTTCCTGATTTGCTTGGTTTCGGCCGACGCGCAATGGCTTGTACACCGTCGGAAATTAAGGATTATATCATTTATCAAATGGGAGCATTGAGAGAATTTGCAAACATTTTTGATGTAAAATTACAACATTGCAAACCGCATGGAGCTTTGTATATGAGGGCAATGGAGGATAAACAGGTGGCACGTGCCATTCTTGAGGCTATCCATGCTGTGTCAAAGGATATGATTGTGTTTGCTTTAAATAATTCAGAATTTATGGAAGAAGCAATAAAAATGGGTATCCCTGTAGCCAAGGAAGCTTATTCGGATCGTGAACATACGGAAAATGGGTCTATTATATTAACTAGAAAAGGCTCCGAAATAAAGGACTATGCTGCAATGGCTGATCGTGTTGTTAGAATGATTAAAGATAAAAAAGTCATTACTCACGATGGAAAAGAGGTTTCTATTGAAGCAGATACGATTTGTATTCATGGAGATACTCCTGGAGCACCGGAACTAGCAAAGGCAATCGTAGAAGCATGTAACAAAAATGATATACAAGTTCTGCCTATAAATAAAATTCTTAATTGAGTTATGAATCTGAACAGGAAGTCTCCCTTTATGTGTAAAGCAAAGATTCTGAATTAGGAAGTAATGCTTTCACGTGAGCTTTTCATATATAGGCGATACAAGATGTTAAGTGTGGTTTAAAAAATTGTTGCGTAAATCAGGAAATTTATCAAGTGAACCTTAAGGGATTTGATAAAAAAGAATATTTGGACCGTGGAACAAAATCAATGAAAAAGAACTTTCTTGTAGGCTTTTTCAAAAGCATGTTTGGTAACTTTCTAAGCATTTTTAAAACCATTCTAAGCCTCGTTTTGTCTGTTTTGAAGGGGCGGCTAGGATCCGTGGTATCCGTCAGAAGATGTGTCATCTTTTTGGCAAACAAAAAATAATATCAATACGAGCTCAAGCCAATACCTTATATTGGCTCAACGCTTAGGAAAATTGGAAAGTGCCAGACGTCAGTGAAACACTCGGACACCAGAGGTTTTTTTCATAAATAATGTGGTATTAAGTTAGGGACAAAATACAAGGAAGAAACCTAACATAACGTTTTTAGAAATGTGCCGACAAAAATTTACCGACGGTGTCATTACTGGTTTAAAGTGGTGGGACTATATGTTTTCTGTGCCATATTTTAAAATAACTAATTAATCAATCTTTTTTAAGAGTCAGCGTATAATTTAGCTGACCAATTCTTTTTGAAATAAAAGTTATCCTGCAGGTTCGAAGAATATGTTCTTAGGTCGATCATTACTCGTTTCAGTTCATATACACTCTCTTTTGTAAGCGTCGTCATTTCTGGCTAATCACAAAGAAAACTAATAATTCTCTTTTTTTGTTTGTGATTCTAATGTTAAACATTGTTTAAAAGGAAGGATGGAAATATCAGCAGGTATATGTAAAAGAGAAAGCCAGCCTTCCTTTCTTCATAAATGATTTTATTTACCGGAAATTACATTGTAATTTTTAACTTTGTAATATTTTCTTCATAACATCTTTTTCTTTCAATTGTCGTAAATAGCTTCTTCATCTAGGAACTGCACGAATGTTACTTCCCCCTGATTTTCTTTTAGAAGGTAATTTTTATTTGGTTAGAATCATTAAAATAGATTTATTTACCGTTTTTAGAAATTCCCTAATGAAAATGATTGGAATGAGAGTATTTATTTGAAAAAAACATGATCAATCTCTTCTACTGGTACCTGAAAAATCAGAAAACTGGTGCTTTTCACTATAACAGAAAATTGACATAATTCGTATATATATTGATTTTGAGGAGGCAATGAAAAAATGGCATCATCGACAACGATGGAAGACTTGCAGGCTAAACGGAAAAAGTATGTTCCTAAAGGGGTGAGCAATGGAAATTTAAGTATTGCGCATCATGCAAAAGGGGCTACCATCGTAGACATTGATCAGAATGAATGGATAGATTTTGCAGGGGCAATCGGAACTTTAAATGTAGGGCATAGTCATCCTAAAGTAACGGCTGCGGTAAAAGAACAGGTTGATAAATTTTTGCATCCTGGTTTTAATGTGATCATGTACGAAGGATACATTAAGCTGGCAGAAAAATTATGCAAGATTACGCCAGGCAATTTTGATAAACAAGCAATTCTTTTTAATTCGGGGGCTGAAGCAGTTGAAAATGCAGTTAAAGTGTCCCGTAAATTTACAGGCAGACAAGCGGTCGTTTCATTTGTCAGAGGGTTTCATGGAAGAACGAATCTGACGTTGAGCATGACGAGCAAAGTCAAACCATATAAATTCGGATTCGGTCCTTTTGCTTCAGAAGTGTATCAAGCTCCTTATCCATACTTGTACCGAAAACCGGATCATATGACAGATGAACAATATATTGATTGGACGATTGAAGAATTCAAGAGGTTTTTCGCTGCTACTGTGGCACCTGAAACGGTTGCTTGTATCGTAATGGAACCTGTTCAAGGGGAAGGCGGTTTTATTATCCCACCGAAGAAATTTGTCAAATTTGTCAGGGACTTCTGTGATGATCACGGTATTGTTTTTGTGGCAGATGAAATTCAAACTGGTTTTGGCCGTACAGGCAAATTATTTGCAATTGAACATTTTGATGTTGTCCCGGATTTGATTACTGTTTCCAAGTCATTGGCTGCCGGGTTGCCTTTAAGCGGTGTAGTAGGAAAGGCGGAAATTTTAAATGCTGCCGATCCGGGTGAACTGGGTGGAACGTATGCTGGGAATCCTGTAGCTTGTGCCGCCGCACTGGCAGTCATTGATATCATCGAAGAAGAGGATTTGCTCACAAAATCAGAAATACTGGGACAAAAGATTGAGAAAAAACTGCTGGAATTACAAGCGAAACATGAGTTTGTAGGGGAAATTCGCCGCTTAGGTGCTATGGTAGCGGTGGAGATCGTAGATAACCGCCAGAACAAACGACCGAATAAAGAGAAAACGAATCAAATTCTGAAATATGCGAATGAACATGGTCTTTTATTGCTTTCAGCTGGTATTGATGGAAATATTATACGCTTTTTAGCTCCGTTGGTTATTACTGACGAGGAATTATATAAAGGGCTATCCATATTGGAAAAAGCTTTTGCTCAATGAACTGGGTGAAGAAACTGAGGATAAAATTGCCGGGAATCCATTAACCAGTGGCGTTATATATTATTATATCCCAGCAAAGAAAAACCCAGAGGGAGGTAAACCTTGATGGCAGCGACGATTAAAGTCACGAATCCTGCAACAGGTGAGTTGATCCAGGAAGTAAAGGCAGATACAGAAGAAGAGATTCATCTTGCATTGCGGAGAGGGCATGAAAGTTTCCGAAAGTGGTCCAAAACAAATGCACATGAACGATCGAGACTATTAAAGCTTTGGTCTAAAAAAATCCAAGAACATAAAGATGATCTTGCAAAGATCATGACAATGGAAAGCGGTAAACCTTTGCACGAATCATTGGGTGAAGTTGACTATGCAACTAGTTACATTGATTGGTATGCAGAAGAGGCGAAGCGGCTTTATGGACGAACAATTCCTGCAAATACGGAATCCAAACGTATCATTGTCAGCCGCCAACCGGTAGGATTGGTTGCAGCCATTACTCCTTGGAATTTTCCAGCCGCAATGATGACAAGAAAAGCTGCACCGGCATTGGCAGCTGGATGTACATTCGTTGTGAAACCAGCAGAAGATACCCCGTTAACCACGATGAAATTGATTGAGCTCGCTCATGAAGCCGGAATACCAGCGGATGTAATTCAATGTGTGAATGGCTATGGCAGTGAGGTAGGAAAAATATTTACGGAAAGCAAATATGTCAGAAAAATTACGTTTACCGGCTCGACTCCTGTAGGAAAATTATTGATCAGAGACAGTGCCAGTACAGTTAAACATGTTTCAATGGAATTAGGCGGCCACGCACCGGTCATTGTTGCACATGATGCTGATATTGATTTGGCGGTAGAACAAACGATAGCTTCCAAGTTCAGAAATGCCGGTCAAACATGTATTTGTGCAAACAGAGTTCTAGTGCATGAAAGCATTGTAGAGGAATTTGCTGAAAAATTAACAAATGAAGTTAAAAAATTAAAAGTTGGAAATGGTTTGGAAAAAGGCACTCAAATTGGGCCAGTTATTAATGAAAAAGGCTTTCATAAGATTGTCTCGCAGGTCAACGATGCAATCAGTAAAGGTGCTGAAGTTCTTTGCGGCAATAAATACAATGCAAATAGGGAAAAAGGCTATTTCTTTGTTTATCCGACAGTTCTCAAAAATGTCAATGAGAACATGAAGATTATGCAAGAGGAAACATTTGGACCCATTTTGCCAATCACAACGTTTCAGGAATTAGAAGAAGCTGTTAATATTGCAAACAGCACGCCTTATGGTCTGGCCGCTTACTTTTTTACAAATGACTATAGAACAGGCATCTATCTGCATGAGCATTTAGATTTCGGAATTATCGGCTGGAATGACGGCTCTCCATCTGCTGCCCACGCTCCTTTTGGAGGAATGAAAGAAAGCGGAATCGGCCGTGAAGGTGGAGTGGAAGGCATTGAACCGTATTTGGAAACGAAATATTTGTCAATAGGGGATATTTATAAATAAAAGACTTTTTGCAGGGAGTTTTTAACAGCTGTTAATTTTCAATTTGATAGAAACTAATCGGTTTTTCATAAAGTTGGTTACATCCACCATCCATGATCAGGAATTCGATTTGGAGATTTGTACAATCTGTCACATTTCCGATCAATGTTGGGTCGACTTCTCCATCGTTTACATGAGTTGGAGTTACTTCGATCGCAATCGGTAATTCACTGATGGTATCTACAGAAAGATGCACTTTATGGCCAAACCAAGTGATTTTATTGCTAAAAGAATCAAACTTTGCTCCCTTGTTGTTCACTCTGTTTTAGGCTTGATCTTTTCATAGGCGTTAATGGCGGCACTATCGATAGCCTGATGCCCTCCATTGATACGACTTCAGCTTGGCCTATCTGGACAAGATCATATAAAGATTTTTTCTGCTAGATTTTTTTGGGTGTGTTCATGGAAAATACTGTACTAAAAGTAGAGGTAGATGGTTCAGGTCGACTGATATTTAAACCGCATTGATAACGGAATGAATGTCTTAATCCAATCGGTTACGAAGGGCTGTAAACGTATCAAAACCTTCTAATGGAGCAGCAATTAGAGCTCTTAAAATTCCTTTCCTTAGAATGACCTTCAGCCCCCCCCTTGGGGTGAAGAATTGCTTAGCAAAGGGACGTAAATCAACACTAAAAAAGATTTGGCAAATTTTCTTTAGAATCTAAAATTTACAGTTCTTCAAAAAGGAAAATAGACTTTCTTGTAGAATGTACAAAGTGACTTCCCCCTAGCGAATTATTGTGTTTAGGTCACATCAAAAATTCTACAAATGAGGGGTGAAGTCCTTTTTTCTTTTGAAAGTCTTATGGCTCTTAGAACAAAAAAATGTAAAATGTTCAAATAAAAAACTTGATTAGAAGTTAAAATTTTTTATTTTTGTTCTTAATTTCTCTAAATTTCAAATGGTTCAGGTATCAATATTTGGATTTCCACAACCTAAGTTTAGTATCGTTGATAACTGGGCACTTCATAGTACAGCTTCCAGTTCATTAGGGTTTCTGTTTTTTTCCAAAATAAAAGGGCAGAGAATCGAAAAATCCTTATGCAGTGATATGCAAAGGGGCTATACATGGAGAGAGGGCCATCATAACCTTTTTTGGTTTTCCAAAATTATTGAAGCTGACGCTTGACTAAAGAATCATGGCTACAGAGGATTCACGCCAAGCCCTTGATGGATAGATCACATATATGTATATTTATACATAATTTTGATATAGGTATACTGCAACACTCTGTATTTTTTCTTGCAGAAAACAGTTTTTTGAGTCGCGAGATTTATTTTCATAGAATGCAAGAGTTTTCCTGATGAATTCATGAAGAAGAATATTTGTTACAGCCTGAATACGTGTTTTGATTTGCCGTAAGTCTTCGTACCCATTCATACACTCTCCCTTTCAATAAGTACATGCAGTCAAAGGATTCGGACTATGATGAAACTTAGTCTAATGCTTCTTCGCATGAAAGGCACGGATCATGCTTGCCTCTTCTCAGATCCTGTCTGCTATTTCGATCGAGTCAAATAAAATAACTCCTTTATTTCCGCCTCCATTTGAAAAATAAGGAAGGATTACTCATCTAGAAAATAATTAGGATCTATTTTCAAGGGAAAAAGAACTTATCACAATTTATGGTAAAATGGAAGAAATATAGACGTGATGTGAAGCGATCTTCGGAGTGGCCCTGGTTAATGATGCTGTCAGCGGTGGATGCCCGGAAACAAGAGATCGATGAGACGATTCTCAAGGAACTGGAGGTGTTGGCGATGAACGAGCAAGAAATTCGCGAAGCATTGGAAGAGTGGGAGAAGCTAAGCGTCAGTTCGGAAAATCGCTACGCGTATGAAATGCGGCTGAAATGGCTGCGGGATCAATTGTCCAATCTTCTTGGCGAGCGGCGTGCTGGGATGGAGGAAGGGTTGGAAAAAGGATTGAAACAAGGGTTGAAGCAAGGGCTAAAGCAAGGTCGGGAGGAAGAACGGAAGAATATGATCCGGCATATGTCGGCGAAAGGAATGGCAGCGAAAGATATTGCCGATCTCACTGGACTTGCGGAAGAGGAAGTGCGAAAGTGGTTGAAATAGTTACCTATCGATTTGACTGAAATGGGCTTGTTTGCGAAAAACTTTTGGGTTTTTGTATGTTTTTGCATTCCTAACGGGATCCGCTCCTTTTATCACTTATTCCATATTTTCTCTAGTAAGACGGTTGGTTAATGGTGTTATTTTTCAAACAACTGGTCGGAATCACTTAAATTTTTTTGGCTCGTTTAAGGCTTTTTGCGCTAACATTCCATTAAGCGATAGTCATGGCTAAGGGATAGAGCCATCATTGAAGCGATTTCAATGGAATCATTTACAACAATAGTTTTTCTCGATCCTGCCACCATAGCTTAAATTCCACTTCGTTTTTGTGTTATTAATGGTATCGGTACAAAAGAGAGGATCTGCTTTTAGCGGATAGTGCTCCCCATCATGATCGTAACTATTTTTTATTAAATGGATGCAGTCCACATCTTCATCTAGATTCACAGAGCGAATTTGTTTATTGATGTGAGCTGTTGTGTAAAAGCAGCAATAACTGATCCGTCTTAATGCAAAATTCAGTTCTTGTTTACCTAATCATTTGTGCTGCTTTCATGCTCATATCACCGTAATCTTTCGCTGGCAGCAATAGCATCATTCACATTTCTTGTTGTGAATAGGCAAGTTTTCCGCGGCAAAATGTCATTACTACTTCAAGGCGGTCATTTAAAACAACTAAGTCAGCATCTTTTCCTTTTGCAATGCTTCCTTTGCGATCATAAACGTTTATTTGTTTAGCAGGGTTAACGGCTGCCATTTGAATAATGTCTTGAAGCGTACATCCGGTGTAAGCCATCATGTTTTTGGCTGCATCATTCAGCTTCAAAATACTTCCTGCCAGCGTCCCATCCCGCAAAACTGCCCGATCTTCATTCACTCGGACTTCTTGGCCTCCAAGTTCATAGATTCCTTTACCGAGACATTTCGCTCTCATTGCATCCGTGATTAAAATAAGCCCGTCATTTCCTTTGTTTTGATAAGCAAATTTCACCATTCCCGGACACACATGAATGCCATCTGCGATAATTTCGCACAACACCTCATCATGCATGAGCACTGCTAGAGCAGCTCCCGGCTTGCGATGGTGCAATCCGCTCATTCCATTAAATAAATGGGTTGCATGGGTAATGCCAGCTTGTATGCTTTTAGCAGCTTCAGCATAAGAAGCATCTGAATGCCCGATGGAGGCGACAACTCCTGTTTGTTTTAAATAATCGGTTAATTCTATTCCACCTTTTCTTTCAGGCGCCAATGTCACAAGCTTTATCGCTCCGCCGGACATATGCTGCCATTTTTTAAATAACTGCAAGTTCGGTTCGAGAATATTTTCTGAGTGCTGCGCCCCTGCTCTTTTAGGGGAAATAAACGGACCTTCCAAGTGGACTCCTAACACTTCTGCATATCCGGGTTCATTCGCTGTTTCCATGTACTTTCTTACATTGATCAGAGCTTCTTCAATCCGCTGTTCAGAGCTTGTCATCGTTGTTGCTAAAAACTCGTCGTTCCTTCCCGGGGGAGTGCCGCTGCCATTTTGCGAATTGCCTCATCGGTTCCATCCATCGTATCAGCGCCTGCTGCTCCATGAATATGCAAATCGATAAAACCAGGAATGACTGCATAATTGTTTTTGCTTTCAATTTTTTCAACCCGTTCGTCTGTAACAGCCAGCTTTTCTTGAGGACCAACGTCAAGAATTTTCCCATTTTCTATTAATACATATCCATTTTTGAAAACTCGTTCTTCAGCATATACCGTCATATTCGATAATAAAATCTTGCTCATAAAGATCTCCTTTTTCTAGTAACAATCTCTATTTAAATTGTATGTATGTGGAACAAAATGTTAAATGACTTTTATGGGATTTTTAAGCACATATATTGGTCTATCCGGAAAATTGAAAAAATATGAAACTACTGCTTCCAGATAAAGAAGATTTCAATAATTCTTTTTAGCAGCTTTTCCATTAAACCGCAGTCGTTTCAGTATTTTGAAGCAAACATATCGTTCATCTGCATGCCGGAATACACATTATATCACAATCGCTTATTCGTAATGTAAGCTTCCGTTCTGAAAGAAACGTTTTTTTCGCTAGTGTGCATAAAACAGACCGGTCCAATCAGTATGGATATGTCGTTAAGCGTCGCCTGTGAAGCTCCGAACAATCGAGAGGCTAGCGGCTGGATAATTTTTTTGATTTTCGCAAAACTTTTTATTTATTATTTGCGAATATATAGGTAGTGATAGAAGTTTTGAGCTTTGGGATTGGAAGTGAAGCTTCACGATGGATCAAGAGAAGAAATGGATAAAAGCAATACAGAAGCGGGCAAGTGAAAAAGCGGCAAATAAGCTGATCTCTTATTATTACAAAGAGATTTATGCGTTCGTATTTAAACAAACGTTTGATCAAGAATTAGCGAAAGATTTGACGCAGGAGATTTTCATCAGCATGCTGCGCGGCATTCACCACTATGAGGGGAAAGCGGCGTTCCGGACATGGCTGTATAAAATCGCAAAGGCGAGAATCATCGATTACTATCGCTCGAAAGAATATAAACAGCAGAAGAAAACGGTCAATTTGTTAACAGATCAGCGGGAAAGTGATGATGTGCTTTTTACAATCGAACAAAAGGACGAGGTAAAACAGGTTTTAAACCTGCTTGAACGATTTGATCATGAGAATCGACGAATTGTGCAAATGAAAATTTTTGCAGGCCAAACATTTGCCGAGATTGCCGCAAAGCTCCAGATAAAAGAATCAACCGTAAAAACGAAATATTATTCTACATTGCGAAAAATCAATGAGCAGTTAAAGGAGGATGTCCATGGCCATTGATAACGAAAAAATTCCTTTTCCTAGCGATAAGGAGATCAAACAAGAAATTCAGAAGATTATTGCAAAAGGCATGAACAAAAAGCCTTCCTTTTGGCAATATATGTTCACTATGTATCGCGAAGTCGGTTTCCGCAACGTCTTTCGTGATCTGACGGAAATCGCTTTTACGATTGTTTTAACTATCGCTGTTTTCGCTATGTTTGTTCTTTCAACCGCAGAATATTTTTCATGGACAGCCTTGGATGTATATACATTCATCTTTTGTTTTTCACCTGTTATTTATTTTGTCATCGTTTTTTTCTTTTTTATTTGCCAAAAGCAAAAGCCGGCGTTTGAGGTGGAAATGACTTGTAAATACAATGTGTATCAATTAGCAGCATTCCGTATGTTCATGTTCAGCATTTTCGCTATGCTCGCCAATGGAGTCATCATTTTCTGGCTGGCAACAGAGTTTTCCATTCATTTTCCTTTTGCCTTTTTATTATCTGTTGCATCTTTATTTCTTTTTGCTGCTGCTTTTTTGTATGTATTGCTTTATGTACCGACAAAAAGTGGGAAAATTGCTTTATTTATCAGCTGGATTGCCGCAAACTTGTTTCTTTCTTACATGAACAGCTATGTTTATCAAGCCTTTTTGTTAAACGTTCCGTATTTTATTTACATCATCATCGGGATGGCTGCGATGTATATATATGTTCATCAGCTTAAGCTGTTTTTCGTCAAAACCAATATAAAAGGAGTTTTGTAAAGATGCTAATTGTCGACCATGTTTCCAAATATTACGGCAATTTTATTGCTCTTGAAAATGTTCATTTACAGTTTGACAACGGAATTTACGGACTATTAGCCCCAAATGGCGCTGGGAAGACAACATTGATGAAAATGCTTGTCACACTCATCTTTCCGACAAAAGGAGAAATTCGTTACAACGGAGAAAATATCATCCATCTCGGCAGCAAATACCGCGAGCTTCTCGGTTATTTGCCGCAGCAGTTCGGATATTACAAGCATTACAGCCCTGCAAAATATTTGCTTTACCTTTCAGCATTAAAAGGGATTTCAAAGCATGAAGCAAAAGAAAAAATACCGAAGCTTTTAAAGCTCGTTGGACTTGAAGATGTCATGCATAAAAAAATGAGGAAGTTTTCCGGCGGGATGATTCAGCGGGTCGGCATCGCCCAGGCATTGCTGAACGATCCAAAAATTTTGATTCTTGATGAGCCCACTGCAGGTCTTGATCCGACCGAACGCGCCCGTTTCCGCAAGCTTTTAACCCAATTAGCAAACGATCGGATCATTATTTTATCAACGCATATTGTGTCTGATGTCGAATCGATTGCCAATGAAATCATTATGATTAAAGATAAAACGATTTTATATAAAAAGCCGATACGTGAATTATGCCAATTATTGTCCGGCCGCATTTATGAGACCGCAGCTGATTTTCAGGATGCAGAAATCTTTCGGAAGCGATTTGCAACAATTTCGGAAAAGCAAGAAAATGGCCAGATGATCTTTCGGTTTGTTAGCGACGAACAGCCAAATGAAAATTGGAAAAGTGTTGAGCCGACATTAGAGGACGTATTTCTTCATGTATATGGAGAAGGAGCGCTGGCATAATGATCAAATACGAATTAATAAAAGTTGTCAAGTCGCCGATCTTTATCATTTTACTATTATTTTTTGTGGCGTTGAATGGTTTGATTATTTTCGACCATAAAAATGAACGGGAAAATTTACCTGTTTTACAAAACATAGTTGAGCAATACGGGACGAAAATCGATGATGAAGCATTGGCAGGTATGAAAAAAGAAATCGATCATGAAATGGTATGGGTGAATGAGCTGAATCCAAAAAGCGAGAAGCAGTATCAGTTTCCATATGAGTTTATAAAAGGCCATGAAGCGTTTCTGTACCAACATCTTACGGATCGTGAATTAAACAGGCTATTCAATCTCAACTTGTTCACTCAATATTATGAAACCGCTAAAAGCGTCGATGATATTTACAGCGAGCTGGATGCGACAGAGTTTGCCCGGCAACAAATCAAGAAATACGGATTAAGCGGGGAGGCAGAAGAAACGGTGCTGAACCAAGCCAATCTTTTAGAAAAGCGGCTGCAGCAGCTAGTGAAAAACGGTGAACATCGCCATTTCTTTTATTTAGGATCAGTCTATGAAATGCATTCCTTGCTATTTAAAAAGCTTGGCCGGGCGATCGCTTTTGAAGGAATGATCCTCGTTGTTTTAATCACAGCATTGCTAACTAATTATGAATTTGAACACCGTACATTCTTTGTTGCATTTACGAGCAAACGCGGGAGAAATTTGCTATGGGACAAGCTTGCTGCAAGTGTAATCGCTAATGTGTGTGCTGTTATGTTGTTAATCGCAGCGACATTGATCATTTACTTTTCTGTCTATGATTATTCTAATCTTCTGTTTGTGCCGATTAGCAGCTATTTTAATAGCGAAACGCCTTTTCCTTACATATCGTGGTGGAATCTATCATTCTTGCAGTATGTTTGTTTATTTGTCGGCTGTTTACTATTAAGCCAGCTGCTGTACATGCTGCTCACCTTCAGCTTATCTATATGGCTGAAAAACAGCTATCTTGTTTTCTTTACATTTGCTTTGTTCGCTGGTGTTAGTTTATGGCTTCCAAGCGTTGTTTCACTGAATAGTAAATTTATCTTGATCATGCATGTGAATCCTTTTTATTTAATTATGAATCCGCATGTATGGTTTATGGGAAACAACATTTTTACGATGTTTCCATATTTTGAAGCTGTAACGATAGCAGCGTGGGCGGTCATATTTGTTCTATTAGGATTCTTCAGCATGTACAAATTTAAACGGCAACCATTAAATTAGGGGGAAGAATATTGAGAGTTTTTTTATACGAACTAAGAAAATTGTTCAATTGGAAGGTGCTGCTGCTTATTTTGTTCATCAGTTTTCTGTTTTACAAGCTGTTTTTAAGCTTTTATTTTGAAAATTTCCCTAATGGACGGCCTGCAAAAGATGAGTTTATGATTACGAAAGAAATGATCAATAAATATGGGCATGAAATGGACGAAAAAGAGTTTCAACATTTTAAAAACTGGTATAAGCAAAAAAAAGACGAGGCCAATGCCTATTTAAAATCACAACAAGATGCGGAAAAACTAGGCATTACAACATATGAACAGTTTCGACAATTGGATTTAACAAATAAACAGTATGCAGATTTTCATGAAAAAGTCGTGTTTGTTGATCAAGCAGATGTTTTTTGGGAGCTGCAAGCATTCGAAAATATCATTGAACAATATGAATCGAAAGGGAGGGATATTGAATCTTATACCGATGAAGATCAGCAAGAACGTGTAAAACAAATCATGGCAAACAATGATGTCAATTCTGTTTTTCCATATCTTGTCTATGAAAATTACAATGAGCTCACCCGCTTTTGGGCGGTTTTGATTATTATAAGCGTTGTCATGGTAACATGCCGCGTTCATATTACAGACAGACTAAACAATGCGATCAGTCTGCAATACACGACGAAAACCGGTCGGAATTTGTTTTCTGCAAAACTTCTTGCTGCTTTAGCAGCCACAGCATTGATCACAACTGTGCAGATCGTCATTTTTTGGTTTTTCTATCTTGGGAATGTTACGCAAGCTTTTTTTCCGCTTTCCATCAATTCGTTCTATAATTTTTACTATTTTTGGTTTGACTTTACATTTGAAGGCTATATCATCACAACGGTGATTGCTATTTATATTGTTGCCATTGTTGCGGCGCTCTTTTCAGTATTTTTCTCACGGATCGCACAAAACTACATCACATTGATCGGCTCGCTTGTCCCGATCGTTGTGCTGCTAAGCTATTGTACTTTAAAATACCTTGTTGGCGAACTGTTTGCGATTCTTCATCCGCTTATGCTTACAATCGGCACCTTTCTTGTATTGATCGCGATCAGTACGATATTCATCATTTACAGAATGAAGCAGGAAAAGCTTGTTGATCTTATATAAACCAAGCGATAGCGGACAAAGCACGATCTTGCTGATAGCGGGCTGGAGATCGATGAAGCAGGAATTCACGGGGTTGCTTCCTTCTTCTGATTTTCCTTCCTCCAGCCTCGATAAAATAACAGACAGTCTGATACGATTTACATTCATTTTTTAGAGCTTCGGCAAGCAATCAGAAACATCATGCCGCTATACCTTCTGATTTTTATCTGCCTATTTTTTGACTGATTTCTATAAATCCCTACCATTTTGAAATTTGATTGATCGAGAGAGGCTCGAAACTTTAAGACAATCAATCTCATTGAAACAATTTTAGTATCGGCTATTCAGTTTATGGGATTCGAAAACTTTAAGACGATGAATCTTAGACTTTGCCAGCCTTCCTTTCTATCTGCTCCGTATGGTTTAAGGTGGACATTTCAGGAGGATGGCAAGGTCTTTTTTATTGAAGTGCATTACTTTTGGACACCTGTATCAAGCGAAACGATGAAGGTTTCCGTCATTTCTGTTTTTTTCTAAATCTAAATGTTTTTCCTCTTTTATATTCATTATTGTTATATGATGCAGTGAGGCTTTAACAGCATTACTTGAGCGTTTACAGTAAAACTGAAAAAATGCCTGTCTCTGCTGTTTTGAATTGTAGCGGGCTGGAAACGTTCAAAAATCTAGTAAAAAACTTCATTATTTAAATTCCTATTAATAAGTTTGAAATTTTAGGTTGACATTTCTTATAGTTAGTTTTATATTAGAAACAGAACATACGTTCTGTTTGGTGAGAATATTAATACTTGTCCTAGCTGTTACGATTTTTAATCTTTCCCCCTCTTATGTTTTCCTCTTATTTTTATTCTCCATCGAAAGGACGATCTCCATTATGAAAGAATACCTCGATTTGAAGATGGATTTCATGTTTAAGCAGCTGTTCGGCGACCCGAACCGCAAGTCGCTTACCATTGCTTTTTTGAATGCGATTTTACATCGGAGCGAAGCAGATCGCATTGTCGATGTTCAGTTTGAAAGCACGGAGCTGACGAAAGAGACAGAAGATGGAAAAATGAACCGGCTTGATGTACTGGTACTGACGGATCGAGGCGAGCGCATCAATGTGGAAATTCAAATCGTAAATCAGCACGATTTACCGGAACGAATTTTGTATTACTGGGCGAGGGTTTTCTCCCGGTCATTAGCAAAAGGACAGCCGTACAGCATGCTTCCCCCTACCTTTATGATTACCATCCTTAATTATCGGCTTTTTCCTCATGAAACGGAGCGATTTCATACGGTTTTCCATATACGAGAAGATGAAGAACATTTTCTTTGGTGTCCGCACCTTGAATTTCACGTCATTGATTTACAGCAGTTTATGGTAAAATGGAAGAAATATAACAGAGAAATAAAACGATTGCCAGAGTATCCGTGGCTGATGATGCTGTCAGCAGTAGACGCCAAAAAGGGGAAAATCGATGAGTTTATGCTCAGTGAACTGGAGGTGTTTGCGATGAATGAGCAGGAAATTCGTGAAGCGCTGGAAGAATGGGAAAGCTTAAGCGTCAACCCGGTAAACCGTTATGAATACGAAATGCGTTTGAAATGGCTGCGGGACCAATTGTCAAACCTTCAAGGCGAACGGCGAGCAGGATGGGAGGAAGGGCTGAAAAAGGGAATGGAAGAAGGATTGAAAAAAGGGTTGAATCAGGGCCGGGAAGAAGGAGTTCGACAGGTAGCCATAGACATGCTTCGTTCAGGGCTAGAACAGGAAGTTATTATGTCAGTTACGAAATTAACTGAAGAAGAGCTAGATGAACTGAAAAAGAAACTATCCTCCAACTCCTTTTAAGCGGGAAGGAACGAGACTCTCATTACATGACTAACTATTGCCAGCTGTTCAGGTCAATTTTGTAAAAAGGAAGTTACCTGAATTTTGTGGACGAGATAGAGGAGTTATACTTGTTATTCCAGTAAAATGGGAGAGTGGGTAGCTGCTGCAAAGCATGTGCCAACATTGAAGGCGCCTGCCAGCGCGCACGAACTTGAAAACTTTCCTCCCTTGACGGGGATTCACGGAATCAGACGTATGCAATCGATGAGCTGACAGGCGAAATGATTTATTGGCTCTGGTGCCAGTAAATGGTTGATAACAATTTATTCATTATTCGTGTGATGCTCCCATTTAGCTTTCTACCCGATCCACTGTTTCGCAATGGGAATTCTTTTAATGACGAAATAATCCAAAACCCACACCGCTAATAGTGACGCGCCTACTAATGGGAAGAAAAGACCTAGAACAATGACAATGACGGCTACTCCCTTTAACATTTTAAAGTTTTCTGGCAAAGCCGGAGCACCCAATTTGCCTTTCGGTTTTCGCTTCCACCACATTATAACGCCACTTACAACAATCATTATAATGCCAATAGTTAATGCAAGCATGAACAGCTGGCTAATGAATCCAAATTCTCCTTGATGAAATGCAATGCCTAGTGAAATTAATTTTCCCAATGCACCATAGTCACTCCATGCAAATTTAGCTAAAACTTTTCCGCTGTATTGATCTATATGCAGCGTTTGTTGCGCCCAAGGCAGTGGGCGGTTAGGATAGACGTCAGCAGGATCTAGAAAGATCGTATATACACCGGTTTCTCCATCAGGAAATGCAATTCTATATCCCGGTTGGACGTTGTTTTTTTCTGCAATTTGCATAACTTTATCAACAGAAATTGTTTTCACCCCATTGGGACTTGATTCGGGCACAGGTAAGTTTTCAGCTGCCCAAGGAACATCTGCTATTTCTTTTGTTGGAATTGTTGATTTAGGAAATGCATATTTTTCCCATGGTTGATCTCCTTCCGGGTTTCCGGAAATGGGATCAACGATACGATGTGCCATGCTTCCCCAAACACCGGACCACATGAGTCCAGAAAACAATTGTACGACGATAAAAAGAGAAAGCCAGATTGCTGTAACGGCATGCATATCGCGCCAAAACGTGCGGTTTCTTTTACTCAGGTTTATTCGCGGAATCAATGTCCCAAAAAGAGATTTTCTATTTCGCGGCCACCATAAGTAAACACCAGTAATAATTAGGATAATGAACCAGCAAGCGGAGAGCTCTACTAACCAGTTTCCAATGGTGCCGCCCCATAATTCACCGTTATGCAAATCTTTCACCCATGCCATGAAGCGTGCATTCTCATTTAACTTTCCAATAATGTCGCCGTTGTATGGATTGACAAACACAGATATACTTTTTCCGTTCACCATTATTTCAACCTCAGATGATCTGTCCGGTGCAACGGAAGGTGTAAAACCTGTAATTTTTGCATGTGGATAATTCTTTTTCACTTCATGAATCTGTTCTGTAGATGAAATTTTTTGCTGACCTTGTTGGACGTAATAAAGATCATGGTACATGTAATTTTCAATTTGCGGTTTAAACAGGTAAATTCCTCCGGTAATAGACAAAAAAATAATCAGCGGTGCGAAAAAAATCCCTGCGTAAAAATGCCATCTCCATACTGTTTTATATAAAGAAGCTTTCGTTTGTTTATCAGTGAATGCTTTTGAATCCTTTGCTACTGCATCTATTCTTTCAAATTCCATTGTTTTCACCCTTTTTTTAAGCAATGACAAAAACTTTTATAGATCATGTCGATATAACCTCAACAATTGCAATGCGGTTTTTTCCTTATGAATTGTATTTTTCATATGGTCAATAATAGAGCCTTCCTTTATAAACAGAATTTGATCGCCTGCTTCTGCGGCAACATCCATCATATGAGTGGAAAAAATGATGATTGTGCCTTTCATCTTTTGTTCTTTTATCAAATTGACAAACTGATCAATCCAAAATGGGTCTAAACCATTTGTTGGCTCATCTAACAAGAGCAGTTTTGGATTTCCTAACAATGCTTGTCCTAATAATAGTCTTTGCCTCATTCCTTTTGATACATTTTTCACTAGTTCTCTTTTAAATTCTTCCAAACCTATTTTTTTTAAAATGTCTTTTACAGATGATTGATCTTTTTTCCGCAGTTTGGCATAAAATGATAAAAATTCTTGAAGGGTCATGAATTGCTGAGCATGAAAATCATCGGGCATGTAGCCTATCTGCTCGATATAGTTTTTTCTGTTTTTAATTAGACTGATATTGTTTAAAACAATGTCCCCGGAGGACGGTTTTGAAATACCCGCCAAAATGCGAAGAAGCGTGCTTTTTCCGGCTCCGTTTCCGCCGCATAATACGATGCATTCCCCTTTTTTTGCTTCCAGTGACATGGAAGAAAGCACAACTTTTGTTTTATATTTTTTTGAAACGTCGGAGACTTGTAATGTTGTCATTGTCTTTTCTTCCTTTCAAGCTTCCAGACGGAAAATGCAAGCATGATGCTTGAAAAGATGAACATATAACCGACGAACAGCACCCATAACGCTTTTGTTTGCATAAAAGAGATGAGCTCGTCGTATGATTGTCCAAAAACAGCTCCGCCGTCAAGCTGAACAACAAATACTATGCGGAGCAATTCCGCCGGATTACAGAATAAAGATGCCTTTAAAAGCGGAGCTATCATCGGATAAGGGACAAAGCTCAAAACGGAAATGACTGCAGTCGGCCATATCATGATAAGAAAGAACCACACGCCGACCGAAAGTATGAGAGCTTGCCATCTCGTTTCTGAAAACGAGCCAATGGTCAAGCCGATGACGAGAAAAAACCATATTAGCGAGATAGAAAAAAAATATAAAATGAGCACCCATTTCAAAGATAATGAACTTCCCAATAAAGTGCCGACCAAAAGGCTCAAACTGAAGCTTAAGCTGAAGATGGCAGATTGTGCGGTCAATTGCCCGCAAAGCTTCCCAACCCAATAGGCAATAGTCGGCAACGGATACGTGCATAAAAGACTCCACTGGCCATTTTCCATTTCATTCGCAATGGAAAACGATCCAGCCACCAGCATAAACAGAGGTACGATGTACAGCACAATGTTGGCGATTGTGCCTGTCATGTTTGTATAGCCTGTGAGAGCAGGGTTATTCCGCTCTAACAAAAATAGTAATGATAAAACGAAAATCCATAGAAACACAAACGTGTAAGAAGAACGCTGCCTGATTGTCAAACGCCATTCGGCTTTCCATATGTTCCGCATAACTCCTCCCGCTGTAAAAAAAGGGCACTTATAAATTTGCCCTTCATTCATGTGAATGATCATTGCCCTCATCCATGTGGCTGTGGTCGCCATTCATATCCGTATGACCATCCTGCATATTCTTTTCCATCATTTCTTTATTCATTTTCCATTTATGATCTTGCAATTGATCGAAGTTTAATATTTTTCCGCTATTTTTTGAAATGAAGGCTTCAGCATCTTTTTTATCTTGGAAAGAAATGACGTTATAGGCCATTGGCGTCCGTATCGATTGATCATACACGTAGGTTGCTTTATCAGATTCAACCCATTCTTTCGAATGATAATCTCTGACGAATTCCGCTTCGATGTTTTCATTTTTATTTTCGCTTTTCCATTTATACATACATCCGATATCATCAAAAACTAATGTTTTGCCATTTTTTAAAATAAGCTGTGTTGCAAACTGATTATCCATTACAGCCATGTTACATTGAGCGCATTTATCGTTTTTTTCATCAATGGCTCTTGGCGACACTTCCTTTTTTCCGCACGCAGCAGTGATAATCAGTAGAGCGCATAACATGAAAATGAAATACATTTTACGCATCCTCTTTTTTCCTCCCTATCCTCCATAAAGTAATGCTTCCTAAAAACAAGAGAAGACTGAAAACAATGATCACTCCAGAAGATGACTTTGATTCATCTTGTATTTTAGCTGTCATAAGCGGCGAGTCATCCGTCATCGCTTCATTGTCTGGACTTTTCCATAATTTTTGCAATACAACCATGCCTGGTGAATGGAAAAACAGCTGGTATTCTGGAATATCCTTCGTCAAACTTAAAAAGAACGGATTCGTTTTATAAGGTATGTCGCTATAACCGGATCCATCGGCATCAAGCTTTAGAGAGGCGTCCCAATAATTCCTTTTCACTTCATTGTCCGAGCTGCTCAAAGCTTGAGCTTCATTTACATTGCTAATAAACGTATTGTTTGAAACGATGTTTCCGTTCGCCTCTTTGAATTGAATGCCAATCAAATTCCCACGCACTTCATTGGATAAAATAAGGTTATTGGAGGCGCTTTCGGCCAAAATACCAACTCGATTATAAGAAATATTATTGCGAACCACCTTTGTCTCTGTCGCATCAAATAAAAGAATCCCCTGAGCATGAACATTGCGGTTGTTAAAAATGAATTCATTATTTTCGATTTTTCCACCCTTTGTTTCCATGACCATCGCTCCTGCCACGTTATTTTTGGAAATGTTTTTTTGAATTGTTATGTGGTCAGAATACATAATGTGTATGCCGTAATTTGATTGCTGGATGAGGTTTTGGACGGCCGTTGTATAATCGCTTTGCTCCATATAAATCCCATCTCTCACTTTTTCGATTCTGACTTTTTCAATGACATTTTGTTCTGACTTCCATAAATCAATCCCGTTATGTTGTTTTTCACCTTTTATCGAGCTTTGTGTGATGACGGTGTGATAGGCGTGTTCAAGCTTTATCCCGATCCCCTTTGTACGAATATGAACGTGTTCAATTCGGTGATGAGTTCCTGATACTTGTATGGCGGCAGCGTTTTTCTCTTGGCTGCATTGAATGACCGTTACGTTTTTTACTGAAACGCGTTGACCTTTGATGGAGATGACGGGTTCTTTACGGCAGGATTGAATGGTTACTTGTCCATTTCCTTGTAACGTAACAGGTTTTGAGAGCACAATCGATTCATGATAAACGCCTCTCGGTATTCTCACGATTGAGTGCTCTGGAGCTTGATCAATCAGATATTGCAATGTGCTTTCGGCATGGATGCTGGATGGATGTGTCCAAAAAAGCATCAAAAAAACGATTAAATACCATAATTTTTTCATGACGGAATCCTTTTTTCAGTGTCATTGTTCTAATTGAAGGTTAGCGTATAATTGTGTGAAAACTATGAAGCCTATTTGGATATTTTTTTACATTTGTTTCCTTTCTTACATTCATTTACTGACCTTTGCTTTTAAAATTGGCAATTTGTCAAATCCAATCGCAGGAGGTCTAAACATGATGGACAGTCATGTGAAACATTTGCTTGCCTTTCTATCGCTCGGAGCTTACTAGGACAAATTTATGAAAAACTTCAAACAAATTTCATAATTTCTGGTTATAATTAATAAATTAGAAAATTCATTTAACTAAGTTGAGAGAAGGTGTCAAGTGGCTGATGTCTTTAAAGGTGTTAATCGTTGATGATGAAGAAAAGATGCGAAAGCTGATTAGAACGTATTTGACAAGAGAAGGATATATATGTTTGGAAGCAAAAGACGGGTTTGAAGCACTTGAAAGATTAAAAAAGGAAAACCCGGATATGCTGATCGTTGATGTCATGATGCCTTACATTGATGGTTTTACTTTAGTCGAGGAAATGCGGCAATATCTTCAAATTGATTCTCCAGTCATTTTTTTAACGGCAAAAGGGAATGAGGAAGATAAGGTGAAAGGTTTAAAGATTGGGGGAGATGACTATATAGTAAAACCTTTTCATCCTTCAGAGCTTTTGGCGCGTATGGAAGTGATTTTTCGCAGAACACATCGAATTGCAAGCGATGTAAAAATAGCAGCTATTGGACCGTTGCAATTTGATCTTCAAGGCCGGATTGCCACTGTTGAAGGCCGCAGGCTTGCGCTCACACAAAAAGAATTTGATCTATTATTCCTTTTAGCCAAAAATAAAGGAAAAGTATTTACGCGTGGTCAATTGCTTGACCAAATATGGGATTCCGATTATGCAGGAAGTGAACGAACTGTTGATACTCATATTAAAACGATTCGTCTAAAATTAAAGGAGCACAGCCATCTAATTCAAACCGTTTGGGGAATCGGTTACAAGTTTGAGGTGCCGTCTTGAAAAAAATAAAACATTTTTCAGTTAGTCAGAAAGTATTGCTGCTCTTTTTCATCAGCATTATTTTTTCCATCTTGTTTTCTTTTCTGTTCATTCACTTCCTATATAAAGAGCTTTACATTCGCAGTGTGAAAGAGCGGCTTATTTTTGAAGGAAAGCAGACAGCTGCTCACTTTCATTACGGCTCGCTTAGTGAAGATATTAAAGAAAAAATTGAATGGTATAATCTCATTTCACCTTATGAAGTAATAGCTGTTGATCAATTAGATGAGCTTCATCAACATTTTCCGTATCAAATTGATTACAAACATCTGATCAGTCAAGAAGATGAGAAAAAGCTCTCATCCGGGCAATACGTAGTTAAAGAGGGCTATGTTCATGAATTGGATCGAAAGATTGTCGGAGCAATATTCCCGCTAACCCACGAACAGAACTTAATAGGTTTTATATATATTTATATTCCTTTAGCCGAAATACCAGAGGTTTTTAGTAAAGGCATTCCGATTTTAATCTTGTTCGGTTTAATCTTTTTCGTATTGATCTATTTTGTTATCACGTACTCAATTCATTCGATCTTTCGTTCGCTGCGAACTATTCAAACGATTGCAAAAGAGATCAGCCGCGGAAATTTTTCTAAAAGAGTTCCTATCCAAACGTCAGATGATATAGGAGAATTGGCGAGCGCCTTCAACAAAATGACGGAATCTCTTGAAAAACAAGACGAGCGCAAGAAAGAATTTTTATCCAACGTGGCTCATGAATTAAGAACCCCTCTCACATATATTGGAGGATACACGCAAATCTTGCTGGATGAAGCTTATTCATCAAAAGAAGAGGCGAAAAATCATCTTCTGCTCATCAATAAAGAAACAACGCGAATGCAGAAGCTCATAAACGACTTATTACAATTAAATGAGCTGGAAAACAAAGATATGACTCTTGAAGCAGAGCCGATCGCCTTTTCCCAATTGATTCTTGATTCATTAGAACTGTTTGCGCCTGCGCTGAAGAAAAGGAATATATCCATCAAAACAGATTTAGATGATGAAATCATCATTATGGGAGATATGAACCGGCTGCATCAAGTTTTTTGTAATGTGATTGATAATGCCATTAAGTATTCCTTCGAAAACGGGATGATCAACATTATATTGTATCAGAAAGAGAGGCGGGCTGTTGTTATCGTTCGGGATAATGGAATAGGCATACCGAAAAAAGAGTTGGATCGTATAGGGGAACGTTTTTACCGGACAGATAAATCGCGTTCAAGAGAAACAGGGGGAACAGGCCTTGGGCTTTCCATCGTCAAACAAATTGTTGCTTTACATAACGGGACGATGAAAATTGAAAGTGAAGAAGGGCAAGGAACATCGGTTATTTTGTCATTTCCGATAGTAGAGTAGATGTTTAAAAAGGCTATACGAAATGTGGCCTTCAGGCAGTACGATAAAAGTTTCCTTTGGTCTGCAAATGCTTTTGATCAATCTTTTTTGAGGTTTCGCATTTTTTAACCTACTGACGAATATTTCAAGAAATTTTTTAGCTAAACGTCGTTCCTGTTTAAGATTCCTAAACAACCATCATTGAAACTCATCAGTATATTTATCCTTTTATTTCCGTGAAAAATCCCTCTGTGAGACAGGTTAGGTGTTTTTTGCAAAATAAAGTGCAGAGAATTGCAAAATCCTTATGCAGTGATATGCAATGGGGCTTTACATGGAGGAGAAGCCATGATAACCTTTTTTGGTTTTGCCAAAACTGTTGAAGCTGGCGCTTGACTAAAGAATCATGGCTACAGAGGATTTACGCCAAGCCCTTGATGGATAGATCACATATACATTTATTCAAAATTTTGATAAAGATATACTGTAACCCTCTGTATTTTTTTCTTGCAGAAAACGAAGGTTAAACTTTTTCCTAACTGTCTGCATAAGAGGGATCATAATAAAAGCCGGGTTTAATTTGTAAGATTGCTTATATGTTGTTGTTCAACATTTATTTTTATGTTCTTAATGGAAAATCTTTTACCTTCAACATCCTCGCTCTCAGATAATTTGGAAGTGTTGACTGCTACATAATATGTTCCCGTTTTATCTATAGCTATATGAAATTTCTCCTCAAATTTTTGATTAGGCTTGATTTCGTCTTTATATAAAACTCTGTTTGAGGTTTAATCTTTTGAATAAATTACTTCACCTCGCTTATCCTTTATAATGAACGATTCTATTATTGGTTTACTATGAAATAAAGTTGTTTCAGTTCCGTTATTTTTAAAAGCTGCAATGATATCAAATTCTTGTTTGTTTTTAACCGCTTTGGGGGCTTTTAATTTCAGCTCAAAAATTCCGTAACTTGCAGTTTTCTCATCTTTCTTTAATTCATTTACATTATTGCAGCCAACCAAAAAAACCATAATGAATAATAAAATGAATGTTGCGCAATCTTTTCACTCCTGAATCTATATTCATTTAAAACTAGTCTAATTCCTAATTGGGCATTAGTAGGTATATAAATGATGACCTCACTTAATATTCCTATAAGTCTATTTTGCCGCTCACAAGTAATGCAGCTTGTCTCATTCCCTTAAGTATGATGCCATAATAAACTTTTTTGTAATATTATGTAAATAAAAATCAGCAAATTAGAGTAATTCAAAAGCATTAAATCTTGCAAATTCAGTCCACACATTTGATAGTGTAAAAATGAAAACATGAAGACTGCTTCCCGTTAGTGAATACAAGGAGGAATACAATCGTGGTTCAACACCCATTGCCTTTGAAATGATAAGTTTTGCATCGTTTTTTGACTAAAAATTAGGGATTTATAGTCTAATCCTTCATTTGATAAGAAAGATTATTTTTTCGTTAATAAATGATAGATTTCCTGTAGTCTAAAATTCATGCAATAAAAATAAAACAATCCGATTCATTCATATATTTATCAGCTGCTGAAAGCGTGCGGTTTACACCATTTTGCTTTCATGAACGAATATCGCTTCGTTACGTCGTGCGCTTGCGTTCATTACGGTATTTCTTCTGGAACGTTGAACGTCTTTTTCTCGTTACTCCGTACTTTTATATGTCTTTTGGCTTATAGCCACCCTTGAAAGCAGGTAAGACTTTCTTTCATTTCTACAGCTCCAATCTGTTTCCACCGTTTTGTCCGCTCATGCACCACTTTTCAATTTTAAGTGAAAAACTGTGTATTAAATAAAAGGTTAAAACATTTTACACTAAAAGCATCTAATGAGCAGAGACTAGATCAAAAGGAGGAGATCGTAATGAGTGACTCATGGCTTGAATTAGAAGGAAAGGTGGCGATTGTAACAGGCGGCGCTTCCGGGATCGGATTACATATCACAAACGAACTGATCCGAAATGGGGCAAAAGTTGTTGTAGCCGATTTAAATGGAGAAGAAGGACCGCAAGATAATGGTTCTTATTTTCTAAAATGTGACGTTACAAAAAAAGAAAGCGTTGACAAAATGGTGGCCGAAACCGTGAAATTATTCGGCTCAGTCGATATTTTAGTAAATAATGCCGGAGTCAACCTGCCAAGACTGTTAGTCGATGTCAAAGGTGAAAAACCTGAATACGAGTTGAATGAGAAAGATTTTGACTTTATGGTAGCTGTCAATCAAAAAGGTCCTTACCTTTGTGCACAGGCGTCTGCCAGGGAAATGATTAAACAAAATAAAGGAGTTATTATCAATATTGCTTCCGAAGCCGGACAGGAAGGATCATCTGGACAAAGCTGCTATGCCGCGACAAAGGGAGCATTAATAGCTTTCACTCGTTCGTGGGCAAAAGAACTCGGCAAATACAATATCCGAGTTGTTGCGGTGGCGCCTGGCATCAACGAACCGACAGGCTTGACGTCAGATGCTTATAATGAAGCGCTTGCCTATACTCGAGGCGTCACAGTTGATCAATTGTCAACGGATTACAGCAATTCCATTCCTCTTGGGCGTCCGGGTAAACTAAAGGAAATAGCCGATTTAGTTTCTTACTTGGCTTCAGACCGTGCAAGTTATATTACTGGTACGACAGTTAATATTTCTGGAGGCAAATCCCGCGGTTAAGATCACAGCAGCCTAAAAAAAGGGCCTATAACGAAATATCACAAAATTCCAATCACTACCTTTGACTGATAGACGAAACTATGTCACTTTATTTTTACGTAAAAGGTGGTGAATATTGTTGGATTTTACAATTGATGGCCGTGTTGTTCAAATGCTAGAAATGTTTCAAAAAAAATCCTATTGTTCTTTGGATTATCTTGCCAACTCATTGGGAGTCAGCACGAGAACAATCCGCAATTATATTAAGCTACTTAACAGTGAACTGAATGGGATTGCAGCCATCAAAAACGAAAAGGGAAAAGGCTACCATTTGTTTATTGAAGATGGCCATATGTTTGATGATTTCATTGAAACCGTTTCTAAGAAGAAAAACATGCTGGATTCATCACAAAGGCGTATCGCTTTTATCATTGATCGATTAATCAACAGCAAAGGAAGGAATACGCTGGATGAGCTCGCTTTTGACATGAATCTGGGGAGAACAACTCTTGTAAATGAAATAAAAAAAGCTGCCGTAGCGTTGGAATCTTACAATTTAGCCATTCATGGAAAACCGAACAGCGGGATGAGCCTAAAAGGAAATGAACTGGATATCCGTTTTTTTATATTAGATAACGTCTATGACTATTTATACGGGGATTACCCGCTGGATGAAGATATTAAAGAAGAAATAATGAAGATTGCCAATCACTACAATTTAGAGTCTACCACCCAAAAAAAGTTAATGCAATTTATTATTGTCATGTTGGATCGTTTTATAAAAAATCATCCTCTTACGGAATTGGATGAAAAATATAACAAACTATTAAATACACAGGACTATTCGATTGCTTCAGAAATCGTTTCCGTAATCGAACGGCATTTGCCGGTTGAAATTTCACAACCTGAAATACTGTTTATAACATTGCCGATCGCGGGAAGAAGAACGCCGACAAACATTCGAACAATTGCAGACATTACAATTTCCGACGATATTAAACGTCTCTTGGACTTAATAATCGAACAAGTAGGGTTTGATAAAAGCATTATTTTCGAAAATGAAACATTTTTCAAAGATATTCTGTATCATTTAACCTTTATGCTGAACCGCTTGATGTTTGATGTGCGTTTGAAAAATCCGCAGCTGGCTGATGTGAAGGAGAAGTATCCTGTCGCCTTTAAATTGGCCGAAATTGCCGGGCAAGTAATTGAGAAAGAGTATGGACTGAAGGTTCCTGAAGATGAGCTTGGCTACCTATCCTTGTATTTCGGAGTATTCATTGCCCAACATGATGAAATAACGAGAGCATTAAAAAAAGTTGCAGTCATTTGCGGAACCGGGCGGGGATCTGCCAAATTAGTCTCTATTCAACTGCAGCGCATATTAAATCCAAATACTCAAATTGATATTTACTCTGAAATTGAAATTTCAAAAGAGCTTTTGAATCAATACGATATGGTCTTTTCAACAGTAAAGCTTCATTTTGCAATTGATCCACCTGTCATCATAATTAACGAAATCTTTGACGAAGCGAGTGTTTCTAGGCAAATAGAAAAGATGACCTATCGGAAAAAATTTAAAATGAAAGATTTTGGCAATCACCGTTCAATTTTAAAACTTTTACTCAACAAAGATAAATTCTTCGTCTTAGATACAAATAAAGGCTACCACGAAAATGTGAATGATATGATCGACGTTTTAGTCAAGAAAGGCTATTTGGACGAAGGGTTTAAAGAGAGGCTGAGAGAAAGGGAAGAGAAAGGATCAATGGTTTTTGACCGGTATATATCCTTGCCGCATACAGTTAACTACAAGTCCAATCAGATTGAAATGGCGATCGGTGTTTTTCCTGAAAAAGCAGTGGTTGACGGGAAGGAAATCAAGCTTGTCTTTCTGTTGGGAATACCGGAAAAAGCCGATAATGATGCAAGCCTCCTGATTAAAATTTACGATGAAATCATCAAAATCGCCTCTGATCAGAAACAGGTAGAGGAATTGGCCGGTGCAGCCAGCTACGAAGATTTTACAAAATGCCTCGAACAAGCAAGCAGTTCATCATCAATCTTAGGGATGTGATAGGATGCAATTGATCATCATTATGCTTTTTATAGCAGGAGCATTTATCGTGCAATTGGCATTAGGTTATTTTCAAATTAAACATTTTGCCAAAGCGTATATAGAGCTGCGAAAGATTGGAAAAGTGGCAATCGGAAAGCGCCCCGGCAGAATTCGGGCGGGCACCATTGTATTATTTGCCGTTTCCGACAGCGGGAAGATTCTGAAAGCAATGAAAATACAAGGGGTTACAGTTTTAGCGAAAGTTCGGGAATTGAAAGGCTTTACGGGCAAAAATATAAAAACGCTTGGAGAAGCCGATATGGCTCATTGCAACAAGCTATTGAAATCAGCTATTTTGGATGCGGTCAGCAATTATAAGATTATTATGAGCGGCGGGGAAATTCCCGAAAAGCCGAGTATCTTTAAACGAATCATGATGCAGGCAGAAAACATTGTTTCGGTAAAAAAATCATGAAGAGGTGAGGAACGTGGATATTATTGTTACGATTGCTGAAGGTTTTATGAATTTGTTTAAAACTGGCGCAGAAACATTTATTTCATGGATGCAAAGCATTGTTCCGCTCGTGTTGCTATTGATGGTTTGTATGAATACATTCATTCAGCTTATTGGAGAAAAGCGGGTCAATAAACTTGCGATGGCATCTTCTAAAAACCCGTTGTTAAGATATTTAGTCTTGCCGCTTGTCGGTTCATTTATGCTAGGAAACCCAATGGCGTTGTCATTAGGACGTTTTTTGCCGGAAAGATATAAACCGAGCTATTTCGCTTCAGGTGCATATTTTTGCCATACCAGCAACGGTTTATTTCCACATATAAACCCAGGGGAATTATTTATTTGGCTAGGTATTGCGGCTGGAATTGAGAAACTAGGTTTAAGTACTGCAGAATTGGCTGTCCGTTATTTCCTTGTCGGTCTCGTGATGAACTTCTTCGCAGGATGGATTACAGATTTTACAACTAGAATAGTAGAAAAACAGCAAAATATTAAATTGAAAACAGAAGTAACGTTACATCATCGTTAGAAAAGGAGGAGGAATGGGAAATGGCTAAATATCGGTCGATAAAAATTGTGAAGGGCAGCGGCGGTTTTGGCGGACCGCTCATCATTACACCGACGGAAAAAAGAAATAAAATTGTTTATATTACCGGAGGAGCAAAGCCTGAAATTGTAGACAAAATTGCTGAACTGACAGGTGCCGAGCCGGTCAACGGTTTTAAAACATCAGTACCGGATGAAGAGATTGCGCTTGCAATTATTGATTGCGGCGGTACATTACGCTGCGGCATCTATCCGCAAAAACGCATTCCAACTGTCAATATTATGCCAACAGGAAAAAGCGGACCGTTGGCCCAATATATTACGGAAGATATTTACGTTTCAGATGTGGGGTTGGATCAAATTCAGCCCGTTGAAGAGAGTGCTAGACAGGCGGCTCCGGCTGAAGAAAAAATCCCGGAAGAAAAACCTGAAAGAGAGTTTAAATATAGCAGTGATAAAAAGATTTCTGAAACAATGGCAGCAAGCTCCAATAAAAACTTACTAACGAAAATTGGACTTGGCGCAGGAAAAGTCATTAGCACGTTCTATCAAGCAGGACGTGAAGCAGTGCAAACAATGATTAACACGATTATTCCGTTCATGGCTTTTGTATCATTGCTGATTGGAATTATTCAAGGTTCAGGAATCGGAAACGTATTTGCCAAGATCATGTCGCCGCTGGCTGGCGATATATGGGGATTGCTCTTAATCGGGTTTATCTGTTCATTGCCATTTTTATCCCCTTTGCTTGGACCTGGAGCAGTAATCGCTCAGATTATCGGGACGCTGATTGGAGTGGAAATTGGCAAAGGGAATATCCCGCCAAACTTGGCGCTGCCAGCATTATTTGCCATCAATACGCAAAACGCCTGTGACTTTATACCTGTAGGTTTAGGACTTGCAGAAGCAGAACCTGAAACAGTAGAGGTCGGTGTACCGTCCGTCCTTTATTCAAGATTCTTAATCGGGGTTCCAAGGGTGTTTGTCGCTTGGCTGGCAAGCTTCGGACTTTATGATTCGTAAATTTGTAATTATAACATCATGAGTTTTGCAAAAATCTGACATATGGGAGGGAAGGCACAACCGTAACAGGTTTGTGCCGACTTTATGACAATCATTTATAAGAATAAAATAAAAGGAATCGGAACAATGGCCGATCATTTTTTGAAAGAGAAAATGATTATTTTATTTGGCAATGAAGCTCCGCAGGATCTGAAAGATTTTTGTTATGTCATTGATGTCGTAAAGGCGGAAGGAGTCATTCAAGCTGGACAGAAGCTTTATATTAATAATGAAAAATTTGAAATCACGTCTGTCGGCGATGCTGTGCAAAGAAACTTAACAACATTGGGGCATATTACTTTGCGCTTTGACGGATCGACAACACCGGAACTGCCGGGCACTTTGTACTTGGAAAATAAAGATATCCCTGAAATTGGATTGAATACCGAAATAAAGATTGCAAGTGAATAAAAATTTTGATATTTTCCATTCATCATTGGCTATTCATCCGACTTTTTTCAATAGGAGGGAAAAATGAGGCTGAATAGATTCAGTGAATGAATCATATACATAAAAGATTTTTTGCAGCTTCAATGGATAAACTGTGAAAGATTTAAGTGAAACAAGTAAATAAGACAGCAAACCGGGCACCCATTTTTTGCCCGGTTTTTTTGGCTTTTTAATTCTTTCTCTTAACAGCAGTTTGCTTGCCGGCAATAATTTATGATCACTACGCCTTGACAACATTGAAAATAAGAAAAAGTCACGCAAGTTGTCCGGAATCATTTTCTATATGGAAGATTTGAGGTACAATTAAATTGGCAGAATTAGTAAGAAAAATTCCGAATCTTCTTTGGTTAGATGGGATTTGTTCACTGTCCATTCAAGCCAACTCAAAGATTATGATGATCTGCAGGCGGGAGCTTAAGATGAAAGGAAAGATTGGACAAAAAGTCCAGCTGGCACTAGTGGTTGAATACTTATAAGTATGGAACGGTTGAAGGAGAACTTTTGCCTGCTTACTTTATCACTTTAACACAAGAAATGGATGAAGGAATTAGTGAGTGTATCTAATTACAACTTAATTGCGAGCGCCGGAAAATCTGAAGGCTCGAGTTATTTAGGAAACATATATTTTCAAAAATTAATGGATTCCGCCGAGAGCTCCCAAATTTTTATAGTAAAGAAGGACTTGAAAAAATGAAATTAATGATGAATCTTTTTATTTCGTCTACTATGTATGTCTAGTCGCATTCATCCTGACCATCCCGTACATTTCCACAGATGCTAATATCTTTAAGCTAATCTTGTTTTTACTAACACTAGGGGTGTTTATTCTTTTATGTACTTTTTACATCGTCCTTTCTTTTAACAAAAAGTTTCGAGCGGTCTTATATAAACGTAGGATGTATGTGCTTCGGAATCGTTGCATTTTTGACATTAGGGCATGTAGCTTATGCCAGAACAGACAGCATCGCATTCCTGATGGCTATTTTTATTGCTTCAAGCGTTTTAAACTTTAAAATAAAAAACATCCCTGAAGATGTTAGTTCGATCTCATAAAAGAAGTCAAATTGTTTTATAATATGGGGCTAGCATTGGAGAAAACACCTCTCTATCATGCGGTTACTAAACTGGACTATATGTTTGCTGCCTTTTGTATAGTTGTTTTTATCGCAGGAAATATTTGTATTTTTGCCGGAGTTGTAGGCATCATATTGATTTTATCGATTAAATATGTGCAGCATATCAAAAAAGAATTTTTAAAAAGCGGGTTCATTTCTGTAAAAGAAACGTATTTATCCATTGTCGCTTATTATTTCTTTTATTTAATTTCGATTGTTTGGGCTTTTTTATTCCTAACCTTTCCATCCTTTTAGTTGGAGCCGCTAGTTTATTGGCGATCAAAATATATACTCGCAGAGTTGCTGACAAAGTTTATGAAGAACAAAACGGATCGAATAAATGATGTAAACAGCAAAATGAAAAAAACATTGGAGGCTGGCTTAACATATAATCCCTCATCGGTTTATGGCAGGCTTTAAAAATATGTAGACTATAACTGGGAGTAAACTTTGTATTTTTGTGAAAATTTTCTAACTAATACGAAATCATACTTGACACATCGGTTTTATTTAATATAATGAGTACTAAACTGAATATGCTTACCGGACAACCGATAGCCCTTGATTGGAATAAATTTATTTTTATTCCGCCAAGGGCTTTTTGTGTTTTTAGGAGTTAACTTTTGAAATGAAAATGATTGGAAAGCTCATATTAAATCAATTGATTTTCGCATATGAGAGATTTAAATAGGGAGGCTTTTACGATGACTGTTCATTTTTACTGGTTTGCACCAACTAATGGAGATGGTGAATTTTTAGGATTGAAAGTGCCCGATCGAAAACCGACTCTAGACTATATTATTCAAGTAGCACAGACAGCAGAAAAAGCAGGCTTTGAAGGAATCCTAATTCCAACAGGCATACCTTATCTAGATTCATGGTTAGTTGGCTCAGCTATTATTCATAATACAGAAAAAATCAAGCCGTTGATCGCTTTCCGCCCAGGTTTTGTAGCACCTACTGTTGCTGCTAAAATGTCAGCAACTCTCGATCAATTTTCTGAAGGAAGAATACTTGTCAATGTAGTGACTGGTGGTTCAGCAAAGGAATTAGGTCAAGACGGTGATTTTTTAGAGCATGATGATCGATACCGACGCACGGATGAATTTCTTGAAGTTATTAAAAAAGCATGGGCTGGTGAGGAATTCGACTATCAAGGCGAGTACTTTATGATCAAACAAGGGAAATTAATTCCGCCTATTCACCAAAGCCCAAACATTCCAATTTATTTTGGCGGTTCATCTGATATCGCCAAAGAGATTGCTGCAAAGTCAGCCGATGTCTACCTTCAATGGGGTGAACCTGTAGAACAAATTAAACAGCAGATTGAAGATGTAAAGCAGAGAGCGAAAAAATATGGCAGAGAGTTAGAGTACGGTGTTAGAATTCACATCGTTGTTCGGCATGACGAGAAAGAAGCATGGGAAGCAGCAAATCATATCATCAGCAAGATTGATCACAGCGTTCAAAACAATATGAATCATTATTATGAAACGACAGATTCCGTTGCTCAAAAAAGAATGAATGAATTGACAAAGCAGGGAGATCGCTTTGACAAATACGGATGGTCTGGAATTGGAAGAATAAGAAAAGGTGCAGGAACAGCTCTTGTGGGCACTCCTGAACAAATTAGAGAAGGTTTGCAAGAATATATAAATGCAGGTGTAACACATTTTATTCTCTCTGGATTCCCTCATTTTGAAGAAGCATCCAGATTCGGTGAAACAGTTTTGCCTTTATTTAAAGAAAAGGTCTTAATTTGAAAAAAGTTATTATATTGAATTTGCAGCTGAAGGGATGAAACAGTATGAAATTTTCGATTTGGGGCGCCAACTTGTCTGGAGGATTCCTTCGTTCTAAAATCGAGCAAAGTACAGATGGAAGCATAGAATATAATCGGCAGCTTGTTCAAGTTGCTGATCAATTGCGTGTAGATTCCATTCTTTTTCCTGTTCGTTATGTTGGGAATATTGGCGGAAATCATTCGGCAAACAGCGGCCAGCTGGATCCTTTATCAGTCGTTGCAGCTTTAGCAGCCGAAACAAGCAGCATTCATTTTATTGCTGCAGTATTACCCGCATTTATTCACCCAGCGACATTAGCCAAAATAGGAGCCACGATTGACATTATTTCCAACGGGAGATTTCATATAAACCTAGTTAGTGGATGGTTTAAAGAAGAACAAGAAATGTTCGGATTAGAATGGATCAAGCATGAAGAGCGGTATCGGAGGTCAACGGAATATTTGGAGGTTCTAAAAGGGTTGTGGACTTCCGATAATTTTTCCTATGAAGGAAAGTATTATCAAATTAAAAATGCTACATTAACTCCCAAACCGATCCAAAAACCTTATCCCGCTATTTATCAAGGAGGAAATTCTAAGGAATCACAAGAAATGGCAGGCCGTTTATCAGATTATTATTTTATGAACGGTGCTCCTATAGAAGAACTTGAGGAACAAATAAAATCAGTCAGTGAAATTGCGGCGAAATATGGCCGCCAAGTAAAATTTGCTGTCAACGCATTTGTTATCGCTAGGGAAACAACAAGCGAAGCACTGAAAGAATATCAAATGATCATCGATCACGCAGATGACGCAGCTATTACTTTGTTAAAAAAACGAAGAGAAACAAAAGGTATGTGGAAAAACGCTACAACGATTAGTGATTTTATAGCCAATAACGAAGGCTTTCGAACAGGTCTCATTGGGAGCTACGAAGAAGTTGCACGGAAAATCATTGACCTCGAATCAATCGGAATCGACAAAATTCTATTAACCTTCCGCAATCCGTTGCAGGAACTACCGGAATTTTATGAAAATGTCATCCCTCAATTAAACTATAAGGCTGTTGAACTACAATAATATGAATGATGTAACGAATCTTAGATAAATTGTATTTGGAAACTGGCACTGTCGCTCCAAAACGAACAATATGCTTACACCGATGCATAATAAAAACAAGCATACAAGCGGTTGAGCTATATATCTAATGACATAAAAAAATTGCTCGTATATGTTGATAATATAAAAACAATTGAACGTTTTAGGATCATTTAAAATGATGACCTGCCGATGCTTTTTTTGATACAAGTGCTTTATAAAAACTGATGCTTTCATGGCATATAAAGAAGCTAGTTTGGCAGGTATTCAAACATCTTTCCTTGGGTAAGTCTTCTTTTTTAAAAATAAGGGAGAAGATGAAGCAAGGATTTTTTTATTTTGATTGAGGGAACATTCATTTTTCTAGTTGAAGTGAGTGAAAATGGGCTGGACAAAATAAGAAGGCATTTCGCCAAGGCAAAATGCTTCAAATTGAAAAAATAGGCGGGCATTCACCTTCTTTTTGATTCAGGAAAAAAGTTTCCAAATTTGTAACTGAGAGCAATTTTTTTGCGTGATAATATTTTTATATTATAATAATTATAACTTAATAATAGATAAAGAGGTGTTTCCTATGTCTATTTATCAATTTGAAGTAGAAAAAGCAAACGGCGAAAAAGTTTCTTTAGCAGAATTTAAAGGTCAAGTGCTCTTAGTGGTGAACACCGCTAGTAAATGTCGATTTACATACCAGTTTGAAGAATTGCAAAAGCTATATAAAAAATATCATGATCAAGGTTTTGAAATACTAGGATTTCCATGCAACCAGTTTGATCAACAGGAGCCGGGAACAAGCGATGAAGCAGCTTCTTTTTGCCAATTAAATTATGGCGTCACATTCCCGATGTTTGCAAAAATCGACGTGAACGGAAAAAACGCTCATCCATTATTCGAATATTTGAAAAATGAGGCGCCGTTCCGCGGATTTGATGAATCGAATACGGCAGAAAAGCTATTAAAAATCAAACTAGCAAATGAATACCCTGAATGGCTGGTTGGCAACGATATTAAATGGAATTTTACAAAATATTTAATTGATGAAAACGGTCAAGTCGTGAATAGATATGAACCATGGGACGAACCGATTGATTTTGAGCAAGATATTCAGAAATTATTGAAAAACTAATTCCGGTTGAATCGTTTTTTCATTCGACCGGTTTTATTTTTATGTATAAGGATGCTAGCAAGAAGCTGCTAGTTCTTTTGCCTGTTTCACTCATCTTTCAATTACTGCGTCAGCGGCTAGAATGTTGAAAGATATCAAAAAAAAGTGACACCGTTGAAAGCGGTGTCATTTATCATTTTTTTAAACTTTTGTATTCTCGATATTCTCAATAGTAGACAATTTAGTTGATGATTCAGAGCTTTCCAAAGAAGCGGACTGAGGCTGATGCTCGTTTATAAATGATACGCTTATTGCAGCGATTATTCCAGGTATAGCAAAGGCTAAGAAATTTTGGAATGTAGAAAGTTGCATAGATAATAAAACTCCCCCCATTATTGGACCGACAATAGCTCCCAGTCTGCCAATCCCCAATGCCCAGCCGACACCACTTGACCTGATTGTCAACGGATAATAGTTAGATGCGTATGCATTCGAAATTATTTGAGTGCCAATCGTAGCTGCTCCTGCTATTCCAATAAGAAAATATAAAAAGAGAATATGTCCCTTAAAGCCTAACAATGTTAATGAGACGGAGCCTAGGACAAAAAAGAGAATTAAAACTTTCTTTGCACTCCAACGATCAGCCAGCCATCCTCCAAAAATCGCACCAAAAATTGCTCCTAAATTTAGCACCAGTAAAAACATTAAACTAGAATTGATAGGGTAGCCGGATTCCAACATTAATTGCGGCAACCATGTGTTTAGTCCATATATCATTAATAAACACATAAAAAAAGAAATCCATAGTAATATAGTGCTTAATGCACGTTTTTCATGGAATAATTTCATTACTGAAATTCCTTGCTGTTTTTCTTTATTGGAAATTACAAAAGAATCTCCATCTTGAAATTGTAAGCTTGGATTAATACGTTTTAATACTTTTTTAATGTTTTCGGCATTTGATTTTGCTAATAAGAAATTAGAAGATTCTGGTAGCGTCTTGTATAAAATAGGTAAAAAAAGCAAAGGGAGTCCTCCTACAAAAAACAATGATTGCCATCCGAATTTTGGCAAGAGGAGAATGGCAAGACCAGCTGATAACATTCCCCCTAATGAATATCCACTGAACATAATGGATACTAACGTACTTTTCAAAGGTTTAGGGGAGTATTCAGTTGTTAAAGCAACAGCATTTGGCATAACTCCGCCTAACCCAAGTCCTGCAATAAACCGATAAATCCCAAATTGACCGGGTCCATTGGAAAAACCGATTAAAAAGGTAAAAAAGCTAAAAAGCGCTAAACAAAATAAAATAACATTTTTTCTTCCAATTTTATCAGCAAGCGGGCCAAAAATTAAAGCGCCAAACATCATTCCGATTAATGCATAACTTCCCAACGCCCCCGCTTGAGTAGGTGTTAAAGACCATTCTTTTATTAATATTGGGATAGCTGAACCGTATATAACTAGATCATATCCGTCAAACATAATGATAAAGCCACACCAGAAAACTAAAAGAAAGTGAAAAGAATTAAATTTGGCTTCGTTGACGACCTTTTCGATGTTAATGTGCATACATTTACCTCCCCATATAAAATTTATTATTTTGCCATTACCTTGTCGCATGTCTCATTTTGACTCACGAAATCTTTCCCACTGAATTTACTTTCTAGGAGCAAACGCAGCGTTTGATTGTAAGAGCATACACCCTCCTCAATTTTGTTAACTTATGTTTAACTAAATTAAATAATGTTGTACAATATATTAACAACTATCCAATCTTTTGTAAATAATTTTCTATAAATTTAGAATAGAAATTCTTATCAAAATAATTATTGACAGAAAATGATGAAAGCGTTTAATATTTAATTAAACAATAAACAACATAGTTAAACTATGTTTAACAATTACTGTGAGAGGGTGTTTTGCATGAAATTTGGTTTTTTTACTTTGACTGATAATCCCATTGAATACGGTGCTGAAAGGAAAGATCCAAATCAGCTCATTAAAGATGTTGTAGAGCAAGGAGTGTATGCAGAAGAATTAGGTTTTAATTCTGTATGGTTGCCAGAACATCATTTTAGTGTGTTTGGTGTTCTTCCATCTCCTTCCATGGCACTGACATATATTGCAGCGAAAACAAAAAAAGTAAAACTAGCTCCAGCAACAGTCTTATTGCCGGCAAGCCATCCAATTAGAATGGCAGAGGAATATGCGCTTTTAGATTTATTAAGTGATGGAAGAGCCATTTTCTCGGCTGGAAGAGGGTATGACAAGAGGGAATATGACGTATTTCAAGTAGATTTTAATAGAAGTAGAGATATTTTCTTTGAGCAATTAGACATTATTAAAAAAGCATGGACAGAAAAATCTTTTTCATATAATGGAGAGTTTTATCAATTCCCAGAAGTTGAGTTAACGCCAAGACCGATCCAAGATCCACATCCACCAATTTATGTAGCTGCATTTAGTCGACCATCTATAGAAAAAGCTGCAGAAATGGGGGAAAATGTTATATTTGCACCATTTGCAGCTACGATGGTTTTTGGTAGTGTACAAAATGCTGTAAATGAGTTTAAAAAATTATCTGAATCGAAAGGTTTTAAAGGAAAACAAGCACGTTGTTCATATTTCTTAAATGTAGTAGAAAGCGAAAAAGAAGTAGAGGAAACGAAACAAAGAATGCTGAAATATTTCAATGGATTAGTACCTGCTTTCCCTTCTGATCCGAGCACGGCACCTCCGCATATTCGTTATTTTGTTGATATAGTTTATAAACTTAAGAACATGAAAACATCTGATTTGAGTGAGCAAAGCATTATTGTTGGCGATGCAGAATACTGCGTGGAAGTGTTGAAAAAAGTGGAGGCTGCAGGAATAGAAGAAGTTATTATTTATTTTGATTTTGGAGGTCTATCACACAAAGAAACTTTAAAATCGATGGAGCGATTCTCAAAATATGTAATGCCGCACTTCCAAGATTCAAATATCTCAATTTCCGCTCGGTGATTAATGAAGTAAGAGGGGGCAGTTCCGCAGAAATGTCACCCTCTTTCATTTGAAACAGTCATATTATCATTCTAGTTTCAGGCCATATATACGTGAGGCAAGATAAGCAGGAAAGATGAAAATATGATCCAATGATTTTTTTATTAGTAATATCGTCATTCTTTCACAAGAAAATTTTGAAGGGTGATGATGTTTTTGAATATTGAAAATGCTATACTTGAATATTTAAAAGCACATCCGGGAGCAAGTGCACAAAAAATGCTAAAAAACTTAAATGCAGCAATTAATACCAGATCTACACAAATAAAACAGGATACTTTGCAAACAATCGTTTTTAAAAAACTTAGAGTTTTAAAGAGAAAACAAAAAGTCTTAAATAAAGGAAATTCTTGGTATATATGCAATTAAAATAGAAACTGTATTGTGAAATATTTATTGGTGTAAAGGGGAAAGAATTATGCTGAAAACCGATAAACAACTTTTATTTAAAGAAGTGATGGGAAATTATCCTACGGGTGTAACGATTGTTACGACGACGTCTGAAGATGGAAAGCCCGTTGGACTAACGGTTAACTCATTTGCTTCTGTATCGTTAGATCCTCTAATGGTGCTTTGGTGTATTGATCATAAAGTTTCGTCTTTTAATGATTTTATTAAAAGCGGACAGTTTGCGGTTCACATACTTGCTGGTGAACAGCAGGAACTATGCAAAACTTTTGCGAGCAAAGGTGTGGATCGCTTTAGCAAATGTCATTGGGCTTTTTCTGACAATAAGTTGCCGATTATTGAAGGAACTTTTGCTGTTTTACAGTGCAAAACATACAAAACTGTAGAAGCTGGAGACCACACTATTTTAATAGGAGAAGTACAGGAAATTCAAATCGATAGCAATAAAGACCCAATGTTGTACCATCGTAGACATTTTGCTTCCATACCGCCGGAGTTTTACACAACTAAAAATTAATGGTTAAGCTTGTAGACGGGAGGAATTCAATAAGTCTACAAGCTTTTTGTTTTTAAGAAAATGTGATCAGCGAACCAATACATTTTAAAGTAATCGTTTTATGTGCAAAGATGTTTCTACAAAAAATTTGAAGATTAAAATAAAATTCAATAAACTCTCCATTTTCCTGAAGTATCGTCAATAATTTTATGTGCGTTTTGCGTGTGATTATAGTTATTTTATTAACAATCATCACATTAGTTAGGAACCATTCTTTTCTCTAGCCGCAATGCGAGAAAACCTCAGCCTTTTTTTCCATTATATTTCCTATGTATGAATAAAATGTTTGTTGGAGAAAGATAAGATCCTTTCCGTTAGAAGGAGGAGTTTCTCTTAAAAACTAGGTGGAAAGGCAAGTTAGATGCAAAAAGGACTCTCTTCCTGTATTGTGATAAGTGCACAAATCACACACAAGGAGGAAAGAGAGAACTATGTAGGAGTTTATCACAGGTGGGCAAAAACATTAAAAGAGATCGAAATGGAATTATAAGATTTTTTCAGTAATCTGAGATTATTGATATGATAAAAGATATAGAAGCGCACTTTAAATAAGGTCGATCAAAATTCCTTATGGTAATATAGATAACAAAAAGTGGAGAATGAGGGGAAACTATATGGAAATGGAAAAAAAGGGAATAAAATCAATTGAGGTAGGATTTTCTATAGTTAAAGCTGTATCCCGTTCCGACGAACCATTAACTATTACAGAGTTATCTAAAATATGCAATATGCCAAAAAGCCAAATTTATCGTTATCTTGTAAGTTTATGCAGAATTGGTTTTTTAAAAAAAGGTTCTGACTTACGATATGCCCTTGGAGATGAACTCATTTCGATTGGCATTCGTGCCATGGAAAATGTTGATATACATATTAAGGCTCAGCCGTTTATTAAACAATTAAATAAGACATTAGATGAGACTATTGCGTTAGCTATTTGGATTGAAAATGAGGGGCCGATTTTTATCAGTTGGGAAGAAAGCAGCAAACTAATTAAAATTAATGTTCGAGTCGGATCGATCGTTCCTCTAACGACTAGTGCAACTGGAAATATTTTTGCTGCTTTTTATCCAGAAACTAAAACAAAAGATTTAATTGATCGTGAGCTTTCCAAAAATCAAATGAATCAAAAGCAATTAGAGGAAACACTATCAACAATAAAAAAAGAAGGATATGCTTATACTCAATCGTATTTGCCTGGAATCACAGCTATTTCTGCCCCAATTTTCGGACCAAATAAAGAGCTCGTCGCAGCATTAACTGTGATTGGTCTATCCGGTGTTATAGATATATCTGAAAATTCTATATACACCAAGGAATTATTGAAGACAGCAAAAGAAATTTCCCGTGAACTAGGTTATTAAGCTTTAATTTGAAATAAGCTCCATTCGACTTAGAAAACATTGCAGGGTCATGATTTGAAAATATGAATCAGATATGCCTAACTAAAATGTAATCTAATTTTAGATCAACATGTTGAAAAGAATATGAAGCTGTATGATTTTAAGGTTCAAGCTGATTTCCTCCCCTCTCCATTGAATTTTAGGAAAGGGGTTATTTGTTTTTCAATAAAGAGCTTAGATGTTTTTATGTGAAGCGCTTCGATTAACAGCACCTTGTAAGCCAGATTACCTGTGGATTTTTCTCTGAAGCGGCAAAGACAACAGCGTGATCCGTGACCGAACCCCAGGAATAATTGATATTGTGTTGTTTCCCTTACAAGTTGTAAATAAATTGGCAGACCCTCTTTTACAAACCTTTTAAAAAAAACATATAATATGTTTATACAGTTCTAAATTTTCCAAAGGGTATGGCAAAAATGGGGATTTGGTTAAAGTAAGCGTCTGCACTGCAAAGACTGGAATAAATCACATAACTTTTTTTTTCGCTTTGTATCAAATTTTAAAGTCGGGGGTTTTAAGCGGTTTATTTGGTTCGTCAAAACAAAGGGGGAGTAAAAATATGGAGCTTCGCAAGCAAAATTATGAAATCATCCCGATTATCGTCGATGTTCCGTCTAATTTAAGAACGATCAACTTTTTTTTAGTGAAAGCAAAAGAATCCCTTGCTTTAATAGATGCCGGTTTGGATCATGAGGCTTGTTGGAATGCATTGTTGGAAGCGCTGCAAAAAAACGGGTTGGCTTTGCATGACTTAACCGAAATCATTTTAACTCACAACCATATAGATCATGTCGGATTAGTGAATCGAATCATTGCGGATCACCCCATTCAAGTTTATGCCCACAAAAATGCGATCCCGCGCTTAAAGAGAGACCGCCAATTTCTTGAGATGAGGGTGGAGTTTTTTTCTAAATTATATGAGGAAATGGGATGTCATGAAGCAGGAAGAAAGCAGGTCGATTATTTAAAAGAATCGATTGTGAAAAACAGAAAACTTGCTATCCAAGCGGAGATCATTCCAGTCGAGAACAGCCATTTGGATTTTCAAATTATCGAGGTGCCCGGACATGCTCCGGATCAAATTGCGCTGTATGATCCAAAGCATCGTTGGATGATTTCAGGTGATTTGCTGATTCAGCATATATCCAGCAACGCACTTGTCGAACCCGATTCTTTTGGACGGCGGATGCCGACTTTACTCCAGCATAAACATTCTTTAGAGAAAGTTTCGGATTTGCCTCTCGATCTCGTATTTCCGGGACACGGCGTATTCATTCAAGACCCGAAAGATTTAATAAATAAAAGATTAAAAGGGATTGAGAAAAAAGCAGAAAAAATTATGAATCTCATTTTAAACGGGGTAACAACCGCGAGCGGTCTAGCCCAAGCCTATTATGGAAATAAGTATTCGGAGCAGTTTTCGCTTGTGATGTCTGAAATTATAGGACATCTAGATTATTTGGAATTAAACGGAAAAATTAGAAAGAAGATGGAAAAAGGAGTTTGGCATTATTCCATTAATAAAGAATAATAGAAGGTTTTTGATTGGCTGTTGACGATGAAAATTTTTTCTTGTATTTCGCAAGCTGCAAAAGTAACAAAGTTTCATTGTTTGCAAGCATGATACTAATTATTGAGGTATGAGGAATGATGGGAAGAAAAAGGAGAAAAGATGCACCTTTAATTAAAAATATTGCAGAGCACAAGGAGTGGCAGAAAAAAGATCGTACTCGGACATCTCTTACTCTTTTGCAGAATCAGGAAAAAATCCGCCAAAACACGAAGTTTTATTATGATCCAGAAAAAGATAAAAAAGATATAGAGCATTATTACAAAAATGTCATCGGAAAAGAAATCAAGGGGCTGAACCTATTTTACCATTATCATAATCTAGTGAAAAAAACACATAAAAATCAGCTGCCGTATTTTATATGCAAAGATCATTATTTGTATACGTGGGTCGATTTGCAGCCGGATGGAACAGTGAAAAGCATCTATTCTGGCGAAAAAAGCGATCCTAGCCGAATCATACAAGAAGATTTCGAAATAATTCAAAAAAGATATGAGCAATTTCAAGCTCTTTTAGAAATAGTGAGCAAAAAGGACATTTCTTTATTGAAAAAGATGAAAAGCATTGACTTGCGTTTAAAATATAATACAGAACATATTGTTCCGCAGTCTTGGTTTCATGCACGGGAACCGATGAAAAGCGATTTGCATCATTTATTTGTTTGTCATCCGGAGTGCAATGTCAAACGATCCAATTATCCTTTTCATGATTTTTCTTTTTATCAGCCGGAATCGCCAAAAGAAAAAATCCGCAATCGCTGCGGAGTTGTCAAAGACGGCCGATTCGAACCGGAACATGGCAAAGGTACTGTTGCGAGAGCAATGATGTATTTTTTATTGCGATACCCGAATGAAATAAAAAAAAGCAGCCTTAAACAAATTAATCTTTCTTTACTGATTCACTGGCATGAATCGTTTCCCGTTTCCATCTATGAAAAGCATCGGAACCAATCGATTTATTATATACAGGGAAACCGCAATCCTTTTATAGACTTTCAAGAGTTAGCGTATAAAATAAAGTTTCCGTTTCATATTGGATCATGTGGCGTCAAGGAATCGTGAAATCATAGACTATAGGAGCATACTTAGAGCACCTCGTTTTGCAAAATAATCACAAGAAGAGCCGTTCTTTCGAAATACCGATTGTAAAGCTCCTGATTTTTCCTGCTTAACTCTGAGCTAAAATTTCAAGATGCTCTTTCCATACAAGATGACGGTCAATGGCAGCTTGCGGTCAGAAACATTTCGGATTTTGTTTGTCTCTGTTTATTTGCAACCTGCTGATCCGTAATGGTTGCTGGTCGGCGATTTATAATGAAGAACAGACGAATGTTCGTTCGTTTGAAAAATTGGCTATATTTCTGTCATTCAGAACTCCCTAGTTTCGAGAAAAACAAGGGAGTTTTTGTTGCATATGCTTATAATGATTGACTTTTTCCCTTAGGCAACGCTTCACTATCTGCTTGCTCTTGTTTGTTCGTAACTAAAGTACGATCATTGATATTATATTTGAAATACGTTACTTTTGATTTTGTCACATCATAAGTGTGAACACCAGAATTCGGACCGAAAGAACAAAGACACATGGTTAATTCCCCCTTGTAAATGCATGAACGGCTTCGCGCTGAATTTCTGATAATCTTCTGCTGAGCTCATCTGATTCACTGCTTCGAAGATTTTGTTCTAATTGCTTTAACAAGTTCATTATTTGATCAACAGATTGTTGATCATGACCACTTCCATTCTTCGGATTACTAATGTTATTGGCATTGTTCATATCTCGGAGCACTTTATAAGGCTCGCGGTTTAACAGAAGACTAGTCACATCAGGTCGTGAATAATGTCCGATGGCATCGTGCCAATGTGCCATATCAGCAATTAATTTCATATCAACTTCAGCGTACAAAATACCTTCCTTTCCTTTTAAAGGACCGGATAATATGGAACCACCGGGTGCGATAATCGCCGTCCAGCCCCCTCCAGGCTTTATCCACTCTTTTTGATAATCAGTCTGTGTTAACTTTTCCACATTGTCCTTGTCGACTGTACTTTGACAATTGATAACAAAACATCCGCCTACTTGAGCATGATAACGCGCAGATAGTTCAGTAGACATATCAAATAATGTATCCCAACCCGTTATACTTGAAAATCCTACCCATACGGCACAATGCAGCTGGGAGCGTTGTGCGATAAGGGAATGACGTACCAAATCCATAGTATGCTCCCAGCAGACCAGCCCGCTCATTCGTCCCAGCTCTGTGTCATAAACATTTAGATAACTTCCATCTCCCATGCCCCAATGAACACGCTCAACATGAGTCGGCATCAATTTCCTGTGTTTGCCAAAAATTTTCCCTTTATTATCAATAAATAAAATTGTGTTATAGCATGTTTTTCCGTCGCGCTCTGAAATACCAATAACGACATGTATATTATGTTTTCGTGCAGCTTCACATAAAGCATCAGTTGTTTTACTAGGTATTTCTACAGAATTGAGAAACCATTCCTTAAATAGTTCATGATACCACATTGGTGTTCCTAACCAGATGTGATACGGATAGCCAGGAATATAAGACTCAGGCAATACAACTAATTGAGCCCCTTGTTTCGCCGATTCTTCAATTAGCGAAATAGCTTTTTCCAAGCATTTTTCCCTGTCATATAAAATCGAAGAGGCTTGTACGGCAGCAACCGTGAATTTCTCATTTGAAAAATCGCTCATCAGCTAATCCCACCCCATAGAATTTTTAATTATAAGAATAATTAGAATATACAGTAAATTTTATTTGAGTTCAATAAAAAAATTACGTTTTTTATACGAATGAATAATAAGAATTTGTATTATGATTCATATATCTTTCCTTAATTTATGATAAAATATGGATTTTTTATAATTATATTTTAAAATTTAGATAAAATTTTAAATATTTTTCATTATGTTTCTTTTATGAAATTATAAATAACATTATGTAATTGTGTTAGTATATTAGCTGATTCCTAACAAGACGGTTAAGAAGAGCTCGTACATCCAAGGACATTCGATTTTACAGTAAGTGTCAAACGAATCCCGTCTTATCTTTTCCGGATGGACAGTTTTTTCGTCGCTGTTGATTACAAGCGACTGGGTAAGATCTTTGACCTTGTACTTCTTTATATTCTAAATCCTTGTTGGGAAGTCTATAGATAAATTAAATAAGTAATTGGATTTAAATCCATTTACTTGATGCAGCATCCATTTCGGACTGCCTTAATGCCTGAAAATGAGATTTATCAGAAGGAGGATGTCATTCGTTCAGAAGGTGTCCTTAATATTTGATAATAACGAGAACAGATCAGTTCATCCCAAAATTGTAAAGCGAAAATTCAAAAAAAGGAATGAAAGCGTAATCAATTTTAGGAAAAGTGGCCTAAAATTGTGCTTAGAAAGGAGGTACAAATGCTACTAGACATTCGAAGCAATTGTCTTTTGAAAGAAGTAATCAAAAATCCAAACATTAGTAGCAATGAACTTGCTCAAAAATTCAACTTGAGCAAGAGACAGATCAATTATAGTTTTTCCAAGATCAATGATTGGCTTTATGAACAAAATTTCCCTCAGATTGAAAGGACAAATCACGGCTATTTTGTTGTAGATCCGAGTTTACTAAAAGTATTGAGTGAAAAGGAAAATACTCAATCAGTCGATTTTTATGATTTATCGAAACTGCAGCGCGTCCATTTCATTATATTGATGATTTTAACGAGAATGGATGCCTTATCGTTGGCTCATTTCACATCTGAACTAAAAGTGAGCAAGAATACCGTTATTGACGATTTGAAAAAAGTAAAGGATATTGTCGAACAACACGGCCTTGAATACAAGTATTCAAGAAAATATGGATACGTCATTGAGGGAGACGAATTTCAATGCCGGAAACTGTTAATCTCTATCACGAACAGCATCTGGACAGCAGATCAAGGAAAAGAAAAGATCATTCAGATTTCGCAATTATCTGTAGATGAGTTAGAGGAATTTAAAAATCGCCTCGAAAAAGTGGAGGCATCGTTAAATCTGAAATTTACAGACGAAAAACTTGAGTTAATGCCTTATATTTTAATTTTTATTTTAAGAAGAATACGGAAAGGCCATCATATCGGTTCTTTTAACCTTAATTATAATGAGATTTCCGGCACAAAAGAATACTTGGCAACGGAAGAACTTTTGCATGATTTTCCAAATGTTTCAGAGGAAGAACGGCTCTTTATTACTCTGAACTTGCTGACAACGAATGTTTATTGGTCTAAAGAGGAGATTGATAAAGAAATTCCTGAATTAAAAAGCGCGCTAAGTCAAGTGATCGACAACTTTGAAAAAAATACGTTCATTTTTTTGAAGGATAAAGAGCAGCTTCTTCAAAAGCTCGTCCTTCATATGAAGCCCGCCTATTTTCGAATTAAATACAATTTAACTGATACAAATGATGTTCTTGATGATATCAATAAAAATTTCAAGGAATTGCATCATCTTGTTAAAAAATCGGTTAAACCGCTGGAAGATTTAATCGGTTCAGCTATTCCGGAAAGTGAGATTGCTTATTTAACAATTTTAATCGGCGGGTGGCTTTCCAGGCAGGGCGACAATATTAGCCAAAGAATGAAAGCCATAGTTGTCTGCCCAAAAGGAATATCAGTTTCCAGATTGATGTATGGGACGCTAAGAGAACTGTTTCCTGAATTTATTTTTCTTGATTCATTGTCTGTGCGCGAATTCCAACAATATGAAATGGATTATGACATTGTCTTTTCTCCAGTTTATTTGAAAACAAATAAAAAGTTCTTCCTTGTAGATCATTTTATTGGTGCTGAAGAAAAAAGACGATTGCGAAAAGAAGTGATGTCTGACTTATATGGGTTTGTACCTGAAGTAATAAATGTTGAAGAATTAATGGGAATTATTGAAAAGCATGCTGTCATTAAAAATAAAAAAGAGCTTTACAATGCGATTCAAAGCTATATTCACCAAGGCTCTAACAACAAGTTAGAAAATCATTCTATTAAAAATCCGAATTTATGCGATTTAATTACTCCTTCAACGATGATATTCCGCCATTCGGTTCGTAGTTGGGAAGAAGCGATTAAACTGGCGGCCCAGCCTTTGCTGAAGGATAAAAGCATTAAAGAACAATATGTTGAAGCAATGATCAAACATTGCCAATCAGATCCTTATTTTGTCATCAGTGAACATGTAGCCATTCCACATGCTTCACTTGATGAAGGAGTAAATCGTTTATCGATGAGCTTATTGAAATTGCGAAAAGGAGTAGCCTTTGAAAACTATCAGTCCATTAAGTTAATCATTGTGATTGCAGCTTTAGATAAAGATCAACATTTAAAAGCATTCATGCAATTAATGAATTTAGTGAGAAATGAACAGGATTTGAATAAAGTATTGAACGCACAAAGCATGAAAGACTTACATGAAGTTCTGAAATTATATGCACAAGAATAAAAGCTCTTTTATTAATGGAGTAGGTGATATACCAGTGATTGATTTGCATTTTGATGAATCTTTGATTTTTTGCGACTTAAAAGCGAAGGATCAGGAAGAAGTTTTGAAAGTAATGGGAAACCATCTTTACGAAAAAAACTTTGTAAAAGAGAGTTTTATAGATGCAATTATTGAGAGGGAAAAAACCTTTCCGACCGGTCTCCCAACTTCCAGTAATATATCTGTCGCCATTCCCCATACGGATTCCGTTCATGTCAATAAAAAGGCGATCAGCTTGGCGATACTAAAAGACGCTGTTGAGTTTGGAATTATGGGGGAGCAGGAGGCAAAAACTCCGGTAAAGATTGTGTTTTTATTAGCGATCGACAAGCAAGATTCTCATTTGAAAATTTTGCAAAAACTGATAAGCATCTTTCAAAACGAGGATGTCATCAAGTTTTTAACAACAGAAAAAAATAAAACATTAATCAAAACAAAAATTATAGAATGTTTAGATTTAAAGGAGATGAATTGAAATGAAGAAAAAACAAGTATTAGTCGCATGTGGTGCTGGAATTGCTACTTCAACTATTGTCAATGATGCGGTGCAACAGCTTTGCAAAGAACATAACATTGAATGTGAAATTATTCAAATAAAAATTACAGAAGTTGGTTCTTATGTGGACACGGCTGACTTATTAATTAGTACAACAATTGTACAACAGGAGTACCCGTTCCCGGTTATTAATGCACGCGCTTTCTTAACAGGCATTGGACTGGATGAAGTGAAAAAAGAAATTTTGGAAGCGCTGAAAAATTAAACAAACGTTTGATTATTTTGGTAGGGGTTTAAGGAGGGGAAAAATATGCAAGGTTTTGTTGATGCGATACGAGCATTTTTAGATTTAGGTGCAACAGTTATTTTGCCCGTAGCGATTTTTATACTAGGGTTAATTTTCGGACAAAAACCCGGAAAAGCCTTTCGGGCCGGTTTGACGATTGGTGTTGCATTCGTAGGGATTTTCTTAGTAGTTGATCTTTTAGTCAATAATCTAGGGCCGGCAGCTCAAGGAATGGTTGATCGATTTGGAATCGAACTGAATGTTATTGATGTAGGTTGGCCGGCTGCTGCATCGATTTCTTGGGCCTCCCCAATCGCAGCCTTTATCATTCCTCTCGGATTGTTAGTAAATGTTTTGATGCTTGTGACAAAAACGACAAAAACAATGAATGTAGATATTTGGAATTTTTGGCATTACACTTTTACCGGTGCAATTGTATATACGTTATCAGGCAGTATTTTTCAAGGTTTAATTGCCGCGGTATTATTCCAAATTGCTTGCTTGAAAATTGCAGATTGGACAGCTCCGATGCTTGATAAATATTTCGGGCTTCCGGGAATTTCTGTTGCAACGGGAAGCACGGTTTCATACGCAGTTCTTGGTATCCCATTGATCCAATTGATTCAAAAAATACCAGGTCTTAAAAATTTAAATGCTGATCCGGAAACGATTCAAAAAAGATTTGGGATCTTTGGTGAACCGATCTTTATGGGGCTAATTTTAGGTGTCGCATTAGGATTATTGGCTGGATATTCTGTCGGAGATACGATCGAAATCGGGATGTCTATGGCAGCAGTTATGGTGTTAATGCCGAGAATGGTGAAAATTTTAATGGAAGGTTTAATGCCGATTTCTGAATCAGCTAGAGAACTGCTTCAAAAGAAATTCGGCGCACAAAATATTTATATCGGGCTAGATGCTGCCGTTGCAATTGGTCACCCGTCCGTAATTTCAACAGCTCTTATTTTAGTACCGATCACAGTTGCAATCGCCATTATTTTACCTGGAAATAACGTTCTTCCGTTTGGGGACTTAGCTACCATTCCTTTCATTGTTGCATTTATTGTCGGTGCTGCAAGAGGAAACATTGTTCATTCGGTAATCGTTGGTACGTTGTTAATCGCCCTGTCACTGTACATGGCGACAGATTTGGCGGCGCTCCATACTGAGATGGCTGTAGAATCTAAATTTAACATGCCTGAAGGAGCGAGCAAAATCTCTAGTATCGACCAAGGTGGAAATCTGATCAATTACGTTATCTATAGAATTTTTGCGCTATTCAATTAATAGTCTCCAATATTGCAGCTTGCTGGAGGGATAAAGAAATGAAAGCTTTAGTAAAAAAAGAACTAGGATTTGGGAACTTGGAAATAGTAGATGTGGAAGAACCGAAAGTCGGACCGGATCAAGTCAAAATTTTAGTGAAATACAGCGGAATATGCGGTACGGACATTCATACGTATGAAGGACATTACAAAGTGAAGGCCCCCGTTACGTTAGGCCATGAATTTTCCGGTGTAGTAGCAGAAGTCGGGGAGAATGTAACTGAATTTCAGGTAGGAGATCGGGTAACCTCTGAAACTACTTATTATATATGCGGAACATGTAAATACTGTAAGTCCGGTGATTACAATTTATGCAGCAACAGAAAAGGGCTGGGCACGCAGCAAGATGGAAGCTTTGCAACCTATTTGATTGCACGTAAAGAAAGTGTTCATAAGCTTCCTGAAAATGTAGATTTTCTATCTGCAGCGATGACGGAGCCGCTTGCATGTGCACATCATGCAGTAAAGAAAGCTACGATTCATCAAGGTGATGTCGTTTTAGTACTCGGCCCCGGTCCGATTGGTTTATTAGTCGCTCAAGTCGTAAAAGATTTAGGAGCTAAAGTTATCATAACCGGATTAAGCAATGACAAGCTGCGGCTGGAAAAGGCAAAAGAGCTTGGACTGGATTATGCCGTAAACATTCAAGAAGAAGACGTCAAACAATTAGTCAATGATTTGACGGATGGCTACGGTGTAGACGCAGTATTTGAATGTACCGGTGCTGTACCTGCTTTGAACATGGGGCTCGATTTATTGAAAAAGAAAGGCCAATTTGTACAGGTTGGCATTTATGCAAAATCTGAAATCCCTATTGATATGGAAAAAATTATTCAAAAAGAAATTGTATTTACCGGATCTCGCAGTCAAAAACCAAGCGATTGGGAGCCGTCTTTAGCCTTGATGAATGAAAATAGAGTAAATACTAAAACACTTGTAACACATCAATTCAACATTTCTGAATGGGATAAAGCATACGAAGCAATTAAAAGCGGCGATGCAATTAAAGTTATTTTAACTCCTGTTCATGAATAATCAGTTGTTCCCCACCGCATAGCAGGTGGGGATATGTCTCATGTAAGTCTTGGCAAAGGGGAAGAAGTAAAGTATTGACAAACATGTCAATAAGAAGGTGAAAAAATGATTGAGAGCATCATAGATTTTATTCTTGGACCGTATGGGAGAATGGTCAGCGATTTTTATATTGAACATCAATTTATCATAAATTCAATCGTGTTGGCAGTTGCATTTTACAAGCTTTTCAAAAATAAATCTAAAGGTGTTCGTTCGGAGCAAGATATGAAGGTTCATAACGAAAATTAAACCATGCGGGAAAGGGAATAGGAAATGAAAGCACTAAAACTTTACGGAAAACGAGATCTGCGGTTCGAGGATGCTAGTGAACCAAGGATAGAAAATGAGAACGACGTGATCATTAAAGTAAAAGCAACAGGCATATGCGGTTCAGACATTTCAAGATATGCAAAACTGGGACCTTACGTACAAGGGATGATTTGGGGACATGAATTTTCCGGTGAAGTGGTAGAAGTTGGTCCTTCTGTCTCTCATGTAAAAGCAGGAGACAGGGTTGTCGGCTGTCCTGCTTTATATTGCGGTAAATGTGAAAGCTGCAAAAAAGGGATTTTGTCCCAATGTGAAAGCTTGCATGTTATTGGAGCCTTACAGCCGGGATCCTTTGCCGAATATGTGAAATTGCCTAGTGAAAATGTGCTTTTAATACCGGACGAGATAAGCTATGACTCCGCTGCTTTGATTGAGCCGTCATCCGTTGTCGTACACGGGCTTTACCGGACATCGTTGCAGCCGGGTGACAGCGTTGCTGTCATGGGATGCGGAACTATCGGGCTTCTCGCAGTCCAATGGGCAAAAATTTTTGGAGCAAGTGAAATCTTTGCGATTGATATCGATGATCAGAAATTAAATATTGCCAAAGAAATGGGAGCGGATTTTACGATTAATCCTCTTGAAAAATCGGCATATGATCAAATCATGGAGCTGACGAATGGAAAAGGAGTAGACATTGCTGTAGAATCAGCGGGATCCCCTGTAACTTCCGCCCAAGTTTTTTCATTAGCGAAAAAGAGAGGGCAGGTTGTATTTATGGGAATTCCATACGGAGACGTCCTAGTCGAAAGATTTTACTTTGAAAAAATCGTCCGAAACGAATTAACCGTATTAGGATCTTGGAATGCCATATCGTCTCCGTTTCCGGGAAAAGAATGGAAAACGACCATCGATTGTATGAGAACCGGAAAAATAAACGCTGAGGCGCTGATCACACATCGCATCACGTTAGAGGAAGGACCGAAAATGTTTGAAAAAATTTTAGAAAAAAAAGAGTTCATCGGCAAAGTATTGTTTTATCCGGAAATTAGGCTTTAATTTTCAGCCGCTGTTTGAGCTATGCGGAAAGCTTATTCTTGCCATTTGAACTATTGTTGCCTGCTTGGAGCTTCATTTGCAAAATATACAAATGAATAAAAACAGCTGAACAAAGTCTAGCCTTCCTTATTTGGGAGGCATTCAGACTGTCGGCGAATGCTTTCATCCAGCGTCACTGGCCTCGTCCGCTCATGAACTTTTTTGGTTCGATTCGCATCTTCTCTAAAGATCAGTTCCTTGTCTGCCAAGCGTTTTTAAGACAGACTAAGGTGGAAAAAATCGAAATGAATAGACGCTTAGATGGTAGGGCTGTCCAAAAAGTCAGGGTTAACTGACTTTTTGGAGCCATTCATTTGGTACAGTCAAAATATTCCGTTGGAGAGGTGCCCAAGTTAACTGACTTTTTGGAGCCACTTCATTTTAGGGATTTATCGGACAAACCATTTTTTCCTATCTTGTTTAATCCTTCAGAAGTCTTATGAAGGATTTTTCTGATGTTCTCTTTCTGAATTACGTTCTTCAAAAGTTTTATGATGGACATTCAGCACATACAATTGCTTCTTGTTGGACTTCATTGCCTCTATGAAGGACATTTACAAATTTTATTCGATTATTTTTGTCCTTCACAGTAGTATTCCTCCCCAATCCTTCATTTTAGGAACCCATCGGACTGTCATTTTTATATAGAGAATTTTGTTTGAATTTGCTCTGTACGCCCCTTGATAACCATCCCTGTCATTATGCAGTATGTCAATCTTTCGTTTGTTTTGTCACCATAAAAATAATGGCTCATCTTTCAATACATAAGTGCTGCGTTTTGCCTTGCCAATCCATTCAAGAGGTGTTTGTGGATTTTTGGACAGCTGGATTTCATGCTTTAACTCTTACCTTTGATTGAAAATTGCCATATCAACCTTGATTTTTATTCTGAATATTTATATTAGCGACGCTGTATAAATGAGATGTTCTTTGGATAGATAATTCAAACGTTGATCATGGATTGTTTAACATTCGATCACAATTGGTAACAGGAATTGAAAAGGGGACATTGAAGAAAAATAACATGGCAATTCAAAAAACTTCCTAGATTTTTTTAAAACAGGAGGCATTGGTTGTGAAAGTTTTTCGTTTTCCAGAAAATCCACTGATTGCTCCGGACGATGTAAAACCTTTTCACCGTGGACATGAAGTAATAGGAGTTTTTAATGCTGGTGTTGCCCAGTTGAACGGCGAAGTGCTTTTATTGCTGCGCGTTGCTGAGCGTCCTGTCTGTACTGATCCAAATGTCGTGAAAATTTCTTATATCGATTTTTCTTCAGGAAAAGGAAAGCTGAAAGAGATGGAATTGCAAAAAAATGACAAAAGATATGATTTTTCTGACCCAAGAATGATTTTTTACAGTGATTCCATGCATAGAGCTGCCTATGTCACATCTTTATCTTATTTTCGGCTTGCCCGCAGCAAAGACGGACGGAATTTCACCATTGATGATAAACCTTTCATGTATCCGGAAACTGAACGTGAAGCATGGGGGATTGAAGACCCAAGAATTACTAAGATTGGTGCATCTTTTTACATTCAGTACAGCGCAGTGTCGCCTGAAGGCATTGGAGTGGGGCTTGCCTCAACAACTGATTTTAAAACATGCAGGCGGCTAGGGTTAATTTTTCATCCTGAAAACAAAGATGTGGCCATTTTTCCTGAAAAAATTAATGGCAAGTACTATGCGCTGCATCGGCCTGTACCGAAAGGAATCGGCAGACCGGAAATATGGATTGCTGAATCGGACAATCTTTTATATTGGGGAAATCATCGGCATTTGCTTAGTCTTAGCGAAAAAGGATGGGACAGCTGCCGCATTGGCGGGGGAGCAGTTCCGTTTAAAACCGATAGAGGCTGGTTAGCTATTTATCATGGCGCTGATCAAAACGACTGCTATTCTTTAGGTGCTCTGCTTCTAGACTTGAATGATCCTGGGAGAATGTTAGCTAAGACGGAGGAACCCATTTTAAAGCCTGAAGCGGATTATGAAATGAACGGATTCTTCGGTCAGGTTGTATTTACATGCGGAGCTTTGACGGAAAATGGTACAGTTCGGATTTATTATGGTGCATCGGATCAATCGATTGCAGGTGCGGAAATTCCTCTTGAAGAAATAATGGAAAAACTTTGAAAATGTTTTATTTGAAATAGGGCAGGGCATATAAATAATTTGCTGATCTTTGTAAATGATATAATTGACGAAATACTTTTGTTATGTAAAATAATTAAAAGAATTCTTTTGAAAAGGTAAATAATATGATGAATCCATTTGTAAAATATTTTTCCCCCGTTACACATCATTGTCAAGCATCATTGGAATTGAATATGATAAAACATCAGAAAGTCTTTGCTAGAAACAGAAATGCAAAAGTGTGGAGGGAGCTTTTGTGCGGTTGGAGAAAACGGGCATTAAGTCAAGCGCTAAGCTGCTAAAAGAATTTGAAAATGCTCCTCAGCCGATCAATCCACAAAAGTTAATTTTCAAAGGTGTAGGAAATAGGGACGTATATAATATCTCGGCGCCGTTTTTAGATGATGGGGAACTTGTCATAGCAGGTAGAGTAGAGCCTCGAAACAGCGAGCATTCAGAAGTATATTTCTTTGTAAATCGGGATGGAAAGTGGATTCCGAAAGAAGGAGCGCCGAAATTTCAGCTGCAGGATCCGTTCGTGACGAGAATTGGCGGAGATTTAGTTTTTGGCGGAGTTGAAATTTTTCCGCATCCCACTTTTAAAAGCTCACTTTGGTGGAGAACGCTTTTTTATAAAGGGAAAAATATTGCAGATTTAGAAAAATTCGCTAAAGGTCCTGAAGGCATGAAGGATATCAGAGTGATTGAATTAAAAGACGGATCAATTGGAGTGTTGACAAGGCCTCAAGGCGAGAAAGGCGGTCTCGGCAAAATTGGGTTTATCCGAATACCGACTCTTGATGATCTTAATCCCGAAAATCTCGAAAAAGCCACGCTTTTAGAGGGCCAATTTACGGATGAAGAATGGGGAGGAGCAAACGAACTGCATTTGCTTTCTAACGGTCTGATTGGTGTGCTCGGACATATAGCAAGCAAAGATGAACAAGGGAACCGCCATTATTATCCGATGGTGTTTGTATTAGATCCTGATACAATGAAATTTTCTGATATGGAACTCATTGCAACGAGATCCCATTTTTTGAAAGGCGCTGCCAAGCGGCCTGACCTTGTCAATGTAGTTTTCAGCGGCGGTTTAATCAGAAAAGGGGATGGAACAGCTGATCTATATGTAGGCACCAGCGATGCAGAAGCGCAAAAAATTACCATTGCTGATCCGTTTGTGAAGTATGAAAAATAAGGAAGATTGCAAAATAAAAGGTTCATCATCAAAAGGCGGGGGTGACAAATTTCCTTCCCGTTTCTAGGCGGATACGAAAGAAAAGATGTTCGTTGTTTCGGTATCCATCCCCCCTTTTTGATGAGTTTTATTTTATTTTTTCCCAAAGCAAATGGGACAAAGAATGCATGGAGGTGCTGCTTGGGTTGGAAAAACAGCAGGCACTCCATCAGAAGGCATAGAAACCATAAAAAAGATGGTAATGGCAGCATAGATTTGATAAATTAGTTTGTCTAGTCAACAATTACGATACTAGAGTTTTCGCTTTTTTATACGTATTAATGGAAAAATTATTCATTTTTCTATTAACAACCCCAAGTATGGTGAGAAATAAAGCCCAGATTATCCACATGGAATGGAATAATCTGGGCTTTGTAATTTTCTTAAGCCTTTATTTGTATTTTATCATTCAGCTCTCTATTCGCTCCATCTTTTACAGACCAAATAGCTATGAAGCTGATCAATGCAGCGAAAATAATATAAATGGCAACAGGAATGTAGGAATTGTTAAATTCCACTAATAAAGCGGTTGCAATTAACGGTGCGGTCCCTCCGGCAACTGCAGCCCCAAGCTGATAGCCTAGAGATATTCCCGTATATCGAACTTTGGCCGAAAAAATTTCTGAAATCATTGTGCCGAGAACTGCATTCACAGATCCCCAAATAACACCTAGGCCGATCACCGTTGCTAAAATTAATAAAAACACCGAATTTTGTTGAAGCATCCAAAAATATGGGAACGCATATAAAATAGTGAGTATAATTCCGCTAATATAAATCGTTTTTCGTCCGATTCGATCTGATAAGCTTCCGACGAGCGGAATGACGATTGTAGCTACGATAGAGCCGATCAGTACAGCATTTAATGCATCTGTATTATCAAAATTCAAAGTTGAAGTGGCATACGATACAATAAACGTACCGAATATATAAAACGGTGCAGTTTCCACGACTTTTGCACCCATCGCAATTAAAACCTCTTTCCAATGGTAGCGAAGAGTGTCTACCAATGGAATTTTAGCAACCTCTCCTTCTTGTTGAGCTTTTTTAAAGGCAGGCGTCTCATCAATTCCTTTTCTAATCCACAGCCCGAAAATTACAAGCAATGCACTTAACAGAAATGGAACACGCCAGCCCCATGACATAAATTGATCATGCGGCAAAAGTGACATAATTGAAAGGGCAAGGGTGCCTAAAATCAATCCTAAAGAAATTCCCATTTGAGGTACACTTCCAAAAAAACCTCTATTATTTTTTGAAGCATATTCAACAGCTAGTAAAACAGAGCCTCCCCATTCTCCGCCAAGAGCTAAACCTTGTATGAAACGCAACAGAGTCAAAAAGATAGGAGCCCAAATTCCGATCACTTGATACGTAGGCATTACCCCCATGCCAAATGTGGCAATTCCCATTAAGCTAAGGGTTAAAACCAATGTTTTCTTTCTTCCTAACCTGTCGCCAATATGGCTGAAAATAATTCCGCCAACAGGTCTGAGGAAAAACGCTAAAGCAAAAGAAGTATAGGCAATTAATAATCCGACTGTAGGGTCTTCATTAACAAAAAACAATTGGTTAAAAACTAATGATGCAACTGTTCCATAAAGAAAGTAGTCAAACCATTCAATCGCACTTCCTACTAAACTGGCAATCAATATTTTCCATTTACCCTTGACCATGGCTTTCTCCCCCTCTTTAAATTTTTCGTTATAAAATCGAATTGTTTAAACGCTTTCATTTTCACGAAGCTTTCAGTTCATTTAGAGCTTTGTCCGCCTCCTTTCATTTTATTAAATTTTCTGACAACAGATAAACGGGTCATCTGATGACCGGAAAATAGAAATATCTTTTTTTATATTAACATAAATGACATTTTTGTAAAAAGTATCTTTTTAAAAAAATTCCATTTCACGAATTATTTAACTAAATACGTAAATAAAGCAGATCATCCAACGTCCGATCTGCAAATAAAAACTAGCATCCATGACTGCTGAATGCTTTAAGAAAACGATTTGATTATTTCAGCACAATCATCAGCAGCGAATGAAATATAACAGAAAAAGCAGCTCATTGCAAAAAGAGTGCGAGCCTCCTCAGCCTGGAGCTAAAGGCTGAACTTAGAACGGCTTGAATGAATCATTATTTATCTAGGTTTCAGCAAGCAGCAGTTTAAGGACTCACATTTTATGTTTTCAAAGAAAAAAGCGCCTCCGTGGAGAGCGCTTTTTTTCTTTGAAAAGATTTTTTGGAAAGGAGTGTTTCCGATGGTCAATGTTTGAAATTAGCAATTCACTTTCGCATCACTTCTTGATTTATTAAATTGGGCGGACATAATCCTTTCAGCCCCTTTATTAAATTTTCCGCCGCCAGTTTTGCCATTGCATACCGCGTTTCATAAGTTGCTGAGCCGATATGCGGTAATGTGACGACATTATTCATTTTTAACAGAGGGTGATCTTTCGGGACAGGTTCTTGTTCAAATACATCAAGCCCGGCACCTAAAATGAGTTTGTTTTGGAGCGCGTAAATAAGGTCTTTTTCGTTGACGGTCTGGCCCCTTGAACCGTTGATGAAAATGGCGCTTCGTTTCATCAATTGAAATTGTTTTAGCCCGATTAAATGCTTTGTTTCTGATGTTAACGGCGTCATGAGGCAGACAAAGTCTGATTGTTTTAGTAAGTCCTCAAGCTCGCAATAGATGGCATGAAATTGTTCCTCTGCCTTTTGATTGCGGGATCGGTTATGATATAAAATGTTCATGCCAAAACCGAAATGTGCTCTTTTGGCAATGGCGGTGCCGATTTTCCCCATGCCAATAATCCCAAGTGTTTTATGATGAACGTCAACACCAAATAAATTTTCTCCAATCGGGGCTTCCCATTTGCCTTCTTTTACGTAACGATCTAACTCCGCCATTCTTCTAGCTGTTATAAGGAGCAGCCCAAAAATTGCGTCAGCCGTTGTTTCATTTAAAACATCAGGTGTATTGGTTGCCATAATGTTTCGTTTCGTTAATTCCTGAATGTCTAAATTGTCATATCCAACGGAAACATTGCTGACAATTCGCAATTTTGGAGCTTGCTTTAAAAAATGCTGATCGATTCGCATTCCTGCGCCAATCATCCCTTCAGCGTCATGTAAGTCATGCAAGAATATAGAATAGTCTTCACTGCCGGGGTAATATTTGATCTCACATACTTGTTTCAAGCTGTTTAAAATATCTTCAGGCAATTTTTTATATACTATCACCTTTGGTTTCATGTTTTTATCCTCCAAACATATATTTTACATCAAGGCGGAATCTATTATGGAAGAAATTGTGCTGCACGTATTCTAAAGGTGTCTTTCATGTGAGAAAAATGGAAGTAAGCGATTGACCGATCTAAAGTTGAGCATGGAGATTTTCCCAATTTATCTAGGAAAACAAAGAAGGTTATCAAGGCTGCTTGTCCACAAAACCTCTGTTGATTTTGCAATTTATCTCTTAACGGCGCGTTAATAATACAGGCTGCGAGCTTTCCCGCTTTATAACATCTAATACAAGTTTGTCGGAGCACAGTTATAAATGGGCGCAGCGATTCAAACGTCTTGGACGAGTTTGTCTGTTTGCTGAAAGGATGATGTTCTCACTAGGTAGTGTCCCTGTCAGCTGAACAACAACTTAAAACCTAAAAGCGCTCTTCTCCGTAATCAGGACTTCTGGACATTTAGCACTATTTCATGCGTTTTTTTCAATACGTTTTCGGCAATTTCATGCCCTTCAATTTTTCCTCTTTGTGCTGATTGAGAAGCAGCAATTTGTCATTCATAGATTGAAAGATACTATTTTTCAAAAATCGGTTCTTTCTATTAAATTATGTTAGTTCATTCGGAGGATGCATTTATGATCCACCCATATTATAATCAATCTGGATATTGATGGGATAGGAGGAATATTCATAATGAAAAAGAACTTCATAATAGGTGCAATAGCTGTTGTCTTAATACTTTTTGCTTTTGCTAGTTTTGGAGCAGCTCCGAAAAAAGCAGCAGGTCTTTCTCTTTTTCAATACAAAAGCGGCTATTTTACCAATTATGTCGAAACGCCAAGCTATCAAGAAAAGTGGACGAGCAGCACAAAAAATGTCTCCATCTCATACGGACGCATTGAAGCTTCAAGTGCAGCAAAAGGAACATTTAAGCTGTATATACAAATTAAACAAAATAATAAAGGAAGCTGGAAAACGATCAAAACGATCAATGCCAACAAAAACGGCACAACCCGTTTCGATTCACCGAAATTTTCACCAAAAGATCGTTACAGATTCAAGCTCGTTAACGAAGGAACCAAAAAGAAAGTTACATATAAATTGACATGGGCAACAACAGGATTTAAGAAGTGATGAGGAAATATTTCTTCATCACTTTTTAGTTGATGAAAACTATCCGTCGCCCAATATTTTGCGAACACAACCGTAGAATATTGAGAAAAGAAGCCAGCCTTTTAATCTAGTTAAGTCGAGGTCTTCTCTCGATTTCAATTTTAAGTCCTTGTGCTACTATAATAGACATGAATTCCAAACAAAGATTCTCTTCGGTGTGCATTTATTTATTTGGCTGCGGTCTGCCAAGCTGATCATCAATCGGATATTCAGTTTTTAGTATCTTAATAAAATTCGCTGCACTTTTAGACAGGTACCGATTTTTTTCGAAAATTATCGATGCTTCAGCTGTAATGGATGAATCCTCAATTTCCAGCATTTGAATGTTTGGAATTTGAAAATTGGAAACGGCAGATTTTGGGACAATCGTTGCACCTACACCTTCTGCAACTAATGATAAAAGAATCGTTACATCAGGACACTCGCATAAAATTTTTGGTTCAAATCCATGCCGCGCGCATTCATTCACAACCATTTCATACTGGCCTTTCCCGCTGATTCGGTGTAATAGAAGCAAAGGCATTTCTTTTATATCTTTCATTTGAATAGAATGATGTTTATAATTCCAATGCTGCGGGATGACGGCCACATATGGATCGCTTGGCAGTTTTATTGTTTGATATTCATCGGTATCAATGGGCAATCGTATAATCCCTACCTCTATTTCTCTGCTTTTTAAAAATTCACTGATTAAGAATGTATCTCCTTCTCTTAAATGGAATTTGACATTGGGGAATTTCTCAAGAAGCTTCCGCATTGTTTTGGGTAAATAGGAAAAGCATGATTTCACACATCCTATTGATAATGTGCCTTTCGTTCCATCGTTTATTTCTTGGACTTCCAAAATCATATCATTCAATTGATGAAGGAGCTGTTTCGTTTTTTTGTAGAAAATTTTCCCGGATTCCGTTAATTCAAGTTTTTTTCCGTTCCGTTCTAATAAAATGACTCCAAGCGTTTCCTCCAATTGCTTCAACTGATGACTTAAAGGCGGCTGCGCCATATGCAGCTTTTTCGCCGCGCGTGTAATTTGTCCTTCCTCGACAATCGCTGCAAAATATTTCAGCTGTTTAATGTCAATCAATCTGATCACCTCATGTGAAGGTGTATATTTTTTTTATATACAAAACCAATTTTTTTCATATTTTTCATATATGATATCATATGTTATATTATTTTTGAAGATTCAAAAAAGTAAATCGAATTGTGGATGAAAAAATCTATTTAAGGGGGAATGAAGATGCCTGCAAAAACTGGCAAAGAGTATATTGAGCGTTTGAAGAAAGCGAAAAGCAGCGTTTACATTCATGGGGAGAAAGTAGATGACGTAACGGAGCATCCTGCATTGAAAAATGTGATTCAATCAATGGCAAAACTTTACGATCTTCAATATGAAAAAGCTGATAAGATGCTGTATACTTCACCAACAACAGGAGAAAAAGTCGGTATAACATTTATGCAGCCTACTACAAAAGAAGAACTGATTGCAAGACGCAAAGCAATACAGGAATGGGCTCGAACTTCCGCCGGAATGATGGGGCGGTCTCCGGATTATTTAAATGCTGAAGTGATGGCAATGGGAATAGCGAATGATCTGTTCGCAGAAGATGATCCAATGTATGCGGAGAACGCAAGAAAATATTATGAATATGCGAGAGAAAACGATATTTCTTTAACACATACCCTTATACATCCGCAGATTAATCGCTCTAAAGCTCAGCATGAGCAAAAGGATGCAAATGTTTCCTTGCATTTAGTCGAGAAAAATAAAGATGGAATTATTGTTGATGGGATTCGTTTGTTGGCTACGCAAGGCGGCATAACGGATGAAATATTAGTTTTTCCTTCAACAGTTAAAAAATCAAGTGAAGGGGATGACCCGTATTCATTAGCTTTTGCAATTCCAAATAATACTCCAGGCGTAAAATTTATTTGCCGCGAAGCCTTTGACTATGGAAAAAGTCATTGGGATCATCCGCTCGGGTCGCGATTTGAAGAAGGAGATGCTATTGTTTCATTTGAAAACGTTTTCGTTCCTTGGGAACGGGTATTTGTCTGCGGCAATTCTTCCATTTGCAACCGAACCTTCCGTGAGACGAATGCCGTTGTCCACATGTCGCATCAAGTAGTTGCCAAAAATGTAGTGAAAACTGAATTTATACTTGGAGTTGTCCTTTTAATTATGGAGGCTATTGGAATTGAACAGTTTCAGCATGTAAAAGATAAAGGAACAGAAATTATGCTGACTCTTGAGACAATGCGCAGTCATTTATATCGTGCAGAGCATAATGCAAAGCTTGATAAATGGGGAACAATGACGCCGGATTTTGCTGCGCTTGATGCTGCTCGAAATTGGTACCCAAGAATTTACCCTCGTTTAGTGGAAATCTTAAGGATTCTTGGCGCTTCTGGATTAATGGCCATTCCGACAGAAGCTGATTTTAATAATGAAGAAATCGGCGATATTGTCAGAAGAGCGATGCAAGGAGCAAATATTGATGGATATGAGCGCGTTCAGTTGTTCCGTTTAGCTTGGGATATTACAATGAGTGCATTTGGAAGCCGTCAAACTCATTATGAATATTATTTCTTTGGAGATCCGGTCCGCATGGGTATGGTTTATTTTGACGGGTACGAAAAAGATTATTTCAAAGACTTGGTTCGTGAATTTTTAGGAACTACAAAAGTAACAACTGTTTAACAAATAATAAATGAAGGTGCCACACGTTAATTGTGAAAGTGATCATGACAGCATAGCGAGTTGAACTTGACTTAATATACAATATCATATATGATTCTAGCAAACTATATTTTTCTGAAAATTTTCTATTCTCGGGGGAATTTAATAGGGAGGGACTTTCAAGATGGTAGATTTTAATATTATTCGTTGTGCAAGGGCGGTACTGTTGGTGACAAATTTGGAGGCTTCACGCGATTTTTATGAAAACGCTTTAGGGTTCGTTGTGACAGAGGCTGATGAAAACCATTTATATCTCAGAGGGTATGAGGAACATAATCATCACAGCCTGGTGTTGAAAAAAGCAGAGCAGCCTGGTGTGGAAGCGATCAGTTACAAGGTTTATTCCGATGAGGATTTAAACAAATTATATGACTATTTTCAACAAAAAAATATGAATCCAAAATGGATAGAAAATCAGCATGCAGTTGAAAGGGCTTTCCGTGTGCAGGATATTTCAGGTCTTCCAGTTGAGTTTTTTGCCAGAATGGACACGGTCGAAAGGCTGCTGCAAAGATATGACTTATATAAAGGAGCAAGAATACAGCGAATTGACCACTTTAATTGCATGGTGCCGGATGTACAAAAAGCATATGACTTTTACGTAAAAGAGCTGGGGTTTGCGTGCTCTGAGTATACCGAAACAGAGAATAATGAATTATGGGCTGCATGGCTGCATCGAAAACCTAATGTGCATGATTTGGCGTTTATGAATGGAAACGGCCCTCGTCTTCACCATATCGGCTTTTGGCTGTCGGATCAACTTAGTCTCATTCATGCCTGTGATGTGTTAGCGGCTATGGGATATGCGAAAAATATAGAAAGAGGCCCTGGACGCCATGGACTTTCAAACGCATTTTTCCTCTATTTGCGTGATCCAGATGGACATCGAATTGAATTATACAATGGAGATTACTTGACAAGCGATCCGGATTTTCTGCCGATTCGCTGGGATATAAATGATCCAAGACGCCAAACATTTTGGGGGCATGAAGCACCGGACTGCTGGTTTAATGAAGCATCACAAGTATTTGATATTCATAGCGGAGAGTTAGTTGAACTAAAAGAGCCAAGTGTGCAAAAGCTAAAACCTGATTTTGTCATTTAATTTTAAGTAAGAAAAGAGAGGTAACGATGAAAAGAAAATTGTTTATTAATGGAAGTTGGGTAGGAGCAGAACATTATGCTCCTCTTTCCTCTCCATATGATAAAAAAGTAATTGCAGAAATTCCAATTGCTTCAGAAGCTGACGTTGAAAAAGCGATCGAAGCCGCACATAACGCCTTTCTGAAAATGGCGAAAATGCCAAAGCATGAACGCGGACATATTTTGGAAAAACTGGTGATGCTTTTAGATAAGAGGAAAGAGGAAGCGGCAGAAATTATTGCAAAAGAGGCGGCGAAGCCAATCAAAACAGCATTAGAGGAAGTGCAAAGAACCATTCAAACATACAAATTTTCGGCTGAAGAGGCAAAAAGAATTCATGGTGAGGCACTATCATTAGATGCGGCGCCCGGCGGGGAAAATCGGACTGCTTATACGGTTCGTGAACCGATCGGTGTAATAGGAGCTATCACTCCGTTTAATTTTCCAATGAATCTAGTTGCGCATAAAGTAGGACCGGCCATTGCCTCCGGAAATACGATTGTCTTAAAGCCGGCCTCCCAAACACCGTTATCTGCTTTCTTTATAGCTGAATTATTGCAGGAAGCAGGACTGCCTGATGGTGCATTAAATGTTGTAACAGGAAGCGGCAGCATCGTTGGCAAAAAAATCGTAGAAGATGAGCGGGTTAAAATGATTACGTTTACAGGAAGCCCGCAAGTCGGAAAAGAGATCAGAAATAAAGCAGGCTTGAAACGCGTCACGCTTGAGTTAGGTTCCAACTCGGCTTTGATCGTAGATGAAGGAATTGATGTTAAAAGCATCATTCCAAGATGTGTTAAAGGGGCTTTTTCTAACCAAGGGCAAGTATGCATCTCGCTGCAAAGAATTTACGTACATGAACATGTATATGATGAGTTTGTCAATGCATTTGTGAAAGAAACGGAAAAGCTGACAACAGGAGATCCGCTGGATTTTCAAACAGATGTTTCAGCGCTGATTTCCGAACATGATGTAATCCGTGTCATCAGCTGGATCGAAGAAGCTAAAAAAACAGGTGCAATAGTTGCAACAGGGGGAAATGCGAAGGGAAATATTGTCGAACCGACGGTTTTACTCAACACAAAACCTGATATGAAAGTTTCCTGTCAAGAAATTTTCGGCCCTGTAGTGTTAATCGAAAAGGTTTCATCGATTGAACAGGCTGTTGAGTATGTAAATGATTCTCGGTATGGACTGCAGGCAGGGATTTATACAAAAAATATCCACCATGCTTTATATGCGGCTGAAGAGCTAAAAGTAGGCGGTGTAATGATTAATGATATCCCAACGTTCCGAGTCGATCATATGCCATACGGCGGAGTGAAAGAGAGCGGAATGGGGAGAGAAGGAATTAAATATGCGATTGAAGAAATGACGGAGCTAAAATTAGTCGTGATAAATCGGCAAGTATAAAAAAGCGTAAAAAGAGGTGTGTAACATGGATGATCGCACGTTTCGAAATGCAATGGGGAAGTTTGCGACAGGAGTCACTGTTATTACGACTGCCCTAAATGGGGAAGTACGCGGAATGACGGCAAATGCATTTATGTCTGTCTCTTTAGATCCTAAACTAATTCTCATTTCAATTGGAGAAAAAGCAAAAATGAATGAAATCATTAAGCAGACAGGAAAATTTACAGTAAATATTTTGTCTGAAGAACAACAAGATTTATCGATGCTTTTTGCCGGCCAATTAAAAGAGAAACAAAATGTTACTTTTGATTGGGTCGGTGATCAACCAGTGCTGCCCAATTCGTTAGCAAATATTTTATGTGACGTATACAATACACATGTTGCCGGCGACCACACTTTATACATTGGAAAGGTGACTGACATTTATATGAAGGATGGTGACCCATTGTTATTTTTTGAAGGAAAATATAGAAATTTGGCTAGTCATGCCAACGCGGGGTGAATGGATGGAAGTCGTTTATATTAACAATTCCAAAGTATTAGCGGAATGCAAGCCCGAGCCGTGTGTCATGGCAGTCGGCTTCTTTGATGGAGTGCATTTAGGACATAAGAAAATCATTGAAAAAGCGAAAGAAATCGCGCAAGTAAAAAAACTAACATTTGCCGTGATGACATTTTTTCCACATCCAAGTCAAGTCATTGAAACGGATAGAAAAGTTATCTCCTATCTGTCGCCGCTTCCTTCCAAAATGGAAATCTTTTCACAATTAGGGGTAGAGAAACTGTATATTGTAAAATTCGATAAAAATTTTTCTGAATTATCCGATCAAGACTTTGTGAATCAATACTTAAAAGGCTTGATGTGCAAACATGTCGTTGCCGGCTTCGACTTTACGTATGGTTTTAAAGGAAAAGGGAATATGGAGAAGCTGAAAAACGTTGGAACGGGATTTTTTGATGTGACGACTATACCGAAAATCCAATATAAACAAGAAAAAATAAGCTCCTCCATGATTCGGAAGCTGCTAGAGTCAGGCCTTGTAAATGAAATACCTCATTATCTTGGGGATTATTATCGTGTTTCATGTTTAGTCAAATCGATGGAACGAGGCGATGCTGACAACAATTTTATTTTTAAAGCGCAAATCGATCATGATTATTTCCTGCCTAAACCGGGAATTTATAAAATCCAAATAAATCTCAATGAGACATTTTACAACGGTTTATGCCATATAACGAACAAAACATTAAAACCTTACTTATTTGAGGGTGTTATTGACGGATTGGATAGAATAGCAGAAAAAAATAATGTCCAATTGAGGTTCATAGAACAATTGCTTGATCGACCAGTTGCTGCTGCTTATGATCTTTTTAGCCGAACAGTCATATAATAATTTATAGTTGAAATCATATATGATTATATATATAATAAAAATAAATTAATGAGATTTGAAATATTCAGATAATAATCATTTTGTTCAGGAGGTTGCTTATATATGTCTTATAACGAAATAAAGCAAAGATTAAGAGGATCGATTGCTCCTGTTGTTACTCCATTTGATGCGGAAGGCAATATTCATTTTGAAACGATGAAAAATTTAATCAACTGGCAAATTGAAAGCGGCAGCCATGGGATCTCAGTGACAGGAACTTCTGGCGAACCCAGTTCATTAACAACGGAGGAACGCAAGCAGGTAATGGAGCTGGCGAAAAAAACAGTGAATGGCCGAGTCCCGTTTGTTCCGGCAACAGGATCGACTAATCATGATGAAACACTTGAACTAACGAAATTTGCACAAGAAATTGGCGCAGATGCTGCGATGGTCATTGTTCCGTATTATAATAGGCCGTCCCAGCATGCGTTGTATAAGCATTTTAAAGCAGTAGCTGATTCTGTAGATATTCCGATCATTATCTACAACATCCCAGGGAGAACAGCTGTAAATTTAGAGGTCAAAACAATGGCTCGTTTAGTGGAGGATTGCCCGAACATTATCGGTGCAAAAGAATCCAATAAAGATTTTGAGCATGTGAATCGGGTGCTGCTTCATTGCGGAAGAGATTTTTTACTATTTTCAGGAATCGAGCTTTTATGCTATCCAATGCTAGCAATCGGGGGGGCAGGTTCTATTAGTGCAACGGCTAATGTGGAACCGGCAAAAGTTGCGGAATTGCATGATGCTTGGTTTGAAGGCGATATAAAGAGAGCTCAGGACCTCCATTTCGAGTTAATGGAATTAAACGATATTTTATTTGCCGAGACAAATCCGGGACCTGTAAAGGCGGCGCTTGGAATGATGGGAAAAATCACGCCGAAATTAAGATTGCCTCTTGATTTGCCTGCGGAGGAGCTTCAAGAAAGAATTCGGCAAACGCTGCAAAAATATGGTCTTTTAGAGAAAGTAAAAAATTAAGGCAAGCTAAAAAGGGCTGATGTATTGCGCCTGCTAAGGAGTGAATTGGATGGGCAATGCAGTAGTGAAAATTTTTGGAATGCCAAATATAACGGAAGCCGAAGTGGATCCAGAAAACAATTCAATTTTTTTAAATGGAACTCAATATCACGTCAACCAGCTTTCTTGGGAGCCTCCGGTTTCAGGTACGATTTACGGTGTCCTTTTGAATTATCAGGGCGCCTTTCATCGATATCGTGAGCAAATGACACATTCACCATATAACGAACCGCCGAAAGCGCCAATTTTATATATAAAACCGATCAACACATTAAGTGGCTACAGGAGCCCCATACCATTGCCTGAGGATGCAGGCGAATTAGAAGTGGGGGCAGCACTCGGCGTGGTCATTGGGCGTACTGCCACTAAAGTAAAGGAAGAAGAAGCCTTTCAATATGTTGCTGGATATACAGTTGTGAATGATGTAGCAATTCCGCACGAAAACATTTATCGTCCGGCGATTAGGGAGCGGGCAAGAGATGGATTTAATCCGGTTGGTCCGTGGATCATCAAAAAGGAATCGATAGTTGATCCTGATTCATTGGACATTCGCGTTTTTGTCAATGGAAAGCTTGCACAAAAAAATAACACGAAAAATTTCATCCGGCCAGTTGCTCGGCTGCTGGCTGATATAACAGAATTTATGACGCTTTATCCAGGAGATGTGCTGCTGACAGGTGTTCCTGAGCAAGCGCCTTTAGTAAAGGCAGGAGACCATGTTCGTATTGAAATTGAAGGTGTAGGCAGTCTAGAAAATACAATTGTTCATGAAGCGGATTATGTGAAGGGGGCTGTGCGATGAAACGAGCTAGAGTTGCTATGAACGGCACTATTTATGAAGCAATTGAAGATAACGGCTTCCTTCAACTGAACGATTATCATAAAGTGACAGAAAAGGACGTAGTCTGGCTTCCGCCTGTAAGCCCGCGGACTGTTTTTGCATTAGGTTTGAATTATGCAGATCATGCTAAAGAGCTGTCATTTCATGCACCAACTGAACCGCTTGTGTTTCTAAAGGGACCGAATACGATTGTTGGGCATCGATCTGAAACGAAACGTCCTCCTGATGTAGATTTTATGCACTATGAATGTGAACTGGCAGTGGTAATCGGAAAAATGGCGCGTAATGTCAAGGCTAGTGAAGCGTATGAATACGTCTTAGGATATACAGTTGCAAATGACTACGCTGTCAGGGATTATTTAGAGAACTATTACCGGCCGAATTTGCGCGTGAAAAATCGCGATGCATTTACCCCGATAGGCCCTTGGCTTGTCGATAAAGAAGATATACCAGATCCGATGAACTTGGTCCTTCGTACTTACGTTAATGGAGCGTTAGTGCAGGAAGGAAATACAAAAGATATGATTTTTACAATCCCTATGTTAATCGAGTATTTAACGAGCTTTATGACCTTAAATTACGGGGACATAATTCTCACAGGAACACCTAAAGGAGCGGTCAATGTTAATGTTGGCGATGAAGTGATTACAGAAATAGAAGGGATTGGACGTTTAATTAATCGAATTATATGAAGCTGTCATTCAGAATCTTTTCTCCGTCACCAATACTTTAAAGGAGAGCTGACGTTATGCCGCATTTTATTTTAGAATATACCGACAATATCAAAAAAGAGGCAAAAATTCCAGAGCTGCTGAAAAAAGTTAATGATGTGCTGATTTCCAAAAGCGATATATTTCCAATTGGAGGCGTGAGATCTAGAGCCATTGAATTGAAAGATTATTGTGTGGCTGACGGCTCTGAGGATGATGCCTTTGTCCACGGTACGCTAAAGATTGGCGCTGGGCGTACTGAAGAGGATAAAAAAGCAGTTTGTGATGAGATCTTTGCAGTGATGAAAGATCATTTTTCGATCCTTTTCAAAAGGAGATATCTTGCATTGTCTTTAGAACTATATGAATTTAGTGAATTTGGAACGTACAAATATAATAACATTCATCAGCGCTACAAAAATTAATTGCATACTTGGAGGAATCGAAATGACCACATATAAAGTTGGGAAAGTTCTTCATTATATCAATGGCAAGTTTGTAGAGGGAGTTGCAGGGAAAAGCTTTGAGAATATTAATCCCTTTAATAATGAAGTAATCAATGAGGTAGCGGAAGGATTTGCAGAAGATATTGACTTAGCAGTAAAAGCTGCCAAAAAAGCTTTTGATGACGTCCCTTGGGGAACAATGTCGGTAGATGAAAGAATGAAGTATATTTTACGAATTGCTGCATTAATTGAAGAAAATGCGGAAGAAATTGCTTATTTGGAATCTCTAGATACAGGATTGCCAATCAGTCAAACGAAAAAGCAAGCATCCCGTGCAGCTGAAAACTTTCGATTTTATGCACAAATGGTTAAAAGCCGCATGGTAGGAGAAGCGTATAAAGTAGACGGAGATTTTATTAATTATACTATTTACAAGCCAATTGGGGTGGCAGGTTTAATTACGCCATGGAACACTCCGTTCATGCTGGAAACATGGAAGGTGGCTCCGGCGTTGGCAACAGGCAATACGGTTGTCCTAAAACCTGCTGAATGGTCGCCGCTGACTGCTAACAAGCTGGCTGAAATTATTCATGAAGCGGGACTGCCAGAGGGAGTTTTTAATATTGTTCACGGCTTTGGGGAAACAGCTGGCGCATCCCTCGTGAGACATTCTGATGTCCGGCTTATTTCCTTTACGGGCGAGACGACAACAGGTGCCGAAATAATAAAAAATAGCGCAGATACGTTGAAAAAAACCTCTATGGAGCTAGGAGGAAAATCTCCTGCAATTATCTTTGCCGATGCTGATTTGGAAAAAGCCTTGGATGCTGTCGTTTGGGGAGTATTTTCTCTTAACGGGGAGCGCTGTACAGCCAATTCGCGGTTGTTTTTGGAAAAATCGATCTATGATTCCTTTGTTGAACGGCTGAAAGAGCGTGTGCAAAATATCTCGGTAGGGGATCCATTGGATTCTTCGACAGAACTAGGGCCGCTAATTCACAAAAAACATTGGGAAACCGTTTTACATTACATTGAAATAGCCAAAAAAGAAGGAGCAGAAGTGTTTTCAGGAAACGTTCCGCAATCATTGAAAAACGGCAACTTTGTTCCACCGACACTTCTTCTGAATTGCCATAACGGTATGAAAGTTGCTCAAGAGGAAATATTCGGACCTGTCATGGCAGTCATACCATTTGAGACTGAAGAAGAAGTCATAAAAATGGCTAATGATGTAAAATATGGGCTGGCTGCTTATGTATGGACGAACAATTTGAAGCGCGGACACCGAATTGTCCAATCGATTGAAAGCGGAATGGCTTGGGTAAATTCGCAAAACGTCAGGGATTTAAGAATCCCGTTTGGCGGAACGAAATATAGCGGTATTGGCCGAGAGGGCGGACATTATAGTTTTGATTTTTATACAGAGGTTCAAGTAATTCATGTGGCGATTGGAGATCATCACATTCCTCAGTTTGGTAAATCAAAAAAAGCCGAAACGATTTCGGCTCAGCAATAATGGAAAGCTAACTCGTTTTGCTTGTTAGTATATATTCTTTAATATATGATATAAGTATGGAACAGAAGGTAAAAAATAAAACACAAATTGCATATGATTATATTCTTTCACGAATTGAAAATGGTGCTTACGGGCCTGGATATCGAATAGTAATCGATCAAATTGCAAAAGAGCTGAATTTAAGCAGCATCCCTGTCAGAGAAGCGATCCGCCAATTGGAAGCAGAAGGCTTAATTCAATATAAGCCGTATAGCGGAGCAGTTGTAAGCAATATCAACGAAAAAGAGTATTTGCAAACCATTTCGGTTTTGGCGGTGCTAGAAGGCTACGCGACTGTTTTAAGTTCTAATATTATAAAGGAGGAGACGATCAAAAAATTAGAAGAATTAAATGAAAAGATGAAACAGTCGCTGCAAGATTTTGAATTAGAGCAATTTAGTGAATTAAATTATCAGTTCCACACCTTAATATATGAAAACTGCGGCAATAACTTTTTAGAGGAGCAGATTAAGCAAATTTGGCAGAGGATGAAGCGGATACGGACTTATGGCTTCACACTTGTACCGAAGCGCTCTAAAGAGTCCATTAAAGAGCACGAAGAAATTATTCGATTACTTCGGGAAAAGGCTCCGCCCAACCAAATTGAGGAATTTGTCCGCCAACACAAATTAAATACAGCAGAAGCATTCAGAAATCGGCAAAAATTTTCATAATAAAACAATTTCGAACAAATTCAACTGATCGTACTCCGTACTCAGTTGAATTTGTTCAGGTAAAATAAATATTTCTGCAGCCAATATCGTATATAATTTTATATATAGTATTAAAATAAGTATTTTGTGAAAGCGATTTCTAAAATATTTTGAGAAAATGAAATATTAAGGGGGAGAAGCTATGGTAAAAAAGTATCAACTTTTTATTGATGGGAAATGGGTAGACGCTATTTCTGGAAAGACTTTTGAATCAGTTAATCCCGGATCTGGTGAGGTACACGCTATCGTTGCGGAGGCAGGTGCAGATGATGTCAATCGGGCGGTTAGAGCTGCTAGAAAGGCATTTGAATCAGGTCCTTGGACAAAAATGACCCCCAGTGACCGAGGTAGGTTATTGTATAAGGCTGCGCAAAAAATGTGGGAAAAAGCCGATTTTCTTGCTGAAGTGGAATCACAGGACAATGGATTGCCAATAAGTGATACCAAGTCTATTGCAATACCAGCAACGATCGATGTTTTAGAATTTTATGCAGGTTTGGCAAATAAAGTTCAAGGTGAAACACTAGCATCACCTAACAACCGTTTCAATTATACTCTAAGAGAACCATTAGGTGTTATTGGAGCTATAGTACCTTGGAATTTTCCGCTTATGCTTACTATGTGGAAATTGGCTCCTGCTCTTGCAGCTGGAAATACAATTGTGATTAAGCCGGCTGAACAGACACCGGTGAGTATCTTAGAGTTAGTAAAACTATTTCAAGAAGTCGGAATTCCAGATGGAGTAATTAATGTTGTAACAGGTTTTGGAGAAACTGCAGGCCAAGCCTTGGCTTCTCATCCAGATGTAGACAAGATTGCATTTACAGGGTCCACAAAAACAGGTCAACTAATTATGCAAGCAGCCAGCAAAAATTTAAAACCAGTTTCACTTGAGTTGGGTGGAAAATCCCCGAATATTGTGTTTGATGATGCTAGTCTTGAAAAAGCTGTAAATATGTCTGCTTTTGGAATTTACTTTGCCCAAGGACAAGTATGTGCGGCTGGGTCTCGTTTATTTGTACAGGAGTCAATTTACGACAAATTCATGGATCTATTCATAAAAAAAGCTAATTCTATTCGTGTAGGAAATCCGCTTGATCAGAGTACGGAAATGGGGCCACAAATTTCAGAAGAACATTTAAAAAAAATAGAACATTATGTTGCTGTTGGATTGGATGAAGGGGCTCGACTGACAATAGGTGGGAAAAGATTAAATAAAGAGGCAAATGGATACTATTTTACTCCAACAGTGTTTGAAAACGTTACAAATGACATGACGATTGCACGTGAGGAAATATTCGGCCCTGTTGTATCAGTCATTAAGTTTAAAGATGAAGAAGATGCATTAATTAAAGCAAATGATACCATTTATGGACTAGCTGCTGGTATTTGGACCAATAATTTAAAACGTGCCCACAGAATGGCTCGCGGTCTTAAAGCAGGAACTGTATGGGTTAATACTTACAGTTTATTAGATAGTGCAGCACCTTTTGGCGGAACAAAACAAAGTGGGTTTGGTCGTGAATTAGGTGTTCAAGCGATGGAAATGTATACGCAAACTAAGCATGTTTGGATTGATTTGAATGAAAATTAAAAATAAATGAATGGAGAGGTGTAGAAGATGAATTTTGAATTTAATATTCCTAGTCAAGTAATCTTTGGTAAGGGTGCCGCTTCAAAGCTTCAGGACGTCCTAGCAGAGTTTCATGTAAAAAGAGTAATGTGTATATATGATCAAGGTGTACAAAAAGCAGGAATTGTTGAAAAAGTATTGTCAAAGATTAAGAAAACTAATGTTGATATTATTGAGTTTAATCAAGTTCTTCCAAATCCTCCTGATACTATTTTAGAAAAAGGAGCTCTTCTAGCCAAAAACGAACAAATTGACGCATTGATCGCAATAGGTGGTGGTAGTTCAATTGATGCAGCTAAAGCAATCAATATACTTATTTCTAACCCTGGTCCAATCGCTAAGTATGAAGGAGTGAATAAAGTTGAACGTCCAACAAAACCTTTAATAGCAATTCCTACTACTGCAGGTACGGGTAGTGAAGTTACTGGGGTAACCGTTATAACTGATACAAAAAGAAAAAAGAAAATGGTAATTGCTGGACGAAATTGTGGTGCAGATGTTGCGCTAGTAGATCCTGAACTTACAATAGCATTGCCACCCAATATTACTGCATCAACAGGTATGGATGCTTTAACTCACGGAATTGAAGCATATGTATCAAAGTTTCATTCTATTCCAACAGATATCAACGCTTTAAAAGCAATTGAACTTATTTATAGCAATCTGGAAAAGGCATTTAATAATGGGAAAAACATCGAAGCACGGACAAACATGTTACTCGGAAGCATGCTTGCTGGATTTGCATTTAACTCTGCATTATTAGGTTTAGTTCATGCAATAGCTCACCCGTTAAGTGTCTATTGTGGATTACCTCATGGGGTAGCAAATGCTTGTACTTTGCCATATGTCATGGATTTTAATGCGAAAGATGAAAATGTACAAAAGAGATTTAAGAATGTCGCAAAGGCAATGGGTTTGCCTGTTGAAGATTTATCGGACTTTAAAGCAACTAAACAAGCTATTGAGGCTGTGAGAAATTTGTCTGAAAAAGTTCAAATACCGTCTCTAAGTAAATTAGGAGTTAAACGAGAGCAGTTTGACATTTTAGCTGATGCTACTTTAAATGAGGAATTAAGCATATTAGCGAATCCAAGAGAAGTAACTAAACAAGATATATTAAAAATTTTAGAAGTTGCTTATTAAAAAAATAAGGCGAATGAATAAATAAAAGATATTTTTAAAAATGTTTATATATTTAAAAATCGATTGATATCAAACTGATTCCAAAATATTTTTAATTCCGTTATAAAAAAACGAATAAAAGCTAGCAAAAAAACAAATAGAAGTAATTTTCGGAATATTTGAAACCATATCTTAAATCATATATAATATTATTGATGATTTGTTGGTCAAAGGAAAGGGGTGGTCCTCTGATTTCACTAATATGAAAGCGTTGTCACTAAGAAAGATAAAGCTTTTAAGGAATTTTGCCAAAAATAAAGGAGGGGGTTACGTTGAAAAAATTTGTTTCGTTGATCATTTTGATGTTATTTCTCTCTATGCTGGCAGCATGCGGAAATTCTGAAAGCGCCGGTGGAAAAAATAATGATTCCGGTGGTTCCGATGTCATTAAAATTGGTGCTATTTATTCAGCTTCGGGCGGCGGTGCTCCTTTAGGAAAATCACAGATGGAAACGGTAAAAATGCTGGTGGAGCAAGTAAATGAAAACGATGGAATAGATGGAAAGAAAATAGAGCTGATTGCCTATGATGATAAGTCCGATCAAAATGAAGCCGTGCTGTCTATGAAAAAATTAATTGAGCAGGATAAAGTATTGGCTGTTGTTGGGGGTACGCTAAGCGGAAATGCTTTAGCAATGGTGCCGCTTGCGGAAAAGTCAAAAACTCCATTCATTGCATCAGCTACAAGTAAACAAATTGTAAAACCTGATGATAATTCTTCACGGGACTGGATCTTCAAAACGACACAAAGTGATGATGTAGTAATTCCTAAAATTTTAGCCTATTTGAAAGAAAAAAATTTAACGAAAATTGCCTGGCTGAATGTTGCCAACCAATACGGCACAAGTGCTCATGAAGAATTTAATCGCCTGAAAGGTGAATACGGCATTGAAGCTGTTATTGAAGAGGAATTTGAAGCAACTGTTGATGATGCGAAAGCGATGCTGACTCGCGTAAAGAAATCAAATCCACAGGCAATTATCGTTTGGGGAACTGCTCAGGAGTCTTCAGTTATTACGAAAAATCTCCATCAATTAGGAATGAAACTTCCCATTATTGAAAGTCAGGGAATTGGTACTAAAGAGTTTATTGAGTTAACCGGAGAAGCAGCGGAAGGAGTTATTTTTCCTGCAGGGCGTTTAATTGTCGCTGAACAATTGCCGGATAATGATCCGCAAAAAGAAACACTTATTAAGTATAAAGAGGATTTTAAAGCAAAATTCAACTACGACGCAAATACGTTTGGAGGCCATACTTGGGACGCATTCTATTTATTAGTGAATGCAATTGAAAAAGCCGGAACTGACAAAGAAAAAATTAGAGAACAGCTCGAAAATACGAAAAATTTTGTTGGAATTTCCGGAATATTCAATTTTTCGAAAGATAATCATACTGGCCTTGATGAAAGCAGCTTAGTTATGGTTCAAATCAAAGACGGCAAATTTGTCATTGCAGAATAATGCTGTAAAGGGATCTTCAACGATTAAAAGTACGGGGAAGATCCCTAAAGACCAAAAATAGAAGGGAAGTGTGGGAATGGAACTGACCAGCCAATTTATTCAGTTAATTTTTTCTGGACTGACCATTGGAAGCATCTATGCACTGATTGCTATTGGATTTGTCATTATTTACAACATAACCGGCCTTTTAAATTTAGCACAAGGCGATTTTGCCATGCTGGGTGCACTTACTTGTATTTCGTTTGTCAATATGGGCTTTCCATTAATTATTGCAATAGCAGTAAGTGTTGTCATAGTCACGATTATCGGTGGTTTGTTCGAAAGGTTGGCAATTTATCCTGCAAGAAATTCATCAACCGCAACACTTCTTATTATTACGATAGGTGCAGCTTTTGTATTTCGGGGAATTAGCATTTTAATTTGGGGAACTCAGCCTTTGGCGCTGCGTCCTTTCTCTGGAAATCAGAATATCAATTTTTTGGATGCTACCATTCAGCCGCAAAGCTTATGGGCTATCGGTATTTCCTTATTAAGTTTAGCTGTCCTTTACTACTTTTTTAATAAAACCTACTTAGGAAAAGCGGTAACAGCTTGTGTTGTCAATCGTTTTGCAGCAAGGCTAATGGGAATCAGCCCCCAAAAAATGTCGTTTTGGGCAGTATCCATTAGTGCTGGTCTTGGAGCGCTCGCAGGAATAGTGATTGCCCCCATTTCGGGTGCTTCGTATGATATGGGAATCATGATTGGCTTAAAAGCATTTATTGCTGCAGTAATTGGAGGGTTGTCAAATGCACCTGCTGCTATTGCCGGAGCATTTTTAATCGGAATATTAGAATCTTTTACGGAAGGATATTTATCTTCAGGATATAAAGATGCCATTAGCTTCACTCTTCTTTTAATCGTATTATTCTTCATGCCAAATGGATTGTTCTCGAAAGTATCAGGAAAACGTGTTTAGAGGAGAGGAAAAAATGGATAACAATTTAACGAAAATATACAACAGGAGTTTGAAAGGTCCTCTTATCTTTTTTGTCGTTATTATGCTTCTTCCTTTTATTTTTCAATCAAATAATTATATTTTAAGTACTTTCATTATGATCGGTTTTTACTCATTGGTCACGACTGGACTGACGCTATTAATCGGATATGCAGGGCAAATTTCCCTCGGGCATGCAGCTTTTTACGGTATTGGTGCCTATACCTCTGCATATTTTACGGCTACATTGCAGATGCCTTCCTGGATAGGAATTTTAGTTGGGGCGATTATTGCATCACTCGTTTCTTTAATCATTGGTATTCCAGTGTTTAAACTAAAAGGGCATTATTTAGCCTTAGCCACTCTTGGATTTGGAGTGATCATATTTACATTTTTTAAAGAGTGGAAAACAATAACTGGAGGATTAAACGGGTTTTTTGGCATACCTCCTTTAAGCTTATTCGGCATTTCATTTTCAACAGATTTTCAATTTTACTTCTTAATTTGGATCTTTGTCTTTTTAGGAATTTTCTTTGCGCGCAATATTGTTCAATCAAGAGTCGGAAGAGCTTTAATGTCTATCCATGGCAGCGAAATTGCTTCGGAAGCAATTGGTATAAATATTAATAAATATAAATTGCAAATTTTTGTATTAAGCGCCGTTTATGCTTCAATTGCTGGAAGCTTATACGCACACTATGTCACCTTTATAAATCCTCAATTGTTTGAAATGATGACATCTATCTACTTTTTAATAATGGTTGTCATCGGTGGGATAGGGAATATTTGGGGCGGATTGATCGGAGCAGCGATATATGTATTTTTAGGAGAATTGTTGAAAGATATTGTACCGAAAATTATTCCCAATGCTAGCGGGGAATTCGAAATTGTATTTTTCGGCGTGCTGCTTGTAGTTATTTTAATATACATGCCAAATGGAATTTCAAAAGCGATCTTTCATTTTATCAAAAGAATCACTTCAAGCTTTAAAAATAAACCAGTTTCAGCATTTTCAAAGAAGTCAACGGGAAGTGATATTCATGACTGAGGAAACATTATTAAAAGTCGAAAATCTTTCAAAATCATTCGGCGGTGTAAATGCCGTTGAAAATGTTTCGTTTGAAGTGAAAAAAGGGGAAATTGTTGCTGTAATAGGTCCAAATGGCGCCGGCAAAACAACCCTTTTTAATTTAGTGACAGGTGTCATCCCTGCAACAAGCGGAAAAATAACCTTTAAAGGCGTTTCCATCATCGGGAAAAGACCTTATCAAATTGCAAGTCTAGGGATGACAAGAACATTTCAAAACTTGCAAGTATTTAATAATATGACCGTCATCGAAAATGTGATGACAGGAAGTCATATAAGATTAAAAACTGGAATTTTAAGCTCAGGCCTGCGATTGCCGAACGTTTATAAAGAAGAAAAAGAGGTAATGCAAAAAGCATTGCAATGCCTTGAACAGGTCGGTATTGCTGATTTAGCTTTTGAACGAGCTGAAACATTGCCTTATGGAAATCAAAGATTATTAGAGATTGCCAGGGCAGTAGCTGCAGAGCCTTCATTTATTTTACTGGATGAACCGATGGCCGGGCTGAATCCGCAGGAATCCCGCAATCTAGTGAATGTACTGAAAAATATGAGAAAACAAGGGATGACATTTTTATTTGTTGAACATGATATGGAAACGGTGATGTCGATTGCAGATAAAATTGTAGTTCTTGACTATGGGAAAAAAATTGCAGAAGGAACGCCTGAAGAAATTGCCAGCAATCCTAAAGTTATTGCAGCCTATTTGGGAGAGGAGGAAGCAATCTAATGTTAGTAGTAGACAACCTTCATACGTACCACGGATATTTGCACGTTTTGAAAGGGATTCACTTTGAAATAAAACAAGGCGAAATCTTTGCGATGGTAGGGTCAAATGGCGCCGGGAAAAGCACCCTTCTTGGAACAATAGCAGGCATTTATAAACCGAGATCAGGAACCATTGTATTTGAAAATGAAGAAATTTCTTATGGTAAAGTAGAAAAGATCGTTGAAAAAGGCATTTGTCTTGTCCCGGAAAGAAGACAAATTTTTGATGATCTTTCTGTTAAGGATAATTTGCTGTTAGGATCTTATCACCGATATAAAAATGACAAAAAAAGTGTTATGGAGGATTTCGAGCAAGTTCTAGACTTTTTCCCTAAATTAAAAACAATGTTGGATCGACCGGGCGGATTGTTGAGCGGCGGCGAGCAGCAAATGGTTGCCATAGGCCGCGGGCTGATGGCGAAGCCAAAACTAATGATGCTGGATGAACCGTCTTTAGGATTGGCTCCGCTTATTGTCAAAGACATTATGAATATTTTAAAGCAAATGAAAAAAACATTTGGAACGACCATTTTGTTAATTGAACAAAACGTCAAAGCAGCTTTGCAAATTGCAGATCACGCTTGTGTATTGGATCGCGGAGAAATTGTCATTCAAGGAAAAGCGAGCGATTTGCTGGAAGATGAAAAAATAAAAGATACGTATTTAGGTATAAGCAAAAAAGAAAGACTAAAGCTTTAGTATAAACAACAGGTCTGTACTAACCTAACTTGCCCAAAAGCCGAGAGTTTGGCGGCATAGTATTCCGAATATTCCAATAACCAAAGGAGGAAGGGAACGGATATGAGAACGATAGATTGGAAGGAAGTTGAGAAAAATATAGAAAACGGCCGATTTCCTCAATGGTTAGTTACAGATCCGGAAATATACGAACTAGAAAAAGAAAGAATTTTCGGCAGAACATGGCAGTTTCTGGCGCACGAATCGGAATTAAAAGAACCAGGAAGCTTTGTTACGAGGATGATGGTCGATGACCCGATTATTTTAGTGAAAAATAAAAATGGAGAAATCAACGCATTTTTGAACTCTTGTTCTCATAGGGGTGTTCGTTTGTGTACAGAAGATTATGGAAATAAAAAAGCATTTTCATGCCCTTATCATGGCTGGACTTATAATTTAAACGGTGAACTGATCGGGGTTGTTGCAGGGAATAAAGTATTTGGGGAATCGATGGATAAAAGCGAGTGGGGACTGCGCCCAGTTCCTCGTGTTGAAAGCTATCAAGGAATGATTTTTGGAAATCTTGATCCTGACGCTATGTCTTTAGAAGATTATTTAGGCGAAATGAAATGGTATTTTGATATAATGCTTGGCCGGAGCGACGGAGGGATGGAAGTGAGGGGAGTCCCTCAACGATGGGTGGCAAAAGCAAATTGGAAAATGACAAGTGAAAATTTCGCGGCAGATCCTTACCATGTTCAAACGACTCATAGATCCGCCGTGGAATTGAAGCTTACACCGAGCGATCCTTTGTATGCATCATATGGACATCAAGTTGTTTTGTCAAACGGACATGGAATTAATGTAATTACATCTGCTACTGGAAGATCGAATAACATATACCAAGGTATGCCTGAATCGATGTGGTCGATGTTTGAGAAAAATTTAAATAAAGAACAATTGGACATTTTTTCTAGAGTTCAAAATTTTGTTGGCGGAGTTTTTCCAAATCTATCATTCTTAAGCTCTTGCAGCGGAACAGAAGGAACAAAGTATAATCATCTTCAATTTAGAGTATGGCGGCCGTTAGGGCCCGATCAAGTTGAAATTTGGATTTGGTATATGATTGATAAGGCGCTGCCGGAAGATTATAAGGAAAAATCGTACAAAGGCTTTATTGCAACGTTTGGCGCGGCAGGTACTCTTGAACAGGATGATACGGAAAATTGGGCTCGCATTGTTGAGGCCAGCCAAGGGTTAATGGCAAGAGATCGAAATCTCAGCTACAACAATATGCTCAACTACTTAATGGGATTAGATCACTTAGATCCGGATGAGAATTTTCCGGGACCGGGAAAAGCGTACCCAACTTGCTATACAGATCATATTGCAAGAAGTATGCATAAATACTGGCTGGAGCTGATTACGAAAGAGCCAGAGGTGAAATCTCATGAATAGTGATATTCAATATGAAATTTCTCAATTTTTATATTATGAGGCCTATTTGCTTGACCACCGAAAATATCGGGAATGGCTTGAATTGCTTGATGATGATATTCAATACACGATGCCCCTGCGGGTAACTGTTGATAACAAAATGGGAAGCAATTTGAATACTGAAATGACTTATTTTGCAGATTCGAAAAAGGACATAGAGATAAAGGTCGAAAGACTTTATACGAAATCAGCCTGGGTTGAAAACCCGCCTACAAGGCAGAGGCATTTTATAAGCAATGTGGTCGTTGAGCCTTGCTTTAGCTCTAATGATTATAAGGTTAGAAGTTATTTTCTATTTAAGCGCAGCCGAAGTTCAGAAGCAAAAACCGAGGAATTGTTCGGAGAAAGAGAAGATATTATTCGGAAAGTGAATGGAAAATGGAAAATAGCAAAACGAACTGTGTATCCAGATCAGTCCGTATTATCAGTCATGAATGTCAGTATGTTTTTATAAAAAACGTGTTATGTGCCAATATATTTTTTTTGCCCATTTCTCGAATTATCAACATATTTAGGCTGTTTGCTGCTTGAAGAAGAAAATGATTGGAAAGGATTTATGAAGCTTCTATATTTTCTGTAAAGGCGGAAATAGCTTAAAGGAAATGATAGATTTGCTGATATTCCAATCGTTTAGTTTATGATTCGAAATGTTTAACGGCTTTTTTTGCTTTGATTACATTAGGCATAAATTTGCCAGCTTGCCATGTTTAGATGCATAAAACGCGAGAGAGTTAAATTAGCTCCCTCGCGTCGGGCATTCATTCATGATGTACTAGACTCAAAAAATGAATGATCGTGTGTTCGTCTTCATGAAAACTCATTTTATCATTTGCCTTCCAGCTGTTGTTTTATAACTTCCAGCGTCCAATATTTCGGCGGTTTTTCTGCTTCTAATTTTGCCAAGCATTCCCGGTGGATTTCGGCAACTCGTTCTGGTGTGATGACGTCAGCAGGATCCACTTCTACAATTTTTACTGTACTTTTATCTTCGTAAAGATGCTCTCCCTTAAGTCTCCCCGTTTCATCATACGGCCATAAAAATACTTGACGGCTTGAGTAATGATAAATTTTGTCCGGATCATCTACTTCAAATCCTAAATCAAGCAATCCTTGGCCTTTAATTAATTGGTGGAAAGTCAGTTCATCTGCAATTCCCCAATCAGCCACAGCTAGCAAGTCATCAGAATGCCAAAGTACTGATTTTGATGCAATATGATAGAAGTTGAGGACTCCTTCTTTTCCTTCAATAACAGCAGGCTCGCTTCCCCAAGTAACACGATAAACGGGGTGATCGACCATCATATCGGAAGAAACAATTTCATTGAACATGCCGGCGCCTTCCAGATGCACGTGTCGGCGGAAGTTTTCAAGAATCGCAATATGCAGTGGATTGGTTGTTTTAGCCAGCAATTCTTCAACGGGTTTCATGCAATTATAAATTTGTTCTTCAAATGTATTCATATTATTCTCCCCCTCTATTTGTTAACGCTTACATTTTTAACAGTATCAATTCTTTTCATTACTGATATCTTATATAAAATTTCCTACAAATTGTAGCGCGAAATTTATTAAATATTATGATAATTTTGATAAAAAATGCTAATAGTTTGTGGTGAGGGGGATGGAAATGGGGGAAGTTTTAGACTCCAACGAAATGATGAAATTTTTGCCTGAATCTGGGCAATCTTAAATACTTTGCGAAATCATTTAATTTCAGCTTTAGGTCTCGACAGAGCTAAAGGTTTTTTATTACGGTATGGCTGGGATTGCGGCAATAATTTTTCAAATCATTTAAGAAGGAAAGATGCTTATCATACGCTGACATTGAAAGAACTGTTTATCGCTGGTTCGCATATGCACGGCATAACGGCTGATTTAGGCATTTCAGTTAAAGAGCTGCATATCGACCCTGTAACAAAAGATTATTATTCAGAAGGCTATTGGAAGCATTCACAAGAAGCTGAACACCATATTGCCACCTTTGGATTATCTTCTGATCCAGTATGTTTTACACTAATAGGATTTGCAGGCGGATATGTGAGCAATCAGTTGGGTAGAAAAGTAATTTTTAAAGAAGTTGAGTGTGAAGGAAAGGGTGATCCGCATTGTCATTGGATTGCCAAACCGGTTTTAGGATTGGGGAGAAGAAATCGAAAAAGAGCTGCCTTATTATGAAGAGGAAAATTTAGGACAAGAGCTAGACAAAGCTTTTATAAGGATAGAAAGGCAGAAAGAAATGTTTAAGAAAGCTCTTATGATTATTGAAAAGTTGACAAATTCGCTATTAAATGGGTGTGGACTAAAGGGGATATTGAACACTTTAGCGGTTGAGATGAATTGTGCTCTTCTGCTGGAAAACTCTCACCGTCAGTTGATTGAAGCGAGCGATTCGCTTCGAAAAATTTATTTAAACAGCGCTGATTATGTGAGGGAGAAAGTGGAAACAGTAGATATAAAAGAAAAATGTAATACGAATCGGATAAAAGTTTCTTCAGCAAAAGGCTATACATTTGAAAAATTAATATCTCCTGTTTTTGTAAGAAACAATATTTTTGGTTATGTTTCACTAATTCGTGAATCAGAAGGCTTTTCGGAATTGGACTATATCGTCATTAAAAAGGCGGCATCCATTTGTGTTATGCAAATAATAAATGAAACTTCTGCGTTTGAAAACGAACAACGAATTAAAAAGAGAATTGCTGAACGCCGTTTTTAGGGGGGGAATTTTCAGAAGAGGAGCTTACTTACCGATTAAAATTAATGGGATACAATCTTAATCAACCGCAATATGTGTTTTTGTTTCATCTGGACAGCAGCCAAGAGTTTAATCGAAAAGAGCTTGAAGATTCGCTTAATCATTATAAAACTGCAGCAGCTGAAAGCTTAAATAAATTGATCAAGCAGCAAGGTTTAGCATGCATAATGACAACAAAAGTCAATTAGCTGATTGCTGTTATTCCTGAAGATTTTATCCGTCAATTTTCATCTGAAGTTTCATGCGGGCAATGGCTAATTGATCAGATTTTCTCCGAGATTAAACCTTTTGAAATGAAATTGGGGATCAGCAGTTTATGTCAGCAAGCATCAGATTTGAAAAAAGGATTAAAAGAAGCAGAAAAAACAATTAAGATTATGAAGTTTTCTAAAAGCAATGCGAAAGTCAAAGCATTTAAGGAGTTTTTAGCGGTTGCGGAGTTAATATGCTCTGAAAATTTACCGGAAATGGAAGCCTTTGCACATACAATGCTTCAAAAAATAAAAAACTACGATGACAAGCATGCTCAGATTTATTAGAAACGCTTTATTGGTATGTTGAAAATAACGGACATCTATATAAAACAACCGAAAGAATGCATGTTTCATTAGGGTCTGTTCGTTACCGACTGAAGAGGATGCAAGAAATTGGCGGGTTTGATTTATCGTCGAGCCAAGGCTTCTTTGATGTTCATGCTGCGGTCAATATTTATCTTTTCTTAGGGCTCATTGAAGTCAAAATGAAATAAAGCGCAAGTTTTATAATCATGACAATTTGTCCAATAAACTCTACTCCCTCTTGCACGCTCAGGCTGCTTCAGAGGATTTTCATCAGAAAATACAATCCATTCAGGAAATTTACAAAAATAATTATCCGATTTTTTAAGTGAACGCTATTTTAAAAATTTTACAATGGGTTTATTGTGCTAGGAACGTTTTTTTCTACACGGTGGAGAAAATAAACCCCAATACTTTTTAAATGGGGGAATTTACCCCCTTCTTCCGCAAATTTCTTCAATAAATTACAAATCTTTACATTATTCGTAAGAGTATGGTACTATTAATACTACTAAAACTCGTAAAAAATGGGGTTACTGAAAAATGAATAAAATGAATATTCTATCTATTAAAATAGAAAATGAACGAGCATATATGATTTCATTGGCTGAGAAATATGGATATACATCTGAGGTTGTGTTAAAAATCAGCCAGGAACTTGATAAGCTGATTCATCAATACCAAATCGAGCTCTTAAAAAAAACGAAGTGAACTTGGCAGTATTGATAAAATTATCTCCCATCTTGAATCAAAATGGTATCTACCTTTCAGCTTTCAAATTGGGCAATCGTAAGAATGGCAGCTCTTTTGATTTTCCGACACATATTTTAGATTCCCGGAGTATACCGCTGTTCTTGTTCTATGAGCCCCAAGATAGAATATGAAAACATCATCTTTTCGTTTGTCAATTGGCTCTGCTTTTTTATTTGTAAAGGTTAAATCACAGCGCAGGAAGAAGGTTTAGAAGATGGATAAACAGGCCGTCAGGGAAAAAATATGGACTCAGCTTGAAAAAGAGAAGCTTGGACGCTTTCCGTTTCCGCTGAAAAATAGAATTCCAAATTTCAAAGGAGCTGAACAAGCTGCAAAAATTGTTGCTTCGATGCCTGAATATAAATCGGCAAACGTCGTAAAGGTGAACCCTGATGCTCCGCAGCTTCCAATTCGGACGAAAGTGCTAATTGATGGAAAGATTCTTCTTATGCCAACTCCAAGATTAAAATCCGGTTTTATCATGGTGAAGCCTGAATGGGTGCCAAAAGGAGAAGAGAGAAAAGCCGCCAGCTTGAAACATATGAATACGTTCGGAAAGGAAATCTCTCTCGATCAGCTGCCAACTATTGATTTCATTGTGGTTGGATCGGTTGCAGTCCATAGGGACGGGCGCAGAATTGGAAAAGGTGAAGGATATGCCGATCGCGAATATGCCATTATTCGGGAGCTTGGGCAGCCTTCTGTTCCTGTCGTCACGACTGTTCATAGCATTCAGCTGGTAGAAGACGATTTTCCTATTGATCCGTATGATTTGACGGTTGATTGGATTGCTACAGAAAAAGAATTGATCAAAACGAACACTCCTTATTCAAAGCCGGAAGGAATCATTTGGGAACAAGTAAGTGAAGAAGAGAAAGAACAAATGCCTGTTTTAAAAGAAATTTGGGCAATGCTATACAAGCGTTCTTAACGATCATTCCCTTGCATTTTACTTTATTTAGCATGACGTCATCCCATTCATTTAGAAGCATAAAATTTGTGAAAATTCTCAATTTTCTATCCCTTCTTCTTTTCTCAGAAGAAAACGGAACAATGTACAATAAATTTTAAACAGTTAGAAAACGAATCATTTTTTTCTGCTATTAGGCAATTGTATAATAGAGTTAGAAGTGCAGATATGATGATTGGGAGGCCTATAAATGCAAGGGGAGACGATGCATCCAAAATTAGAAAAAATTGTCGAAAATGTTGAAAAAGTTATTGTAGGAAAGAGTGAACTGGTCATTTTAAGTTTGTCGGCATTGCTTGCTGGAGGGCATGTGCTTCTCGAAGATGTACCCGGAGTTGGAAAAACGATGATGGTGAAGGCATTGGCAAAGTCTGTTGGGGCTGATTTTAAAAGAATTCAGTTTACACCTGATTTACTGCCTTCAGACGTTACTGGAGTATCGATATATAATCCGAAAACGATTGAATTTGAATACCGACCAGGACCGATTATGGCTAATATTATTTTGGCCGATGAAATAAATCGAAGCTCACCAAAGACCCAATCCGCCTTGCTTGAAGGCATGGAGGAAGGAAGTGTCACCATTGATGGCGTGACAATGCCGCTTGAAAAACCTTTTTTCGTTATGGCGACACAAAATCCCGTTGAGTATGAAGGAACTTATCCGTTGCCGGAGGCTCAATTGGATCGATTTTTACTAAAACTGAAAATGGGCTATCCTTCTGTTTCAGAAGAAATAGAAGTGTTGACAAAAGCCGAAAAAGGACAGCCGCTTGATGAATTAACGTCAGTCATCACCAAAGACGAACTAACGACACTTCAGGAAGAAATCAAACAAGTATATGTAGATGATACGATTAAACATTATATTGTAGACATCGTAAATAAGACGCGGAACCATGATTCCGTCTATTTAGGAGTCAGTCCCCGTGGTTCTGTTGCACTTATGAAGGCATCTCAGGCGTATGCGTTTATTCATGCCCGAGATTATGTGATCCCCGATGATGTTCAATATTTATCCGTGCATGTCCTGCCCCATCGCATTATTTTGACATCTGAAGCGCGTTATGAAGGGAAAACAGCTGAACAAATCATTGAAGATATTCTTGCCGAAATCCCTGTGCCTGTAGTGAGGTCGCTGTGAAATCAATGAAAGGCTTGCTAAAAGGCACACGGCTGGCGTGGAACCTTGCTTTTTTAATATTGCTCGTGGCGGCTTCCTTTGCATATGCCATGTTTCAAGGAGGATTTGTCAGCTGGTTTTTATTGTATTCATTGCTGCCGTTTGTTGTTTATTCTGTTGCGTTGGCTCTTTATCCGCTGAAGAAGCTGCGAGTTCGGCGCAAATTAAATAAAACGGAATTTCAAGCAGGCGAACCGCTTGTTTGTACTATCGAAATTGAACAGCCGTTTCCCTTCCCTTTTTTCTTTGGAATCGTTGAGGATGTCCTTCCTGAAAAGCTGAAAAATTCGGGATCAGCGAAGATTGTCTTGTTTCCTTGGTGGAAAAAACGTTTTTCATTCCAATATTCGTTATCTAATCTTCCGAGGGGATCCCATCATTTTGAAACAGTGCGATTTAAAACAGGAGATTTGTTTGGAATCATTGAAAGAGAAGGCATTTATTCGGCAAACAATCACATTGTGGTCTATCCGCCATTTTTTGAGTTTCAGTACCGTCCCCAACAACTTTCACTTGAAAAGGATGCAGGTTTTGCTAGAACACGATATATAAAAGATGTTTCGATTGTTGCTGGGGTAAGGGAATATGAACCAGGAGACAAATTATCTTGGATAGACTGGAAGGCGACAGCGAGACGCCATTCGATCATGACAAAGGAATTTGAGCAGCTAAATAGCCAACAAATTGTTTGTTTCATCGATCGAACAAAGTCATCGTCATTTGAAGAGCTTATCTCATTTACAGCTTCGTTCTCTAAAGCAGTGCTCAAAAACGGTTCCAAGCTCGGGGTAGTTTCGGTTGGGAAAACGAAGAAAGTTTTTCCTATATCAAATCATGAGCATCATTGGAAGCATATCCTGTATCATTTAGCAGTGGCGGATTGCGATGGTGAGGACGAGTTTATCAACCAGCTTTTAGAGGAATTGAACAAATGGGGACAGCATTCATCTATCATGATTATGACAAGTCATTTACACCCTTCCTTGATTGACAAGCTTCTAGCGTTTCCGAAGCCGCGTCATGTCACCATTTGGCATGTGACAAAAGCGGTTGAAAAGCCGAGAAGAGATCAAGAACTAATAGATAAATTGCGGCGGCATTCGATAACTGTCCGCACTGTTGACGCCGGCATGTTCCGAGATGCAGCGCAAAGGGTGGGAAGCCGATAATGAAACAGCAAATCGTTAACTTTTGTTTATATTTGCTATCGTTTATTTTGCTGTGGGAATGGCTGCGGCCGCTTGAATATTCGACTGATTCTATCTATACCGTTATTTTCGTTATATTTATCGGAATTTCTCTCTTTTTTACATTTATGCAGCTAAAATGGTATATCTCGTATCCGGTTAAATTATGCTATATTTTCTTTTTTATTCATCAGCTGTTTTACAACGGCTCTGTTTTTGAAATAGGATGGATATTAGAATTTATTCATGATCTTCGCTATAACTTAAACTTGATCACCGAAAGGTATTTCGGCGGAATGACTCCTCCATTCCGGACGTTTCTTTTCTTTGTATTATTGTGGCTGCTTGTCTATTTATTAAACTATTGGATTATTCAGAGAAAAAGAATTTTATTATTTTTAATTTTAACTATTACGTATGTGGCAGTATTAGATACGTTTTCGCCATATGATGCAACTTATGCGATTATACGGTTAGCGGTGGTAGGATTTTTCCTTTTAGGTCTTCTTTATTTTGAAAGGATGATTTTTTCGGAGAAAATTCCGTTTAGGTCTATTTTGTATTGGAAATGGATTGTGCCGCTTTTGGCAATGATTGTTGTTTCCGCTGCGATCGGGTGGCTCGCTCCGAAAGCGGCCCCCCAATGGCCAGACCCTTTACCGTATTTTTCGAAGTATAAACAGGACGGAGAAGGGGAGCATTTGTCAAATTCGGTTGTCAAAAAAATCGGTTATGGTACCAATGATGAGCAATTGGGCGGTCCGTTCATTCCAAACGATGCACCTGCTTTTCGGACGTATGTAGAAAGACAGCATTATTGGCGAGTTGAAACAAAAGATGTTTATACAGGAAAAGGCTGGATGACAAGCGACAGACAATTTTCCATTGCAAATGGATTTATCGGTCCGTATTTAAACTTGACGAGTAGTCAGGTTCAAACGGAACAGCTTGTTTCGACTGTAGAAATTGAGCGCGAATATCCATATCAGCATATTATTTATCCGCTTGGATTGCAGGAAATTTCCAGTGATGCTGATCAATACCGCATCGATCATGTAACGGAGAATATATTCCCAATGTTTAATGAATCGGGGGAACGACTTTCCAGTTATTCTTTGAAATATTCTGATCCCTTGTTTGAAATTGAAAAATTGCAGGCTGTTCACTCGAATGAAGGTGCTCCAAAAGAATTGGTTGAACGATATACGCAGCTTCCCGCAAGCCTTCCGGAACGCGTGAAAAATCTCGCTGTGGAGATTACAAAAGATAAAAACAACTTTTATGATAAAGCCAAGGCGGTTGAACAGTATTTTTTGAAAGAACCGTTTGTATATGAAACGAATGATGTGGCTGTCCCGGAATTGGATGAAGATTATGTCGATCAGTTTTTATTTGAAACGAAGAAAGGATATTGCGACAATTTTTCAACATCTATGGTTGTTCTTCTTCGGTCTGTCGGAATTCCGGCGCGCTGGGTAAAGGGATATACCCCAGGGCAGTTTGTGGAAACGACAAGCGAAGGATTGGAAGTGTATGAAGTAACTAGCAACAATGCCCATTCGTGGGTAGAGGTTTATTTTTCTGGAATTGGCTGGGTCCCTTTTGAACCGACGATCGGTTTTTCCAATCCGCAGGAATTTGCACATCAATCAAATGAAAATCAACAAGATTCATCTGCTGCCGAACAAGAACAAAGTCAGCCGCTTGAGGAAGAAAGTCAAGAACAAATCGATACGGATGATGCTAAGCAGCCAAAGAAATTCCCTTTTTCGCTATCACCAGCTGTTATTGTCTCCATCGGTTTCATCTTGTTTATAGCGGCATGTGTGTTAATACTTTTCAAAACGAGAAATAAATGGATGACTAGTTGGATGACTAGCTTCTATAAATGGAATCATGATGAGAAAGATTTTTTGAAAGCATACAGGCTTTTGCTTAAATCTCTGGAAAGATGTGGCTACAAACGGGAAAACGGGCAAACGTTAAGAGAATATGCAAAACAGATTGATCAAATGTTTGGAACAAATAGTATGTCGCAATTAACTTACATTTATGAGCGGGCGCTGTATCGGGGCGATGATCCAAGCAAGGAATGGGAGCAATCGAAAGAATTATGGGAAGATTTAATCAAAAAAACAACTTCTTGACCGGGTCTTGATCACTTGGTATGATAAGAAAAAATTCATAGCGGGAAGCTCCTTCGTATATCCTCGATAATATGGTTCGAGAGTCTCTACCGGGTTACCGTAAATAACCCGACTATGAAGGCAGAAGTTAGTAGATGTACTAGAATTCTGCCTTTTTTTCGGTAGAATTCTATTTTTTTGAAGTCAGATGTGAAACAATATATTGATCCATCAAAATAATGAGGTGAACACGTTGGAGAACATCCAAGACATGATCTTAGTGTTAGATTTCGGCAGCCAATACAATCAATTAATTACGCGCAGAATTCGCGAATTTGGTGTTTACAGCGAGCTTCATCCGCATACGCTGTCGATAGAAGATATCAAAAAAATGAATCCGAAAGGAATTATTTTGTCAGGGGGTCCAAACAGCGTATATGACGAAAAGTCTTTTCGCTGCGACGAGCGGATTTTTGAACTCGGGGTTCCAGTGCTCGGAATTTGCTATGGCATGCAATTAATGACCTATTTGCTCGGGGGAAAAGTGGAAAAGGCGAAGCACCGGGAATATGGGAAAGCAGCTTTACAAGTAAAGGAAAAATCGCCGTTGTTTGAAGGCTTGCCTGATGATCAAATCGTTTGGATGAGTCACGGGGATCTTGTGGCCGATATTCCGAACGGCTTTAAAGTAGACGCCACTAGCCCATCATGTCCATTTGCCGCAATCAGCAATGATGAGCGGAACATGTACGGGGTTCAATTTCATCCCGAAGTGCGCCATACAGAATTTGGAAACGACCTATTGAAAAATTTCGTTTTCCGCATTTGCGGGTGCACAAATTCGTGGACGATGGAAAACTTTATTGAAATGCAAATAGAGAACATCCGCAAAACTGTCGGAAATAAGAAAGTGCTGTGCGCGCTAAGCGGCGGGGTGGACTCATCTGTTGTAGCCGTTTTAATCCATAAAGCGATCGGCAATCAATTAACGTGCATTTTTGTTGACCACGGACTCCTTCGCAAAGGGGAAGCGGAAAGCGTCATGAAGACGTTTAGCGAAGGGTTTAACATGAATGTCATTAAAGTAGATGCAAAAGACCGCTTTTTAGAAAAATTGAAGGGTGTTACTGACCCGGAAAAGAAAAGAAAAATCATCGGCAACGAGTTTATCTATGTTTTTGATGATGAAGCGGCAAAATTGGAGGGCATTGAGTTTCTTGCTCAAGGAACACTTTATACAGACATTATCGAAAGCGGTACGCAGACGGCGCAAACGATCAAATCGCATCACAATGTCGGCGGACTTCCGGAGGATATGAAATTTCAACTGATTGAACCATTGAATACACTCTTTAAAGACGAAGTTCGCGCACTTGGAACAGAGCTTGGTATTCCAGATGAAATCGTTTGGCGGCAGCCGTTCCCGGGACCAGGATTAGCCATTCGGGTTTTAGGAGAAGTAACGGAAGAAAAGCTAGAGATTGTTCGGGAATCCGATGCTATTTTACGAGAGGAAATTAAAAAAGCCGGATTAGAGCGGGACATTTGGCAATATTTCACCGTTTTGCCTAACATCCGCAGCGTAGGTGTGATGGGCGATGCCCGCACGTACGATCATACAATTGGAATCCGTGCTGTCACTTCAATTGACGGCATGACTTCAGATTGGGCTCGTATTCCGTGGGAAGTGCTGGAAGTGATCTCTACGCGGATTGTCAATGAAGTGCCGCACGTGAACCGAGTTGTCTACGATATTACAAGCAAGCCGCCGGCAACAATTGAATGGGAATAAATCTGACCAACTTGTATAAATCGGAATTATCATTTTTATATAATAAATATAAACATTCTCGTATAATTTCGGGAATATGGCCCGAAAGTTTCTACCAAGCTACCGTAAATAGCTTGACTACGAGGTGTTGACGGTTCGATGGCTGAAGGAGGAGAGGATCCTTTTCCTTTCTCACATTGGGCTTTCAGCAACCTCATGGTCAAGCGCATCCTTGGAATGGAGCGCTTATTTTTTTGCTTAAAGTTTTTTATACAGCCAATTGTAGGAGGACTTTATAATGAAAAAATATTTTCAATTTGATGAACTTGGCACTAATTACCGCAGGGAAATTATTGGCGGAATTACAACTTTTCTTTCAATGGCCTATATTTTGTTTGTCAATCCAGCAACGCTTTCATTAAGCTCTGTTGCTGATTTTCCCAATGAATTGAGAATGGATCAAGGAGCTGTCTTCACTGCGACCGCGTTGGCTGCAGCCATCGGGACACTCATCATGGGTATTGTGGCACGGTATCCGGTAGCTCTTGCTCCCGGTATGGGATTGAACGCGTTCTTTGCTTTTACTGTCGTTTTGACGTACGGCATCCCTTGGCAAACAGCCCTTTCAGGTGTTCTTGTTTCAGGTCTCTTTCTTGTCTTGCTGACGCTTAGCGGATTGCGGGAAAAAATTATTGATTCCATTCCGCCGGAGCTGAAGCATGCAGTCGGTGCGGGAATCGGATTGTTTATCACATTTATCGGTTTTCAAAATGCAGGCATAATTGTTAATGATGACGCTGTTCTTGTCGGCTTGGGAGACTTGCGGAATGGAAATACTCTTCTATCTATTTTTGGATTAACTATTACGATTATTTTAATGGTTCGGCAAGTGAAAGGCGGCGTGTTTTACGGCATGGTGATTACGGCCGTTGTCGGAATGATTTTTGGCCTTGTACCAAAACCGGATAAAATTATTGGGGAAATTCCGAGCTTGGCTCCGACGTTTGGAGTAGCTTTAGGACATTTAGGAGATATTTTTTCTTTACAAATGCTTGTCGTAATCTTAACGTTTATGTTTGTTGACTTTTTTGATACGGCAGGAACGCTGGTTGCGGTTGCCAATCAAGCAGGGTTATTGAAAAACAATAAACTTCCGCGAATCGGCAGAGCTTTAGTATCTGATTCAATGGGAACAGTTGTCGGAGCGATTTTAGGAACATCTTCAACAACTTCTTATGTAGAATCATCAGCAGGGGTTGCGGCAGGCGCGCGGACAGGTTTTGCTTCCATTATAACGGCAGGATGTTTCCTATTAGCTTTATTTTTCTCGCCGCTATTGAGCGTTATTACATCTTCTGTTACGGCTCCAGCGCTCATTATTGTCGGAGTTTTAATGGTATCATCTTTAGGGCAAATAAAATGGGATCAGTTTGAAATTGCTGTTCCGGCGTTTTTAATCTTGATTACAATGCCATTAACGTACAGCATCGCAACCGGTATTGCTATCGGCTTTATTTTCTACCCGATCACGATGCTTCTGAAAGGAAGAGGAAAAGAGATTCATCCGATTTTGTATGGTTTATCTATTGTATTTCTGCTTTATTTCATCTTTCTTGTCAATTAATAAGAAGTCGAAGGATCAGACTGAAATGCTGTCTGATCCTTTTCTTTTGTTTCAGAAGGCAGTGAAACGGCACAGATCATGATCAAGGTTCATCAAAATCCGAACATTCGGGGTTTAAAGAAAAATAATGTTCGATTTTATCGTTGACATAATGATTTTTCATTGTTAAGATGGAGTCGAAAACAACATATGAAAACTAAAACCTCATATAATCTTGGGAATATGGCCCAAAAGTTTCTACCCAACAACCGTAAATTGTTGGACTATGAGGGAAAGTAATCGGCAAGATTTTTCAACTGAGCATACATATTGCTTATGCCCGGTTTGTGTTACTTTCCCTTATTGATAGGGAAAATGCAGAAGCGGGCTTTTTTTATGCCTTTCAATTATTGTCAAGATTTTTAACGAAGGTGGCAACCTATTATTAAAAATAAAGAGGGGAGCATCGCCATGAATCCTGTCGTTGGAGTGATAATGGGAAGCACTTCAGATTGGGAAACGATGAAGCATGCCTGTGAAATATTAGATGAGCTGAATATTCCTTATGAAAAAAAGGTTGTTTCTGCCCATCGCACACCTGATTGGATGTTTCAATATGCAAGCACTGCCAGGGATCGCGGAATTCAAGTGATCATTGCAGGCGCAGGCGGAGCAGCACACTTGCCGGGAATGGTTGCATCGAAAACAACTCTCCCTGTCATCGGAGTTCCGGTTAAAACAAACGCGTTAAACGGACTGGATTCGCTGCTCTCGATCGTGCAAATGCCCGGCGGCGTGCCTGTTGCAACAGTGGCGATAGGAAAAGCGGGCGCGGTGAACGCTGGTCTGTTAGCGGCGCAAATTTTGTCAATCAATGATGCTGATGTTCAGCAAAAGCTTGAACAACGGCGAGAATATATAAGAAAAAACGTCATGGAAAGCAGTGATCAGCTTGTATAAAAAACTTTTGCCTCAAAGTACAATTGGAATCATTGGAGGCGGTCAACTAGGCAAATTTATGGCTATCGCTGCCAAAAATATGGGATATCGAGTGGCGGTGCTTGATCCAACACCGAATTCTCCATGCGGCCAAGTGAGCGACATTGAAATCACAGCCCGTTACGATGATTTGGATGCAATCAAAGAGCTTGCGAAGGTGAGCGATTGTATAACGTATGAATTTGAAAATATTGATTACGAGGCGTTAACTTGGCTTGAGCAAAACGCCTACTTGCCTCAAGGAAGCAGACTGCTCGCCATTACACAAGATCGCCAGACGGAAAAGGAAGCAGTGGCGAACGCTGGTGTAAAAGTTGCGCCGTATGAAGTCGTTGAATCAGAAGATGATTTTTATCAAGCCGTATCCAACATAGGCATCCCGAGTGTTTTAAAGACATGCCGCGGAGGATATGATGGGAAAGGCCAATTTGTACTAAAGCAAGAAGAAGATATAGAAGAAGCAAAAGCTTTGTTGAAGAACGGACGCTGTGTATTGGAAAAATGGATCGCGTTCGACAAAGAAATTTCGGTTATTGTCACTAGAAGCGTGACAGGTGAAGTCAGCACATTGCCTGTTGCCGAAAACATTCATGTTAACAATATTTTGCACGAAAGCATTGTACCTGCAAGAATTTCTGATTCGTTGAAGGAACAGGCGGAGGAAACAGCAAAAACATTGGCGGCGAAGCTTGGGCTGATTGGAACGCTGGCAGTTGAAATGTTTGTGGCAAACGATGAAATTTATATAAATGAGCTCGCCCCCCGGCCTCATAATTCAGGTCATTATTCATTAAATTTATGTGAAACATCGCAGTTTGAACAGCATATTCGCGCGATTTGCGGATTGCCTCTCGGAAACACGAAGCTCATTCATCAAGGAATTATGGTGAATATACTGGGCCAGCATCTAGAGCCTGTGTTGAAAAACGAAGAGCTGCTGAAAAAAGGGAAATTATTTTTATATGGAAAAGCGGAGGCAAAAATCAACAGAAAAATGGGACATATTACGTTCTTCAGTGATGAAATTGAGGAACTATTGACATATATCGAATCGACTCAAATTTGGAATGTTTGACAAGCTATTCATAAACAAGACGGAGAGATCAATAGGAGGTTGCAGGAATGATTGAACGATACACACGTCCTGAAATGGGCGCGATTTGGACGGAAGAAAACCGCTTTAAAGCTTGGCTTGAAGTGGAGATTTTAGCATGTGAAGCGTGGGCGGAGCTTGGTGTGATCCCGAAGGAAGATGTAAAAAAACTGCGTGAACGTGCTTCATTTGATGTGAACCGAATTAAGCAAATTGAAGAGGAAACAAGGCACGACGTAGTGGCGTTTACCCGTGCTGTATCAGAAACGCTTGGCGACGAACGAAAATGGGTGCATTACGGATTGACCTCCACTGATGTCGTGGATACCGCTTTATCTTATTTGCTAAAGCAAGCGAACGAAATTTTACAAAAAGACTTGGAAAATTTCATCGCTATTTTAAGAGATAAAGCGTTGGAGCATAAATACACCGTCATGATGGGGCGTACGCACGGGGTGCATGCAGAACCGACAACGTTTGGTTTGAAATTGGCGCTATGGTATGAAGAAATGAAGCGAAATCTAGAGCGGTTTAAACGCGCAAGAGAAGAGATTGAAGTCGGCAAAATTTCCGGAGCAGTCGGCACTTATGCCAACATTGATCCGTTTGTGGAGCAGTATGTGTGTGAAAAACTCGGTTTAAAGCCGGCGCCGATTTCGACGCAAACATTGCAGCGTGATCGACATGCCGAGTACATGGCTACGCTTGCTTTAATTGCTACATCGATTGAAAAGTTTGCAGTTGAGATTCGCGGCTTGCAAAAGAGCGAAACCCGCGAGGTGGAAGAGTTTTTTGCCAAAGGACAGAAAGGTTCATCTGCGATGCCGCATAAGCGCAATCCGATCGGATCGGAAAACATGACAGGAATGGCAAGGGTCATTCGCGGAATGATGCTGACGGCTTACGAAAATGTTCCATTGTGGCATGAGCGCGACATTTCTCATTCTTCGGCAGAGCGCATCATTTTGCCAGATGCTACGATCGCGTTGAATTACATGTTAAATCGATTTGGCAATATTGTGAAAAACTTGACGGTCTTCCCGGAAAATATGAAGCGCAATATGGAGAAAACGCTGGGATTGATCTACTCACAGCGGGTTTTGCTTGCGCTAATCAATAAAGGTATGACACGTGAAGAAGCATACGATTTAGTTCAGCCAAAAGCGATGGAAGCGTGGGAGCGCCAAGTTCCGTTTAGAGAGCTGATCGAAGCGGAAAAACAAATTACAACAAAGCTTTCGAAAGAAGAAATCGATGACTGCTTCGATTACAATTACCATTTGAAAAATGTGGATTACATTTTTAAACGCTGCGGGTTAGAACAATAGATGTCCAAATGGGGCTCGGCAAATCGCAAAAACTGCCCTGCCTCTTGACATAAATTGAAAGGCCAATATTCCGCATTAGGAGGCATGATCATGACCGTTCAAAAGGGCTCATTGCTGTACGAAGGAAAAGCGAAAAAAATTTATGAAACAGACGATCCTAACATTTTTCTTGTTTATTATAAAGATTCCGCTACCGCGTTTAATGGGGAGAAAAAAGCTGAGATTGTAGGCAAAGGACAGCTAAACAATGAAATTTCAAGTTTGCTGTTTGAAAAGTTAAATGAACACGGCATTCCGACCCACTTTGTTCAAAAAATTTCGTCAAATGAACAGCTTGTCAAACGGGTGACAATCATTCCGATTGAAGTAGTTGTACGAAATATTGTGGCAGGAAGCTTGTCCAAAAGATTGGGCATTGCCGAAGGAACTGAGATTAAAAAGCCGATCATTGAGTTCTACTATAAAAATGATGACCTGGGAGACCCTTTAATTAACAGTTTCCATATTGAACTACTAGAGCTTGCGGAAAAAGAGCAGCTGGATGAAATAAAAACATTAGCTTTCAAAGTAAACGATATTTTATTGAAGCATTTTCATGAAAGAAACGTGAGACTAGTAGATTTTAAGCTTGAATTTGGCTTGCTTAACGACGGAACGCTTGTTGTTGCAGATGAAATTTCCCCTGATACGTGCCGACTTTGGGACAAACATACAAATGAAAAGCTTGATAAAGATGTGTTCCGCCGGGATATCGGCAATTTGACGGATGCTTATAAAGAAATTTTAAAACGTTTAGGAGGTACAGTTCCATGTACAGAGTAAAAGTATATGTTACATTGCGTGAAAGTGTGCTTGATCCTCAAGGAAATGCGGTGAAAAATGCTTTACATTCAATGAATTTCAACGAAGTGGAAGATGTTCGTATCGGGAAGTACATGGAGCTAGCAATCGGAAAAACGGATCGAAATGTCGAAGAGATTGTCGACGAAATGTGTAAAAAGCTTTTAGCAAATCCTGTGATTGAAGACTACCGTTATGAAATAGAGGAGGTAGCCGTCAAGTGAAATTTGCCGTGATCGTTTTTCCGGGTTCCAATTGTGACGTTGACATGTACCATGCCATTAAAGACGAACTGGGAGAGGAAGTCGAATACGTTTGGCATGACGCTCAAGATTTAAGTGGCTTCGATGGCATTCTCCTTCCCGGCGGCTTCTCATACGGCGATTATTTGCGCAGCGGAGCCATTGCCCGTTTTGCCAATGTCATGAAGGAAGTTGTGAAAGCTGCAGATGAAGGGAAGCCTGTACTTGGCGTTTGCAATGGGTTTCAGATTTTGCTTGAGGCTGGTCTTCTTCCGGGTGCCATGAGACGGAACGAGAAGCTGAAATTTATTTGCCGCCCTGTGAAATTAAAGGTGGAAAACAACGAAACGATGTTTTCGAACAAATATGATAAGGGCGAGATTATCACCATTCCGATCGCACATGGGGAAGGAAATTATTATTGTGATGAAAAAACTCTTGAAGATTTAATCGCAAACAAGCAAATTGTTTTTACGTATCAAGATAATCCGAACGGAAGCTTAAATAACATTGCAGGCATCGTAAATAAACGCGGCAATGTCCTTGGAATGATGCCGCATCCGGAACGGGCAGTCAGCGAACTTTTAGGAAACACAGACGGGTTGAAATTGTTTCAATCGATTGTAAGAAGTTGGAGGGAAGCTCATGTCACAAATTCTTGAACCAAGTCCAGAAATGATAAAAAACGACAAAATTTATAAGCAAATGGGAGTTAGTGATGAGGAGTTTGCCCTCATTGAAAAAATTTTAGGACGATTGCCGAATTACACGGAAATTGGAATTTTTTCTGTTATGTGGTCAGAGCATTGCAGCTACAAAAATTCAAAACCAGTATTAAAAAAGTTTCCAACAAAAGGAGAACGTGTGCTGCAAGGACCTGGTGAAGGAGCAGGGATTGTTGATATCGGCGACAATCAAGCCGTCGTCTTTAAAATAGAAAGCCATAACCACCCTTCTGCAATTGAACCGTATCAAGGTGCAGCAACAGGAGTCGGAGGCATTATTCGCGATGTTTTCTCGATGGGAGCCAGACCAATCGCTCTCCTTAACTCTCTTCGCTTTGGGGAACTTACAAGCCCGCGTGTCAAATATTTGTTTGAAGAAGTTGTCGCTGGCATTGCCGGATACGGTAACTGTATCGGAATTCCAACCGTTGGAGGAGAAGTGCAGTTTGACGCTTCCTATGAAGGAAATCCGCTGGTCAATGCGATGTGTGTCGGACTCATAAACCATGAAGATATCAAAAAAGGGCAAGCAACTGGTGTCGGCAATACAGTGATGTACGTCGGGGCCAAAACCGGAAGAGACGGCATTCACGGTGCTACATTTGCTTCCGAAGAATTGTCGGAAGCTTCCGAAGAAAAGCGTCCGGCTGTTCAAGTTGGAGATCCTTTCATGGAAAAACTGCTTTTGGAAGCTTGCCTTGAAGTAATCAAATCTGATGCACTTGTCGGCATTCAAGATATGGGGGCAGCGGGGCTTACAAGCTCATCGGCAGAAATGGCGAGCAAGGCGGGCTCAGGAATTGAAATGAACTTGGATCTTGTTCCTCAGCGGGAAGCAGGAATGACTCCTTATGAGATGATGTTATCCGAATCGCAAGAAAGAATGCTTCTCGTTATTAAAAAAGGGCGGGAGCAGGAAATCATTGATCTGTTTAAAAAATATGATCTGGAGGCTGCACCGATTGGTAAAGTTACAGATGACAAGATGCTGCGCCTTATTCATAAAGGAGAAATCGTTGCGGAAATTCCTGTTGATGCGCTTGCGGAAGATGCGCCTGTTTACTATAAACCGTCTAAAGAACCTGAATATTATCGCCAGTTTCAAAGCATGCCGCCATATGTTCCAAAAGTTGACGATTACAAAGAAACCCTTCTTGCATTGCTGAAACAGCCAACGATAGCCAGCAAGGAGTGGGTATATGACCAATACGATTATATGGTGCGGACGAACACTGTCGTGGCGCCCGGTTCTGATGCGGCTGTCCTTAGAATCAGAGGGACGAAAAAAGCTTTGGCGATGACAACCGATTGCAACTCACGCTATTTATATTTAGATCCAGAAGTCGGCGGAAAAATTGCAGTTAGTGAAGCAGCAAGAAACATCGTATGTTCAGGAGCGGTGCCGCTCGCTATTACAGACTGTTTAAACTTCGGCAGCCCGGAAAAACCAGAGATTTTTTGGCAGCTTGAAAAAGCGGTGGACGGCATGAGCGAAGCGTGCTTAGCTTTAAATACACCTGTCATTGGCGGAAATGTTTCCTTGTACAATGAAACGAACGGAACAGCTATTTATCCAACTCCGGTTGTCGGTATGGTCGGACTTATTGAAGATACAGATCATATTACAACGCAATCATTTAAAGAGGCGGGCAGTATCGTTTATTTGCTTGGTGAGACAAAAGCAGAATTTTCTGGAAGCGAATTGCAAAAAATGCTTGAAGGCAAGATCTTTGGCAAAGCGCCGGAAATTGACCTGGAAGAAGAGAAGCAACGTTTAGATCAGCTGTTAGCTGCCATTCGCGAAGGGCTTGTCCAGTCGGCTCATGACGTTGCCGAAGGAGGCCTGGCCGTTGCGCTAAGTGAATGCTTAATCGGAACGGGCCTTGGAGCGGAAATAACGATCAACGGTGATGCATTGGCAGGGCTGTTCAGCGAATCCCAGTCCCGCATCGTCGTTTCCGTAAAACCGGAAAACAAAGAGGCGTTTGAAAAGATTGTTCAAGCTGAAGCTATCGGAACGGTCACAAACAGCGGAATTCTTAAAATTGTCAACGGCAATGGAGAAACATTGATTCAAGCATCAGTGGAAGAGTTAGAACAAGCTTGGAAAGGAGCTATCCCATGCTTGCTGAAATAAAGGGGCTAAATGAAGAATGCGGTGTATTCGGCATATGGGGTCATAAGGACGCTGCTCAAATCACTTATTACGGTCTGCACAGCCTTCAGCATCGCGGACAAGAGGGGGCAGGGATTGTCGTAACAGACGGCGAAAAACTGACAGGGTTTAAAGGGGAAGGACTTGTCACAGAAGTGTTTGCCAATGGGGTAGACAATTTAAAAGGAACAGGAGCTATTGGCCATGTTCGCTATGCGACGGCTGGAGGAGGCGGTTATGAAAACGTCCAGCCGTTCCTTTTTCGATCTGAGCAAGGCGGTCTCGCATTAGCTCACAACGGAAATTTAGTGAATGCTTCCGGATTGAAGCATCAGCTTGAAAATCAAGGAAGCATCTTTCAAACAACGTCAGATACAGAAGTTCTTGCTCATTTAATTAAAAGAAGCGGCTATTTAGAGCTAAAAGATAAAGTGAAAAACGCGCTTACGATGATTAAAGGGGCATACGCCTTTTTAATCATGACGGAAACAGAGCTGATGATTGCCCTTGATCCGAACGGACTCCGTCCTTTATCTATCGGACGTCTCGGTGATGCATATGTTGTCGCTTCGGAAACCTGCGCTTTTGATGCTGTTGGAGCTCAGCTAGAAAGGGATGTTGAGCCTGGCGAGCTTATCATCATCAATGGTGAAGGACTGAAAAGCGAACGTTTTTCCAAAACGATTAACCGTGCGATTTGTACGATGGAATACGTTTATTTTTCACGCCCTGACAGCAATGTGGAAGGAATAAATGTTCATACTGCAAGAAAAAATCTCGGCAAACGGCTTGCGATAGAAGCGCCTGTAGAGGCGGACGTAGTGACTGGAGTTCCGGATTCCAGCATATCTGCGGCGATCGGCTATGCCGAGGCATCCGGTATACCGTACGAGCTCGGTTTAATTAAAAACCGATATGTCGGCCGTACGTTTATTCAGCCGTCCCAATCATTGCGGGAGCAAGGAGTGAAAATGAAGCTTTCCCCTGTCCGCGGGGTAGTGGAAGGCAAACGGGTTGTCATGGTGGATGACTCAATCGTAAGAGGAACGACATCGAAGCGTATTGTCAAGATGCTGCGGGAAGCAGGGGCAACAGAAGTGCATGTCCGCATCAGTTCACCGCCGATTGCCAACCCTTGCTATTACGGTATTGACACCTCCACTCATGAGGAGCTGATCGCTTCTTCTCATACTGTAGAAGAAATTCGCAGCATCATTGGCGCCGATAGTCTTGCTTTCTTAAGCACAGAAGGGATGCTGGATGCGATCGGAAGGAAATATGAAGGTGAATTTCGCGGGCAATGTATGGCATGTTTTACAGGAAAATATCCGACAGACATTTATGAAGATACGATTCTTCCTCATGAGAAAGGCTAATATGACAGACCGAAGGAGGATAATTCATGTCCAAAGCGTATAGAGAAGCAGGTGTGGACATTCATGCGGGCTATGAAGCAGTTCGCCGCATGAAAAAGCATGTGGAAAAAACGAAGCGTCCCGGTGTTTTAGGAGGGATCGGCAGTTTTGGCGGAATGTTTGATCTGGCAAGCTTAGGATATAAGGAGCCGGTGCTTGTTTCCGGAACAGACGGAGTGGGAACGAAGCTGAAGCTTGCCTTTATGGCGAATAAACACGATACGATTGGAATAGACGCTGTGGCTATGTGTGTAAACGACATTTTGGCACAAGGTGCGGAGCCGCTTTTTTTCCTGGACTATTTGGGGCTCGGGAAAGCAGACCCTGAAAAAATTGAAAAAATTGTTAAAGGTGTTGCCGATGGCTGCCTGCAGGCGGGTTGTGCGCTCATCGGTGGAGAAACAGCGGAAATGCCCGGCGTATATGATGAAGATGAATACGACATTGCCGGCTTTGCTGTCGGTGTTGTCGAGAAAGAAAACATTGTCACAGGCGAACGGATCAAGCCTGGGCACTTTCTCATCGGCCTTTCATCAAACGGCATCCATTCAAACGGTTATTCACTCGTTCGCAAAGTGCTTTTGGAAGAAAATAAGCTTGATTTACATGAAATATACGAGCCTCTAACCGAAACGCTCGGAGAAGAATTGCTAAAGCCGACAAAAATTTATGTTTCTTCCGTCCTGCCGCTTGTGAAAGCATATAAAGTTGACGGCATGGCCCATATTACCGGAGGAGGGTTTATTGAAAACATCCCGAGAATGCTTCCGGAAGGGCTTGGAGCAGAAATCGATTTCGGTTCATGGCCGATTCATCCGATTTTTACCTTTATTCAACAGCAAGGAAATATCGATTTGTCTGAAATGTTTGAAGTGTTCAATATGGGAATCGGCTTTGTTCTGGCGGTCGAAGAAGATGTTGTTCAGCAGTGCCTTAATGAGCTTGAAAAGCTGGGAGAAAAGGCTTTTCTCATCGGCCGGGTAAAAGAAGGAAGCGGAATTCGGCTGAAAGGAGGGCCTTTTTCATGAAGCGGATCGCGGTGTTTGCATCCGGGAGCGGCTCTAATTTCCAAGCGATTGTAGACCATGTAAAGAGCGGGAAGCTAAAAGCAAATGTGATGCTTTTAGTTTGTGATAAACCCGGTGCTAAAGTAGTGGAGCGGGCAGAAAAGGAGCAGATTCCTGCTTTTGTTTTTGATCCGAAGCAATATGAGTCGAAGGAACAGTTTGAAGAAGATATTTTACAGCAATTGAGGCACTATCAAGTGGACTTTATCGTGCTGGCCGGCTACATGCGTTTAATCGGCCACACTCTTCTTGACGCTTTTGCGGGGAGAATTGTGAATATACATCCTTCCTTGCTTCCTGCATTTCCGGGAAAACATGCAATTGAACAAGCGCTCCGTGCCGGCGTAAAAATTACGGGTGTCACCATCCATTATGTTGATGAAGGAATGGATACAGGCCCGATCATCGCTCAGCGTGCGGTTGAAATCAGCGAAGATGATGATGCTAATACACTTGCAGAGAAAATCCATAAAATCGAGCATTCATTTTATCCTGAAACAATAGGAAAAATTTTAGAAAAATTAGAGGTGAAAGCATGACAATCAGACGGGCAATTGTCAGTGTATCTAATAAAGCAAACATCATTCCGTTTGTGCAAGAGCTTGTCAATCTTGGGATTGAAGTAATCTCCACTGGCGGAACGAAAAAGCTTCTTGAGGAAAATGGAATAGATGTAATTGGAATTCAGGAAGTAACCGGTTTTCCGGAAATTATGGACGGAAGAGTTAAAACGCTGCACCCTGCTATTCACGGGGGGCTGCTTGCGGTTCGCAGCAATGATAACCATATGAAGCAGATGGAGGAAAACGGTATTCAACCGATTGACTTAGTCGTTGTGAATTTATATCCGTTTAAAGAGACAATTGCCAAAGATGGCGTGACTTTTGAGGAAGCGATCGAGAACATTGACATCGGCGGGCCGACGATGCTTCGGGCTGCTGCAAAAAATCACCAAGATGTAGTGGTTGTCGTTGATCCTGAAGATTATCCCGTCATTTTAACCGAACTGAAAGAGAACGGAGAAGTAAGCATAGAAACAAAACGGAAGCTGGCTGCCAAAGTATTCCGGCATACTGCTGCATACGATGCACTGATTGCGGAATATTTAACAGAGCAGGCAGGGGAAGAAGAGCCTGAATCGATTACTGTGACATTTGAAAGGAAGCAATCCCTTCGTTATGGGGAAAATCCTCACCAACAGGCAACGTTCTATAAAAAGCCGATCACGCCTCCATCATCTATTGCCGAAGCCATCCAGCTCCATGGAAAGGAATTGTCGTATAACAACATTAAAGATGCGGATGCGGCACTTAGCATTGTCAAAGAATTTGATGGACCGGCAGCGGTCGCTGTTAAGCATATGAATCCGTGCGGCGTCGGCGCAGGTGAAACCATTTTTGAAGCTTATAATCGGGCATATGAGGCGGACCCGACTTCAATTTTCGGCGGCATTGTTGCACTGAATCGTGAAGTTGATCAGAAAACGGCTGAAAAAATGAGCGAAATTTTTTTGGAAATTATCATTGCCCCTTCGTTTAGCCAAGAAGCTCTTGAAATATTAACGAAAAAGAAAAATATTCGATTGTTAACGATCGACTTTTCGAAAAAATTCCAACCGGAGAAGCAGCTGACATCTGTTTACGGCGGCCTTCTTGTTCAAGATCAAGATATTTATACGCTCGATGACGCGAACATTTCAATCCCAACAAAAAGACAGCCGACTGAACAAGAATGGAAGGACTTAAAGCTTGGCTGGAAAGTCGTGAAGCACGTCAAGTCAAATGCGATTGTTTTGGCAAAAGATGAAATGACCGTTGGTGTTGGTGCAGGCCAAATGAACCGGGTTGGTGCTGCCAAAATTGCGATTGCACAGGCTGGCGAGAAAGCGAAAGGCAGTGCACTTGCATCAGATGCGTTCTTCCCAATGCCTGACACCGTTGAAGAAGCAGCGAAAGCAGGGGTTACAGCAATCATACAACCAGGCGGATCCATTCGCGATGAAGATTCGATAAAAAAAGCGGATGAATACGGAATTGCAATGGTCTTTACTGGAGTCCGTCATTTCAAACATTAAGAAAGGGGATGACTGATGATGAAAGTACTTGTTATTGGAAAAGGGGGCCGTGAGCATGCGATCGCTTGGAAGGCGGCCAATAGCCCTCTCGTTGAAAAAGTGTATGTCGCGCCTGGCAATGATGGTATGAAAGACGTTGCAATAAGAGTTCCGATTTCAGAAGAACAAACAGACGAATTGATCCAATTTGCCAAAACAAACAACATTGATTTAACCATTGTTGGTCCTGAAATTCCTTTAATGAACGGTATTGTCAACGAATTTGAAGACGCTGGATTAACTGTATTCGGACCGAGGAAAGAAGCGGCAATTATTGAAGGAAGCAAATCATTTGCAAAAAATTTAATGAAAAAATATAACATTCCGACTGCCAATTATGAAACGTTCTCTGATTTTGCCAAAGCGAAGCAATATGTAGAAGAAAAAGGCGCCCCGATTGTGATTAAAGCGGATGGGCTTGCGGCGGGAAAAGGTGTCGTTGTTGCAATGACAAATGAAGAAGCAATTGACACGCTGTCCGGCTATTTAAAGGAAAATAAGCTGGGAGAAGCAGGAAAATCCGTTGTAATTGAAGAATTTTTGACAGGTGAAGAGTTTTCCCTTATGGCTTTCGTAAATGGAGAAAACATTTACCCGATGGTGATTGCGCAGGATCATAAGCGGGCCTTTGACGGAGACAAAGGACCGAATACAGGTGGAATGGGGGCTTATTCTCCTGTCCCGCAGATTTCTAATGATGTTGTTCATGAGTCTGTAGAGAAAATTTTAAAGCCGGTAGCGAAAGCTTTGAAAAATGAAGGAGCGGCATTTACCGGTATTCTTTATGCCGGCCTCATGCTGACAAAAGACGGCCCGAAGGTGATTGAATTCAATGCGCGTTTTGGAGATCCAGAAACACAGGTAGTTCTTCCTCGGCTAAAATCAGACCTTATCGATGTGATGTTGAAAGTGTTAAAAGGAGAACCGGTTGAACTTGAATGGACAGATCAAGCGGTGTTGGGAGTCGTTGTGGCGGCGGAAGGCTATCCGGGCAGCTATAAGAAAGGAACACCGATCGGTTTGTTAAAGGTTAGTGCGGATGCCCTTTTATTCCATGCCGGAACAAAAGAGGAAGGCGGCCAATTTGTAACAGACGGGGGTCGTGTATACCTTGTGGCGTCATTTGGAGATAATTTAAAAAATGCGCAAGAAAAAGTGTACAAGCAATTAAAAGAGCTTGAGACGGAAGGTTTGTTTTATCGTAAAGACATCGGCTATCGCGCACTATAACGAATTTGGCTTTCAATATTCCGAACCGATGAATACTAATAAATAAAAGACATATCTACCACATATTTTATAAACCTTTCCAATGGGACAGGAGGTTGTTCCTGTCCTTTTCATTTTATAAAGGAATGTAATCGGCATTTTTGACATAGCTTCTTCTTAAACAACTTCCTATTTTGACCGCTCATTATTAAAAATAAACCAGCGTTTCTTCTATTAGGAAACGATCAATCAAGAAAGCCTCTGCACCGTTATCCCAAGTTCAAAATTTTGTAAGAAACTTTAGTGCTTTAATATTTTTCATATGTTAATATATAAAGTAACAGAGTCACTATTTTGAGTAATTACTTTTAATTGAGGAGGACTGAGCAGATCATGCGATCTGGTGCTTTTTGGAAAGCCCATGAAATTCGTGAACATATAGATGTCGTTTCAAATAGATTAGCACCAACCTTGTGGTTGAAAAATGCAGTATTTTTACATCCATATTTAAACCAGTGGGTGAAGTCAAATATTTGGATTTATAAAGACCGCATTATTTATGTCGGCAATGAAGAGCCGGAAAAAACAGCAAATACGGAAATATTTGATTGCAAAGGACTTTATTTAGTTCCTGGCTATATTGAACCGCACGCCCATCCGTTTCAATTATATAATCCTCATTCGCTTGCACAACATGTATCGCAAACGGGAACTACAACACTAATATGCGATAACCTATTTTTGCTATTACAATTCCCAAAAAAGAAAGCGTTTTCTTTTGTTGAAGATATGCAATCTTCTCCAGTTCAGTTTTTTTGGTGGGCCCGCTATGACTTGCAAACGGAATGCAGAGAAGAAGATCAACTCATTCCGCCAGATGTCGTAAAACAATGGATCGAGCATCCAGCCGTTATTCAAGGAGGAGAATTGACAGGCTGGCCAAAGCTTCTTTTAGGGGATGACTTGTTTTTACACTGGATTCATGAGACAAAAAAGGTCGGGAAGCGTGTAGAAGGCCATTTTCCAGGGGCTTCTCGAAAAACATTGACAAAAATGAAATTATTTGGTGTCGATTCCGATCACGAATCTATTAGCGGAGAAGAAGTATATAATCGATTGTTATGCGGATACAGCGTGCCGCTCCGCTATTCTTCAATACGGCCGGATTTGCCGAAATTGTTGGAAGAGCTGCTTGCATTTGGAGTTAATCGTTTTGACGAAATGTTTTTTACAACGGATGGTTCAACGCCTGCTTTTTATGAAAATGGAATGATTAATCAGACCATTCAAATAGCGCTGGAGGCCGGAATTCCAGAGTTTGAGGCTTATAAAATGGCAACGTACAATGTTGCTAGATATTATATGCTTGATTCAAAATTGGGAGTAATCGGTCCTGGCAGGTTAGCCTCCATAAATTTTCTGGAAGCGAAAAATAACCCGAACCCAGTGGCTGTTTTGGCGAAAGGGAAATGGATTCATAAGGACGGTCAGGTGTTTGATCATTTCCCTCAAGCAGACTGGAACAAATATGAAGTTGCACCGCTTGAACTTGATTGGGATTTGACAATGGATGATCTTCAATTTTCTATGCCGATGGGATTAAAAATGAGAAACACGGTTATTATTGAGCCGTATTCCATCACTATTGACAACTTCGTTGATGAACTTCCGCTAGATCATGACGAAAGCTTCCTCGCTGTCATCGATAAAAAAGGGAAATGGCGGATCAATACAATGTTAAAAGGCTTCGCAAAGGGGATAAAAGGCTTTGCAAGCACTTATTCAACGACTGGAGATGTGGTGTTGATAGGGAAAAACAAACAAGATATGATGCATGCATTTTCCAGATTGAAAGAAATCGGCGGGGGAATAGTAATAACGGAAAATGGCCAAGTGATTTTTGAAATGCCTCTTAACATTAACGGCGCTGCGTCATCGAAAAAATTTAAAGATCTCATTAAGGAGGAAAATGATTTAGTCCAAATTATGCGAGAAAAGGGCTATAAATTTTTAGACCCGATTCACAGCCTGCTCTTTTTATCCTGCACACATTTACCATATATCCGGGTTACACAGGAAGGAATTTATGATGTTATGAAAAAAACAATACTCTTTCCGACAATAATACGTTAAAATATAAAAGGGATAAATTAGTTAAGGTTGTGAATGAATGAAAAGAACATTGATTTTATTTACGATGCTTTTCTTTGTCTTTATAACAGCTTGCACAAATGAAAAAGAAAAAGAGAAAACAAATGACGAACCGTCATCATCTGAAAATCAGCCAGTTGAAAAAGAAACAGCCGTAAGCCCTTTGACAGGAAATGCTGCGACCGGAAGCATTGACAGCCGCCCAATTGCTGTCACGATTAACAACCATCCGAAAGCGAGGCCTCAATCAGGATTAAATAAAGCGGATATTGTTTACGAGGCTTTAGCTGAAGGCACGATCACGCGCTTTTTAGCCATTTATCAAAGCGAGAAACCAAAAATTATCGGTCCAGTCAGAAGTGCGCGGGAATATTTTGTCGATTTGAGTAAAGGGTATGAAGCAATTTATATCAGTCACGGCTGGAGTCCCACTGCTAAAGAAATGCTGGAGTCAGAGCACCTAGACTATTTAAACGGTCTGTTTTATGATGGTACGCTGTTTTGGCGGGATTCAACCCGGAAAGCTCCTCATAACTCGTATATTTCTTTTGAAAATGTCGTAAAAGGAGCAAAAGAAAACGGGTATTCAATGACAAAGGAAGTTGCCCCGTTGCCTTTTCTTTCAGATGAAGAAATAAGCGGCATTTCTGGAGAAGAAATGTTAGAAGCTGTTGTTTCCTATGGTTCTAAACCGGAATGGCGCATTAAATATGTATTCGATCAGCAGCTAGGCCGGTATAAGCGGTATTCCGGGGACGAACTGACAGTCGATCGCGAAACGGAAGAACCTGTTCTTTTAGACAATATTTTTATTGTCCAAACGGATCATCGTTTTCTTGATGATTACGGTCGCAGAACGATTGATTTAAACTCTGGGGGCGAGGGAATTCTTTTGCAAAAAGGTATGATGAAAAGGGTCGATTGGAAAAATGTGAACGGACGCATCCTTCCTTATGAAAATGAAGAACAAGTAAAATTAGTTCCCGGCCATACTTGGATCAATATCGTGCCAGATTTGGATAAGGCTTTTCAAAATTCAGCTGAGAAAGGAGAATGATGCATGCAAATTGACAAGCTGCGGGGGAGAGAGTTAGACCAATTGTTCCGGGCTATCCTTTCTTTAAGAGATTTGGAGGAATGCTACCGTTTTTTTGATGACCTTTGCACTGTCAATGAAATCCAATCGCTTGCCCAACGGTTTGAAGTTGCAAGAATGCTTCAGGAAGGCTATACGTATCATAAAATTGAAACAGAAACAGGTGCATCGACAGCGACAATCTCCCGGGTAAAGCGGTGCTTGAATTACGGAAATGATGCTTATGCAATGGCGCTTGAAAGAATTAAAGATGACAACGCTTCGTCATAAATTTGGGCTGCTGGGTGAAATCAGCAGCTCTTTTTTAGTTTAGAACTTTTAAAACTCTGAAAGGCTTCTTCAACATAGCTTAAAAAAACCCCCTCTCATATTAAAAAAACTCTTTCTAAACATCTACAGACTTTCATTGATTCACCATTTTTTTGTCCTATTATAATTTGATATAATAATGAAATGGTATATGAAATGGAGGATTATGTATGTATGATGTGAACGAGTGGAGACATGTGTTTAAGCTCGATCCGGATAAAGCCATTTCCGATGAACTGCTTGAAAAAATTTGTGAATCAAAAACGGACGCTGTTATCATTGGAGGAAGCGACAATGTAACGGAAGATAATGTTCTTTCTTTGCTTTCGCGGGTGCGGCGTTTTCTCGTTCCATGCGTGCTGGAAGTATCGAATTTAGAATCGATTGTTCCAGGATTTGATTTGTATTTTATTCCGACGGTTTTAAACAGCCGAAATACTACATGGATTACGGAGCTGCATCACCAAGCAATGAAAGAGTTTGGTGACATTATGAACTGGAATGATATTTTAATGGAAGGTTATTGCATTTTAAATGGAGAGTGCAAAGCGGCAAAATTGACCGAAGCAAAGACGGAGCTTAATTTGGATGATATTAAAGCGTATGCGAGAATGGCGGAGAACATGTTTCATCTTCCGCTCTTTTATTTAGAATATAGCGGAACGTACGGCAATGTTGAAGCAGTAAAAGCAGCGAAATCGGTTTTAACGAATACTAGGCTTATTTATGGGGGCGGCATTCAAAATGCTGCGCAAGCAAAAGAAATGGCCGAGCACGCTGATATCATCGTTGTCGGGAATGCCATTTATGAAAATTTACAAGCAGCGCTTGAAACCGTCAGCGCTGTCAAAGGGTAAAGAAAGTGAAAATGAGGTGAGTGTTGAATGCATTTTTTGACTGAGCAGCTCCTCTCAGGTTTGAATGAACAGCAGCAAAAAGCGACGAAACATACGGAAGGTCCTCTTTTAATCATGGCGGGTGCAGGCAGCGGCAAGACAAGGGTTCTCACCCACCGGATCGCTTATTTAATGGCAGAAAAAGGAGTAGCACCTTGGAATATTCTTGCTATTACCTTCACAAATAAAGCAGCGAGGGAAATGAAAGACCGGATTGAACAACTGCTTGGCCCTGGTGCTGAGGAAATATGGATTTCCACTTTTCACTCGATGTGCGTGCGAATCCTTCGCCGAGATATTGACCGGATCGGCGTCAATCGCAATTTTACGATATTGGATACATCAGACCAATTGTCTGTCATCAAAGGAATTTTAAAAGAACGAAACATTGATCCTAAAAAATATGATCCTCGAGCTATTCTCGGCACTATCAGCAGCGCGAAAAACGATCTCATTTCCCCGGAGGAATTTGCTCGTCAAGCAGGAGATGTGTGGGAGCAAATTGTCAGCGATATCTATATCGACTACCAAAAAAAATTGTTGAAAAACCAAGCTCTTGATTTTGATGACCTCATTATGTCAACGATACTGCTTTTTCAACGTGTTCCAGAAGTACTCGAATATTATCAGCGGAAATTTCAATACATTCATGTTGATGAATATCAAGATACAAACCGCGCACAATACACGCTTGTAAAGATGCTAGCATCCCGTTTTCAAAATATTTGTGTTGTCGGCGATTCGGATCAATCGATTTATCGCTGGCGAGGGGCGGACATCGGAAACATTTTATCGTTTGAAAAAGATTATCCGAACGCTAAAGTGATTTTGCTTGAACAAAATTATCGTTCTACCAAGCGTATTTTGCATGCGGCTAATGAAGTCATTAAAAATAATATGAACAGAAAGCCGAAAAATTTATGGACGGAAAACCCTGAGGGGAAAAAAATTATTTACTACCGGGCTGATCACGAAATTGGGGAGGCCCAGTTTGTCGCCAAGCAAATTCAAGAGCTCGTCCAATCGGGCAAAAGAAGACTTTCCGATATTGCTGTATTGTACCGTACAAATGCACAGTCCCGTGTCATAGAGGAAGTGCTGTTAAAATCGAATATTGATTATAAAATTGTCGGCGGCATAAAGTTCTATGACCGGAAAGAAATCAAGGATATTCTTGCATACATGCGTCTAGTGGCAAACCAGAATGATGATATTAGTTTGGTGCGAATCATCAATGTTCCGAAACGGGGCATCGGTGCATCAACCGTTGAAAAAATAATGAATTATGCAGCCCAGCAAGGTATCTCGATGTTTGCTGCTTTAGAAGAAATGGAACATATCGGGGTCAGCACTCGTGCTATGAAAGTGTTGACGGAATTCCGTGAATTGATCCAGCAGCTGTCACAAATGCAAGACTATGTGTCTGTTACTGAGCTTGTGGAAGAGATTCTTGACAGAACCGGCTACAGGGAGATGCTTAAGCAGGAAAAAACATTGGAAGCCCAAGGTCGTTTAGAGAACATTGATGAATTTTTATCTGTAACTCAAAACTTTGAAAAGCAAAATGAGGACAAAAGCCTCGTCGCCTTTTTAACGGATTTGGCCTTGATTGCGGACATTGACCGCATTGATGAAGAGCAATCGGAGCAGAAAGATTCCGTGTTATTGATGACGATCCATTCGGCAAAAGGTTTAGAGTTTCCGGTTGTATTTATGATCGGGATGGAAGAAGGTGTATTTCCTCACAACCGAGCCTTGATGGAAGAGGCGGAAATGGAGGAAGAGCGCCGGCTGGCATACGTCGGGATAACGCGGGCAGAGGAAGAATTGTATGTAACAAATGCGAAAATGAGGACCCTTTTTGGAAGAACAAACATGAACCCGGAATCTCGTTTTATTGAAGAGATGCCGAAAGAGGTTTTAGAAGACTTAAATGAAAAGAAATCTCCAAAGCCGAAACTAAATAGAACAATCGGAGCGAAATCAGCGGGAGGAGATGTAAAGGCTTGGTCAGTAGGTGATAAAGCCGTGCACGGAAAATGGGGTGTCGGTGTTGTCGTCCGAGTGAAAGGCGATGGGGAGGATCAAGAACTTGACGTGGCATTTCCAAGTCCTGTCGGCATAAAACGGTTGCTTGCTAAATTTGCACCAATTGAAAAAGTACAGTAACTATTTGAAGGAAGGAATTGACACATATGGACAAACGTACGGCAGAAAACCGTGTAAAAGAATTGCACAAGCTTTTGAATCAATATAATTATGAATATCACGTTCTTGACAATCCGTCTGTTCCTGACGCAGAGTATGACCGCCTCATGAGAGAACTAATAGAACTTGAAGAAAAATATCCAGAGCTGAAAACCCCTGATTCTCCCTCCCAGCGGGTGGGGGGCGCTGTTTTAGATGCTTTCCGAAAAGTGGCGCACCGCGTGCCGATGCTAAGTTTGGCAAACGCTTTTAATGAGCAGGACTTGCGTGACTTTGACAGGCGAGTCCGCCAAGCAGTTGGGGATGTCGAATATGTAGTGGAGCTGAAAATTGACGGGCTTGCGGTTTCCCTTCGATATGAAAACGGCCTGTTTGTACAAGGATCAACACGAGGAGACGGCACGACGGGGGAAGATATCACGGAAAATTTAAAAACGATCCGCTCGATCCCTTTGAGACTAAAGAAAAATTTATCGATGGAAGTGCGCGGGGAAGCATTTATGCCGAAAGCATCATTTGAGAAATTAAATGAGGAGCGCATTGCAAAAGGGGAAGTTCCGTTTGCCAATCCGAGAAACGCTGCGGCTGGTTCCTTGCGCCAGCTAGACCCAAAAATTGCCGCGAAACGAAATTTAGATATTTTCGTCTATAACATAGCAGAGCTTGGCGATACCGGAGTGTCTTCTCATAGTGAAGCATTGGACTTGCTTGATGAACTCGGCTTTAAAACAAATCGTGAACGCAGAAAATGCAAAAACATCGACGAAGTGATCGAGCTGCTTGATCAATTGTTGGAAAAGCGCTCTCAGCTTCCGTATGATATTGACGGAGTTGTAATTAAGGTTGATAGTTTGCGTCAGCAGGAAGCGCTCGGGGCAACTGCGAAAAGCCCGAGATGGGCGATTGCCTATAAGTTTCCGGCAGAAGAGGTGGTGACGAAGCTGCTGGATATTGAACTCGCTGTCGGACGCACCGGCGTCATTACCCCAACAGCGATCTTAGAGCCTGTAAAGGTTGCCGGGACAACCGTCAAACGAGCTTCCCTTCATAATGAAGATTTGATTCGGGAAAAAGATATTAAGCTTGGGGACTTCGTCGTCGTGAAAAAAGCCGGGGACATCATTCCTGAAATTGTAAATGTTCTTGTTGACAGAAGAACAGGCAATGAACAGGATTTTCGGATGCCTTCGCACTGTCCTGAATGCAATAGCGAGCTGGTCCGGTTGGAAGGAGAAGTTGCGCTTAGATGCATTAATCCAAAATGTCCGGCGCAAATTCGCGAAGGTCTCATCCATTTTGTTTCCCGAAATGCGATGAATATTGAAGGACTAGGGGAGCGCGTCATCACCCAATTGTTTAAAGAAGGCTTGATTCAAGATGTAGCGGATTTATACAAATTAACAAAACCCCAATTGCTTCAGCTTGAACGGATGGGTGAAAAATCAACGGATAATTTGTTGCACGCGATTGAACGGTCGAAGGAAAATTCGCTGGAGCGCCTTTTATTCGGTTTAGGCATTCGCTATGTCGGCGAAAAAGCCGCCAAGATTTTAGCAGAGCATTTTGAAACAATGGAACGGCTGCAAAGCGCGACAAGAGAACAATTAATCAACATACCGGAAATCGGAGAAAAAATGGCTGATTCCATCGCTACTTTTTTTGAACAGCCTGAAGTAAAAGAATTGATTGAAGAATTAAAGTCGTTCGGCGTCAATATGACGTATAAAGGTCCGAAACGGACAAATTCAGATGAAGGGGATTCGTATTTTGCCGGTAAGACAATCGTTTTAACAGGGAAGCTTGCTGAAATGTCCCGCAATGAAGCAAAAGAACAAATTGAAGCAAGAGGCGGAAAAGTTACTGGCAGTGTGAGCAAAAAAACAGATCTTGTAATCGCTGGTGAAGATGCCGGCAGCAAGCTTGCAAAAGCTCGCGAATTAAACATAGAGGTTTGGGATGAGTCTCGTTTACTTGAAGAACTAAGGAAATAGGAGAGGGAAGGTACCTTGAAAAAACTTTTGATCATAGCGGCAGCGTGCATGGCTGTGCTCAGTGCATGCTCGCAGGACATTGGAGAACCGGAGCAAATTGTACAAGAGACGGAAGAATCAACGGAAGAAAAAGCAATTATACCGAAATACAGAATTTCGGAAGATTATTATAAGATGCTCGTGCCTTTTAAAACGAGTGAAGCGCGAGGGCTTGTGGCAAGCAATCTCAATACAAGATTTGATGTTGATGAATTTGAAACTGGTCTTATGCGGATGGCCAGCGACAAGTTTCCAACGGATAAATATGTGTTTCAAGAAGGACAATATTTAGACAAAAAAACTGTCCAAAACTGGCTTAGCCGCAAGCTGGAAGGAAAAGATTTAGAAGAAGCGAAAAAAAAGGATAAATCTTTCAAAAATGAAGGTTTAAATCCGCCAGAAAGCTCCGAAAAAAGCCCCATTTATGTAACGCATATACTTGAACATAATTACCTTGTAAAAAAAGATGAAAAAACACTTGAGCTTGGCGGAGTGTCAATCGGTTTGGCCTTGAATTCTGTTTATTATTACCGCACGGAAGACGGCATCCAAAAAGAAAATAAAATAGACAAGGCCACCATTGAAAAGAAAGGGAAGGAAATCGCACAAGTGGTTGTGAAGAGGCTTCGAGATATAGAAGGATTAGAAAAAGTGCCGATTGTCGTTTCCCTTTACGAACAAGCGCCTAAATCTTCGATTGTTCCAGGGCACTTTTTTGCAAGAACAATCGTTGATGGTGGAAGCGAAAATATCGGAAAGTGGGAAAATATTAACGAAGAGTATTACTTTTTCCCATCTGAAGAGGGAACAAAGAAAAAACCGGATGATGCCAACACATTTAAACGTTTAAAAGGAGATATTGAAGACTTTTTCCCTAACTACACAGGCGTCATTGGGAAGGCTTTTTATCAAGACGGTGAAATGAAGCAAATGAAAATAGAAATACCGGTTCAGTTTTACGGAAAAACAGAGGTCATAGCCTTTACGCAATTTTTAACTGGAAAAGTTGTGGAATATTACAAAAACTATATTTCTCTGGAAGTGACCATCAACTCTTCAAGAGGTCCGGAAGCGCTCATCGTTAGAGAGCCAGGGCAGGACAAACCGACAGTTCATGTTTTTCAATAAAAAAACAGGTGATTTCAAAAAGGGGGGATTTTGAAATCACCTTTATATTGATCGTTTTTTGGCGGGCATTTGGTTAAACGGTGTTTACCACTTTACAAAAGCAGTACCGACAATGATCAACAAAATGAACAATACTACTATAAGGGCAAATCCGCCGCCGTGTCCGAATCCACCACCGTACCCGAATCCGCCGTCATATCCTCCGTAACCGTAGCCTTGACAAGAACCGAATCCAAAACTCATGTTTTTCACCTCCGAATAATGTACCGTACAATATTTTTATATTCACGAATGAATAAAACGTTTGGACGAATGTACCTATATTTGAATTTTTGGTTGAAGTCCTTCGACGTTTTGAAAATTACATATGAAAAGAAAATCATCTGTAAGAGGGGCTTTTTTCAGCCTGCCTTCGTGCAATATTGTTTCAACATTTCGGGGGTGTTGCTTTATCTGGCTAAAATTTGATATTATCAGAGTATTGCAGTGTGTTCGAAAAAGTGGAGGTGAATTGGAATGTCACGCATTTCGAAAGAACAAGTAAAACATGTTGCGCATCTTGCCCGCTTGGCAATTACGGAAGAGGAAGCAGAGATGTTTACCAATCAGCTTGACGCGATTATAACGTTTGCTGAGCAGTTAAATGAATTGGATACGGAGAACGTTCAACCAACTTCCCACGTTTTGGATATGAAAAATGTCATGCGCGAAGATCAACCTGAGCCGGGTCTTCCACGGGAAGTTGCGTTGAAAAATGCTCCTGACCAAAAAGACGGACAATTCCGCGTACCAGCCATTCTTGAGTAAGGAGGACGAAGCGAACATGGCTCTGTTTGATCATAAAATATCTGAATTAAAACAAATGCTGCACCGAAAAGAAATTTCCGTCTCCGATCTTGTCGATGAGTCTTACAAGCGCATTCAAGAAGTCGACGGAAAGGTAGAAGCTTTCTTAACCCTCGATGAAGAACGAGCCCGAGAAAAAGCAAAACAACTGGATAATGAAATAGGAAAAAAAGATACATACGGTTTATTGTTTGGCATGCCGATAGGAATTAAAGATAACATTGTGACAAAGGATTTACGCACAACCTGTGCAAGCAAAATTCTTGAAAACTTTGACCCAATTTATGATGCAACAGTTATGCGCAAGCTGGAAGAAGCTGAAGCGATTACGATCGGCAAATTAAACATGGATGAGTTTGCGATGGGATCATCCACTGAAACGTCCGCATTTAAAAAGACGAAAAACCCATGGAATTTAGAAGCGGTTCCAGGCGGTTCCAGCGGCGGCAGCGCAGCGGCTGTCAGCGCAGGAGAAGTTCCGTTTGCACTAGGCTCTGATACAGGCGGCTCGATTCGCCAGCCGGCAGCATTCTGCGGGGTTGTTGGCTTGAAGCCTACATATGGACGAGTCTCCCGTTTCGGATTAGTCGCATTCGCGTCTTCATTAGATCAAATCGGACCGATAACAAGAACTGTTGAAGACAACGCTTACCTTCTTCAAGTCATTTCAGGTCTTGATCCAATGGATTCCACAAGTGCAAATGTGGAAGTTCCTGATTATATATCCGCTTTAACTGGAGATATTAAAGGGCTGAAAATTGCGGTTCCAAAAGAGTATTTAGGTGAAGGGGTAAGCCGTGAGTCGCGCGAGGCCGTACTGGCTGCTTTAAAAGTACTCGAAGGATTGGGCGCAGAATGGGAAGAAGTATCTTTGCCGCATTCCAAATACGGTATTGCTACATATTATTTGCTTGCCTCATCCGAAGCATCTGCGAATCTCGCCCGTTTTGACGGAGTCCGCTACGGCTATCGCTCCGACAACGCTGAAACCTTGATCGATATGTATAAACAAACACGCGCGGAAGGCTTTGGAAATGAGGTAAAACGCCGCATTATGCTCGGTACATTTGCATTAAGCTCTGGATATTATGATGCATATTACAAAAAAGCGCAGCAAGTGCGCACGCTTATTAAAAAAGATTTTGAAGACGTTTTTGAAAAATATGACGTCATCATCGGACCGACAACCCCGACTCCAGCATTTAAAATCGGCGAAAAAATTGACGATCCACTCACGATGTATGCGAACGATATTTTAACAATCAATGTGAACCTTGCCGGAGTTCCTGCTATTTCCGTACCTTGCGGATTTGCCAACGGCCTGCCGCTGGGATTGCAAATCATCGGCAAGCATTTTGACGAGAGCACCGTTTATCGCGTTGCCCATGCATACGAACAAGCAACAGACTTCCATAAACAAAAACCGGAACTGTAAGGGGTGAGAACTAATGAACTTTGAAACGGTCATCGGACTTGAAGTACATGTGGAATTGAAAACGAAATCGAAAATCTTTTCCAGTGCACCAAACGCTTTCGGTGCTGAACCAAATACAAACACAACGGTCATTGACCTCGGATACCCGGGAGTTTTGCCCGTTTTAAATAAAGAAGCCGTTGAATTCGCAATGAAAGCTGCGATGGCATTGAACTGCGAAGTGGCTACTTATACAAAGTTTGACCGGAAAAACTATTTTTATCCGGACAACCCGAAAGCATATCAAATTTCCCAATATGATCAGCCGATCGGTCAAAACGGCTGGATTGAAATTGAAGTGAACGGAAAGAAAAAGAAAATCGGCATTACGCGCCTTCATTTAGAAGAGGATGCTGGCAAATTGACGCATACTGGCGACGGCTATTCTCTTGTAGACTTTAACCGTCAAGGAACACCGCTGATTGAAATTGTATCAGAGCCGGACATCCGCTCACCTGAAGAAGCCTATGCATATTTGGAAAAATTAAAATCGATTATTCAATATACTGGCGTATCCGACTGTAAAATGGAAGAAGGATCTCTTCGCTGCGACGCAAACATTTCGCTCCGCCCGATCGGACAAAAAGAATTTGGCACAAAAACAGAATTGAAAAACTTAAACTCATTTAACTTTGTGCGCAAAGGGCTCGAATATGAAGAAAAACGTCAGGCGGAAGTGCTTTTATCCGGCGGCGTCATTCAACAAGAAACACGCCGTTTTGATGAGGCTACAGGGAAAACGATTTTAATGCGCGTTAAAGAAGGATCAGACGATTATCGTTATTTTCCTGAACCTGATTTAGTCACTCTTTACATTGATGATGAGTGGAAAGAAAGAGTCCGGTCATCGATTCCGGAGCTGCCGGATGCGCGCCAAAAACGATATGTTGAAGAGCTTGGACTCCCAGCGTATGATGCTAAAGTGCTGACAATGACGAAAGAAATGTCTGATTTCTTTGAAGCAACAGTTAAAGCCGGAGCTGATGCGAAACAAGCTTCTAACTGGCTGATGGGAGAAGTATCAGCATATTTAAATGCAGAGCAAAAAGAGTTGACTGAAGTTGCGCTCACCCCGGAAAGTCTTGCAGGAATGATCAAGCTGATCGAAAATGGAACCATCTCCTCCAAAATCGCGAAAAAAGTGTTCAAAGAGCTGATTGAAAAAGGTGGAGACCCTGAAAAAATCGTGAAAGAAAAAGGGCTTGTTCAAATTTCTGATGAAGGTGCCATCTTAAAGCTTGTAATCGAAACATTGGATGAAAATGAGCAATCGGTTATCGACTTTAAAAACGGAAAAGATAAAGCGATTGGCTTTCTAGTCGGTCAAATTATGAAAAAAACGAAGGGGCAAGCCAACCCGCAATTAGTAAACAAATTGTTATTACAAGAAATAAAGAAACGATAATTTTAATAGACGCTCAGCTTAGCAGCTGGGTGTTTTATTTATAGTAAAATGGAAATAAAACCCATCCGTGAATTTTTGAAGCTGGAATTTGAAAAAAGTGTTTAAATGGCGAACAGTTTTATCAAAATAAAAATAGAATAAACGTTTATTGACAAAAGTAGTATAAATGAACACAAATGATAGAAAAAACTTGTTTGTTTTGGCAAAAAGGAATAATCTATTAATGATTCTATTTTTACAATAGAAATGGATAGTATAGGATGATGTGAATGAAACGCGCAAGAATCATTTATAACCCCACATCTGGTCGAGAGGCTTTCAAAAAACAGCTCCCTGAAGTTCTTGCTAAATTTGAAGAGGCCGGCTATGAAACATCGTGCCATGCTACTACCGGTGAAGGAGATGCGACAAATGCAGCGAAACAGGCTGCTGAACGCGGGTTTGACCTCATTATCGCTGCGGGTGGAGACGGTACGGTGAACGAAGTTGTGAATGGGCTCGCAGTCATGGAAAATCGTCCGACGCTCGGAATCATCCCCGTCGGAACTACAAACGATTTTGCCCGTGCAATCGGCATTCCCCGCGACAATATTTTGCACGCAGTCGATACGCTGCTGAACGGCGTAAAAAGGAAAATAGACATTGGAAAAGTGAATAACCAATATTTTATTAATATTGCCGGCGGCGGAAAATTAACAGAGCTTACTTATGACGTTCCAAGCAAATTAAAGACCGTTTTAGGACAGCTTGCTTATTATTTAAAGGGCATTGAAATGCTCCCTTCCATCCATCCGACAGAGGTGGAAATTGAATATGATGGCAAGCTGTTTCAAGGAGAGATCATGCTGTTTTTAATCAGCTTGACAAATTCGGTCGGAGGGTTTGAAAAGTTGGCTCCAGACTCAATTTTAAATGATGGCATGTTTGATTTACTGATTTTGAAAAAAGTCAGCCTCGCGGAGTTTATTCGCCTTGCCAGCTTGGCATTAAAAGGCGAGCATATTCACAGTGAAAATGTAATTTATACAAAAGCCAATCGGATAAAAGTAAAGACAGAAGACAAAATGCAGTTAAACTTGGACGGCGAATACGGAGGACTCCTGCCTGCTGAATTTGAAAACCTGTATCAATATATTGAGATCATCATGTCGAAAGAAAAAGCAGAAAAAAACGCGCCAATTGAAAAGAGCAGCGAATAGGCTGCTCTTTACCGTTTTTGAATAGATGAAATGCGGCTCCCCGCGCTAATTTCAACGATTTATATGACTTGTCTGCAACATTTTGCTTAAAAAAACCACTGCAAAAGCTTTGCAGGCAGCTTGTTAAACAAAATGTAATGAAAGAAAGGTGCAGCTGTTTTTACAGCCTTGCTTTCAAGCTGGAAAAACGAAATTTTTATTTTCCATAATGGTAATGATCGCTTTCAATTTTATTGACAAGTTTTAACAACTCAATGACGTTCAATTCATATAATTGTTGTCCATCTTCCCCTTTGTAAACACCGTTGGCAATAAGCTGTTCGATGAGTGACTCTTTAAAACTTTGATCCATGTAAATTCACTCCTTCAGCTAATATAGACGCTTTTTCATCAACCAATGTTACGTGCCGCCCTTTTATATTTTCATTACAATAGTATTTCCTATTATGACAATAATAAAATCACTTGGGTCATTTTTACGGTTGTGATACAATTTTTTCAGTTCATTCTGATCAAAAAGGAAGAAAACAACATGGAAGCACCAGTGAAGAAAAATGATTATTACGATGTATTGTTTGAAGATTTAACACATGACGGGGCAGGAGTAGCCAAAATCAACGGCTTTCCTTTATTTGTCCCGAATGCTTTGCCTGGAGAAAAGGGAACAGTCAAAGTTGTCAAAGTAAAAAAAGGCTATGGATACGGACGTCTCATGAAATTATCGGAAACAAGCCCGGATCGGGCAGATGCGCCTTGTCCCATATACAAACAATGCGGAGGCTGCCAGCTTCAGCATGTAAGCTATGACGGCCAACTGCGCCATAAGCAAAAAATAGTAAAAGAAACGCTTGCCCGCATCGGAAAAGTGGATGTAGAAAAAGTCACGGTTCATCCAACGATCGGAATGAGCGATCCTTGGAATTATCGAAATAAAGCACAGGTTCCAATCGGGGAGCGGGAAGGCGCCCTGATTGCAGGCTTTTATCAGCAAAGAACGCACGAAATTATCGATATGGAGAGATGTCTCATTCAGCAGACGGAAAACGATCGAATTGTCCGAGAAGTTAAAGCGATATTGAACCGCTATCACATCCGGGCTTACAACGAACAAACCCATCAAGGATGGCTGCGCCATATCGTTGTCCGCTACGGGTATCAAACAAAGCAAGCGATGCTTGTTTTCGTTACCCGAACAGCTGATTTTCCACATAAAAAGAAAATTTTAGCTGAAATTACCGCTAAATTTCCAAACATTCGATCGATTGTCCAAAACATAAACCCGAAACGGACAAACGTCATATTTGGCGAAGAAACAAAGCTGCTTTCGGGTTTGGAATATATATATGATTATATCGGATCAATTAAGTTTGCCATTTCCGCACGCTCTTTTTACCAAGTGAACCCTGAACAGACGAAGGTGCTTTACGAAAAAGCGTTAGAATACGCCGAACTTACCGGAGAAGAAACGGTCATCGACGCCTATTGCGGGATCGGAACGATTTCACTCTTCCTTGCGCAAAAAGCTAAAAAAGTGTACGGCGTGGAAATTGTGCCCGATGCCATTGAAGATGCCGAACGAAATGCAAAACTAAACGGCATCGAGAACGTTGAATTTGCCGTCGGTGAAGCAGAGGAGATCATGCCCAAATGGCATGAACAAGGAATTCGCGCAGACGTCATCGTCGTGGATCCTCCTCGAAAAGGCTGCGATCATTCACTGCTTCAAACAATTATAGCAATGAAACCAAAAAAAGTCGTCTACGTCTCCTGCAACCCGGCGACATTAGCGCGCGACATTGCCATCCTAGAACAAGGCGGCTACGAAACAAAAGAAGTCCAGCCAGTCGACATGTTCCCGCATACGGCGCATGTGGAGTGTTGTGTGTTGCTAAAAAAAATATAAAAAGTATAGAAAAGCTCGTTTAACTCTCTATTTTTAGACGAACTTTTCCTAAATTATAAAATTATTTTGTATTTAACTCGTTATAAAAACCAAAAGGGTATTATACGAATTCAATTGGAGCCACATTAAAAAATGCAGGTAAAGCAAATGAGAATCAATTAAAAAAAATTGAATCCAATAAGAAAGAGGCAATTCAAGCAGTAGAAAAAATATATAGTAAATCTAATATAATCTGCTTTCAGATTGAAATAACCGATTAGATAATCATTCATAAAAGTGGTGTCTAAAAAGTCCATTTCAGTGTAATTGTGTTTTTCAAAGTTAAAATCCAAGAATGTTGGTATTTTAGCATTCTTGGGTTTTAGTTTTTTCAAGATTTTTGATGAAAACGATTTTATATAGTCACGTTTTATCACTAGCATTGCAGTAATTAAATCTGATGATTCAAAATACTAAGAATGTTCAATTTTTTATTGATTTCGAAACAAAAAAATCCTTTACAATGGAAGTACAGGTGGTTCCTGTCCAAATCCAATCGTAAAGGATAACCATTATGGACAAGAATACACTAATTTCATCATTTGGTAAATGGGTTTCACCCATAAATATTCAAAAACTTAGCGAACAAGTCAAAGAATTGAAACAGGACTATTACACAAAAAAGCTGACAACAGAAGCCTATATTAAACTTTTATTGGTAGCCCAGCTGCTCGAATTTACGAGCTTAGAGGAAATGAGTGATGCACTTGTAGACGAAGATCTTCAAAAAGCACTCGGATTTGAATCGATAAGTGCCTCTCAGCTATCCCGAAAAAACAATCAGATCAACCCACTAATTCTTGCAAATTTGTTCTTGGATCTTGTTTGGAAAATTCAACGGCACCATTATCAAAACGGAAAGAATATGCCACTGAAAATCATTGATTCAAGTACACTCCCGTTGAATTTGACCCATTATAAATGGGCAAAATTCCGTAAAACAAAAGCTGGTGTAAAGCTACACTTACGGCTCGTTTTCATGGATAAAGACACCGTCTATCCTGAAAAAGCAGTGATTACGACAGCAAAAGAACATGACCGAAATCAACTCGAAGTCCTAGTGGATGATCAAGAAGCCATGTATGTGTTTGACCGCGGTTATGTGGACTATGAACGTTTTGATCGGATGACAGATGATGGCTATTTCTTCGTTTCAAGACTGAAGAAAAACGCAGTCATTCGTGAAGTCTATACATTTTCACTTCCTGATGATTGTCACGTTCTATCCGATAAAATGGTCTACATTGGTACCACACAAAATCGTACTGAAAATGTCTTTCGTCTACTAGAAGTTACGGACACAAAAGGGAACTTACTTCGTTTCATCACCAACCGATTTGATTTAAAACCAGAAGAGATAAGTGATATTTACCGATCTCGCTGGGCTATTGAGCTCTTTTTCAAATGGCTCAAGCAACACGTGGAAATTAAGCACTTTTATGGGATGAGTGAAACAGCTATTCAAAATCAAATTTTCTTAGCCCTTATCACGTATTGCTTACATGTTCTCATTCAATTGGAGATGAAAAGTAAGAAATCTCTACTTCGAATTACTCGTTGGTTAAAGAGAGCTCTGTGGAAACCAGCTTATGTTTGGTTGCGAAAATTTGATGGGCGAGCCAGTCCATAATCTCCCTTTTGTCGTTGTCGCTCTGGTTTAACTGTATATATTTACCAAATGGGCAGTGCCACCTTTCTTTAGGTTTTGTCTTTTTGGCACAAATTCACAAAAATTAATTAACAGAAAATTCTAACTATATTTATGCAATGCTAATGGAAATAAATAAAAAATAGGTAATTATTTACTTGACAAACATCCATTTAAACTTTAATAAGAGAATTGATTATGAGATAATAAAACGTGAAAAGTCAAGGTTTTGACAATCGATAGGGGTGTTTCGTTTTGAAAGCAATCTATAACATGATTTTTGACATTATTAAAGATAGTGATATCCAAGATAAACGTGTTTCGAAAAAGAATTTAGCTAAAGTGATTTATTATCGAATAATGATTGCTCGTTTAGGAGAAGAAGATAATAATTTTTGGTGGGAATCAAGAATACTAAGTTCAGTAGGTAGATTGAATATGATACCATTTTTACCAAAAACCTTCTTTCAACAGAGATTTGATATGGCAATTAAAGCGGTAAGACAAAAGGAAATTAACACAATACATGTTAATAAAGTAATTACCCTATTTCATTTTGGGTATGAATTTGAAAAAAAAGTATTTGAACCTGCATTAAAAATGTTAACCAGTAGAAAAGAATGGAAAGATATTCTGTTAGAAATCGAAAAGATTGAAAATATATCTTTTACTAAACATTGGGCGAGAGATTTCTTCGATGAACATCGATTGCAGACTTTTGAAAATGTTTCTGGTAACGCATTCGAAATTGGCTCAAAGACAAGACATTTTTATATACATAATGAAGAACTTGAAGAGGTCATACATAATTTAGTATCAGTTTATGATTATGCAAGTAAAGGCCAAATTACAATACCTTATTATAAGAGAGTTGCAGTGGACTAATGAGCAGTAAATATATTGCGGATTTAAAAACAACAGGACCGGTTTTTGAGGATTCCTTAAATATTCTAAAAAGGTTATTTGAATTAAATAGTATTGAAAAATTAGAAAATGAGTTATTTGAAAAAAACTTATTACTAAAAGCATCCAAGAGAAGAATTGAAAATGTATATGGATCCATAAAAAAAAGGTACATCAGCAATATAACGAATGCAAATATTGCTAATAATCCTTTTTTAATAACAATTAATCACTTGAGTAAAGAAGAAGCTGTTTTGATTCTTTACTATTATCTTTGTCTCTCAGATCGTCTTATATATGATTTTGTTATTGATACTGTTTATTCACGTTATATTAAAGGATTCCTTGGAGTTTCAAATCTAGATTCAGAAAACTTCCTTATAAAATCCTCAGAAACACATGAAGAAATGAAAAACTGGTCAGAAAGGACTTATAAAGATCTAAAAACGGCTCTTATTACAGTATTATTGGAAATCGGTTTTATTAAAAATAGGAAAAATCCTGTATTTAACGAATCTTTGTATATTTCAAATAAGGTATTTGGTTACTTACTTTATTTTAATAAAGACATTATAAAAACTATAGACCATTTAAATAACCATGATGATTTTAAACTTTTTCTTCTTGATAAAGCACATAGAAAATTATTATTAAAAGAATTAGAAACAAATGGAGTAGTATATCTTGATGATGAAGGAAAAGAAATTAAGATAGAGTACCTATTTCCGTCTTTAAAGGAGTATGTTGAAAACTATGTTGTCGGAAAAAATGCATAAGTTAAAAAGTATGATTTTCAATGATCAATTAGCATGGAGTAGACAGGCTGGGGTACCCTTTATTTTAATTGCGATTGATGAAACAGAGCAACTATACCTACTACCTAAGCTAGAGGAACTTCAACGTGATGGAGATATTCAAGGATATTCAGTGGAAATAGTAAATGTTGAAATGCTACTTTACGAACTATTGCTAAAAGATGAGAATGGTGACTTATCCGATATATATGAATTTGAGCAGGAGGATTTTCCCGAATTTCAAACCGAAATGCAAAATACCTTATTTAAATTGATATATCAATGGATTCTTGAAAAGTCTGAACAACTAGGTAAGAACGGAAGACTATTATTTACAAGGGTAGGGAGTATAGCTTCACATTTTAGGTTGATTCAGTTGCTTTCAAAATTGGAAAATAAAGTATCGATTCCTTTATGTTTTTTCATTCCGGGTACCGTGAATTCTAATCAGTTTATTATGCTAGATGATATTGATATAAGTGGATCTCGTGCATTTTATTTATAAAGGGGTGAGATAGATGACTAAGATACATACGATTTTTAGAGATAAAATTACAAGAGATATCAATCCTGTTGTAAAGGTTCAAGATCAAAATAAAGAACATATACGGCAGGAACTTCAAGAATATGTAATAACGGAACAAATACGAGGACATTTCAAAAAGGCTTTTGAAAATTATTTAAATGGTTCAAAATATTGCTATTGGATTTCAGGTTGGTTTGGTTCCGGAAAATCCCATTTTACTAAATTGTTTGGTCATGTTTTAGGTGATTATGAATTTGAAAATACCACTAGTTCGGAAATATTCTTAAGTAGAGATGAATCATCGGTTCTTCGTCCTTTAGTTGAAGAAATTCGAGAAAAATACAGAACAGAAGTATTAATGTTTGATATTTTAGAGGAAACATCTTACGACAGCAATAACCAACAACAAAGTATATCTATAACTATTTATAAACAATTTCTCTCCTATTTAGGTTTTTATAGTCATATTCTTTGGGTTGGTGAGTTAGAATACGACTTATACGATCAAGGGATATATGATGAATTTAAAATTGAATATGAAAAATTGAGTGGGAAAAGCTGGTTAGAAGCTCGTGAAAAACCAGCTCGGCAAAAATCGAAAATCGCTAAAACACTTAGCAAGATCAAATCAGATGATTTCCCTTCCGAAACTATTGCCCTGGATTATATAAATAGTATTCAAACTGACTTTTCTATGTCGCCAAAACGGTTAATTGAAGTTTTGAAATCTTATATAGAAAAGAAACAAAATAATTTAGATAAAGAACTTAGATTTTTATTATTAATTGATGAGATGGGACAGTTTATAGCGAGAGATGATCAAAAAATAAGTGAATTACAAGGAATATCTCATCAAGTAGATGTGACCGGAAAAGGTAAAATTTGGCTTGGGGTTACTGCCCAAGAAAAGTTAGAAGCTGTTGTTGAAGATGCGATTAAATATAATGACGAATTAGGGAAAATAGCGGATCGTTTTGAAATAAAAATTCATTTAACACCAGAAAATCTAGATGATGTTTTATATGAGCGTGTCTTAAAGAAAACATCTGAAGGAAGAAATACTTTAGAAGATGAATACGAAAGATTTTCAGGTAAATTGGAATCTATTTTAGATTTTTCAGATGCAGACAGAAAATTTCCTGAAATAACAAAAGAATACTTTGTGAAGGCATACCCTTTTATACCTTATCAATTAGGAATAATAAAAGATATTTTTATTAAATTTTTGCAACGTACTGAATCTAATAAGAAACTTGGCGGAACAAATAGGAGTATGATTAAAACCACGCAAGGTATTTTAACTAATCCTGAAAATCAATTTGACAAAATGGAAATCGGTTATTTTGTTACGCTGGATCAGGTATATGCTGAAGCAAGGGCTTCCGATTTTGTACCATCAACGGTCATTGATACTGTTGAAGAAGTAGAAAAGGCAGACCCAGAAAACCATGAGTTTACAAAAAAGGTTTTAAAAGTACTATACCTTTTAGATTCAATTAGTTATTTACCAAGAACTTTAGATAATATTACGAAATTACTCTTTAACCATATTGAAGTTAATTTTCATGATTTAAGAACGAAAGTTGAAAATTCCTTAAAGAAGCTTACAAAAACGGGGTTTGTAGAAAGAGAAGGTGAAATTTATAGTTTTCTTACACCTGAAGAGCAAAGTTTCCGTGAAATAGTACTAGCAGAACAAGAGGAAGTAAGAACAAGAGCTATTTCCATTTATGTAAAGGACTTAGTAAAAGAGTTATTTAATCAGAATCGAACTCAATATAAACAAATTAGTCTTTTTTCCGTTGATATGTATGCTGATGAAGAAAAATATGCAAACGGGAAGGATATATCATTTGAAGCTTTGAGTCCGGTCATTCTTTCTAATGATGAAACTTTACGTGGTAAAAAGAGAAAGGAATCAATTAATGATGAAAGCAGAATTTACTGGCTTGCAGAACCTAATGAAGAAATAGAAGAATTTATAAGGGAATATCTCGCCCGTCAAGCTGCAATTAATAATCAAAGAGAAAAAGCAGACGAGGAAAAACTCTTCTTTCTTAGAAAAGAGGAACAAAAAAATCAAAACCTTTCTTTAGAGATTAAACGTAAGATAAAGTCATCATTTTTATCTGGTTCTTACTTATATCGAGGGAAGGAATTTGATCTTCCAAAAGGAGAAGAAATTAAACCTATTTTTGATGAGTTAATTGGGATCGTTATCCCTGTAGTTTATACCCGATTTGATGATGTAAGTGTTAAAATTACTTCAAGTCAAATTGATGAAGTATTTAAGCCAAGTCTGTATTCAACTTCAGCAGTGTTTAAAGAATTGAATATTCTGGATAAAGATAATCAAATAAATCAAAGTGCCAAAGTATTAAATGAAGTTTTAACAGAAATTAAGTCAAGAAATGCCCGGTTTGGTGTTTGCACAGGCAATGATTTATTGGAATTATTCAGCAATCGTCCTTATGGATGGGATAGTTTAGCTATTCGTTTCTTCTCAGCATTATTGTTCCGTGGAGGGTTTATTGAACTTGAAGTAAAAGGTAAACCAATTAGAAGTTATACTGAATCAGGAGTAAAAGAAATTTTTGAGAAAGAGCCTAACTTTAAAACTGCTCAGCTAATAGAAGTGAAGAATGTTGATCCCGCAATCCGACAGCAATGTAAAAGAATTTTAGAAGCAAATTTTAACGAGACAGTAGAAGCAGATACAATCCCGGAATATTATCAAAAGGCAATAAAAATCTCAAATAAATTACTAAGACAAGTTCAAGGATTAATTGTATCTGCAAGGGACAACGATTTACCTATTATTAATTCATTAGAGAAAATAGAAACTGAATACGATAAAGTAATCAATAAAAATCATTCAAGTGACGTCGTTATCTCATTTGTGGATGTGTATCAGCAACTGACAGATGAAATGAATTTAATGAGTAAATTTGATAAATTTATTTCTAATGAAAATATAAATGTTTTAAAAGAAATTAAAAAATTTATCTTTGAGATTTGGGAACCACAACAATTTCCAAAAGATGATTCTCTTGAAAAATTGGTTCTTTTCATTAAATCTCAGCTACAGACGGTAGAATTTCTAGATAATTGGAGTGACATCAAGGGTAGATATTTGGAAATAAAAACTTACTATGACTCCGTGTTTTTGGACATTCATCAAACAGTAATGAAAAATATAGAACAAATGATGAATGAAATTGAAAATCTACCTCAATTCCATTTGTTTGATGTTTTTGAACAACGGAGAATTTTGGAACCGTTAAGCAAATATTATGAAGACTCTGCTTCGAAAAGTAAATATAACTATGATTTCTTAGAACAATTAAAAAATGCACTTCCTAGTTATAAACAGAAAGCTATTGCAATATATGGAGATTTATTAAAAGAATTGAATAGATCAGTTAACACAACTATTGAAGATGAAGAAAATAACGATAATCCTAAACCGGTATTTAAACAAATTAGATTAAGCGATTTTATGAAAATGAGACAAATTTCTTCTGATAAAGAGATTGAGGAATTTGTAAAAGAATTAGAAGAAAAACTGAAGGAAGAATTGAGAAAAGTTGATTACTTCATCTTATCTTAATAAAGATAGAAGGGATCGAAACTTATGAAACCAGAACAAAAAAAAGCGATAAATCGAACCATATTAAAATGTCGAAAAATACTTGAACAGGACATAGAAAACCAACTTATAACTTACGGTATATTGTTGGGTGAACCTTGGATTGAGAAAGATAAGTTATCATTGTCGGATGAACAGGAACAGATTTATAAGGATTTGCGTGATGCCATTGGAAAAGAGATGAAAGGTGGGCTTTCTGAAAAGGAAGCCCTTATCTCCTATATTCGTGAAGTAACTTATACATACCTTAATCGGATTGCTGCTCTGAGGGTAATGGAAGTAAGGGGACTAATGGAAGAAGTTTTAATCCAAAGGGAAGAATACGGTAATCGTTCATATGGACATCGAAACTTTTTTGAAGTTGCGAGGGAGTATTGTAAATCACAATCGGACGAGGGCTTATCGTATTTAATTTCTTTACTATTTAATGAAATCTCATCCGATATTGGGTTACTGTTCAATACTGAAGATGAATACTCGATTATTGGACCGTCAAATCAAGCATTACTTGAAATTATCCAGTCGCTTACAACGGAAATTGATGAAGAAGCTTGGCAGCAGGACGAAATTATAGGATGGATTTATCAATATTTCAATGAAGAAGAAAAAGATGATGTTTTTGATCGTTTATATAATAAAAAAGAAAAAATAAAAAGTATTGATATACCTGCGGCCACCCAGTTATTTACTCCTGATTGGATTGTAGAATGGATTATTGATAATTCTTTAGGGAAATTACGTGAAGAAATGATTAGTGGGGAAAGAGAACGTAAAAAATTAGAAGAAATAAAACTTCTAGATCCGGCTTGTGGAAGCGGTCACTTTTTAGTAAAAGCATATGATTTATTCTATCAATATTATGTAGAAGAGGGTTATCCAAAAGAACAAATTCCCTTCTTAATTTTAAAACATAATCTATATGGAATTGACATCGATGCAAGGGCAGTCCAATTAACAGCTTTAATATTATATACTCAACTTTCTCACAGTAAATTGGATTTCTAAGCCTTACGGTTAATGGGTTTGTTGGTTGTTTCGTGTGTAAAAGATTTGCAAAAAAACACCTCAACTTTTGGTATAGTTTAATTGTCCAGAAAAAACATTACCAAAAGCAGGTGAGGTGTCTCTTATTATGATAACGAATAACAGACTGAACAATCAACTACCAAAAGAAGTAAAAGCTATATTTGATGAACTTGAAATCTTAAAATATTTAAGGAAAGTGGGAATTAACAAGGGTTTCGGTTATTCCTGCGCCTATTTATTCCAGCTAGTTTTTAGTTTAGTTTTTGAAGGCAAAAATTTGTTTCGACTTCTTCAAAGTAAAAAAGCTAAAGATTTGCCGGAAAAAAACGCTATTTATCGCTTCTTAAATAACCCTCAATACAATTGGCGCAGGTTTTTACTTGTTTTGAGTACTTTCACCATTATGAAGGTAAGTAGTTTAACGAGACACGACCGTCCGAAAGTGCTGATCGTGGACGACACATCTTATGAACGAACACGCAGTAAAAAGGTTGAACTGCTTGCTCGCTGTTTCGATCATTCTTCTCAAAAAATGCGTTATTACAAAGGATTTCGTATGCTTACACTCGGCTGGTCAGATGGTGCTACATTTTTGCCTATTGATTTTGCTTTATTAAGCTCTACGAATTCCACAAATCAATGGGATTGATAACCGAATCGATAAGCGTACATCCGGTTATAAGCGGCGTGTCGAAGCACACAAAAGCGCCGGAAGTTATTCACCAACACACCAGACTGTACTTTATCGGATCAAGAAATCATTCGTATTTATGGGATACGTTGGGATATTGAAGTATTCTTCAAAACAGTCAAATCCTTATTGAAACTCCAAAAAGAGTTCCAAGGAAGATCTTATGATTCCATGATCAGCCATACCACTATTGTGTTTACAAGGTACATTGTTTTGTCTTGGCAAAACCGAGTAAGTACAGATTATCGAACATTAGGCGGCATTTTTTATGAACTTTGTGATGAAATCGATGAACTAGATTGGGCCTTTGCACTTCAACTACTCATTGAAATTCTTGAAGATGCACTTCAAAATGTAAATCAAAAGATTAAAAAATTCATCGAAAGTCAATTACGTAAATGGATTGTAGTTTTGCCTAATTATATCAAGGCTTATTTACCAAAATTGAGCTGCGAAAGTTGAGTTATATATTAAAGTATTAGTTACTTTAAAACAAATAGGTATTAATGAAATAAAAAATCACATTACCGTCAATCTAGTATGTGCGGATGTAGTTTTATTAAACGGTAATCGTTTAGCAACTATGAAAAAGGAGTTTGAGAAAAATCAAACAGTATTAAAAATGATTGACATAATGTATGAAGAATTTAAAGATACTCGTATTAAAGGAAGTTTAATACAACCTGAGAAAAGATTAAAACCTTTATTAGAAGAAGACGTTCTAAAAAGGCAGAAGAAACTTAAATCCAAAAAGAAAAAAGAAGATTTAGGATTATTTGAAGGGCAAATTGATTTTGAAGAGGAACAAGACAGGTTATCTTTATTACAAAGTGAAAAAGAATTAACAAAGTATTTAGAACACGTACACAATAATGCAATTAGAAATAATGATATAAATAATCAATTATTTGCAAATGAAGCAAAAAAATCATTAACAGTTTTAAATATATTTCTTCAAAAATATGATGTGGTTGTAACAAATCCTCCTTATATGGGTAAATCAAATATGAATGAGGTTTTAAAAGAATTTATAAACAATAACTACAAGATAGCTAATAATGACTTATATTCAACTTTTATAATTAGAGTTATGGATTTCTTGGATAAAGATGGTTTTACCGGTATGATTACCCAAGAATCATTTATGTTTATAAAATCATATGAAGAATTAAGAAAATTTATTTTATCTAATGCATATATATATAAATTTGCACACTTAGGAACAAGGGCATTTGATGATATAAGTGGAGAACGTGTCAGTACATCAATGTTTATTCTTAAAAAAACTAAAGAAGCCAATAATCAAAGTATATTTATAAAATTAGATGAATACAAAAACTCATTATCTAAGCTTAAACAATTGGAAAATAAAGATAATTGGTTTTACTTAAATCAAACATTTTTCAGCAAACTAGAAGGTAGTCCGTTTTTGTATTATTTACCAGAAGAAATAAAGAAAATTTTGGGAACTAATTCAACCTTTTTAGAGTTGTTTGGTGAAGCAAAAACAGGAATAAATACCGGGAATAATGATTACTTTGTAAAGTTTTGGTGGGAAATTAATGGAAAATCAGATAGGAATTTTGTACCTTATGCTAAAGGTGGGGGATCAGAAAAATATTATGGTGCTTTAAAAACAGTTGTAGATTGGCGACCTGAAAAAATGAAGGAATACAAAGGTTGTAGATTAATGAACCAAAATCTTTTCTTTAAAGAAGGATTAACTTTTTCTGGTGTGGGTAGTAAAGGTTTTGGAATTAGATATTTACCAGAAGGTCACATATTCGATTCCGGAGGTTCATTTGTCAATATTTTCGATCATGTTGATAAGTTTTATGTACTTGGAATTTTAGCCTCTGATTTTTCGGAATACCTATTAAATCTATTTAATCCTACTATTAACTTTAAAAATAATGATATTCACCGTTTGCCTGCAGTAATAGATATTGAATACCAAGAAAAAATATCTGATAATGTTAAAAAAATTATTCAACTCAAAAAAGAATTGCTCTCATATGACGACACAGAGATAAATTTCGATATTAATAATTACCTTAAAAACGATGGATCCATAAACAGTATTGTGGGAAAATTATTATCTATAGAAAAAGAATATCTTTTATTAGTTGAGAAGAATAATTCTCTCGTTAATGAATTGTATCAATTAAGTGAAAATACCATATCATTTATAAAAGATAAAGTAAAGCAATCAAGAAAAATCATTGATAATATTCCAAATATGGAAGATTTTGATGAATGGTATGGAAAAGAAGGGAAAAATGTAAATAGATTAAATTTAATTAATTATATTGAGGATAGCAATCACATTCCCACATTAATTTTAAAAGAGATTTTCGTAACTTTTTCATCAGTTTTAATTGGACTTGTTTTTGGTAGATGGAAAATACAAGGTTTTGATAATATTCAAAAAGATGGAATAATCATCTTAAATAATGATTTTATTGAAGATGTAATTTATGAATTAATAGAAATTATTTTTGGTGAAGATAACTTTGAGAGAGTGATTGATGAAGAATTACCACTGATATTGGGGAAAGATTTATTAAGTTGGTATCAGAAAGACTTCTTTGAAGAACATATAAAAAAAGAACAATATCAAAACCGTCCAATATATTGGCATATATGTAGTCAAAACAAAACATTTAATGCAATATTGTATTATCATGCACTAAATTCAGATACTCTTTATAAATTAAAATCTAATCATTTAAAACCAATGATGGAAAACCTGAAAGGTGATTTGAGTTTTTATCGTGAAAAGATGAGAACTGCTGATGATAAGAAATCTGCCAAGCAGTTTGAAAAAAGGGTAGTGGAGTTAGAAAAACAGATAAATGACTTAGAAGTATTCGATAAACAAATTGACGAAATCATTGCTTCGGGTTACGAACCAGATATTGATCAAGGTGTTTTATATAATATCAAACCACTGAATCCAATATTGGCTAAGAAAATTGAGAAGTAGATAAATGAGGGAAGGAGGGAAATAAAGGCACCTGCAGTTTTTGTAGGTGCTTTTGTCAAATATGAAAAAATCATTTTATGATATGGTAGCAACTAGTATAAATAATTTATTTCAAAAACGCCCAATTGTCATTTGGGTAGATGAATACCAGTCATTTATTTCTGAATATGAGAGATATATAAAAGAAGAGCATCTTGAGAAATTTATTTTTACAGGTAGTTTCATGCAACTAAGACATATGATAGTGAACTATTCTCCTCACTTTGAAAAAAGAATACTTATTTATTTGCCGATAAAATTTGAAGAAATAAAGCTTTTGAAGGAATATCAATGGTTAGCAGAAATTTTTGATGATACGATAAGGGACTTGCTGGCTAAACATTATAATTTACAGTTGCCGATAAATGAAAATGATCGATTACATAAACAATTACAATACATTAAAGCCAAATGGGATATCTTATCAGAAGATTTGATTGAGAATTTAGATGAAGTAAAACTAGAACAAATAATCCTACAAAACCAACTTACAATGGACGAATTAGATAAAAAAGAAACCTTACTTAAGTTTATGACCGATAAAACCTATTTTGAATCACTTAAAGAATTGGAAAATTTGCAAGCCTTTTTACAGTTAGCAAATGAATATTATGGATTTTTATTTGATGAACAGCAGTCTTATGAAGAAATTGTGGAGGTAATTGCTAGTTCATTAATCCAAACTGAACTTTCACTAAACTCTAAGGAATCTGATTATGAACTGGATCCCAAGATTGCATATCGTCGTAGCGAACTTTTTAATCTATGGTCGAAACATGACTTTTACAGAAATCATTTTAAAGAATGGTCCCAAAAACTTTCATATAAATATAAACAAGAAATTTCGTTAAAGGAAATAGAAGAGTTATACACCATAGAAGGGTTTTCAATTATTGATGAGGAACTTTGGTCACGAGTCGAAAAGCAATTATTATTATCAGGTGAATTAAATATTGAATTATTAAGTTTTGAAAAGATTGAACAATTTATTTTAATTGCGGAATCAAGGGTTACTCGCGCTATAGAAAGCAATTTAATCCAAAAGTGGAAGGCTCTATCAGAGTTATTACAATTTATTAATGAATTAAATAAATTTAAAAATTATGTATCACAAACAGGTAACTTCCAAAATCCTGAAAGTATTATAAGTGAGTATATTAAACAAAACTGGTGGAGCATTGACTTCCATTTTCGTAAGGCACAAGAAAATTATAAACAAAACAACTTATTGATCCACGAACTCATTAATTATGCAAATGGGCAATATATTCATCACTTTTTAAAGCCAATAAACACACAATTTCAAAAAAGTATTGAAAATAAAAATTATTTTTCAATCGATGGGATCCCTCAGCAAAGGTATTTTTGGCAGGAATATATCAATGAGTCAAATAATAAAATTGCCGTAATATTTGTTGATGCACTTAGATATGAAATGGGAATTGAACTTCAACATTTGATTGATGAAGAATGGCAAGTAGATGTGGATAGTATGTTATCATCTTTGCCATCAATTACCAAAATAGGTATGGCTTCTTTGTTACCACTTTCTTCAACAGTGTTGACATGGGAAAAAGAGAAAGATGATCTAATCATATACTCAGATAACACGAAAATGAATAATAAGTCTAATCGTGTAAAATATCTCGAAACAGTTATGGGAACTCATGGGCAAGTCTATAATTTAGATAATTTATATCGTTTTACAGAACAACAGATTAAAATGGATATTGCGGATAAAGAAAAAATCGTTGTATATTCAAATGAAATTGATGCAGCAGGTGAACATATTGAAGATTCTGCAGTAAATATTTTTCCGGAATTATTACATAAAATTAAAATTGTAACTGAAAATCTTTTAAGAGCCGGGGTGGAAAAAGTTGTAATTACAGCAGATCATGGCTTTTTACTAACGAATGGTTTAGAAGGATGGAATGAAATTTCTATATCTGATGAAGTAGATCTGATTAAGAAATCACGTAGATATGCAATTGCGACTAATAAAATTAAGGGTGATTGGATTGTAAAAGAAATTTCTTGGTCTCATCACAAAGGGAATTTATATCAGTATTATCCTCTAAGTAATTATTATTTTACAGCGAATGGCGGCACTAAATTTAGCCATGGAGGAATATCCATTCAAGAGGTGATAATCCCAGTACTTATTATCACTTCAAAGAATAGTTCGAAAGATTTTATTGAGGATCCAAGAATCATACAGCAGCAAACATCTCTTATAGAAGTTAATCAAGCTGAAGATACAGCAAATATTCAAGAACAAATTAAGCACTATTTGATTACATTTGAAGACGATTTATCGAAGCGTGAAATATTCTTATTGAATTGTTTTCTAGACAGTACAAAATGGAGTGAAATGGAACTACTTCAACGTGCAAAATCGAAAGGTATAAAATTCAAAAGTATATTAGTTTCGGAGGCAATGGAGGCATTAATAAATAAGCTAGAGAATCAAGGTAAGAAGTGGTTTACTGTAGAAATGATAAATGGAACAATGTATGAATATTCGTTAAAGTAGGAAGTAGGTGATTGGATGTTGTTAGATATTTCTGTAGGTGAAGCAATTTTACGTGCATTACGAAATGGGTCTGTACCAAGTGTCGGGACAAATTATCTTCTTGCTGGTAATAAAAATGAGAAAAATCATTTGAACAAGGAATTGGATTATATTTCATTTGCAAATAACAATGGTCATGCAGGTTTTAAATTTATTTATGGCCCATATGGTTCTGGTAAATCCTTTTTATGCGAAGTGCTAAAGGAAGATGCTTTTAAAAAGGGGTTTGCAGTTTCGGAAATAGTAATTAGCAAAGCAGTTCAGTTACACAATTTTGAGACAGTATATCAAGCTATCATGACCGGATTAAGAACAGATTCCCAGAGAGAATATTCGTAAGCGTAAAGTAATCCCCACCTGTATTCAGATGGGGATTTCATGTATGCTTTATTTAGATTTTTTAGGAACACAGCATTCCTGCGGAAGCGTCGGTGACCATGGCAGGAATTCAGCTAATTTTGTTTTATCTGTCGTATCTATATTGGGAAGCTCTTGAAACAGATAGCTAAGGTAGTTGAATGGATCCAACTCGTTTTCCTTGGCTGTCTCCACAACACTATAGATGATCGCACTAGACCTTGCTCCTTTTGATGTATTACTGAAGAGCCAGTTTTTGCGACCGATCACAAAAGGTTTAATTGACCGTTCCCCGCGATTATTATCGATCTCCAAACGGCCGTCCTCTAAAAATGCCTCCAACCGCTCCCATTGGTTACGACAATACTTGATCGCTTTGCCAAGTGCGCTTTTTGGCAGTACGCGCGGCATTTGCTCTTTAAGCCATGACAAAAAAGCCTCAAGCACGGGTTTGCTGTGCTCCAGCCGTGCTTGATAGCGCTCCTCTGGACTTGCATCTTTAAGCTTGCGCTCAATTTCAAAAAGTTTATTGCAATAGGCCAGACCTTCCTTTGCTTTGACGGTGGAAGTGCTCGCCGATTCAGGCAGTGCCTGCAGGGCTTCTGTGAATTTGCGGCGGGCATGGGCCCAGCACCCGACCAATTTCACATCGGGGAGGACGTTATAACCCGCATACCCGTCCACATGCAAATATCCCCGGAAGCCGTCCAAAAAACGGCGTGGGTGCTTGCCTGCACGGGTTTGCTGGTAATCGTATAAGACGATTGGTGTATCCCCGCGACCGGTACGATAAAGCCATATGTAGGAAGTCGATGTCGCTGGCCGGTCCGGTTCAGACAGGACCTGCAAGGTTGTCTCATCCGCATGCAGACGATCCTTCTGTAGGAGGTGCTCATGCATCTCATCGTAAATGAGGCTAAGCCAAGTTTGAGCCCCATAAATTGTCCAATTGGCCAGCGTTTGCCGAGGTATGGACACGCCAAAGCGTTCCAGTTGTTTCTCCTGGCGATACAGGGGCATACCTTCTATGTATTTTTGTGTCATGGTATAAGCCATTGACGACGGAGACGCTAGGCTTCCAGGGAAAACAGGTTCCGGCATCTTCGCTGTCACAATAGGTGTGTTCAGTTCATGACGCTCACAGTGACGGCAGCTATATACATGACGCACATGTTCGACTACTTTCACTTGGGCAGGAATGACTTTCAATTCCTTGCGTACTTCTGTGCTCATTTCATGCATGGCACCGCCACAGCACGAACAGACCTGTTCCTCATCAGACAAACGGTATTCGATCGTCTCTGTAGGCAGGTTTTCAAGCATGCGTTTGCGTTGGCCGTGTTGTTTCTTGCGTCTATATGTCATCGTCTCAACGGTAGGCTCTTCCATAGCTGGATCAGCCGTGGACTCGGCTTCGTTGAAAAGGGAGAGCTGGTCCGGATGGGTCTTCTCGCTGGAAGCTCCGAATCGGCGTTGCTGGCTGAGGCGGAATTGTTCCTCATACCATTTTAATTTCGCTTCCAACTCTTCCTTTTCCATTTGGAGCTTTTCGTTGAGCGCTTTGTAATATTCAATTGTGCCTTTTGAAGTCTGCGCTGATTTTTCCATATGTCCAGTATACGGAAAAGAATCCAACTTGCCTAGTATCGAATTCTTTTTTTATTTATTTGTTTTATAGAAGGATGCGTGCCTTCACTTCCTGATGCGCTTGTTTTTGTTCGATTGGCAAGCCGTCCAGCAGCCAGCGCAGCTGGCGTGAACTGATAGACATGGGCGCTGTATCATTCTCCGACGGCCAGTGGAACGTCCCTTTTTCCAGACGGCGATAATGAAGCCAGAAGCCGTTATGTTCCCATTGAAGAATCTTTAACTTGTCCCGTTTCCGGTTACAAAACACGAATAAGCACGGAGAGAAGGGATCGAGTTCAAAGCATTCCTGTACAATAGCGGCCAGTCCGTCAATCGATTTGCGAAGATCCGTACTGCCACGCGCCAGATAGACACGTTCAAACGGGGAATTCATCAACATTGGTGTTGCAGCACCCGAATCACATCGGTTAATAGATCCAGATTGGCACCGGGCCGTACTTCAACGGAGATCGCATCAACGTGTAAAAAGATCGGACCTTGACCTGAAGAGGGCAAGGATTCTTCTACCTGAACAGCCAGCCACTGCGTCTGGACAGGCGTTTCAGTGCAACTGCCACCGCGGGAGAACTGCCTCACCCAATAGTACATTTGGTGAGTTTTGATTCCTTGATCCCGGCACCACTCCGCTATACTCTGTCCACTCTCTTTCCAGGCATCATATCGTGCTTTCCATTCTATTCTTTTTTCTTTTAGGGTCATGGCAAAACCTCCCGAATCATTCTAAGAAGATTATCACACGGATGACCTATGATCGGAATGTGGGTTTTATTTGACGCTTACGAATATTCAGCCATTAGGCAGATATTTCAAGAATGGCTTTCAAAAGAAAAGAAAGACATTCTTCTGAAGTATGATTTAGATCCGGATGAAAATGAAGAAGATGAAATAAGATTAATGGAGTTACTTGAACAAAAAATTAGTGATGAAATTGCAAAGGCAAATGCAACGACTCCCGGTATTGTACAAGCTTTTTATAGTTTCTATAAAGGTTTAATGGATGGTGATAGGCAATTATCAGACTGGGCTTTAGGTTGGATTTCAGGCGATACGAGTATTGATCGTCAGGCTAAATCTAAAATAGGGGTAACAGGAAAAGTTGATAAGACGAATGCATTTGAGTTTTTATTAGCACTACTTCATATTCTAAAATTATCTGGATATAAAGGCCTTCTAATTATTATTGATGAGGTCGAGACAGTTCGAAAAGAACGAAAAGATATTAGGTATCAAGCATTTGAAAATTTAAGATTCTTAATTGATATGGTTAGTAAAGACCGATTAAAAGGATGTTATATGTTATTTACAGGAACGGATGATTTAATTGAAAATGAGGATCGATCAATTAAAGAACATGATGCTTTATATTCTAGAATTAAACCTTTATCTTTACAAAAAAATGAAAGCGTTAGTGGTGTACTTTCAACCCCATTGATGAAATTAAACCGTTTCTCAACTGAACAATTAATAGAAGTTTCATATAAAGTTAGGGAAATCCACGGTATGGTACACAAATGGATACCAGAGACAGTTATTGATGATACATTTATTAAGCAATATGTTGAATCATTTACTGTTGCCTTTGAACAGGAAATAACTGTACTTCCAAGGACATTTTTACGTGAATTTATATTCGTATTAGACGCTGCGAAAGAGGGGAACGATGTCCATTCTCTTTTAAATATTAGTCCTAGTACTGTAGAAAGAATTAAACATAATATAGAAGTTGCAGGAGGACGAGAAACGGCAGTGGATGTGGAGTTATGAGTAAGGGATTTTCTTTATTATCTAAAAGATTACAACAGTGATGCTAGTATAGTTTCATGGACACCCTTTAGTGATATATAATATTAACGAAGGGATGTGTCCTGATATGGGTAACACAAGCGAAAAACGTAAAAGTTATCATGCTGAATTTAAGGAAATGGTGGTTGAGCTTTATCAAACTGGAACACCAGTAAAACAGATCTGCAGCGAATATGGCCTGTCTGAAACGACAATCTACAAATGGATCAGAAAACAAAAACCGGTTAAGCTGGATGACGGGGGCTCTTTTACCCCGGAAGAATTTCTGAACCTGCAAAAAGAATTGCACCGGCTGAAAGAGGAAAACGAAATCTTAAAAAAAGCTATGGCCATATTCGCGAAGAAGTAGATCAAACCACTGTTATATCCATGATTGACGAGATAAGAGCCAAACACCATTATGACCTTAAAACCATGTGTACGGTCCTTGGCGTGCCGAGAAGTACCTACTATCAATCCAAACTCAAGTTTGACAGAGTACACTAAAGAAAAGCCCGAAAATACTGGTGTTTTGGACTTTACCCACAACACGTACCACTACACTTGTTAGTGGCACGTGTCTTTTTCTAATACTCTAGGAGGCGCTTGTGTGACAAGTGCTTCAAATGCTAGATTTGCTTGACCTTGTAATTCTGTACGAACGATTTGCTCTTCACCATTCACGCGTATTTTCGAGGCCTTCACCTGGCTTACATCATGCAAAATATCCTTTACACTTGTTTGGCATCCTATTTCTTTTAGCTTATAGGCCAAAAAGGATTCCATGACAAGCGCAAGGAAACAAACCATGATATGGCCTCGAATACGAGATTCCACTCGATGGTACATCGGGCGAAGTTCTAGATTCGACTTCAGGTTACGAAAGGCTTGTTCCACTCTCCACAACTCTTTATAGGCAAGTGCTGCCTCTTCATCCGTTAATGACGAGTTGGTCCGAATGGCGTACTTTCCGTCAAACTTTTCGTCATTGGATACCTTCTCTTCATCAATTTTGGCCGCTGCTTTTTCTATCGTTAAAAACTTGGAATACGCACGGTTTTTGACGAGTCCAGATGGACCGAGTTCATCAAGCTTCGATTGAAGGTTTTCTAACACGACTTGACGACTCGCTCGATCACGTTCTTCAGCGTCCGGATTGTAACAGAGTACATACGTTTCGCCATCGATTTTCTTTGACTTCACTTTTAGATTCGGGAGAACCTTCTTATATGGCCCACGGATGGATAATAGCTCTTGGGCTTTCTTCGACTTTCGTAATTTGACACCCACAATATATTCCATGCCCAGTTCACGAATTTGATCTAAGTTGGCTTCACTAACCATTCCGCGGTCTCCCACTAGAATGACTTTCTGAATAGGATAGCGCTTCTTCAGATCTCCAACCACCATGCCAAATGTCTTCGTATCATGCATGTTTCCAGGGAAGACTTGATGCCCAATCGGAATCCCTGTTTTGGTCATTAATAAGCCAATCACGACTTGTTTTCGATCTCCACGATGATCTTTGGAGTAACCATAGTGAGCCAGCAGTTCGTCTGCTTCCTCTCCTTCGAAATAGGTGCTTGTCGTGTCGTAAAACACGATATCTACTTCTAATGAAGTTAAATCGGTTAAATGTCCATAAAGTTGTTCCTCAATTTTTTCTTTTTGTTCACTTAAGAAGTCTAATGCACGATAGTAGTGATGGAGTTGAATGTCTGAAAGACCTTCTGCATAAATCTGGTATTATGTCAATAATATGGACACAAAAAATTAAGATTTTCACTTTGAACTCTACCGCGCTTTCGCTTGGTGGCCTCTAGATAAGATTGAGAGTTTCACTCGCAATCTTATCTAGAGGTTGTAATATCTTGATTCCTACTGTAATAGAGTTTTTCATACGCAATAGGAGACATATAATTATTAGAAGAATGAATCCGTTGATCATTATAAAAACTCACAATATATTCAAATATGCTTTGTTCCGCTTGCTTACGAGTTTGATAGTCTTGAAGAAAAACAAGTTCTTTCTTGATTACGCTATGAAACGATTCCATGCAAGCGTTATCGTAACAATTTCCTTTTCTGCTCATACTTGTCTTGATATGATGTTCACGTAATAACTTTTGATAATCTTTAGATGCATACTGGCTACCGCGATCTGAATGATGGACCAACCCTTCCTTAGGTGGTTGAGTTCTTATTGCTCGTTCTAATGCTGTTATTACTAACTCTTTGTTCATTCTTTTACTCATATACCAACCAATAATCCGCCTTGAAAACAAGTCCATTATCGTAGCTAAATACAGCCATCCTTCACGAGTCCAAATATACGTAATATCCCCAACCCACACTTTACCTGGTTTGTCTACTTCAAACTGTTGATTTAATAAGTTCGGATAAACTGGCAAGTTATGCTTCGAATTGGTTGTTGCTTTATACTTTTTCATAGTTTTTGAGCGAATATTGTTCTCACACATAATACGGCTGACCGTCTTTTGTGAGACCTTCGTTCCTTGTTCGTTAAGTACCTTTGTAATTTTAGGACTACCATATAGGCCTCTTGATTCTAAATGTGCACGTTTAATCTTAGCTGTTAGCTTTTCTTTTCGTTTCTTTTGTTGACTCTTTTCACGCTTTTTCCAAGCATAATATCCACTTTTTGCAACACCTAATACTTGGCACATCTTCGCTACACGAAACTCGTGTTGGTGTTTTTCAATGAAGTCATATATTACTTCTGGTTTTTGGCGAAGATGCCCATAGCCTTTTTTAAGATTGCGTTCTCTTCCTCCAAATCCTTTATACGCTTATTTAATTCACGCATAGCTGCATCCTCAGGTTTTAAGTTGCCACTCCCAACAAAACTATTTACTGGATCCTTTTTATAATCACTCACCCATCTATGTAAGGTTTTTGGTGAAATATCTAGTTGAATCGGCTACACTTAACTGGACAATAAAATTAAGGTCAAGTAGACTAAACACCAAATTTGGGTATACTGCTTATTAAACATAAAGGATCCGTACTAGAAACTTTACGTGGAGTGGCGGGGATGCTAGCCTTGTCGGCGAGACAGATGAACACATCATCTGACCTTCCTGGCTGGGAAAGCATGCCCGCAGAGGCTCCATGTCAAGTTTCGTCGCAAACCCACTGTTTTGGTGGTCTACTTCAACACTACCACAGTTAAGGAGAGTTTAAAAATGAGAAACAGACGAACATTCACTGTAGAATTCAAGGCTCAAATGGTCAAGCTTTATGAAAATGGGAAATCAAGAAAAGATATTATTCGTGAATATGATTTAACGCCTTCAGCCTTGGACAAATGGATCAAACAAAGCAAAACATCCGGTTCATTTAAGGAAAAGGACAATCGTTCTCCAGAAGAAAATGAATTGATCCAGCTTCGAAAAGAAAACAAGCGTTTATTGATGGAGAATGATATTTTAAAGCAAGCCGCGCTGATACTAGGACAAAAGTAAATGTGATCAAGAATAACAGACACAAATACTCGATATCAGCAATGTGCGATGTCCTACAACTTCCAAGAAGCACCTATTATTACGAAGCAAAAGAAAAAAGTAATGCAGAAGATGAACTGACAGCTGCCATTCGGGAAATTTTCCAGAAAAGCCGCAAAAACTATGGTACACGTAAAATCAAACATGAATTAGAGAAGCTTAGTATGATTGCCTCAAGACGAAGAATTGGCAGAATCATGAAAGAAAACGGGCTAGTATCAAATTATACGATTGCCCAGTTTAAACCTCATGTAGATAAATGCAATGAATCAAAAGTTGAAAATGTGTTAAAACGAGAATTTGATCAACAAAAAGAATTAACAGTTGTGGTTAGTGACCTAACATACGTTAGAGTAGAAAAAAGCTGGCATTACATCTGTTTATTTGTCGATCTTTATAATCGAGAAATTATTGGTCATAGTGCAGGCCCAAACAAAGATGCCCAGCTAGTCTACCAAGCTTTATCGACCGTGCAAGCAGATTTACGGCAAATTCAATTATTCCACACAGACAGAGGCAATGAATTCAAGAACAAGACAATTGATGAAGCTCTGGATACTTTTCAGATTAATCGGTCGTTAAGCATGAAGGGTTGTCCCTATGACAACGCAGTAGCTGAAGCAACCTTTAAAATTATCAAAACAGAATTTGTTAAGGGTAGATATTTCGAAAATTTAGACCAATTGAAACTGGAATTAGATGATTATGTTCATTGGTTTAATCATATTAGAATACATGGAACACTTGGGTATTTAAGCACGGTGGAGTACAAAGAGAAACACCTCAAAAAAATTGTCTAGTTTAGTGTTGACATACCAAAATTTTAGAGTCAAAAGAGAAATTACCGATCTTTTTTAGTGCTCTAGATTTGTGTCCTTATGCTAAACAATTGAAAAGTTCTTCACCCCAAGGGGCTGAAGGACATTTCCAAAGAAGGGATATTAAGGGCTCTTATCGCTGCCCCATTAGAAGGTATTGATACTTTTACTTCTCTTCACAATCGATTGAAAAATGACCTGCGTTTTCGTTACCAATGTGGTTTAGATATTATCAGGCCTATACCATCCATCTCTACTCTTAGCCGAGTATTTTCTTCACTAACCAAAACTGGACTCGTGAAAAGAATCTTTCAAGATCTCGTCCAGTTAGCTCAAGAGGAAGGAGTAATTGATGGAAAACATCAGGCTATCGACAGTGCCGCCATTGATGCTTACGAGAAGAAGCAGCCTAAGAAGCGAAGTGAACAAACAGGCAACGCCAATTGGGGGGCAAAGTTTGATTCCTTCGGTAATAAAATTACTTGGTTTGGCTATAAGATGCATCTTTCCGTTGACACCAAAAGTGAATTACCAATGGCGATTGAAGTAACCCCTGCGCATATCAACGATGGGGATGTCGCACCACAATTAATTGAACAAGTAAAGAGTTGTACAAACTCTAAAATTGATTTCCTGATAATGGATGGTGGGTACGACCAGCTTAAAAACTACGAATCCGCCAAGAACATCGGGGCTCAAGCTATTATTCCACTCAATTTGCGTAATGAAAAGGAGCCTCCCGAAGGAATTGCCTCCAATGGAACCCCACGCTGTTCTATGGGGTACGAAATGACTTATTGGGGAGCCAATAAGGACCAGCTCAAATTCAGATGTCTACACGCAATCGGAAAAGTGGCTTGCCCATTAGGAATGGCAGCCTGTTCATCCTCCAACTATGGAATGGTAGTAAAAATTAACGTGAATAAGGATCTTCGCCGGTACTCTAATCCACACCGCGATTCCAAACATTGGAAAGAACTTTACAATGAGCGAACCAGTGTAGAACGGTGCAATTCAAGAATGAAAAGTTATCTTACAGCGAACTCCCTGCATGTGTGGGGAATCGATAAAGTAAAAACTCATATTTACTTGAACGCCATCGTATTACTGGTTTCAGCTCTCGCAATGACAAAAGAGAGTAAAAAGCAACACACCGCTTAAAAAATTTTTAAAGCGAAAAATTCTGCAAGTACGCCCAAAAAAGGACAAACAGAATATTTGTAAACCAAAGATACAAAATACCCCAATTTATTTGGGTTTCTTTTAAAACTCTTTTTACTAAAAATCTAATTTTGCAAAATGCTCATATAAAAATATTCCTTATTAGTGAATATTTTATTATTATTATGTTAGAGGAAAGGGCAAATATAAAGTTAGGAAGGGTTTGTATGGGAGTTGCAAAAGTAATTTCTTTCATTAATATGAAAGGCGGTGTAGCAAAAACTACACTAACAATAAATATAGGTGAGGAGTTAGCAAATAGAGGAAAAAAGGTTCTCATAATAGATATGGATCCTCAGTTTAACGCTACGCAAAGCCTTTTGCTTCATAGAACACATCTTGCTGATCAAGATAAAACAGTTGGAGATTTTTCTGAAGAGGCAGAGGCGGAGGCAGACATTGTTAAAGAAATAACATCCTCGGAAGAATATGGTATTTTATCTCAAAAAAAACTTACAGTGTTACAAATCTTCCAATCTAGTGATGTTGATGAACCACATTCAAATCCTAAATTGACTCAAAAAATTACAGAAAACCTATATTTAATTCCTGGTGATTTGACGTTAGCAAAGGAAATTTCAGGTGATACAGCTAATAAAGTTGGCGCAGTTTGGGATCACTTATCAGAAAAAGAAATCTTAAATGAATTTGATTTTATTTTAATTGATTGTCCCCCAACTTGGTCTATACTTACTCATTCTAGTCTATTTGCTTCAGATTTTTATATTATTCCTAGTAAAGTTGATTTTTATTCTTCAATTGGTATTCAATTGCTAGAAGAACAAGTAACTAAAAAAATTTTGAATGATAGCGTATATAAGCTCACAAAAAGGAAGTTAAAAAGATTAGGAGTTATTTTTACATTAGTACATAGAGGTATTAGAGCAGAAGAAATACGAATGACTAATTTAAAGGAAAAATTTCCGTACATAGATTTTTTTGTTAGTTATTTACCTCATATTCCGTCTATTCCTACAAAATTTGTAATGTACAGTGATGCAAAAGGTGACTCAAAATATGATCAAGTAATTAATTCCATAGAAAAAATCACTACAGAGCTTTTGGAAAAAATTGAGGAGGGAGGAAATTTTGATGAAGAATAGGGAATTGAGTACGATTAAAAATGATCTTAAAATAATTACTTCAAACAAGTTAAACTCCTCCCAAAGCAAGTTATTATTAATTGGTATTATTTTTGAAATAATTCAAAGAAGGGACCTATTTCCCAAAAATTCGGACTTGAAAATGTTTGTTAATCAAGTTTTTGTAGCACCTATGAGTATAAAACCTTTTAAAGATTATTTGTTTTTGTCTAGAACATTACTAGGTTCTAGAATTGGAAAAATTATCCTGTTTGATTTTGAATATAAGAATGTAATAAAAACCGTAGAGACGCTTAGAAACTTATTACCAGGGAAAGAAGATAAGGAAAAAAATATATCTAGTTCTAAGTGGAATGATGATGGAATGAACGAATGGATAAACTTTATAAGAGGTAATGTAAAGTGATTTTAACAGAGGACTGTCAAAGGCAACTTGATTCTATACTGAAATTAATTAATACTGATCAAGTGATAAATTATAATTTCCCTGATATAAAAAAAGGTTTTTCATATCTTTATGTAATTAATTATTTATCAAAAAGGGTAGAATTAAAGCGTTTTTTTAATACTACATATTACCATGTTTCATATTCCTGTCTAATAGAAGCATTCCATCTCATACTTGAGAACTATCCTCGGGGTTCCGCTTTGGTTTTGAGGAGCGGGCTTGAAAATTTTTTAAAACATACTATTGAAATCTCGGGGGAAGGTAATTACAAAATAAATGATCGATCGTACACCGCGAATATGAATACTCTTGAAAAGATAATAAATAAAGAGGTGCAAGAAAAATATAGAAAACTTTTTAGAAGAACAAATGCCCAAATGTTTACTGTTTATAGGGAGTTGTCAGGATTGTCTCACTCGCTTACAGTTGAAAGTAAAAGCAATATACTAAGATATTTTACAGATGTCAAGATGATAAACAAACAAAATATAGATTTTGTAATTGAAAAATTAGTTGTGACTTTAGAATATTTATTAATTTGCTCACTTCTTATTTCTAGAAGTAGTCTTGAAAAATGGGTAAGAGATAACCTAAATGAAATATTAAGAGTTGCTTTTGGGCAAAAAAGGACGGAGAAATTTCTACAACTTTTTTCTTTATATACACAATAAAAGTATGAAAACCTTTCAAACATTATATTGAAAGTATTAGACTGGCTGATTTGAAATTGTTAGGTCTGTAGCTGGTAATTAGTATTAACGTTTATAAAAAATTAATAATGAATAGTTCGAAAATACTATTTTTTCAAAAATCACCTTATTGATAAATAGAGAAACTTAGTTAAAGTAGTTTTCTGGTTTATAGCAAAAAATTTTGAACAAATTTATTCTAGATATAGAGGGAGGTGAATTGTTTATTATTTATATTTTCTTAGGAAATGAAAAGATAAAAAAATTTGTGGAGGGAATTTTATGGTTAAATTTAAAAATAAATTAACTAATGAATTTAAAGAAGCTCAATATGCTGCAGGAATGAACTTTGACGTTGAAGAGATAGAACCTTTTTTAAACTATTTATCAAAATCTATTTTAGATATTGGATTGACTCAAAAAGATATTAAATTGATTCAAGAGGAAATAGAAAGAACAAATGAAGATAATAAGCTCATAGAGTTTGGAACCTTTGATGTGACTTATAAAGGAAAACAGACAAAAATACGAATTCAAGTTGAAATACAAATTGAAGACGAGGATAAAGAGGTAGTTATGTATATATATAGTAGTCAAGAATTAGTAGATATTATAGATAAGGAAATGTTGAAGGTAGAGGGACAAAGGGAATTTTAATAAGTCAATAACTTGCTGTACAAAACTATTCACAGCTTGAAATAAAATATTTTACTCCAAAAAATAATAACCTTTTAATGTAGATTAAACTAAGCGCTAAGTGATCCCCTCCATAATAGGTGGAAATTATTTTACGTTTACAATTCACAGCATCTTATAGTCAAAAGTACAATTGAAAATAGGAAAAAAGTAAAAAATATGAGTTTCGTAGTAAAACTTTATTTTAGCTAGAATGAAAGAAGGGGTCATTACACATATAAGGAAAAAGAAAGAGAAGAGGAAACAGAAAAAGGAGGAATCTGTAAAGAAAACTAAAAAATTGATAAAAGAAATACTGAGTAATAAATTTACGAACCTGTTTAGTGAAATTTTGTCTATTTATATTAATTTTGTTACTAAAAAGAGCATTAGACCTTATTATTGAAAACATTAATAAATATATAACTCCGTATAACTCCGGTATTTAGAAGTAAACCGGTAAGATTAAAAGTTGACCATTTTAAGGTAAACACTGCTAAATCGATTTATCTGCGATTACCACTCAAGACATGTGGAGTGTGTGGCGAAGATGGTTTTAAAAAAAGAATTATAATAGGTCTTCTTTTTATGAATTATGTTATTGTATTGCCAAATACGGCTACTTCAATATTCAATCATTTGTTGATCAGCATGGATGATCGGCTTACTCCTTGTTTCTAAAAGAAAATATAATCAAAGATAAAAACAAAAGGGCCGTCATGTGGGAGTGCTTGGAAGAGATTGTGTTGAAGGAAAATTAAGCAGAGGGAGCCGGAAATCCGTAAAGATTTTCGGAGCTCCCTCTGCTTTTATTTCGATTTAGTCAATGAAGAAAATTCAGGAATTGCCTCATGAAAGGACAGGAACTTTTAAAATTGTATTTTGATTATTTGTTGGCTAATCCATTCAACCAATTTTTGGTTGGGAATGGGTGTGTGAAAAGAGGTTCCGTTCAAACTATATAGAATATTTCTTGATTGATCACGATTGCTTTTCAATCAAATCGAACAATTCTTCTTTACTTAAATCAGCTTGATGAAAAAGAGAAAGAATTAAGGATTCATAGGACATGAATTGGATTATTCTCCCGCACTTTAAGATACAAGGCATCTCAATTAAAAAAGGGTAATGAGTTTGTAGGGGCTTCATTTTAAATTCATGAACTATAGGGTCTAGTTTTGCAAAGGGCTGAAACAGTGGATTTCGAGAATTTCTTGCCACATAATTGTTCTGTAATTTTTTGTACTTTCCGAGTTGAAACACCGTTTACCACTATTTCCAACATAGCAAGCAATAATGCTTGTTCGCTACGCTGATAGCATTCAAAGAGATCGGTACTAAATTTGCCATTACGATGCCGTGGTACGTGTAAGTGGCAAATATGAAATTTTGTGTAAAATAATGGTAATATCTGGACGATATATATAATGAGGGTCAATTATTCTATGGGCTGGTGAATCCTCAAAAATAACATTTGAAAGGGGGTGCTTATATGAAAGCAAAGAGGTTAATCAGTTTATTGCTTGTGATGGTCGTAGTATTTTTCATGACAACAACCGCATTCGCCGCTTCGTCATCGAAAACATTCACCTCATCCTCTGGAACAATCGGTTCAATGAGTCTGTATCTTGACCCGGGTGAGAGTGGTTCCTCGTCTATTGCTACAATTAATGTCTCCGGATTACCGGCAGATGCGGTCATTACAAAGGTCGTTGCTGATTGTAACACGATGTCGTATTCTGGCGCAATCCTGTCAAACAGATTGTATATAACAACTAGTAACATTTCCGGATGGACATCGGCACCATGGGGATCTGGTAACAAAACAGAAATTTCTGCAGAATTGATTGGCACACTTGCGAATGGCACATATCAACTTTACTATACGGGAACCAACGTCAGCAGTTTGTCTCCCGGTTATAAAACATATAAAAATATAAAGCTGACGGTGTACTACAACTACTAAACAACATCTTAAACCCGGATAGGTAAGTAGTGGTTATCGCCAGGTATTTTCCAGCAAAGTATCAGGCGAAATCCTATGAAAAGGAGTGAATGGAAAATAAGTCGTATAAAACCATTAGATGTCAACTTAATCAATATATTGCTTGGAACAAAAATTGACAATAAGCTGCGGATGAATGGCTTTCCGTCCCCTGACTTTACCAGGTTCGATTTCTGCACGAAAACAGCCCCTGCCATGAGTGAAGAAGAATTCAGAGAGGCTATTATTGAACAGGCAAAAAAAGATGCTGCCAAAGGTATCTGTGGCGGTGAATCTGCGGGCTACAGAAATCTTATGAAAAGCTATATTTCCGTTGTGTCTCCAGATAGAAAAGGTATTATCGCAAAAGCATCCCAAAGTTTTGCCGGCAAAGGCCGAATATCCTTTGTGGAGTTCAAAGATGCAGGTAATAATGTCATTGCCCATTATTCACAAAATAATGGTTGGACAATGGTGATGACAAAAGCAGAAATGGCACGAACTAGTGAGTTTAGCGCAATATACGTTGAAGCATGGCGCGAGGCATATTATGGGAAAGGCAATACTATCGATGGTGCTGCCATCTCATCGGGAAGTACATTCAGCGTATCTGTTTAATCTCACCAGTTTCTATTCAATTTTCGAGCTGGGTGTCCGATAAGTCCCTAAAATGAAGCAAGTGGAGAAAAACGATGCGTTTCTCTCCACTTGCTTTTATATTTTTTCGATTTTTATCTGAAAGTAGCTGGCGGATGCCGGCTACTTTCAGGAAGTTGTGGGCTAATGCCACCATCCCGTCCTCTTTTACATCAATTCGATTAATGAATTGATGCAGCATTTCTGGTGTTCATTCATTAGGTATATAATAACAAAGACAACTGATAAGTGAAGGAGTTCAAAAAAATGAAACATTTTTTTTGAAAATTATTTAAGAAGAAAATTTGCGTGATAATGTCAAAGAAATACTATAAGTATGTGTCTTAATCTATAAAATCATTTTTAATGTCTGGTTATGTATAAAATACCTATTGCAAATCTAATAGGAATTGCTTATAATTTACTGTACAGAATATAGTATATTGTTTTTTAAGGAAGATAGAGTATGTGGGAAAAATTTTATTCTAAAAATGGTTTAGCAGCAAAAAACATTGCCAAAGAATTGATAAAATTAAAAGTTGGAGATAAAATTCCTCGTATCTCTGACTACTGCGCCCAACTATCCATTGGCAGGGGAACTGTACAAAGCGCATTAAATTTATTGGTGGAAATGAAAGCGATTAAATTAGAGGCCAGAGGCCATTTAGGCACGTATCTAATTAGCAAGGACAACAATTTATTGCTTGAGATTGCCGGCATCGCCCCATTAATCGGCTCTATGCCGCTTCCATATTCAAGGAAATATGAAGGATTAGCGACAGGAATAGTGGAAGCATTTGAATCAACCGGAAAAACAATAAACTTAATTTATATGCGCGGCGGGTTAAATCGAATTGAGGCGGTTCGGACAAAGAGAAGTGATTTTGCAATTGTTTCTAAGATGACAGCAGATAATATCATTTCAGAATATCCAAATTTAAAAATTTTCAAGAAATTTGGAGCCAACAGTTATGTATCCGCTCATAAGATTTTCTTAGCTGATTCAGATAATCATGTAACTAATGATAAATTAAGAGTGGGCGTGGATATGGAGTCTCCAGATCAGATGCAGCTGACATTTGCTGAATTTGAAAACAGGAATGTCGAATATGTCAATGTCAATTATATGCAGTTATTCGATATGCTTAATTCAAAACAAATTGATGTAGCTGTTTGGAATGTCGATGACAAAAGAATGAATCAAACATTTCAAGCAATCGATTTTCAATCAGCGAAAGCGAAGAAAATTTCCCGAGACACAACAGAAGCTGTTATTGTGATTGATGGTGATAGAGAACAAGAAATAGCAGAAAAGTGGGATTCAGTTGATATTCAAAAAATACTGGACATACAAAAAAGTGTTGAAAAGGGGGAAAAAATACCACGCTATTAAAACATTAATTTATCATTTACGGGATTATGAAAGATATTATCCGAAAATCAAACAGTATAAGACACTATTAAAATTTGCGTTTTATACAAGACACAAAATTTTTTAAAACAAAATACTAAATACAGTATATTGGAGGTTTAAATAATAGTGAATAGCATTCAAGTGAAAGAAAAGTTAACTATTTTATTAACAAGCAGTGTTATTACACAAAAAGCTTTTCATGTAACTTTAAATACATTTGATTACTTATCAAAAAAATTCAAAAAGGAGGTAATTGACAACTCGGAAATGTTTTGGACACATATGTCAATGGCTTTAACTAGAATGGAAAGGGGTGAATGCGAAGATGGTCCTTCCAATACAATCATGAATGAAGTGAATGAGACGCCTTATAAAGAGGATATAGAAGAAATTATAAACCATATAAATTCACTGGTTGGCCAAGAACTCCCTGAAGGAGAGCGTGTCTATTTTTATCTGCATCTTCATCGAGTTATTGAATCAAATAAATAGGAGGGGTTTTTCTATGGTGAGAATTGTAATAGGTGGACAGTTGAATAAACAAGCAATTGAAAAGCAAGTGAAAGAAATCGGAGGAAATAATGTAGAAGTATCCGTTAAAAGTGATTTGGAAGCAGTTATGGCTGTCAAAAACAAAAAAGCTGACTATTATATTGGTGCCTGTGAAACCGGATCAGGTGGAGCGCTTGCAATGGCAATTGCATTATTAGGCAAAGATAAATGCGTTACTTTGGCATCTCCAAGTACCATAAAAACCAAGGAAGAAATCGAAAAGGAAGTGAATGATGGCAAAATTGCATTTGGATTTACGGCATCATCTTCAAAAAATATATTGAATATACTAATTCCTGCTTTATTAAAATAATCAGCTTTTGCAGTTTTATATTTTCTAAACATTTGATGGAACTCACTTCAATCCTTGTAAAAATGCAAATTGTTTTTTGGAACATGTGATTAATAAAAAGAAAGACACCTTTTTCTTTTGGGGAAAATATGGGTGACGAAACTTTTAACAAAAGAAAAAAGGTGTCATTTAAATGGTAATGAAAGAAACCTGCTTTACGCAATTACCAAAAGAAATTTCATAGTCAAATATATCATCTAAGAGAGGCTAATATCAAGAAATATATAGGCTATTCCTGTTTGTGAACCGATTTTTTTCCAGTGTTTCAAAATAAAAATCAGCGAATCTGCGTAAAAAAGATACTATTTATCGTTTTTTACGTTCACTAACATTCTTTTTGTCCGCAGTTCTGTGAACACAGTGAATGGCTTGCACTTTTAAGTGCTGATACAGCCTTGCCCAAATCATCCGATATGAAGTATTTTTTAAATCCGTATCCCTTAAAACCTAGGCAAGCAGTTTCAAGGCCGCTTTTATGACAAGTTGATGATTGATACAATCACTGCTTATACATATTTTGATGGATGATATCGGAAGAAGATCCGTTGGCAAACCTTTTGATAGTTTTGCGAAGATGTGCGAGACAAGGATGACATAACCGTTTTACATACACTGATCGATCCTTGTCAAGCACTTGCCTGAAATGAAGTTTTTTGGATTGAGGCATTTTGAAAAATCAATGAAGAAAAGGTTGGCATTTTCCACCTAATTATATCGGGCAATGTCTAACAATGTGCGAAAGTTGAGTATAAAAAATGAATAAACAGAGGTGAGTAGAATGGATTTGAATCTCATTCAATGTATTGTCATAGTTGCTGTCGGTGCGTTAGGTTCTATTCTCGTAAACCGCGGGGTAGCGGTGTTTAATGACGGGTTGCGTCCCATTATGCCTGAATACCTTGAAAATCGAATGACAAGAGGAGAACTGGCTGCAACCAGTTTTGCATTGAGTTTTGGATTAATAGTCGGCTTCGGCATCCCTCTTTCTATAGGAGCTGCGATTATTATTGGCCATAGTATTTTATTAGCGTGCGACATAATTGGTATTTGGACTCCAGATAATAAAATAGGAATGGTTACAGCCGGAGTTCTCGGTGCTGTTTATAGTATAGGAATAGTGTTAGGTTTGCAATTTGTCGTAGATTTATTTAACATGCTTCCAGTAAATTTCATAGATTCTTTAAGTCTTATCGGTAATCCGATTATTATTGCATTTACAGTATTTCCTGCTATTGCCGTTGGGTATCAGCACGGTTTAAAAAAAGCTGCTGTCACGGCGATTGTCACTTTAGCCTCCTTTTTGTTATTCGAAAAGTTTGGAACATTTAAAGTCGCAGGATACGATATTTCCCTTAGCCCTGAAGGAATGGCGTTATTAATAGGAATGTTAATGATGGTTTATTATGCCTCTAGAGTTAAAGGCGGAGAGGATACTACAAATGCCGATTTAGTAAATATTTTTAATGAACGTGTAAATCGAATTAAGAAGAATCGCTGGTTATTAGCTTTAATGGGTGGACTTGTTTCTTTAACATCTTCCATGTTGATTTTAGCAGTTGATGCAATGCCTCAAGCATTGATTAATAAAGGTCTTTATACAGAGGCAGCCATTGCTACATTTGCACGTGCGATCGGATTTATTCCTTTAGTTTTTTCAACTGCCATTGTAACGGGGGTTTATGGTTTAGCTGGTACGACATTAGTATTTGCAGTCGGTCTTATTTTCAGAGATATACCGATTTTGGCATTTGTGTTGGGTGCTTTAGTCATGTACTTGGAGGTCATATCATTATCAGCAGTATCAAAAAGTATGGATAAATTGCCTGGCATACGCGAGATGGGAGAGCATATTCGAACTTCGCTGGCAGATGTTCTCGGAATTGCGATATTAATCGGCAGTGCAATGGCAGCGGAAAAAATTGCTCCAGGAATCGGGTTCTTTTGGGTCATTGGATTTTATTTAATCAACCGGATGGCATCAAAACCACTTGTTGAATTGGCTGTTGGGCCAATAGCGGTCATATTATTGGGGATCATCGTTAATCTTCTTTACGTAGTTGGTTTATGGCAGGTTGGTTAAATACAATGGCATCTCTCCAATCTCATTTTGGGATTGGAGAGATGTTCAGTTGAAATTATTAAAAAAAGGGGAAAGTATCTAATGTTGAAAAACGGGATTACCTATATGCATGAGCATACAACCATTGACCTTTCTGAAGTAAAAAATAATGAGGATTGCCGGTTGGATGTATTTCCTGAAACCGTAAAAGAATTTAAAAAATTATATGAAAAGGGTGTACGTAATATTATTGATGTAACCAATATCGGAATGGGGAGAAGTATTACATACGTCCAAAAGGTTTCAGAAGAAAGCGGGATTAATATTATTTTCGCTACTGGTTTCTATCAAGATTCTTTTTACCCGATTCAAGTATTTCGGGAAACAAAAGAAAAGCTGGCAGAAAGAATGATAAAGGAAATTGTCGAAGGAATAAAAGGAACAGATGCAAAAGCTGAAATTATTGGTGAAATTGGAACAAGTTATAATAAATGGACAGAAGCTGAGAAAAAAGTGTTTGAAGCAGTTGTCATCGCTCATAAGGAAACGAAAAAACCAATTTCTACACATACTTCTATCGGAACGTTAGGACATGAACAAGTGGAATTCTTTAAAAAGCATGAAGTAGATTTAAATCGAGTGGTCATAGGACATGTTGATTTAACAGGAGACGCCGATTATGTATTAAAAATGCTAAGAGAAGGAGTATATGTAGAATTTGACACAATAGGAAAAGAAAGTTACATGCCGGATCGCGTTCGAGCAGAAATGTTGAAAAAAATACAGGATAAAGGGTATATCGACAAAGTACTATTATCTATGGATATTACTAGAAAATCACATCTCGAATATAAAGGTGGATTAGGGTATTCCTATTTACTGGACACATTTGTCCCCCTTTTGCAATCTTATGGGATTACAAGTGAATCGATCGATAAAATGTTGATTCATAACCCACGTGCTTTTATGGAAGGGTAAGGTGAATGATTATGGAAACTTATCCGCTAAAGAGTATTTCTATTGAAGAAGCTAAGCGCAGACAGTTTAAGCTCGTTGATGTCATTACAAGGCATTTTCGCGGAGATGAAATGATTTCGCTTGGTGATCTAGGTGTTGTAAGAGGCATTAATAAACCAAAATTTACAAAAAAAGTAGAAGAAACATTAGCTGACTTCTTTGGCGTAGAGAAAGCATTATTGGTGCGCGGCGCTGGAACAGGTGCATTGAGGTTTGGTTTTATGAGTTTTTTGCAGCCGGGTGATCAGCTCCTTGTACATGATGCACCTATATATCCAACAAGCAAAACAACTTTAGAATCAATGGGGATAATGCCGATATATGCGGATTTTCACAATCATGAAGAAATCAAAAATGCAATTAGGCAAAATCCAAAACTAAAAGGCGCATTGATTCAGCATACTAGGCAAAAAATTGATGATCATTATGATTTGGCTGAAACAATAAAAATAATACGTTCGGCTGATCCGGCTCTAATTATAATAACAGATGACAATTATGCTGCAATGAAAGTAGAAAATATTGGGGTGCAAGTCGGAGCGGATTTGTCCACCTTCTCAATGTTCAAGCTATTAGGTCCAGAAGGTGTTGGAATCATATTAGGGAAAAAGGATTTAATCAAGGAAATAGAAAAAATGAATTATTCCGGAGGAAGCCAAGTTCAAGGCTATGAAGCTTTGGAAGCATTAAGAGGTCTTGTATATGCTCCCGTTATGTTGGCTATACAAGCAAGCGTGAATGATCAATTAGTCCATGCCCTTAATAATGGAGCAGTAAAGGGTGTGAAAAGGGCTTATTTAGCCAATGCACAATCAAAAGTCTTGCTTGTGGAATTTACTGAACCAATCGCAGAAGAAGTACTTTATCATGCCAATGAATTAGGGGCGGCACCCAATCCGGTCGGCGCCGAATCAAAATACGAAGTTGTGCCAATGTTTTATAGAGTTTCCGGCACTTTCTTATCGTCAGATCCAACATTAGCCAAAAAAATGATACGTATTAATCCATTAAGAAGCGGAGCGGAAACAATTTTAAGAATACTAGAGGAATCCATTCATCGGGCAACCGAAAATCATAAGGAAATATAGTAAAGGGGGATCAAAAATGAACAAAAGAGTCATTATTATTATATTGGACAGCTTAGGTGTCGGTTATATGGAAGATGCCAAAGACTATCACCCTTTAGATGTCGGCGCCAATACTTTTTATCATATTATTGATGTAGTGCCATCATTGAAAATTCCAAACTTTGAAAGATTAGGCATCAACAAAATTTTACATCATCCGAAATTAAAAAATGTTGATAATATTGCCAGTTACGGTGTTTTGAACCTTATGCATCAAGGAGCAGACAGTTTTGAAGGGCATAATGAAATTATGGGAACAAAACCAAAAAAAGCGTATTTAGCTCCTTTTGTTGAAAATATGGATCAAGTAAAACGTGCTCTAGAAAAAGAAGGATATAAAGTAACGATCCCAAATCCTGAATTGCCGTATCTATTAGTCAATGATTTAGTCATCGTCGCTGATAATATCGAAACTGATTACGGCCAAATTTATAATGTGAGTGCTCCGCTAGATTATATTCCGTTTGAAGAAGTATTAAAAATAGGGCAATGTGTGCGCAAAAATGTTAAAGTCAATCGTGTGATTGTCCTTGGTGGCGAAAATGTAACACCCGAACACTTGCAACGATCAGTAGAAAGACGGGAAGATGGATTAGTAGGGGTGAATTCACCTAAATCAAATGTATATAAACAAGGGTATCAAGTACGTCATTTAGGTTTTGGCATCTCTCCTGAATTTCAGCTGCCAACATTGGCGAAAAAAAGCGGAATGGAAGTTTCTCTTATTGGAAAAATGCAGGATGTCATTTATTGTGAAGGCGCCAATAGATTTCCGGGTGTCGATACGGAACAAGTAATGAAGGATATTTTACATGAAATGGACAATGTAAAACATGGAGTAATTGCTGCAACAGTACAAGAAACAGATTTGGCCGGACATGCACAGAATCCAGCCCGCTATGCGGATCGTATTGAAGTGGTCGATAGATATTTGCCGGAAATACTGGAAAAAATGACAGAACAGGACCTGTTGATTATGAGTGCGGATCATGGGAATGATCCTACGATTGGCCATAATCAACATACAAGAGAGAAAACGTATCTGTTAGTTTATCATAAACAAATATCCCCCGTTAAAATTGGAGAAAGAAAGACACTATCAGATATCGCTGCAACTTCTGCAGAGTATCTTGGACTTAATAAAACTGAAAACGGAACTTCATTCCTTCAAATATTGCAAAAAGGAAAGAGGAGACTGACGGATGTTTTTACAATCGACAATAATGCATAACCCAAAATTAATAGAAGCTGCATTGGACTTTCATCAGCAAGGAATTATCCCACCCAATACTTATGTAATAGATCTTGATACAGTAAAGAGGAATGCTAAAGCTTTATCTGAAAAAGCCAAAAAACAGGATATTGAACTATTTTTTATGACAAAACAATTTGGCCGCAATCCGTTGGTGGCGCAAGCTATTGTTGAATCAGGGATTGAGAAGGCAGTCGCCGTAGATCCATGGGAGGCCATGACTCTTAGTAAAAATGGCATTCAGATTGGCCATGTTGGACACCTCGTTCAAATACCTGTCCATATGATATCAACAATATTAAATCTTAATCCTGATTATGTTACAGTTTTTAGTTATGAAAATGCTCGAAATATAAGCAGAATTGCTCAACAGATGGGAAAAAAACAAAAAGTCTTTTTGCGCATTGCAAACAAAGACGATTATATATATAACGGTCAAGAAGGTGGATTCACATTTGAACAGTTAGTGAAAGATATTGAATCTATGGAAAAATTGGAAGGCATTGAAATAGCCGGTTTAACAAGTTTTCCTTGTATATTGATTCAAGATGATGTTCCAACCATTACCCCGAATGTCAAATCCATGCAGACTGCAAAATTGTTTTTAATGAATAGAGGATATGAAAAGCTTGAGATGAATATGCCAAGTGCCACTTCTACCGCAACAATGAAATTATTAAAGGAAAATGGTGCAACACAAGGAGAACCCGGTCATGCATTAATCGGAACGACTCCATTGCATGCTTCACAAAACTTGGAAGAAAAACCTGCGATGGTATATGTATCGGAGGTATCCCATTTATATAATAATCATGCATATGTTTTTGGCGGTGGATTTTATCCACGTTCACATATGAAGGAAGCATTAGTTGGAACAAATAGACAAAATCTAAAGCGGGTTCCTACAATTGATAATGCTCCGACTAATATTGATTATTACGGCTCATTGGCGACAGACGGAGTACGAGTGGGAGATACGGTCATATATGCCTTTCGCACACAAGTATTTGTTACCAATGCCCATGTTGCCGTCTTAAAGAATATTTCCGCCAACCCTGAACTTGTAGGAATTTATGATTCTATGGGGAATTTAATCAATTGATCCAATAAAAATGATCATTTTTACTGCAAGAGCATGGTTGTTAATGGAAATTTTGGAGGAGATTTTAAATGTATCGAGCTGTCTTTCTGGATATAGACGGGACAATTTTGAATTCTAAAAATCAGCTTGAAGATGAAACCATAGAATCTATTCATAAAGTGCAAAAGAAGGGGATTATCGTTGGTTTGGCTTCAGGCAGGTCTTTAGAAGCCTCAAAAATTTATGGTGATAAATTACAGTGCTCGCTTTATGCTGCTTATAACGGCAGCCTTGTATTTTTAAATAATAAGATCATTCATGATGTAAAAATATCAGCAAAAGTTGCCTATGATCTTTGCAGCCAAACTTATCAATATGGAGGCAAGTATATTCACTTTTCGTACAGTACCTCACGATCTAATCAGCCTTTATATGAAGAACATTTACTGCCATTTGCAAAAAAGACAAATTTAGAGGATACGGATTGCGAAGCGCACCGATTAACTTTATATATAAATTCTGAACAACGTAAAGTTCTTAAAGAGAAAGTGCTGGAGGATTATGTTTTTGAAGAAGGAGATCGACTCGAGGTATATCCAAAAGGTTCTAAATGGACCGGTATTCAATCAGCCATTAAACATTTTGATATATTGCCTGAAGAAGTGATTGCGATCGGTAATGGGATAAATGATGTCGAAATGTTGGAATCATCTGGATTAGGAATTGCGATGGGAAATGCAACTGATTATGTAAAAAGTAAAGCAAACATGATTGTTGAAGATAATGATCATTATGGAGTGGCAAGAGCACTAAGAACGATTTTTAAAATATAAAATATTTTGCTCCAGAGTAAAGATTCCCATAATGATTTTGTAGAAAGGTGAAATGACGTGGAAATTATTAAAGTAAAAGATTATGAAGAAATGAGTGAGAAAGCAGCTAATATAGTCATAGAGCATATGAAAAGTTTGAAAAGACCAGTCATTGGTTTTGCAACAGGTTCAACTCCAATTGGTTTATATAATTGTTTGGTCAAAAAGTATCAGCAAAAGGAAGTTTCATTTAAACATGCAACTACTTTTAATTTAGATGAATACGTTGGGCTGCCTAAAGAAAATAAGAATAGTTACCACTATTATATGCATGAAAATTTATTCCAACATGTTGATATTCAACCGGAAAATGTTCATATTCCTAATGGAATGGCTGAAGATTTGGAACAAGAGTGTATGACTTATGACAGATTAATTTCTAAAAATAAAATTGATATACAAATATTAGGACTGGGATTAAACGGCCATATTGGTTTTAATGAGCCAGGGACCAGCTTTAAAAGCAGAACGCATATTGTTAAACTGGATCAATCAACGCGAAAAGCAAATGCTAGATTCTTTCAGTCGATCGACGAAGTACCAACGAAAGCAATTACGATGGGAATTGAAACGATCATGGAAAGTAAGAAAATCTTGCTGCTTGTTTCTGGTAAAAAGAAAGCGGACGCCCTTGCAACGCTATTGGGTAACAGTGATATTTCTGAAGAGTTTCCTGCTTCAATTTTAAGACAGCATAATGATGTGACAGTGATCGCAGATGAAGAGGCCTTGAAAAAAATAAATGAATAATATTTATTGTCTATTTTTAATCTCCTTTTTTGCGAAAATAAATTCAGGGGTAGACTGTGACTTTTGGGTTTCAAATCAAGGCGTAAGAGAAAAGATGTAATTGAAAAAACTGCCGAAAATACGGCTTCACGTATAAACATTTTGTTCGTGTATTTACATGTAATTCTTTGTAAGGCTCTTTATTGAATAAGCAATCGATAAACAATGGAAAGCATTCATCGTCCAATAGCGATGAGTGCTTTTTTCCCTTTTGAGCTATCCATGACAATATTTGCAAAATACATGATATTTCCAATTTCTTGATTCTTACCAAGCTGTTGATCATAATGGATTGCCTTTTTACTGATCGAATACTCTAGCTACAATAAGATTTTTTTCTTCGCGGATTCGTATAGAAGTAAAAAAAGAAAAAGGGTATGGATTATCTTGAAGCTATATATTCAAATGAGGAAAGCAGATTGAAGACATATTTGCAAGACTATGAAGTAAACGAGTAAATACAAGGCCAAAGTCTTGTTGTATTGGGCGGTATTCATGAATAAACTAGATTTTTTCTTGCAAGCTGTTATTCCAAAAGTGGATGGATTAACCGAAAAGATAAAATCGGAAAAACCCCTCTATCCACGGCATGCTATTTCGGATATGTGGATATATCGAGGGTTTTGTTGAATAACGGTGCAAAAATAAATGAAATATGTATGGATCAAGCATATAACGGATGGGATGGTCATATACAGATTGGTACATTGAACCTCTCCGAGAGTATGGTTGGATCAATCTATATTTGGATGATTTGTCGGACATTCCGATTGGCTTAATAGGTGTGGGAACAATGAATAAGCCATTTCATAAATCAAGAAACAACATGTGCATATTCTTTCGTTGGATCATGATTTGGGAACAGATGAAAAAGGAAATATGCGAAGAATCGGTTATAATTTGGTTAAATATATTTGTGAAAAAGGTATAAGACCTGAAAACAGAATTTACATTAAATGTCGTGGAAAAGGAAAACATGTATCAAACCTTACTGGCCGCACAAAGAAGAGGGTTCATTGACAAGGATATTGAAATTTATCATTATCAGTTTGTTAGGAACAGGACTCGCGAAGAGAATGAAACATATTTATGTTGCTTTGTATATTTTAAGCATATAAATGTGTTGTTTTTTGTGTAGAATTACGTGTATCAAATAGATTAATAATGCATTTATTAAAGGAAAGGGGGATGGAAGGTGGGTGTTCATACATTGAAAAAAGAACAACATCCTATTGCTAACACGAATACATTGCATTTTTTGAAAACAAATGTTTTAAGCGTAACGGACATTTCGAGAACAAAAAAATTATCAGAAATACTGGATCTTTTTTCTAATGGTTTCACAGATGAAGTATTTGTTATTCAAAATGCAAAAAAGAAAAATGCACAAGCTGTAGTCGTCAATATAGATTATTTTGAAACATTGCTTCAAATGAAAGAAGTTTTAGAAGAAGCGCTTGATCAAGTCGTTATGGAAGAAGCCTATGCACGTAAAGATAAACCTGCAAATCAAACCTTATCAGATATTTTTGATGAAGACGATATGAATGTAAATGAATTAATGAAATTATTAGAGGAAGATGGATGTGAAGACACTTGAAGATTTGCAGGCATTGGTTTTAGAAAAATATAATGTCGATCTGATTTGTTGAAGATGTTAAACAAGATATTAAAGCGATTAACAAAGGACATAGGCAAACCGTTTTATTAGAAATATTAAGGAGGGCAAAGCAAGGCCCCCTATTTAAGCCTGACGGAGTTGCTGAATCTTTACATGGGGACTTACATGGTTTTGCAAGGATTAAATCAAAGTTATTAAATATTAGGGTGATTTATCGGCAAGTTGAAGGACGGCCGATAAGAATGGAAGTTATTGCAATTGGTCCTCGTGATAGGAAAAAGGCATATCGAATGGCTGCTGAACGTTTACAAAAATTCTTTATGGAAATGGATTAGCAGTTTTCTACCGCGGTGGAACCTCACACCCTAACTAAAGTGGCGTGCTTCTCCATGTTTCTATGAGAATTTCCTGCTTCATCACCTCGCAGCCTATCTCTTCAGGCTTCGATCCACTTCTGCATTGATTGCGTAAAATATGCTTCGAGAATTCTCTACTGGCTGTACAATTTTTTTTAGAAAAATACTCTGTCAAACGATGACAAAAACAATTCCTGCTCCTATGAGTCAGGAGTTTCTTTGCTGTATTTTCTCCTTTTTGTGACAAAAAACGGATTTACCGAAACATAGCCCCTATATATAAAAGTTAGTAGTTTTTTTCGACATAGGGTGAAAAACCACGTCAGAAATGACAGACATCACACCACTGCTGGCGAGAAAACCAAACAAAGGAACAAATCCAAAAACAATTAGAACTGTTTGTTAAAATTATCTATTTTGTGTTTTGGGAGACAGATTATCGAAAAAAAAATCACATCGTTTGACTGATATGTCTTTTGCGAATAGGTTTCTATAAAATGCAATAGGCTTTCCCTTTTGCGATTCTCTCTTAATTTTTCTTCTCCTCTATGAAAAAAGAGATGGTGATTTTTTCTGGTTTACGGTTTTTGAGTGATAGAACCGATCTTTTTATCTATTATTAACGTTTTCAATAGGAAATTGAAATTGGAATTATCCAATAGTTTAGAAGGAGAAGAAAATGATGAATGAGGAAAAAATGAAAATGATTGAGTTGGCTGTGAAAGATTTGGTTTTGTAATGCACAAATTCAGGACACAAAACGGTCTGCTTTAATTGGATTATGTCAAAAATTATTTGAAAAAGCTCATCGGCCGGGATTCGATTCATCCTCAGTATCTAACGGGAGAGATAGTAACCTTCTGCACAGCACAGCAAGCACGGCAACATTTTTTTAGGAGAAACAGCAAAGTGGGAGTATTTTTTACAAGAAAATATGCATCCAGTCCCATCATTAGACAAGAATGCTGGAACGATCATGTTCCTAATTGGAACAATAAAAAGGGAACCATTGTCAAAACACCCGGGATACCGTCAATCCCGTCAAACGGAGAAGGAACAAAAAAAGGATTAAAAGCAAATGATAGTTTTTGATAAACTTTAAAAAATCCATCCCAAGAATGCTGGCGTCATAACAGCATTCTTGGGATTTGTGTGCGCCCGGCATGGGTGTAATCTATAGGGTGAAAGTCCCGAGCTGCGAAGGCAGAAGTAGCAGTTAGCTTAACGCAAGGGTGTCCGTGGTGACGCGGAATCTGAAGGAAGCGAGCGGCAAACTTCCGGTCTGAGGAACACGAACTTCATATGAGGCTAGGTATCACTGGGTGAGTTTGCACAACAAAACAAAGCCCTTTCTGCCGAAGGTGATACAAAGTAAATGAAGCAGATGGATGGAAGGAAAGATTACACTCTTACCCGGGGAGGTCTGGCTGGCACGCCAAGTAACCTTGGTAACCTATCTAGTGATAGATAGCTGAACAGTCAGAAGTCAGCAGAAGTCATAGTACTCTTTCAAGCTCGAGATGGAAGAGGAAGGACTGAACAATTAAGGAGAACGAATCGCTAGGCGTTCATCTTCTGTGTGGAAGCAGACAATCCGATAGGACTTACTTGAAGGAGGAAGTGGTGAATCCCACGGGGGACTTCAAGAGGGTGGAGCAGAAGATGGCACAAATAGAAGAATTCGTTCACGTGGAGAGGATATCAATGTTGATGGAAATGATTTTGTCACGGGAAAATCTCCTGGCGGCACTGAAACGAGTCGAACAGAATAAAGGAGGTCACGGAGTAGATGGCATGTCCGTAAAAGACCTACGAAGACACCTCTACGAAAATTGGGACTCCATTCGACAGTCGTTGAGAGAAGGAACCTACAAGCCCTTACCCGTCCGTCGAGTCGAAATCCCGAAACCGAACGGTGGAGTAAGGCTTCTAGGGATCCCTACCGTGACGGATCGTTTCATCCAACAAGCGATTGCCCAAGTGTTGACGAAAATCTTTGATCCGACCTTCTCGAACCATAGCTATGGTTTCCGCCCAGGTAGAAGGGGACATGATGCGGTTAGGGAAGCAAAGGGTTATATCAAAGAAGGATATCGTTGGGTAGTCGATATAGACCTAGAGAAATTCTTTGACAAGGTGAATCACGACAAACTGATGGGGATCTTGGCGAAAACGATCAAAGATCGAATTCTACTGAAGGTAATTCGCCGGTATCTTCAATCAGGCGTGATGATCAATGGAGTGGTAATGGAAACGGACATGGGAACGCCTCAAGGCGGCCCGCTTAGTCCACTTTTATCAAACGTCATGCTTCATGAATTGGATAAGGAGCTTGAGAAACGTGGACATAAGTTTGTTCGGTATGCGGATGACTGTAACATCTATGTGAAAACAAAGAAAGCAGGAATTCGTGTCATGAACTCCATTACGAACTTTATAGAGAAGGAGTTAAAGCTCAAGGTAAATAGAGAGAAATCGGCGGTAGACCGTCCTTGGAAACGGAAGTTTCTCGGTTTCAGCTTCACACTCAATAAGACTCCAAAGGTACGGATTGCGAACGAAAGTGTGAAACGTTTGAAGAACAAGATCCGTGAAATTACATCAAGATCGAAACCGTATCCAATGGAGAAAAGGATTGAGAAACTGAACAAGTATTTAATGGGATGGTGCGGATATTTTGCCTTGGCAGAAACACCAAGTAAGTTCAAAGAATTTGATGAATGGATTAGACGAAGGCTTCGGATGTGTTTGTGGAAAGAATGGAAAACCCCGAAAACAAGAATTCGGAAACTCAGAGGATTAGGGGTTCCAAGCCATAAAGCATTCGAATGGGGCAATACACGCAAGAAATATTGGCGGATTGCCTGCAGTCCCATTCTACACAAAACCCTCGACAACTCCTATTGGAAGCGTCGAGGGTTAAGAAGTCTATTCGAAAGATATCAAGCACTACGTCATACTTAATTGAACCGCCGTATACCGAACGGTACGTACGGTGGTGTGAGAGGTCGGGGGTTAGTCACCCCCTCCTACTCGATTTGCAAAACATAGAATATTGGGAAAATTTTTGTTGTGGGACAACTGAAACTTTAAAACAGCAGAAATCCAATGGAGATCGGGATAAAACTGAAAATTAGAATCATGACGCAAAATCCCATAATATCTCGGATGTGGAGGCCTGCGATCGCTAAAATGGGAAGCGCCCAAAACGGCTGGATCATATTTGTCCAAGCATCTCCCCAGGCTACCCCCATTGCTGTTTTGGCCGGATCTGCTCCCAATTCCATTGCTGCCTGAATCATAATCGGTCCTTGAACCGCCCATTGCCCGCCCCCGGATGGAACAAAGATATTGATTAAGCCAGCGCTAAGAAAGGAGAGGTAAGGCAAGGTTTGTTCGGTCGAAACACTGACGAACCATAATGCGATTTGCTCAGACAATCCTGAATGAATCATCATTCCCATAATTCCAGCATAAAAGGGAAACTGGATGATAATCCCACTGGCGTTTTTAACGCCGTTCGCTACCGTATCCAGAAACCTTTTCGGTGTTTGATGAAGCAAAATTCCAAGAAAAAGGAAAATAAAATTGACGATATTAATGTTTAGGTTAAATCCGTTTACAACAAAATGATAAACAATAAATGCAATTCCCATAATGCCGATGATCAGGGATATTGTCCGACTGTTTTCCAATTTTTCTGCTGGTGTCATAGGTGTCACATGTTCTACTGCTGCTGCTTCTTCATTTGGAATCACCCATTTCGTTCGATCTTCGAGCTGGCTCTCTGCATTTTTTAACAAATAACGGTTAAACAGCGGCAAGGTGATCAAAAGGGCAATAACAATAAACAAATTTGTCGGGCTAAAAAGGGTTTTCGTCACTGGGATCACGCCCATGGATTCCTCCAAAAAGTGGCCCGGGGTTGCAATGGTAAGTGGGATCGAACCGGAAAATCCCCCGTGCCAAATGAGGAATCCGCTGTATGCACTGGCAATTAAAATACGGTAGTCGACGGATGGAACATACTTGGCAACATGTATGGCAAACAAAGCGCCGATCACCAGCCCGAAACCGTAATTAATCAGGCAGGCGATTAATGAAACAATGGTTACAAGCATGACGGCATGGACAGGGGTGCGTGCAAAGGTGCTTACTTTCGCCAAGAACCTTTTAATGACGGGAGTGTTTGCTAATATATAGCCGGTTACAACCACAAGGGTCATCTGCATGGTAAATTCCAGTAAATCCCAAAAACCTAAACCCCAATGGGTGACCATGTCCACTGGACTGTTGTCTGTAAAGAAAACACCTAATAAATATACTAAAAACGTTAAAATAATGGCGAACAGCAAGGCATCAGGCAAATAACGCTGCACCACCCGGTTGAAAAAGGATGTAAGTGTCTTCAATGGTTTCTCCTCCCTTTAGCAAATAATAATTTCTGTTTGTTTTTTCCACCGGTTCCGTTAAAAAATAAGAACAAGTAAATGAGTGCATGATGGAATCGCTTTCAAAATTCCTTTTTTGCATCCGCTTACATAAAAGTTTACACAGGGACAAACGGTAAAGTAAAATAAATAAAATGAATCTTATTTATTACATTTGGGAATAAAAAGGGGGATTCGATGGAACTTCGGGACATTCAATCCTTTATTGAGGTGGCCAATCATCAGAGTTTTACAAAGGCTGCGGAGCACTCCTATTTATCCCAGCCGTCATTAAGTAAAGCCGTGAAAAAGCTGGAAGAGGAATTTCATATGGAACTATTGGAACGATCCACGAGGCATATTCAATTGACGGATGCAGGAAAAGTTGTTTATGAACAGGGAAAAAAGTTGATGAGTATTTTGGAAGAAACGAAAATGCTGCTGGATGAACTGGCAAACGTCGCCATTGGAGAAATTAAAATCGGCATTCCTCCCCTTATTGGAACGTTGTTTTTCCCTTCCATTGCCGGAAACTTCCATCAACAATACCCGAATGTCAAATTGGAGTTGGTGGAGGTTGGCGCAAGGGTGGTAGAGCAGCTGGTGGAAGAGGGGGAAATTGATGTCGGCATTGTGGTTCTGCCGGTGGATGAATCCATTTTTCACATTTCTTCTTTTTTTACGGATGAATTCGTCCTTTTTATCCACAAGGATCATTCTCTGGCCTGCAAACAAAGGGTGTCCGTCAAAGAATTGGAGAAGGAAAGCTTTATATTATTTGCAAAAAACTTTACGTTGCATGAATTTATCATTAACACCTGCAAAAATTCTGGTTTTACCCCGAATATCGCCTATGAAAGTTCCCAATGGGATTTAATTTTGGAGCTTGTTTCATCAAAAATGGGGATCACATTGCTGCCGAAAGTGATAGGCGGAAAACAAAATAATCCGGATATTGTTATTATTCCCTTGAAAGAAAAGGTTCTTTGGCATCTTGGTATTATCACGAAAAAGGGTCGGTACCGCTCCTTTGCTTTGAAAAAATTGCTGGAGATGCTTACGGAGCAAGAGAAGTGATATCTATACATTCCATTTCGAGTAACATTGTATTTCAATGAATAAATAAACCGTTTCCTAATGATGGAAAGTACCTTAGGACGGAAATTCCTTGGCTGCAGTCTTTCATTTTTTGTACAAAAGATATAATAAACGTATAAATTGTTGGTAAATGAAAAAGTTATTCGTACGACGAACATTGATAACCGTCTTTAAACGATTCTCTGTCAGGGGGACCAGCCGATTCAGCGGCACTAACTGTATCCACTCTGAGCCGCCAACTCAAGAGCGGATTACTTTTTTTAAAAAAGACAGTATTGGTCCATCCACCCCCAGAGGAAATAGCGAGCATGAGAGATTCAAATAATGTCAAGGCATCCCCTTTCCTTCAGGGAGTGGCTCCAACCTTGAGTTTTTCGTTTCTAGCAACTGCGTAAGAGGCATTCACACCATAATTAGGCCCCACACATAGATATACCAAAGGAGTTTATTTAAAAATGAAAACAGGGTAACCTCATTCAATAATTTTATGGTACCCTGTGGAAGGATAGAAATCTTATTTTACCTTACATTTTTATGCTGAAATTATTTTCAGCTGTTTCAATATGATGATCGTATAACGAACGTTTTCTCGTATCCGGAACTAACAGACTTAAAATAAGGGATAATATAATGCCTCCCATCATAAATCCGCCAAAGACCCATGGGGAAGGACCGAAGGATTCGGCCATTGTTGTCCAAATCATCGGACCGAAACCAACAATGGCGGCTGCCACTTGATACCCGAAGGATAAACCTGTGTAGCGAACCTTTGCCGGAAATAATTCGGAGAATAAGGTGCCCTGTGTTGCGAAAATCGATGCCCAGATGATTCCCAGCATCACGCCTTGCATGATGTATAACCAGGAAGCGCCCTCGTCAACCAATGAAAAATAAGGGATAGATAAGATAAACAATAAAATTAATCCGACAATATAAATAAGTTTTCGACCAATATAATCAGACAAGTATCCTACAACCGGAATGGTGATAATCATAGTCGCGCAGCCAATGGTAAGGGCTGTTAGTGCCACTTGGTTGGAATACCCCAAGTACACCGTAGAATAAGAAAGAATAAATGACATTAAGAATACATTGAAAAATCCGTCCCCAATTTTTAAACCGATAGCATGCAAAACACTTTTCCAATTCGTTTTGAACGTTTCCAAAAATGGTATTTTCGCAATTGCTCCAGCTTCCTTTTGTTGTTTGAAGGCAGGAGTCTCTTCAATTCCGCTTCGGATCCAGAGCGCGAGTCCAATCAGAACGACACTAAATAAAAACGGAATCCTCCATCCCCATGCCAAAAATTGTGTATCAGAAGTAAAATAACTAATAACCGTTAAGCTTAATGAACCGAGAACTAAACCGATAGGTACACCTAACTGGGGAATGGAACCATACAGTCCGCGAAGGCCTTTCGGGGCATATTCGGTGGCCAACAGAACAGCTCCACCCCATTCACCCCCAAGGGAAATACCTTGGATGAGCCTTAAAAGGACGAGTATAATCGGCGCCCAAATACCAATTTGCTCATAAGTAGGAAGAAGACCAATCAAAAATGAACTTCCGCCCATTCCAATAAGTGTAAATATTAAAGCGGCCTTTCTTCCCATCTTATCACCAAAATGACCGAAGATAATGCTGCCGATAGGTCTGGCTGCATAGCCGATGCCAAAGGTTGCAAAAGAAAGCAACAATCCTACAGCCGGATCATGACTTGGAAAGAATAGAAATGAAAACACAAGTCCCGTAGCAGTACCATATAGGTAAAAATCATACCATTCAATGACAGACCCTGATAAGCTGGCAAACAAGATACGGATTTTGTTCATAAAAATACACCCCTCATCTCACATATCTAATAATCAAATTCAAATTCTCTTTTTGAGGGAATTCACGGTTATTTCATTATCGCTTGCACTGGAACGGCGGAATTCCATTAATGACATTCCGAGGTTTAACATGTTGGAAAAGCAGGTTCATAAAGGTAAATTGAATGATTTTAAAGTACATTTTCGGATTTCCTCAACAAATGTTTTTGAATTTTTCCGACAGACGTTCTAGGAAAGTCCTTCACAAACTCGATGGTATTCGGTATTTTAAATTTTGAAAGACGGTTCCGGCAATGTTCAATCAGCTCCTGTTCCGTCGTTTGTCTGCCTTCTTTTAAAATTACAAACGCTTTAATGGCCTCATCCCGCATCTCATCAGGCACGCCGATGACAGCGGCTTCATACACGTCCGGATGTTCCATGATTACATTTTCTACTTCCATTGCCGCTACGTTTTCTCCAGCACGTTTGATCATATCCTTTTTCCGATCAACGAAGTAAAAATAACCGTTTTCTGTCATAATGGCGTTGTCCCCTGTATACAGCCAGCCGTCTTGAATAGTTTCGTTGGTTGCCTTTTCATTTTTGAAATACCCTTTCATAATAGTGCGCCCCGGAATGCCTTTTACAATGATCTGACCGGGTTTGTTGACCGGTACTTCTTTTCCCGCTTCATCCACAAGTTTGACTTCGGCGCTGAGGATGGGCTTTCCGATTCCGGTATTATCCTTTTGCCCATATAATGGATTCATTAATGGCGGTGCTACAGTTTCTGTCATTCCGTATAGCTGCAACAGCGGTACATTGTATTTTTGTTCAAATTCCTGCAGTTGTTCAGGCGTGACCGATTGGGCAAAGATGATTAAGCGGAGAGGATTTTCTTTGTCTGCCTCATCAAAACGCTGTGCTAAAATCATGCGGATGGGAGCTGCAAACAATGAACCGACTGTTGCATGCAATCTCTTTGCCTGCTTAAAATATTGGGAAGCACTGAACCGTTCCGTGATGGCAACACTTGCTCCAACGGTTAAGGCAGGCATAAACAGATAGTATTGGCCATTGCCATGAAAAAGAGGAAGTACGATCAAAGCCCTGTCTTCTGGGGTAAAGTTCAGGGTCTTCGAAACAGCCTCGCCAGTATAAAGATAATTGGCATGAGTAATCATGCATCCCTTCGGCTTAGAAGTTGTTCCCGAAGTATACATGATGGAGACAATATCATCGCTTTTGAGGGATATAGGAGGAATGTCTCCCTCTGCTTTTTCAATTAAATGATCCATGCTTATTTCTTTGTATAGATCATTTTTGCAGCGGCTTAACAATATTTTTTTAAGATTTGGCAATTTGCTTTGAATTGATTGAAACTTTTCCAAATACCCCTCTTCTGTAATTAGGAGAACCGATTCCGAGTGGGCTATTGTATATTCCATTTCATTTGCAGTCGAGAGGATGTTTGTTGGTACCATAACCGCACCGACTCTAGCTAATGAAAACCAGCAGACAATGAAGTCAGAACCATTTGGAAGATGGAGAGTAACCCGGTCGCCTTTTTGAATCCCTAAATCCAAAAGTACTCGGCTGAATTTATTCATTTTTTGCAAAAACGTCTGATAAGTATACATGGTGGTTTTTTTGTTATTATCTTCAAAGACAAGAAATGGTTTATCTCCGTGTAACCTGCATTTTTCATGAAGCAAATCGATAATCGTTCTTTCTCCAATAATATCCATCGATTTCACCCCCTATAGTAAACGCTTACAACGAAAATAGACTATAGTCTTTATAGACCATAGTTTATTTCAATATATTTGATTTGTCAATAATATTTTGTTAATTTAGAATATTTTGTATAATAGGTTTTCCAAGACCATTAGATATAATAAAAGACAAGTTGAGTTAGGAAAAAAGGGGATTTTTTTATGACATTAAATGCAAAGCAAAAAAAGGCGCTTAAAACCAAAAAAAGAATTTTGGAAACAGCTTTGGAGCTGTTTAGTCAAAAAGGATATAACCAAGTCACTGTGGATGAAATCGTCGAGAAAAGCAAAACGTCGAAGGGAGCCTTTTACGGGCATTTTGCTTCGAAGTCAGAAATTTTTTTGGAAAAGTTTAAGGAAATTGATAACTTTTATGATGAATTTTGCAAAACATTGCCGAATGATTTATCTGCTAAGGAAAAAATTATACGTCTTTCCATCACACAAATGAAGTATTTGAAAAACGATTTAGGGAAAGAGTTAATGCAAACGATTTATATGAATCCTCAAAGCGCCAAGTTTCTTGCGGATACGAATCGAAGATTATATCACATTCTTGAAAATTACTTACAAGAGGGACAGGAAAAAGGGGAGTTCACCGAAGATTTTTCAATACAAGAGCTGGCCATGATCATTTCCAGGTGCATGCGGGGAACTTTATATGATTGGTTTATTTTCGAAAAGGAACTAGATCCGGTCATCGAGATTGAAAAGATGCTTCAAGCGGTTTTTCAAGGAATTGAAAAATGTTGATTCAAAAAATTACTAGAGCTTCAGAATCGTAGGAAACTATGAAATTGAGCCATACTGATCATCCTTTTCTTCCTCTCTTTATGTTTGAATGTTCTGATACTTACAAGCATAAGAGAGGTTTTGAAAATTGGGAAATCAAGTGGCTCATTTTTTTATGTGGTCGATCCTCTGTAAAGTGACTTAATATTAAATGATCAAATTCAAACATACATCCTATATGTAAAAATTTGTGTTTTTTTGCATAGAGTGAAATCCACGCCAAAAAATGACAGAACATCATCGCTGCTGGCAAGATAAGCAAACAAAGGGATAAATCCTAAAAAACAATTGGAACTGTTTGTTAAAATTATCTATTTTGGGAGGCAGAATAAGTGACTGATTTTATAATTGAGTGACATGTTCATCATCTGTTGTTTGAAGAGGTGATTTATCTGTTTTATTTTGTGTAACTGTTCGTGTTTGCATCAACGTAAAAATTTTCGATATCCCCCTTTAACCAAGATATATCCCATAAAGAGCTCTATTTGACTGCTTATGGATTCTTTTTTGATCTTCTTTATCGGTAGAAACTCTTATTTAAACAGCACATCTCATTCGTTCAGGTGATATCTGATGATTGGTGAATAATAGGATATGTTGGTGGAGTAAAATGATTCATTTTCAAGAAAAAATTAATTTTAGCGGTCTGGTTGTATAAAGTTGATATAGAATCTGTAAATCTATAAATAATCGTGATGGACTTTAATTAGAAATACTAATAATGAACTATACTTAAATAATGATATACTATAATTAAGATATAATTGTTGTAGAAAAGGCGTGTGGCGAAAGCCATGTAGAGCTTTGAATTAGGCAGGTCGCCTGCATCCTTTCTACAAATATTTGGGGATAAGGATGGGGAAAAATGAGTAGCAGACAAACTAACACAGACGTTATTTTAATTGGTGCCGGAATTATGAGTGCGACTTTAGGGACACTGTTGAAAGAATTAGCGCCGGAATGGGAAATTAAAGTGTTTGAAAAACTCGACAAACCAGGAGAAGAAAGCTCTAATGAATGGAATAATGCAGGAACGGGGCATGCTGCACTATGTGAGCTTAACTACACACCCGAGAAACCGGATGGATCTATTGATATTAGCAAAGCTATAAAAATTAATGAACAGTTCCAAGTTTCCAGACAGTTTTGGTCTTACCTTGTAAAAAACAATCTAATACAAAATCCGCAGGAATTCATCAGACCGCTGCCCCACATGAGTTTAGTCCAAGGGGAAAATAATGTGAGATATTTAAAGAAACGTTTTGAAGCGCTATCAAACAATCCATTATTCCAAGGAATGGAATTTTCTGATGACCCGGAAAAACTGAAAGAATGGATTCCGCTTATAATGGAAGGACGTACATCGAATGAACCGATCGCAGCAACCAAAATCGACTCAGGTACGGATGTTAACTTTGGAGCTTTAACACGCATGTTATTTGACTACTTAAAAGAGAAAGATGTCGAAATATACTACAAGCATAGTGTTAAGGATATTAAACGCACAAGCGACGGTTTGTGGGAATTGAAAGTGAAGGATCTCAATAGCGGTTCAGTTGAAATCCATAAGGCTAAATTCGTATTTATTGGAGCCGGCGGGGGAAGTCTGCACTTGCTTCAAAAATCTGGTATTCCAGAAGGTAAACATATTGGTGGTTTTCCTGTAAGCGGATTATTTATGGTATGTAATAATCCAGAAGTTGTAGAGCAGCATCATGCAAAAGTTTACAGTAAGGCTAAAATTGGTGCACCTCCTATGTCAGTTCCGCACCTTGATACACGGTATATCGACAACAAAAAAACATTGCTCTTTGGACCGTTTGCAGGCTTCTCGCCTAAGTTCTTAAAAACTGGTTCAAATTTGGATTTGTTTGCTTCCGTAAAACCGCACAATTTCGTAACTTTGTTGGCATCAGCCTTTAAAAACTTTTCTTTGGAAAAATACTTGATCGAGCAGCTTCTGTTAACGAAAGAAAAGCGCATGAATGAGTTGCGTGAATTTATCCCGACGGCTAAATCAGAGGACTGGGATATAGTCGTCGCAGGCCAACGTGTGCAAATTATCAAAGATACTGAAGCTGGCGGTAAAGGAACGATTCAATTTGGTACAGAAGTTGTTACGGCTGCAGATGGCTCGATCGCTGCATTGCTAGGTGCTTCTCCTGGAGCTTCTACTGCCGTACACGTAATGCTTGAAGTAATTAAAAAATGCTTCCCTCAACATTTGAATAAATGGGAACCGAAAATTAAAGAAATGATTCCTTCTTATGGTGTGTCACTAGTGGAAAACCCGGATCTTTTCCATGAACTTCATACTTCAACAGCAGAGACGCTCGGTCTAAACGGACAAGAACCGATCTCTGGTGTAAACGAAAAAGAACCGGTTTATAGCTAATTTCTTGGATGAGAAACAAAGGTGTGGAATGAATAAAGTTTAAAACAGCCACTTTTCATCAGTGGATAATTGTTTCTATAATAAAGAAAAGAGACTGATAAGTCAATGATTTTAAAGCAGAGCTAATATAAAAAAATTGCAGAATAATAGAATATAATTGAAAATAATCCGTTTTTAAAAATTTTTTGTCACGACGAAAAAAAGAGGGATGTCTAATAAGTCGTTTTTTCGATTTATAGACCTCCCCTTTAATGTTTTAGTAACGTTTATATATTGATGTTTATGTGTTTTTTGTTTTAATGACGTTTTGATTTTTGATATGCCTCCCCATTAGGTAGACAGATTAAAAAATAAAAATCTGTTTATCTTCATGGGGAGTTTTATTATGATAACCAAAAGAGTTTATCCTTACGGTGTTACACACATGCGGAATTTGAATGGAAAGCCATTTTGACAATAAAGAGCTTGCTCTGCCGCAGCCTTAAAAGTATTGTAAAACTTGTGTTCGTAAAAAGACACCTGTCTTGGATAAAATTTAAACTTATTTATCAAGATTGACAACAATATTGTCACGTAAAAAATACATGTTAGGAGCTGATTTCGTTTGACTTCATAAACGTGTGTTTTTTTGTTGTGAACTTTTATATTAAAATAGTTTTTTAAAATAATGAATGAATATTATCTTGGCTAATGGAGTATCTGATACGAAAGCCGGACAAGTAGAGAAACAATTAAATAGTGATAGTGTGCCGGAAATTCAATTTTTCATCTGGTGGAGACAGCGGAGCCATATCGTCATATGTTGTGCTGCGGATCAGGCGCTTTGCTATTGGCCATCATCTTTTTAAATGAATTGATAGAGAAGCGTTTTGAAAAAAGATGAATATTTCTTGCGGGTATTATTGAAAATGATAATTGTTATCAAATATAATAATGTATAATCACAATGAAAGGAGTAATGTGAGTGTTTGTTCAAATAAAAACTATTTTAGTGACAGAAGGACATGCCGATCGAATTGTTGACCGCTTCACTTCACAGGGAATAATCGAACAGCAGCCGGGTTTTATCGATTTAAGCGTGCTTAAGAAAAGGCAGAGAAAAGGGAATGAAGAAGTACTCGTTATGATTCGCTGGGAATCAGAAGAGGCTTGGAAAGCCTGGGAGAAGAGCGAGGCTCACCTTGCTGGTCACCGGGCGAACCGAGGCAAGCCTGCTCCCTCCTACATTTTGGAGAGTCGTCAAGATGTCTTCTATGTGCTGGGTCAGAAAGGCTATGTAGAGTCCTCTACTCGATAAAATAAAGCAGCCTCCAGTCCAAAAGTAGATTTTTCCTGAACATATGCTCTAAAAATTTTTAAATGCCCATTCATTTTAGATGATGGTCAATTGTGAATGGGTGTTTTTTTATTGCTTAAGAATCTATTCATGTGTGGGGTTTCTGGATCCAATTGAGCGTCAAAAAGGATTAGAAGAACTTAAATCATTGCTATTAGAAGAATAGTAGATACATAAGAAGGGGAGATCGTTGTTGGACGCGATCTCCCCTTCTGGATTTTATGAAATGAAAAATCCGTACACAGTGGCATAATACACACATCTAATTTTCAGTTGCTGAGTGTTGTTGAGAATTATTATTCAATAATTGGCATGATGTGCCGAAAAAAAGATGGAATAAAAATGCAAATGAACGTTCGTCCATTTAAAGAATCCTAAAAACACCCTTCACAGCTAAGCATGAAGGGTGTTTCATCAGCGTTTTAAGAATACAATCGTTCGGAGATAACGTCATCGACTGGAACATAGTCATAGCCAAGGTCATGTGCTACTGCTTTAAAGGTTATATTTCCATTCATGACGTTCACGCCTGTTTTAATCGCTTCACTTTCTTTAATTGCTTTGATTACACCTTTGGAAGCAATTTGCACAGCATATGGAATCGTGACATTTGTTAGGGTAATTGTTGCTGTACGTGGAACCGCACCTGGAATGTTGGCGACTGCATAATGCAGCACTCCATATTTTTCGATAATAGGATTGTCATGAGTTGTTGCATAATTAATCGTTTCAAAGTTTCCGCCTTGATCAATAGCAACGTCGATTATGACTGACCCGGGCTGCATAGATTTTACCATTTCTTCCGTTACAAGCTTAGGTGCTTTTGCACCGGGAATCAGCACCGAACCGATAACTAAATCGGAGTCTTTGACAGATTCTGCAATATTATAAGGATTTGACATTAACGTCTGCACAGTTGAACCAAAAATGTCTTCTAATTGACGCAGGCGAGCAGGATTTAAGTCAATAATTGTTACATCTGCACCAAGGCCTTGTGCAATTTTTGCTGCATTCGTTCCGACTACACCGCCGCCAATAATCGTGACTTTCCCGCGTTTGACACCAGGAACACCGCTTAGCAGTATTCCCTTTCCTCCTTTAGATTTTTCCAAATATTGCGCCCCGAGTTGAGCTGCCATGCGGCCGGCAACTTCGCTCATTGGTGTCAATAATGGCAGTGTATTATTGACGGTAATTGTTTCATAAGCAATAGCGGTTACTTCATTTTCCACTAAAGCTTTGGCCAATTCCGGTTCATTTGCCAAATGGAGATAGGTAAATAAAATTAACCCTTTTCGGAAATATACATATTCAGCCGGGAGGGGCTCTTTTACTTTCAGAATCATTTCTGCTTTTTCCCAAACCTCTGAAGCTCTTTCAACAATCTCGGCACCAGCCTGTTTATACTCTTCATCGGTAAAACCGCTTCCGATTCCAGCGTTTGCTTCAATAACAACTTTATGTCCTGCATTTATTAATTGCACAACCCCTGCAGGTGTGATAGCTACACGATTTTCATTATTTTTAATTTCTTTCGGTACCCCGATGATCATCCTCACCATCTCCTTAAAATAACATCTGCACCACTATCATATCTCTTTTAGTTGAACCTTACTTTATGAAAAAATCAGAAAACCGCAAAAGTAATTTGTGTAAATATACAAATTACTCGACATTCATGCTTTCAAGTTTTAAATCCAGAAATAATGTTATTTTCTGGTTAGGGTCTTTCAGGTTTACTCCTGTTATTTCTACAACTCTTTTTAAACGGTAATTTAACGTATTCGGATGAACATGTAATAATTGCGCTGCTTGATAAACATTGCAGTCACATTCTAAATAACTTTTAAGCGTAAGCAATAAATCGGTGTGATGCTTGAGGTCATACTCTCTTAATTTTTTGATTGCCTCACTTTGATAGTGGTCACGAACTCGGATTTGATAAAGTTCATCTAAAAACTGATAGATGCCGATCTCCTGAAAACTATACTTTTGCTGTAATTCATCGGGGAATTTTTCCTTAAGCCTTAATACTTTCAATGCTTGTTTATAGCTGCAATGAACATGCTCCGGAGAATGATAAACGGAGCCGAAAGCACCAGATATATTTCGGATTTGTAAACGCATACTTATTTTGTTGATAAAATCTTTAATAAAACCGGAAAGAGCGTTAATCGCCTCTTTTTCTGTTCTGAGCCGGGTAAGCAATATTAGTTGATTTTGATCAAATAATTTGCTGACTACTTGAACTTGGTGCAATGTTTCAGCTAAATAATAGGCATGTTTTTCAATAGCTTGTGTTATATCATTTTCAAAGTTAATGATAGCAACAGCAAGATTTCCATCCAGATTAACCCCAACTCGTTTAGCCTGGTGTTTAATCTTAGACACATCGTTCAGATGACCTGTTAATAGCTTCCATAGAAATTCTTGATGACTCTCTTCTTCTTTTCGTTTTCTTATTCGCTGAAGGAGGAGCTGGTTTTTCACAAGCTTTGCAGCTTCCTTGAGCAAATGCAATTGATCATCGTCCATTGTTTTATCATTGATTTGTGCCCATATAAAACCTAAAACCTCATTATGTTTTCGAATCGAAACAGCGACACGGTTGCCTAGTCCAACTTCTTTGATTGCAGGGACAATAACAGGTTCATCGCTTTCGAACAGTTTTGCCATAATCCCATTTTTCCAAAGGCTGTTAATGATTTTATCTGGCACTTTTCTACTCATAATCGTGGCCATTCTTGCTTCATCTACATTTTCTTTATGTCTGCTGTAGGAAATGATCTGATGATTGGAATCCTCTATCGTAATTGGACATTCAAGCATTTCACCAATACGGTCTGCCAAAAGGTCTAGGGAATCGTCTTGACGCAACTGCGAAAGTAATTGTGGATAGCCTAATGAATTCCTCATTAATTCTTGCCCCCCTTTTGCATTTTTACAGTCCTAAATCCAATAATGAAGGGTCAATTGAAATGAACAAGAATCACCCGTTTTGTCGATCATTATTGAAAAAAATTTCTGAACAATTAGAAAGCCTAAACAAGATTCGTACCAAAATATTCTGCGCCAGAAGCTCATACCGCCGAAGGTAACATAAAGAGTAATATAGCGAAAAAAGAATCTCTACATGGTCAGCCAAACACCGAGAATCGCAGATTACATTTTGTTTGCTTCTATAAATGCAGCCAATTCTCCAAGGATTTACAGTTATGAAGAAAACTAAATATTTGCTTTTCTTTTTTCATTTACGTGTTTTGCTAATTTCGTAATATTGATTTTTCCTAAATTCGGCCTGGCTTTCCTTTTTGATTGATCGATTCTTTGCCGATCATTTATCCTGCAAAAGGGATGTAATACGAAAAATTACTAATAGGAAACGCGATTTTTGCTAAGTAGAAAAACACGGGGTCAGCATATATAAAAATCTCTGTTAGTTCATAGTTATTTTTAATTAATCTTGCCGATTGTTCAGCAGTTTCACAAATCAAAGGTGTCGTCATCAATTCATTACATTCGGCAGCGATCTTACCAATTTCATGGTATTAGGCTCAAGCACAACATCTGCAATCATTAATTGAATAATTCCACCTCCTTAAAATGGTTTTAATAATCTATAATGAAAATATTCCGTCTTTATTAAAAGCAGCATCCCATTTAAACTGTCTTTAAATAGATTATTTTTTTAAAATGCAGCATTCTCAATATTATCGTCAGGAGATCTGACAAATTATAAAAAGTAAACGTTTTCAAAACTACCTATTTTAGAAAAAGTTGGCGAACGTATAGGATAAAATCTGGGTAAAACCGATGAACTGCTTGTTCATTGCACAGACAACGATGCTTTACATTTTGCCGGGTTTCAAAAGAATAGGACATTTTTTCTGGAAACATATGGATAGATATTCAGCTTTGTATAATTGCCACTTGATCGAAATCTTCCTTGAAAAACTTCTTCGCATAACGGTGTGAGAATTTTGCATTACTGTTGGATCAATAAAGTGCTTGTACTCATGCATTTCGAAAGAATACTACGCTGCTGAACAGTGCTATGCTGATGCTATTATTTTACCACGTTCTTGAGAAACTTGCTTTTGCTTGTCGTGTTGTTAAAATATTTGGTAGTGATGGCTATTTAATACTTTAATGGGAAATTTCGGATCGTTTCGAAGGTTCTTTATTTTTACGGGAGCTTCCACATCCTGATATGTTCATTCCGTAGGATGCCCAGTGGAAACAGCTTGAATAGTGGTGCTCGTAAAGGATATTGAAGGAAATCAATCAATATTCGGCAAAAGCCCTAAACAATTCGTATTTGAATCGTTTAGGGCTAGGAATTCTGTGTTTGGGTCTGTATTTACAGTGATGTGAAAGGACAGAGGCTGTTCAATTGTTTAAATATAGTAAGTAAAATCCTCGGGTATTACCCGCTTTAAGAACTGTTTTGTTCTTTCTTCTTTTGGATGTGTGAAAATTTCTTTAGGTGATCCTTCTTCTACAATGACTCCGCCATCCATAAAAATCACCCGATTGGCAACATCTTTCGCAAAAGACATTTCATGAGTTACAACCAACATTGTTGTTCCTTCTTTGGCAATTTGCTTCATAACTGTTAAAACTTCACCAACTAATTCCGGATCCAGTGCTGAAGTTGGTTCATCAAATAAAATGATGTCTGGATTTAAAGCAATCGCTCTTGCAATGCCAACCCTTTGCTGCTGCCCGCCCGATAATTCACTAGGGTAAGCATTGTATTTGTGGGACAGTCCTACTTTATCCAATGCTTTTTTTCCAATTTCATTCGCTTTTTCTTTTGGAATCTTCCTGCCAATAATAAGCCCCTCTGTTACATTTTCTAATGCTGTTTTATTATTAAACAAATTGTAATTTTGAAATACAAATGCAGTCTTTTGTCTTATTGCATGAATTTGTTTTCTAGTTGCTTTATGAAGATCAACCTGAATATCCCCAAAAATTGCCTGACCTTGATCTGCTTTTTCAAGAAAATTTATGCATCTTAGCAATGTTGTCTTTCCTGATCCGCTCGGTCCAAGTATGACGACAACATCCCCTTTATCTATTTTTAAATCAACTCCGTTTAAAACTTTGTTTTTCCCAAATGATTTATGTACATTTTTAATTTCCAGCATGTTATCCACCTCTTTCCTTCAAGCTTAAGTCTGGTAGTTTTATAAATATTCTCCAAAACTACATATCAATATAAAATTCAAAAAATTCCGACATGTTAAGCTCTTAATATTATTTCATGCAATGGCACCCTATGACTTAATGATGTGCTTTAATAAAATTGACAGTGGCTGTACAAAAATTTGAAAGTGCTGCAGCCGGCGTTTGAGGAATGAGCATTCTAAATGCCTGAACATTTTAATCCAACTGACTGTGCAGTCACAAATTATATATGATTTCATTTGCATAAGGATAGGCTCTGTCATATGCAAGCTTTTGAATCACTATTTTTGCAGTGTCAATTGATGAACGAGAGGATGTATTTGATCCACACTCTGTTAGTAGATGAGTAATGCTAAATCTGTACCTGCCGCTTCGTCGTCTGCACCTTTTATCCATTCAAAAATCTGCACCATCTAATTGAGTCGTTCTAAATTTAAATCATACTATTTAGCTAGGTTTAATTTTCTATAATAATAGATCTTAATAATTTGAAAGTCAACAGTTGATTGTACAGATCGGACAAATTGATAAAAAGACATGAGAGTTACTAGTATTCTGAGCTTGTTTTGAAGTTTCATTGTAGGTGCAGCGAAAATATTATTGTTTGAAGAAATGCTCATATGTATTTTCAATACTTTATTCCTAGTTGTAAACTCATATAGAATAGCTGGCGAATATTATTTAAAAAAATTATTCAAAAATAATTAATTCCGTTTTACACTCCATTTCGTATTCACACTTTTTAAAAAAGTTCATGTCCAATTTTTACCGTTTTTGTATCTGCTCTATATTACTTTTTTATAGAATCTAAACTTATTTTTATGGAGATAACAGCTTCTCCATACATATTTTTATGGAGTTCATATTGCGTTATCGATACATAAAGAAGAAAGTGCTGGTACAAACATTAAATTTTCTTAATAAAGTTTAATCAATGAAACAGTATTTTTTAAAAATACTCCAAATCTTCCATTTTCCCCTTGGCCTTAACAGCTTTATTACCCTACCACGTTTCCGAAAAAAGGGAACTGATCTAATTTGTTGCATCTCCATTTTTTCTTCTATTCATTTTGTTAATCGATAGCTTATATTCACATGAATAATACACTGTCCGAATAATTTTTCAGACATAAAGCGAATCAATCATTCCGATAAATACAAATTATTTTTTTATGGATGAAATTCAATTAAACAAGATTTTTCTATTTTCCTGTAAAAAATTCGACTAAAGTCTTCTAATACGGAGTATCCCACTGAATAAAAAACTACTAAATGAAAAATTTCTATAATGATGGAAAACTGGAAGATTCATAAAAATTTATTGACAATGAGAATCGTTATTAATAAAATGACTCTTGAGATTGAGAATCATTATTGATAAGTGGCCGAAAGGGGGAAAGCTATTTAATTCTGGAATATAACAATCTATTAATTAAATTTTAAAGGAGGGTACGGATCAAAAAATGAAAAAAATTTTTTCAGTCGTCTTTTTACTTTTTGTAGTTTTTTATGCTTCATTGCCGGCATCGGCGAATAATTCCTTGGCTGATGGAACATATACCATCAACTATAAAGTTTTAAAAGCAGATAATGATTCGGTATCCATAGCCAATGATTATTGGGAAAAGCCTGCAAAACTAATTGTGAAAAATGGCAAATACTTTGTTCAAGTAAGATTAAATCATAGTTCGTGGATTAAAGAATTTAAAGTCTCTAATGTAGATACAAAAGTGATAAGCACAGATACTTCTGCAAATAAAAGAGTTGCGCAATTTGAAGTAGATCAAGTTCCCGACATTGTAACCTCTCAAATACATGTTTATATTCCAGAAGAAGAATTTCCTGGAGAGGGTGTTTATGACAGCCATTACACAATAAGACTAAAGTTTGATCAAAATAGCATTAAAGCTGTTAGCTCAGATTCTAATAGTTCAAACGAATCATCTACCTCTGCTTCTACAAAAACAAGCAATGAAAAAAGTAGTCAAAATAAAACAAACAATCAAAATGAAACAGACAAGCAGACAGAAAATAATCCGGAAACTAGTGACAGCACGTCACTTTATGTTTTCATCGGTTTATTTTTATTATCTGCAGCATTTCTAACTTTTAAATTCAAATCTAGATTTAAAGTTTCGTAGAAGGGGAGGTTTCTTGTGAAGAAAAGGATTAGAAAGTTTTTTGCCATTTTTATGGTTGTCCTGCTATTATTGCCGACCGTCAAAATACAGCCTGTTTTTGCTGAATCGGCTTTAGCAGACGGAGAATACACGATTGGCTTTAGGGTCTTGAAAAACGGAACAGAAGATACCTCGACAATGGACGGCTATACCGTGAAGCCGGCCGGCTTAACAGTGCAGAACGGCAAAACATATGTATCAGTGACATTAAAAAGCAGCGAATGGATTAAAACCTTTCAAGTAGAACGAAATGGTGAATACGTCGATGCGGAGGTTGTATCGACGAATGAAGCAGAAAACACAAGAGTCGTCAAGTTTGAGGTGGATGATTTAACGAAAAAATTGAATGTTCAAACAAGAGTCGCCGTACCAGGCGTATATGATACAGTTCATACGGTTCAATTCTTGTTTGATGTAAACAGCATTACACCAGTGCAGGCGGAGCAGCCGGAAGAGGGCGGGCAAGAGCCTGAAAATCCAGGTCAAGAAGATGGGGAAGAGCCGAAAGATCCAACTCCTGGAGATACTGAGCCAAATCCGCAGCCGGGAGAAGATGGCAATCAAGATGAACAGCCTGCGGAACAGCTTCAAGACGGCGAATATACGATTGGCTTTAGGGTCTTGAAAAACGGGACAGAAGATACCTCAACAATGGACGGCTATACTGTGAAGCCAGCTGGTTTAACAGTACAGGACGGCAAAAAATACGTCTCAGTGACGTTAAAAAGCAGCGAATGGATTAAAACCTTTCAAGTAGAACGAAACGGTGAATATGTCGATGCGGAGGTTGTATCGACGAATGAGACAGAAAATACGAGAGTCGTCAAATTTGAAGTAGATGATTTAACGAAAAAACTGAATGTTCAAACAAGAGTTGCCGTACCAGGGGTATATGATACGGTTCATACTGTTCAATTCTTGTTTGATGTAGACAGCATTACACCAGTGCAGGATGGACAGCCGGAAGAAGGCGGCCAAGAGCCTGAAAATCCGGGACAAGAAGATGGCGAGGAACCAAATGATCCAGCTCCTGGAGAAGATGGTGATCAAGATGAACAGCCTGCTGAACAGCTTCAAGACGGAGAATACACGATTGACTTGACAGTGTTCAAAAACGGGACAGATGATATCTCATCAATGGATAACTATACAGAGAAGCCGGCCCGTTTAACAGTGCAGGACGGCAAAAAATACGTCTTATTGACGTTAAAAAGCAGTTCATTAATTAAAAGCTTTAAAGTAGAGCGAAATGGAGAATATGTCGATGCAGAGGTTGTATCGACAAATGTAGAAAAAAATACAAGAGTCGTCAAGTTTGAAGTAGACGATTTAACAAAAAAATTGAATGCTCAATTGACTGTTTCGGTTCCGAACATGTATGAAATGACGCATACCGTTCAATTCAAGTTTGATGTAGACAGCATTACACCAGTGCAGGCGGAGCAGCCGGAAGAAGGAGGCCAAGAGCCTGAAAATCCAGGACAAGAAGATGGCGAGGAACCGAATGATCCAGCTCCTGGAGATAATGAGCCAAATCCGCAGCCGGGAGAAGATGGCGATCAGGATGAACAGCCTGCTGAAGAGCTTCAAGACGGTGAATATACGATTGACTTTAAGGTCTTAAAAGACAAGACAGAAGATATCTCGATGATGGATGGCTATACTGTGAAACCGGCTCGCTTATCGGTGAAGGATGGCAAAAAATACGTCTCCGTGACGTTAAAAAACAGCGGATGGATTAAAAGCTTTCAAGTAGAGCGAAACGGTCAATATGTCGATGCGGAGGTTGTATCGACGAATGACGTAGAAGACACAAGAGTCGTCAAGTTTGAAGTGGACGATTTAACGAAAAAACTGAATGTTCAAACAAGAGTTGTTATACCGCAATATGGTTATGATGGATCTTATACGGTTCAAATCCAGTTTGATGTAGACAGCATCAAACCAGTAAAGAAGGATCAGCCGGATGAGGATGGACAAAAACCAGAAGATCCTGGGAAAGATCCGGGTACAAATAAGCCTGGAGACAATCCATCGAACAATAACAATCAAAATTCTGGAAATAACAATGGCGGACAAACAAGAAATGAGTTGGCTGACGGTCTATATACCGTGGAATTTACTGTATTAAAAAATGGTACAGAAGAACCGTCAATGGTCAATGATTATGTTGTCAGCCCGGCACTATTAACTGTAAAAAATGGACAATTAGATGTTGCGTTCACATTGCTAAAAAGCTCATGGATCACGAAATTACAAGTGGAAAGAAACGGCCAATATCAAGATGTGGAAGTGCGAAGCAAAAATGAAAAAGAAGATACAAGAGTAGTAGGTTTCCCGATCGAAGATTTATCTAAAAAAGTGAATGCTAAGATCAAGGTGGATATTCCAGATCTTCAATATCACAATACGTATGATATCCAAATTGCTTTTGATCCAGATAGTGTAAAACCATATGATGGAACAGATGTTCCAACGAGGAATACGAATTCCAGCGATCAAGATCAAAACCAAAATCAGGATCAAAATCTACAAAATAGCAATAGCGATGACGATTCACTAACCTTTAACCGAGATGCAGATCAACAGTCGACAGACGATGACGCTTCCAATAACTCAAATAATTCAACCGTGAATGCCAAAACGGCTGATCTTTCCCAAATTGGTTTGTATTTGGCATTGCTGCTAGGATCTCTTGCCATCATAGTTTGGAAGAATCGCTCAAGGCTCCTTATTCATTTGAAAAAATAACCTGACTGTTGTCTTGATGCGGACATGCGCATCAAGACAACATTTTCTTATTTAAAAAATATGACAACGACTTTTTAGGTCGGTCGAAAGCGGGGAGGCTTTGTTTAAGTGTGTAAACAAAGAAGAATGGGATGGCTGATCCTTTTGATAATGCTGCTGGTTGTCGTCGCCGGTTGTTCTTCATCTGCTGCTGAATCAACGGAACAAAAAAAGCCGAAAAAACAGGATCATCGAGTTGTCTCATTATCTGTTGCCGTTACGGAAATTTTTGATGCATTAGATATTGATTTAGTTGGCGTCCCCACAAGCAGCAAAAAACTGCCGGAGCGGTATAAGAATGCGAAAAGAGTGGGGTATGCTAAAAATCCTGATATGGAAGTTTTGATGTCTTTAAAACCTACTGATGTATACTCTGTTTCAACTATTCAATATGATTTAGAGCCAGTGTTTGAAAAACATAACGTTCAAGTAGATTTTTTGGATTTAACCAGTCTTCAATCAATGGAAAAGGAAATTCTTGCACTCGGAGAAAAATATGAACGACAAAAACAAGCGAAGAAGATCGTTGATAGATTCGAAAAAAAAGTAAAAGAAATCCAGAAAAAAACTCGTAACTTGGAAAAACCAAATGTTTTAATCTTACTCGGAGTTCCCGGAAGTTACTTAGTGGCAACAGAGCATTCCTATATTGGCGATCTAGTGAAATTGGCGGGTGGAAACAACGTGATTCAAGGAGAGAAAGTGGAGTATTTAGAATCTAACACAGAATATTTATATGAATCCAATCCCGATGTCATATTAAGGCTTGCTCACGGCATGCCGGAGGAAGTAGTCAAAATGTTCGATGAAGAATTTAAGAAAAACGATATATGGAAGCATTTTGATGCTGTCAAAAATGGCAGGGTGTATGATCTGGAAGAAGAATTGTTCCCGACTACCGCAACCATTCGAGCGGATGAAGCTTTAGATGAATTGGTGAAATATTTGTATCCTGAGTTTCATGAATAAGCGGACAAAAAAGAAAAGGGTGCTGATCCATGAAGAAAACGTGGCTAACTTTTGCAGTAGTGACCACAATGCTGGTTGTTGTCACTTTTTTCTCTATTGTGAACGGAAGTTTGGAAATTGGCGTTGCTGAGTTGATCAGAGGCCTTTTGTTTGGTGGAAATGAAGATGTAGAAGTCATAAAGGATATGAGATTTCCACGGATCATTGTGTCCCTTTTTGCTGGAGCAAATTTGGCGGTATCGGGATTATTATTGCAGGCAGTTATGAGAAATCCTTTGGCGGAAGCTGGGATCATCGGGATTTCTTCAGGAGCCAATTTTGTTGCATTAACTATGATCAGCTTCTTTCCTACGTTGTTTTTTTGGATGCCGCTGTTTGCTTTTCTTGGAGGGATACTTGCCTGTTTTCTTGTCTATTCCTTTTCATGGAAATCAGGACTCAGCCCCCTTCGATTAATTTTAGTTGGGGTGGCAGTCAATGCGGTGTTTACTGCATTATATGAATCCTTTAACTACAGAGGCTATACGACAACCAGTTCTGCGAAAGCTACTGCATCAACATTATCTCAACAAACGTGGGACGATGTTCAAACAATTGTTATATATGGTTCCATCGGTTTAATATTGTCCTTGCTCGTTTATTCTTGGTGCAACATGCTGGCTTTACAAGATAAAACGGCGCGAAATCTGGGGCTTCACGTGACAAGAGCTCGGGTTATTATATCTGCGATTGCAGTTTATTTGGCAAGCGTCACAACCGCAACTGTTGGGGTCATTGCATTTGTCGGTTTGCTAATTCCCCATATTGGACGGCTATTAGTCGGTTCAGATTATAAAATATTAACACCATTCTCCATTTTATCAGGAGCTTTGCTTATTTTAACGGCCGACACAATCGGAAGGGTGTTTTTAGCGCCGACGGAACTTCCTGCATCCATTATTATGTCATTAATCGGCGGTCCCTTTTTGATTATATTGATTAGAAGGAGTGATCGCATCTATGGAGGTTAAAAATGTTTCATTCTCATATAATCAAAAAGAGGATCAGTTAAAATCAATTAACCTTGCTGTTGAACCTGGTAAAATTACGACGATTATCGGTCCGAATGGATGCGGAAAGTCCACATTATTAGAAGTTATGTCTAGCCACAATGCACCGCAAAAAGGCCAGATTATTTTGGACGGAAAATTGATTCAACAATATAAGCCGAAGGAATTGGCGAAGAAACTATCGGTTGTTCATCAAAAAAATGAAATTCCTTTTGATATCAATGTCGAGAACCTGGTGAGCTACGGCCGCATGCCGTATAAAAGATTTTTTCATCATCATAACTCAGAAGAGGATGAAGAAGTGATTGATTGGGCGCTTTCCATTACCAATTTGCAATCAAAACGAAAAGAAAAAGTAGAACAGCTGTCTGGGGGAGAAAGACAGCGAGTTTGGATAGCGATGGCATTGGCGCAAAAAACTCCTATTTTGTTTTTGGATGAACCGACAACATATTTGGATGTTTATTATCAATTCGAAATTTTAGAGCTCATCAAGAAGTTAAACAGGGAGTATAACATTACGATTGTGATGGTGCTGCATGATATGAATCAAGCCATTCGTTATAGTGATTGGATTATTGTGATGAAAAACGGCGAAATTGTGACGGAAGGTTCTCCAAAAGAAGTGATCACGGAAGGAATGATTGAAAGCATTTATGGGGTAAGAGCCATAGTCAATCATAATGATCAAAGCGGATTTTATGTTGTGCCAATGGGAGTTGCTAGAAGGAATGACAATGCGACATGAATGATCGGGGATTGAGAAAGATCATTGGGAAACTCGTTAGCATTGTTTGCATTGGGATTTTGTTTTTTTCAGCGTATCAAATTATAAGTATCCTTTACGATTACTATACAAACCGGCAAGTTTTAGCTGAAATTCAAGAGGTTTATCAAGAAAATCGTACCGAGAGAACTTCTCATGAAGGCAAGGACTTTGAAAGAATTCGTTCGTCTTTTATTGAATTGCAGCGCATTAACCAAGATATTGTTGGTTGGATTGAAATTCCCGACACATACATTTCGTATCCGATTCTTCAAGCGGAAAACAATGAGTTTTATTTAACAAGAAATTATAAAAAAGAGAAATCAAGGGCTGGAAGCATTTTTATGGATTATCGAAATGATGTGAAAGGCCTAAATCAAAATGTTATCCTTTACGGACATCGTATGAAAGATGACACGATGTTTGGACAATTAGATAAATATCTGGATGAATCGTTTTTCCAGCATCACCGCACCATTTATTTTGATACGTTATATGAAAGCTACGATGCTGAAATCTTTTCAGTATATAAAACGACTACAGATTTTTATTATATCGATACTGAATTTTCCTCTGATGACGAATTTTTATCATTCGTCAATCAGTTAAAAGATCGTTCCATTTATAAGACCGATATTGATATCGAACCGAATGATCAAATTTTAACTTTATCTACTTGTGATTACACGTTTCCTGGAGGAGAAGGGAGACTTGTCATACATGCAAAATTAAAGGAGAACAAGTAAATGGTAGAAAATTTCGAAAATAACAATTGACAATGATAATCATTTTTAATTAAAATGGTAAAGGAGGGATACTTTTGAAAACAAAACTTTTCCAATTCACCCTCACGTTTTTCTTATTGCTCTTATTTACCGGATGCGGGGTAAAAGGAACTGAATCAACAGGAGGGACAAAAGTAACAGAAAGCAAAGTGAAAGTGACCGATGCATCAGGTCGTGAAGTTGCTTTTGACACTCATCCGAAAAAATTTGCTTCATTAACGATCGGTGATATGGATATCATTCATCAATTAGGAGGGGAAATTGTCGGCAGGCCTAGTACGAAGGTAGAGATACCGGAAGAATTAGAAAAAGTAGAAGAAATCGGAAATACACACCAGCCGAATATAGAGAAGATCGTAAGTTTGAAGCCAGATGTGTTAATTGCCAATGTTGGTTTTGATAAAAACATCCCCGCATTGGAGAATCAAGGAATACAAACTCTCATGACGGAAGCGAATTCCATTGAAGATATAAAGAAAAACATCGAAACATATGGAACTCTTCTCGGTAAAGAATCGAAAGCTCAAGAGCTGATTAAACAAATCGAGCAAGTCGTTGAGAAGCAAACGGAAGCTTCCGAAGCTCAAGCATTGCTTGTTTATGGAGCACCTGGATCATTTTTAGCAGCTCTCCCAACGTCATTGGCAGGAGATATTTTAGAAAAATCGGGCGGAATTAATGTAGCATCGAACTTTCCAAAGTTAAAAGAATATCCGCAATACGCTCAATTAGCGGTAGAACGTGTGGTGGAAGCTGATCCAGATATCATTTACTTAATCACACACGGTGATCCTAGCGGGGTAGAAAAAGCATTTAAACAAGAAATGGAAAAAAATGCAGCTTGGAAAAACTTAGATGCAGTAAAAAAAGGAAACATTGTGGTGCTGCCATCGAATTTGTTTGGCACTAATCCGGGGACAAAGATCACAGAAGCAGTGGAATATATGCGTCAAAGCTTGAAAGATATAGGAAAGGATTCATGATGAATCGAAAGAAACGAATATGGCTTATCATCATTCTGATCATCTTATTGTTTCTAAGCGTATTCTATAGCCTGACAGCAGGCAGTATCTCTATTTCATTTAAGGAATTTTTTGCGGATATGGGCGATAAGGAATCGTTAGTGTACCGTGTTGTTTGGGATTTGCGGCTCCCAAGGATTCTCGTTGGGCTGCTTGTCGGCATGTGTTTAGCGGTTTCGGGTGCTATCTTACAAGGTGTAATGAAAAACCCGCTTGCGGATCCCGGTATTATTGGCGTGACGTCTGGGGCAGGACTGGCAGCGACGGTGATCATGGTGCTGTATCCCGATCAACTGCACATTTTGCCTTTAGCAGCCTTTCTTGGCGCTTTTCTTACGGCTATGCTCATTTATTTGCTAGCTTGGCAAGATGGAACTTCCATTGTTCGAATTATGCTGGTCGGGATTTCAATCAACGCCTTTTTAGGTGCGATCATGTCATGTATTATGATTTTACATAGCGACAAAGTTCAAGCGGTTCTGCCGTGGCTAAATGGCGGGATTAGCGGCGTAAGCTGGGTGCATGTAGAGATGATTGTTTATTATGCCATTTTTGCACTGGTATTAGCGTTTTTTTCCATCAAACATATCCGCATGCTGATGCTGGGGGATGAGGTGGCCACTTTATTAGGCCATCAAGTGGAAAGAAGCAGATTTTTCTTAATTTTTGTCAGTGCTCTTTTAGCTGGAATAGCCGTCAGTGTTGCTGGACTGGTAGGATTTGTAGGTCTTATCGTTCCGCATATCATTCGATTGCTCATCGGAAACGATTATCGTTATTTGCTGCCATTATCCTGTGTAGGCGGCGGCATACTCGTTGTGTTCGCAGATGCTGCGGCAAGAAGCTGGTTTGATCCTATTGAACTGCCGGTAGGGATCCTGCTGTCTTTTCTAGGCGGTCCGTTTTTCCTATATTTGGTCTTTAAAGGGGGAGTGAAGCATGCTCACCGTTAAAGATCTGACTTACCACCATTCCAAACGATTCGGCATCAACGAAATGAATCTGGAATTGCCAAAGGGTGAAGTGATTAGTATTATCGGGCCTAATGGATCAGGAAAATCCACCTTGCTGCGGCTCATCGCTGCCTTATTACAGCCCCAAAATGGCGAGATCATTCTCGATGGAAAAAATATCGTTTCTGCGAATCGAAAAGATATCGCAAAACAATTAACTATGCTGCCGCAAACACATGATGTTACGCTCGATTTTACCGTACGTGAATTAGTAGAGTTCGGCAGGAACCCTTATAAACGCAAATTTGCCCCATTCAGTCAAGAAGATAAAGAAATCGTTGATTGGGCGTTAGCTCTTGCCAATGTGAAACAATATGAACATCAACACTTGTCCTCCTTATCAGGAGGCGAGAGGCAAAGAGCGTGGATTGCGATGGTTCTTGCCCAGAGTACTGAATATTTATTATTGGATGAACCGACCACGTTTTTAGATATTGTACATCAATTGGAAATTTTGGAGGTTGTCCAAACGATCAATCAACAGTATAACAGGACGGTCATCATGATTCTTCACGATCTGAATCAAGCCGCACAGTATAGTGACCGCTTAATCGTGATGAAAGACGGGACGATTTATCAACAAGGCAGTCCAGAGGAAGTATTTTCGGAAAAAATGTTTGAAGAGGTATTTGGTATTTCTGTCTCCATCCATGATATGGATGGAAAACCAATGTTTATTCCAAAACGATTCAAAAGAAAGGGGAAAAAAGAATGTACATCGTTACCAATTCCATTCGCGTGAAAAAAGGATATTCCGGAAAGTTAGTGGAGCGTTTTAAAATTAGAAAGGGAATTGAGAAATTTCCTGGGTTCATTCGTTTAGATCTCTTAGTAACGGACGGATTAAAAGATTATGACGAAGTTCGTGTATACACAACATGGGAGAACAAAGAAAGCTTCGAAGGCTGGTTCCACAGCGATGTGTTCCAAAAAGCGCATGAAAATCGAAAACAACATGATTATGTTATTGGAAATCAAGTGTCCTTCCATGAGCTAGCATATTCCTATGTAAAAGAAGATGAGCGAGCTGTCGAAAATTTATAAATAAAAAATGGCAGAACGATTTTTGTGAAGTAGGTTACAAAAATTGATTGGAAAAAGAATAGATATCCGAATTGCGGCCTTTTCCAAATGAATTGCGGGAAAAGGTCGTTTATTTTTTTCAGCAAAAACAAAAAATGTGGCACGGGGCTGTCCAGAAAGTCAAATCCCTATTGAAAACCAAAAATCATTAACATCGATATTTCAACGTTTCTAAAACATAAAAGGGGGCCGTCAATAAGCCAAAAAACGACTTATTAGACAGCCCCAATCAAGAAAATAGTTAGTTAAAACCGCAAACACTCCGGCTTGGACAGCGGAACAGCTGTTAGAAACAAGAAAATAGGTAGTTAAAGGCAGCTGCTAAAACAAAATTTGTATAAAAAAATGATTGCAAAAGATTTTTCAATATCCTTTGCAATCAAAACTTTACTTCGTTTTTTCACTCTTTTTCAGCAGGAATTTCTTTGCCGTTCAATATTAGTTTGAACGTAACGTCACCCTTTAAAGATGCAGAAACCGCACAATATTTTTGTTTGCCTAATTGGATGGCGCGCCAAACTTTTTTCGGCGTTATATCCCCATTTACTGTAAATGTGATGGTATAAGCGGTGAAAGAAGAGGGCAATTCTTCGCGACGCGTGCCGTCGACTGTAATATCAATTGCCTCAATATGATCTAATTCATGTCTTAAAATCATCGTTACATCAATTCCAATGCAGCCGGCAAGAGCCGCTAGGAGCATTTCTGTTGGGGTTGCGGCACTTCCTTCTCCACCGTAGTTTTCCGTGGCATCCATTGCCATTTTGTATCCGGATGGACCGACTGCTTCAAAAGCACGGCCGCCCTGCCATGTTGCTTTAATTTGCATATTGTTCAATTCCTCTCTTTTAAAACTCTGTAACTTGTTGCAAAAATTTTTGTGCCCGCGCTGTTTGCGGATGTTCAAAAAATGCTGCTGGCTTCGCATCTTCTACGATAACGCCGTCTGCCATAAATAAAATGCGGTCAGCGGCACTCCGGGCAAATTTCATCTCATGCGTTACAATAATCATCGTCATGCCGTCTTCTGCTAATTCTTTCATTACTTTTAATACTTCTCCTACAAGCTCCGGATCAAGTGCAGAAGTCGGTTCATCGAATAGCATCAACTTCGGTTCCATCGCAAGAGCTCTTGCGATCGCTACACGCTGTTGCTGCCCGCCTGACAGCTGAGACGGATAAGCATCTTCTTTTGCTGCAAGCCCGACTTTTTCTAACAAATTGGCTGCGATGCTGTATGCTTTTTCCTTCGGCATTTTTTTCACTACTAATAAAGCTTCCATTACATTTTGGACGGCCGTTTTATGCGGGTATAAATTAAATTGTTGAAACACCATCCCTGTTTTTCGACGAATGGCATAAATTTCTTTTTGTTGTGCTTTTTTTGAAGCATTTGCATCAATCACGTGACCGTCGACTGTAATGGTGCCGCCTGTAATTGTTTCAAGTCCGTTGATGCATCTTAAAAACGTACTTTTTCCTGAACCGCTTGGACCAATGACTGCCACTACTTGATGGGCTGGAATGGATAATGAAATATTTTTTAATATTTCATGCTGTCCAAAATTTTTCTGTAAATTTTTAATCTCTATCATGCTGTCACCACCTTAATAAACAGACAGCCGTTTTTCGATTTTATTTAATAAAAATGTAAAGAATGTACTCATAATCCAATACATCGCTGCAATGGCTGCATAAAACGGCATGTAAACATAATATTGCGCCACTAATAATTGAGCAGAGCGCATTAATTCTGTGACCGCAATAACGGATACGAGCGATGTTTCTTTTAACATTCCGACAAATGTATTGCCAAGTGGGGGAATAGCGTAGCGAATCGCTTGAGGGATGATAATTCGGCGCATCGCCTGGCGTTCCGTCATACCAGTTGCGAGCGCTGCTTCTGTTTGCCCTTTTGGTATGGATTGAATCGCACCGCGAAACGCTTCTGAAACATAAGCGCCGATGTTAATACTTAGTGCAATATACGCAGCAGTTAATGGGCCTAATTCAATCCCATAATCAACTAAGCCATAATAAACGATGACGATTTGCACCAATGCCGGTGTCCCCCGAATAATGGACACATAGGCTCTTGCTATACCACGCAGAATGCGATTGCCCTTAAGCCGGGCAATCGCAATGATTAAACCAATGATTAAACCGAAGAACATGGAAACTACAGTAATGAGTAATGTATAATATGCCCCTTTTAACAAAAAAGGCAAGTTTTCAATGACTAAGTCCATTTTGGCAACCTACTTTCATCATTCTTCGGTCGGCTCTTCGTCAAACCATTTTACATAAATTTCTTTATATGTTCCGTCTTCTTTCATTTCTTTCAATGCTTTATTTAAAGCATCCACCAATTCTTTATTGCCTTTTTTCACAGCAACGCCAGCTTGGTCCTCCTTAATTGGATCGCCGACGGCTTTAATTTTATAGCCGTTTTCTTCAATGACTGGTTTTAATGCATAGACATTGTTGATCGTTGCATCAATTCTGCCAGCATCCAAGTCTTTTAATGTTGTAATCACGTCATCATATGTGTTGATTTTAAAATCGCCCACTTTTGGCAATAATTCATTTCGCAAATATGCTTCATCATTCGTACCAAGTCCAACTCCGATTGTTTTTCCTTTAAAATCATTAACAGATTTGATGTCATTATTGTCTTCCCGAACGATCACTTTGACTTTATTTGTAATATATGGTTCTGTAAAATCGATTTGTTTTTTCCGTTCATCTGTGATTGTCACTTGGCTTACTAAAATATCGAATTTACCTTTTTGAAGCCCAGGAATTAAACCAGAAAATTCTTGTGCAACAAAATTTGCTTTAACTCCTAGACGTTTTGCCAATTCTTTCGCAATGTCAACGTCAAAGCCGTCGTATTCTTTGTTTTCATTCATAAAATTATACGGTGCATAAGTACCCATAATGCCGACAGTGATTTCGCCTTTATCTTTGATTTCCTGTAATGCGTTTTTCTCTTGATCTTGAGTTTGTTTTTCTTTTTGATCATTGTTATTGCCGCATGCTGAAAGTATTAGAGCTGCTATTGCAATGAGTGAAATGAACCATCTTATTTTTTTCATGTTTATCCTCCTTCATTAGACACCAAAGATTCCAAAAAATTCAAAGTGTACAGTTTCTTCAATGAGCTGTTGAAGTGTTTTTTGCTGTAATGCATCTTTTGATGATGGCGATTGAAATAGCCATCTGGCTAAAACTCCTTCCAGGAGGCTCATGATGAATACTGCCAGTAATTTTGGATCTACTTCACGCGAGATCATTTTCAGTTCTTTGGCCTGTGCAATATTTTCCGCAAAAGCTGTTTCCATGTCTGCTTTAATCTCTTCTACTTTTTCTTGTATCTTTGGCTGAGAATGAATGCCTTTTAGCAATATGTTCATGAAATACTTATTGTTTTCAGCGAAATGAAAAATACGTTCAAACATTTGTGTCGTGGAAGCAACGGAATCTTGCAAGTCCACTTTTTTTGTGCGGTACCCTAGTTTGATTGCATCTAAAAGTTGGGCACGACCTATTTCTAGCATCTCAAGCGCGATCGCTTCTTTGCTTTTAAAATACCAATAAAATGTCCCTTGGGACACATTGCCTTTTGCGACGATATCTGAGACTTTCGTTTTTTCATAGCCAACTGTCGCAAATAATTCTAATGCAATTTGCAATAATTGCTGTTTTCTTTCCTGTCTTCGAGCTTCTGCCTGCACTATACCCCCCCTGACTGACTCATTAGTCAATTAAATCCTATAAGATTACTATAAATTAGTCAACACTTTTGCTTCATTTTTTTAAAAAAGCATGCTGCAAATTTAGAAATGGTTTGGCTGAAAAGAATAACAGAGCGAATCACCGTTATTTTATGGAAATCTGCATTACGTTATTCGTCCCGCTTTAGCACACTGTCCTCTGTTTTCGTTCATGAACATAGCAAGAGAAGAAATCAAAGAAACAATGCTTTTCATGTGGAAAAAATGAATCCTCCGATGTCTGCAGCTGTTTTGCTGTTAACGAGATCAACTATCAACGTTTTCTTCATTTATACAATTAATATGGTTTTTATGCTGGTTCATATGTTCCAAGAGAAAAAAAGGTTTCCGGTTTCGTACTAGTTAAACAGGCTGAACATTATTTGAAAGAAGAAAAAAGACTGGAAATTGCCCGTTCTTTTATAGAGAGTGCGTCATTTCATATATTGCGGAATTTAAAATCTCATAAAGAAAAGACGTCAGATACAATTCTCATGATAACTGAAGAACGAAAAAAATTGGAAAATGCCAATAGTGTTCAAGAAATAATGGGAATTGAAGGCCGAATTCGAAATTGTTATTATCAATCATTTTCACAATTTTTACGTCCTGAGTTCTCTATGGAAAAAAGAGAGAAGCGTCCGCCAACCAGTCCGATAAATGCCTTACTTTCTTTTGGGAATAGTTTAATGTATACGACAGTGTTGACGGAAATATATAAAACACAGTTAAACCCTACGATTAGCTATTTGCATGAACCTTCAGTTAAACGATTTTCTTTAAGCTTGGACATTGCGGAAATTTTTAAACCCCTTATCGTAGAGCCGCTAATTTTTTCGCTGATTAATAACCGTCGAATTACACCAAAGCAATTTTCATATGAACATGGCTTCTGTTTATTAAATGAAGAAGGGCGCAAACGGTTTATTGAAAGTTGGGAAAAGAAAATGCAAACTTCTATAAAACATCGAAAGTTGAAGCGTCAAGTAACGTATCGATATTTAATCCGATTGGAATGCTATAAGCTGATCAAGCATGTAATCGGTGACGAAAAATACAAGCCTTTGAAAGCGTGGTGGTAAGTGTGTTTGTCATAATAACGTACGATGTTGGAGAGAAAAGAGTAAATAAAGTTCGAAAAAAATTAAAAGAGTATCTTTATTGGACGCAAAATTCTGTATTCGAAGGGGAAATCACTTTAAGCAGCCTTGCCAAATGCATGTCAGAGCTTGAGGCGATTATTAACAAAAACGAAGATTCGATTTATGTTTATGAAGTGAAAAAACCGCGGAACATAAAAAAGAAAGTGTATGGGCAGGAAAAAAGTTTTGAGGCTTTATTCCTTTAATGAAAAAAGCAGTATAATTGATTGTGCCGATTTTTTAAAAAATTCAGTAATATGTGATAGTGTTTACGAGAACAATGTTGTTATAATAGATTGTATTGATTGACATAGGGTACTAGTGTTTCTAATCTTTTTTTGGGAAGGTTAGTATACATTCATTATTTTAATGAACTCAATTCATGATGATGCATGAAATGGGCTACTTACAGCTAGTATGTATTTGTAATTTTAATGAAAAAGACTTAAATGAGACTTGTTTTCGTAGGGATATGGATCAAGATTGGAAGAGTAGCAAGGATAGACAAATATTCTTAGCCTAAGGAATGTTGTTTTTGTCAACAAGTATCAACATTATCTCAATGTTGAAGGCAAAAATCAATATTTGCAGCAAACCTATTATATGAAAAAAGTGATGAAACCTTCGATGAATTCTAGGTTTCAAAGCTTTTTTTCATAGATCCCAAAACACGATTTAACCTTTACTGCAAACTGCACAAATACTTGATCTCGCAAGTCTATAAAAAAGCTTGATACTATCGTTATTTTGGCATTTTTGTTTGATGGGGGTTTTATCTGAACTAAGTGGGATATAAAGCGGGTTTTGGCGACATGTCGCGGACTAGGTATGTCAATGATTTTATCTGAACTAAGTGGGATATAAAGATTAATCTGAGACTGGTAATCCTGGCAGACAAGTATAAGTTTTATCTGAACTAAGTGGGATATAAAGATTAATCTTCTAAGAAAAGAAATGTCTGATCAGTGTGAGTTTTATCTGAACTAAGTGGGATATAAATTCACTGACAAGGAATATTCTGACCGTTCCCGGAAGGATTTTATCTAAACTAAGTGGGATATAAAGTTTTTTCCGCTAGAACCGAAATAAAAAGTAGATTTGTTTTATCACTAAGTTGGATATAAATAAGGGGAACTTGAACGTATTCGGACAGGCTGGAAATGGTTGTATCAAAACTAAGTGGGATATCAAACAGCTAGGGCTAATTTAAGCGTTAATCATTTCATAAGCAGGCAACACGAATATAACGGAAAAGCTGGAGAAGAACAGTGCCTGCTTTCTTAATTTTTGTTTTATACTAGCTTGTCTCAATGATGGTTTCCATCTTCAAAGGACGGGTCAGTGCTTACTCTTTCTCATAAATCATTTGTACAAATGTGTGATTCTTTTTAATGAAAATATTTTTGTAAAGGTTTAAAATGAAACATATACTAGTGCTTTTGTCATAATGCAAGAGAAATTAGCATTGCATGAATCAGAGGCTGGTTTAGGGGGAGTTTCCAATGGCTTGAAAAAGCGGTGAGACGATAATGAATATAAGGTTCTAAAGGAAAAATATTTTATCTATTTGGTTAGCATTCGGCTTGCTTCTTATTCGTGATGCCATTCGGAAAGATTTTATATTGCATTTTTCCCGAAGTGGTTGTTTTTATATTTCAGTCGGTGCTCAAAATAGAAAGATTTTTGGTTATGCGGCAGCTTAAGTGCTTTCTGGCTTACCTGTTTTCTTTTTAGTATTTTCCGGCTCTTTTGCAACGGCTATATTCAAATAGCTTCCTGCTTTGCCGCTTTCATTTTAGTGATTTCATACGTTCTTTGCCGATGTGTAACTTCCAACTAGAAAAAGAAAAAAGTTACATAAGAAGGTACGAGGGGGATTATTATGATACGTATGTATAAAAATTTAAATATTGGCTGGAAATATTCAATTGGTTTGATCGTAACAGTGGGATTATTTATTATAGCGTCTATTATTATAGGGAACCAATTTTTTCAAATAAAAAACAACATTGAACAAATTGACCGTAGAGGAGAAAAGGCTGTACATATAACAGAAATGGCTTCGCTTTTCAGAGCTGCTGACATACGAGTGGCCGATTATATAAATACAATGGATGAAAAAAACTTGCAAGAGTTTAATGATCGTATGCAGGAGTATGAAGACAAAAAGAAGGGAATAGAGTCTCAACTGGAGACTAAAAATCAACGGGATTTATTAGCAAAGATTGAAACAAACAAGGAAATGATTAATGATCTGTTTTTAAACCAGCTAGTTCCGGCTTTGAAGGGTGGAAACAAGGAAGAAATCGGCAAGTTAAGAGAACAAATCGCTGAATTGCGTACAGAAACAGTTGCTCAGCTAGATCAATTGACAAAGGCCGTAGAGGAAGAACGCATTGTAGCTGTCAATCAAACATTCAATGTTATGCAGCACAGCCTACTCATATTGGTTTTATCTGTCCTTTTATCAATCGTTCTTGGGGTAACAGTGGTTTTCCTTATTACACGGACTATAAGGAAAAATTTACTTGTAGCAGTAAAAATGGCGAATCAAATCGCAGACGGGAACCTGCAAGGTCATGCAGTCATTTATGACGGTAAAGACGAAATCGGCCAATTAATCAATGCTATGAATAAAATGAAAGGAAACTTGCATCAGATTATTGGACATATGACAAATGTTTCAGGCAATTTAAGCAAACAAAGCAGAACGCTGTCACAATATTCCGAAGAGGTTCAGCAAGGCAGCCAACAGATTGCTTCTACCATGCAGGAATTATCAAGCGGTGCTGAAGAACAAGCGAACTCTGCATCAGAGCTATTAGAACAGATGAATGAATTTGAATCGATCGTAACAAATGTATTAAAAAATCAACAAGAAGTGCAGACATTTTCAGACTCCATGCTTACTCTGACGGAGGATGGCAGTCAGGCAATGATAAAATCAATCGAAAAAATGGAATCAATTGATGCGAAAATTCAAGGTTCACTCGCAATGGTAAAAGGGTTAGATACAAAAACAAACGATATTGCCAAATTAATTAACGTCATCCAAGAAATTGCCGATCAAACCAACCTTTTAGCGTTGAATGCTGCGATTGAGGCTGCGAGAGCAGGAGAACATGGAAAGGGTTTTGCAGTTGTCGCTGATGAAGTGCGCAAGCTTGCAGAACAGGTAGCTTCCTCTGTTTCGGAAATTACTTCTATCATTCAAGGCATTCAAACTGAATCTAAAAATGTTGTTATTTCATTGGAGGATGGCTATAGAAACGTAGCAGAAGGTACGGAAACTATTTCCAAAACAGGTGATATCTTTAATGAACTAAAAGAGACCATTAAAAAAGTCTCGCATAAAATTCGCGGTATGTCAGAATCGATTAACAGTGTTCTTGACAATACGAAAAAAATGGGAGAATCCATTGAAAGTATTGCATCTGTATCAGAAGAATCTGCAGCTGGAATAGAAGAGGTGACAGCTACTGCTGAACAGTCTAATTCTTCTATGAAGGAAGTAGCAAATTCAGCAAAACATTTGGATAAAGAAGCAATGGATTTTGATCGATTAATACAGCAGTTTAAAATTTAGTTAGTTTTTGAGATTGTATGTAACACACGTCTATTTTAAAAAATGAGGGCCATTTCAAACTTTGATAAATGTAAGTTTGAAATGGCTTTTTGTAATGCGTTTTGAAATGAATTTTTTAAGTTTCAAAATAATAATGACGGTGAAGTCCACAGCCTGGATTAAACTGCGCATTGCAGTTCGGGCATTGATATGCACTGTGTAAATACTCATTAATAGTCAATTCTTTCCCGCAATGGCCGCATAAAATCGCCTTCTCATCAAACAAGGCTTTGGGCCAAACTTGTGGATTTCCGCATCCCTCTTCCTCATGGCATTTATGACATGGATAATAAGTCTGGCAGCAATAAAATTTGATTGCAATAATATCCACATCTTTATGGTAATGCTTGCAACGAGATTGTCTGTCGACAACTTTACCTTTCACTTCTATTCCATTTATGTGCATTGGCTTTTCACCCCAGTTCAAAACGTCTTTATCATGTGCCACAAACAGAACGAAAAATAGTCATTTTTTTATATAAAAGTATAGCATAACTGTTTCTTTCAATTGTGCTTGGTTGTGATGACTTTGGGGGCTGTCTTAGAAAGTCAAATCGCCATTGAAAACAAAAAATCATAAACACCGATATATCAACGCTTCTAAAACATTAATGGGGGCGTCAATAAGCCGATTTTCTAAAAATAGATCAGTCTTTTCTTGATGATTTTGTGATATTGAGCAAAAACGATTATTTTAATGGTGCACAATATGGGCTTAGGGCATGCCGCAAAAGGACAAAGGTGCAACTCGAAATTTGGGAAGCGATGAGGTTCAAGCGAAATTCATAAAAGTGCAAGATAAAAAGTAGGTACCTAAATTGTTTCCTATGAAATGGAATGAAGAAAAAACCGTATGCAAAATTGTTTAAAGAAGGCTTGAAACGGGCAGGATTACATATTAAAATTCCTCTTTATTAGGAATAACAGGACCGCTAAACATAAAAACAACAGTTTGTTTACCTTATCCCTTATTTTCGTCTTAAAATCCAAAGCTTTGTTTGCGTGTTACATAATAATAGTATATAATAGTATTAAGTAACGTGGATTAAGGGGAATAACTATATGGAATATGTTGAAGCTCTAAGAGATATAAAACAAATCAATGCCATGAAAAGATATTTAAAAAAGCATTCAGAGCGAGATTATGTACTCTTTGTGTTTGGCATCAATACCGGTTTAAAGATCACAGAAATATTGGAAATAAAAGTAGGAGATGTTTTGGGGGATGACGGCTACATAAAGGATTTTTATCTGCTTCCACATAAAGAATCTAAAACGACTAAGGAAGTGTATCTCAACCAAAAAGTAAAAAGGGCGATTCTCCACTATATCCAATCGAGACAATTGAACCGCGAAGATTATTTATTCCAGTCCGCGAAAACGAAAAAGCCCATCACGCGTCAACAGGCTTACCGCATTATCCATCGTGCCGCAGAAGCGGTCGGCATACAAGGGAAAATTGGAACGAACTCTATGCGTAAAACCTTTGGATTTCATGCCTATAAACGAGGAGTCGCCATTTCTTTGCTTCAGAAATATTTTCACCATTCGTCTCCTTCTGAAACACTCAAATATCTAGGAATTTCGAAAGATGAAAAAATTAGAACGGAAATTGATGTAAACCTTTAATATTCAACAACCTTAATCCATTCATTTAAAACATTTATAAGGAGGAATTTTTGCATGAATATTAGAGAAAGTGAACTTCCGGGAATTGGATATAAGTTTGAAATTATTACAAAGAACCAAGATAAGCTTGTTATTGTCATCCATGATGATGGACGGAGAGAAATTTATCATTTTGATTCAGATGATCATGATGAGGTTTTAAGTACTGCCACATTTGATGACTCAGAAGCAAGACAAATTGCTGGAATTTTAGGCGGAATGGCATATAAACCTAAAGCATTAGAAACCGTTGACTTTGCGTTTGATGATTTAATTATTGAATGGTATCAAGTAGAACCTGGTGCACCAGTTGTGAATAAAACGATCGGTGAGATTGATATAAGAAACAATTATGGAGTTACGGTCATTGCTATTAAGAAAAAAAAGACAAAGAAGACACACAACCCAGGTCCGGATACGGTGATTGAGGCAGGCGATACATTAGTAATTTCAGGAGAACGAAACCAACTAAAACAACTAGTTAACAACTTATTATCGAACAAAGGAAAGGAGTGAGGTTTATAGATGGATCATTTAGTCTTTGAAGTTGGAACAGCACTTGTCCTTGTTGCAATTGCAGCTATTATCGCAAATAAGCTTAAATTTTCCATTATCCCTTTCCTGATTGTCCTAGGTATGCTTGTTGGCCCGCATGCCCCAACGATTGGGATTATCGACTTAACCTTTATTGAAAGCAAAGAAATTATCCAATTTTTAGGACGCATTGGTGTTCTGTTTTTGCTTTTTTATTTAGGTTTGGAATTTTCTGTTGGAAAATTGATGAAATCAGGCCGAAATATTGTGGTAGGCGGGAGTCTTTATGTAGCAATCAATTTTGTTTTAGGCCTTTTATATGGATTTATCGTCGGGATGCCATGGATGGAGACTCTTATTATTGCTGGGCTTGTCAGCGTGTCTTCCAGTGCAATCGTCGCCAAAGTCCTTGTTGATTTAAAAAGAACAGCAAATCCAGAAACAGAGTTAATCCTTGGGATCATCTTATTTGACGACATTTTCCTTGCTTTATTTTTAACCACAATGTCAGGTGTCTTGCTTGCCGGCTCTACTTCTGTCCTCGGTATCATTACCTCTGTTCTTATTTCGGTTGGCTATATGCTGCTGTTTTTTTTCATTGCACGAAAAGGTTCGCCTTTATTAAATAAATGGTTGAATATTAAATCTGACGAAATTTTCATTATTGTTATATTTGCTACATTGTTTTTTGTTGCTGGGTTTTCAGAAACCCTTCATGTTGCAGAAGCGATTGGCGCATTGCTGTTAGGTCTAGTTTTTTCAGAAACTGACTATCGAGACCGCATTGAACATATGGTAGTTCCGTTTAGAGATTTCTTTGGCGCAATCTTCTTTTTCAGCTTTGGATTGAGTATTGATCCATCAACATTAGCTGGTGCGATCTGGTTAGCTTTAGGCGCTGCCGCACTCACAATTGCTGGGAACTTTGTAGCTGGTATGATTTCGGGGAGGAAAGCGGGGCTATCCCATAAAGCTTCTACCAATATTGGTTTAACCATTATGGCTCGTGGAGAATTTTCGATCATTGTTGCAAATTTAGGGATTACAGCAGGATTAAATCCCATTTTAACTCCTTTTACTGCCCTTTATGTTCTTATTTTAGCGATCGTAGGACCGCTACTTGCGAAAGAAAGCAAAAATATTTACAAGTTTTTAAATAAGATTTTCAAATGGAGTAACACACCGGAAAAGAAAAAAATAAAAGTCCCAGGCGAGTAGCTCGCCAATGGGAAATTTTAAGCTCAATGAACATTATTATACACCAAAAACATCTCTCAAGAAATATAGAAATAAAACGCGAAAAATGTACGTAAGCTGTTTTCAAAAATTTATTGAAAATGCAGGTTTTCTCCTTATAACAGAAAACCTGCATTTCCTTGTAAACTATTATTTTGCGTACAAAATTTCGCATTTTTTGTTTGCGTTTCTTTAACGTATGGATCGAAGCGGCTGAACAGAATGTGCATTTGCTTGTTGACAGTTTCGCTACATAAAATCATCATTATTGTTGTTTCAATGTACATTTCGAATTTGTTGCACCACTTTTAATTGACATCATTTTTTTATTGTAAAAGATAATGATTGACAATACTTAAAAATATTTTCCCTGAGACGAGAAGCGCACGCTCGTCAAAGTCAAAGCGGGGATGGTGATGAGGATAATGAGTTTTTGGATCGTCTCCTCTTGCACCGACATGAAAATAAACACCTGGTTTATGCTTTAAATAGTATGCAAAATCTTCTGCTCCCATTGACGGCTGATAATTATAAAAACAGTCAGATGCATACGTCTCGCTAATAATGGCTCGCAATTGTTCGGTTTCATTTCTAGGATTGATAACTGGAGGATAGCCGTTTAAATAATCAATTTCGTAGCTTGCGTGCGAAGCTTGGCATAGTCCTTGAACAATCGCTCTGATTTCCTCCTCAATTTGCTTCCTAACGTTTGGATTAAATGTTCTTACTGTCCCTTCTATTCTAGCGTTTTCTGCAATGACATTGAAAGCTGTTCCAGCTTGAAACACACCAACTGTCACAACAGCTGAATCTATCGGATTCACGCGTCTGCTGACAATTTGCTGCAAGTAGTTCACAATTTGGCTGCCGATGACAAGAGCATCTACTGTTTCATGCGGACGGGCCCCATGGCCTCCTTTTCCTTTTATTTGAATCGTAAATGCATCGACAGCAGCCATAACGGGTCCTTCTCGTAAGCCTATTTTGCCGTACGGAATATCAGTGGAAACATGTGCGCCAAATACAAGGTCAACATCGTCCAGGCATCCATCTTCAATCATAAACTTGGCGCCGCCGGGCGGTTTTTCCTCCGCGTGCTGAAAGATGAATACGATGTTGCCTTTTAAACGGCTGCGGTCGATTTCACTTAATACTTTTGCAACCCCGAGGAGAGCTGCTGTATGCCCGTCGTGGCCGCATGCATGCATAACTCCTTTTACGGACGATCTGTAAGGAGAGTCGTTCTCTTCATGGATCGGAAGCGCATCAAAATCAGCGCGGAAGGCAATGGTTCTTCCTTCTTTTCCGCCCTTGATCATTCCGACAACTCCATTTCCACCGATTCCGGTCTTTACCTCAATCCCAAAGGAGGAAAGCTTCTCTGCAATAAATTTCGGTGTATTTTCCTCTTGAAAAGAAAGCTCAGGATGACGATGCAAATATCTTCTCCACGAAACCAATTGTTCGAAATTTTCCATTAAAGAACGATGAAGCTCCTTAATCATTTTCGCACCTTCTTTCAAAAATAATGATCCTTTTTTTCGATTAAAAGCTGTTAAATCATCATCAGAAATATGAAGTATCTAGTAGTCTAGCTGGGAAGAGAAGTAAGCTGAGTTTTAAGATCAAAAGTAACTCTTTAGCAGCGTTAGATAAAACTCGTCTTTACTTCTAAGCCAACTAAAAAAGGCTTCATCACGTATTATTTTCTTTAATATTTCGCCTTCTTTAGAAGTACGAAAACTGCTTTTTCAGGTATGGTTAAATATTTTAATCACCAATTCTTTATTAAACCTATACAATATATTGCAATTACTTAATATTCATTTTACCTCCCTTTTTTTGTCACACCAAGTAAAATTTTTCATTTATTTATATTTTACAGAACCATTTAAGAATGCATTCGCTGCCTCTATATAGAACTCTAGTAGAAACAAAAGAGGTTAACTCATGAAAAGTTCGCTATTTCTCAAAACGAAAGAACCAAGCTGGAAAAGAGATATAAAGAAAGCGCCATAAAAATAATCAAACAACCAGAAAATAAAAATGACCTGTCCTTTTCCTAAAGCGAGAAATGTAATATTCGATGATTGGTTTTTAAAAACAACACGTCCGGATTAGTACCATAAGATAAGCTGCCATCTTCTTTTCCGGGTTTCTACCATTTTTAAATTGTACATTCCAGAGTGGTTTAATAATTAATTCTTTTTTTCTAGAATATAATGTATCTCTAATTCTTCAAGATCCAATACTAAACCATCATACTTTCATCAAATGATCGAAAATATTCACCCCAACTTATTTTGACATCATTCCATTTTTTACCTTATTAACAATCCAGCGGTTGTTTTTGAAAAACCGTTTTTACCTGACGTTTAGTTCATCTATACGCAAATTTGCTGAATTCTCCTTTGATTTTTAAGTATTTTTAACATTGTTATTTAATTTTCGTAATTTTATAATGAGCGTGTAAATAATTTTCATTATTCTGATAAATGAAAACGTTTTTGTGCACTAACGCATCAGAAATATTTGATACATGCAAAGGAACTGTTGGAATACCGAAATGTTTAGAGGAGTGAATAAAATGAAAGATATCGTTTTGCTGGAAGGAGCAAGAACGGCATTTGCTGAAATATCTGGATCATTTCGAAACACTACTGCGACTGATTTAGGTGCATTTGCGGCTAAAGAAGCTATTCGAAAATCTAATATTTCGCCTGATGAAATTGATCATGTTGTGTTTGGAAACGTTCAGCAATCAAGCAGAGATGCACACATTTTAGCAAGACATGTTGGATTAAAAGCCGGCACCCCGATTGAAGTTCCTGCCGTAACGATTAATCGTTTATGCGGGACGGGGATTGAAGCAATCCTAACAGGCGCCCGCTACATTTTAACGGGAGAAGCAAATGTTGTGCTGGCTGGCGGCACGGAAAATATGAGTCAAGTACCGCATGTCATTCGCGGTATGAGATGGGGAAGTCCTCTAGGTTCGCCTGTTGTAGAAGACTGGTTATGGGATGGACTATATGATACGTATGGCGGCTGCACAATGGCTGAAACAGCTGAAAATTTAGCTGTCAAATATAATTTAACGAGGGAAGAAATTGACCGTCATGCTTTATCTAGCCATGAGCGTGCGATTGCAGCGAGAGAAAAAGGGTATTTTAAAGAAGAAATTGTACCGGTTACTGTGAAAGGGAAAAAAGGAGACATCATTATTGATCAAGATGAACATATCCGCCATACGAGCATGGAGCAGCTTAGTAAATTAAAGCCTAGATTTATTGAAAATGGTGTTGTCACGCCGGGAAATGCAAGCGGTATGGTTGATGGAGCAGCAGCTGTTGTCATTGCATCAAGTGATTATGCAGAAGAAAAGGGGTTAAAACCGATTGCCCGCCTTGTTTCCTGGGATGTTGTAGGAGTAGAACCGAAGTATATGGGGATCGGTCCGGTTCCTGCTATTCAAAATGCATTAAAGAAAGCAAATTTAACGATTTCTGATTTGGACTTAATTGAAATCAATGAAGCTTTCTCTGCTCAATATTTAGCATGCCAAAAAGAATTAGGCTTTGATCTTGAAATAGGTAATGTAAATGGGGGAGCCGTTGCGCTAGGACATCCTCTTGCTGCAAGCGGAACAAGAATCACGACAACTCTTATTTATGAATTAAAAAGGCGAAACAAAAAATATGGCGCTGTATCTGCATGTATTGGCGGAGGACAAGGAATCGCCGCTGTTTGGGAAGCGCTGTAAATCCGCAGAAAAAATTGAATGCTTCGGCTACACGAGAAAATAACGGGTTAAATATATTGTCGGATCAAGCCTTATTTGTTTCCATGCGGCAAGGCGATTTCAAAAGAAAAATGGGGTAACTGTATCGGATGTCAACTTCTGATGCAGAACATATTATTGAAGCAGTCTCTGCAGCTTTTTGATTATAAGAGGGTTGATGATAAGTAAATAGGTATGAAATGTTCAGCTGCTGTTGAAGCTGCCTTTTAATTCCGGCTGGAAAATCTAGATATTTTGAATGAAAAAGCCTCTAGACTGATGAACTTAGTCTAGAGGCTTTCTATTTTATGATGCGGATTGTTTTAAAAATGTTTCTCCTTCTGGTTTTGCCCGTTTGATAAAGAAAGTGAGAACGAGGGCGATCAGTGCAATTAACACTGATATTTTGAAAGAAAAGTTGATTCCATTTAGCATTGCTTCATTCATGATATCGGCCATTTTTGCTGGATCACCCGCTGCGGATTGCGCCAATCGCTCCGCTTCCGACTCTGCTTTGTTTTGCATGAGCGTGACCAGCAGCGCTGAACCAGCAGCTCCTGAAACTTGCTGCAACGTGTTGTTCATCGCTGTAGCGTGCGGGTTCATGGTTTGCGGCAGCTGATTGATTCCGTTTGCCATGACGGGCATCATCACCATCGACATTCCCAACATTCTTAATGAGTACATAAGCATTAAAAAGCTGTAGGATGTATCCATTGTTAAGTGGCTGAATTCATATGTTGTAAAAATGGTAATAGATAAGCCGATAATGGCGAGCGCTCTAGCACCAAATTTATCAAAAAGCCTTCCTGTTATCGGCGACATAATTCCCATGATGATTGCTCCCGGCAGCATTAAAAGTCCGGAATCAAAAGGTGAAATGCCGCGAATTGTTTGAATATATATTGGCATAAGCAGCATCGCTGAGAACATCGTCATCGAAAGGACGATCGAAATAGCGGATGATAAGGCGAACATCGGATATTTATAAATTCGAAATTGCAAAAGAGGCTCTTCCATTTTTAATTGCCGCACAATAAACAAGACTAAGCTGATCGTTCCGACAATAATGGTTCCATATACATAAACGGAATCCCAGCCTTTTTCCCCGGCGGAGCTAAACCCGTATAAAATGCCGCCAAACCCGATGCTTGATAAGATGAGCGATAAAATATCCAAAGATATTTGTTTTTGAGGCAAAATGTTTTTTAATTTAAAGATTGCAAGGATGAGTGTGAGAGCAGCGATCGGAATAACGATGTCAAACAATGTACGCCATGAATAATGCTCAACAATCCATCCGGATAGCGTTGGCCCTATCGCTGGCGCAGTGATCATTACGAGTCCAAAAAATCCCATTGCTGTGCCGCGCCGTTCAACAGGAAAAGCGACAAGCATGACATTCATTAATAAGGGAGCCATGATCGCTGAACCGGCCGCTTGAAACATTCTTGCAACCAATAACACGCCAAATGTCGGCGAAAGTGAAGCTAGCACTGTACCGGCTGTAAACAAGCTCATTGCTGTTAAATATAGTTGGCGATTCGTAAACTTTTGCAACAAGAATGCGCTGGCAGGAATTAAAATCCCATTAATCAGCATGTAGCCTGTTGACAGCCATTGCGCGGATGAAGGAGATATTTCAAAATCCTTCATAATGGATGGAAGTGCAACATTTAGAAACGTTTCGTTAACAAAAGACACAAAGGCACCAACAAATAAAATGGCAATCATCCCATAAGGCGGTTTGTTTAATGTTTCATGATTGGTCAAGCGAGAATCCTCCTTGTACTTATAGTATATTATTTTATACTGTTGTTATAAAAGATAATAATAATATATACTGATAGTATAAAAAAATCAACAATAACTTTTATTTTTGAGTTCAATCATAAAGGATGTGCAGTCAAATTGAACGATCGAAAAAGACAAGTAATGGAAGCGGCGCATACTCTTTTTGTTGAAAAGGGATTTGTGAGAACATCAGTTCAAGATATTTTAGATAAAAGCGGGATATCGAAAGGGACATTTTATAATTATTTCTCATCGAAAAAAGAACTTTTAATTAGTATTTTTGAAAAGATTAAAATGGAAACAGATCAGCGGAGAATGGAAGTGTTGGCTGGCAGGCAAGCAAACGATAAAAACGCGTTTATCGAACAAATTCAAGTCAAGATGGAAATCAGTAAAGAAAATAAACTATTCGCTCTGTTTTATGGTGTGCTGATGTCAGAAGATGAAGAGCTTAAAGGATTGGTGCAGCAGTATCATTTTGATGAACTTTGCTGGGCACAGAAGAGGATTGCAGAAGTATTCGGGGAACAAATACGTCCGTATTCGGTTGATTTGGCCGTGTTGTTGTATGGAATGGTTCAAAACGCCATTCATTTCGCTGTCACTGCCGGAGCAGAAATAGAAATTAACAGCATAATCGCTTATTCGTTGAGAAGAATTGAAAAAATAGCGGAAAATGTTGTGAAAGCGAAGGATCAGCTATTTGATCCGGATATAGTAGAAAGGCTGGAGCCGGAAGAGGCTTTGAATCGGAAAAAGAAAAAGGAATCCCTTTTCAATCAAATTGATAAAATAAAAAAATCGGCAGATGAGGAGCAAAAGGAATTGCTATCCTTTCTAAAGGAAGAATTGCAATCTTCTGTTCCGCGGCGAGCGCTGATTTACGCGGTGATGTCCCAAATTGATCAGAAGAAAAAGCTTGAGCATTTGGTCGATGAGGTGCTAAGATTTAATACTTAAAGACCTATAAAAGGCTGAATCGTTTTGCCATTCACTTACCAAAAGACTTGGATATAATAATAGGAAATGAAGTTTATTGGAGAGATTAGCGTGCAATTAAATTCCAACAAGATTATTGAAGCCTGTTTGCTAGCTGGTAAAATTATGCTTGAAAATGGAGCGGAAACGTACCGCGTTGAGGATACGATGCAGAGGATGGCTACATCCCTTGGTGTAAAGCAGTCTCATTGTTTTGCTATGCCCACTGGAATTATATTTTCCATTGACGAAATGGAACAGACAAAACTTGTACGTGTGCTGGAACGGACAATAGATTTAAATAAAGTTGCGATGGTGAACAACATTTCTAGAAGGATGGCGCAGGGTGAAATATCTGTTGATGAAGCTTTGCTGGAACTGAAGCAAATAGACGAATCAAAACCTGAATATCCAGTTTGGCTGCAATTGACCTCCGTTTCCATCTTGAGCGGCTGGTTTTTAATCATGTTTCAAGGAAAGTGGGCAGATTTTGTTCCTGCCATGATTTCAGGCGGCTTAGGTTTTGCATTTTTAGTTTATGTTCATCGTTTTGCTAAAATTAAATTTTTTTCAGAGTTCCTAGCATCGTTTGTCATTGGATTTACAGCCATTTGGCAGGTGAAGCTGGGCATCGGGACAGATTTAGATAAAATTATTATCGGTTCTGTCATGCCGCTTGTACCGGGGCTGCATATCACGAATGCTGTCCGCGATTTGATGGCAGGACATTTAGTGGCTGGATTATCAAAGGGAGCTGAAGCGTTTTTAACAGCTTTTGCGATCGGGTCAGGAATTGCCATCGTTTTATCGATTTATTAATTGAAAGGATTGTTGTCATGCTGTCACAACTTGCAGCAAGCTTTATTGCAGCATTTGCATTTGGAATTATTTTTAATGTACCAAAAAAGACGTTATTTGCATGCGGAATTGCGGGAGCAGTTGGATGGCTTTCGTATTTATTCTTGATTCATTTTAAGATGGATTTAATTATCGCTGCATTTATTTCAGCGCTTCTTGTTGCCTTCATTAGTCACTTGTTTACGAAAATGTATAAAGCGCCGATCATCATTTTTTCTGTTCCAGGTATTATTCCGCTTGTCCCAGGAGGGATTGCGTATGATGCCATGCGCCATGTCGTCGAGCAAGACTATTTTATGGCGATTGAACTAGCAGCTAAAGCTTTTATCATATCAGGAGCCATCGCCATGGGACTAGTGTTTTCCGAAGTATTGAATCGGATGATTATGAAAATCATTCGGCAGTAGCTCGTTTCAATTGGTTGACGTGTGTTTGTCGCTTAGGAAACAAATTTTTATACATGTCAACTCTCATAGTCTCGCTGACCAGACTATGCATTTTGAGGTGGGGAATCGTTCATTTCAACTTGATTTTTGAGGTGGGTAGTAGCTCGTTTCAATTAGTTTGCCGGTACATTTGTCGTCTAGGCACGAATTTTATATATACTAGCTTTCATAGGACACGCTGGCTAGGCTATGCTTTTAAGGTGGACAATCGCTCATTTCAACTTGATTTTCCGAAGTATTTGTCGTCTAAGAAACAAATTTTTATACATACTAGCTTTCATAGACACGCTGACCGGACTATGCTTTTTGAAGTGTGCAATAGCTCTTTTTCAACTAAATGTCGGTGTTCGCTGATCTGATTATACTTTTTGAGGTGAGCAGCCATGCTTTATCAAGTTTTTGTGTATGGAACGTTGTTAGTCGGGGAAGCAAATCATCATGTTGTAGAGCCTTATTTAATCTCTTGCGAAAGAGGACATGTGAAAGGACGCCTATATGATGTAGGAGATTATCCAGCGCTTGTCCTTGATGAAGGTGAAGATGAAGTTGCCGGTGAATGGTTCATTGTAACAGAAGAAGGATTGAGGCAAATGGATTTGCTGGAGGATTTTATAGAAGGGCGGCCGAATAATGAGTATGAGCGCGTTTGGGTCAAGGATAGCCGGCAAAATATAGAAGGTTTTGTTTACGTATATTCCTTGGAAAAAGCGCAGCATCTTCCTATCATATATTCCAATTCATGGAGAGAGCATCGGAGAAATCAAAAGTAAAAGGCTGATTCAACACATTGCTTTTCAGCGATGTTGAGTCAGCCTTCTTTGTATAGTTTTAGTATTGATTGTGAATGATGAATATGTTTTCTTGTTCATTACATTTGATTGACGGGATTGTGGCATTAGCCCACAACTTCCTGAAAGTAGCCGGCATCCGCCAGCTACTTTCAGATAAAAATCGAAAAAATATAAAAGCAAGTGGAGAGAAACGAATTGTTTTTCTCCACTTGCTTCATTTTAGGGACTTATCGGACAGCCCCGGTGTTTAAACAGGCAGAATGAACCATCCTGCTTACATTATTTCAATTTGATGAGCTGTTCATATTTTTCAAGAATTAGTTTTGTTAACGGGTCGTTTTCGTCAAGCTGGCTGTACTGCTTCAAAGCTGCAGCTGCTCCTTTTGTTTTAATGATTTCTTGCAATTCGACTGCCTCTTGGTCTTCTTTATAGTCAAACAATAGCGCAGCTGCTACGGCTGTTGCGAGATTTTCAGGTTTTTGACCGAATTCCATTAATCTTTTTGCTGGTAAAATTAATCGGTCGTTTGCGCCAAGCTTGCGAATAGGCGATCTGGCTACTCTAGTGACATTATCGGAAATTTGTTTGTTTTCAAATCTAGAGATAATCTTATCGATATATTTTTGATGCTCGGAACGATCAAAATGATAAGTTTTCGCCAGCATGTCGCCGGTTTCAGCTAGCGCGCCTTCTAAAATTGGGCGGACAAACGGGTCCAATACAGCTTTGTCGATTGTTTCTATATTTTTGAAATAGCCTAAATAAGCTGCAGTAGCATGTCCAGTGTTGACAGTAAATAGCTTGCGCTCAATATATGGATTTAAGTCGTCAACATAGGTGATTCCTTGAATATTTGGCAAGCTTCCTTTTATGTCTGTTTTTTCCACGACCCATTCAAAAAATGGTTCAACAGAAACTTTTAAAGGGTCCTCGTGGGTTTGTAATGGAACGATGCGGTCGACAGCTGCATTAGGAAAGCCAACATATTGATCCAATTTTTGTTTTTCTTCATCTGTAAGCGATTTGCGCACTTCTTCTTTTAATAATTGGCTGCCGCCGATCATATTTTCACATGCAATAATGTTTAAAGGCTGGACTGACTGTTTAAATCGTTCCTTAAGTCCTGAAGCGATTGTCGGTGCAATGATTTTTAAAATATTTGGACCGACAGCCGTTGTAATTAAGTCAGCTTGGCAAATGAGATCGATAACTTTGTCAGTTTGTTTTGCACTGTTAATTCCTTTTACACCTGTGACGGTGATTGTTTCTTTTTTTTCGCTGGCTAATTCGATGATATAACTTCCTCTTTTATTTAGCTCAGAGATTAGATTTTCATTCACGTCAAGAAAATATATTTCATAGTTAGCTTGATTTAGAAGAGCGCCGATGAATCCTCTTCCTATATTTCCAGCGCCGAACTGCAAAGCGATCATGTTTATTCCACCTCATTGAATAAATTGATTAATTCTTCTTTGGTTGCTGCATTGATTATACGGTCAACATTTTCTTCCTCTGAGCAAAGGATGGCGATTTTCGACAAGAGCTCCAAATGTTCGTTGTCTTTTCCGGCAATTCCGAACACTACTTTAGCAATGTTGCCTTCTCCATATTCTACGCCTTCAGGAATTTGAATAATGGAAATACCTGATGTTAAAATGTCTTTTTTTCCTTCGTCTGTTCCGTGTGGAATAGCTATATGGTTCCCCATATATGTGGAAGTGATTCGCTCTCTTTCAAGCATTTTAGTGATATAGTGTTCATTCACATACCCGTTTTCAACAAGTACCTTTCCGGCTAATTTAATAGCTTCCTCCTGATTGGACACCTTTGCATTTAAAACAATGTTGTCAGTTGTTAGTATTGGCTTCATCTCACTCACTCCAATTAAAAAATTTTTCTTTCATATAATGATGGAAAATCACATTCAGTTTATGATAGACGGCTGTTTCATCTCCGTTTTCAAATAATGCTAAACTGCTTTTGCTTTCAATAATAGCTGAACTGATTTGGCTTAATATTTCCAGCTTATTTTGAGTTAGCTGTTCAGGAGCTAAAAGCAGCAATATCCGGCTGATTTCCATCGCATTTCCGTCCATTCCGAGGACGTTGTCCGCTTTGTCCAAATCATAAATACGAAATAAAGGAATCAATACTTCTTCATCTTTTAAATGAAATAAAGCAATTTTTGTCCCGGGAATTCCCAATCCTCCTTTTTGTTCTCTCGCCAAAAGCTTCTTCGCAACGGATTCATCATTTGTGATCAATTTTTCTTTATGCAATGTGCGGGCGATTTCCAAAAGATTTTTTTTATGCTGTCCTGTATTTTCAAGCAAGCTCACATTGAAATGGAGCAAAACTGTTTTGATAATATCGCCCAGTTCAAAAAATTGATCGATGATGTGAATCATATCGTTTGAAGGATTTTTCCGGAAAGGAATGCCCGGAACATTGTTTTCAATTCTTTTGAATTCTGTCAGCTTTTCATTCATGTACCTTTTTATTTTGGCGATATCATGCTCATTTAACAGCGGGTTAACTGTAATATATGGCACATGACGATACGGAAGATCGGTAGTTGAAATAATAATATCGTATTGGCTGACATCCAGCCTTTTTAAATCAATAAGAGAAGCAATATGAATGTTTTCTATTTCAGGAAATTCCTTGCGAAGTCTCGTTGCCAGCATTTTGGAAGAACCGATTCCGCTGGGGCAAACAACTAATCCCTGCAGCGAAATATTCTCCATCTTTGATTCCAAAGCGGAGCCAAAATGCAGTACGAGAAAGCCAATTTCATCCTCTGATAAATGAAGATCATAAAAGATTTTTTTTACCCCTTCTTCGACAGACGCGAAAAGGGCGGAAAATTTTGTTTTGATCTGTTGCAGCAGAGGATTGTGCGTATGAATCTTCTCTTTTGAACGTGTAATAGCAGGGACAAAATGGGCCACCAACCCTTGATATAAAGATTGATCTTCCGTCAAGGGAAAGCCGGTTTTGTTGGAAACAAATTCAATGAGCGCATGGACTTTTCTTGAAATGTCTACATCTACATCAAAGAAGGAAAAATCTTTATCTTCTTTTCTGCGCGCTCCTAATAAATGAGTCGTGACATAGCCGATTTCCGCTTCAGGAAACTTGACCTGAAAGGCTTTTTCCAATTCTTTGACGATCATACGGGCGGATTCGAATTCTTTTGTGCCTTTCAATTCTTGAAAAACTTGAGGATCGATATCGATCGTTTCGCCTTTTTGGATTCTTTCCGCTGCCAGCATTAAATGGACTGCAAGAGCAATATAGGCACTGTCCGCAATAGAAAATAAAATGGTTTGCCGAAAATTTTCAAGTACTCCTTCAACCGTTTTTATTTTTTCTTCATCAATGATTTCAAAAATTTTCTCCCTTTTTTCATTTTTCTCTTCTTTTATTTGCCTTTCAATTGCTTGCAAAAAACTTTTTTCATCCAATTTCTCCATTATAATGTTTCCAAGGAGAGCCCTCTTTCCATTTTCTGGTCCAATGAGTTCTATTCCGTATCCTCTTTTTCGGATGAGCTTCAAATCAAATTGAGCAATCCATTCTTCGATTTGATCTAAATCATTGCTTACGGTTGCAGAAGTGACGTTTAATTTTTCGGCTAGTGTAAACAGTTTTAGAGGCTCGCTGGCCTCTAAAAGTGAACATAGGATAAGCACTTTTCTTTCTTCTTGGCTAAAGTCTGTGTGCTCTCCAGATCGGATATCTTTTAATAAATTTTGTTTCCGCAGCGATGGACCGAATAAGCGAATTCCTTTTCCTTGCAGGCTGTCAATATAAAGACCATATTTTTTTATCACTTTTTTTATATTTTTAAGCTCCCGGTGAACTGTTCTTGAGCTGACGTTTAATCGTTCAGCGATCTCTTTTGTGGAAATGTGTCGGTCCTCCTGCAGCATTAATTCGATGATTTCCCGTTCTCTCGCCCGCAAGTACATGGAATTCACCCCTTTTAAAGTGCACAGCTGTGCAATCTGCTTATGACTGTTCTTTTAATTTTTCTAGCAGTTCATCGTACTTAGGACTGTTTAAGAAATTCTCAACAGAAATGTGTGTTGCATTTGGAAGCTTTGCTTTTGCTCTATCTGTTAAATCTTTATGTGTAAATACAATGTCTGCGTCATCAGGCAAATTGTTGATGGCAGTGTTTGTTACTTCGATATTTAACCCAGCTTTTTTGACTTTGTTTCGCAAAATGGAAGCGCCCATTGCACTGGATCCCATGCCTGCGTCACAAGCAAAAACAATCTTTTGGACATTGTCTAATTCATTTTCTTGCAGCTCGGCATCTTCACTGTCTTTTTGCGCTTGATTTGTGAGCATTTCTGCTGCTTTGCTTTCTTTACCTTTTAATTGCTGCATTTTCTCTGCTGCTGCTGATAAGTCTTCCTTGCTGTCTGCTTTCGCTGCTTTTAAGATGATGCTTGAGATGAGGAATGAAACAGCAGTTGCAACAATAACACCAGCCAACACACTTATATAATGTCCTTTTGGAGTCATAATCATTAATGCAATAATACTTCCCGGCGAAGGCACTGCCACAAGTCCGGCATCAAAAAGTAAGAATGTTAACACTCCGCTCGCTCCGCCGGCAATAGCAGCTAAAATTAATAATGGTCTCATTAAAATATAAGGGAAGTAAATTTCGTGAATTCCACCCAAAAAGTGAATAATGGCTGCACCAGGAGCAGTTTGTTTAGAATTTCCTTTTCCAAACAGCATATAGGCAAGCAAAATTCCTAGACCTGGCCCTGGATTCGTTTCAAGCAAAAATAAAACGGATTTGCCTGTTTCTGCTGCTTGTTCAATTCCGAGCGGGCTTAAAATTCCATGATTAATCGCATTATTTAAAAACAGCACTTTTCCGGGTTCGATAAATATACTTGCGAGCGGAAGCAGGTTGGCATCGACAATGAATTTAACTCCACCTGCCAAAACGCTGCTCAAAGTTAAGACAATCGGGCCGATTCCTAAAAAAGCAATAATCGTTAAAATAGCAGCGACAATACCAGCTGAAAAATTGTTGACAAGCATCTCAAATCCGGATTTAACTTTTCCTTGGAACAGTCTGTCCACTTGCTTTATAATATACCCACCAAGAGGGCCCATTATCATGGCACCTAAAAACATGGGAATGTCCGCTCCAACGATTACTCCCATCGTTGCGGTTGCACCCACAACTCCTCCGCGCAGATCATACACCATGCGTCCGCCGGTAAAACCAATTAGAAGCGGCAACAAATATTGTATCATCGGATTCACTAGTTTTGCTAAAGCTTCATTTGGTGTCCAACCAGTCGGTATAAATAACGCAGTGATGAGTCCCCACGCAATAAATGCGCCGATATTTGGCATAATCATTCCGCTTAAATAACTGCCGAATCTCTGTATTTTTACTTTAACATTTGATTCTGCCATTGTGTTCACCCCTTTTATTTTTTTAGAATAATGTTTCTACATTTTAAATTTTAAAGCGTTATCATTGCGAGTCTCAATTTAAAGAAAAGTCAAGTTTGTCACTTTTGCTGCTGACAAAATTTATTTGAAGTTTAACCAAACGCATGCTTTTTATCCTTCTTTTTAGCTATTTTTTGGCATCTATCAGATGACAAATTTCCTGTATTTTATTACTATAAATGTAACTTCTATTTTCTGTATAAGGTGCTTGAAAATGGAATCGTATTATGTGGAGGGTATCGTAGTGGGGATGAAAAGACACGAAGCTCTGGAAGAGATTGAGAGAGTGCTGGGTATACGGGCTGTTGAAGTGCTGACTCATGTTGGAGAAGAATACTTTCGCTCCCTTGTTAAGTATATTGCAGAAACATTACATGCGCCAATAGTCCTTGTCGGAGAAGTGGACGAAACATCTTCAAAAATAAATGTACTAGCAATGTATCGAAACGGAAATTTGTCTGATGGAGATGTTCAGCCAATACTAGCTTTGGAAAGTTCTTTAAAGGAAGCGAGCTTTTACGAAAAATTAATTCACCAGTTATTCTCTAGATTAAAGGGAGATATAGAAGGCGCCGGTTATTTGGAAATACCTCTTAAAAGCAGCAAAGGGGAGATCATTGGGCTCATTTTTATTATAAACATAGAGACGACGGAGACAAAGGAGAAAGCCGAAACGATTTTTCGCTTGTTTAGGGATCGGACTGCGAAGGAAATAGCTAGGAATAAAAAGGAAAAAAGATTATTAAAGCTGGCACACTACGATTCGTTGACTAATTTATTAGAACGGGCTACTTTTCGAAAAATGGTTGATGAAGAAATAGGAAAACATCCTGAAATAAAAAGAGGCTTTTTCTTTATTGACATTGACAATTTTAAAATGATCAATGATTCTTTCGGGCATAAGAAGGGAGACGAGCTGTTAGTCAAATTTGCAAAACGATTAAAAGACATAATGAAAAACGAAAACGCGCTTCTTTGCCGCAATAGCGGCGATGAATTTGTCATCATGCTGAGAGATGTAGAAAAGGATCAAGTTTATAATTTAGCTGCAAACCTTGTCAATGAGCTTCAATATCCACTAATTTTAGGAGAAAATGCTGTGTTTATCACAGTAAGCATAGGAGTTTCTTTTTTTCCTGAGCATGGCCACAATGCAGACACACTGATCCATCATGCTGACTTAGCCATGTATGAGGCAAAAAAGGATGGGAAAAGCACATATCGCTTCTATCAATCTTTTATGGAACATCATTACGAACGTTTTCTTTTGAAGCAGGAGCTGCGGCGCGGTATTGCCAAGAACGAGTTTGTCTTATATTATCAGCCGAAAGTTGACATCATTCAAAGGAGAACCATCGGGTTTGAGGCTTTAGTTCGATGGAATCACCCGGAGAAAGGGTTTCTATCTCCATCAGAATTTATTGAGTTGGCTGAAGAAGATAATACGATTGAATTGATAGGAAACTTAGGATTGGATGAAGCGTGTAAACAGCTTAAATGCTGGCAGGAGGAATTTAGTAATCAACAATTAACAATTGCGGTTAATATGTCGGCACGTAAATTTTTTCATAGTGATTTAGTTCATCAAGTCCAGGAATCGATTTCAAAATACAAGCTGCCGTATTCTTCGCTTGTCATCGAAATAACGGAAACAACGGCCATAAAAGATTTTGAACATGCGGTAAAAATTATTCAAAAGCTCCAATCATTAGGTGTGCACATTCATCTGGACGATTTCGGCAAAGGTTTTTCCTCTCTTTATTATTTGAATAGACTTCCTGTCAATGCAATTAAGATCGACCGTTCGTTTATACAGCAAATCGGGCAGGGGCAAAAGGAAAATCCAATCGTCAACGCCATCATCGCAATGGCTCATTCTCTAAATTTGGATGTCATTGCAGAAGGGGTCGAGTCAAATGTTCAGCTCAAATATTTGCTAGGGAAGGGCTGTCATATTATGCAAGGATACTATTTCAGTAAACCTTTGCCAGCGGATAAAGCCGGGGATTATTTAAGAAGAATGTAAATAATGATTCACTTCTGCCTCCATTTCTCAAGCCGTTTTGGGAGAGGAGGCATTTATATTTTTTGGATCGGCGTGTTATCAGAGTGCGTTTTTTCATATAAAAGATGCCGGCATATCGAGTCCGGACTTTTTGTTTTGTAAAAATGTTTATGTGTTTGATAGACTGTATTATGTTAAGGGAAGATCCCGTAGATTATGTATTAGTATATTTTAAGAAAGAAAGGATGAGAGAAAGGTTTTGCGCATTTTTGTGTATACAGTTTTGATAGCTATTTATATTTTATCTCGTTTTTTTCATGCTCCAGTCATAAGCTATAGCACTGGAGCTGTCGCTTTGGTAGCACTCGCAATTTCAGCGGTTTATGCCAGAGGACTATATCTCATTTCAGGTGCCATATTTTTATTGATTGGATTTGTTTTATTTATTCAAAGTAAGCAGCCATGGCATACGTTTATTTTGCATTTTGAGCAAGTGCTTGGTTTGCTTTCATTGTTTTTTGTATTGCCATTTATGAATTCCATCATTCGTGTCGGAAGGTATGATAAACATTTAAGCTTGTTACTTCAGGATCAAGCTGCTGATCTGAACCATTTATATCGGCGAAGCTCAGGAGTTTGTCATATACTCGGTCTATTTTTAAATATTGCTACAGCCCCCCTTCTTATTAAATCATTAAATGTTATACTGCATGATTTGCCCAAAAAAGTGCTAACGAAATTTTATTCGCAAAACTTGCTGCGCGCCTATGCTTTATGTCTTACTTGGAGCCCGATGGAGGTGATGGTGAGTTCAACGATAGACATTACAAAAGTGCAGTATTTTATCATTTTTCCAATTTTGCTTTCGATGGCAATCATAATGCTTGGGTTTGATTGGCTCATGTCTTCGTATAAATATAAAGGTATCCAAATCGCCTTTCATACGCCTCATTTTTTTAATAAGAAAAAGGGTTATAAAAAAGCTTTTGAATTAATCGGAATGCTGCTTTTGTTGATATTCATGGTGTCGACTGTTCAACATTTTTTACAAAAAGGTTTTCTGTTTTCTGTTGTATTATTGATTATCCCATTTTCTGCTATTTGGTCTTTGTTTATTAAAAAAGGAAAAAGATATTTTACAGTTGCAATCCAGCATTGGAAAGAGCGGACAAGGGGATTAGCCAATTACTTTTTCATGTTTTTGGGAGCAGGTTTATTTGTAGAAATGCTGGCAGACTCGCAATTACTATCATTTTTAAAACCTGTTTTTGAATTAGGAACTGAAAAGACGTTGATTTTATATAGTACAATAGGACTTTATTTTTTCATTACATCTTTAATTGGTTTTCACCCTTTAGTAGGTTTTGCTTTATTGGCAGAGCTCTTGCAGCCGTTTTTAGTCGACATACCACCAATTCCGCTATCCATTGTGTTAATATGCAGCAGCTTGTCGACTGTGATGTTCAGCCCATTTAATATATCAGTATCAATTTTGTCTGATGAATTAAAGGCACAATCTTATCGGATCGGTTCATGGAATATGATTTTTGCATTAGGGTACATTGGGTTCGGCATTGTGGTCGCTTATTTAGTTGAAATGCTTTTTATGTATTGACACCGTTTACAATAAAATTTATAATCTTCTTAAAAAGAGATTATTTTCAAAATTTTCAACAATAAATATTTTTTTAGATCGATCTAATAGAATTTTAGATCGATCTAAAAAAGCTCGGATATTGGATCGATCTAATAAAAAAGTAACCAGAGCCAAATCGATGTGATAAGCAGGTGATAAGATGAGAAAAGCCCAGCCATTTATTAACGGATGTTGGATCAATTCGGGGCGGCCAGTAGTACAGGTGCGGAGCCCTTATTCTGGCGAAATAATCGGTGAGCAGCTGCTGTCAACAAAGGAAGATGTTGAAAATGCTTTATCCTCAGCATTTCAAGCAAAAAAAGAGATTGCAGGAATTCCAGTTTACGAGAGAGCCAATATTTTAAAAAAAGCATCTTCCTTGCTAGACTGCAGAAAAGAAACATTCGCAAAATTTATTTCCGAGGAGCTCGGTAAGCCATTGAAAAACACATTGGATGAAGTATCCCGCTCGGTTGAAACATTGGAGCAATCAGCGGAAGAAGCAAAACGGCTGATCGGAGAAACGATACCAGGAAGCGCTTCGCAGCGCGGAACAAAAGCATTGGCCGTGACGTTTCGTGTTCCGGTTGGGGTTGTTGCAGCTATCACCCCATTTAATGCGCCGTTAAATCTCATTTGTCATAAGATCGGACCTGCATTTGCAGCCGGAAATAGTGTTGTGTTAAAGCCCGCTCCACAGACGCCTTTAATTGCAGCGGAATTGCTGAAACTTCTGCTTGAAGCAGGCTTTCCAAAACACGGTATTAATATGGTGCTCGGAGGAGCAGAAGTTGGACAGCAAATTGTTCAGGATGACCGGGTCAATGTTATTTCGTTTACAGGAGGAGTTGCTGCCAGCCGTAATATATGTGACTTGGCTGGAATGAAAAAAGTGCTGTTAGAGCTAGGAGGAAATGCCGCAACCATTGTACACGAAGATGCTGATTTAAAGAGAGCGGCAGCTTTATGTGCCTTAACAGGCTACAGCAATTCCGGTCAAAGCTGCATTTCCGTTCAAAGAATTTATGTACACGAGACTGTCGTTGAGCCGTTTACAAAACTTTTCAAAGAGAAAGTGGAGCAATTAAAGGTTGGAGATCCATTATCGCCGGATACAGATATTGGCTGTTTGGTGGATGAACGAGCGGCGGAACGCGTTATGAATTGGATCAAGGAAGCAGTCCAATCCGGAGCCGAGTTGATTACCGGAGGAAAACAGCATGGGGCGACAGTTGAGCCGACTGTTCTTCTGAATCCGCCGAAGCAAAGCAAAGTTGTATGTGAAGAAGTGTTCGGCCCGATTGTCAGCATTATTCCGTATTGTACGATTGAAGAGGCAATAGCGGAAACAAATAATTCGTCCTTTGGACTTCAAGCGGGATTATTTACAAACCGCATGGATGTCATTTATCAAGCAGCTAAGGAGCTGGAAGTAGGAGGCGTTGTAATCAACGGCACTTCAAATTTCCGGCTTGACCATTGGCCTTACGGCGGTGTGAAAAATAGCGGGATTGGCCGGGAGGGGCCGCGTTATGCAATTCAGGAAATGACAGAAATGAAGATGATTGTTTTTCAAGATCCTTATTGAATGAAACAAACATGGTGGTGTACAGATTGATTGAGCTATATGTAAAAAAACCGAACGAACTAGAGCTGCGGCATAACAACTCAGTTCCAGCTCCAAAAGGCGATGAGGTAAAAATTCAATTAGTATATGGAGGGATTTGCGGTTCTGATTTAAGTGTTTATAAAGGAAAGCTCCCTTATGCAAAATATCCCGTTCGCGCCGGCCACGAACTTGTTGGGGTGATTGTGGAAAAAGGGGAACAAGCTTCATTTAAAATTGGAACAAGGTGCGTTGTTTTACCGAATACATTTTGTGGAGTATGCGATCAATGCCAAAAAGGTTTGACAAATATATGCCGAAACAAGAAATCGTTAGGCGTAAATATTGATGGAGGGTTTGCCCAAGAGATTAACATTTCTTCCAAATATGTTTTAGCAGTGCCTGATGACTTGCCGAATAAAAAAGCAGTTCTCGTAGAGCCGCTCGCAGTTATCGTCCATGCCTTTAAAAAGGTCAATGTGGAAAAAAATATGAAGGTAGCTGTCGTCGGCTGCGGGAATGAAGGAATGCTGGCAGCGGCGCTCGCCCATTATTTAGGTGCAAAAGTGACAGCGATTGACATCAATCAGCACAAGCTTGATTTAGTTAGAGAAATCGGTGATATTTCAGTTTTCTTGCCGCATGAGATTGAATCGCTTGAAACGTTTGACGTTGTATTTGAAGCAGCCGGTACAAAGGTTTCAGTTGAAAGCGCTGTAAAATTGGCGAAGCCAGGAGGAGCTGTCGTTTTGATTGGGCTGGCGCAGGAGGCGAATTTTCCGATTGTCCATATTGTGCGCAGTGAAATCACAATATATGGTTCAATAATTTATCAATTTCCAGATGACTATTTGCAAGCGATTGAATATCTACGGGATCCTGAGTTTTCCGTCGAACAAATTGTTTCTAAAATTTTTTCCATTACCGACTACAAGGAAGCTTATGAAACGGCCGCTTCCGGAAATGCTGGAAAAGTTATTTTAAGCTTTAAGGAGGCAGAAAAATTATGAAAAAGCTGGTTTCCGATCAACTCGTTCAATATTTGGAAAACCGCGGGGTTGAACATATTTTTGGTCTTTGCGGCCACACAAACATTGCTGTTTTAGCCGCTTTAGAAAAAAGCTCCATCAAGTTTGTAAATGTAAGGCATGAGCAAATTGCTGCACATATGGCAGACGGGTATGCGAGGGCAAAAAAAGAAGCGGCAGTTGTCTTAAGCCATCTTGGACCAGGATTGACGAACGCTGCAACAGGTGTTGCAAATGCCGCTTTAGATTCCATTCCGATGGTTGTCATTGCAGGGGATGTACCGAGTCATTTCTATGGAAAGCACCCACATCAAGAAATTAACCTGCATGCAGATGCATCCCAATACGAAATATACCGCCCGTTTGTTAAACGTGCATGGCGGGTTGACCGGCCGGATCTGTTTCCGGAAATTTTAGAAAAAGCATTTCAATTAGCTGAAAGCGGAAGACCAGGACCTGTTTTAGTATCTGTGCCAATGGATATTTTCTCGAAGGAGGTCGATGTTGCTTTATTTGAAAAATTGAATCATCATACGAAAAAGTTGCATAAGCCTTCTATCGATAACGAGACTGCAAAAGAAATTGTCGAAAAACTAATCAAGGCGGAAAATCCATTGATTTATGCTGGAGGAGGCATTATGCTAGCCGATGCTTCCAAAGAATTGAAGGAATTAGCTGAACATTTTGACATTCCTGTTGCCTACACATTAATGGGCAAGGGAGCCATTTCCGACGATCATCCATTAGCCTTGGGCATGACAGGCTTCTGGGGAACAAAATTTGTGAATGATATGTGTTTGCATGCAGATTTGATTTTAGCACTCGGCACAAGATTTTCAGAGGCGGATTGCAGCTCCTGGGAGCCGGAATACACCTTTAACATTCCGAAAACGAAATTGATTCATATTGATATTGATCCGAACGAGATTGGAAGAAATTATCCGACTGAAATCGGAATTGTGGCAGATTTAAAACAAGCGCTTTCCGTAATAAACCGGGTGGCGAAAGAGCTCGTTCCAAAGGGAAAAGAAAATAAAGAGCTGAAACAGAAAATTTCTCAATATAAACAAGAATTTCGTAAACAGAATGAGGAACATATTCGCAATGACTGCTATCCGATGCGTCCGGAGCGGATTTTACAAGAAGTGCGTGAAGTGCTGCCAAGAAATGCTTTTATAACAACGGATGTCGGCTGGAATAAAAATGGGGTTGGACAGCAATTTCCGGTATATGAAGCGGGCACTATTTTCACGCCTGGGGGCTATTGCACGATGGGCTTTGGTGCGCCCGCAGCATTAGGAGTAAAAATAGCACATCCAGATAAAGTGGTCGTTTCATTAGTCGGTGATGGAGGCTTCGGACAAAATCCGGCGCTTCTTGCCACCGCTGTTGAAGAAAATATTCCGGTTGTCTGGGTGATCATGAACAATCATGCTTTTGGAACCATAGCCGGACTGGAAAAAGCCCACTTCGACACAACCTACGGAACGGTATTTCGAAAAGATGGAAAGCCGTATTCACCTGATTATGCAGCCATTGCGAAGGCTTACGGTGTGGAAGGTGTAAAAGTTCAAGCTGCAGCGGAATTCAAGCCAGCATTGCAGCGGGCCATTGAAGCAAATAAACCGTTTGTGATTGATGTGGAGATGATCAATGTACCAACGCCGACAGCAGGACATTGGAATATTATGGACATCTATTCCCCGGATAGGAAAGTTCACCATGTTTCAGTGGATTAAAACATTTCCAATTAAATTATGAAGGAGGAATTGATTATGCCGAAAACGAGCGCAGGCATGAAAATTAAAGTTCTTGATCCTTTTCAAGACGCTAAAACATTATGGTTAGGGCTGGATAAGCCGGAGTTGAACCAGATTCGCAAGGTTTTCCAGCTGATTACCCCGCAAACTGTAGGATCTAAACATATTATGGCTGGAATTACGATTTTTTCCCCCGGGGAAGCAAGCTCCCTTCACAACCATCCAGAATCTGAAGAAATGGACGTAGTTATAAAAGGTTCAGGAGAAGTGGTTGATGGAAATGGAAACCGCCGTCCATTTAAAGAAGGAGACTATATGTTCATACCCGAGGGCGAATATCACCAGCATGTTAATACAGGAAATGAACCGCTTTGGTTGTTGTGGTGCTATAGCCCGCAAGGAAGCCTGCCAGAAGATTAAAGAAGCAATTTTTTGCAGGAAAACAAAAACGATCATTTTCAAAAAGATGGACTAAGAAAGGGGTTATTGACAGGGTAGAAATGAGGATAATCCATGCCATGTCAGCCCTTTTCTGCTCCCCCAAACGCCTAGTTATTAATAAAATCAAAACTATAAACCTTTCGAAAATCAAATTGATTGTAAGATAGGAGTGTGAAAAAATGAAAAAAATTTCTTTCATCTTAATATCTTGTTTGTTGCTGTTAGTCGGATGTTCAAGCGGTTCGAGTTCGGGAGAAAATAATGAATCAGGCTCAAAATCTTCAGAAACTAAAATTATGAAATTAGCAGTGGCGACTACAAAAGAACGCTCTCTCTCAAAAGGACTTTATAAATTTGGTGAAATCGTCGAAAAAGAAACAAATGGATCTATTAAAGTTGAAGTATATCCCGATGGACAGCTCGGAGGGGATTTAGAAGTATTTGAAGGATTAAAAATGGGATCTATTCAAGGATCAACCATGTCGACTGGGCCGATCGCATCTTTCGCTCCAAGATTTAACGTATTGGACTTACCTTTTTTATTTAAAGACAGAGAAACCGCTTACAAAGTTTTGGATGGCGAAATTGGGCAAGAATTAATGAAAGATCTGGAAGGAACAGGTGTTATTGGTATAAACTACTGGGAAAACGGGTTTCGCCATTTAACGAACAACGTCAAAGAGGTTAAAAGTGTCGATGATATTAAAGGATTAAAAATTCGTACGCTTGAAAACAAGCTTCATATTGATCTGTGGAAAGAATTAGGGGCGAATCCTGTTCCAATGGCTTTTACAGAGCTGTTTACTGCACTTGAACAAGGGGTTGTCGATGGACAGGAGAATCCTGTTGGAAACGTTGCAGCTAATAAAATGTATGAGGTTCAAAAGTACATTACAAAAACCGGTCACGTGTATAATGCAAGCCCGTTTTTAATAAGCGAAAAGTTTTGGAAAACACTTTCCAGCGAAGAACAAGAGATCATAAAAAAAGCAGCTGAAGAAGCGAAAGAATATCAGCGTCAGTTAAATGCAGAAGAAGATGAAAAATTATTTAAAGAGATTGAAAAAGAGGGGATGGTTGTTACAGAGTTAACAGATGAACAAAAGCAAGCGTTTATTGACAAAGTACAGCCGATTTATAAAAAATACGGAAAAGAATTTGGTGAAGATCTAGTTGCTAAATTATTGGAGGCAGGCAAATAAATGATGACACTATTTAACTCTTAGGAGTGTGCTCACTCTTAAGAGTTATTTTCCAATTATTTGAAAGTGAGGAGGAAGTACGGTTGAAAAAGGTTGCATTTATGCTAGATAAGCTGTTGCAGATATTAATGGCGTTATGTTTAGCATCCATGGCAATTCTCGTCTTTGGCAATGTCGTATTGCGCTATGCTTTTCATTCCGGCATTACATGGTCGGAAGAAATGTCGCGATATCTATTTGTTTGGATGGTGTTTTTAGGAGCCATCGGTGCTTTGAAAGATAACGACCATTTAGGGGTGGATGTACTCTTAAAAAAGCTGCCGCTTGGGGCAAAGCGAATTGTATTTATTTTAAGTAATGCGATTGTTCTTTATGTACTGTGGCTGCTTCTGGATGGAAGCTGGAAGATCACTATGAGCAGCTTGGAAAGCAGAGCTCCTGCCACGAATTTGCCACTCGCTTATGTGTATGGAATGGGTATTGTGGTGAGTATCGGAATGGGAATAATAGTAATATTTAATATTTATCAGGCTCTCTTTCGGCCAAATACGCTTGAAAAGCTTATCCGAATGAAAGAATCGGAAGATGAAATTATGGAAGCGGTTCATGAAGAAATCGTGGAATTACATCATGGGAAAAAACAAGGGATGGCAGGAGGTGAGAGGTAGATGGCTTTTGTTGTTTTTGTCAGCTCATTAATTGGTGTCATGGCGTTGGGGATGCCTATTGCGTTTGCGCTTTTGGTGAGCGGTGTTGCTCTCATGTTTTTTCTGAATATTTTTGACACTCAAATTATGGCACAGAACCTCATTAATGGGGCGAACAGTTTTCCGATGATGGCTATTCCTTTCTTTATTCTTGCGGGAGAATTGATGAACGCAGGAGGCATTTCTAATCGAATTATTAACTTTGCCATGTCTCTTGTCGGTCATATTCGTGGAGGATTAGGATATGTAGCGATCATGGCAAGCGTCCTTTTCGCCGGTTTATCCGGTTCAGCGGTAGCGGATACGGCGGCTCTTGGCGCTATTCTGATTCCGATGATGGTCAAGGCTGGATATGACCGAAATCGGTCTGCTGGCCTCATTGCAGCCGGCGGTATTATTGCCCCGATCATCCCTCCGAGCATACCGATGATTATTTTTGGGGTAACAAGCGGCGTGTCGATTACAAAATTATTTATGGGAGGGATCATTCCAGGGCTTCTTATTGGTTTATGCTTGGTTGTCTGTTGGTGGTTAATGGTAAGAAAAGAGCAGGTAGAAGTCTTCCCCCGAAAATCTGCAAAAGAAGTATTGTCTGCTACCCGTCAGGCTATTTGGGCGCTTTTACTTCCAGCTATTATCGTTGGAGGACTTCGGGGCGGGATTTTTACTCCGACAGAGGCTGCTGTTGTAGCTGCATTTTATGCGTTATTTGTCGGGTTGTTTGTTTATCGAGAACTTAAAATACAAGATTTGTTTAAGGTGTTAGTAGCTGCTGCAAAAACAACAAGCGTTGTAATGTTTCTTGTAGCAGCAGCAATGTTGTCAGCTTGGTTGATAACAGTAGCCAATATTCCATCAATAGCTGCGGATATGCTTGGACCGTTAATCGAGAACAAATTGCTGCTTCTGCTAGCAATTAATGCGTTAGTTCTTTTAGTTGGTACGGCAATGGATTTGACGCCTACTGTTCTGATTTTAACTCCTGTTTTAATGCCTATTATTGAAAAGGCGGGAATCGATCCGGTGTACTTCGGGGTGCTGTTTATACTGAACAACTGCATTGGATTGCTCACTCCTCCAGTTGGTACTGTGTTAAATGTCGCTTGTGGGGTTGGAAAGATAGGAATGGAGGACATTATGAAAGGAATATGGCCTTTTTTACTTGCAGAAACACTTGTTCTTTTACTGCTTATTCTGTTTCCGTCCATTGTTACCGTTCCGCTTCAATGGTTTACAGATATGTAGATTTTTAAAGTGTTTACTATCTGATTTAAAAAGGTACTTTGATTGGACTGAAGGTATTGTTAATTTGCACATTATTTCAGGAAGGGTGGAGCAAATGATTGGCTCCTTTTCTGAAATAATGTGCAGTTTTTTATGATTAAATCTTTTATTTTGCGATTTTCTTCAGATACTCGTACTTGAATGAATTTTTCCCTATTCAAAAAAGCTGTCTTTCGCACATCGAGCTTCACTCTCTTGGTGATATTCCACTGCCTCCAATCGCGCGATTTCTTTTTCGAACGGGGCTTTTTTCATTTGGTATCCATATAACAGGCAAAGGTGAATCACTTGGAGCCATTTATGAAACGGTTATATGGCGGCTCCCTCCCGCCAGAAGTACATATTTGATCTATGATCTTGTCTATATAAACCGACTTCAGCCCATTTTTTCAGGTGATTTGTGGTGCTCCTGCAGCCTGAAGGGAGGTGATTATTTATAACATTTTCAAAGCCGTAAAGCATGGAAATAAACAAATTGACAACGTTTTAAATGTAAAGGTATACTTTTCTCAACTGAATTCGTTGATTAATTGCGTTAGCAGGTGATTAGACAGATGGGACGAAAAAAACAGTCCCGCGTGACGCTGCAGGAGGTTGCAAAACACGCGGGTGTGTCGAGGGCTACAGCTTCCCTTGTTGTTCGGGGCAGCCCAAATATTTCAAAAGAAACAAGAGAAAAAGTGTTAAAATCGATAAAAGAGTTGGGATATATATATGATCGTGTTGCAGCGAATTTACGATCCCACCAATCTTCAACAGTTGGTTTGATTATAACAGAGATCGGCAACCCCTTTTTCTCGGAATTATTGGTGGGCGTTCACGAAGCTTTAGATAAAGAAGGATATACCGTAATATTAGGAACGACGTTTGATTCCCCTGATAAACAAGATGCGCTGCTTGCGACAATGCTTGAATATCGTGTCGGCGGGGTAATTATGAGCCCTGTCCCAGGCAGTTCACCAGATATGGTAGAACGGTTAAAGCAATGGGGGATTCCTGTTATTTTAGTAGCGAGAAAAATGCTGTCAGAAGAGCCGTTTGATTATGTCGGAATCGATAATGTTGCAGGCGGACGGATAGCGGCTGAACATTTAATCGAACAAGGCCACCGCCGCATCGCTTTTTTGGGCGGTTTTTCTAATTCATCAGTATGGACAGACAGGAAAAAAGGATTTTGTGAAGCGATTGAACAAGCCGGGCTGGAAATGGATGAATCGCTGTTTGTCCAATCTCCCGCAACTAGGCAAGGGGGAATAGAGGCGATTAAGCGAGTTATGCAGCATCCTCAGCCTCCAACCGGGGTTTTTTGCTATAATGATGTTGTTGCATCTGGTGTTATGCTCGGATTAAAAGAACAAGGAATAGTTCCAGGCAAAGATGTGGCTGTGGTTGGTTTTGATAATATTCCGGAGTCAGCGGTATTCAGCCCTTCTTTAACAACCATTGCAGCTTTTCCTGATCGGCTCGGTGCAAAAGCTGCTGATCTCTTGCATCGGAGAATGAAAGGTGATGAAGAAGAGGCAAAAAAACTGATTTTACAGCCTGAGCTTGTAGTGCGGGAGTCAAGCTGACACACCATGATGAAGAAATCTAGGGAAGTGGATGCGTTATGAAGGAACATGTAGAAATCCCTCTTCGGGAAAAAAATATTGTTTTAATTGGATTTATGGGAGTCGGCAAAACGACTATTGGCCAGTTGGTCGCGAAAAAGCTGTACCGAGATTTCATTGATGTGGATCAGGAGATTGAAAAAAAGCAAAATATGCCCATCTCGTTAATATTTCAAAAATTTGGCGAAGATTATTTCCGAAAAATCGAAAAGGAGTATATTGTTGATATTTGCACGAACACACGCTTGAAGGTTGTATCTTTAGGAGGGGGAGCCTATTTACAAGAAGAGGTCCGCAATGCTTGTTTATCAAACTGCATCGTCTTTTTGCTGGATTTATCTTGGGACAGCTGGAAGGATCGAATGCCGCTTTTAGTCGAGAACCGCCCTCTTTTAAAGGAAAAATCAATGGAGGAAATTGAAGAATTGTTTATAAAACGGCAAAATGCATACTCTCTCCATAACTCAAAAGTATCGACCAATAATCTTGATCCTGAAACAGTAGCAGATGAAATTGTAAATTCGGTGAAATTAACGTGGAGCATCTATGAACCGAACCAATAATATGAGATTATCCCTTTAAATGAATAGTTTGCAAGATGAGATTTGGGAAAGGGATTTAAAAACATGAATGTAGAAAACTTATTGTCTCCTTATCTTCAACTGGCTGATGCTGTCATTGTGACAGATAAAGATCATGTTGTCGTCGCTGTTAACGATGCGTATGAACAAATAACGGGATATAAAAAGGATTTCATTGTCGGCAGAAGAGCAGGTGTCATTAAATCTCATTTGACCCCGGAGCAAACTTATGCTTCGATGAAAAAAGCATTATCGGAAAAAAAGCCTTGGTCCGGTGTTTTTGTGAATCGTAAGAAATCCGGAGAATTATGGCACTCATCTATAACGATAACTCCTATTCTAATAGAAGATGAACTGTTTTTTGTAGGAATTTTTCGGGAATTGGAGCAGCTGGACAGCGGAGCATACGTTCCGCAGGAGCAAATAGAAGAAACAAAAAAATCAATATTGGAAGTGCTGGCGATTTCTTGTGAAATTCAAGATCCAAGCATTGAGGATCATTTGATCAACGTTCGAAAACTAACTGAAAAGCTCATTTATGCTCACAACAGCTATCATAATCTTAATTTATCAGAAGAATATATGAGAAATGTTGCTTATTCCAGCATTTTGCATGATATAGGAAAAGCTGGCATACCTGAAGGAATTTTGTATAAACCAGGACCACTAACAAAATATGAACGCTTAATTATGGAGACGCATCCGTTAATAGGCTTTGACATTTTGAAAAAAATAACAAGCAAACTGAAAGATAACTTTTTAAGGCAAAGCTATAAAGTGGCCGAAAATATTATTCTCTTTCACCATGAAAAATGGAATGGAACGGGATATCCGAAAAACTTGAAAGGAGCAGAAATTCCTTTAGAAGCTAGAATTGTTGCGGTTGTCGATGTGTTTGAAGCTTTAACGAGCAGCCGTCCATATAAAGTTGCATGGCCGATTGAAAAAGCGTTGAATTTTTTAGTGGAGCATCAAAATACGCATTTTGATCCAGATGTAGTGGCCTCATTTCTGACAATTAAGGATTTTTAAAAAGAAGGAAATTTTAGTTGAAGATCAACTAAAATTTCCTTCTTGTGCGCCCGGCATGGGTGTAATCTATAGGGTGAAAGTCCCGAGCTGCGAAGGCAGAAGTAGCAGTTAGCTTAACGCAAGGGTGTCCGTGGTGACGCGGAATCTGAAGGAAGCGAGCGGCAAACTTCCGGTCTGAGGAACACGAACTTCATATGAGGCTAGGTATCACTGGGTGAGTTTGCAAGACAAAACAAAGCCCTTTCTGCCGAAGGTGATACAGAGTAAATGAAGCAGATGGATGGAAGGAAAGATTACACTCTTACCCGGGGAGGTCTGGCTGGCACGCCAAGTAACCTTGGTAACCTATCTAGTGATAGATAGCTGAACAGTCAGAAGTCAGCAGAGGTCATAGTATTAGTTGGTCTAGAACAACTAAGAAGGACCGAACAATTAAGAGAGAATAGCCCTTGGCATTCAGTGAGTCATGATGAACACAGAAAACGTAGTACCTCACTTGAGGGAGGAAGCGGTGAATCCCGTGGGAGATCTCTTGGAGGGTGGAGTGACCACTGGCATAAAGAGAACAGCTATTCACGGAAGTTATAAAGACTTGCGTCAATTATCTTAATTGAACCGCCGTATACGGAACCGTACGTACGGTGGTGTGAGAGGACGGGAGTTAATCGCTCCCTCCTACTCGATTTTTTGAAAATTTTTTATTGTGTTTTTTGTGTAATTGTGTATAATAAATCGTCGTGAAATAAACAATTTTCGATAAATATATTAATTTTTTTTGACAAAAAGTTTACTAGTATTAAACAAATGAGGTTGTTATGATGAAAATTGGGAGGAAAATTCGAAATTTGCGGATAAAAAAAGGTCTGACGCAAGAAGAGCTAAGCGAACGAACCGATTTGTCTAAAGGATACATTTCCCAATTGGAAAGAGATTTAAGCTCTCCCTCATTGGAAACGTTTCTGAATATATTGGATGTGCTGGGATGCAATCCAAAAGATTTTTTCGATGATGAGGATGCCGAGCAAAAAGTAGTTTACGGCAAAGAAGAACGAAAAGTATTTATTGACCAAGAGAGAGGATATAAGGTTGAATGGATTGTTCCTGAATCAAATGAAAAAGAAATGGAGCCGATTCTTTTAACGTTGTTTGAAAAAGGAGAGTTTAAAGTTTTTGAACCATCCTTATCTGAAACGTTTGCCTATGTTCTGAAAGGAACAATAAAAGTTCGGATCGGAACAAAAAAGTATGTGGCAAAGGAAGGAGAATCCATTTATTATCATGCATCCGATGAGCATCAAATTGTCAATGAGGCAGAAAGCATGTCGCAAGTAATTTTAGTGGCAACTGAATCTTATTTATAATTCTTGATGCGGTTGGAGGAAACGTCATGAACAATAAAACAATTATTCGTTTTGAACAAGTGACAAAAAAATATGATGATGATTTGCCAGTATTGGATAATGTAAGTTTTGAAATCGAACGCGGAAAATTTTACACGTTGCTTGGACCTTCAGGATGCGGAAAAACAACCATTCTCCGTCTAATTGCGGGATTTACGGAACCGACCAGCGGCACGATTTATTTTAACGGAAAAAATATTAACCATGTAACGCCGAACAAACGTCAAGTCAATACAGTGTTTCAAGATTATGCCCTTTTTCCGCATCTGAATGTGTTTGAAAATGTTGCCTTTGGTCTTAGAATTAAAAAAATGAAAAAGGATATCATCGAACAAAAAGTAAAAGATGCCCTTCGTTTTGTAAACTTATCTGGCTATGAACAACGGAACATTCAGGAGATGTCAGGAGGACAGCGGCAGCGGGTCGCCATTGCGAGAGCGATAGTCAATGAACCGGAAGTGCTTCTGTTAGACGAACCGTTGTCAGCTCTTGATTTAAAGCTGCGCACGGAAATGCAGTACGAGCTGCGGGAGCTTCAGCGCCGGCTCGGCATTACATTTATTTTTGTCACACATGACCAAGAGGAAGCTCTTGCAATGTCTGATGAAATCTTTGTTTTAAATAAGGGGAAAATTCAGCAAAGTGGAACGCCGAAAGATATTTATGATGAACCTGTTAACCGCTTTGTGGCAGACTTTATCGGAGAATCGAATATTGTCGCAGGAAAAATGATTCAAGATTATCTTGTTGAATTTGTCGGAAAGCAGTTTGAATGTGTTGATAAAGGCTTTGCTCCGAACGAGGACGTAGAAGTGGTAATTCGACCGGAGGACTTGGAAATAACAACTCCTGAAAAAGGAAAGCTGAAGGTTTATGTGGATTCCCAGCTGTTTAGAGGAGTTCATTATGAAATTTGCTGCTATGATAAGGATGGCAACGAGTGGCTTGTTCATTCTACAAAAAAGGCAGAAGTCGGCGAGGAAATTGGTCTTTATTTTGAACCGGAAGCAATACACGTTATGCGTTTAGAAGAAAATTCTCGTATTGGTGTTGCCGATGAAAAGTAATATTCGCGCTTTATACTTCTTACCATATGTGTTATGGATCTTACTATTTGTTGTCGTTCCGATTCTGCTTATCATTTATTATTCGTTTTTTAACATTGAAGGAACATTTTCTTTTGAAAACTACGAGAAATTTTTCACGCCGGTTTATTTGAAAATGGCGTTAAGTTCATTTTGGTATGCGTTTTTAATTACAGCCTTTTCGCTATTGATCGCTTATCCGACAGCTCTTTTATTAACGAAAACAAAACATAAGCAGCTTTGGCTTTTGTTAATCATTTTGCCGATGTGGATCAATTTGCTGTTAAAAGCATACGCCTTTCTCGGCATTTTTGGAACCTATGGAATAGCCAATCATTTTTTGGAATTAATTGGTGTCGGTACTAAACAAATATTGTTTACAGATTTCAGCTTTGTGTTTGTTTCTGTCTATATTTTCGTTCCATTTATGATTTTGCCGATTTTTAATGCTTTAGAAAAATTAAATCCAACGCTTGTAGATGCAGCTAAGGATCTCGGAGCATCCCCTTGGATTACGTTCCGCCGGGTCATTTTTCCGCTGACGCTGGACGGTGTTAAATCCGGATGCCAAGCAGTGTTTATTCCTGCATTATCGTTATTTATGATTACCCGCTTGATTGCAGGAAACCGGGTAATTACGCTTGGCACAGCAATAGAGCAGCATTTCCTAGTTACTCAAAACTGGGGAATGGGAGCAACCATTGCGGTCTTTTTAATTCTTGCAATGGTGATCATCATGTTTTTAACAGGAAATCGGAAGTGAGGGATGAAAAATGAACAGAAAATGGAAGGTTTCAAATATATATTTAATCATCGTATTTTTCATCTTATACGCTCCGATTTTCTACCTTATTTATTACTCGTTTAACAGCGGCGGAAAAATGCATCATTTTGAAAATTTTACGTTGGACTGGTATAAAGAAGTCCTGCAAAATGTGCGTCTGTTGATTATTGTACTGAATACGATTGTAATTGCTTTGCTTTCTGCGGCGATTTCAACGATCATCGGCGTTTTCGGTGCGCTCGCCATTTACTCCGTCAAAACAAGACGGGTGAAAAATACATTGCTTTCGTTAAATAATGTTCTATTAGTCAGTCCTGATGTCATCATCGGAGCTTCCTTTTTAATTTTGTTTACCATTGTCGGCATTCAGCTTGGTTTTATTTCTGTTTTGCTGTCTCATATCGCCTTTAGTGTGCCGATTGTCGTATTGATGGTATTGCCAAAGCTTCAGGAAATGAGCCCGACATTAATCGATGCGGCAAGAGATTTAGGGGCGAGCCAGTGGAATGTCATAACAAAAGTAGTAATTCCCTATATTACCCCTGGGATTTTTGCTGGATTTTTTATGGCTTTAACCTATTCTTTGGACGATTTCGCCGTTACATTCTTTGTTACTGGAAATGGTTTTTCCACTTTATCTGTTGAAATATATTCAATGGCTCGACAAGGCATTTCCCTTACCATTAATGCTTTGTCAACACTCATTTTCCTTTTAACGATTTTGCTTGTGATCGGCTATTATTTCATCACGCTGCGCTATAATCGTCCGGGAAGATTGGGGGGACGGAAATGAAAAAAATTGTGCAGATGTTTGCGATAGTATTTATCGCTTCGTTTGCCATCCTGTTTTTTATTGCGAGACTGAATGCATCTGAAGGCTACTCCGGTGATAATACCCTTACGATTTACAACTGGGGAGAATATATTGATCCGGAATTGATCGACCGTTTTGAAAAAGAAACAGGTATAAAAGTGATTTACCAAACATTTGATTCAAATGAAGCGATGATGACAAAAATTTCCCAAGGAGGAACAACATTTGATATTGCCGTCCCTTCTGAGTATGCCATTAGCAAAATGAAGGAAGAAGGTCTTCTTATTCCGATTGATCATTCGAAAATTCCTAATTTAAAATATATCAACCCCCGTTTTCTAAATTTATCGTTTGATCCGGGGAATAAATATTCCATTCCATATTTTTGGGGAACGGTCGGCATTTTGTATAATCCGGAAGCTCTCGGGGGAAAAAAGATCGACAGCTGGAATGATTTATGGGATAAAGATATGAAAAATCAAATACTTCTTGTCGACGGCGCCCGAGAGGTAATCGGAATGGGATTGAACAGTCTTGGTTACTCGTTGAATGATACGAACAAAGACCATTTGCTAGAAGCGAAAAAGAAACTGGATAAACTGACTCCAAACGTGAAGGCGATCGTTGGAGATGAAATCAAAATGCTGATGGCAAACGAAGAAGCAGGTGCCGCTCTCGTCTGGTCGGGAGATGCTGCAGATATCATGTGGGAAAATGAGAAGCTAGATTACGTGGTGCCGAAAGAAGGCTCTAATCTTTGGTTTGATAATATGGTTATTCCGAAAACGGCCAAAAACATAGAAGGCGCTCATAAATTTATCAACTTTATGCTAGACCCGAAAGTGGCTGCGCAAAATGCTGAATATGTCGGCTACTCTACTCCAAATGAAAAGGCGCTTGAATACTTGCCGAAAGAGATTTCTGAAGATGAGCGGTTTTACCCGTCCCCTGAATTAACGGATAAATTGGAAGTGTATGAAAACCTAGGGAAACGAATGCTTTCCTATTATAATGATTTATTTTTAGAATTTAAAATGCACTCGAAATAAAAGGAAACCATCGCCATCCTCAATTTGGGAGGCGATGGTTTTTTAATGATTTTTGCGAAATCTGATCTTTGAAGCAAGAACGAGCTGTTGTTGGAACATATACGGCATAAGCTACCCTTATGTACTGTAAAAATGGATGCATAGTAGATCTAATGGTATTTTGAAGGGGCAGCTGTTTGCAGCATAGAAAAAATGCGCATATGGGCTTTTAAAATCGAAAACAAGAATCGGCACTTTGCCGGTTTCTGCTCATCGCGCTCACCTTTAAAAGAGTTTGGTTATGAACATTTCCTTAGCTGCTGCCGCATCCTCCGCCGCAGCTGCTTCCGCAATTTGAACTGGAGCATCCTGAAGAAGAGCATCCGGAACCTCCTGAATGATCATTGGAATCGCTGAGTGCAGCCCCGCATGCATAAATAGAACCTCCGCTTGTCCCTGCATCCTTATTCAAAAGCTGCGACATTTTTTCTGTATAACTGTCCTGCTCGTACAGCGATAAAAATACCATAGCCGGCAGCAGCATCGAGTACGTATCGTCTGTTTTTATTTCCTTGCGGAGCGATTTGTTTTGCCGTTTCATTTCTTCTGCTTTTTCAATATCGTTTTTCAGCTGTTCAAGCAGCTTTGTTTGTAATGGTTTGATCGGGTCAAACGAACGAAAATATTTATCAAACAGTTTTTCGTCACTAGCTGAGCGAACTTCTTCCAAAAGTGTTTTGCTTAGCGGATTTTTTAAAAAGCCTCCCCACAGCTTCGTGCTGTTTGGATAGATTTCAAATAAGTGCAAATACATCCAATCAAAAAGGGCTCTTTCGTGAGGAATCGGTGTCCGTTCCACATTAGGGCTGTGATGCAGAAACGATCCAAAAAATTTTTTTGAAAAATTCTCGTATTCTTTCGTAAACATAATCATTTCATGCCATATTTCATCCACTTCATCGCTGAACATTGGAACTGATTTTAAAATTCCTGCCAACAAAAAATATCTTTTTAATTCAAATAGGCGCCAGTTAAAGTCCGTTTCGGTCCAATTAGGATGATTTGCTAACACTCTTTTCTTTACTTTTTCCATATATTCTGAGTTTAGAGAGTCTTCCAAACGAGAGATAATTGGCAGCCCTTCTGGAATGCGGCAGGCTAATTCTGTCGGGACAGCCTCTTGAACAAGCTTTAATGATCTTTTTTTCTTCGTTTTATTGATATTGACAACGATGAACATGATGAAAATACCAATGATCAATCCTACTAAAAGCTCAGTCATAATATCCCTCCACAACACTATATATATCTTATTATACTACTGGAATAGGAAATTTATAGAAACGATTTTCGTGAAACTTGAATGTTGTAAAATTTCAAAAATATCGTAAAATGGAAAGAGCAAAAAATTCCTATTTAATCATATAGAAAGGTTTTGGCGATGAACGTTCAAAAAATAAATATAGCAGGGAAAAAAGATCATATTATTTTTTTAACAGTTATCTTTTGCTTTTGGTTTTCCATTTATATTTATGTTCCAATCTTTGGGGTTTATTTAGAACATTTGCAGTTTGACTATTCACTTGTTGGCATTATTTTTGGCAGTTACGGCATCACCCAGATTTTGATTCGTTTGCCTCTTGGAGTTTTATCAGATTATTTAGGGCAAATGAGAAAAGGAATGCTTATAGCTGGTTTTTTTATGGCGTTTGCCAGCGGAATCCTGTTTCTTTTCTTTCAATCATTTATCCCGATTTTTATTGCAAGACTTCTTTCAGGAATTACCGCGTCGATGTGGGTAATGGCTACTACATTATACGCTCAATATTTTACGGAAAGTCAATCTTCCAAAGCGATGGGAATTCTCCAGTTTATGACGGTCGTTTCCCAATTTATTAGCATGGCTATCAGCGGGAAAATTGTAGAGTGGTTCGGCTGGGAAATGCCGTTTCTCATTGGGACCGTCATGGCTTTGATTGGTCTTATTCTTTCATTTCGCATTAAAGAAATCGGCGATAAGGTGAATCTTATTGATTTTAAATATATGAGTCAATTAAAATATGTTCTCGGCATCAAGCCGCTTTGGGGCATCTCAGCTTTATCGCTTGCCGGACACGGAATTTTGTTTATGACGATTTTTGGATTTACACCGGTTTATGTCTCGAAAATCGGATTTAGTGAGTCCGTGTTTTTTTGGGTCGTCACTTCCTTTTTTATTCCGCATGCAGTTGCATCATTGCTGCTTGCCTATTTTCCTGTTCGAAAGCAAAAACAACTGCTTTTGCTTTCATTTATTTTAAGCGGATTATTCCATCTTCTGTTGCCGTTGTCAAATTCGATTCTATGGATTTGCTTCATGCATATTTTCATAGGGTTTTGGCTTGGTTTTATTTTTCCGCTGCTGCTTGCGATGGTTATTCAAAGCTGTCAAGAAGCATATCGGACGACCGCAATGGGTTTTTATCAATCATTTTATGCAATCGGCATTTTCACTGGTCCGATGTTAGCGGGCTTTATTGCAGATCACATCGGTTTTTATGAAGTGTTTCTTGCAACCGGCCTGCTTGCCTTTGCAGCTGCTTTTCTGTCTTTATTCATTCCAAGCTCTCGCATGGAAAGGAAAGCGGAGCGAATCTCTTCGTAAAGAGATGAAGTGAAATACGAACATTTTTTCATATTAGCGTTGAATCATATATTGCTTGGGAATATGAATGACTTCTTATCATAAATGAAAATGGCTTGCTGTTTTTGTACGGAGAGATCAACGGTCTTTTTCATCTATGTATGTTGTTTTTTCAGTTTCCATTCGATAGCTTCCATAAGAACCTTTCAATTTGTAGCGGCTGAGCTATATTTGCTCAGCCGTTTTTTTCTGCCAATTTTTTTAACAACTTGTCAAAGAAAATAAACAGAACAACATGAAAAAAATAGTGGCTAATTGATAATAAACGAGGTTCATTGATTGATAGATCAACGGTTTCAAACTCTTTTATTAAAATTATTATAATTTACTATTGATTTTTAATTAAAATATGTTATCATATAGTTGTAATAATTAGAGAAATATTATTTTAAATTATGAGGTGATCGGTAAATGGGAGAGAATAAAAAGCTTACGACGAGCTGGGGTGCTCCTGTAGGGGACAATCAAAATTCGATGACAGCAGGCCATCGAGGTCCGACATTAATTCAAGACGTACATCTTCTGGAAAAACTAGCCCATTTTAATAGAGAAAGAGTTCCTGAACGAGTTGTTCACGCAAAAGGTGCCGGTGCTCACGGATACTTTGAAGTGACAAATGATATGTCAAAATATACGAAAGCGAAAGTCTTCAACGGAGTAGGTAAGCGAACACCAGTATTTGTCAGATTCTCAACTGTTGCAGGTGAGCTTGGCTCCGCTGATACGGTCCGCGATCCGCGCGGTTTTGCCGTTAAGTTTTACACAGAAGAAGGAAACTATGACATCGTAGGAAACAACACGCCGATTTTCTTCATTCGCGATGCGATTAAATTCCCTGATTTTATCCACACACAAAAACGCGATCCAAAAACACATTTGAAAAATCCTACTGCCGTATGGGATTTTTGGTCTCTATCGCCTGAATCATTGCACCAAGTAACTTATTTGATGGGAGATCGCGGAATTCCGGCAACATACCGTCATATGAATGGTTATGGAAGCCATACATTTAAATGGACAAACGAAGACGGGGAAAGCGTCTGGATCAAATATCATTTCAAAACTGACCAAGGTATAAAAAACCTTGATACGAAAACAGCTGTAAAAATTGCCGGAGAAAATCCGGATTATCATACAGAGGATTTATTCAATGCGATTGAAAACGGAGACTATCCTTCTTGGACGCTTTATGTGCAAATCATGCCGCTTGAAGATGCCAACACATACAGATGGGATCCATTTGACGTGACAAAAGTATGGTCTCACAAAGATTATCCATTAATTGAAGTAGGAAAATTAGTATTAAATAAAAACCCTGAAAACTATTTTGCAGAAGTTGAGCAAGCTGCATTCTCACCGGGAAACCTAGTTCCAGGGGTCGATGTATCGCCGGACAAAATGCTGCAAGGTCGTCTCTTTGCATATCATGATGCACATCGCTACCGCATCGGGGCAAACTATAACTCACTTCCAATCAACCGTCCGCGGGTTGAAGTGAACAACTATCAACGCGATGGATTTATGCGCTTTGACTCAAATGGCGGAGGCTCTGTATATTATGAACCAAACAGCTTCGGCGGTCCAAAAGAAACACCTGAAGCAAAACAAGCATCATACCCAGTATCAGGTGTTGCGGAAAACGTTCCTTATGACCATGATGACCATTATACTCAAGCGGGCGACTTATACCGTCTCATGAGTGAAGATGAAAGAGCACGCCTTATTGAAAATATTGTAAATTCAATGAAGCCAGTTAAGCTGGAAGAAATAAAACTCCGCCAAATCGGCCACTTCTACAAAGCAGATCCTGAATATGGAACCCGCGTTGCAGAAGGTCTTGGTTTGCAAGTGCCTGAAGAAGTAAAAAAAGGTTAATAAATATTTCATAGCTGGACGATCTCGGAAGGTTCAAACGAACTTTTCGGGGTCGTCTTAATTTTTGTCACTTTCGAAAAAATATTTGGAATTACAACCTGCTTGCTTGTGAATGCGTCAGCTTTCAAACAATAGTTGGAATTACCACACGTCCCATAAAAACATATAATTGCCCTTCTTTAATAGGGAAAAGTAAAAATAGTTAAAAAATTTTTTATAAAGTTGTATGATGGAAAATATAAATAGTTTCGTTCATACTTTTTGGAGGCTATGCTTATGAAAGAAGTGGTGTCTTTCTTAAAACCGTACCGCCTGGCGGTTGTTATTGCACTTGCTCTCATGTTAACAGAGCTGACAGTGGAGCTTGTCCAGCCTTTGTTTATGGCAAAAATTGTAGATGATGGAATTTTGAAAAGGGATTTATCAGCTGTCGTCCATTGGGGGCTGGTGATGGTTGGTGTATCGGCTCTTGCCTTTGCAGCAGGCATCATTAATTCATTTTTTGCGGCGCATGTCAGCCAGAGCTTTGGATTTGATATTAGAAAAGTTCTTTTTGGGAAAATTCAATCCTTTTCATTTGCGAACTATAATCAATTTTCCAATTCATCTTTCATTACAAGGATGACAAATGATGTCTCCCAAGTGCAAAACACAATTTTTATGGGACTTCGGATTATGCTGCGTGCTCCATTGTTGGTGATCGGCGGCGCGGTTATGGCTCTAGCAGTAAATTTTACATTATCCTTCATTCTCATCGTCATTCTTCCGTGCCTGATCTTTTTTCTTTTATGGGTGATGAAAAGAGCAGGATCGATGTTTCGAATCGTGCAAGAAAAGCTGGATACGGTGAATAAAGTCATACAGGAAAACTTGACGAATATGCGCTTAATCAAAGCTTTTTTGCGAAATGACTATGAAGTTAATCGCTTTCAGAAGGCGAACAAAGATTTAAAAGACCAAACAATTTTCGTGCTCCGCTTTATGGAAATCATGCAGCCTGTCTTGCTTTTTGTAATGAATGTAAGCATTTTAATTATTTTATGGGCGGCTCATGCTGGACCAAGTGAGGCAAAAGTAGGTGAAGTCGTTGCGATCGTCAATTATTCAACGAGGATCATTTCTGTTTTATCTATGCTGTCTTTTATTGTCTCTGGTTTTTCAAGGGCAAAAGCCTCCAGCTTAAGGATTTCGGAGGTGCTTCAAACAGAAGTAAAATTGACTGATGAGCTTGCCGAATCAAGTCATCAAATAACAGAGGGAAAAATTGAATTTCGATCGGTGTCCTTTGCATACCCGGATTCAGCCGTTAAGGTGCTTGATGATGTATCGTTTACGGTAAATGCTGGAGAAACTATGGCGGTGATGGGGGCTACCGGCTCCGGCAAATCGACTCTTTTCAATTTAATTCCGCGATTATATGACTTAGAAAAAGGAGTCGTTTATATTGACGGTTTCGATATACGTACGATCAAGCTTGAGCATTTAAGAAGGTCAATTGGAATGGTTCCGCAAGAATCGCTGTTATTCACTGGAACGGTAAAAGATAATATTTTATGGGGAAAAGAAGATGCTACTATGGAAGAAATCATTGCTGCTGCAAAGGATGCCCAAATACATGATACGATTTTAAAGCTCCCTCATGGATATGATACCCTTATCAGCCAAAAAGGCGTGAATCTTTCCGGAGGGCAAAAGCAGCGAATTTCGATTGCCAGAGCGCTTGTCCGAAAGCCAAAAATATTGCTGCTTGATGACAGCACGAGTGCTTTAGACTTAAAGACGGAAAGAAAACTGCTTCAAGCATTGATGAAATATCCATGTACGACCTTGATCATTACGCAAAAAATTGCAACAGCGATGGCGGCTGATAAAATTTTGCTACTAGAAAACGGAAAGGTGCTTGCGAAAGGAAGGCATGATGAATTAATACGCAGCGTTCCACTTTACCAAAAAATCTATGAATCACAATATGGAAAGGATGGCATCCGTCATGCTCAAAAGTCTTATTGAACCTTTCCGATATGAAAAACTAAAGCTGACAAATGAGTCAAAAGTGAAGAAAAGCTCTTCAAAAGTTAAAGACTGGAAAGGAACATTAAAAAGAATTTGGGGATATATGTCAGATCAAAAGGTTTTGTTTTTTTTCGTTTTGCTCATGGTTTTTATTAGCACAGTTTTAACAATCCTTGGGCCTTTTTTAGTAGGGAAAGGGATCGACATTTATATTGTAGAAAAAAGCGGAAATCACTTTTTCTTTTTTTTCGTCGTTCTTGTTTTAATCTATGCATTGCATTCCCTTTCCATTTGGCTGCAAAACATATGGATGATCAAAGTGGCGCAAAATACTGTGTATAAAATAAGATCCGATCTATTTCGCCAGTTTCATCTTCTTCCCATTTCTTTTTTTGATCAGAAAAAAACGGGAGAGCTGATGAGCCGAATGACCAATGATGTTGAAAACGTCAGCTCGACATTAAACAGCTCAGTGATTCAAATCTCATCCAGTGTTCTTACATTAATTGGTGTTGTTTCTGTTATGTTATGGATGAGCCCTTTTTTAACAATCATCACCTTAATAGTTGTTCCTTTATTGGTTGTAGGTATGAAATGGATTACCCGGCGGACTGGACAATTGTTTAAAGAGCAGCAGCGAAGTTTAGGAGAACTGAATGGATACATTGAAGAAACCATCACTGGTCAGCGAATTGTCAAAACTTTTTCACAAGAGAACCGGGTTATGCATGAGTTTTTAGAAAAAAATGAAAGGCTGCGGAGATCTTCATTTTGGGCTCAGACGATTTCCGGTTTTATCCCAAAGCTTATGCACGTATTAAACAATTTAAGTTTTACATTGATTGCAGGGTTCGGTGGAATCTTTGCTCTAAAAGGGTGGATAACCATCGGAACGATTGTTGTTTTTGCGGAGTACGCCAGGCAGTTTACACGGCCTTTAAATGATCTTGCCAATCAATTTAATACATTATTATCTGCGGTTGCCGGTGCAGAGCGGGTATTTGATTTGCTCGATGAGCAGGCAGAGGAAGCTGATTTTGGAGAATATGTACAATCCGCAAATATAAAAGGAGACATTGTGTTTGATCGAGTATCTTTTTCATACGGGGAAGAGAGCCAAACGATAAAAAATATTAGCTTTCATGTTTCTCCGGGAGAAACAGTTGCCCTTGTCGGTGCCACCGGCGCCGGAAAAACAACGATCATCAATTTACTGGCACGCTTTTATGAAGTAAATGAAGGGAGAATTTTGATAGATGGAAAGGATATTTCCAAATTAAGACGGAGTGAACTTCGTCAGGCAATGGGGTTTGTATTGCAGGATCCTTTTTTGTTTCACACGACAATTCGTGAAAATATCCGATACGGAAGATTAGATGCAACAGATGAGGAAGTGGAGGAAGCGGCAAAGCTAGCAAATGCTCATTCATTTATTAAAAACCTACCTGATCAATATGATACAATCATTAACGAAGGTGGAACGAGCATCAGTCAAGGTCAAAAACAACTTCTTTCAATTGCGAGGGCGATTTTAAAAAATCCGTCCATTTTATTGCTGGATGAAGCGACAAGCAGCATTGACACTGTAACAGAATTAAAGATTCAAGAAGCGCTGGAGAGGCTGATGAAGGGGAGAACAAGCTTTGTGATCGCTCATCGGCTGAATACGATTAAAAAAGCAGATCAAATATTTGTTATCCAGGATGGTCGCATTGTGGAAAAAGGATCTCATGATGAATTGCTGGAAAAAGAGGGATTTTATTTTGATTTAGTCACAAACCAGCTAAAGCCGCAATTAAAAACGAAAGACATGTTGTCAGAAATAAAGGATCATATATAATGAATATAATCACTTTACTTTGTTAAAAGGGGAAACAGTATGAAATTAGTAGCTATTGATTTAGACGGGACATTGCTATCTTCCAATTTATCCATATCAGAAGAAAATCTTACAGCTATTCGGGAAGCACAAAATGAGGGAAACATCATCATGATTTGCTCCGGCAGGGCGCCTGAGAGTATTCGTGAACTGCTGGACGAATATGATTTTGCATGTCCATTTGCAGCAAGCAATGGAACAGTTGTCGTAATCGAAGGAGAAAAGCCGAAATACATTTCAATGAACAAACAAAACATGTTGGAAGTAGCCGAAATTTTGGAGAGTTATGGTGTGCCGTATAAACTTTATACAAATGATGGTATTTGGATGCCGGAAGACTGGAGCGCCAAAGTTCGCTCTGCTCTGCAGTCGAATCCGGAGCTGGCAAAATGTTTGCTTGAATCTGAGTACAAACAGTTTATCGAGCAGCCAAAAAGGACCGACAATAATCGATACTTTCGTCATATACAAGATGTTATAAACCGCGGTGATTTATCGGTCCAGAAGTTTTTTATTTTGCAATTTAATCAACATACTAGAAAAGAAATTATGGAACAATTAGAAAACATTGCTGGGATTGCGGTTACGACATCAGGTGACTACAACATTGAAATAATGGATGAAAAGGGAAATAAAGGATACGGATTAAAAGCTGTTGCCAAGCACTACAATATCCCATTGGAACAAACGATTGCGATTGGTGATAATTTCAATGACGTTCCAATGCTGGAAGCTGCAGGGCTTTCCGTTGCAATGGGGAATGCCGAGCCTGAGGTGAAAGAAATGTGCGATATCGTGACGAGGACAAACGATGAACACGGTGTCGCCCATGCTATTCGACAATTTGTGCTGTAAATGGTTTATGGATGCAAAGGGGTGTCTAATAAGTCGTTTTTACGGCTTATTGACGCCCCCTTTAATGTTTTATAAACGTTGATATATCGACGTTTATAATTTTTTGTTTACGATAGGGATTTGACTTTCTGGATAGCTCCTTTCATTTTATTTACTATTGAAAACTGCGGCGGTGCGGCTTCTTTGAGGCGGGCAATAAAAAAGTGTGATGAAATTATTTTTATTGTTTCGCTAGTTCTGTCTGCCATACTTTTTTTAACATAGCTGTTTCGTCACACGATGGAAGTTTCGGACAATTGATGCAATCCTTCCACATTTTTTGCGGGAGAGATTGCTTGTCAACGATATCGAATCCTAATTTGGTAAAAAACTCGATTTGATACGTTAAGGCAATCAAATTTTCAATTTCCAACCTGTTTGTTTCATAAATGATTTGTTTTACGAGCTCTTTTCCGATGCCTTTTCCGGTATGGTCAGGGTCAACGGCCAGCGAGCGGATTTCAGCCAAATCTTTGTCTAAAATATGCAAGCTGGCAACGCCAGCCACTGCTCCGCCTTCATCTGCAACATAAAAATTTTGTAAATTCTCATAAATAGATGCGTACGTTCTGCTGAGCAGCTTTCCTTCCAATGCATAGTGTTTAATTAATTGATAGATGGCATCTGTATCGCTCATAGTCGCTCTTCGAATGTGCATGTATACTCCCTCATTTAATCGAATGAATAATTATAAGTAAAACAAAATATTTATTCATATATATTATCGGTATGAACATTATTTTGTCAATAAAAAAATCAAACAATTTATAATTATGCAAGTTCATCAAATGTTTAAACATTTTCTGTAAGTAAAATTTTGGCGGGAGAAAATATTTGATAAGAGGATTTTACTACATGGAAGCTAGTATTCAATGAAATTTATGGTAAAAAATAGATGTTTACAAGAGAGGTTTAATCTTCTTCATCCATCAAATTGTGGACAAATTCAGACATTTTTTCTTAATTTATTGAAAATGAGTCTTATTCTTATTATAATTGATAACGAATCTCATTATTAATTTATTACGGAAAGAGTTAAAAAATGAAAAAACGATATTTGATCATTGCTCTCATTATCCTTTCAATTGCATCGATTTTTATCGGAGTAAACGATATTAAACCAACTGATATATTCAATTTGACAGATGAACAAATACAAATTTTGATCATCAGCAGAATTCCGCGCGTCATTAGCATTATTATTGCAGGAACGAGTATAAGCATTGCCGGTCTTATTATGCAGCAGCTGAGCAGAAACAAGTTCGTTTCCCCAACTACGGCAGGAACAATGGATTCCGCCAGATTGGGGATTTTAGTTGCGATCATGGTTTTTGCAGACGCTAGTCCGATTCAAAAAATGATTGTCGCTTTTGCTTTTGCACTTTTAGGAACATTTATCTTTATGAAAATATTAGAAAAAATTAAATATAAAGATACTATTTTTGTTCCTCTAGTCGGGCTGATGTTCGGCAATATCATTGGATCTATCACTACTTTTTTTGCATACAAAAATAATTTGATTCAAAATGTTTCCTCATGGCTGGAAGGAGATTTTTCGTTAATTTTAAAAGGTCAATATGAATTATTGTACGTCAGTATTCCTTTTGTATTAATTGCATACTTGTATGCGAATCAATTCACTGTCGCTGGAATGGGAGAGGAATTTTCGAAAAATTTAGGCTTGAATTATAAACAAGTTGTCAATATCGGACTTGTTATCGTAGCTTTGATCACTTCATCTGTTGTATTGACGGTTGGAACCATTCCGTTTCTAGGTCTTGTCGTTCCGAATATTGTCGCCATATACAATGGAGACCATTTGAAAAAGAATTTGATTCATACCGCTTTGCTCGGTGCTGTTTTCGTTATGTTTTGCGATATTTTAGGGCGAATCATTATATATCCGTACGAAATCTCGATCAGCTTAACCGTCGGTGTTATCGGCAGTGCCATTTTTGTTTACTTACTTATGAGGAGAAAAGCATATGGGTTATAGAGCGAAAATAACATCTCTTCTAGTGGTCGCAGTCCTTTTAATTATCACCTTTTTGTTCATCGACCTCGGCAAAAATTGGGATTATGCATTGCCGCGCCGTTCGGTGAAGATGCTGGCGGTTATTATTACAAGTGTAGCAATTGGTTTTTCAACGTTAGTATTTCAAACGATTACAAACAACAGAATTTTAACTCCGAGCATTTTAGGTTTAGATTCTTTATATATGCTTTTGCAAACCATGCTTGTCTTTTTATTTGGTTCAACACATGTTGCGATGATCGATAAAAATATTAACTTTGCGCTTTCCTTGTTCTTTATGATGCTGTTTGCACTGATCTTTTACAAATTCCTTCTTCGAGGCGAGGGTCAAGACATTTATTTTCTTCTTCTAATTGGACTGATATTCGGAACATTATTTAACAGCTTGACTTCTTTTATGCAAGTGCTGATAGATCCTAACGAATTTCTAATTGTGCAGGACAGAATGTTTGCCAGCATCAATAACGTGAATACGGATTTGCTGTACTTGTCGATTGCCGTTATGCTGCTGGCGGGTCTTTATTCACTGAAATATGCCAAATATTTAGATGTGCTGGCACTTGGAAGGGAGCATGCGATTAATCTCGGCATTGATTACGATCATGTTGTCAAAAGGCTTTTGATCATTGTGGCTGTTTTCGTTTCGATTTCGACAGCTTTAACCGGTCCGATGACGTTTTTGGGCCTTCTCGTGATTAACGTGGCAAGGGAATTTTTAAACACATATAAACATAGTGTTTTAACGATCGGGACCGTTCTTTTTTCCATCATTGCGTTGGTTGGCGGTCAGCTATTGGTCGAAAGAGTGTTTACATTTTCAACTACGTTAAGTGTTGTCATTAATTTTGTTGGAGGGGTTTATTTTATTTATCTTCTATTAAAGGAGAATCGATCATGGTAGAAGTAAAAAATGTTTCAAAACAGTACGGAAACAAATTTGTAGTAAAAGGCGTCTCGCTGAAAATTCCGAAACAAAAAATCACAGCCTTCATCGGCCCAAACGGAGCTGGAAAAAGCACACTGCTATCAATGATCAGCCGATTAATAAAAAAAGATGAAGGAGAAATATTGATTGACGGAAAAGAAATTGGCGCATGCAAAAGCAACGATTTGGCGAAAAAAATTTCGATCTTAAAGCAATCAAACCACATTAATCTTCGCTTAACAGTCAGGGAACTTGTCTCTTTCGGCAGATTTCCGTATTCAAGCGGAAGATTAACAAAAGAAGATCAAAGGCATGTGGATGAAGCGATCCGTTACATGGGGCTTGAAGAGATTGAACATAAATTTCTTGATCAGTTGAGCGGAGGCCAAAAGCAGCGGGCTTTTATCGCTATGGTGATCGCGCAGGATACCGAATATATTTTGCTTGATGAGCCATTGAACAATTTAGATATGAAGCACTCTGTGCAAATTATGAAAATGCTAAGAAAACTTGTCGATGAGCTTGGAAAAACAATTGTCATTGTACTGCACGATATCAATTTTGCATCGGTGTATGCCGATTATGTAGTTGCAATGAAAGATGGAGAACTCGTACACGTCGGGCCAACTGATCAAGTCATAGATCGTTCTGTCTTAAAAGACGTATATGATATGGATATAAACATCCAGCAAATAAACAATTGCAAAATATGTGTGTACTTTTCTTAAGAAGGGTAGTATGGATGGAGGCATTTTGATAAACATCTCAGCAGAAGGAAGAGCTGTCAGCTCTTCCTTACAAAGAATTCGAAATGATAATGATTTTCTTATTCAATTGCGAGATGTTTAAAGAATTGCCGACATCATTTAAAAAATATACAGGGGGTAATTTTTATGAAAAAGTTTTTAGTTTTTCTCATTGCTTCTTTGATGGTTTTTGTTGTTGCAGCTTGCGGCTCGAACGGGTCAACTAGCGGCGAAGGTGAAAAAAATGACACGAAACAGGAGTCAGAAGAACTGACGATTAAGCATCAGCTTGGCGAAACAAAAGTGAAGAAAAATCCAGAAAAAGTCGTCGTTTTTGATTTTGGTGCTCTTGACACATTGGATAAGCTTGGCGTTGAAGTGGCAGGTGTACCGAAGGATAACCTTCCATCCTATTTAAAAGACAAATACAGTGACGATAAATATGAAAATGTCGGCGGTTTAAAAGAACCGGATTTTGAAAAAATCAGTTCGATTGAGCCTGATTTGATCATTATTTCCGGAAGACAATCAGAGGTTTATGAAGAGTTTGAGAAAATTGCACCAACCATCTTTATGGGTGTTGATACAACGAAATATTTAGAGTCATTCCATGAAAATGTGAAAACACTTGGAAAAATTTTCGGTAAAGAAGAGGAAGCTGAAAAAGAACTGGCAGCAATCGATGAATCGATTAAAAAGCTAAAAGAAAAAGCAGAAGCGTCTGGAAAAAATGCATTAGTTATTTTAGCCAATGAAGGGAAAGTCAGCGCATATGGACCGAAATCTAGATTTGGACTCATCCATGATGAATTTGGAATTAAAGCTGTAGATGAAAACATTGAAGTTTCTACACACGGACAAAGCATTTCATTTGAATATATCGTTGAAAAAAATCCTGATTACTTATTTGTGGTAGACCGCGGTGCTGTTGTAGGCGGCCAATCATCTGCAAAACAAACAGTAGAAAATGAATTAGTGAAAAAGACAAATGCCTACAAAAACGGCAATATTGTGTACTTAGATCCTAACTACTGGTATTTATCCGGCGGCGGATTGATTTCGGTTGCTGAAATGGTGAAAGAAGTGGATAATGCGATCCAATAATTTTTCAAAAGGGAGCTGAAAACAGCTCTCTTTTTTCATATGCACCCGGGCATGGGTGTAATCTCTAGGGAGAAAGTCCAGAGCTGCGAAAGCAAAAGTAGCAGTTAGCTTAACGCAAGGGTGTCCGTGGTGATGTGGAATCTGAAGGAAGCGGGCAGCAAACTTAGGGTGTCTCTCGAAACACGAACTTCATATGAGGCTAGTTGCCATTGGATGAAACAAAGTCCTTTCTGTCGAAGATGGTACAGAGTAAATGAAGCAGACAGGTGGAAGGAAAGACTGTACCCTTACCCAGGGAGGTATGACCGACATGTCGAATTGATTAGTATGTGCTTGAACGTCTCAACCTTTTCGATAAAAGAAACAGACGCAAGAAACACATACATATGCCGAAAGTCATAGACAAGGTCAACATTTGATTATGAGACTCGCAAGTTAGACACCGTGAGAAGGCATTACAAAAAGCCAATACCTTGCTACATAGTATTGGCTTTTAATCATTGATGAAAAATGAAGTGAATAGACTCTCATCTCCTTCTAACTTAAATTCTTTTTCTTTTTTGAAGTTATCAAGATTATAAATTTGTATCTTTGTGCCGTCTGATGTAATAAATTGATCTTCATGAATATATGATACATAGTTTTCAATTTCTGTAGTAAATACATCAATTTTAGAAGAATTTAAATGAAGTTTCGCAATTTTCTTTTCCGTGGGTTCTCGTTGTATATCTCCTTGTGTGATAAAGATATGATCTTTGTGTACATGCATATCACTCAAGGATTTGAACGGAAGGGTAATCTTTTCAATTTTCTTGTTCATCAAGTTTATTTTTATTAATTCATTTGACTGATTGTCTTTTCCATCTGATGTTTTTACTAGGAAAAGATCGTTGTCAACGAGCTCCATATCTGATGAATACATCATATCGTCTATTTTTATTGTTTCAATTAAAGATAGATCTTTTTTATTGATTACATTGATAATACCGTAAATATCATCTGGATTGGAGTGTATAAAGGTTAATACATATAATTTGTCTGAATGTTCAATCATATGAATGGCTTGCCCCTTGAGCTCAGTGGATGCGACCTGTTTTCCTGTTGCTATATTTGTTTTGGCAAGATCAGAGGAAGTGAGATCTCCCCCAGACATGTAAGCAAACTCCTTATCAACAGTCCAAACTGTGGGAGCAATTTTTTCTTCGTTAGGAATTTCTTTAATCTGCAAATTACTTTTATTTAACTCTAACTCAACTTTCTCACAGTAAATTGGATTTCTAAGCCTTACGGTTAATGGGTTTGTTGGTTGTTTCGAATACTTCTTGACATAAAAATTTGCAAAAAAAAAACACCTCAACTTTTGGTATAGTTTAATTGTCCAGAAAAAACATTACCAAAAGCAGGTGAGGTGTCTCTTATTATGATAACGAATAACAGACTGAACAATCAACTACCAAAAGAAGTAAAAGCTATATTTGATGAACTTGAAATCTTAAAATATTTAAGGAAAGTGGGAATTAACAAGGGTTTCGGTTATTCCTGCGCCTATTTATTCCAGCTAGTTTTTAGTTTAGTTTTTGAAGGCAAAAATTTGTTTCGACTTCTTCAAAGTAAAAAAGCTAAAGATTTGCCGGAAAAAAACGCTATTTATCGCTTCTTAAATAACCCTCAATACAATTGGCGCAGGTTTTTACTTGTTTTGAGTACTTTCACCATTATGAAGGTAAGTAGTTTAACGAGACACGACCGTCCGAAAGTGCTGATCGTGGACGACTCATCTTATGAACGAAATCGCAGTAAAAAGGTTGAACTGCTTGCTCGCTGTTTCGATCATTCTTCTCAAAAAATGCGTTATTACAAAGGATTTCGTATGCTTACACTCGGCTGGTCAGATGGTGCTACATTTTTGCCTATTGATTTTGCTTTATTAAGCTCTACGAATTCCCAAATCAATGGGATTGATAACCGAATCGATAAGCGTACATCCGGTTATAAGCGGCGTGTCGAAGCTTTACAAAAAGCGCCGGAAGTTATTCCCAATATGATTAAACGGGCACTTTCTCAAGGAATCGATGCCTCATACGTTTTAATGGATACATGGTTTACCCAACAGCCTTTGATCAAGTCCATTGTGGATCAAGGGTTGGATGTTATTGGAATGGTGAAGGATACAAAACAAAGATATCAAGTGAACGGTGAATGGGTGAGCCTAAAAAAACTATACCAAACAGCTAAACCATCACAACATCAAAAGGGTATTTTGCGCTCTATTCACACAACGATGGCAAATGGCGTACCTGTTAAAGTGGTATTTGTCCGTAATCGTAATAAAAAGAGACAGTGGCTAGCTATTTTGAGTACAGACTGTACTTTATCGGATCAAGAAATCATTCGTATTTATGGGATACGTTGGGATATTGAAGTATTCTTCAAAACAGTCAAATCCTTATTGAAACTCCAAAAAGAGTTCCAAGGAAGATCTTATGATTCCATGATCAGCCATACCACTATTGTGTTTACAAGGTACATTGTTTTGTCTTGGCAAAACCGAGTAAGTACAGATTATCGAACATTAGGCGGCATTTTTTATGAACTTTGTGATGAAATCGATGAACTAGATTGGGCCTTTGCACTTCAACTACTCATTGAAATTCTTGAAGATGCACTTCAAAATGTAAATCAAAAGATTAAAAAATTCATCGAAAGTCAATTACGTAAATGGATTGTAGTTTTGCCTAATTATATCAAGGCTTATTTACCAAAATTGAGCTGCGAAAGTTGAGACTCTAATATAAATTCATTTGTGTTGTATTTAGATTGTGGATTAGCGTAATATACTTTATTATTCATATGAATAGGTCTTTCCATAAAAGCTCCAAGAGGCATTCCTCTGTATTTCGTTTTATGTTTTGAAAGAAACTTTCCTTTTTCATTGTACAGGTGTATAACTGCTTTCTCAAACATATCTGTATAAATCACTGCATATTTGTAATCTTCGATGTTTTTTGTTTCCGTTGAGAAGCATCCTTGTAAAAAGATCATGGAGGATAACAAACAGATAAAGATCATTTTGTATCTGTTTGTTATCGTTTTAAAAAGGTTCATTTGTTAAACTCCTTTAGTATAAATGATATACGTGTGAGAAGAGTTAACTAAATCAATTGGAAATACGATTCCTCCGCCATGATTTAAGTTTAAACCTGTAGTATACTTATATGCTTCATATACTAATTGCGAACAATAAAATTTTTTTGTAGTGTTGATATTCGTAAATTCCCAATTATAAGGTTTTCCTTTGTGTGAATACGCTCTGTCTGCAGCTTTTGCATCTTGAGCGACAGTTGTTCCCTTTGTCGTTACCGCATAAACAGTTTTATATTTTGTATTCCAATTATTTTTGAATGTTTTCACTCCTTCTTTTGGGAAAGATTCAACTGTTGATGTTTCTGAGTATATGATTCCTGCATGCCCTACTAGAGAACCAAATTTTCCATCTTTAGTTACTAATATAACTCCTTTTCTTTTTGGATATGATGCTGCTGCTAACGCTTGAAAATTATTAGCTTTAAAATTATAAGATGATGAATTTTTATCAGGTTGAACTAGTTCTGGGTCAGATTCGATCTCTTTCTCCACTCTTTCAAAAGTTTCTAACTGTTGTTGGACTATGTCCTCAGAAGAAGTAGAATTTGCATGAGATACAGATGGCAAAATTACCGATAACATGCATAAAGACAAGACTGTACTCAATACTTTTCCAATTTTCCCTTTATTAAGAATTCTCCTCCTCTGTTAATAAAGTATTAGGAAAAAATTCCTTTTCATTTTCATTATATTTTAAATTCCACTTTTTTCAACTTAAATTTGGTAAATTAGTAAAATATTTCTGGTAAATAGAATAATAGATGAACATAGAAAATGGAGATCCTTTTTGCAGATAAAGTTAGCCAAAAACAACAACGGCACTTATTAATGCAGAAAGCCAGGTGTGCTTTTCCTATAATCCCGTCTACCGCTAACATACAAAAACATTGAAATTCCATAACGGCTCTAACTCTACTTCCATAAAAAAGTTGCCCACAAATACTTGACTCAAACTTTTTCATTTGAAAATAAGGGATGAACGGAGTATTTATAGTATGATAGAGAAAAAGGGGGAAGAAAGGCATGGGAAATTTACATGGGAAGCGGATCGCCATCACAGGTTCTCGAAAGAGCGAGGAAATTTCCACGTTAATTCGTAAAAAAGGAGGGGAGCCTGTTATTCGAGCCATTCAAGAAACAATAAAATGCTCTCCTTCGGAATTGGAGGCTGATCTTCGAAGCATTGTTGAAAAAGGGACTGACTGGGCTGTGTTTACGACAGGAATAGGGACGAATGCTCTGTTGGAAGCGGCAGAAAAGATCGGCATTTTGGATTCATTTATAAACGTTTTAAAAGAAGCAAAAATAGCTGCCCGCGGCTATAAAACGAAAGCGGCTCTTAAACAAATCGGCATTCAGCCGGATGCTGCCGATGATGACGGAACGAATGGCGGGCTGCTTCGGGCTATTGAAGGATTTTCTTTTAAAGACAAGCATGTTTTTTTACAATTGCATGGAGAACCGGTGCCAAAGCTTTCAGAATGGTTTGAAAAGCACGGAGCGATTTTGCATGAAATTTTGCCATACCGCTCCATTGTACCTAATCCTGAGACCGTCGAGCAGCTGCTGGATGAAATAATCGAGAATAAGCTGAATGCTGTTGCGTTTACAGCTGCCCCGCAAGTAAGAGTGCTTTTTAAATTGGCTGAAAAAAAAGGAGCAACATCCGACCTTATAGAGGCATTTCAACAAAATGTTTTGGCAGCAGCCGTCGGCAAAGTAACTGCTGGAGAATTGAAGGAATATGGGGTGCAGCGCATCGTGGCTCCAGAACTGGAGCGGATGGGGGCGATGATTGTCGCTTTGGATGAGTATTTTCAATGATGTTGTTGTCAAAAAATTTAATGGCTGATTGTGTGTATAAAAAACAGGTGGAGCGTGACAGCTTTGAGGATGAATCACGTCCACCTGGGTTTGAACTTTTTACCTAAAAATCAGTATGTATGAAAGCATCGATTTATTTCATGAAAAACAAATACTGTAAATTTTGTGCAATATAATTCGGGTAAATTTTGTTTTTTTCAATATCTTCTTTTCTAGAGGCTCCTGTTAATACAAGGCATGTGCGGCAATTATTTGTTTTTCCAAGCAAAATATCGGTTTCTAAGCGATCGCCAATGATTAAGCACCTGTTGCTGTTTATGTTTAATTTTTCAAGAATTTTTTTGCCGTAAAAAGAGGAAGGCTTCCCGATCACCTGATCGATCGGCCGTCCTGATGCAGCTTCTATTGCTTTCGCTATTGCCAGTGTATCTGAAATATACCCTTCAGGAACTGGACAAAGCGAATCCGGATTGGCTGCAATTAATTTGGCTCCATTACGAACCGCGTTCATTGCCAAATTGAGTTTTTCGTAAGTGAAGCAGCGATCAAGCCCGACAAGTACGTGGGTCGCGTCCATAGGATTGTCGGTCATTTTTAGGGAAAATTTGTGGAATTCTTCCGAAATCGCTTTTTCACCTACAATATAGACTAAAGAGTCCGGAGATTTCTCTAAAAAATATACAGCTGACAAATAAGAAGCTGTCATGATTTCGTCCAGTTTCGCTTGAATTCCTAAATGATGAAGCCGCTCTCTGCATTCTTCTCTTGTTTGTGTCGATGTATTTGTGATAAAAAGAATTTTTTTGTTATGGCGCCTTAATCGGTCGATCGTTTCTTTTACACCGGGCAAAAGTTTATTGCCAATATATATAGTTCCATCTAAATCAAAACAATATGCATCAAAATCGTCAATGTGTAACAATACAATACTCCACCTTTATTCTGTTGAAAGTTCTTTTAGAAGAATTTCTTTGCCTTCGCGTAACTTTTCTAACGGTGTTCCGGGGGCATATTCTAGGATGAGCTGACAATCGATTGATTGTTCATGAATCGTTTTAAAGATTTCTTGCCATGGGACGGTTCCTTCACCGATTGGCAAGTGATCGTCTCCTGTTCCGTTATTATCATGAACATGGAGGGCAATCAGTCGATCCTTTGTCTGTTTCATTATTTGCGGAATATCCCAACCGTTTAAATTTGCGTGGCCAATATCAAGTAAATATCCTGCCGTGTCATGAATATTTTCTAAAAAGCTTATAAACTCATCTTGCGTAAAAATCGAACTGCCGTTGTATCCGACGTTTTCGATTGCCAGCTTGACGTTCAAAGGTTTAGCAAATTCACATAATTGATGGATATAATCTTCAGCTCGCTGCTTTGCTAAACGTTTGTCAAAAACCGGAGAAAAACAGAACCCAGGATGGATCACAACATGCGAAGCCTGAATCATGCCGGCAAACTCAATCGCTTTTTTGTATTCAAAAAATGAAGCTTCCCGAATCGCTTTATTTTCACTTGTTAAGTTAATATCCCATGCTGGCGGATGAATGGTGTAGCCGATGGGCAATTCTTTTAGTTTGGAAGACAATTTTTTGAATGATTTTTCCATGTCATCCCATTTTTCGCCATCCATTAATAGTTCAACTTTATCAGCTCCATATTCAATTAAGTCATGGACATTTTTTAAAGGATCTTTTGATACAAGCGGCAAATCAGAATAACAGATTTTTCTTTTCATAAACAACCACCTCATGAAAGATATGTTTCCACATTGATTTTGTGATTCATCGGACTGCTTTCATTCAGATCCAGCTCTTGCGGATAGCCTATTGATTGTGTGGATTCTTGATCAAAAATATGAATACGATCCATTTTTGGTTTTAAATAGACCATTTCCCCCGGATGCCAATTCTTTTTTTCACTCATCGCAATCACTTCATGACCTTCTAAATTTATATAAATACTGTAGCTGCTTCCTTGGTTTTCCACGTATTTCACTGTGCCTTTTAATGTGTTTTCTTGGGGAGTTTTATAAATTTCTAGATGTTCAGGACGAATTCCAAAAACAAACGTTTTGGCATTGCATTCATTTATTTGTCGGATCCACATCGGATGCAATAAAAATGATTGTTTCCCGATCATAACCTTGCCATCATAATAATCCATATCGACAATATTCGTTGGAGGCGAGCCGATAAATTTTGCCGTAAAGATGTTTGCAGGGCGGTTATATACATTTTCCGGCGTATCTACCATTTGCAATTGCCCTTGATTCATTAACGCAATACGATCCCCTATAGTCATTGCTTCAATTTGATCATGTGTAACATAAACGATTGTTTGCTTATACATTTCATGGATTTTCACTAGTTCCTTGCGCGCAGATACTCTTAGCTGCGCATCTAAATTTGATAATGGTTCATCAAGCAGAAAGAAATCAGATTTTTTTACAACGGCTCTTGCTAAAGCGACACGCTGCCTTTGCCCGCCGGATAAATCTTTCGGCAATCTGTTTTCATATCCTTTCAACTGGAGCATTTCTAACACAGCATTTAATCTTTTTTGAATTTCGTCTTTATGAACCTTCTGAACTTTTAAACCGTACGTAATATTTTCAACGACATTCATATGAGGATATAATGCATAATTTTGAAATACCATCGCTACATTTCTTTTTCCGCTTGGAATGTCATTCGCCTTTACGCCATTCAAATATAAGTCGCCCGAAGTAATTTCTTCAAGGCCTGCAATCATGCGTAAAGTTGTCGATTTGCCGCATCCGGACGGACCTAGAAGAACTAAACGTTCTCCAGGATGAATGGTAAGATTGAGCCCTTTTACAACATGTGTTTTTCCATAGGATTTCCAAACGTTTTCAAATCTTATTTCCTTCATTGTGCCATCCTCCGTTATTTAATTCCAGAAGAAGTAAATGTTCCTATAATATACTTCTGGAAAATTAAATATAAAGTTAAAGGTATTATCATTGTGATGACTGATACGGCCATGGCGACAGTAAAATTCGTGCCGCCTTCTGAGCTGATGTACATCTGTAAAGCAAGAGGCAATGTATAATTTTCCTTGCTTTTTAAAATGAGCACCGGCCATACGTATTCGTTCCAGGTAGTAATGAAAAACCAGATACCTGTTGATGTGACAGCCGGCCTAACTAATGGGAGAACGATATCTTTCATAATCCGGGCGTGTCCAATATGATCTAATTTGGCTGCTTCAATTAACGAGATGGGGATTGTTTTCATCGACTGCCTCATTAAAAAGATACCAAGCGCATTGGCAAGCTGCGGCAAAATAACACCCCAAACGCTGTTGACTAAACCGATACCCGATATGATCAAATAGTTTGGAATCATTGTTACGGTAAAAGGGATAAAAATTGTACTAATTAACATAAAATATAAAATGTTTTTCCCTTTAAACTGCAAAAATACGAAAGCATACGCTGCTAAAAATGATGTAATCAGTTTGAAAATTGTCGCAACAGAGGCAATAATGAACGTATTCATCGTAATTTTGAAAGCAGGTAAACTATTAAAGAATGTGATATAGTTTTCGAATGTCGGATTTAACGGAACTATGTTCAAAACATTGTTGTAGGCATCTTCCAACGTTTTAAACGATGAACCTAATGCAAAAACGATAGGATATAAAAGAATAATGATTGTAATGATAAAAATAATGTGCCAAGGTATCGCAACAGATCGTTTAATTTTCATAATAGATACCTCTTTCAACAAACTTAAATTCAAGAACTAATAATATGAAAAAGATTAACATCGTCATAATTGATAAAGCTGCAGAATGTCCTGTTCTGTAAAGTACGAAGGCTTCGTGATAGGCGTGATAGATCGCATTGGAGCTGGCGTAATTTGGACCGCCTTGTGTTATCACTTTTATAGGCGTGAATACATACTGCAGTCCTTGGACGATTGTAATAATAAACACATAAATGCCAGTAGCGCTGCTCATAGGCAAGACGATATGAAAGAATATTTTCCATAAAGGAACATTATCCAAACGGGCTGCTTCTATTATTTCGCGTGAAATACCGTTGATAGAAGCATAAAGGACGATAAAGTTATAGCCAAATACTTTCCAAGATGTAATCAAACTTAAAACCAATATGACCCAACCGTCTAATTTACTCCAAATCGGCATTTCAATGCCGAACCATCCTAAAATAATGGCAACAGGTCCGGAAACTGGATTTAAAATCCACGTAAACAATATCGAACCGACGACCAATGAGATGAATGCCGGCAGAAACAAGGCGCTTTTATAAAAACCATTAAATCGTTTTAAAATTAAATCTAAAACGAAAGCAAAAAGATACGGTATGATACAGTTTATAACTAATAAGAAAGCAATATATATAAATGTATTTCCCAATATTTTATATGTATTTCGATCTGATAAAACATCAATGTAGTTTTTCAATCCGACAAATTCTTTTGTCGGAGTAATCATGTTCCAGTCAAAAAAGCTTAAATAAATCGTGTATAAAAATGGCCAGAACATGAATATCGAAAATATAATTAACGTTGGAATCAATAAGCAATACGCTTTCCAACTCTCTTTATTTTTAAAAACCGTCCCATCACTCATATTTTTATTACCCTCCGCACTGATACCGAAAATAAAAGTTAAAAGGAGGGTGACTAAAGGAAGTTTTTTTGAAAAATTGTTATAAATGTTAGTCACCCTTTGTAGACATTTCCTTTTACTTTAACAATTCGTTGATGGATTTTTCCGTTGATTTTAAACCTTCTTCTACTGACACTTTTCCTGTAAGAATTTCGTCGCGTACATCTATTAATAATTGCTCTGCTTGTAAACCGGCGTCTCCAGGGAATGATGCCCAAGGAACAATCTTGTCCATTTGTTCTATGGCAGGCTTCATCATTTCATTTTCTTCTAAAAATGATTTAAGTCCATTTTCTGCTTCTGCAACATCTTTACGTGGAGGCACATAACCTGTTCCTTCTGTCCATTTAGCCATTGATTCAACGCTATAAAGAAATTTCATGAATTCCCATGCTGCTTTTTGCTGATCTTCATCTTTTGCTGTAATAGCCAGCATTGCGCCACCTGCCGGCAGTCTTACTTCTTTTCCTTCCCATGCTGGCGATTTGATTGCCGCTACGTCAAATTTGGCATTCGCTTGGATATGCGAACGTTGGGCAATCGTTGTATAGACCATGGCGACATTGCCATCGATAAAGCTTTGTACACCTTGATCCCAAGGCAAATGCAAGGCTGTTTTATCTTTTAACACCATATCAGCCCATAGTTGATACGCTTCAATTCCTTCTTTTGAAGCAAATGTTGCTTTTCCGTCCGTAATCATTTTGGCTCCGTTGCTTTCTAATAAAGCTTGTGTAGCCCAGTTATCTGCCGGCTCCTGCAAATAAAACCCATATTTTCCTGTTTTCTCTTTTATTATTTTGGAAAATTCTCTTACCTCTTCCCACGTTTTTGGCCCATTTTCATCTAAACCAGCTTTTCGTAAAAGGTCTCGATTAATATAGAGGACTGGATTGCTTAACGAATATGGAATCCCGACTTGTTCACCATCCGAATTTTTCGCTAAATCCAAAACATTTTTTAAGAAATGATCTTTTAAAAATGTTTTATCTTCTGGAAAATATTTATCTATTATTTCTTGCGGCGGCACATAATGAAAATTATTTGAGAAGTAGTCTAAAAATGCCCATCCTACTTGTACAACTGCTGGTGAATTGCCCGCAGCTACTTCAGCCTGTAAATTTTGCATCAACCCTTTATACATGTCCGGGTTGTATTTGGCTACGACTTCTACAGTATCACTTTGTGCATTAAATTCCTTCACTAACTCTTCTACTGTTTTTCCGCCTTGAGTTTCAGCATTTACGTGCCAGTATTCGATAACAGTTTTTTTGTTGCCGTCCTCTGATTTAGAAGGAGAGTCATTGGCTGCCTGCTTGCTCGTGTTGTTACAAGCTGCTAACATAAATACTAATGTAAATGCGCAAATCAATTTTACAAATGATTTCATTATATTCCTCCTCACCAAATTGTTTGAGCGTAATTAATGAAAGGGATCTTCAAACTGTCGTGACATTTCGCCTATTTAGAAAATTCTTTACATGAATCAGTTAACAAATCGTGTTGCCTTTGACTGGCTATCACCGTCCGTGTTCGAGCAAGCGGCTTCTACAAGCTGTCTTCAATTACAGATAAAGCTATTTTTCATCGTTATGCCAATGACAGGTTGGCAGATCGTTTGCCATTAATATTTTAGGTGTAAATGCTTTTCATCTCCCGGCCTGACAAAACTATTAAATGATGTCGAAATCACCTCCAATTGCTTGCATAACAAAAAAGAGACTCCAAATATAATGTATATATCTATTTCATATACATTAAATTTGAGGTCTCTCTATTTGCACCAGTAATTATTCACTTGTTACTTTTAATATAGATGATAATTGTTAATCTAGTATAAATCATATGTAAATTCTCTTTTAAAATTTATTTAAATCCATTTCCCACAATTTTGAGTTGGACGTCGTTACAGCGAGTGCGCCATTATTTATCGCTTCCTTCGCATGTTCAGGCAAAGTCAACAGCCCTCCTGTTATAACGGGAACTTGCGAAACCTTTGTGAATTTCTTTAAAAAATCCGGAGCACGGCACGGCATAATTTCTATTATATCTGAGCGGATTTGGTCCGCATCCTTCACTAAATTATGATAAACTTCCGTGTCAATTAAAAAGATTCGCTGAATAACAAATAAACCGCTTGATTTTGCCTTTTTTATAATGCCGTTCCTCGTTGTAACGATCGCCGTTGGCTGGACATTCTTTTTTACAAAGTCAATTCCATCGCCATCCATTTCCAGACCGCCTATTTTTTCAACATGCAATATGACGGGGAGCCCTTCAGACTGGATGAAATCAACATATCTTTTTACCGTTAAAATGGTTCCTGTCATTAGTAAGACAGCACTTAAATGTTCTTTATTCTTGATCGCTTTCTCAATATATTTCGGTTCTTTAATAGCTGCTACCATTCTATGTTTTTTTAATCTTTCCAACAAAATTGTTCCTGCATTGCTTTTTGCCACAGCTAAATTTCCTTTCTTTTAAAATTCCGAATCTGCTCTTAAGATTTAACAAAGTATTTTGTTATAAAAGCAATTCGATTGGCAAACGTTTGTTATACTTTGGATTGCGCGAAACATCTTGTTGGGCAGAATATGCTTGCTCTTTGGATGGGGGCAGAGGATCAAAAGCTTTTAAAAGAAATATAAAAAACAAATATTAAGCAAATATTGTGCCCAAGCTAATTCATTGTAAATTTTGCTTTACAAAAGATTTACATCTAGCATGATTTTGCCCGAAAGATTATTTTTAATAGCCGAATTATTTTTGCCGTTTTCTAAAATCGCTGGAGAGACTAGTTCCAAATAAGAAAGATGTGTATAAAAAAAGAGGATGTATGCTCTAATCATGAACATACTATCCTCTGAAAAATTAATATAGGTAATTAGATGATTAGTTGGAAAAGCACTTTCAACTTGTAGGGCTGAGATATCCCTTGAAACAGGAAAGTTTGCCGTGCACAGCGATTATGCTCTTCCCCAAATACGATTAATCCAGTTTTCAATAAGTCCGACCGCTTTATCGAGAAGCAGCCCGGATACGCCGATAAATAGTATGGCAGCCATGACTAAATCTAGCCTCATGGAATTTCTGGCGTCGACAACTAAATAACCAAGTCCTGACTGCGTTCCAACCATCTCTCCTGCTACAAGAAAAATCCAAGCTGTACCTACAGCTATATGAAGCCCGTTCGCAATATAAGGGAATGTGGCAGGAAAAATGATTTTGCGCAATAGCTCGAATTTTTTAATCTCGAAATTTTGTGCCACTTTCAAATAAGTTTTATCAACGTTCTTTACAGCAGATACTGTCGATAGCAAAACAGGAAAGAAGGCAGCAATAAAAATAATTACTATTGCCGGCATATTGCCAATCCCAAACCAAAGTACAATAAACGGCGACCATGCGATTGGCGAAACAGGCCGCAATACCTGGATAATTGGGTCAATCACTCCCCATAATAGTGGTATTCTGCCAAAAATAAGTCCTAAAATGATCGCTAATACAACGGCAGAAAGATATCCAGCCAAAAATCGCATGATACTCACTTGAAAATGTTCGAACAGTGTGCCATCTTTAATCAAAGAAAGTATTCCATCCCATACTTGAATGGGTGAAGGGAAAAGTGCTGAATCATATTTTCCAATGAAAATAATTAATTGCCACAAGGTAATCAAGATAGCAAAACCAATGATGACGTTTATGAAATTCTTATATTTAATCATCCTATCACTTCTCTTTTTTCTCAAATTAATTGGTGAATTTATGCATCATCAACCATGCGGAACTGTCATTTTAGTATACTTCCATCATTAGGGCTTCTGTTGTTCAACATGCCTAGTGCCTGCTTAACCATAGAACATCTTTAAATTCGCGTCCATCTTTCGGTTTGCTCGAGAAATAGGAATTCCCCTTATGGAAGCTTTGCATTGTCTATTAGCGAATTATCTACAAATTCTTCATAAGATGGCGGATTTTTTTGTAAGCCCATCTCAATCAAGTTTTTCGTTAATTCTTTATAGTCTTTTTCATGAATGATTAAATCGTCATAGGCAATCCATTTAAAAGATAAATCCATTACTTCTTTGTCCGCTTTCATATATTTGGAGGACATTTCAATTGTTTGCTCATCCTTGTGCTCTGCTACCTCACCAGCTTTTAAGTAATAATTAACAAAATCCTGAGCAATCTCTTTTTCCTTTTCGATAAATTCACCGCGCAGTACTAGTGCACAGTCAATGGAATTCTGCCAAATTTCATTATCTTGAAATAGTACCTTGCCCTTTCCGATCGATACGGAAGCTGCACCAAAAGGTTCTGCAACGACATATCCAGCAATTCTGCCCTCAGATAAAGCTGCCGGCATTTCTGCTGGAGGCATCTCGACAGCCTTTACATCATCGTACTTTAATCCGTTTTGTTTTAACATTTGATAAAGCAAAATATTGTGAGTGGAGAATTTGTGTGGAATAGCAAAATTTTTCCCCTTTAAGTCTTTAACACTATTAATATTATTTGCTACGACAAGTACGTTCCCATCTCGATGTCCTAATGCGACAGCTTTTAAATCTATGCCTTGCTCTTTTGCCTTCATAGCCAAAGTAACTAGCATGGAAGCTCCGTCAATATTGCCTGTGTTTAAGGCGTCTACAAGCTCAGGCCACGAACCAAATTTCACGAGTTCAAGATTGAATTTTTCATATTTTTCTAATTCCTTCTCGATAAACAGAGGTACTGCATGAGTAATCGGCAAATACCCGATCTTGATTGTTCTTTTTCCATCTTTACCACTTTCGGAAGTATTATCGCTTCCGTTTGCTCCACAAGCAGCCATTGTCAATAACAATACTGATATAACTAATAGAAACAGTCCAGATTGAATAATCCTTTTCATCTAATTTCCCCTTTTCCTATTTTTATTTTTTATATACAATGTGAGCTTGCTTTGAAAAATTAGATATAATACTCCGTTGTTACATTAGGATGGTTAAAGTGGAATTCTTCAAAAATGATTTTTCGATAATACTGAAAATCAGAATGGCTTCGGTCTCGAGGCTTCGAGAGAGCGATCTTGATCTCCCTGTGAATATGACCGGGATTTGGATGCATTATGAGAATCCGGTCTGATAAATAGATTGCTTCATCAATATCGTGGGTAACTAAAATAATAGTTGTTTTTTCCTTTTGCTGGATGCGAAGCAGTTCATCCTGCAAATAATAACGATTAAACGTGTCCAATGCTGCAAACGGTTCATCCATTAAAATTAATTCTGGCTTCAGTGCAAGTGCTCTGGCAATTCCTGCTCTTTGCTGCATTCCTCCAGAAAGTTCATGAGGAAACAAATCTTCTTTTCCTTTTAGACCAACCAATGCCAAGTAATGTAACGCTCTTTCCTTCCGTTCTGCAGGATGAAGCTTGAGACCTTCCAGCCCCAATTCTACATTTTTAAGCACTGTTCGCCATGGGAGCAGTCCATAGTCTTGAAACAGCATTATGCATTTGCGATTCGGCTGATTCACCACATTCCCATCAAGCAAAACTTGACCGCTATCCGCCTTTTCAAAGCCGCCGATAATATTTAAAAAAGTGCTTTTCCCGCAGCCGCTTTCTCCTAATATGGAGATGATTTCACCTTGCTTTATTTCTAGTGAAATATTGTCTAGAACGTGTATTTCTTTATTTTTATTTGTGTAGCTCTTGCTCAAATTTTCAACTTTAATAATTGTAGACTGCTGAGAATCCATTCATTACACCGCCTCTTAGTCGTCGGATTTTCATTAATCTTCGGTTAATTCATTAACAAAATAATTCTTATAAGAATAGTGAGTTTTAATATTTGTAGATCATTTTATTATACTTTGTTAGTTTTTTCAACTATATATAGAAAATATTTTTTAGTGTCAATGATTTTAATTTTTGAGAATGAATCGTGTTATTTTGATTGTGAGCGGTTTGCACCGATGTATCTGGACGTTTTGCAGAAGAAGTGATGGGAGTTCAATGAGGATAAGCTTAGTAATTGCGTTTTTATTTTTATTATGATGGACGTTTGCGGATGGCATTTTTGAAGCCGGAGGCAGGAAAACATTTAAAGCTGTAAGCGGGATTTTTAAAGTGATGCTTTAAGAATAGGTAGGTGATTCAAGCATACTGGATTTTACGGAAGGTGTTGAAAAAGGAGAACAAGGGAATGATGATAACCTGGAATAGGGGATTTATAATATGGATTTCGTATTCGTTATTGACAAAGGGAAATGAATTTATGTAAAAATTGGTATCTAAGAGGCTAGACGCGTGGAAAAACTCCTCCTGAAAGGCAATTGCCGGAGCTTCCAGCACGCCTATCCTTAAACTAGTCTTAGAAGACCTGACAGCATTTTTATTTAATATTTTGAAGCTCACTTTCAATAGAAATAACTTCAACATTTTGGACAAGTTCGCCTGTTTTTTTGGAATAATAGGCAATGTCCACCTCATCACCTGTAGCCGGGTCAATTAGTTTTTTATAACATTTTTTTAAATGTTTGCTTCCCCAAATAATAAGTGCATTGAAAACATGCTCTAAATCTTTTCCGCTTTGTGTTAATACATAGCGGTATCGAGGTGGATGCTGTGAATAAAGCTCTGATTGAACGAGGCCTTCTTCTTCTAAATATCTGAGACGTTCCGAAAGCAAATTAGAAGAAATTCCCGGTAAAGCTTTTTTAATTTCATTAAAAAGTGCATTTCCGTTTAAAATTTCATGAATAATTAACAGTGTCCAACGATCTCCAATGATATTAAGTGATTGCGCGATGTTGCAAGGGATATCATATCTTATTTTCATAAACTAATCTCCTCCATTTGTTACAATCCATTTTAACATAAAATAATTTAAAAGTGATTAAGTTGATTTTTTGAACTAAGTATATTAAAATGACTTTATGATAATAAAAAAGTGGGGGATAAAAATATGGCGCTATACTTAATTGAATCATCCTTAAATGGTATTGTATCAGCAAAAGAGGAATTAGATCAAAAAGTTTCAGAGCTTCAAGGAAAATTAAACGAAAATCAGGCATCATTAATTGAACTTCAAGTATCAAAGGATTTCTCACGCGCATTCTTTATTGTTGAAGCAGAAAATCAAAAAGCTGCCACTGAAACGTTAAAAGACATTCAGATACCTATTCATCTAGTAAAACAAGTTCGTCTTGTTGGAAAAGAACTCGAAGATGTAAAGAAAAATAATGAAGTTGTCAATTATTTGGTTGAATGGAATTTACCAGAAGATTTGACAATGGAACAATATTTGGAGAGAAAGAAGAAAAACTCTGTACATTATCAAGAAGTTCCTGAAGTAACATTTTCGAGAACTTATGTTTGTGAAGATATGACAAAATGCCTTTGCTTCTACGATGCACCAGATGAAGAGGCTGTTAAGCGTGCCCGCAACGCAGTAAAAACACCAATTGACTCCATTACGGAAATATTGGCAGATAAATAATCAATTTTAATCACCTTTTTTAAAGAGGCGGGGCTGTCCGATAAGTCCCTAAAATGAAGCAAGTGGAGAAAAACAATGCGTTTCTTTCCACTTGCTTTTATATTTTTTCGATTTTTATCTGAAAGTAGCTTGCGGATGCCGGCTACTTTCAGGAAGTTGTAATAAGCCAAGCATTGGTTTATTGTCTTTTTTTTTAAGCTCTTTTGAAATACATATACAGGTTCATCTTTATCAAAAAAATAGGAGAGACGGCAAAATAAAGATTGATTTTTTGAACCTAATATAATAAAATAACTTTAAACCGACTAAACACGTAGGAATTATTTATTTAATAATAATTGGAATGCCTGATTTCGGACATTATGAACGCGGGTGATGATTGAAATGAATAGTTTGGACGAAAAAGTTGAAACGTTGGAGCAGTTAATTGAAAAAGAATTGAAACCATATGTAAAAAAAATTGATGCGGAAGGTTTTTATCAGGAGCAATATTTGCGGGAGCTAGGGAAAGCTGGATTTTTCTCTACGAATCATAAGTCGCAAAAGGAATATATTTTACAAGAAATGAAAGTAGTAGAAGAAACAGCAAAATGGTGTATGACGACTGCATTTTGCCTATGGTGCCATCTGGCCGCTTTAACTTATGTGCGAAATTCCAATAATCTTTCATTAAAAAATAAATTGCTCCCTTTGTTGGAGAGTGGAAAAATTTTAGGTGCAACAGGCTTATCGAATCCGATGAAATATTATGCAGGACTTGAAAAATTGCACTTAAAGGCAAAACCTAAAGAAGATGGTTATATACTTTCAGGTGTTTTGCCGAATGTATCCAATCTAGGTGACAATCATTGGTTCGGTGTGATTGCTGAGGTGGATGAACACAAACGAATCATGTGCTTCATTCCGAGCAATGCAGAAGGATTAATATTAAAGGAAAAAAATGATTTTCTAGGTTTAAATGGAAGCGCAACATATTCTTGTACTTTTCAAGATGTTTTTGTCCCGAATCAGTGGGTTTTATCTGACGATGCGGATCTTTTTGTGGAGAAAATCCGCCCGGTTTTCATTTTATATCAAATACCTCTTGGTTTAGGTGTTATACGATCTTCCATCGCCTCCATTGAAAAGGTTATTAATAAACAAAATGGCTGCAACAGCTTTTTGAAAATACAGCCGGGTCAATTGAAAACACAAGAGCGCAAAATTCAAGATGACATTCATGCATTGTTCAGCGATCAAAGACTCGACTGGAAAGAAATTGCAAAGATACGTTTGGAAGCTGCTTATTTAACCCTTGAAGCTGTACAGGCAAACATGCTTCATCACGGAAGTGCCGGATATCTCATGCATAGTGCACCTTCCCGCAGACTCCGCGAAGCGTATTTCTTTGCTAATTTAACACCAACAGTGAAACATTTAGAAAAAGTTCTTCACTCATAAAAAATCCCTCATGGTTCTCCATAAGGGATTTTTTGTATGTGCTGGGCATCTGTACATTCGCCAAGCTTTAAAGCAGCAGTATTTTGTTTAAGACAAGGGTGTCTAGGGCGCCAAGATCTGAAGGAAGTCAGCAGCCAATTTTCGACTTGCGGAAAAGATGATCGATGTTTTATTCTTTCTCCTTTTTTTTCTTTAACCTTCCTTCGCGTCGAGCAGCGTCCCGCAATAAAAATTCAATATGGGAATTGACGCTGCGGAATTCCTCTTGCGCCCAACGTTCAATAACGGCATACAATTCAGGATCGATTCTTAAAGGGAAATTTTTCTTTTTTGCCATGGTGCGACACAACCATTAATATAGACTTCCGGTATTTATGACCGGCTGGGTGCCGCGATCGGAGATGATCGCAACCATTAAATTATTCACCATGTTAACCTTTCTTTCTTCATCAAGCTCAATCGTTCCGTCGCTAGCCAGCTGCTCGACAGCCATTTGGGCCATACTGACGGCTCCTTCGACAATCTTTTTTCTCGCAGATAAAACGGCGGCTGCCTGCTGGCGCTGAAGCATGGCGCTGGCAATTTCAGTCGAGTAAGCTAAATGAGTCAGTCTAGCTTCTATTACTTCAACTCCAGCGACGTTCAACCGTTCTTGCAATTCATCTGCCAGCTCTTTTGAAACAACATCGGCGTTGCCTCTTAATGTAATATTGTGGTCATCAAACGTATCGTAAGGATATTTCGTTGCTACATGACGAATGGCAGCCTCGCTTTGGATTTCCACGAATTCTTCATAATCATCCACATCAAAAGTTGCTTTTGCGGAATCGATTACTTTAAAGACGATGACCGAAGCAATTTCAATCGGATTCCCTTCCACATCGTTTACTTTTAGCTTTTTGCTGTTAAAATTTCGAACGCGAAGGGACACCTTTTGTCTAATAGTTAATGGAACCGTTAAAGCAAGGCCACTTTTCCGAATGCTTCCTAAATAACGTCCGAAGAAAATGACAACGTTTGCTTGATTCGGCTGTACAATGGTAAGACCGCTTCCAAGAAGTACGGCAAGAACAACCAATACAATTGCAAGAACAATAAACTCCTGGATAAATGTAAAAGCTGCTCCGAGCAAAAGTGCAACGATTAATACAATTCCAATAAACCCGTCAATAAACCATGCCTTTTTTTCTTTCAACTTTCATTGCCCCTCTCATATTATTTTTATATTAAAATGATATCACTTTTTGAAATAAATGTAAATATATATTGTCAAAAAATTTTGGCGAAAAACGTTTTTGGAGCTATGAAAATTCAATGAAAACCAAAATAAAAAACCTCAACTAACAACCATGCTAAACGTCATTTCGTTAGCAAGGGTTAGTCGAGGATTTAGGTTTAAATATATTTAGTTCATTATTGTTTGCATAGGTTCGTTTCTTTAGCATTAAAACAGAAAAATAAGACATACAATGAGGATGACAATGAACAATAAGGTATAAATCCATGTCAACGAGCGAACATTGCGAAAGGAGCTTGTTTCATATTCCCTTGACCTTGTAAGTTCATCATGGGGACTGTTCCCGATCGCTTTATATGTTTCTATTTTTTTTCCTACTTCTTTTCCGATAAACGCAGTTAAAATGAGTGCAAGTACACAAATAATAATGCCTACGGTCAATAACATACTATACATAAAACCATCTCCCTGTCTCTTTACATTGTGGTAGAGAATTTTGATAATCACCTGAAAATAGGAATTTATTTATGCTGAATATTATAAAATGCATCAGCAAATCTTTTTATTCCTTCATTTATATTTTCTTCATTTTCTCTTGCGAAGGTAAAACGGACATATTTTGTACTTGATCCAAGCGTTGAGCCCGGAACATAAATAACCCCGCGCTTGATCGACTCTTCTAGCAGCTGGATCTCATTAAAGTCTTTCTTTATTTTGCACCATAAATGAATGCCTCCTTGCGGGATATAAAAATCAACATCGTCTTTTAAGTAGAATCGAAGGCTTTTGACAATTTGATCCCTTCTGTTTTCGAGCCGTTTGACTAAGCAGTTGATATGGGCATCGAAGTCGTCAGATTCCAGAAAATCATTGGCAATCCATTGAGTAAAGCTGGCATGACCGAAATCCACTTGCTGTTTGGCATCAGACAATCTTTCAATCACAGGCTTTGGTCCAATAACCCAACCAATTCGCAAACCAGAAGCAACAATTTTCGACAATGAGCTGATATATAAGACATTTCCATGCTCATCCATTGATTTTAGCGGGTAGGTCTCTTCCCCATTAAAGGACGTTAAACTGTAAGGATCGTCTTCAACAATCGGTATTCCATACTCAGACGATATTTCCAATATTTTTTCCCGCCGGTTTTTATGAAGGAAAGCGCCTGATGGATTTTGGAAAGCAGGATTTAAAAAGATCATCCTGATTCGATGTTTTTTATGCAATAGAAGCAAATCATCCGGGTTTATACCGTCTTTGTCAACTGGTAAATAGAAAGGTCTAATTCCGGTTGATTTAAAGACCGGGAGACTGTAATAATACGAAGGCTCTTCTAATGCTATCGCATCACCCGGCTTTAATAAGCATTGGACGATTAAATATAAAGCTTGCTGCGCTCCTGATGTGATGAGAATGGAAGACGGATTTGTCTCAATTCTCCGATATCGTTTCACATGCTTTGTGATAGTTTTTCTTAATATCTCATTCCCTTGAGGATGATCATATCCTAGGCTTCCGATAAATGACCTTGTCGAAATGATTTCTCGCAAGGAGTCGATTGGAAAAAGATCTTCCGACAATTCACCGCTAGCTAAATTGATTAGTTTATGCTCTTCCATCTCTTTGCGTATTCTCTGGGTCACAGGTAAATTCGGCAAGAACGATCCTGCCTCAATATACCGATTCCAGCTTGGTACACGCTTCTTTGTCATGCCCCATATATCTTTGCTGATTGTTGTTCCGCTTCCTCTCTTTCTCTCGATAAGTCCGTTTGATTCTAATTCGTCATATGCAGCCACAACTGTGCTTCTGTTTATTTGCAGCTTATTGGCCAAAAACCGTTCAGAAGGCAGCGGTTTATCAGGGGGAAATGTGCCATCCGCAATTCCATTTTCAATATATTCGGCCAGCTGTTTATATATAGGCTTTTTTGCATTTCGATCCGGTTTCCAGTCCATATGCTTCACCCTTTTGATCTGCTTGGCACTTCCTGCAATATGGCAAGTTAATCAGGTTCTTTGTTATTTATCTATAGAATGTTCCTATTGAACATAATCGAAAATGTTGTTATATTCATCAAAATTTGAACCTGTTCAAACATTAATTATAACGCTAGATGAAAGAATAATGCCCATCCAATTCAGTAACATTTTACCCATCCACTTTTATTTTAACTTGGAGTTTTTAGCACATGATTTGAACGCTGCTGAAAAATCGTTAGCTTTTGTAACATGGACGCAATGTTTAAAGCTGTCCTGCCCGATTTTTTCTTTACTTGAAGTTGAAAACCCTTAAAATAGATGTGCGATTTTCGGCAAATTTATTTCACTTTATGGTTCGTCTTGGATAAATGGCTGTTGCAGTATTGAAATTGGATGATTGACAAAGTCTTTGATTGGATGGTCCAAAAATTTTTGAACATTTTTATTATGAATAATATACTCCAATTCAAACCGTTTCTCATATTTTACGCTTAATGCTTTATAGAATTAAGTGTTGATAGTTAGTTCGACACTCAACCACAGCTGTATTGTACAAAGGAGCATGCTAAGAAATTATCATTAAATTACTTCAGATGAGATATCACATGAAAAGCTCTCATGGAAAAACATAATCCAATTATTTTGAACTCAAATTCATGGACCGGCCCTTCTATGCTTAAAAAGAGGATTATTCAAAGTGTTTTCCTTCCTGTGCAGATTTTTTTATGGAAGATGAATAGGGTGCAACTTCCGAAGGTTATGACTTTGAAGGTTCATGAGCTTCGGCATTTAAGATTGCTTTAGATTTTTTGATTTGGTGGAGGGGAAAAATATGTCGAACAGAGCACAAAAGGTTAAAGTTGCTGTTATACAAGCCTCATCTGTTATTATGGACCGGGACGCCACGACAAAAAAGGCGGTTAGCCTCATACATCAAGCTGCTGAAAAAGGAGCAAAGATTGTTGTATTTCCTGAAGCTTTTATTCCCGCTTATCCTAGAGGCTTATCTTTTGGTACAACGATTGGGAGCCGTTCGGCTGAAGGGAGGAAGGATTGGTATAGATACTGGAGCAATTCTGTAGCTGTTCCAGACGAAACGACGGAACAACTTGGTGAAGCGGCTCGAAAAGCAGGTGTCTACCTTGTGATAGGTGTAACAGAAAGGGATAATGAATTTAGCGGCGGGACTCTTTACTGTTCTGTTTTATTTTTCGATTCTGACGGACAGTTGTTAGGAAAACACCGCAAATTAAAACCGACTGCAGCAGAACGGATTGTTTGGGGGGAAGGGGATGGAAGCACATTACCAGTGTTTGACACCCCTTATGGAAGAATAGGGGCGCTAATCTGCTGGGAAAATTATATGCCGTTAGCAAGGGCTGCGATGTACGCACTAGGAATTCAAATTTATATTGCCCCAACGGCTGATGCAAGGGAAACTTGGCAGTCAACAATCCGTCACATTGCTTTGGAGGGGAGATGCTTTGTTTTGTCTGCCAATCAATATGTGACAAAAGATATGTATCCGAAAGATTTGGCTTGTTATGATGAACTTACTTCTTCACCTGAAGTAATGAGCAGAGGAGGTAGCGCGATTGTTGGACCGTTGGGTGAATATGTGGCAAAGCCCGTATTTGGTAAGGAAGACATCATCATTGCAGAACTGGATATGAAACAAATCGCCTATAGCCAGTTTGATTTTGATCCTGTTGGGCATTATGCAAGACCTGATGTTTTTAAATTGCTAGTCAACAAAGAGAAGAAGACAACTATTGAGTGGAAAAATTAATCTCATGATGAGACTCGTTTCTACGATGATCTCATTATTTATTTGAGGCTTCGCAGTTCAATAAACAATAAGGGAAATAAAGAAATCCCTTGCTCCTTTACATTAAGAAAGCGTTTATTTTATAATTAGTGTAAAACAAACGTTCGAGTGGATTCGCTATTTTAAGAAATATTTTCCGGGAAATATCGAGCCCTCTGGCGAATGGGAATGATTTTGTCGAACTTAGCTGAGAGCTTGGCTAAAAAAGGAGATGCTCTTAATTGATAAAAATTAAGAAAATTGTTTTGCATATATTACAGATGCGTTTGAAAGCCCCATTTTCTACTAGCTATGGAGACATTCACGATCGCGAATTGTTGATCGTAGAAGTAAAGGATGATGATGGTGCAGCCGGTTTTGGAGAAGGGGTTGCTTTTTCCACTCCATGGTATACAGAAGAAACCGTGAAAACAACTGTGCACATGATCGAAGATTTCCTCATTCCGATTTTATCAAAGACGACGTTTCATCATCCTCGTGAGTTGGCTGAATCGTTTCGTTTTATTCGCAGAAATTATATGGCAAAAGCGGCTTTGGAAGGTGCCGTGTGGGATCTATATGCAAAACAGCAAAATATACCTCTTTCACAAGCTCTCGGGGGAATGAAAAAAGAAGTTGAAGCTGGGGTGAGCATCGGTATTCAGCCAACAATAAAAGATTTAATCAGTCTTATTGAACAATATCAGGAGGAAGGATACAAGAGAGTAAAAATAAAGATTAAACCAGGTTGGGATATTGAAGTAGTTAAGGAAATACGGAAGCATTTTCCGAACTTGGATTTAATGGCTGATGCGAACAGTGCCTATACATTAAAAGATATAAATCATCTAAAACAATTGGATGAGTTTCAATTAATGATGATTGAGCAGCCTCTTGCGCACGATGATATTGTGGATCATAGCAAACTTCAAAAAGAATTGGACACACCGATCTGTTTAGATGAAAGTATTTGTTCCTTCGAAGATGCTCGAAAGGCTGTTGAACTTCGAAGCTGCAAAATTATGAATATAAAAATCGGCCGTGTTGGCGGTTTGACAGAAGCAAAAAAAATCCATGATTTTTGCAAAGAGCAAAATGTTCCAGTTTGGTGCGGAGGGATGCTTGAATCAGGGATTGGACGGGCCCATAATATAGCCTTAGCGACACTTGAACAATTCACACTGCCAGGAGATATATCCAGTTCATCTAAGTATTGGGAAGAAGATATTATTGAACCGGAAATATCGGTTTATAATGGAAAAATTGCCTTGCCTGATAACCCGGGGATCGGTTTTCATGTAAGCCGTGAAAAATTAAAAAAATACACTGTTGAAACGAAAGTATTTACCCTATAAACAAAATTATCCTCTGCATGTTTTGCAGAGGATGATTTTGTTTATTTTACAACCAATCTTGGCGCTGCCATAATGAGAATAACAGTAACGACAGCGCATAATACAAACGCTCCTATCATCGTAATGCCGTTTACGATCAAAGAATAAACGACCGCTGACATTCCTTCTGGTGCATATTCTCCGAAGAAAAAGACACCGCTGATAAAATGCCAAAAATAACGTGCAAAAGCTCCGATGAAGACGCCAAAGATGATGAAAACAAGAGCAGAGCTTTTCTTTCCATCTTTCAGCTTATTTTGGATAGTTTTGCAGAAAAGACCGGCTAAACCGATAAAGGAAAAAGCTAGAAAATAGTCGATGAAGCCTTGAACAGGCATCAGGATGTATGCATCACCTAATACAATTTGCAATAATCCCCATAAAAAGCCGGAAATGAAGCCAATCTTTGCACCGGATCGAAACGATAATATGAGTACAGGCACCATGGCAATGGATATAGAAATGGCTGATGATAATTGAATGGAAGGGAGAAGATCAAGTATAACTGCCAATGCTGCAAAGATTGCTGCTTCTATTAATAGTAATAAGCGATTTTTTTCCAAAAATAAAACCCCCTGTATATTATTTGCTATCAACAAATATCCATAAGGGGGAAAAGGCTGTATCATGGATCAGTATACTTCCACATCCCTACGCTAGCATTAACTAACAGGTTCAAAGGGTCTGGACGAAATATCCGTCCACTCTCAGCATATAGCTCCCCTTGTGGATCTGTTGATATTCGAATCTTATGTCTATCATAATAGACTATAAGAAAATTGTCATTCTTTTTTCGCTATATTCAAATAAATTTAAACATGATAAAGCTGAAATGCAGCCTTTGGACAAAAAGTAATGAAAAAAGGGCGTTAACAATAAGAACTTTTTTCAGAATGGGGGTTTTGGTTTGAATCTTAAACGTGAGCGTTATGAAGTAGTGGATGTGGTGCGGGGGGCTGCGATATTTGGCATTTTACTTGTGAATATGGCGCATTTCAGCTATCCAGATGTATATTTATACCAAATAGGCAGCGAAAATTTTTTTACTGAAACATGGAGAACATGGGATTTTCTAACGAAAAATATTTTGGAAATATTTGTACAAATGAAGTTTATTACAATGTTCTCATTATTGTTCGGATTTGGAATCATCATCATGGAGGAACGGGCTTTAGGAAACGGCAGGAACTTTGTTTCTATATATATACGCAGACTGGTGGTGCTTTTTGTATTTGGACTAATTCATTCATTTTTCATTTGGGATGGAGACATTTTAATGGATTATGCTGTGCTGGGGTTTCTTCTCCTTTTTTTCCGGAAGTGTTCCTGGAAAACCCTTTTGGTATGGACTGTATGTTTATTTAGTTTATATTTGCTCCTTATTGGTTTGATGACGGCTGTATCCAATGGTGAGGATGCTTTAGTCCAAAAAAGAGAGCAGGCTGCCTTACTGGAAGAGGAGGCAAGAAACGCAATCCATTCATATCAAAACGGAAGTTTTACTGATATTTTCCATCAGCGTATTCATGATCGGCTTTTTTACATGTCTATGTCTGGCATGTGGCCTTTTCAACCGCTTGTCTATATAATAAACATGCTCCCATATATCAGCATGTTTTTAGTTGGCATGATATTTGCGAAACAAAAGCTTTTTCAAGAACCGGAGAAGCATCGAAGGTTATTAACAGCCATCTGGTTTTTCGGGCTTATCATTGGGCTTCCGTTAAATATTTTTGCGGTCACCGCTGAAAATAGTTTTTACATGGTGTTCGGTGCACCATTTCTCATGTTGTTTTATGTGATCTCTCTCATATTTTTATATTTTCACCCAATCTGTCGGCAAATTGTTAAGAAGATTGCGCCTGTTGGACGCATGTCATTGACAAATTACATCATGCAATCTGTTATTTGTACATATCTTTTTTATCATTACGGATTGGGATTGTACGGTAAAGTATACCCCTTCGCCGGTTTTTGGCTTGCACTCGCAATTTTTGCCGTGCAGCTTATCATCAGCCATATTTGGTTTAAATATTTTCAATTAGGGCCGTTGGAGTGGGTATGGAGAACAGCGATGTATTTCAAGCGCCAGCCTATTCGCATGAAAAAGGAAGTTTCGAAGCATAATAACAGATCAAGATGAATTGTAAAAATGTAGTTTCAAATCTCAGATTTTGAGTTTATGATAGCTCTTTCTTTTTGAAAATAATTTATAGTATGATGGAACAAAGGAGTGTCTAGGCAACATGTTTCTACAAGCAATTTTTATTTTTTTGCTGCAATTATTGTATGTACCAGTATTGACGATCCGAACTATTTTGTTAGTGAAAAATCAAACAAAGGCTGCTGCTGGTATAGGTTTGCTAGAAGCAGCGATTTATATTGTCGCTTTAGGAATAGTTTTTCAAGATTTATCTAATATTTACAATATTAGTGCATATATTATCGGTTTTGGTGCAGGGCTGTTGTTGGGCGGTGAACTGGAGAAAAAGCTGGCTTTTGGATATGTAACATACAATGTGAATTTAATGGATAAAAATTCCGGATTAGTAAAAAAATTGAGGGAGGCTGGTTTTGGGGTTACGGTCTTTCAAGGAGAAGGAATGAATTCGATTAGGTATCGTTTGGAAGTTGTTGCCAAACGGTCTCGGGAGGAAGAATTTTTAAAACTTGTCAATGAAATAGAACCAAAAGCGTTTTTAAGCTCATATGAAATTCGTTCTTTTAAAGGCGGATATTTAACAAAAGCGATGAAAAAGCGGGTAAAGCGTTTAGAAAAAGAACGAACATAACGGTCGAAGGGAGGATGAAGCGTGGATATATTTGCACAAATTGCTGAGGATCGGATCAAAAAGGCATATGAAGAGGGAGAGTTTAAAGAACTTCCCGGGATGGGGAAGCCTCTCCCGCATGACGATTTGTCTGATATTCCGGAAGAACTCCGAATGGCTTATCGTCTTTTGAGAAACGCCGGTATGGTCGATCAAGAAAATGACTTGAAAAAGGAACTATTAACTATTCAAGATTTACTAAAATGCTGTGAAGATGAAGCAGAAAGGAAAAAATTACAACAAAAGCTGTCGGAAAAACAATTAGCATTGGAACGAATCGTGAAGAAAAGGAATATATTCAACACATCTGCATCTCAATTTTATAAAGATAAAGTTTATAAAAAGCTTATTTGACGTTTTCGAAAAAGAATGGTGCCTTTATTTTCGCCATTCTTTTAAATTTGCTGTTTTTTCAAGGCTTCTCTATGGAAGACATAATATAAAGCAAGATTGAAAAAGCCTAAGAAAATGACTATCACCGAAAGCGGAAGCTCCTTTGCAAAACCGACCAAAATTCCAGACAATAAACAGAAGAGAGCAACGAATAAATAAAAATATTTCATAAGTGTCACGACCATTTTTTTGACCCCCAAACAAAGAAAACGTTTTCTTTTATTATAAATCATTTGTCACAAAAACGAAACAAAAAATTCACATTTTGTTCAAAAAATAGACACCGTTTTGACAAAAAGTTATTATACAAAAAGCAGCTTATACTGAATTTATAAAGCTGCTTTAAAGTAAAAACGATTTCTTCTGAAATCTGGCATCTAAACAACAAGGAGGTCTATCTTTATTTTTCTCCTGCAAAAGAAAAAAGAGAATGATGAAAATGGAGCGCGTACACGATTCGCCTGCTTTAGAATCCAAGCTAAACCTCTGATGGATGGCAGATTGGGCGGTTCCTAATGTGACTCGAACATCGTTTTGAGAAGCGTATAGAACCACATATAACAAATCAACTGAAGCAAGCTGATGAGGACAGCAGCTGCGAGTTTTCACAACACTTCAACATCGCTAAGTTAAACACTAATTGCCGTCATTTGCACAAGCCCATTCGCAACGAGCAGCAGAAAGCTCAATTCACTTAAAGAGTGCTCTTTCGTAGGTTCCCCAATTCCTCTGCAATTGCTTGCATTTCGCTGGGGCTGAAAGTATTTTTTTTCATTACATGGTCATAAATTTCTTTTAGGTCTTCATACATATTTACATTAAAATGTGTTGGTTGAACTGCACTGATGTTGATCATATTCAATTTTTCTGTAATTTTTTTAATCATGTATTCCATATTTTCTGCTGATTTTTCACATAAATTCAATTGATTTCATCCTCTCGTTTTTTTATTTGTTTCATTGTATCATGTATTATGAAAGATTGAATATTATGATCAAAAAAATTGATCTTTCCAAACTATTCTTTGCAGCTTATGAAAAAACGATTGAAGCAATGGTTTCAGGAGGTTTCAGCAATGATAAAAGTACTTTTTGTTTGTTTAGGAAATATATGCCGTTCGCCAATGGCTGAGGCGGTTTTTCGTGATTTAGTTAAACGGGAAGGTCTGGAAGATAAAATTTTTGTCGATTCAGCGGGAACGGGAGGCTGGCATGTAGGAAGCCCGCCGCATAGAGGGACTCGAGAAATATTAGACCGTTACCAAATTTCTTATGAAGGTTTAAAAGCACGTCAAATTCATAAGAATGATTTATCAGATTTTGATTATATTATTGCCATGGATGGAGAAAACTTAGGAAATTTGCGCCGGATGGCAGGATATAACAATACGGGTGAAATCAGTCGTTTAATGGATTTCGTACCAGATGCTGATATTTTGGACGTCCCTGATCCGTATTATACTGGGAACTTTGAAGAGGTTTATGACATGGTTGTCAAAGGCTGCAAAGGGCTGCTCCAGAAGATCAAAGAAGAACACCATCTTTCGTAGAAGAGGTGAAAGTCAAATGAAATCGCAAAATAAATTGTTAAAAGGGCTGTTCATCGGAGCGATCGCAGGCGCAGCGCTTTCTTTATTGGATAAAAAAACAAGGGACAATGTAATCAGCAAAAGCAGATCAGCTTTTAGCAAAATCAAGCAGTGCGCAGAAAATCCGATGGAGATTGCTGATAAAACAAAGGAAAAAATGAACTCTGTCAAAAGAACAATCGAGCAAACAATCGAAGATATTGAATTTGTTTCTGAAAAAGTGAAAGAATTAAAAGAAACGACACCGAAAGTAATGGAAATAATGAAAGAAGCAAAAGAGAAATGGAAGGAGCGCCTTTGACAGAAACTAGTTTGAAATGAGGTGCCAAGATGGATGACCACATCAACCTTCTTCAAATCGCTAAAGAGCTTTTTAAACGGTTTAAAGAAGATGAAATATCAAGTTTAGCTGCGGAGTTAGCCTACTTCTTTCTTTTGTCTCTTTTTCCATTCCTTATTTTTTTAATGAATCTCCTTGCATATTTGCCCCTCTCTTCAGATGTTGTTCTTGATTTTGTCGCACAATATGCACCGGGAAATACAATGAAATTGATCGAAAACAATGTGAGGCATATTATTGAAACTCAAAATGTGACCCTTTTGTCGTTCGGAGTCATTGGAACAATTTGGTCTGCCTCAAATGGGATTAATGCGATTGTCAGAGCTTTTAATAAAGCATATCAAGTGGAAGAAAACCGTCATTTCCTTGTAGCTCGCTTGATGTCTATTTTGTTGACTTTTGCCATGATTTTAGTCATTTTAGTTGCACTGCTGCTTCCGGTGTTTGGCAGAGAGATAGGCTTGTTTATATTTCGGGCGTTCGGATTTACAGAAGTGTTTTTAACGATATGGAATACGATAAGATGGTTATTAAGTGCTGTTATTTTGTGCATCGTTTTTACAGGACTGTATTTTATTGCGCCAAATAAACGGATGAAAATTTCTGAAGCATATCCAGGCGCTTTATTTGCTACCGTTGGCTGGATTGTTGTTTCTCTTCTTTTTTCTTACTATGTCGGAAATTTTGGGAATTTCAGCGTGACATATGGAAGCCTCGGCGGGGTGATCATTCTTCTAATTTGGTTTTATCTTTCCGCGGTTATTATTATATTAGGCGGGGAGATCAATGCAATTTTATCAAAAAATTCCAATAATTAATAAAGGCCGCCATTTATTTCGAAGACTTTTTTTCATTTCACATGGTCATATTAAAAATGAGGCTGAAAAAATTGACGTAAACAGGAGGACATACGAGTGGCAAAGCAATCAAAAAAAGGCGGTCAACACAACAAGCAAAACTCAAAATCCAAGCCGAAGCATAAAACAAGCGGAAGTGCGAACGGCCAAAACGGCTACCATTAAAAGAGATATTATCAAGCGCATTCCTCGGGCTGTCGACTTTTTCGACAGCCCGGGTTTTTGTATTCAGCAAGAATTTAGCTATGTTTGCCATGAGTTCAGAGCTTTAATTTTATATTAAATAAAGTTCGGCAAGAGGTGAGTGTCTGCGTGTTGAAGCTTCTTTTTTTTGCGGGAATGTTCGCATCGGACCTCCGGCGGCGGAAGGCTTCTTTTGCGTTTTCTACTCAGCCATTTCTAAATATCGATCATAAATAGAAGCATAAATGTGTTCAATGTCCGCATCCGTCATGTACATAAGCGTTTCCCGATCAATATTTCCTATTTTTTCAATAAAATCAATCATATTTTTTCTTTCCTGCCGTTTCATCATTTTTCCCCTCTCCTCTATAATGTTATGATACAGTTTTTTTATTTTGAAACTATTATATAACAGATGGAGTAGATGTTCAACTTATTTTTTAATTTTTTTCCCGCAATTTGTATTAATTGCAAATAAAAAAATTAATCAATTACAATAAAATTGTAGATATTAATGGAGGAGATGATACAGCATGGAATTTCAAATGAAGGAAATTGGATATAAAACAACTTTTGAATACGGAGAACTGCATGTGGCAGGTGATGTTACATACGGATTCCGTCCATTTCAATTGATGGTTTCCGCCATTGCTGGCTGCAGCGGAAGTGTTTTCAGAAAAATTTTAGATAAAAAAAGAATCGTTTATGACGATATTACGATTCAAGCTGAAGTTGAACGGAACGAAGAAAAAGCGAACAGAATTGAAAAAATTCATCTTCATTTCATCATTTCAAGTTCCAGCGAGGATTTGGACCGTGAGCAAATTCAAAAATGCTTGGAGCTGGCGCACAAAAATTGTCCAATGGTTCAATCAGTAGAAGGCAGCATCAACATTACGGAAACATTTGAACTAAAATAAAAGCTTTTATGAGCAAAAAAATTGTTTTTAGAAAAAAATGTAATACAATAAATGTGTATAATTCCGATCTGATTTCTAGGAGGTAATGTGATGACACAAACGAAGCTTGCCCGCCAGGCCGAATATGAAATTGATTCTATTTATTTAAAACGCTGGTCTCCGCGTTCGTTTTTAACTAAAGAGGTCCCGGAGGATGTGTTACTAAGCCTTTTTGAAGCAGCACGCTGGGCGCCTTCTGCTTTCAATTTCCAGCCATGGCGTTTTATTATCGCTCGCACAGAGGAAGACCGCAAAAGATTTATGTCATTCATTGGCGAGTTTAATCAAATTTGGTGCAAAAACGTCCCGGTTTTTGCCTTGATTATTTCTAAAAAGACTAGCGAGCGGGGGGAAATCGGCTCCCACGCCTTTGATGCAGGTGCAGCTTGGGGCTATTTATCATTAGAAGCAACAAGAAAAGGCTTGATTACGCATCCGATGACAGGCATAGACTTTGAAAAAGCACGTCAAGTTTTAAACATCCCTGAAGAGTATGCAATCAATGCGCTCATTGCAATTGGCTATCAAGGGGAAAAAGAAGCTCTGCCGGAAAGCCTGCAGGAAAGAGAGGCACCAACCCCTCGTCGTCCTATAAAAGAATCCATTTTTGAAGGCCTTTTTGGCGAATCGCTGAATGAATAAAAGTTTCAACAAAAAAATAGAAGCAGATGATAGAGATCTGCTTCTATTTCATTTTTATGAAGAGGAATTGTGGCATTGCCGATTTACCACATTTAGTTCTGAAAAATTTCCTTTCAGTTATTACGCTAGAGTCGAAGGTGTAAAAGTTCGTCCGGCAAATTCAAAAACAAATAGTTATACGGCCTCGCTAAAACGGCGTTTATGTTGGATTGTAAAGTAGGTGATCGTTGCGAGAACAAACACGATCATAAAAGTGAGCAAAATAAATGCATTTTGCCACATAAACGCATAATCGCCGCTCGAAATGACTGAACGGAAGCCGGCTACGGAATATGTCATTGGCAGCCAGTTGTGGAGCGGCTGCAACGCTGTTGGGATTAACTCTAACGGGAAGGTACCGGCGCTTGTAGTTAATTGTAAGATTAAGATAATGATTGCTAAAAATCTTCCCGGATCACTTAACGTTGTGACAAGCAGCTGAATTAACGTCATGAACGTTAAGCTTGTGATGATCGTAAATACGATAAATCTCGCAATACTTTGCACTTCAATGCCTACTCCTGCTAGTAAAATTGTATCGGCTATCAACGATTGCATGACGCTGATCATAACGAGAACACCAAACTTGCTAAAAAACCAACTCATTCCCGTTTTAGGTGTAGTTGCTGGTTCACGAAGAGGGTACACAATTGTTACGAGCAATGCGCCGACAAACAATCCCAGCGATAAGAAGTACGGAGCAATCCCCGTTCCATAGTTAGGAACTTCGTTTAATTTTTCGTTTTTAATTTTAATAGGTTTTGCAAACATATCGTATATTTCTTTGTCCGCTTTGACGTTGCTGGCATCTTTGGCTCCATCATGCAATTTTTCTGCCAATTCATTAGAACCTTTATCCAGCGTCGTCATTCCTTCCGTCAATTGACCAGACCCGTTAGAGAGCTGCTCGATTCCGTGTGAAAAGTTTCCTAACCCATTTGTGAGTTTTTCCATTCCGTTTGCTAATTCGCCGGAACCAGCAGCAAGCTGATTAGTGCCATCTTGCAGTTGATCAGAACCGGAAGCGAGATCATGCAAGCCGGCTGATAATTGTCCGCTTCCTTCCATCAGCTGGGTTATTCCGCTTTTCGCTTCATTCATTTTTTCACCGAATGTCGATAATCCTTGGGAGAGATCCTTCTGTCCGCCAGCTAATGATTCGGCACCTGCGGCGAGCTGCTCTTGCCCTGCTACTAGTCGTTTGAGACCGTCGCTTAAAGCGACTGTTCCGCTATGCAATTGCGCTGATCCAGAAGAAAGCTGATCAGCTCCATCTTTCAATGCTGCAGCATTTTCGGAAAGCTGACTGATACCGCTTGTTACTTGTTTGCTTCCATCCGCCAGCTGCCCTATACTTGCACGCAGTTCTTTGAGTGCCGTTTTTTGCTGCGGATCAGATGTTTGAGCGATCATAGCATCAAGCCGTGCTGTCAGCTGTTCCAGTCCGGCACTCACCTGTGCCGCTCCCGTTTTCGTTTGTTCTGCTCCCTTAGCCCATTGTCCGAGTGATGACGACAGATTGCTGGCTCCGCTTCGTACTTGCTCGGCTCCGTTTGCGAGCTGAGGAGCTTTTTCATTTATTTGTTTCATTCCATGAAGTGATTGCTTTAATCCATCCGCCAGCTGCTGAGAACCATTTCTTGCCTTTTCTGCACCATCGAGCAATTTCTCTTGGGCTGCAATCAATTGGTCAAGACCGGAATTAAAACGGTTCATTCCGCTGTTCAGACGCTCGGCTCCGGAACTAGCGGATTGCAGCCCATTTTTAAATATCAATGATTTTTCAGCCATCGTTTTTAAATGTCCATATATTTCTTGAACTCCTTGTTCCGCAGAGAGCGCGCCGTTGTACAGCTCTTGTGAACCATCTTTGGCCGAATCAACCCCGTCCTTCAGCTTTATTGCTCCTTGTTTTGCTGAATCAATGCCATCATGCAGTTTCTTTGCTCCTTCGCTTGCCGATTCGAGCCCTTCTGCCAGCTTCTTAATATTTTGGAACATCGTTTCGGCATATGTTTCCGTTAATGTATCACCAACTTCTTCTTTCAGTTTTTCAATGGTTTTATCCCCGATTTGTGCTGCGAAAAAGTTCATGCTCTCATTCGGCATATAAATGAGCTCCATTTTTTGAGGGTGTTCGTCCTTTATCGTAGTTGCATGCTTTGAAAAGTTTTCTGGAATTTTGATAACTAGATAATATTTCCGGTTTTTTAATCCGTTTTCCGCTTCTTTCTCGTCAACAAATTCCCAAGAAAGCTGCTTTTTCTTTTTTAGATTTTCCACTAGATCGTCGCCGATCTTTAACTTTTCCCCATTCAATGTTGCCCCTTTGTCTTGATTGACTACAGCGACCGGCAATCTCTCTAAGTGGCCATACGGATCTCCAAATCCCCATATAAACATTCCGCTATACATAATGGGGATAAATAAAATAGCGATAACAGGAATCAAAATTTTCCGATTCGCTACAATCATTTTTAGCTCATGTAAAAATAATGAGATTCCACGCAACGGTTATCTCCTTCCTTTTTCGTACTTTTGACTATTTTGCTCATTTAGTCATTTTATGATAAAAGAAGAAGGACTATCTATTTCGACAATCCTTTTAAAAAATACAGCTCAAATAATTCAGCGATTTTCTCCTTTGGCAGCGGCTCATGTTCCTTTTCCCAATCAAAGTTTAGGGCGATATACATTTTTAACATTAAAAAGGCGGTGATTTCGGAATCACAGTTGCGAATTTCTCCTTTTTTTATGGCGTTGTCAATTTTTTCGCGGATAAAGGCGATAATCGCCCGATCCAATCTTTTCATCACTTCTTGAACGGCCGGAGTCCCGATATCCCGAATTTCTTGGAGAAGCTTAATTGTTAATGGATGTTGCTTTCGAAACTCTGCAATGCGATATAAAGCGCGATGGGCGTTTTCAAGAAATGGACGATCGGGGTCCATTGCATGCTCTGCCGTTTCTTTTATTTCTACAATAACTGAGGAAATAATTTCGTCTAACAAATCCTCTTTACTTTTAAAAAACGTATAAATTGTTCCTTTGCCTACATTCGCGAGTTTCGCCACTTGTTCTATCGTCGTTGCCTTATACCCGAATAAGGAAAAAGATTTTGTCGCCGCATCAATAATATTTTGTTTTCGATCGATAGCCATGCTCCTCATCCTCTTGATTGACTAAATGGACATTTTGGTCATTTCGTTAAAATTATCATACTATATTGCCTGATTAAAATAAAGGGGTTTTTTTACAAAATGATCGACAGGCTTTACACATGCGGCTGTCCTCATTTTTAAAAAGGGAAGAAGGTCCAAGCACGGTAACGTTGTGAAAACCACCACGTTATAGTATACCGTCAATCATCCGAAGCTGTACTTGATGAAAGGTTTCTACTTCATACATAAGATGGGAACGAGAATTTTTTTCTTGTTGTTGTATTTTTTAGATTTGAGTATTTTGCACATGGTGTCCTCTAAATGATAGAGCAGAAGGAACAAAATAATCAATTACCAAATAAACTAAAATCCGTTTTCAACGAATTAGAAATCTTGAAACATCTTCGAAAGGCAAACATCCAAAAAAATCTCTGATTCACCTGTTCTTATTTGTTTCAACTGGTGTTTTGCCTCATTTTCCAACAGAAGAACTGGTTCCGGCTTTTGGACTCTAAAAAAGCGGATCAGCTGCCAGTCAAGGATGCGGTCTACCGTTTCCTCAACCATGGCGCCGTTCTACTTTCCTTTAGTTCCTCGGTCATTGCCAAGGTTAGTAGCCTAACAGATAAATACCGGGTAAAAGTATTCATTATTGATGATTCGATGTTTGAACGGAATCGCAGTAAGAAAGTGGAACTGCTTGCATGTTGTATGGATCACTTGTCGCTCCGGAAGCGATTCTATAAAGGCTTTCGTATGCTTACTTTAGGCTGGTCTGACGGCTACTCCTTTATGCCGATTGACTTTTCTTTATTGGGCTCCAAAAAGGCTCAAATCAATGGGATTTCAGAAAAAATAGATAAGCGTACATCAGGGGATAAATGCTGTGTTGAGGCATTACAGACAGCACCAGAACAAATCCCTGCTATGCTTGAGCGTGCCTTGACCGCAGGGTTGGAGCCCGTTACGTCTTGATGGATACATGGTTTACTCAACAACCTCTCATTCAAGCAATCGTGGAACAGGGACTTGATGTGATCGGCATGGTGAAAGCGACCAATCAACACTATCTCGTAGGGGACTGAGCCGTCTCTTTAAAAGAACTCTATCGATTGTCTAATCCGGTTCAAGGAAAGAAAGGAATCCTTCGTTCCATTCACACGGTGATGGCAAATGGAATACCAGTTAAAGTGGTCTTCATTCAAAACCGAAACAAGAAAAACGAATGGGTGGCCATTCTTAGCACCGATTGTACCCTGACAGAACAAGAAATCGTGCGCATCTATGGAATACGCTGGGACATCGAAGTATTTTTCAAGACGACTAAGTCACTGTTGCGCCTTCAGGAAGAATTCCAAGGCCGTTCTTTCGACTTGCTTATCAGCCATACCAACATTGTGTTTACTCGTTACATCGTTCTCTCGTGGCAAAATCAATGTAACACGGATGATCGGACCATTGGCGGTCTCTTTTATGAACTATGCGATGAAATCAATGAACTGGATTGGGCTGTAGCTTTACAGCAGTTGATCGAGCTTCTTCAAGATACCCTAAAAAAGATAAATAAAATGACAAAAAAATCATTGAAAGTCAACTACAGCAATGGATTGCAGGCCTTCCTAGTTATATCAAGGCTTATTTGCCAATTTCTATCTGCGAAAGTTGAGTTAGTAATTAAAATAAAATCAAAAATAAAGGAGAAAATGGATATGACTATTACTAGCAATTATCTTCATTCCCCTGCACTTAAAACAGTACAGGGGAATGTTGTAAAGATTTTATACAGCGAAAATGTGTATCAATCTATTTTCCCAGTAGCCTATATATCAGCACAATACCAATTAATAACACGGGTATTTGAACCGATAACTTAATTAAGCTATTTGTGAATATATACTCACCTATTAAAACGACTAATCCTGCAAAAATTGCAGATATAATAGCTTTTTTCATAATTTTCAACCCTTTTTATTGAGGTAAGACAATAGGAGGATATTTATTACCATAAGTATATTTAACATAAATCGGGACACCTGTTATATACTCAGATATTATGGCTCCTACAACAGCTCCTGCAACTGCGCCAGCTATTCCAAATATACTACCTAGATATGCTGCACCACCAGAAATTCCACCTTTTACTATGGCTCGAACATCAGTCTTAGTCAACCACAGTTCGATTCCCCACCAATGAAATTTAATTGCTCTTTTTCCTTCAGAAGCTTTAGCGTAACTAATAGTTTTAGCTGAAACGTCTTTAGGCATTACAACAACACTATTTCCTACTACCGCTGTATTAGCTCCACTGATGGTCTCTAAATTATTATTAGCTTGAGATACTAAATTGTTAACAATCTCAAAATCTCTTTCAGAAAGAATCTCCTTTAACTTTTTCTCATCTTTCAATACAAATTTATTTTCTTCGACAACAACATATTGATCAGCTGTTTGAATTAGATTTTCTGATAACGATACATTATATCCTTGAGAATAGACGTTTAATGTTCTTGTTTTTCTGCCGCAAACGCTGAGTATGATGGTAATGTACTTCCTAACAAAGATAAACTTAAAGCCCCTAGTAAAATTTTTTTACGCATATTAAATTACCTCCTTAGTATATTAATTTCTATCACACCTTATAGACGTTAATTTTATTAATATAGTTCCATATATTTCATTTTTGACATAAAAATACCATTAAATAAAGTATTCTAGAACTTTATTACTGGTAGACTAAATACCAACAAACTCGAAAATCCTTAAAAGAATGAAACTAATTACAATGCCTTAATGGATAAGTGACCTTTATTTTTTCTCTTTCAGTAGCTTACTTAACGCTTGTTCCCAAAATGGAATACCGTCTACAAAACCCGCTTCTTTGCAACGTCTCATCTCATTTTTAATCTTTTGAATGGCCTTTTCTAATTTTTCCATATTTACAGCAATCGTCCGGGACACCGATCTATCATGCCCTGTCTGAATTCAAGGGATGGTAAAAAAAGGTATACATATCGGTCTGTCATGGCAAGGGATGAGAGTCCAAAAGCGCTTACAGATGAAATTCAAAAAATGGTTCCCTAACCTATGACTTACATCTGTTTTCAGCGAATCAAAAAAGTTCCCACAAAGTCTTGACTGACTCTTTGCAAAATGCTCGATTTATCAAAATATAGTGCTTATGTCAGAATAAAAATAATTTTTACGGACAAATTTTTTCCATAATTGTAAACGGCCTTTTTTTAGAAGGAAATGTTTATTTTAAACAACTTTTGTTAAAATAAGTAAGCAAAGTTTTCGGGAAAATTATTGCTAAATATGGGTGGTGAGCTTTATGTTCAATCGTATATTATCGATCTTGGTTGTTGTTGGATTGCCGTTGTCCGTTATTGGCAGTTTGATGCATTGGAATGCACTGCTTCTATTTGCAATTTATTGTTTAACGATTATCGGACTTGCCAGTTTTATGGGAAGAGCGACAGAAAGCTTGGCGATTGTGGCAGGTCCACGAATTGGCGGACTGTTGAATGCGACTTTTGGGAACGCTGTTGAGCTCATTATTTCAATCTTTGCGTTAAAAGCAGGTTTAATTTCAGTTGTTTTAGCATCTCTCACAGGTTCTGTAATCGGCAACTTGCTGCTTGTTGCAGGTTTATCGTTTTTTGTTGGTGGATTAAAGTACAAGCGGCAGAAGTTTAATGAATACGACGCAAGACATAATTCTGGATTGTTAATGTTTGCGGTCATTGTTGCCTTTGTCATTCCAGAAGTGTTTGCACAAACAATGAATGATACGGACACATTGACGTTAAGCATTGGCATTTCCATCATTATGATCGGGCTCTATTTAGCCGCGTTGTTTTTTAAATTGGTAACCCATCGGGGAGTTTATCAGAAAAAAGAGGAGCAGATCGAAGAACACGAAAGCCCGGAATGGTCTGGCAAGATCGCAACCATCATTTTGTTTTTGGCAACAATTGCGGTTGCATATGTTTCGGAAAATCTTGTACATACGTTTGAAACGGTCGCACATGAACTTGGCTGGAGTGAATTATTTATTGGGGTAATTGTCGTTGCCATTGTTGGAAATGCAGCGGAGCATGCGTCTGCGATTATTATGGCTTACAAAAATAAAATGGATGTAGCGGTTGAAATCGCCATCGGATCAACCTTGCAGATTGCCATGTTTGTTGCGCCTTTGCTTGTATTAATTTCGCTTCTGTTTTCAGAAAAAATGCCGCTCGTCTTTACACTTCCTGAGTTGATTGCCATGGCGACAGGAGTACTGCTCATGATTGTAATTTCCAATGACGGCGATACGAACTGGTTTGAAGGGGCTACTTTGCTTGCTGCTTATGTCATCATGGGGATAGGCTTCTATCTATTATAGGAAGATATTTTGCGGATAAAATACAAATAGCTTGAAAAAACTACAAGCAAAGGCTACTTGAAAGGAGATAACCACATGAAACAGCTAATGACGTTATTTATTTCAGTCATGCTTGCATCGGTTTTTTCAAGCTTAAGCTTCGCTGAAGCACCAACTATCCCCAAATCGGTGATGGATATTTCAAAAGAAAATACGTATCCAAATCCGAGTCAAAATCTTCCTTATTTACAGCCAAGTGAATTAACAAAAGAGTTAATCAAAACATCCAACGTCCCGATTGAAAATCCTGTTTTAATTAAAATGTTAAATGAGTCTTCCATTACACCTTCTCCAACCGCCATAGGATATAGAGCCGCCATTTACTTGGGACGGTGGGCATTGAATTATGAATCTGAGGAAACAACAGTCAATTGGGAGTATCAAAAAATCAATACAAACTTTTTTGACAATCGAGGCGGTAAGTCGCCCGTTCAAATTAGCTATAAACAGGAGGCGCAAAAACGGGTAAAAGGAGGATTAACCGCTAGAATTTCTGATCATAAAGATGTCAAAAAAATGATGCTGATGAAGGCGGCAAAGAAATCGAAAATGCCGCTAGCATTTGAAACAATTGTCGGCTTCGGGACGAAAAAAAATCAAGTATATAATATCCCGCCGAAAAAAATGGGGTATTTATACGCATACGTTCCCGCTGTCAACGAAAAAGGAAAAGTCACTTACGGAGAAGTGTATTTAATGTTAAAGGGAAGCAAGAAGCAAATTGTTGTCAAAAATGTTACGCAGCAAGGCATTGGAGCATGGATTCCTGTGCATGATCGGGCATCTTTCCACTTTCTTATTACCAATCAGCCTAGATAATAGAAAAGGGCGGGCGAAAGGCAAATATATTGCCGAAAGAAGCCCAAGCCCTTTTATTTTATATGCGCGCTTTTCTTTTTGTAAAATCTAAGTCTCGGTAATAACTATTTTTCACTAAAAGATTCGGTCCAAGACACGCTACGTTTGGACAATGGCAATTCAGCTGTTGGGCAATCGGGGATTGCATCCATTTTTCATAGGCTGATAAAAGAGTATCTTTTTTGATGTTTCCAAGCGGCGGTACATCGCCGAAATCTGTCACAATAATGTCCCCTGTAAAAATATTGACATTGAGACGGGATCTGCCGTCAGGGTCATTTCGAACTGTCACGTTTTTGCTTTCTCTCAATCGCTTCAGCAATGCTAAATCTTCCTCATTGTCGCTGCAAGCGTAAAACGGGAGTGTTCCAAACAGCATCCACACTGATTCGTCGCGGATATCCAAAAGCGTATGAATTGCTTCGCGTATCTCATCCAAGCTGAGCGTTTCAAGATTGCTAGCGAAATCACTTGGATACATTGGATGCACCTCATGGCGTTGACATTTCATTTCGTCTACAATTTGTCTATGGATTTTTTCAAGATGAGGAACCGTCCGTTTATTCAGCATCGTCTCCGCTGAAACAATTACTCCCGCTTCAGCCAGAGCTCTAGAGTTTTCAATGATTCGTTCAAAATATTTTGCACGTTCTTTATATGGAGGCTTCTTTTTCATCATTGCAAATCCGGCTTCAACAAAATCATCGACCGTTCCCCAGTTATGGGAAATATGCAAAACATCTAAATACGGGATAATTTTTTCATAGCGTTTCAAGTCCAATGTTAAATTGGAATTGATTTGGGTTCGTATCCCGCGTTCATGTGCGTATTTTAAAATGGGAACGACATAATTTTCCACAGATTTTATCGAAAGCATCGGCTCCCCGCCGGTAATCGAAAGGGATCGCAATGTCGGCACTTCGTCTAGCCTTTTTAAAAGTAAATCGAGCGGCAGCCCTTCCGGATCTTTCGGAGATAAAGTGTATCCTACAGCGCAATGCTCACATCGCATATTGCAGATTGTGGTGGTGGTAAATTCTATATTTGATAATGTTAATTCACCGTATTCCTTCATATCTAAATAAGCTTCCCAAGGGTCATAGGAAGGAGTAATCTTTTTGAGGGTTGTATAAGTTTCCATAAAAATCATTTCTCCTTTAATTAACGTTCTCAAGACATAACGTTCCTTATGACGATATTGCCCTGTTACCTCTACACCGTTTTTTGAATTAATGCTTCCAGCAATGCGGAATACCCTTGAAGCATCAACCGCCCTAGAGTCGCCCCCTAGCTCTTTTAATTGTTCTAAGAAGTGATTTTGTACCGCTTGCCATAACGGTGAAGCTTTGTAAGGAACAGGCTCTTTAAGCCAAATTAAAACCATTCCTTGACCGCTAAAAATGATTATATTCGGCTCTGGAATCGATTGGCCAAAATAATCTTATTCTAATTTGCCGATGATCCAGTTCGAATTATAATTAAACAAATAAAAATCTAAATCAACATATAACGACTTTAATTGCCTTATATTCGTAATTTGTCGGCTAGGCTTATAAAATTGTATTCTAGCTAAAATAAACATCCTCTTCGAGCCATTCTGTTAGTTTTTCAGCCAATTCCTGTGGTTTGTAATGATATTGGATGAATTTACCTTCTTTTTTCTTTGCAACAGTAATCCATCAATCAGAGTTATGATGATGAAACCATGCATGGTATCTAGCGTTATCTAGCCTTTTTGCATTTTCCATAAATATTTTCTGGTGTGCGTAAAATGTTTGTGGGAGAAATTCTTAGAATTCCCGATGAGGGGGGATGGGAACGTAGGTTCGCAATCCCCTCATCGGGGTCACCAAGCGAAAGCGCGGTAGGATCCCAAGCAGGAACATGAAAAAAGGACTCTCTCCCTGATAAGATGATTATTGACCACACTATCAAACAGGAGGAGAGAGTCCCATGAATATTCAACAACATCTTACCACAAATTCGTTGACATGGAAAGAGATCGAACTTGATTTGTTTCGAGCCCTGCAAAACGCCTTCGCCGAACTGTTTACGGCTTTGTTGGAGGACATCGACCGACAATTGGCGGAAACCCGGGACAAGCGCCGGTACCACTTGAAAGACAAACGACGCACCACGATTCAAACCCTGTTTGGCGAAGTCACCTTTGAGCGAAACTACTATTTAGACCGAGAACAAAACCGTTACACGTTTTTGCTTGACTCCCTTCTAGTGTTTGATGGATCGCAGTCAATCAGTCCTTGTCTAGAAGAAACGTCGGTGGGATTGGTTGTGGAGTGCTCTTCTTATCGCAAAGCGGCTTGTACGCTTGCCCAGATGGTCGGGTATCCGGTGATAAGCCATGAGGCGATCCGCCAGTTGGTGCTCGAAGCCGAAGCTCCGCTGCACTGCCCGGTTGACCAGCAATATGGACGGATGCTGTTTGTGGGAGGCCGATGGACTGTTTGTCTCTCGCCAAGGGAAGAGAAAACGGGCTAAGGAAGACAAATCCTGATCGTTCACGAAGGGTGGAAGCGCAACGGCTCACGGATCGAATTCGTGAATCAGCGCCATTACGTCCATGAGGGCAAGAGGGAGGTGTGGGAAGGCTTCGAGGAATTTTTGATGAACGAATATGCCTATGATCCGTATCGGGATTAATAATGCAGAAAAAATTAAACCTACTATTCAAAACCTAGACAGCAATGGAATCAAACTTCAATTAGATATTGATACAGATGAATATGCTACGGATTTAATTATAGATTCAAATCTAAAAGGTAATGATATAACAGTTAGTTCCGTATTAGATGTTGGGGATAAGATTGAAAAAACAGTATATGATGTAAAAATAATTGAGAATACTGAAGAATAATTTAAAGCTATTTTAATAGAAAAAAATACTGGTGAACAAATAACCATCTCTGAAAATGAAGCTAAAGCATCTATAATAAGTGTTGTTGTACGTATAATTGGCGGAGCAATTAAGTATGTTTCCAAACAATCAGGTAAACAAGTTACAAAATCAGCTGCAAAAAAAGCTAAATTATCTTTTAGTAGTGGAAGAGCTGGAGAGAAGTATTTAGAAACATTAGTAAAAGTAAGAAGTAAACAAGAATATTTTAGAACTCCTTTAGGTGGTAGATATATAGACGTGCTCGATACTTCTGGAATTGGACATGAATCTAAAGTTGGTTATGTTTCGTTAACTTCAACTATAAGAAAACAGATTGATAAAAGACGCCTTATTAATCAAAAAGAAGGAACTAAAAGGTGCTAAATGGCATTTCTTTAGAAGTGATACTACAGGAAAAGTAGGGGCAAGTAAACCTGTACTAAACTATTTGAAATCTAAAGGAATACCTTATAAAATTTATAAATAATATTTAGACTAGAGGTCACTAATATTAGAATTGTGAATTTTAAGTGTACTAGTTCGTTTTGAATCACATGGGAACCCCTTTCTTTTAATAATAATATATAATTAAGATATAAAAGACAAAATGAATTTTTGGAGGAATACTAAATATGGCTTCCAATGACCGTCTAAATATGACTAATGCATTAAAAAAGATTGTTGTTCCTTATTTAAGAGAACATGGTTTTAAAGGATCATTTCCACATTTTAGAAGGAAAAATGAAGATAATATTGACTTAATAACTTTTCAGTTTAATCGTTATGGTGGATCTTTTGTTGTAGTTTTAGCAATTTGCCCAATTGAAGGAGTAACAACGAGTTGGGTAGAAGAAATTCCGCCAAGTAAAGTGACTGCACACGATGTAGGTATAGATTACCGATATAGACTCACAGAAAATATAAAAGAATCCAATGAAACTTGGTTTAACTATGAGGATGCAAAGAATGAAGAAGATTTTGACTTAGTCGCATCAAGAGTGTTGAGTTTATTACATGTGTCAGACAGAAATTGGATTAAGAATCTTTTTAAATAATATAACTACTGATGCTAGTATAGTTTCATGGACACCCTTTAGTGAAATATAATATTAACGAAGGGATGTGTCCTGATATAGGTAACACAAGCGAAAAACGTAAACGTTATCATGCTGAATTTAAGGAAATGGTGGTTGAGCTTTATCAAACTGGAACACCAGTAAAACAGATCTTGAGCGAATATGACCTGTCTGAAACGACATTCTACAAATGGATCAGAAAACAAAAACCGGTTAAGGTGGATGACGGGGGCTCTTTTACCCCGAAAGAATTTCTGAACCTGCAAAAAGAATTGCATCGGCTGAAAGAGGAAAATGAAATCTTTAAAAAAGCTATGGTCATATTCGCAAAGAAGTAGATTCAAACCACTGTTATATCCATGATTGACGAGATAAGAGCCAGACACCATTATGACCTTAAAACCATGTGTACGGTCCTTGGCGTGCCGAGAAGTACCTACTATCAATCCAAACAAAAAACAGAATCAAAAACAAAACGGAAAACCGGGAGCTGACAGACAGAATACGAAAAATCCATACGGAAAGCAAGCAGAGATACGGAGAACCGAAGATCCACCATATGCTTGAAAAAGAATGGCTCAAAGTCAGCCTGAAACGGGTTCAGCATTTGATGAAGGCTGCAGGCATTTATTCCATTATCAGAAAAAAGTATCGCCCCCATTCCAATAAGGGCAAGATGGAAGAACACGATAACCTGCTGAACCAGGACTTCTCAACGACAACCATCAACGAGAAATGGGTTACGGATATTACGTACATTCATACTTTGAGAGACGGTTGGTGCTACTTGGCTTCCGTAATGGATTTACATTCCAGAAAGATTGTTGGTTACGCTTTTGACCGTCACATGACGACTGAACTGGCTTTAAAGGCAGTAGAAAACGCTTATCAGGCACAACGTCCAGGTCCGGGATTGATCTTGCATTCTGATTTGGGATCCCAGTATACAAGCGAGAAATTTGTAGAATACATGGAAAAGAAGCAGTTCAAACACTCCTTCAGTAAAAAAAGGTTGCCCATACGATAACGCCTGCATTGAGTCTTTCCATGCAATTCTGAAAAAGGAAGAGATCTATAGAATCAACTATTTGAACTTTCAAGCTGCCAGAAGAGCCTTATTCGAATTTTTAGAAGGCTGGTACAATCGGAAACGGATTCATAGCTGCCTGGGCTATATGACGCCACAAGAAACAGTAGACAGTATCAAAGGGCAGCGTAGTGCTCTTCACAATTTTACAAGCATCCGCTTTACATGGAGTGGCGGGTGTGGTAGGCTTATTTGCCATGCGAAAGAATTCATTGCCCCTTTCACCCTTCGCATAACACCACGCCCGCAGAGGCTCCATGTCAAGCGACAAGCGATGTCAATGAGATCAAAATTAAATTTCACTTATTGGTGTCCAAAATACTGACTTAAATCCACCTTCAGTAAAAAAGGTTGCCCATACGATAACGCCTGCATTGAGTCTTTCCATGCAATTCTGAAAAAGGAAGAGATCTACAGAGTCAACTATTTGAACTTTCAAGCTGCCAGAAGAGCCTTATTCGAATTTATAGAAGGCTGGTACAATCGGAAACGGATTCATAGCTGCCTGGGCTATATGACGCCACAAGAAACAGAAGACAGTATCAAAGGGGCAGCGTAGTGCTCTTCACAATTTTACAAGCATCCGCTTTACATGGAGTGGCGGGGCGTGGTAGGCTTGTTTGCCATGCGAAAGAAATCATTGCCCCTTTCGCCCTTCGCATAACACCACGCCCGCAGAGGCTCCATGTCAAGCGACCAGCGATGTCATGAAAAATATGGCATGAGATCAAAATTAAATTTCACTTATTGGTGTCCAAAATATTGACTTAAATCCACATCAATAACTGTCTCTGGTATCCATTTGTGTACCATACCGTGGATTTCCCTAACTTTATATGAAACTTCTATTAATTGTTCAGTTGAGAAACGGTTTAATTTCATCAATGGGGTTGAAAGTACACCACTAACCCTTCCATTTTTTGTGAAGATAAAGGTTTAATTCTAGAATATAAAACATCATGTTCTTTAATTGATCGATCCTCGTTTTTAATTAAATCATCCGTTCCAGTAAATAACATATAACATCCTTTCCTTACATACGATTCACTTATTCCTAGCAATTTAGCTAATTTGTAATTCGAGAAATCAGGATTCAACTCAATTGCTTGTCTAAGTTTTTCTAAGTTCTTATCCGTTTTATTGCGCTGTTCTTTTAAATACTCCTCACGGCTTTTTACGCCCATTTCCCGGCGTTTTTGTTTCCTTCTCCGCTTTTCATTCGCATCTATAATCGTGCTTAAATGGCGTTGTTCGTCCTCTGTTATATCTTATCTAACCATTCAATTAATTTTTTATTGCTGATATTATATCCAGCGCCAGGATACCCTTTTTCTCTAGCTATTCGGTTTGCTTCTTCGTTATTCCGTGCATAATAGGCCTTTTCAGCGCTTCTGGTGGATCTTCTTAAAGGCTCATTAAACTGTAAATTAAACGTTAGCGTTTGTTTTAAGGCTTCTTCTGGATCATTCAAAAAGCAACATAACCAATAACGGTACAAGAAACAAATTGTCTCACGATAACCAGTAACGTTATAATTGCGTAATTCAACCAGTTTTTCTAAGTCTAGTAATCTAGCATGATGCGATCGGAAGACGTTAATAAGATGTTGTACCTTCTTTTTTCGTCCTCTTTTTTTAGGCTTTCCTGTTTTGGCTCAACCTCAAGTTCCGGTAAATACCTCAAATTGTAAACTGCACCATTAAATAATTGTAGCATGCCATCAGAAAAATGTAAGCGAATTTGAATCGAATATGATGTAAAAAAGTGTTGACAGAGGGGAAGGATAGTGGCATAATCCAAGTAACCGAATAAGAATTATAAAGTTAATAATAAAACTCTTATCAAGAGCAGGTGGAGGGATGAGCCCAATGAAGCCCGGCAACCGACTCATATGATGAGCACGGTGCTAATTCTCCCAACAGAGATGTTGAAAGATAAGAAGTTGTTTTGACAAAAAACCTCTTCTTATTGAAGAGGTTTTATTTATATAAAAAAATCTGAATGAAGAGGATTGAAAAAATGGGTCACGTAACAGCAGTATACCAAATCATTGCGAAACGAGAAGATTTAGAAAAAAAAGCAGAAGGCATTGCTCTTGGATTAACGGTAGGTTCGTGGACTGACCTTCCTCTTTTAGTGCAAGAGCAGTTAAAAAAGCATAAAGGACAAGTGGTTGAAATAAAAGAAACAGGTGAGGATCCATCCTCCGGCAAAACGATTGCACAGCTTCACATTCGCTTTCCGGGAGAAAACTTTTCTAAAGACATTCCTGCCATCTTAACGACAACTTTTGGAAAATTATCACTAGATGGAGAAATAAAATTACTAGATTTGCAGTTTGACGATGAGATCTTTCGGTATTTTCCAGGTCCTCGATTTGGAATTCAGGGGTTACGAGAAAAACTTGGCGTTTACGACAGACCGTTAGTGATGAGCATCTTTAAAGGTGTAATTGGACGTGATATGGATTACCTTCTTGCCCAATTGCGGGAGCAGGCTCTCGGGGGCGTCGACTTAGTAAAGGATGATGAAATACTTTTTGAAAATTCGCTCACATCATTTGAAACAAGAATAAAGGAAGGCAAAAAAGTTCTTGATAACGTGTATCAAGAAAAGGGACACCGAACTTTGTATGCGGTCAATTTGACGGGAAAAACATTTGAATTGAAAGATAAGGCAAGAAAAGCAAAAGAATTAGGTGCCGATATTTTGCTATTTAATGTTTTTACATATGGCCTCGATGTGCTGCAAGCATTAAGGGAAGATGATGAAATCGTCCTCCCAATTATGGCTCATCCGGCGTTTAGCGGATCGTTTACTTCATCCGAAAAATATGGGCTCTCTCATTCCTTATTGCTTGGAAAATTGATAAGAATTGCTGGAGCAGATTTTTCGTTGTTCCCTTCACCATATGGCAGCGTTGCATTGGAGCGTGACAAAGTTTTAAAAGTGAAAGAAGAATTGGTGAAGGAATCAGTTTTAAAACCAGTTTTTCCTGTTCCATCTGCTGGCATTCACCCGGGTCTTGTTCCCATTTTAATTCATGATTTTGGAAAAGATTGTGTCATTAATGCAGGAGGCGGTGTTCACGGTCACCCGCAAGGTGCTCAGGGCGGAGGAAAAGCTTTCCGTCAGGCAGTTGACGCTGTTTCCCGGGGTGTTTCCCTTAATGAAGCAGCTGAAGACATAGAATTACAAGAAGCAATTCGGCTCTGGGGATGGAAGGAGGCACCGTCCAATTGAAGCCAGTAATATTTTGTGATTTTGATGGAACGGTGACAAAAAAAGATAACATCGTTAGCATTATGAAGCGTTTCGCTCCAAAAGAGTGGGAGCAATTGAAGGATGGCGTCCTTTCCCAGTCGATTAGTATTCAGGAAGGAGTCGGCAAGATGTTTGCACTTCTTCCATCTTCTTTAAAGGGTGACATCATTCACTATATTTTAGAAACTGCAGAAATAAGGGAAGGATTTCGCGACTTTGTTCATTATGCGAAAAACATGAACATTCCTTTATACATTGTCAGCGGCGGAATCGATTTTTTTATTAAACCGCTGCTGCGCCCTTTTGATTCTATTACCGCACTGTTTTGCAATAAAGCGGATTTTAGCGGAGAAACGATCACCATTCATTGGCCTTATACGTGTGATGAAAAATGTCCCAACCAAAATTGTGGGTGCTGCAAACCGACAATTATTCGGCAAATTGCAAATGCTGACACTCATTCCATCATCATCGGGGATTCCGTCACAGATTTAGAAGCCGCGAAGATTGCAGATACAGTTATTGCACGTGATTATTTATCAAAAAAATGTCAAGAATTTTCTATTCCTTATCAATCTTTCGAAACATTTTACGACTGTATTGACATTTTAGAGAAGACAATAAACAAAACAAATTTCATAGAAGAAAAAGGTGGCGCAAAATGAGTGTCGTTTTAACTCGTGTTCATGAGCTTGCGGAGATTAAAGAGGAGCTTGCTGCGAGGGATTGGTTTATGGGGACAAGCGGCAATTTAGCCATAAAAGTTCAAGATTCCCCGCTTCAGTTTCTTGTGACCGCAAGCGGCAAAGATAAACGAAAAAAAACGAAGGAAGATTTTTTGCTTGTAGATGGAGAAGGAAATCCTGTAGGCGCAACACAGCTGAAGCCTTCGGCAGAAACGCTATTGCATTGCGAAATATATAAAAGAAGCAAAGCCGGCTGCAGCCTACATGTACATACGGTTGCAAATAATGTCATCTCTGAACTTTATGGTGACGCTGGGAAAATTGTATTTCAAGGACAAGAACTGATAAAAGCGTTTGACCGCTGGGAGGAAGATGCAGAATTACAGATTCCGATTATTTATAATTATGCCCATATTCCTACATTAGCAAGCACTTTGGGCGATTTCGTGAAGGAGGATAAAGGGGCAGTTCTTATTCGCAACCACGGAATTACTGTATGGGGAAAAGATGGCTTTGAAGCGAAGAAAATTTTAGAAGCTTGTGAATTTTTATTTCAGTATCAGCTTGCTCTTATTCAAGCAAAAGCCGGTCTCCTTGCGAGTACAGGAGCTTTAAATAATTAAACATTTTAAGGAGGTATTTTACATGACAACGATTAAAATTCAAGGAACAAACGAAGTTATCAGCAATCAAGAGGAAGTGATTTCATTTTTAAATCAACAAGGTGTTATTTACGAGCAATGGGATATTGCCAAATTACCAGAGCATTTAAAAGAGAAATATCTTTTAAATGATGAGGAAAAACAAACGATTTTACAATCTTTTGAAAATGAAATTAAAGATATTTCAGCAAGACGCGGCTACAAAGCTTGGGATGTCATTTCTTTAGCAGATCATACGCCAAACCTTGAAGAGCTGCTGAAAAATTTTCAGCGTGAACATCATCATACAGATGATGAAGTGCGCTTTATTGTAAGCGGCCATGGAATTTTTGTTATTCAAGGACAGGACGGAAAATTTTTTGAAGTGCATCTTAATCCGGGAGACCTTATTTCTGTTCCAGAGGGCAGACGCCACTATTTCACATTAGCTGATGACCGAAAAGTTGTTGCGATCCGCATCTTTGTGTCAGAAGAAGGCTGGGTGCCATTTTACGAAAAAGAAGAAGTAAATTAAGTTTACAAAAAATTTATGAAAAAGCGGCTTTAAACATTCACAGCTGCAAGCTTAACATCATCTTTTTCATATAACTGGCTGCTCTTCGGATACACAATTCATCCAGCTCAGTGAACAATGTTCCTGAATGCAAAGAAACTATGAAAATACCACAGCGGCTGCTGGCCCGGTTTTAATAGGTTTACACATTTTTGCGAAGAAGCTTGCAGCTAAAAGAGCACCACAAAAATAGGCTTGTCTTATATTACAAGAGGATATAGTTTCACTTGAAAACCAAGTAAACACAGATAATTTATCAAGTATTATGGCGGGATGGGGAAAATCAAGAATAAATGATGCAGATTTATATTTTTAGGAAGGGGCTGTCTTAGAAAGACAAAATCCACTGAAAACGAAACATCATAAGCATTGATATATCAACGTTTCTAAAACATTAAAGGGGCGTCTATAAGCCGGAAAATCGACTTATTAGACAGCCCCCTCTATTTAATGGATGCGGCGGCTGCTTTGGATCTAGAAATCCGAATCCATTTGGAGCATTTGCCGAAATCGGCTTTTACAAGCAGGTGACGAAGTGGTCTTGTAATAATGTCGTCCCCATATTGTGAATGGATATTATGAAAGACTCTTTTTTCGCTTTATGACAAACAAAGATAGAGGAGGGAATTTTTTTGAAGGATTTTACAACATATTTTACGATGACTGAGCAAGATGTCATCGAATATGTACAGAAAAAACTCGATATTTTTGAACAAAACGCAGAATTGGAATGTCGAGAGATTGGCGATGGCAACTTAAATTATGTATTTCGTGTCGTTGATCAAAATAGCGGCCAGTCTGTCATTATTAAACAAGCTGGTCCGGTTGCGCGTATTTCAGACGCCTTTAAAGTTTCACCAGATCGCAATCGGATTGAAAGCGAAGCATTGAAGCTGCAAGGGGAATTAGCGCCTGGATTTGTACCTAAGGTTTATTCGTATGATCCGATTATGAATTGTTGTGTGATGGATGATCTATCTGACCATGAAATTATGAGGACAGCTCTTTTAAAACATAAAAAATTTCCTTTGTTTGCCGACCATATTACAACGTTTCTTGTCAACACCTTATTGCTTACTTCAGATGCCGTTATCGATCATAAAGAGAAGAAAGCATTGGTGCAAAAATTTACAAACCCAGAATTATGTGAAATAACAGAAGATCTCGTTTATACAGAACCTTTTTACGATTGTGAGCAAAATGATGTATTTCCAGAAACGAGAGAATTCATCCGTGAAGAAATTTGGAATGATTCAAAGCTTGCATTGGAAACAGCTAAACTGAAGTTTGATTTTATGACAAAAGCACAGTCCCTCCTCCACGGCGACCTTCATACCGGTTCCATTTTTATAAAGGAAGATTCAACAAAAATAATCGATCCTGAGTTTGCTTTTTATGGACCTGCTGGGTTCGATATTGGGAATGTGATTGCAAACCTTATTTTCGCCTATGTAAATGCAAGCTTTACAATTGAAGATCAAGAAACAAAGGAAGACTACTTGCAATATATTAAACAAACAATCTCAGACGTAATAGAGCTGTTTACAAAAAAATTTTTACATGCTTGGGATGAGAATATAAAAGAAAGAACTGCAAGTGCACCTAGTTTTAAAGAATGGTATTTAAATTCCATCCTTGAGGATGCCTCAGCCGCTGCCGGACTTGAATTATGCAGAAGAATTATTGGGATCGCCCATGTAAAAGACATCACGTCAATTGAAAATAAAGAATCCCGAACTTTGGCTGAAAAAATTTGTTTAACAGCTGGTAAAACCTTTATTCTTGAACGGGCAAACATTCGTACAGGCGACGACTTTATGAATGTTTTATTACAAAGTGTCCGCAAATTTATTGAAGGAGAAAAGTTTTATGACAGCAGTAAAAGCCATTCAATCCGTACAACTGGATGATGAAAACAATACGGTGATCATACTCGACCAAACGCTATTGCCGAATGAGAAAGTATTTCTGCATCTTTCTACTCCAGAAGAAATATGGGAGGCTATTTACCATCTGAAGGTTAGAGGAGCGCCTGCGATCGGAATTGCTGCTGCATTCGGTGTTTATTTAGGCACGAAGCAATCAAAAGCGTCGACTTATGAACAGCTTTTGGATGATTTTCAAAAAATCAAACAGTATTTGGCTTCATCGCGGCCGACTGCAGTGAATTTATTTTGGGCTTTAGATCGCATGGAGGATAGACTGAAAGTAGAAAAAGACAAAAGCATCGAGGAAATTAAAAACGCACTGAAGGAAGAGGCAGAGCATATCCGTAATGAGGATGAGCAAGTCTGTTATTCGATCGGGGAGTATGCCCTGTCATTATTAAAACCCGGCTGGGGTCTTCTGACCCATTGCAATGCAGGAACAATTGCGACGGCGAGGTATGGGACTGCGTTAGCTCCCATCTACTTAGGCCAAGAAAGAGGCTACCATTTCAAAGTTTTTGCAGATGAAACAAGACCGCTTCTTCAAGGTGCACGTCTAACTGCATGGGAATTGCAGGAAGCTGGTGTGGATGTAACGTTAATTTGTGACAACATGGCATCCATTGTGATGAAGGAGGGAAAAGTACAAGCGGTTTTAGTCGGGTGTGATCGAGTTGCCGCAAACGGAGATGCTGCCAATAAAATTGGAACTTCCGGAGTGGCAATCTTAGCAAAATATTATGGAATCCCGTTTTATGTTTGTGCTCCGCTTTCAACAATCGATTTAGATTGTCCGACAGGGGAACATATACCGATCGAAGTGAGAAAAGCAGAGGAGATCACGACAAAATGGTATGAAAAACCGATGGCGCCGGAAAATGTGCAAACATATAATCCGGCATTCGACGTGACCGATCATGAACTCATTACGGCAATTATTACAGAAAAAGGGATTGCCTATCCACCCTTTACCAAAAGTTTAAAACACATGAAAAGCGTTTAATTGCCTTTTCATACAAAAACCCCTTAAAAGGGAATGCTTTCACATTCTTTTAAGGGGTGTAAAATTTTATTCGAAATATAATTCCGGACGTCTGTCTTGAAAAATAGGAATGGTTTTTCTTACACGGTCAATTTCTTGAAGATCCAGTTGGGCGTAAAAAATTCCTTCATCTGTTTGATCATGAACAAGAAGCTCGCCCCAAGGGGCAATGACCATTGAGTGTCCATTAAATTCATTATTTTGATCCGCTCCGACCCGGTTTACTGCTACAACAAACATTTGATTTTCAACTGCCCGTGCTTGGAGAAGCAATTGCCAATGGTCAATTCGCTTTTTCGGCCATTCGGCAGGAATGAACATAATGTTTGCACCTTTTAATGCATGGGTGCGAATCCATTCCGGAAAACGCAAATCATAACAAATAACACCACCGCAAGTGATGCCGTCCAGCTCAAATATATTTACTTTTTGGCCGGCACTCATAAATTTATGCTCATCCATCAATTTAAACAGATGAGCTTTGTCGTATTCAGCGGTGATATTTCCGAATCGGTTGACAACGTACATGGTATTAAAAAATTGTCCGTTTTTTTCCGTTGCAACTGAACCGCCGACAATATTGACATGATATGTTTTAGCAAGGGATGTCAGCAGCTCAATTGTTTTTTCTCCATTTTTGTCTGCAAGCTCATCAAGCTGATCAAGGGCGTATCCTGTATTCCACATTTCAGGCAAAACAATTGTATCCGCTTGATGGCTTGCTGCTTCTATTATATTTTTTTGAGCGATTTCATAGTTTTGGTCCGGTTCGCCTAAAATGATATTCATTTGTATACAAGCAACTTTCATGATTTTCAGCCCCTAGACATTTTTATATAAAGACTATAGAATTTTTATGATAATTTCAACTATTTTTATAAAAAAAGGTGGATTAGAGTGGAGATTTCAGAACGTTTAAAAAAGCTTCCAACACAATTTTTCTCTGCCCTTGTGAAAAAAGTGAATAACGCTGTAGCCGAAGGAAGAGATATTATTAATTTAGGACAAGGAAATCCTGACCAGCCGACTCCCCCGCATATCGTCAAAGCGCTGCAAACCGCAGCAGAAGACCCGAAAACACATAAATATTCACCATTTTCAGGTCTGATCGAGTTAAAACATGCGGCTAGTGAATATTATAAGAAACAATACGGAGTCGATATAGATCCAGAAAAAGAAGTGGCGATTTTATTCGGTACGAAAACTGGACTTGTTGAATTGCCGATGTGCCTATTAAATGAAGGAGATCTAATGCTATTGCCCGACCCGGGTTATCCAGACTATTTATCAGGCGTTGTTTTAGCCGGGGCTCAATTTAAAACGTTCCCGCTGTTGGCAGAAAATCGGTTTTTACCTGATTACAACGCCATTCCGTTGGAGGATAAAGAAGCGGCAAAATTGATGTATTTAAACTACCCGAACAATCCGACAGGAGCAACGGCCGATCTTAAGTTTTTTGAGGAAACGGTTACGTTTGCAAAGAAGCATCGAATTTCCGTTGTCCATGATTTTGCGTACGGTGCGATCGGCTTTGACGGCAAAAAACCGACCAGCCTTCTTGAAGCGGAAGGAGCCAAGGACATCGGCATTGAAATGTACACATTGTCGAAAACCTACAATATGGCCGGCTGGCGCGTTGGATTTGCTGTAGGGAACCAGAATATCATTGAAAGTATTAATCTTATTCAAGATCACTTATATTGCAGCCTTTTTCCAGCAATACAATTAGCAGCAGTTGCCGCATTAACAGGCGATCAGTCGTGTGTAGAGGAGCTTGTCTCCCTTTATGAAAACCGCCGAAATACGTTTATCAATGCTATTCAGCAAATTGGCTGGAACGCTCAAGCTCCGAAAGGGTCATTTTTTGCCTGGCTCCCTGTTCCGAAAGGTTTTACTAGCGAAGAGTTTGCCGATTATTTGCTTGAAAAAGCAGATGTCGCCGTTGCGCCAGGAAACGGCTTCGGGCAATATGGAGAAGGATACATACGCGTTGGTTTATTAGTTGATGAGAGCAGGCTTTTAGAAGCGGTTGATAGAATTCGCAAGCTGAACCTTTTTTAACTGCTGCAATGAATGTTGAAACACTCTCCTTATCCCCCTAAAAAATGATCAGCACGTGAATGCCTTTCCAATCAAAATTAAAAGAAGTATAATAAAAATTGTGTTAAGTGGGAGTTTTTTGACTGAATGTAAGGGGGATAAGCGGGATGGAAAAATTATATGAGAGTATGTATCAATTAATTGTGGAAACGTCTACAAAATTGCCGAAGGATGTCCGCCGCGCTATTTTGAAGGCGAAGCAGCGTGAAAATGCTGGTACAAGAGCTGCGATGTCGCTTGCCACGATAACCGAAAATATTAAAATGGCAGATGAAAATGTATCGCCGATCTGCCAAGATACCGGATTGCCGACATTTAAAATTAAAGTGCCAGTCGGTATCAATCAAATTCAAATAAAGGAAACAATAAAAAAAGCGATCGCTCAAGCGACGAAGGACGGGAAGCTTCGCCCGAACTCGGTCGATTCGCTCACTGGAGAAAATTCCGGCGATAACTTGGGCGAAGGGCTTCCAGTCGTAAAATTTGAACAATGGGAAAAAGATTATATCGATGTTCGCTTAATATTAAAAGGCGGCGGCTGCGAAAACAAAAATATTCAATACAGCCTGCCGTGCGAACTAGAAGGATTGGGAAGAGCCGGGAGAGATTTGGATGGAATCCGCAAATGTATTTTGCATGCGGTATATCAAGCACAAGGCCAAGGATGCAGCGCAGGATTCATTGGAGTTGGAATCGGTGGAGACCGTTCATCGGGGTACGATTTAGCGAAAGAACAATTATTCCGCGAAGTCGATGACGTAAATCCGAACGAAGAATTGCGGCAATTGGAAGAATATATTATGGAAAATGCGAACAAGCTTGGCATCGGAACGATGGGATTTGGCGGGGAAACCACTTTATTAGGCTGCAAAGTCGGCGCAATGCACAGAATCCCTGCAAGCTTTTTTGTTTCTGTCGCATACAACTGCTGGGCATTCCGCCGTTTAGGTGTGCATATCGATCCAAATACGGGTGAAATCATAAAATGGCTTTATCAAGATGGAGAAGATGTTGATTTTCAAGAAAATGCTGCACAAGAAGAACATTTAGCATCAACGGACTCTGAAAGACGTGTCATCACGCTGCAAGCGCCAATTACAGAAGAACAAATCCGCGAGCTGAAAGTCGGCGACGTTGTTCGCATCAACGGAATCATTTACACAGGAAGGGATGCCATCCATAAATATTTAATGGATCATGATGCGCCGGTTGATTTAAACGGTCAAATTATTTACCACTGCGGACCTGTCATGTTAAAAGATGAAAACGGCAATTGGGAAGTGAAAGCGGCTGGGCCGACCACTTCCATTCGCGAAGAGCCTTATCAAGGGGATATTATGAAAAAATTTGGCATCCGTGCGGTAATGGGCAAAGGCGGCATGGGGCAAAAAACGCTGCAAGCTTTAAAAGAGCATGGCGGAGTATACTTGAATGCGATTGGCGGTGCTGCTCAATATTATGCGGATTGCATCGAAGCGGTTGAAGGTGTTGACTTGCTGGAGTTTGGAATTCCAGAAGCTATGTGGCATTTGCGCGTAAAAGACTTCACGGCCGTTGTCACAATGGATTCACACGGCAACAGCCTGCATGAAGACATTGAAAAATCGTCATTAGAAAAGCTTTCTCAATTTAAAGAGCCGGTATTTAGCTAAATATTAAACTCAATGCCATAGCCAGATGATTGGCTATGGTATTTTTTTGAAATCAAGATGGAGCATAATTCCTAAAAACGGATAAAGACTAATAGTAAAAATAATGGAAAGGAGATTCACAGCTTGAATTATTTCCGGATTTTATATTGCTCTGTCTTGTTATTTTTTTCTTTTTTTAGCTGCGCCTCTGCTGCTGTCAGCAATCACCCGATTCATTGGGGTTTTCAAAAAAACAACAATCATCAGCCTCCTGATGCCGGGAAAGAATGGAGTGAACTTTTAAATAAATATGGAGCGTTTTATTTAGGAGATCCCAGCAAAAAAGAGATTTATTTAACGTTTGATAATGGCTATGAAAACGGCTATACATCGAAAATTTTGGACGTACTGAAAAAGCACGATGTACATGCGACGTTTTTTGTAACAGGCCATTATTTAAAAACAGCCCCTGATCTTGTAAAGAGAATGGTGAAGGAAGGGCATATTGTCGGCAATCATTCATGGAGTCACCCAGATATGACGACAATCAGTGCTGATAAAATAAAGAAGGAGCTTGATGCCGTCAGCGACAAAGTAAAGGAGCTTACAGGCCAAGATGGAACAGTATATGTGAGACCGCCAAGGGGCATTTTTAGCGAACGCACACTTGCATTGTCCGAAAAATACGGTTATCGCAATATTTTTTGGTCGCTTGCATTTGTCGACTGGAAGGTGAATGAACAAAAAGGCTGGCGATATGCATACGACAACATTATCAATCAAATTCATCCGGGCGCGATCATTTTGCTGCACACCGTATCAAAAGACAACGCTGATGCGCTTGATGAAGCGATTAAAACTTTAAAACAGCAAGGCTATACTTTTAAAAGCTTAGACGATCTAGTGATGGAGAAAATGTTTGAAAGTCCATTTCTTTATTAATAGAAGCGGATTATGTGATATAATAGCTCCGAAAAAATACGATAAAGGTCGGTAAAAACATGTGGAATGTGACGATAAAAGCGGCGCCGCCGTATGACTTCGACCGCGTGTTAGAGCGCCTTTCACTTGATCCGTTGAACAAGGTGGACGTGCACAAGCGAACCGTCCTTGTTCCTCTTTATAGTGAAAAAGAAGAACCTTTTGTTGCCGTTGTAAAAGCAATCGGATCGAAGGAAAACCCAATATTTGAAATATCAGGGGAACAGGATGAACAAAAAGAACGAGCCATCCATGAGCTGACACGCATATTTCAATGGAAGAATTCGCTTAAAACCATTCAAGATCATTTCCTGCAAACCAACCTTGCTCCGCTTTTTCAAGAGCATGAAGGGACGCCGCTCGTGTTAGATTTTCATCCGTATGCTTGTTTAATGAAATGCATTATTCATCAGCAATTAAATTTATCATTTGCCTATCAGTTGACGACCGCTTTTGTGCAAACTTTTGGGTTTAAAGTAGATAATGTATGGTTTTATCCCAAACCGGAAACAGTATCCAAATTGAACTATGAAGATTTGCGGGCGCTGAAATTCAGCATGAGAAAAGCGGAATATGTTATTGATACCTCCAGACTGATTGCAGAAGGAGCACTGCCGATTCAGGCCTTCCATGAATGGAGCGATGATGATATTATGAAAAAATTGGTTCAAGTGCGCGGCATCGGCCCGTGGACGGTGCAAAATTTTCTTTTATTTGGGCTGGGCAGGCCGAATCTGTTTCCTGCTGCTGATATCGGCTTGCAAAATGCGATCAAGCATTATTTTCAACTGGAAAAGAAACCGACAAAAGAAGAAATGGAAAACTACAGCCGCGAGTGGGCTCCTTATTTAAGCTATGCAGCTTTTTATTTATGGCGAAGCATCGAAAAGAGACGGGGAGAAGCGAAATGAAGATAAAAAATAGACCGACATCTGTGACGATTCAAAAGGGACAGCAATTTCCGCTGACAATTAAGCGGCTTGGCATTAACGGAGAAGGTGTCGGGTATTTTAAGAAACAAGTCGTCTTTGTCCCGGGAGCTTTGCCCGGGGAAGAAGTGGTCGTTCAAGCAGAGAATATTCAACCAAATTATGCAGAAGCCGTTATTAAAAAAATACGGAAAAAATCCCCTCATCGTGTGAAACCGCCCTGCATCTATTATGACCGATGCGGAGGCTGCCAATTGCAGCATTTGCAATATGAACAGCAGCTTGCTGCCAAACGGGACATTGTCATTCAAGCGCTTGAGCGGCATACGAACCTAGAGGTTGACACCCTCGACATCCGTCCGACAATCGGTATGGACGACCCTTGGCATTACCGCAATAAAAGTCAATTTCAGCTCGGAAATGAAAAACAGCAAGTGATAGCAGGCCTGTATGGTGCGAATTCACACAAGCTTGTTCCAATTCACTCTTGCATGGTCCAGCACCCGCTGACAGATAAAATTACCCAAACGGTAAAACAAGTACTGGAGGATTTTCACATTCCGATTTACCATGAGCGAAAACGGACGGGCATCGTTCGCACAATCGTTGTACGCGCCGGCGTTCAGACGAACCATGTGCAAGTCGTCCTCATTACAAAAGCGGAAGAATTGCCGCGAAAAGAACTGATTGCAGCGGAGATCATGAAGCGCGCGCCGGAAGTAAAATCAGTCATGCAAAATATAAATGGAAGCAAAACATCGCTGATTTTCGGCGACAAAACGGTTTTGTTAAAAGGTGAAGAAGTCATCCAAGAAACATTGGGCGACCTTTCCTTTGAACTATCCGCCCGCGCTTTTTTCCAGCTTAACCCGGTGCAAACGGTCAAACTTTATGACGAAGTCAAAAAAGCAGCAGGTTTAACAGGAAGCGAAAAAATCGTAGATGCCTATTGCGGCGTCGGCACGATCGGCTTGTGGCTGGCAAAGGATGCAGCAGAAATCAGAGGAATGGATGTCATTGAAGAATCCATCCGTGACGCGAAAAAAAACGCCGAAAAACACGGGATCAAAAATGCAACATATGTCACAGGCAAAGCAGAAACATGGATGCCAAAATGGGCAAAAGAAGGCTGGCGCCCAGATGTTGTCGTCGTCGACCCTCCCCGCACCGGCTGCGACCGAGCGTTTCTCAAAACAATCAAAAAAGTGAAGCCAAAACGATTCGTTTACGTCTCATGCAATCCGTCCACCCTGGCAAAAGACATTCAATTTCTTTCCAGCTTGTACAAAGTCGAATACATCCAGCCCGTCGACATGTTCCCGCACACGGCGCATGTGGAGTGTGTTTCACGGCTAGTGTTAAAAAATGATTGAGCGTGTTTAAACTTTTACACACTAAATCGGCGTAAGCTTGTGGTAAATTTTAACATTTTGGTTGTTATCTACTTCTATCCGTTCAATAAAAGGGAGAAAGAAAGTGTCTGCTGAAAATCAAGTAATTGTATCAAACTCCCACCCTGCCATTATCTTAGAGAAGATTTTGAAGCTGTACAAGCACAAATGAAAATTAGAAAGAGGACATAACTGCTCCTAAAAAGCATTTATTTACTAATATTGCTTTTTGTGCAGACTGTGGAACAGGCATGTGGTACAGACAAAATCGAAAGGGATATATATGTGGGGGATACGGTAGGCATGGAAGCAAAAAATGTAGTCACCATGCTATTAAAGAAAGTGGCCTTAAATCAATTATCCTTTCTGATCTAAAAAAATACGCAAGGGAAATCAGTAAAGAAGGTTTAATAAAGAAACTAGAACAACAAACGGTGAGAGCCGAGAAAACGACGAACAAAAAGCTAGCTAGCATTGAAAGGGAAATGAAACGGCTAGTTGAAAGAAAAAGTAAATTTCTCAACCTGTTAGCAAATGAAATCATTACTAAAGCTGATTATCAACGGGCTATTGAAGAAATCAATAGAGAATTGAAAAGACTGTCTGCTCAAAAGACTGAATTACAACACTCATTGGAAAGTAAAAATATCCATGAGGAAATTGCTAAGCTAAAAGCCGAGTTAGACAAATACCTTTTGTTCAATGATTTAACAGAGGAAATGCTACACCGATTTGTTAGAAGAATTGAAATAAAAGCAGATGGAACACCGAAAATCTTTTACAGATTTTCGGCTCTTTCTGCTTAATTTTTCCTCAAAACTATCTGCGACACACATTCAACATGGCTCGAGTTGATAGAATTGATGTCTGCCTAATTTGCCTGTTTGGGAAACATGTCCATGGACCTTTTATTACTATAGAATGTCATTACAATATAATTTACAAAACCAACCATCATCATGAGCAAGATAAACAAAATTATTATTTATTCGATTAAAAAATGGTGTTATTAAGGATTTCCCAAAATGAGGCAAATATAAAATTTCAGTCATTGTGATGTCTTTTTGAAACAAAAGAATGACGGTTGCTCCAAGCGTATCGTTTGAGCACTTATATGGAGCCACGGTTGTTGTTTAAACTCGCCATTAGATCACGTGTCGGATATTTAGGTCACCAAAATCGGTGTGTAACTTACGAGAATAAGAACCATTGCGCGAATTACCTGAGTTAAAGCCGATACGATCGTACTTTTCGAAGTCTAAAAAGAATGTTAGTTCTGTCGCAAGTAACGTATTCACTGCCGTTTCTAAATGCGTACGGAAAACCTCGGTGATATCTTGTTTTTTTGACTAGTGCATCGACAAGCTCTGTTGTAAACTGATTCATAGGGAGATCTCTTTTCTGTGAATTTTTTGCGATAACCCAATTCTATCAAGAAAAGGTCTTCCTTTTTTATCATTCTATTCATTTCACTAGCGTTGCATTAATTTAATTCGAAAATTCCGAATTGAAAAAAGTCCATAAAAAAATCCTTTATAATGGATGGTACAGGTGGTCCCTGTCCAAATCCAATATAAAGGATGAAGCCTATGGACAAGGATACACTATTTTCTTCATTTGGTAAATGGGTCACTCCTCTCAATTCTGTTAAATTTACACAAAGAATTGAAGAGATGAAACAAGATAAATATACGAAAAAATTAACCACAAAAGCGTATTTACTTTTGTTTTTGCATGCTCAACTTCAACAACGAGAAGGACTGCGCGCCATCGCCGATGATGCGTTACTGGATGATTTTCAGCGAGAATTAGGATTGACATCTATTAGTGCTTCACAACTTTCTCGAAAACATCGCCAAGTAAAACCCGAATTGCTCGCAGAAATCTTTCTGGATTTAGTGAATCAAATCCGCCAGATGTCCACGAATTCCTCCAGTCAGGTGAGTGGCTTAAAAATCGTGGATTCTACGACCATTTCACTGAATCTGAAAAAATATCAATGGGCTACGTTTCGCAAAACGAAGTCGGGAATTAAGGTTCATTTACGACTGGTGTTTGTCAATGAAGATACGGTTTATCCGGAAAAAATGGTCATGACCCCAGCAGGGAACAATGATCGAACACAAATGGAACAACTGATCGACGAAACAGATGCCATGTACGTGTTTGATCGTGGTTATGTAGACTACGAAAAGTTCGATTATTACTGTGATAAAGGCCTCTTTTTCGCCTCCCGTCTGAAAAAGAATGCCTATGTTCGATTTCTTGAATCGTTCTCTGTCCCATCCAATTCCTCTATTTTATCTGATTCGATGGTGGTCATTGGGACACCACAAAAACGAACGGAAAATGTCTTTCGATTAATCGAAACATTCGATTCGGACGGGAATCGAATTCGAATCATTACGAACCGATTCGACCTAGATCCAGAAGAACTTGGTGATATCTATCGTTCTCGATGGGCCATTGAACTATTTTTTAAGTGGATTAAGCAACGTTTAACACTCAAACATCTTTATGGAACGAGTCCAGAAGCTGTAGAAAATCAGGTTTACTTAGCTCTGATTTCTTACTGTTTACTCATTCTTATTCAACTTGAAATGAAATCGAAACATTCTCTCACCCAGATTTATCGTTGGCTTCGCGTTTTTCTTTGGAAACCAAGTACCGTGTGGGTGGAACGAATTCAACGGGAATGAGTTGAAAAAAGTCGGCGAAGCGCAGTAGCCATGTAACAATAAAACAGATACATTTATTACCAAATGGATAGTGATCACCTTTAGTTGGTTACTGCCTTGTTTTTCGTTTATTATAAAATATTTTATTCAGAAAATTCTGCATAAAATGTTTTTATTTTTTATGCAACGCTACTGTATTCATTTACACAAAATATTTCATACTCCCAAAAACTTTTTTAAATCATACTCCCTTTAAATATTGTAAGTTAATATTTGTTTTTTAGTTCTTTATAGGCTTTTAATTGTTGCTCCATCATTTCAACAGAATCGTGTTGAATGGCATTTGGATCCTTCTGAAGAAGTCCTTTAAAGTAGCGTTCATATTCTTTAAAGAAAGCTGTAAGAAAATCTTCAAACTCACCTTGAAAGGCGATTTCTGTTGTATTGTCGTATTCACTGTAGGCTTTAATAATAAGCAATTTACCAGTTTTGTTTAAAGTATATTCCATTGCATTTTCATAGGTTTCAAATCCATTAGAAAAAGATGTATGGTTTTCTTTTAATTCCAAAAGAATTTTCCCCATACCTAAAAGCAAGGCGTCATGGAAAGTGGAATTACAAAGTTCTTTTTTTTCCCCATTTTGCTGCACAAAAATAGATAAACGACAGGCTAAATAGTCATCTATATTAAAAGGTTGTCCAATCATTTCATCATATAATTCAACAAAAAAAGATATTTTCATTATAATAACTCCCTCTTTAAATGTTGAGATATCAACGGTTTAACCCGTTTATACCTTATTAAAAAAATATTTTTACTGATATATATTTTAGTATTTTACATTACTTTATTGATTTACAGTTTGAGGATACGCTTCTGCTTGGCAATATCGCTGCCAATTACTAACGTGTTTTCAAGAACTTGATTAATTTTATGGTTTGTACTAAAATTCATATGATAGAGTCCTCTGTATGATGATGGGTCAATGAGCGTTGACACTCATGCATCATACTAGAGGGCTTTTATTTTTTCAAGACCCCGAAAATCCTTCTAACAGGATTGCTCCTTATTATTTAACTTTTATCACACTTTTTCCGGACAACGGGTACGCAGTGACAATCATACCATCTTTATCAACAATGACTTTCATTTTATTTATACCATACTTATTTAGGTTATATTCATAAGATTTATAACCATTAGCTGCTTGACCTTTATAAGTACCTTTTTGTAAAGATTCCATAATAATATTTTTAATTTGAGATTCAGATAAGTTTTTGGGGAATAATGTATCGCCCTTTTTAGCACCTTTGCCCAAAATATGTCCATTCTTTATATGTTTCCATCCTTTGCTAGCATTACCTTCAAATAGAACGCCTCGACTATTGTGCTTTAGAATTTTTCCCATGTTACTGGCAACTTTAATAGATTTTTTCGCAAGACCTTTAATTGCTAAACGAACAACTTGAGAACCTATAATATATGCAACATAAGGAACCGCTGAGGCAGATACAACTGAAGAATCATAAATTGTGATTTCACCAGTTTCTTTATCAATAAACTCTATAATAAAATTTTCATCATCTATAACATTAATATTTAAATCATACTCTTTTTCAATTAAATCCCCATTTTCTTCATATGTAATGTTATACTGGGCAGTATTCTCTTCAGGTTGTATTTCTAAAGTAGTATCCACATCATAGTTATATGTTGAAACTTTACTTTCTATAATAATCCTATCATTCTGAACATTTAAGTTAGAAACTTCTAGTTCAGTATCCTCAGCAGTATTAAACTCTTCTTCAAGTTCTTGGACAATTTCTTCTGTTTCGTCTGCTGCATAGTTAAAAACTTCTTGAATGTTACTTTCTACAGATACAGGAACTTCATTTTCAGAGGTAGCAGCATATACATTACTTGCAGTTGGTCCAATACTTAAAAAACTTAAAGTAAAACATAATGAGATAATCAATAGTTTTTTCATTCTAATCCCCTTTTTTTAATGTTAATAATCCATTTCCGTATTCTGATTGTTTGCCCAAAGGTTTTGCGTAGTCTTTTAAATGCTTGAAATAAGAAGTTCGATCTATTTTTTGCTCGCTTAAGAGTTGTGCAATAATTCCCGTTGCATAAGCTGTTGCATATGATGTTCCATCAAGACTTTTATCTCTCATTTTATTAATTTTTACAGCTTGTACGTTTATACCAGGAGTAACATAGTCAACTTTATTTTTTGCAGCCGTTGGATCTCGTTTTAAGTTTTTGTCAATCCCGAAAATTTACCTTTAAAAATAATTAGGACAACGTCGTAATTATTTTTAAAAGGCCACCAAGCGATAGCGCGGTAGCTGCGAAAAAAATTTATAAATTTTTGTGTCTACTTTATTGACCTAATATCAATCGGTCGTTAAGCATGAAGGGTTGTCCCTATGACAACGCAGTAGCTGAAGCAACCTTTAAAATTATCAAAACAGAATTTGTTAAAGGTAAATATTTTGAAAATTTAGACCGATTAAAACTGGAATTAGATGATTATGTTCATTGGTTTCATCATGTTAGAATACATGGAACACTTGGGTATTTAAGCCCGGTGGAGTACAAAGAGAAACACCTCAAAAAAATTGTCTAGTTTAGTGTTGACATACCAATACAAAAAAAGTTGACAATTATACATGTAAATGGTAAAACTATACTTGATAGGCAAACATTTTATTTACTACATCAAGATGCCGCTCATTAAGCAGGGCATTTTTTTTCGCGCACCATTGATAATGATTATCATTATTGAAACACAATCATAATCAATGGTGTTTTTTTACGTCATATATTGAGAATGATTATCGTTACCATTAAATGCCCTGGCATATAAAAACATAAAGGAGGGAGGAGTAAGTAAACGCAATTGATTTAATAAGTAATGGCAGGGTTTATGAGAATGGATGTAATACCAAGAAATGAAGGAGAATGGTAGAGAATGATTCAAACTAATCTAAGCTATAAAAGAACTGTTGCGATGTTCATAAGTGTATTATTGCTATCCATAGCGATTGCTGTATCTGTATCTGCCGCAACATTAAATTATCAGTTTTTAGATTCTAATGGGAATTATTCTAGTCACGCGAGTTCGTTTATTGTTGGTGATGCCGTTATCGATGGTAATTCTGCAACTATTACATTGAAGGATGCTAGTTATATTGGTGATTTATTAGTATGGGATGGCAGTGATTATGTTTCCGCCAATCGGACAGTTGATGCGGATGGAAATGTTCAATTTACTTTTGACGTCTATGATTTCGATGTAAATTTAGCTGTTCAATTATATGTAAACGCTGGTCCGCATAGTGGATATATTCCTCTATTTATTCAATGGCTTTGATATTTTCAGAATATTTGGAGAGTGGCGGGGTTTTTCCATTCACTCTCCATTGGAAAAATTTTGTGATTAGGGAGAGATCAGCTTGAAGAGGAAAAGTAGGTTATTATGGATAGGTATTGCAATATTCCTGTTGACTTTATCACCTATCCTTCCAATATTTCATAATGTTCATGCGGAAGGGGCAGGATTAGTAAATGGAACATATGAAGGAGTTGATTATCGTTATTTAAAAGATGGAACTGCGGAAACATCAGCAGCTCATGGTTATTTGTATGTTGCTAATTCAGGAAGATTGATTATAGAAGATGATACGATAATATTTGAGCATGAAATTACAGCAGTAAACAAAGATTATTTACCTTATATTGGTTATCGACTGCCAGGTAAGCCAAAGGCTGTTATTTCAGGTGATAACATATCTGGTATGGATGGGTATCAGCAAGTTCAGCCAGAACGAAAAGATAATGGGAATTATGTGATTCGTTATAAAATGGAGGATGTAACAAAAGCTTTAGATATTTTAATGCATGTGCATATGGAAAATGTCCCTGGTATGCCTGGTGGCATATATGATAATTGGTACAATGTTCAATTACAATTAGATACAAGTACTCTACCGATTGATGTTGAAACGGATAAATCTGAATTGGAAAAAGTGCTTGAGGAGGCAAGACACCTCTTTAATACAGTGCATCCTAGAGGGACTTTGATTCCATATGTTTATTCTGAAGGAGAACATGGCTATGCTGTCCCCGAAATTCAAAGAAGGCTTGCCAACGCTGAAAACGTTTATAATAATCCAAATGCTACACAAACAGAGGTTGATGCAGCAATAGAAAGTCTAAAATTTGCAATGGATTCTGTAAAGAGGGATCAATTCTTTAAGATAGAGCCTTTAAGATTTAGAGTTTTAAACTCTATTGGTGATGATGCAGAACTGTCCGAGCATGCAGGTGATTTCGGCGAAGAAACAACAGCAGTATTAAAGCAATTTGGAACATATCAAACTGTTGCTAATATTCCTGTTCATTTACCAAAAGAAACTTTACAAATTTATAAAGCCGCAGATACTGCAAATGGCGGTTTTTCAAGTGCTATGTCTAAAGTGTATTTTGTAGAAGCGAAAAATGATACTAATATTTATCAAATAAACATTAGGCACAAGGATGCTGGAGACGATGTTTGGAAAGGCATTTCTTATGTGAAATATAATACGGATGGTGTGGAAAAAGAAGTATATTTAAACTTTAATGTCAATATCCAAGAAGACTTAAAAGATTTCGTTGAACTTGCAAAGAAAATCGATCCAAGTAAATTGGAAGCTGATGGGGAGCATGTGAATACTTTTCAAACGTCACTTAATGAAGCTGAGAAGGTTAGTAACAAATTAGCCGCAACAAGAGTGGAAATTTTATCTGCTACGCAAGCATTGAAAGAAGCAGTAACAAATATTCTAAAAACGAAACACTATGATGCAGGCACATATGTTCTCAGTTTAGCAGATTTTGGAGCGGATTTTGCGAATTTTGTTGAAAAAAGCCATTTAATTGTTGATGAAAATGGTCAATTAAGCTTACAAATCATTCCGAAAGCTAATGTCGAAGTTAGCTTACAAAATCAAGAAACGGGTGAGGAAATAGCAGCTGATTCTTCACATATTTTTAAAGATATTGATCCATCCATACCGTATACTATAGAGATTTCAAATAATGGGGAAACTGCTGCTTACTCTGTATATTTTGCGCTTATCACAGCCGAATTGTTAGCAGAGCCTGAACAGCCGGGAGGAAATCCTGAGCAACCAGCAGAGCCTGAACAGCCGGGAGAAAATCCTGAGCAACCAGCAGAACCTGAACAGCCGGGAGAAGATCCTGAGCAACCAGCAGAACCTGAACAGCCGGGAGAAGATCCTGAGCAACCAGCAGAACCTGAACAGCCGGGAGAAGATCCTGAGCAACCAGCAGAACCTGAACAGCCGGGAGAAAATCCTGAACAACCAGCAGAACCTGAACAGCCGGGAGAAAATCCTGAACAACCAGCAGAGCCTGAACAGCCGGGAGAAAATCCTGAGCAACCAGCAGAACCTGAACAGCCGGGAGAAAATCCTGAACAACCAGCAGAGCCTGAACAGCCGGGAGAAGATCCTGAGCAACCAGCAGAACCTGAACAGCCGGAAGAAAAAATCGGACAACCAACAAAATCTGAACAGTTAGCAGAAGAAAAGAAGGAACTAGAAGGTAAAAAATTGCCAAATACAGCTACCAATCAATTTAATTTCCTACTGATTGGCATTATTTTACTTGGAATGGGGAGTATATGTTTTGCTGTTGTAAGAAAAAAATATAACTAAAAAGAGAATGCCAAGTGAAGATCCAAAAAATTGATAGCCTTGCCTTGCAATGGTCTAGTCCAAAAAAAGTAGAAATGAAGAAAAATCCCGGAAGTAATTGTCTTATTTAGAGGTAATTGCTTCCTTTTTTCTTGCCAATATAGGCAAGGGTATTAGATGTTATACGGGATTAACTGTTGTAAGCATACTTTTCCGCGTTTGCATCAAAGAACAGGTCCTTAGGGTTATCAAAATTTCAAAAAAAGACAGCATTTTTAACTACAATCGGCATCCTCCTAACAAAAAATCCTCAATTATGAAAGCGCAATATAAACAATTTCCATTACCTAGATTTTTTTACAAAAAATAAGTTATATGCACCATAAAATGTAACATAAAAACCACAAATAACCAATTTTAGAATTCCGAATTACTGGTTAAATGGAATTGTATGCCATCAATTGTTTTTAGAAAAAATCATAGGTTCGAGATAATTTTGGGCAAAAAGTACTGTGTGAAATTTGACATCTTTCATCGGGCGTTTGACTGTTTTTCCAACTATTGATAAATACATTTATAGGAAAATATTTATTAAGCATTCGATATTATTTAAAGAAACGAATGCCACAAAACTATTTTGAAGGAGATGGATATTTTGGCAGGACAAATTCGAATGACCCCAGAGGAGCTAAAAGCGAAGGCTCAGCGTTATGGGCAAGCTGGTTTGCAAATTGAGCAAATTTTAAGAGATTTAACAAATTTACAAAATGAACTTCGTGCTGAGTGGGAAGGCCGTGCTTTCCAAGGATTTGATGATCAATTTAATCAACTAAAACCGAAGGTGCAAAACTTTGCCCAGCTTATGCATGATATTAATACGCAATTGAATAGAACAGCGGAAGCAGTAGCTCAACATGATGAGCAGCTATCACGCAATTTTGGGCTTCAATAATCAATCCGCGTTGACTTCATGTCTAATACCAGGCTTAGATGGTTGGACGACTTCCGTGTTGTCAAAAAAGCCACGCGACGATGTTGTGTGGCTTTTTTCTTAATACATAAATATTTTCGGAATGGATGTGCAAGGAAAAATGAGGCGTTGGCAAGAAGGCAGTGCCTTTGAGGATGTTTGTCATGTTTGGTTTTCATCCCAACATATCTGTATGTCATTCACATAAAAGGGGGTGAATGGAATGAAGAAATTTGTGCTCAATTCTTTCTTGTTTCTTGGACTGGTGCTCATGCTTTCCTCAGGAAGTTCCTACTTAGCATTAAACCAAGTATCGAAAAGTACAAATGATGATGAGCAAAAAATGACTGTTGCTTTAGTAAATGAAGATCAAGGCGGCACCTTTAATGGCAAAAAATACGCATTTGGCAATGAATTTGTGAAAAGTATTGAAAAAGATAATGAACATGATTGGTATATTGTCAGCCGTGGTGTTGCTGAAAGCGGCTTTAAAAACAATTTGTACAACATGATTATTATCATTCCAAATGATTTTACAGAAAAAGCACTATCAATGAATGATAAAAATCCGGAGAAAATCACTTTAAACTATAAGATTAATGCATCGGGCAACAGCAGCATGAAAGCCCGGGCGGAAAAAACGGCTAGTTCAATTTTAGAGGATTTTAATCGTCGAATTATTGATGTTTACTTCGCTAGTGTAATAGGAAACTTACAAAAGGCCCAAGACAATGTTGCTGAACTTGTCAGGAAGGAACGGAATCATACCAATATATATAATCATGATATTCATCAACCATTATCTGGTTTCACTAATCAGTTTGCGACAGTAAAGGATCAAACAAAGGTATCAACCGATGCTTTCAAAGGTCTGGAGGATATCTTGCAAAATTACCAGAGCTCCTTTGTTGAAGGGGCAAAAGCAACAAATGCTTATCAAACAAATTTTTTAGATTTCCAACAAATGAAGAATGCTCATGAAACTTTGGCAAAAGGTTTTGCAGATCAGCTAACAGCATTCGACAGCAGTCTAAACGCTGCAGACGTTCAGCAAAATATTAACCGACTGGTTGAAACCAATCAAGCAATTTATAATCAGTTCCATTTCAATTCCATGGAGGACCAAAATATTTTCTTGAAGTCTGAAGCGCTGAAGATGTCGTTAAAATCAACATTGGAAACAATAGACAGCTATGAGCAAGAATTAACGAAAAAGCTAGAAAATGAAACAGAGGAAAATATTGCGAAAAAACTGGCAAAACAAATGAAAGATGGTGTCGGAAACAGTTACGTTTCGTTAAATCAAATATTTGATACTCCCGATAAAATTGTCCAAAAAACGATTAAAAGCCAAATTGATAAACTTCAAACGTTAAAACGGGAAGAAATTGATGATTTAAACATCGATGAGTCGGTGAAGAGCGATATCAAAATGGTTATCAAGGTGACAAACCAATTTAATCGGGAATTTCAATATCAGCCACAACCATCCAACGGTACGGGGCTTCCTTTAGCAAATTTAATAAACAAAGTGAAAAAGGATTTAACGGAATCAGGCATCATTTTGTCGGACAATGCAGCTATTCTAGGCGGAAATATTGAGAGTCAAAATATAAATGCGGCAGTTCCTGAACTTTTTCGTATTCATGAAGTGACATTGACTCTTCCTAATGGGCAAACAAATGTTTTTAAAGTGGATGGAGATCAGAACAACGTTACATTTGATCTTCCTGTCACTGAAAAAGGAAATATTACAGTCAACATAAAAATAAGCTTGAAGGACGAAAATGCGAAAATTGATTTATTTCAGCCTGTTGCATGGGAATGGAAGATTATTCAAAAGCATAAAAATACAGAGGCGCCAGAGCCGCCTGATCCATCTGATCCATTGCCGCCAGAAGAGCAACAGCCTGATCCTGAAGCTCTAAATATGAATGAAAACAGTAATTCCGAATCGACACAGGACGATTCAAATGATGAGAATACAAATGAACCTCCTGTTGAAAGAGAAGATATTAACAATGTTATCTATCATAAAGTAATGTCTCAGCTGATAAGTGATCCGGCTAATACTTTCATGAAAAGCCTTAATGAAAGTATCAGAGATTATCAAAAAACAGCGATGTTATATGAATTATATTTTGGGAAAAGTATTTCCGATTTAGCCAATGGATTGGAACAACGTAGCTTGGGGGATATGGCTGCAGAGGATTCTCTTTATTACCTGTTCCATAAACAAGATATTGTAGAAGCCATATCCGACTATATGGCCGGGAAAATAACTGAGGATGTCAGAGCTGAAACGGAAGACCTTAAAAATAAGATAGCAGGTTATAAGCAGCTAGTTCAGAAAACTCAAAATCATTCTGACGAAATGGCTTTATTAGTCCAACAAGCGACGATACAAGCAGAAGAATTGAATCATCGCATTACCAATACATTACAGCGGTTGGAAGCATGGCGGGAAGCCAGTTTGAAGCTGCAAAACGCAAATAGTGAGATACAAGCCGGTCAAAATAAAGAACAAAGCGCTGTTCTGTCCTTAGACGATCAACTTCAAACATTGCTGGCTACAAGCCAATCCTTGGCAGATCAATCTGAAAATGTATTGATTTCAACAGACAGCGTCTATAAAACTTTTGATGCGATTGATAAACAGGCTGACAATATTGTAAACAGCGGCGACACATTAGTGAAAAAGGCTCAAAAGCTTTCAAATGATTTGACTAATAAGCTGCTGAAGGATCAAGAGTTTGCTGATAACTTTGGACAAGTGTTAGCCAACAGCCGTATAGGCGACCGTCCAAATGAAAACTTGTTGAATTTTCTATCAAATCCGGTGCAGACAAAAAACAGCGAAGTGAAAGTAGTTAAAGATACTTTTATCCCTTATTATTTGGTGTTAATCTGTTTTATTTTGGCTTTATTTTCTGCATACGTCATTGCAACGTCTGAAAGAAAAAGATTGATAAAGGATGATTTCACAGAAAACAGAACATTGGTTTGGAAAAATACTCCGATCACATGGGCGACAGCAGGAATTGGCGTTATCGAAGGAATCATCATCGGTTTGCTGTCAGGTTCTTTTATCGATATTCCACAAGAAAAATATTTTCAATGGATTGGCCTGATCTCCCTGATTATGTTCACCATGGTGCTGGCAGGAGCTTATTTGCTAAGACAGCTTAAAATGATCGGGATGTTTTTACTTCTTGGCATGTTAAGCCTTTATGTATTGTTGACAGAAACTCTTGGGCTGAATTTCGACAAACAGTCTTTAGCATCTACATTGCAAGAATTGTCGCCACTGCAATATATTGAGAAGCTGCTATTAGGTTTTGTTGACGATACAAAGTACGATCCATTGATCATCACCATATTAGTGGGAACAGCATTTTTAAGTCTTGTCGGACATTTATTTGTGATAAATGGGTTTACACAAAATAAGGAGGCAAGGGATGAAGCAGCTAATCCGAATTAGTATTTTAGTTGCTGCAGCTATAGGCGTCCAGCCTTTGCTTTCTGCACATTCGTTGGCAGATGAACATTTGGATCACAGTGGGAAGCTTGATTTACAAGTAGACCGTATCAGCGATGACATAAAAACACAAGAATCCCAAAGTGAGAGTGAAACTGAACTGGAAAAAATCGCGCCCGGTTTGTTTAAAAAACAAACTCGGGCTGCGGTCCAGAAAAAGCAAAAAGAGCTGGATCATGCAGTGAATCATCTAAAAGAAGAAATTTTTGCCGATTCGGTGGCGAGCGATGCAAAAACAAGCTTTTACGATGCGAAAAAGACATTATTTTCACAACATTTTTTTACGCAGCATTCTTCTCCCGCTAGCCAAAGCACTGCGGATCATGCAGAGAAGAAGGAAAGGGTAAATCAGATAGCCATTGGATTTCTGAGCGGATTTGCTGTTATGTTGGTCGGCGGAATTTTGGCTCTTATAAGAAAAATAATGGAGTAAAGGGGAGATCAGGAATGCCCGTTGAAACGCATATCAATGTGACCGTTGATTTTAGTAAATGGGGGAAAGGTCGATATGATGTGAGGATACCGGCACATCAGCCGATAAAACAGCTGCTGTCGAACTTGAATGAATCTTTAAGGCTCGAACTCCCTAATTATTCCCTTTTTGCGGTAAAAATCCCGACTAAAGAACTTTTACTGGCGGATGACGACCAGATTAGCGAGTTCCCAGTGGCGAATGGAGATATTTTACTTGTTTTATAGAACAAGAACCATGCTTTTTATCATAGCCTGTGTAACGTTGAAAAGGAGTCAGAAATCATGAAGGAAAAAACAATTAAAATGGATTCCGTGTCTTATCATTTTTTTATTGAAAACAATCAATGGAAATTAGAACTGGCAAAATCGCAGACCCGCGTGAAAGATATTCGTGAATTGGCTCTGATGAAGGAGAATACAGACCAGTTTGTTCCGGTAGAAGTGGAGGACGGGGAAGAGGTTCTCACTTTCCAATTTCTAGTTGATTCCAATATGAACCATTGGGAAACCATTCAAAGCTTGGGGCGAAGTGACAAGTTGCGATTGCTGTGCAATCTGGCCCGTTTCAGAAAAATTTTAGATACGCGAATTACGTTCTTCCTGCATCCACATAATCTCATATTTGACGATAATCTTATACCTTTTTTGGTTTACAGAGGCATTCGACAGGTGCTACCCCCCTATGAGATCAACGACGAAACCTTCCTGCTGCAATATAAATGCTTGAGTATCGCCCTATTTTCAAAAAAATATAATTTCGATGAACTATATGCAGGTTCATGGAAAAATGCAAAAGATACCGAGTTTGAACGTCAAATCAGTGAAATTGATCATTTTGATGACTTTGTTGAATTTTTACACAATCAGTATCGCAAGGAAAAGCGCGAAACAGAGAAAAATATGCAAATCGTTCCAAAAAAAAGATTTCAGCTATTTAAACGTTTATCCATTGCCATGATCGCAGCTGCAGTCATTTTGGCTGTTCCTGTTGTATACTTCGGCTTTTTTAAGCTGCCGTTTCAGCAGCACCTTTTGGAAGCGCATAGGGCTTTTTTATCCAAGGATTATTCAGAAGTCATTTCAGATCTCGAAAGTGTCAATCCTGAAAAATTGCCAGATTCGGGAAAATATATATTGGCCTATTCATATGTTAAATCCGAAAATCTGGGCGATGAAGAAAAAGACACCATTATGAATAATATTAGCTTAAAAAGCGATCCTAACTACTTATTGTATTGGATTTACAATGGCCGCGGAGATTTGGATAAATCACTTGATTTAGCGATGTATCTCGATGATCCGGTGTTAATCATGTACAGCTATATTAAAAAAATTGAGAAGGCAAAAAATGATCCAAACTTAAGTGGAACCGAACGGCAAAACCAGGTGCAGCAATATGAAGAGAAGTTAAAATCGTATGGAGAAAAATATGGTCTGGAATCTTTGTTTGTGACGGATCCGGAGAAAGCCAATCCAACTGAAGAAACGGGTGGATCTGCGCCGGCAGCTGCAGAACAACAAGTAACCGATCAAGCAAAGGGGACACAGACAGATCGAACGGAGAAAAAGGTTCCTGATCAAAACCAAACAGAAGAAACGAAATGAGGGGATCTTGCCTGCATTTATGAGCGGCTATCATTTTAATAGTTCAGCTGATTTTTAGTTTTAAAGAATTAAACGTTACGCTTCATGTACCCCAATCATTTCGCTTACTGGAAAAAAAGGCATGCGTCTTTCTTAATTGCATGTAGAGAGGGAGAAAGAGATGGCACAACGATTATTACTGGTGAGTTATGATAAACAATTGCATAAATGCCATTTACATGACCATGAACCGAAAAGAGTATCAATCGGCGGCCAATGGTCTGACACTATTACCTTTCGCGGTTTATCCGACACCATTTGGGTGGATTGGGATGGTGAAACATGCAAGGTTGAAAATAAATCATTGATAAATGGTGCCATTTCATTACAGATAAACAATATTCCGCTGGAAATATACCTTACGGAGCATAATGATTGGCACTACTATGATATTTCCAATAAATTGAACATTACCTTTGGCAAAAATACGTATGATGATGTGCAGATTCCCAATACTGCTATTGATTTCGTATTGTTCCGTGATCAATTGGGAGACTCTTTTCAAATGGCTGTCTATCAGGGCACTGTCTATCATAACTATACATTTGTGGATGGAGAAGAAGTGAAGATTGAAGCGGGGGATGAGCTTTTTTTTGCCGGTGTAATGGTCAGAGTGACCAGAGATCGTTTGGAGATATTGGCCTCCGAACCCTATATATCTAAATTGGTGCCATTATATAGCGCACAAAGCAAGTATAACGCGGATTATCCTGATTATCACCGTTCACCGCGCATTATTTACCGTGTTCCGGAAGATAAACGGAAAATTGCTAAACCATCCAGCAAGCCAAGCAAACCGAGTGAACAACTTGCCCGTGTCATTGTTCCGCCGCTAGTCATGATTGCAGCCTTCGTACTCGTTTCCTTTTTTCAGCGAAGCGGCATTTATTTAATTGTGATGCTGTCTATGACGATTGTCACAGTTATTTTTTCCATCACCTCTTATGTGAAAAGCTTGCGGCAATATCGATTGGATATGAAAGAACGGGAGGAGAGCTACCGGGATTATTTGAAGCAAAAAACACATGAATTGTATCAAGCAAGTGAAGAACAGCGCCATGCCTCAAACTATCACTACCCAAGTGTGGAGCAAATCCGTGATATGGCCTTAAGGGTGGACTCGCGGATTTACGAAAAGACGAGGTTTCACCATGACTTTTTAATGTATCGCGTTGGAACAGGGACAGTGGATGCCAGCTTTGACATCGAATTCAGCATGGAAGAATTTACACAGGATAAAGATGAACTGGTCGAGGAGGCGCGCAGCCTTCGATCACAATTTTTAAAATTGCATGATGTTCCGATTGTAACGTCCTTGTTAAATGGGCCAGTGGGATATATTGGTCAGCGCCGTCTTGTGTTGGAACAGCTGCAAATGCTCGTCATGCAAACAGCCTTATTTCACAGTTATCACGATGTTCAATTTGTGACGATATTCCCGGAGGAAGAAAAGCAACAATGGGCTTGGATGCGCTGGCTGCCGCATGCCAGTTTGCGTGATTTAAATATTAGAGGTTTTATATACCACGAGCGATCTCGCGACCAGGTTCTCAATTCGCTCTATCAAATTTTAAAAGAAAGAAAATTAACAATTGATGAGAAAGCGAACAAAAATGAGAATATCTATTTTTCACCGCATTTTGTCATTTTTATTACAGATGAAAAGCTGATTTTAGACCATACGATCATGGAGTTTTTTAATGAAGATCCAATCGAACTTGGTGTTTCGCTCGTGTTTGTGGAAGATGTCATGCAGTCATTGCCTGAGCATGTAAAAACGGTGATTGATATACGCGATGCCCACTATGGCAACATCATTATCGAAAACGGCGAATTGGTAAACAAACGGTTTGTTCCAGATCACTTCCCGGACGGTTTTAACAAAGAAGACATTTCCCGTGCTTTGGCTCCTTTAAACCACCTGCAAAACTTGAAAAATTCCATTCCGGAAAGCGTGACTTTCCTTGAAATGTACGGCGTGGAAAAGGTTGAGGAGCTCGGGATTGAAGAACGCTGGGCACGAAACGAAGCATATAAAAGCCTGGCAGTACCGATCGGACTGCGGGGAAAAGAGGATATTGTCCAGTTGAACCTCCATGAAAAAGCGCACGGACCGCACGGGCTGATCGCCGGGACGACGGGTTCGGGGAAATCTGAAATCATTCAATCTTATATTCTCTCGCTTGCCGTTAATTTCCATCCGCATGAAGTTGCATTTTTGCTGATCGACTATAAAGGCGGCGGGATGGCGAATCTGTTCCGGAAGCTGCCGCACCTGCTCGGCACCATCACAAACCTTGACGGTGTCCAGTCGATGCGCGCGCTTGCCTCGATCAAAGCCGAACTAAAGAAGCGCCAGCGCTTGTTTGGAGAGCATAACGTCAACCATATCAACCAATACCAGAAGTTATATAAAACGGGCGAAGCGAAAGAGCCGATGCCGCATTTATTCCTGATCTCAGACGAATTTGCCGAACTGAAAGCGGAGCAGCCGGATTTCATGAAAGAACTTGTCTCGACCGCCCGCATCGGTCGTTCGCTCGGCATCCATCTGATATTGGCAACGCAAAAACCGAGCGGGGTTGTCGACGATCAAATTTGGTCCAACTCGAAATTTAAACTGGCACTCAAAGTCCAAAACACAAGCGACTCGATGGAAATTTTAAAAACACCGGACGCCGCTGAAATCACCTTGCCGGGACGCGCCTACCTGCAAGTCGGCAACAATGAAATTTACGAACTATTTCAAAGCGCATGGAGCGGCGCAAATTATGTTCCGGATCAGGAGGACCAAGACCTTTTGGACACGACGATTTACGCGATAAACGAGCTTGGCCAATATGAGCCGATTTCTCAGGATTTAAGCGGCCTTTCCAACCGCAAAGAAATAGTAAAAGTCCCGACTGAACTCGAAGCTGTCGTCGACTGGATCAACGCCTACGCTGAAAAAATCGGTGTGGAAGAATTGCCAAGACCGTGGCTGCCGCCGTTAGAAGAGAAGATCTATTTAACGGAGCTGCATCAAGTAGAATATACAGAAGCTTGGTATCAAGAGAAGCAAGGGCTTGAAGCGACCATCGGCTTTTTAGATTTGCCGGAAATGCAAGAGCAAAAGCCATTAACCTTGAATTTGGAGAAGGATGGACATTTAGCTGTTTATTCCAGCCCAGGCTATGGGAAATCAACCTTTTTGCAGACTTTGGCAGTGGATATTGCCAGACAGTATAACCCCGAAAGAGTTCATATGTATTTAATCGATTTAGGAACTAACGGTTTGTTGCCATTGAAAGATTTGCCCCATGTCGCCGACACCATTATGGCAGATGACGAAGTGAAAATGGCTAAGCTTATTCGCCGCTTACGAAATGAGATGAAGGAGCGCAAGCAGAAATTAAGTAAATACGGAGTTGCCAACATTCGCATGTACGAAAAGGCAATCGGCGAAAACGTTCCGGCGATTCTACTCATAATCGATACGTATGATTCCGTTTTAGACTCTTCTTATAAGGATGATTTTGAGAATATGGTCGCGCAAGTTGCAAGGGAAGGCGTCAGCGTCGGTATACATCTTGCCATCAGCGCAGGAAGGCAAAGCGCGTTAAGAGCGCCTCTCCTCGCCAATATTAAACATCAGATTGCCTTGTTTATGATAGATGCTACAGAAGTTCGCAATATTGTAGGGAGAACGGATTTATCGATTGAGGAAATACCAGGCCGCGGCCTAATCAAATTGGATCAGCCAACTGCTTTTCAAACAGCTTTGCCTGTAAAAGGCGAAGATACGCTGCAAATCATTGAGGGAATCCAAACGGAGAGCAAAGGTATGCGTGAAGCGTGGAAAGGCAAAACGCCGGCTCCAATTCCAATGGTTCCAGAAGTGGTTGAATTTTCTGTATTCATTAAACATCCGAAGGCAAAAGATATGTTGGCGTCAGGAGGCATTCCATTTGCGGTGGATTTTGAAGAAGTAGAGCCTGTAGCACTACAGGTTGTTGAAGACCAAAATACATTAATTTTAGGAGAAATGGCTGATGCAGTGGAACAAACGTATTTAACTCTTCTATCCAGCATTTCGCTTAATGAGCATATTGATGTCGGTTTGTTGGATAATGCTGCAGCAGCATTCCAATTGTATCAAAACCATGTCAATTTGTATGCGGATAATGGAGCTTCGATGGATTTGTTTGTAGCCAAAATTCAAGAACTATACGAGGCAAGGGAAGACGCATTTCGCCAAATCCAGTTGGAAACAAACGGGCGAGCGACCATACGCGATTTTAAGAACCAAATCCGTCCGCTCGTTGTTTTAATCACCGATGCCTCCTTTGTCGTTGAAACGATGTCGGCGCTGTCGCAGTCAACGCTTGCAAAGCTGATGGAAACGGGAGCAAGGCTTGGAATCTATTTCATTATTGGCGGAATCCCGGGAAGAATTGAAAGAATGTATGATGACATTTCCACTATGATCAAAAAACAAAAAACGGGTGTGTTGATTGGCAGGGTTGCCGACCAAAATATTTTGGAAGTGATGAATCGGCCGTATAAGGAAAAGAACCTGCCGCCTTACGAAGCTTATTATATCCGATATGGAAAAGCGGTAAAAATTAAAATCGCCGCGCCATATCGTACAAAGGAGGAAGTGAGCGAACATGTTTGATTGGTTCAAAACGGCGACGGAGAAAAAAAGAGATGATTACCATAAGCTTTACGAAAAACTTCATGATGCACTTTCGGATTATGATCAAAATGTTTCGGAAGCAGAAGGAATCTACGAAAGCTATGTAGGAACAGCAGCTCATTTATCCAGCTCAGACATTCCATCAAACGACTTTGAACCTAAGCGGCAAGAACTCAATCAGAAGCTGAATAAATATTTCCAACTGGAAAAGCAGAAAAGAAGCTCTCTTGTGTCCGCCAAAAATAAGGCATACGAAAGATACATTTACTATAAAAACTTAGCCATTAAAGAAGCGAGGGAGAGAGCGGAAAGAGAGGAAAGAGAACGGAAAGAAAGGATGGAGCGGTTATATGGGAAGCGTTAAAATCAACGGTGCCAAAGTAAATGAAGCGAAAGAAACGGCAAAAGCGCTTGAAGAGTCGATTAGAAACACGAAGAACACATGCAGCCAATTAATTTCCTATATTCACTCGGCGGGGTGGAGTGGAAAATCACGAGACGCATTTCTTACCTATCTCGAGATTATACACAAATATCATCAAGAGATGGAAAAGGCTGCAGCGAAACAGACAAAAGCCCTGAATAATTTGGAAAGTTATTTCCATGACTTTTTGAACGATCCATCAGTTAAAGAAGTGAGAAACTTATGAACGTTGCTCGCGATGCTTTTAACGTACCGGAATTATATTTGTTGGCTGCGGCTTTTGGATGCAATACGATATTCGGCCTCCCGGATAAACAAATTTACCAATTAAAGGGAGAAGAAGTTTTTAAAGAAGCTCACGAACGCTTAAAAGAAAAACAAATATTAGATTCTGCCGGCAAAATCACAGAGGCGGGGGCCTTGGTCATTCAAGCACTGGAACATTATGCTCAAAGTGAAAAATATGTGCGAATTAATAATTTAATGTTTGCTTTCTTCGAGAAAACAAATGACAAGCTGATCGTTTTGGTGGAACTAGAAAATAACTTATACCAATTAAGGATCATGGCCAAAGCTTTTGTTCTCAAATTGCTAAGCGAACAGTTTCCGTTAATGTCAAGAGAACCGGCGCCGCTTGAAAAAACTTTTTTAAAGCGTGAACTAACCCATGAAGAAAGGCGAGAAGTAGAAAGTTTTGAACCGGAAAAAATGTTTATGAATCTTGAATTCTTTCATATGACTGAACGGCCGATGGAGCCTGACAATCCGAAATTCTATCAGCAGTGGATGATTTTTACGAAAGATCAAAATCTGATTATGGTGGATATCCCACAAAAGAAATACTACCATGCAAGCCAATATTGGTTTCTGAAACTGCTCTTTGACGAATTGGAATTTCCTTATAAGGAGGCAAAAGCGCATGGCTAACGCGAATATGGGCGGAGGAGGATCCGGCACCATTGATGTCAATCCGGATGAAATCACGACTGTTTTTAATTATTTGAACAGAATTCTTTCGGAATTAGAGGAAACGGCAATTCCCAATATAAAAAAACTAAGCAGCCTTGATTACTATACGGCGGGCAAAGCGATGAAAGCGATGGCTGTATACGATGAAGCGAATGAAAAGATCATGGATTTGTACGATCATTACAGTCGTGCAGCAACGTTAGTAATGGACATTTTATTAACCATGATGGAAGTGGACCAACAAATTGCGGAACAGATTATAGCAAAATTGGAGGTATAATCGGATGGATGTCAAATATATACCTTCCGAATGGGAAAGGACCAAGAAAGGCATTGGCGATCTGATCGGCCTCGGTGCATGGGGAAAAGGCATGATCGACAACTTAAAAGATATCAGTGATCTTTTGGAAGACGCCCAATCAGACATCGCCAAATATGATAGCGACGGTGTCATCTCTTTCACCCACACGGACCGCAAAAGCCAATATCAACAATTATATGAAGATTATCTCGTCCTGCACCGCTTTAGCGGCCGTGTCGGAGATATTGTCGACCGTACGATCGATGAGCCGTTTTATCAAGATATCGATGCTTTTGTCGAAGCGATGCGCAACTTATCGATATCAGAGATCAAGACGAAAAACCGCATCGGTGTTAAAGAAATAATCGTCGTTCCAGGAACTTATGGCACACAAGAGACGATCGAAGTGCCAAAAGCCGAGGTCGGACTGGAAGATCTGTTCAGCGGCAGCAACTACTATGCCAGGCTGATGGAACGGGAATACGCCTCATGGAAAGAACTGAATCCCCAGCAAGATTTTTCGGAACAGGAATATATACAGGCAGCTTTGAATTCCCGGGCTTTTCAGTATGAATCGATCAAAGACGGGCAAATGAACAAAGAATTCTGGGGGCAAATAGCGGCGCTCGTCGTGATTGTCGGCGTCTCATTTATTTGTCCGCCAGCAGGGATGGCATTGGGCATGGCCTATGGTACACTGGAATTAAGCTCGGCCGTTTCCGGAAAAGACTGGATTTCAGGGAGGAACTAGAAACAGGCGAAAGAGTATTCCGTGGTGTCCTCGCTCCATTGGATATCGTCCCTGGCGTTAGCGCGCTTTCTAGATTCAGCAGCGCCGCCCGCTTTTCACCTCTAAGAGAAGCAAGTGATCTTCAATTATTAACGGGGTTAAAAATGGGCTTCCAGCAAAAATCACTACGTGCCTGCGACATAGTTGTCCATGCTGAAAAAGACATCGTTGCCCGCATTCGAAATGCGAAAGCATGGGCGAAGGAAATCACGGCTCGGCTTAAGAACCGTGCGGACGACAGTGCCGTAAAAGCAAGCAGGGCAGAAGAAAATGCCGTGAAAAATGAGCGCGACATCATATCGGACCGGAAGATGGGGCTGCCGGGCGAAGAGGAAGACAAGGTAAACATTCCGGATTCTTTTGCAAAATTAATGAATGAAGAAGATGCAAAAAGATATCAACAATTTTGGGATAATGTAAATGCTGGTATTGATGTTAATAACAGAGTTATTTTAAGTTGTAGTAATGGATTTGCAAAGCAAATAATTAAACAACTAAAAAAATTTAATATAACAATTGAACAGTTTAATAAAATGAAAGTAAAACCAATATATGAGATGGATGAGAAAGAATTAATATTTATGAAGAATATTAGGGATTCTGTGCCGAAAGTTAATCAAGATACTCTTTTACAAAAAACGTTTCCAGCTAGTGATATCGAAAAATACCTCAATGGAGAATATAAAGAAATTGGTGGTTATTTTGCAAAAGCAGAAGATGTAAGTCATATAAAAGATTACGCACATGTTGTCGAGTCCTTAAGACTAGATTATAGTTATGTTAATGATGATAGGGTAGTACGACCTTTTCCAGAAAACAGAAATTCCTATGGAAAAATCTTATTTAAGACTGAACACATAGGGAGTATTGAAATTCCTTATGGAAAAAGAATGGGAGGTACAGTCTTCGACGAACCACCATGTACACAGAATGGATTTACAGCTTCAAGAAACGGAGAAATAGTTCCTGAATGGAAATTTAAAGGTTACTTTGCTCCAAAAGATGGGGCTGAATTGTATGAAGTAATCAATGGAGAAGAATTTTTACGCGCTATATATGACGAAGACGTTGGTAGATTTGTTCCGATAAAATAATTACTGGAGGGATTATTTTGAAAAAAGGATTATATGCCAAATATAAAGGTGAGGACTATAAGGCTAGATTAATAGAGAATAAAGTTAGGTTAATTAGCTATAATGCAACAGATTTAGATAAGGGGTTTAAAGAAAAAAAATATCCAGATAATTATGACATTAGTAATCTCCCTAGAGTGTATATTAATGAAGTTGAACAGAATGAGATAGAAGATATTTATGAAATAGAACTTATTGGAGTGATTGATGGACTAGAGGTGCAAATATTAAATGAAAATGTTAATGAATATCTTGTTGCTACATCTGATGTTACAATAGGAGTTGAGTTAGATCTAGACAGAAAAGATCGAGATACATTTATGGATTGGGTGCCAAAAAGTAGAGTTAAAACTATAACACATAAGAAATCAGTCATACTCTGATTTTCACAAGGTGGGAATTTACTAAACATCGAGTAGGAGGCTAATGAATTAGAAGTGCCGCAGCATTTGAAAATCGGCGCAGCAAACGGTGCGTTGCAAGTCGGCCGATTCGTAGACAACGCCATAACAAATCTGAAAAATGCGATCCCTGACCGGCAAATGGGATTCGCCATGGAAGGGGTTGGGGATGTTAAGGTTCCGGCGGAAAATACGCATGCGGTGGAGAATAAAATCCGGGCATACTTGAGCAAGGTCGATGGGGTGAATGTTGGGGGGAATAAAGTTAACAACGATGGCTTCGAATATAACATTAAGGATACGGGAACAGGCGAAAGTACTATAGATCCTAAATTAGAAAAATATGTTTGTGAATCATTTGAAGGTATAGGGAAAAAGGCACAAAATAATTTCAATAAATATCTCAGAGATAATGTTTGGTGTGATGAAACGTTATCTAATGCTGAAAAGATTGAAATTATGAAAGCTAACTTTAATAAGTTAACACCGGAACAAAAAATAAATTTTAATGTTTTAAATGATGTTAGAGTGATAAAAAATGCTGATTATTCTAATTGGAGAGAATGGCCAGATATTGACTGGCCAAGTTTTCCAGGTTTGAATAAAGATACTGCAATTGGTGTATTTAATAAAGAAACTGGAGAAATATTAATTCCAAGTGAATTAGATAGAATTGGAAGTCCTTTTGGCAACAATTTAGGTGTGGTAGAAAATGGTTATCATAGTACACAAAGTGAACGTTCTATTTGTTATATTGAAAATGAGTATGCGAGGAACACCTATTACGTACTATAAAGATGCAATAGATGCTATTAAAAATTTTAGTATTGACCATCCAGAATATTCTGTTAACAAAATCAATTCTATTATTGATAATTTAAATATAAAGATTGGAACAAATAATCCTCATATTACTGAAAATGTTATTGCCAATTGGTATTCTCAATATAAAGCTTTTCAATCAAATCCTGAATTGGTAGCTTTGTGTAAAGAAAAAGAAATAGACTCAATATATGGTGTTATGGGGGAAGCAGCTCCATGGGAAAATAACTACGGGTGGTGCGAAACAAAATTAACACTCCAATAAATGTGAAAGCTTTAGAGGATATCGGTATATTACAAAATAAAGGAGGTTGGTAAAAAATGACACGAACTGAATATGAAAATAAAATAAAAGAGTTAGGCATAGATTTGGAAGAATTGAATATTGTTATTGGTAGAAAAACCAATGTACCATTTTCAACAGGTTGCTACTTTGAAGGTGATAATTGGATCTTATATAATGTGGATGAAAGACAAAATTTTTCAATTATCGAGAGGGGAAATGAGAATCAAATTTTCAAATTTTTATATATGATAACGATGGGAAAAATAGGTAGATAGAAAATAAACATTTTAATTTGACCGCACTACTTATCCAAAGCTTCTAAGCTATTCCATGTCGATGAAATAAAATTAATAGTTAATGGAAATTAAATTTGACCGTAATAAATGGTTCAGAGAAGAGGGGCTTTTGAATCCTTTTTATGTTATCCATGATAATAAAGATCCAATATTGTAACAGGTTCGGAAGTAATGAAAGTGATGCCCTTGATAACTTTATAAAAAGGCTTAGAACAGAAAAGCTGTTATTTTAAGATTAGCTAAGAACAATAAGGTATTTAAGTAATAGAAACATAAAATTGATGTTAGTCTAAAAATTAGACACGGAGAACAGGGAGATTATAATAAACTTAATTACAATAGGTTTGTTTTTTGAAAATAAAAGTGCAGAGAATTGCAAAATCCTTATGCAGTGATATGCAAAGGAGCTTTACATGGAGGAGGAGCCATGATAACCTTTTTTGGTTTTGCCAAAACTGTTGAAGCTGGCGTTTGGCTAAAGAATCATGGCTACAGAGGATCCATGTCAAGCCCTTGATGGATAGATCACATATATGTATATTTATACAAAATTTTGATAAAGATATACTGCAACACTCTGAATTTTCTTCTTGCAGAAAATACCTTGCATCATTTTACAGAAATATATTTGGAAAATGCACAAATGCTTGGTAAGAATGTGCATCATCTAGGGGATTCGCAAAATTTTTCGCGGTATTTCGGATGTTAGAATGAAATTGCCCTAATTTACAACATAGCATTTCAATATATACTCTCCCCTTTGTATTTCACCAGCTTCCCGCACAACTATTTTCTCAGTCTTTTCAGCGCTATTTGTAATAATAATTGGCGTTACGATTTCTTTATTATTTTTTTCAATAAATTCTATATCAACATTCATTATGGGATCTCCAATTTTTACTTTTTGCCCTTCACTCACAGTTACTTCATAACCTTCACCATTTAATTCAACCGTATCTAGTCCAACGTGAATTAATACTTCTAACCCATGTTTTGTTCGAATACCTATTGCGTGCTTAGTAGGAAATACTTGAATAATTTGTCCTTTTACAGGGGACACCACCTTTCCGTCTTTAGGAATAACCGCTATCCCATCCCCCATCATCTTTTGGGCAAACACGGGATCCGGTACTTCTGATAATGAAATTACTTCGCCATACATAGGTGAAAAAATTTCTTCTATAATAGTTTTGGGATTTTTCGCAAATATTTTTTTTAACATACTAATTCCTTCTTTCTATCTATAATAATTTTATGAAAATTGTATTTTAATAATAAAGACAAGACAAAGAACAGACAGCAATCCAACAATAATGGTACTTCCGACAAATCTTAAATTTGCTCCTTTTTCCTTCCGGTTCAACGTACTATTTTTTATTAATTCTTTATGTGCTTTCCGGTATTTGCTAAAAGCTAAAAGAAGCAACATACTGCCAAATATATTTCAACCAGCAATAATGAAATCGCCAACCTTCCTATTTCTAACTGGATCTGTTTAATAAATTTTTCGTTTTATAAATTTGACAACACCATTCTTGTCAATACACCAAAAAAAGATTTAACATGGCAAACACAAACAAATTTTAATGAAAGGATCCTCTTTTACTTGAGCAAAAAAAGGTTGGTTTGCCTGCAGTGACATTATATATAAATAACTAAGAAAGAGAAATGGGACGTATAAAAAAGATGACCGATATTTTAAAAATGCGCAAACTTTGTAATATGGAAGGGGAATCATTCGAATGTTTTTGTTGGCACGTTGTATTATGCGTCTTCATCTTTTCCCGCCCTGTCAATCGTTTCTTTTTTCTCTTTCAGGTAGTCAACATAATGGCTAAAAATAGCTTCTCCAATAATAAAAAAAGGGGCAAATGTTTTCAATTTTGTTCCGTTATGGCTTGCGAGATTTGAACTTCTGGCATATAAATTATACGGAGTCATTCTAGCCAAACGATTATTTACTAAATTTGTTATAGAGATAAAAGGAATTCCTTTGGCAACTAAATTTTGCACTGCAGGAAAAATTGTTGGTGTATCCCCTGATAAAGAAAAAATGATCACAACATCGTTTTTCTGCAAATCCTTTACAATTATTTCAAACTCCAATTGGGAGTGGATAACATTCAAATACTTTTGAAGCGGCAGAAACATTCTTTGCAACTCTAATGCACAATGTAATTGTGCAGTGCCCGTCCCAAAAACAAATACTTGATTGGCATTATATATCAATTCACAAACATCCGAAAAATCTTTGGTTTGAATATATTTGATTGTTTCATGAAGATCTTCCTGCAAAATTTCTACACCGCTTTTTTCTTCTACCGGATCCTCTCGACCTTGCCATTTTAAGAACACTCGGAATTCACTATATCCACTAAATTCCAATTTCTGTGCCAACCGCAATATTGAAGAGCGGGAAACATTGCATTTTTCAGCTAGATTATTAATCCCTAACGAATAACAAGTATTTTTATTATTCATAATGTACTTTAAGATGTGTAAATCTGTCTCATTTAATTTTTTATAATGTTTATTAATAAGTTCTTCTAATCTCAAGCCATATCCCCTCCTTCAATAAATAATTTATGTTTGCTCTTGTCATCTCCAAATGGCCGTGCCGTTAACTGCGAATAAATTCGCTGGCAGAACTATATGGAACTGTACTGGATTATTATCCTTTACATTCCTTCGGAAGCAGCCAAATGTAATGCCAGAACACTACAATACTTAGTTTAAAGGAAAAAAAGGTGTAAGTCTGCTGCTTGGCAAAAAATAATTTTTCATTAACAGAAGGAGGAGTGAAACAAAAAAGTACAAAAGATTGTTACCCTTTTGTACTTTTTATTTGATAAAATCGATCATCTTAAAAAGATTCGCTCACTACCACATCATCTTTATGAAGTTCAGGCCAGAAATCTTTATTTGCTTCAATTAAATCATCCAATATTTCTTTAGCAACTTTTGCACTTGGTACTGTTTTGGATAATGTTATTGCTTGCCATAATTTTTGGTAAGAACGGGTAACCCACGCCTCAACAACCAATTTTTCAACTGATACTTGTTGTTCCATTAATCCTTTTTGGAATTGTGGAATTTCTCCTATCGATAATGGCTCTGGACCATTACTTCCAACAATACAAGGAATTTCCACCATTGCAGTTGGATCAAAATTAATAATTGATCCTTTATTTTCGACAATTAATAACATTCTTTCATGAGTGTTATATGCAATGGCACGTGCTAAATCTACAATATATGCTGCATGTTCATCTATATGAAGTTTACTGCCTTCTGTCGATTGATTTTCAATTATTTTTCTACATTCGCCGAAAACAAATTTTTCACGGCCTTCCATTACCTCATTGGCTCTTGTATATTCAGGATTAGAATGCTCCACAACATAATCTGGGAAGAAGTAGTATTGCAAATACGTATTCGGCAATGTATTTGGATCTAATGCATATACATCACGCGCCTTTAAGAATGTTTCATTCCAACTTTGATCTACATGCTGGTTATCTGCGCTATTTGGTACATTATATCCATGCTTAGCTACATGTTCTTTTAGTTTTGGCATTAAATCATTTCCATCTTTATCACGGATTTCTGTCCACCAGCCAAAATGGTTTAATCCAAAATAACGGACATTCATTTCTTTACGATCATTTAAACCTAAAATTTGTGCCATGCGCATTTCAATTCCAATAGGCATGTCGCAAATGTTTAATATTTTGGAATTTGGCCGCAAACGACGGGTAGCTTCAGCAACAATAGCTGCTGGATTGGAATAGTTTAACATCCATGCATCTGGAGAGTATTTTTCCATATAATCAATTAATTCTAATACTCCTCCAATAGAACGCATTCCATATGCAATTCCGCCTGGCCCGCATGTTTCTTGACCAACTACACCATGTTTCAAAGGTATTTTTTCATCTAATTCACGCATTGCATATTTTCCTACACGAATATGCGCCATGACAAAATCAACATCTGTAAAGGCTTCTTCAGGATTTGTTGTTGCCAAAAATTCTATTTCCGGAGCTCTTTCTTTGAGAATTATTTCGCAAGCCCCTGCAATTGTTGCTTGACGTTCCTCATCATTATCATAAAGTTTTAATTTCCGAATTGGAAACTTATTTAAATGATCTAATAACATCAAAACAATCCCTGGAGTAAAAGTACTTCCCCCGCCTGCAATTAATACCGAGAATTTTTTCATTTTTAGGTTTCCTCCTTTAATGCAATATCCTCTTTCATCCAAGTTATAACAATTCATTTGTATGAAAACAATATTCCTTAACCATTCTGGTCGCTATCTCAAGTTCAGTTCTATTTCCCACAAGAAGGGAATTTTCCCGCTTGTCAAATAAACAACATTTTAGAATTTGCAAGTAAATGTGAAGCCTTTCAGTTTTCTTTATATTGTTTTTTGCTAGAATCACTCAATAAATTCTCAAATTGTTCCCTTACTTGTGGAACCGATAAACCGACTATCACTTGAATTGCTTTCCCATTCTTAACAATTCCGTGGGCTCCAGCTGATCTAAATCGGCTATCAGGTGCTATTTTTGATTCATCTACTACTGTTACGCGGAGTCTTGTAGCACAGTTTGTTACATCGGCAATATTAGAAGATCCGCCTAGAGCTTCTAAAAATTCACTAGCTTGAACAAAATAAGCATTTTCTTTATTTGCACTATTTTTATTTTCTGCTTGCTTTTTAGCTTTGTAGTCTGCTTTTGTATACAGTTTTACTTCTTTTTGGTCATCTGCTTCACGACCTGGGGTAGCTACATTTAGCTTTACAATTAAATAACGAAACGTGAAAAAATAGATAACCGTAAATGCCAATCCAATTATCCACTGAGTGATATAAGTGGAAGTATGGTATTTGAATAACGGAATCCAGTTGGAGCTGGCAATTTCTAGCAATCCACCACCCATATTACCAACTGCACCAAACGCATACATCACCGCAGCCATAGAAGCTGCTAAAAATGCATGTACAGCAAATAGAAGAGGAGCAACAAATAAAAATGTGAACTCTATCGGTTCTGTGATCCCAGCTACAACAGATGTTAAAGTTGCTGCAATCAACATACCTGATACGATTTTCTTTTTCTCAGGTTTTGCTGTTACGTATATCGCTAATGCAATGCCAGGGATTCCAAAAATTTTGGACATACCATGCAAAGCAAAACCGCCTTCCGGGAACATTTCTTTTAATGAATGAGCACTTGTTGCATATTCTGATAAATGCTCCATCCAATATTTTGCAATTCCGCCATCAACAACTGCCGGGCCGTAGATAAAAGGACCGTATATAAAATGGTGCAGCCCCGTTGGAATTAAGATTCTTTCAAGGAATGTATACAACCAAACCCCTAATACATCAGAGGAAGCCAAAAACCCTTGTAAAGAAGCAATTCCGTTCTGAATTATCGGCCATCCCCACGAGGTAAGCAAGGCAAGAGGCAATATAGCAAAAAAACAAACAATGACAACAAAGGATGTTCCTTGGAAGATACCTAGGAAATCTGGTAGTTTTTTGTCAAAATAATGATTGTGGATTAAAACAACAATGGAAGAAATAACAATCGCACCGATAATATTTGTATCTAAAGTTTTAATACCGGCAATTTCCGTTAACCCGCTCACTCCTCCAACTTCTTCGCTAAAATCGACACCAAAATTTTCCCCCCAAATCGTTAAAATAGCGTTTACAAAATAATTGAAAGTTAAATAGGTTACGAGTGCTGCTAAAACAGCTCTCGCGTGTGCTTTTTTCGCTAACCCAATAGGGATGCCGGCAACAAAAAGCAACGGGATTTGATTAAATACTGTCCATCCACCTTCCTCTATTACCGTCCAGAATTTATACCATGCTCCATCTGGATCAGCCAAAGAACCCATAATATCCCCGTTTTTAAATAAAATTGTGAGACCTACAAGTATCCCCGCAAATGGGAATAATAATACTGGCACAAACATCGCCCCACCGAACCGTTGGAATTTTTGCATCATCCTTGATCCACTCCTTTTCTAGCAATTAAATAACAATACTTAAGAAGTAATTTGTGGGATCTGTTATTTCATGCAAAAGATGATTGCCATAGCAAAAATGTCAAGGTGCTTATAGTTGCAACTATAAATTGTCAGCGCTTACAATTAAGTTATATTAAAATCTAATTTTTAACAATAACTTGGCAAGATGTCGGGACTTATCCTTTCCATTTGAACATTTTCCCACAGTTTGAAAAATTTCACGAACTTTTCAAACTGGAAAAACATATAAAATTTCTTTCTCACGGTTATTCACTATGTAGCTTTAGCTTCCCTAAACATCGAGTAGGAGGCTAATGAATTAGAAATACTGCAGCATTTGAAAACCGGCGCAGCAAACGGTGCGCCTAAAGTCGGCCGATTCGTAGACAACGCCATAGCAAATCTGAAAAATGCGAACCCTGACCGGCAAATAGGATTCGCCATGGAAGGGGTTGGGGATGTTAAGGTTCCGGCGGAATTGAGGGGAATTTTGGTTACTCCATAATTAGTGGGGAAAGTAAAGAGCCTCAAGAAGTTATTAATACTGTATATGAAACGGTTTCTAGATTTAAAAGGGATCCGATAAAAAGAGATAATGCACAACGTGTAATAAATAAGGAAATTGGTTGCTTTTTAAGGTCTATTAATTCGCCTCAATTTATTGCAAATCAATTCACACGTTATCATTTCAATGGGACGAATTTATTTGACGTAATACAAATATTAGAAAAATTAACCGAAAAGGACCTAGAAGAAGTACTACACTTACATTTTTCTGATGAATCGAGTTCGACACTAATCATTAAGTAAATGATACTTGTTATTTTTCTATAAATTTTTTTTATTTAATGTAGTGTTAAGGTAGTATCCATCTATTAATTTAACATCAATCAATGGAAAAATACTATTTATTCTCTATATTATTTTCATAACCTTGGATGTACAAACAAAAATAAGTAAAAACATAGGCTCTTAGACCTAATAAAAAAACAAAACGATTCAAAAGCCCCTTTTAAAATGTATTATTCTACATTATTATTCTGAATAGAAAGATAATTTTTGAAAAAATAAATGATTTAACGGGTGTAAGTAGAATACATATATATACTAAGATAATATGTTGGAGTGAGAAAATGTCGTACTTATTAGATGTTCAAAATATTACAAAGCGATATGGCAATAAAGTTGTTTTAAAAAATGTTACATTCAATGTTCCGTCAGGATCAATAGTTGGCTTTATTGGTGATAATGGTGCAGGTAAATCTACTACATTTAAAACAATACTAGGTCTAGTTTCTCAGGATTCAGGTAGAATTAAAATCTTTGGCAAAGAAAATATACATAAACAGCCTAAGATGAAGGAAAAAATTGGAGTTGTGTTCGATGCTATGAATTTACCGGCGCACCTAACAATCAAACAACTAAATAAAGTTTTTTTGAGAATATTTAATACTTGGAATCAAGATGATTTTTTCCGATTGGTTAATTCTTTTTCTCTCCCCGAAGATAAACAAATATATAAATTTTCTCGTGGGATGTCAATGAAACTTTCTATAGCTGTTGCACTGTCACATAATGCAAAACTACTATTACTAGATGAGGCAACAGGAGGGCTTGATCCCTCATCAAGAGAACAAGTCTTAGGTGAGTTAAAAAGCTTTGTGAGAGAGAGTAGTGGTGGGATATTACTTTCTTCTCATATTATGAGTGATATTGAGAAAATTGCTAGTCATATTGTTTTTATCAAAAATGGTGAAATTTTATTAAATGAGAGAAAGGACAAGATTCTTGAAAAATTTGCAATTGTTGATATCAAAAAGGAACGATTATCTTTACTAAATAGAAATATAGTTGTTGCAAAAAGGGACTATGGTTCTTATTCTAGAATACTTGTATCAAATAAAATGGAATTGCCAAAGGACCTTAGCTCTAAAAAGATTTCAATGGAAGAACTTAGTCTCTTACTAACTAACAGGGAGTGAAATTTAAGTGAAAGGTCTATTATTGACAAACTATTACCTAGTTTATCGAAGTATTTTTGCATATGTAGGTCTCGCATTATTGATTTCTGGTGTACTTTTATTTTTTGCAGGGCCTATGGTAAGTGGTGTGGCCGCTATGTTAATTATATTATTAATGACTTTGCCTTCACTTGAAGTTATAAAAATAGAGAGTAAGTCTGGTTATGATAAATATGTACTTACCTTACCGGTTAGTAGGTCTAATATTGTCCGAAGTCACTATATTTTTTACTTATCGGTTGTGATTATCGGAGCATTTCTTTCATATATTGTTATTTATACATATGATCTAATTTTTGAAACACAAATAAATGGCATAATTAATATTATTTCTTCTGGAATTTTCGTAGTTCTTTTAGCAGGTGCGCTTATATACCCGTTCCTCTATATCTTTGGTGCAGACAAATCTGATGCATTTGTACTTGGAGGAGGATTTGTAGGTCTATTTGTTTATTATGGAATCAAATTCTTAGTAGAAGATTTAATAGACAAATTACCGTTATCCATAGATTCGTCTTTATTAGTTCCGATTTTATTTATAGTACTTGGTATTACTGTATTTACTCTCTCATATTTAATTGCTGTAATTATTTATCGAAAGAAAGAATTTTAGACTATGTGATTAGTACATCAAGTAGGCGCAAAAAATCGTGCCCGTAGAGGCTCCATGTCAAGCCTTTTTTGCACACGCACCACATTCATAGCGAAAGGAGAGAATGGATAACTTAAATATTATCAATTTGTGTCTTGACAAAGGGGTGCATTACAAAGTTTCTGTCTATCAAAAAAATTATGATGAAGATAATGTGTATTTCGATATGTCTATAAAATGTAAAACTAATATTGTCAACAAAAAAATGAGATTATATGAAGTCCAAAGAAATAAAGAATTTTTGATTGGACAATATGCCGATTCGGAATTTGGCCAATTGGCATTTTATATTGTTGTGTATAGTTACTTTAATCAAGATAAACCAAGTAATAGCGTAAGAAAAATGCTGCGAAATATAGGAGAAGATGTTAATAAAGCAAATAAAATCCTTGAAGATCATATAGGGAAAAATTATTTTTCTTTGTATAGGAAAGAAATTGGAAAAATAAATATTGATAAAATAAATGACGATCGTTGTGATGTTTTTTACTTGTCTCTTGAGAATAATATAATCCCAATTGTCCGAAACAAAAGATTGCCAAGTGCATTTGTGATAATTTATAATTATGGCTTTTATTTAAAGCAATTTGACTCCTTAATGAAAAAGATCATTTCACATTACAATTTAAAATTAAAGAAAGAAGAAACAGAAGAATTAAAGAGATTGTATTTAAAAAAATAATTACAGCGGTGATAGTTACGAAACTGATTTAATTTATCATAAACACTAAAATATGAAGTCTTAATTCATAGAACCTCAGCTTTTTCTTTATTATCGCGGTATCCCCCTATGCCACTCGTAACTCGTTTTTAATGGAATCAAAAAGATTAGTTTTTTAAACTAATCTCAGTTTGTCGACTTTGTCGATAAGCTGAAAGCACGTTTCTGGAAATCATGAAACGTGCTTTTCCTATATCTTTTATTCTTTTAAAACATCATTTTTGAAATGATAATAAATCTTTGGTGAAACATCTTCTTTTATTTCGATTCGATCAACCAAACGGTGAAGCATCTCAGAAGTTAGTTCATTGAAATGTCTATTAAATCATTTTGTAGTCTTTCCTCATATTTCTTTCGTTCACGTTTGGATTGATAGTAGATTTTTCCAGCTTAAGCTTCAGTTTATTCGAAAGCAGATTATTGATTTCTTCAGTTATTAAACGGTAATTTTCATTGCAAGCAATTTTCTGTTGGTTGAGCTTTTTCCATATTTTGCTCAACTTTTGTTAAAAAGTACAAAAACTTCCCCCTATCTTTTAACACGGATCAAATGAACAATTTATTTTTCTTGCAATAACATACGCCAGTAATTCTCAATTCGATTGAATGTGTCATCGGCACGCTGTGCAACAAAATCTCTTGCCAATTGGTAATCTATATCCCTTGGTGAGATGCCTTTCGTAGCAAATGAAAGCAGTTGTTCTTTTGCTTTTGCAAGCACTCCAGACAAATCTTCCTCATTTTGAATGCTCTCAAACATTTCTTGATAATTTTTGATGACTGATTCAATTTCTGCTTGTGTATAAACCGTTTTCCCAAGTTTATTTGTCATGGACAGCTCACGGCTTTGTTGGTATGTTAAAGGAGCATTTAGTGACCTGATTTTGGCTCGTGCTGCGATGAATCGCTCCTCTACCGATTGGTGATTTATGGCTATTTTCGTATTGTGGCGGACATAATCTTGAATCAGTTGATCAAATCCTTTTTTTACATCACCGCTTAAAAACGTATCACTGAAGTATTGAAGTGCAACTGTTGAAGAAGCCAATTCAAGATGGGCTTCATAAGAATGCTGTTGTTCTTTACTAATTCCAAAAAGGCTAATCCCTAGATATGGCGACAAACTATCTACTCCGTCCGTTATGTGTTGTAAGATGGATTCTACTTTTTTTACTTCTTCATTACTTAGCGAATCAAAGTATTTGGATTCATATAAATATTGGCTGAACACAAGCCATTGATCCTTTGGCCGATAAGAGAAAATATCAGAAGGGTCAGCGTTTTCTACGTGAAAAAACTTTTCCATCGGTATGGCCATCAAGCCTTGAACTTGTTTGATTTCATCCGAAATCGTAAGTTTATAGGCTTGTCCGTTTCGGTTGACTTCCACTTGTTGTCCGGCCAATGGATTTTTGATTTCGTGTACGGGTGGCATTTTGGCTCTATTTCGAGCGACTATTGCTCCGATATATCCAAGATCAATTTTCACGGTTATTCCCTCCTATCTAAATAATTAATGGAAGGTAATAGTTCCACTTTGCTTTCATAGTAAAAATTCAACGCACTAAAGAAATCGATTGATTTACCTGTTATTAAATCGACGATTAAAATGTGATTGCCATAGTTAAAATCGTCAGTTTCCAGTCTGCGTTGTGTTGTTTTTTTAAGTATCAACAAACGAACTATAGTAGTACGGGTTTGGACCAGATTAATATTGTGATTCGTGCTATGTAAAAAGCGTACCTACTTCCAGACATACCGTAATTGCAAAATCGGAACTTGCAGAGTTCATATTTGGTTGGTCTTCCGCAAAGCTTTTCTGCACACAATAGTCATCAAAGTGAAAATTAAATTGAAAACCAAACAATTTCATTATTTATAATCGGCTTTTTAAATAAATAGTTAAATGATTATAAGGAAAAATTTAAATAATCTACCTAAAACTTTCTATTTTAAGTAAAATATCCTAGGGTTTGAGACACATCAGCCAGAAATTGGATGGAATAAGTAGTCAATGAGGGATTGTTTGTTGCAAATGGTAAAAAAGTTAAAAATATCATAAGTATATCGCCTGATTTTAAACATGTATTATCAATTAGAGTGGGGATGCCGTTTACTTGAGGTCTTATTACGGAATTCTGTCTCGTCCAAAAGAAAGGCTTCCCTATAAAACAGATGGGGAATTTTAAAGTGGAATAGTTAGCGAATGTTATTGCCGCCGTTACATATAAAACCGTTAATCATACGATTCAACAATTTATCGGGACTTATGGTGATCGTGGTTACGGAAGGTTCTATTATTATGCCGGGGCTGAAATCCATGGTCGATGGCAAGGAAATAACGTTGAGGTTGTAAGCCATTCAGAAGGAATTTCTGTTACTCATAATGGTAAAAAGGAATTATTTTACTGGGATCATATTACTCAGTTTGGCACTCTTGCTGTTGTTTTAATGAGACAATAACGAAGAGATTTGGACTATATCATTAAATGAAAATTTTGTGGCTGATTCCGCAGACTCCGAACATACAACTGGTGAAATTAGTTTATTAAAGCAACAATGAAAAAAAATAAGCCTATCATCCTGCATTATAAAGCTTCGCAATAACATCTGCCGCCGGTTGTTATACGAGAAAGTAGCCGATTGCCTAGGAGAAAATGACCTGGCAACCACAACCTTATGATTGAGGATTTGGTAAATTAATCCTAGACTAGGCGAGTTAAAACATTCAACCTATACAGAGTTCGTTTTCCAACTAAAACGCCATCCCAAAGTTGCAATCTTTCCTGTCTTTTTTCTGTCTACTATAAGGGGATCATATCATCATGTTTTTTCTTATCTTCTAAATCCCTTTTCTTTTTTATGCCCTATTAAAATAAACTCTAACCCCGATCTCGGAAAATAAACATTTCTGATTTCGGGGTATTTTTCTGTCAAAATACTTACCGCATCTTGATCCTATCCTAAAAAAAGAAATTGTTGATATCGGACCTGTAAAAGGACGGCGTGCTCAACGGAGTTTACGAAGGCAAAAGGTATTCGAAGGGGGAAAACTGCGATCAATTTTGTTGTTTCCATACAGTGATGCCTCATGTACTATCTTCCTATATTTGTAACGGTGGTCAGTACTTATCAGCTAAACGAAAGAAATAGAATCAGATATTCATTGGGGCCTATGAATTATTTTTCGGGAAAAGCTTTGACAAAGTTTTTTTTCTTTTTCATAATGAAAAATACGATGATAATGAAAATCATTATCATTTTCAACAGAACAAATTTCCATTTAAGATTTGTTTGCAATATTGGAAAGGGCGGGATCAGATGGATGAATGGAAGATAAAAGGGAAAATTTCTCTTGTTACTGGAGCTGCCCAAGGAATTGGAGAAGCGGTGATCAGCCTGCTGGCAGAACATGGTGCAAAGATAGCGGCAGTTGATCGGAATGCTGAGAAATTGGACAGAACCGTTTCGAAATTAACAAGGCGCGGATATGACGTCAAAGCATTTCCAGCGGATGTGACTGATCGTGATGAAGTGGATCGTATCGTCAATGAGATAGAAGAAAAGATGGGGCCCATCCACATCTTGGTGAATGTAGCTGGCATTTTTCGGATGGGGGCCGTGGAAACCTTTTCTGATAAAGATTGGGAAGAGGTGTTTAAAGTGAACACTTTAGGAGTGTTCCATGTTTCGTGTTCCGTCAGCCGCCGGATGACTCCCCGCAGGTCAGGTGTCATTGTGACGGTAAGTTCCAATGCGGGAACGGTGCCGAGAATGTACATGTCGGCTTATGCGGCTTCAAAAGCGGCGGCAACGATGTTTACCAAATGTTTAGGGCTTGAGTTGGCGCCGTATCAGATTCGATGTAATGTAGTTTCACCGGGATCAACGGAAACGGACATGCAGCGGTTCATGTGGGCCGATGAAAACGGTGCGGAAAAAGTAATCACCGGTTCCTTAACGGAGTTCCGTCTTGGCATTCCATTGAAAAGGCTCGCACAGCCGCAGGATATTGCCGATGCCGTGTTATTTCTTGTTTCGGAACGATCGCGCCATATTACGATGCACGATTTAAGGGTGGACGGCGGAGCGACACTGGGTTGTTAACCATTCTTGGGAGGGATGACAAATGAAAATGAATACCATGCATTTCGCATCAGCAGAACAGATTCTTTCGGAATATCAGGAAGGGGCATCCTTTTTCATGGCCTCCCCGACTAGAACGCTGTTAACGAAAGGCATTGTTCAAACAGTGCCGACGACGGGGTATAGGCATCATCCAAAACAGCTGCTTGGACAAATTCAAACCTTGCTGCAGGATGCAAAAGAAAAAGGAGGTACCCATCCCATGGTGGCAGGGGCCATTCCCTTCGATGATATGTATCCGGCCAGGCTGATGGTGCCTTTAGAGGTTAAATGGTCAGGTCCTCTTTCCTTTGATCATATGCTGACAAAGGAGGAACAGCCGGCGGTCCGGCATTATCATGTGACCCCAGTTCCGACGTCCCATGGGTATAAAAAAGCTGTGGAACAAGGATTACAAAAAATAAAGGACGGTGAACTGCAGAAAATTGTGCTATCGAGATCGGTCCATTTGACATCAACGGAAAAGCCAGATGTGTCGAAGCTTCTCTACAAATTGGCCATCCGTAATCCAAATGGTTATACTTTTGCGGCACCGCTGCTAAAGGGAGACGGGTCCGATCGAACATTCCCCACAACATTAGCTCAAAAGGGGGTGGGGACGCTGTTGGGGGCGAGCCCGGAACTGCTCGTGTCAACATCAGGCAGTCAAGTCATTGTCAATCCGTTGGCAGGATCAACGCCCCGAAGGGATGATCCGCAAGAGGACCGGAGGAGAGCAGATGCTTTACTTATTTCGGAGAAAAACCGCCATGAACATGCGATAGTGATTGAGGCAGTGACCAAAGCTCTGAAACCTTTCTGCAAAACATTGCATGTACCAAAGGAACCGTCCCTTCTCTGCACGGAAACGATGTGGCATCTTTCCACAGTCATCAGCGGGGAACTGTTATCACCGTCCATTTCGTCCCTTGAGCTTGCTTTAGCGTTGCATCCGACACCAGCGGTTTGCGGCACACCGACTTTATTGGCAAAACAGGCGATACAGGACATCGAGCCATTTGAACGGGGATTCTTTACTGGTACAGTAGGCTGGTGTGACATCGATGGAGATGGAGAATGGATTGTCACCATCCGCTGTGCAGAAGTGGAAGAACAAAACCTCCGCCTTTTTGCTGGAGCCGGCATTGTGGAAGGATCGGTGCCGGAGGAGGAATTGTCGGAAACATCGGCAAAACTGTGCACCATGATGAGAGCGCTGGGGCTTGACGATGACATTTAGCATAAAGCAAAGTACTTCAATGGTAGGAAAGAGGTCGCCACTAGCATAAACCAGACCGCAGTTGACTAGTATCTGGTTGGACAAAACATGGCATCTTCTATCTTAGTTCCGTATTGAAAAGATGTCGAAAAGTGAAACAGACAGCTTCCTCAGTTCAGTCGGCATTAAAAAGATGTTGAAAAGCAAAATAGACAGCTTCATGGCATCTTCTGTCTTAGCTCCGTATTGAAAAGATGTCGAAAAGTAAAATAGACGGCTTTCTGAGTTCCGTTGGCATTGAAAAGATGCTGAAAAGTAAAACAGAAGAGCCTCATGGCGTCTTCAGCCGAATGGAATCGCAACAAAACGTTTGATGAAAAATTTGAATTCCTTTACATGGCTGGATATTTATATGCACGGAATCATAAATAAAAGAAATTGGAGGGTGACAGATGTTAGAAGGATATACAAAATGGCCGGAGGAGCAGGCTGCATTTTACCGGAAAGAGGGCTGCTGGGCAGGACAAACCTTTGGCGATTTGCTGCGGGAACGTGCTTTGAATTATGGAGACCGGGTTGCGGTGTCCTTTGATGGGAGCGAATTGACCTATCGGGAACTTGATCAAAGGGCTACTGAGCTTGCTTCCGGGTTGCAGCGGATCGGCATTCAAAAGGAAGATCGTGTTGTGATCCAATTGCCAAATCGAATTGAGTTTTTTGAGACCATTTTTGCCCTGTTTTATTTAGGAGCATTGCCAGTTTTTACTTTACCTTCCCATCGCTACAACGAAATCCGGCATTTTTGCGAATTCAGCGAGGCGAAGGCCTATATCATTCCAGATGAATACAGAGGATTTGATTACCGCTCCCTTGCTAGACAAGTGAAGAATGAAGTCCCTACATTGAAACACGTGATTGTAATTGGAGAAGCTGAGGAATTTGAATCCTATGAAAACGTGTTTACCGAACCGGCAGAATTGCCAACTGTACAGTCAAGTGATGTGGCATTTCTCCAGCTGTCCGGAGGAAGCACAGGATTGCCGAAGTTGATTCCCCGCACCCATGATGAATATATTTATACCCTCCGGCTGAGTGCAGATATTTGCCGGCTTCATCCAGACAGCATTTATCTTGGGGTTCTGCCCATTGCCCATAACTATCCTTTAAGCTCGCCGGGGGTGTTGGGAACACTTTACGCCGGAGGAAAAGTGGTGCTGGCAGACAGTCCCATCCCGGACGAGGCCTTTGCCTTGATTGAGAAAGAAAGAGTGACCATTACGTCATTGGTTCCCCCTCTTGTTTGGATTTGGCTGGATGCCTATTCAGATTGCCAATATGATTTATCGAGCTTGGAAGTCCTGCAAGTGGGCGGAGGAAATTTCAGCCCTGAAGTTGCCAAACAGGTACAGCCCGTGCTTGGCTGCAAACTGCAGCAAGTCTACGGGATGGCAGAGGGGTTGGTCAATTATACAAGACTGGATGATCCCGACGAAATTGTTATCAATACTCAAGGAAGACCGATGAGCCCATACGATGAAATTAAAATCGTGGACGAAGAGGAAAACGAAGTGGGGCCCGGCAAGGTCGGTGAGCTGTTGACAAGGGGGCCTTACACGATTCGCGGCTATTATAAAGCGGAGGCACAAAATGCCAAATCTTTTACTGCGGATGGATTTTACCGAACCGGTGATTTGGTGAAACTGACACCGTCAGGCTACCTTGTGGTGGAAGGTCGGGTTAAAGATCAAATTAACCGGGGGGGTGAAAAAATTGCGGCGGAGGAAATGGAAAATCATCTTTTGGAGCATCCGTCCGTTCGAGATGCGGCCGTTGTGGCAATCCCTGACAAATTTCTGGGTGAACGGTCCTGTGCCTTCGTCATCCCTAGTGATTCCGCATTGGAAGCAGCTGAACTAAAGTTATTTTTGGAAAAACGAGGTGTGGCCTCCTTTAAGATTCCAGACCGGATTGAATTCGTGGATTCCTTTCCAAAAACCCCGGTAGGAAAAATTGATAAACGGGCATTAAGGAAAATTGTTGCAGAAAAGCTGTCACCACTGGTACAACCTAGTGAATTTGTTGAAAGGAAGTGATGAAATGGCAATCCCTCATATTCCGTCTTATTCGATACCTGAACTTTCGGAATTAATCGAAAACAGAGTATCCTGGACACTGGATCCGAAGCGTTCAGCCCTTTTGATTCATGATATGCAAAATTATTTTCTAGACAAATTTACCCCAAATGCTTCCCCGATCAAAGAATTAGTCGAGAATATTCAGCGGCTGAAAAAGGTGTGCCAAGAGTGGGGCATACCGGTGATTTACTCCGCCCAGCCCGGGGGCCAAACAATAGAACAGAGGGGTCTTCTCCAAGATTTTTGGGGAGACGGGATCGGACAAGATCTTGATCAAATGGCTATCCGTCAAGAAATTGCCCCAGGGGATCAAGATATTTTGCTGACTAAATGGAGATACAGCGCATTTAAACGAACTAATTTGTTAGAAATTTTACAAAAGCATGAAAGGGATCAGCTCATCATTTGTGGTGTGTATGCCCATATTGGATGCTTATTAACCGCTGCGGATGCCTATATGCAGGACATACAGCCGTTTTTTGTAGCCGATGCGGTGGCCGATTTTTCCCTTGAGGAGCATAAAATGGCCGTACGATATGCGGCGAGCCGCTGCGCGTACACGCTGACTACCGAACATGCATTGGACCTGCTTCAAAAAGAACAGTCAGCCCCTCGGCATTCGTTGCCAATGAGTTTAGGAGAGATGCGGAAACAAGTAGCGGAATTGATACAGGAAGAACCGGAAAATATCTCCGTTGATGAAAACTTGTTCCACAGAGGATTGGATTCCGTCCGCATGATGGTGTTAGTAGAGAAATGGAGAAGAGCAGGGGCGGAGATCACCTTTGCGCGCCTTGCCGTCCGTCCGTTTCTGTCAGAATGGTGGGAATTATTGTCCAAAGCGAGTATGATCGAATCCCTTCAAGATTCGTAATAAAGGAGGCATATCCATGTCACATTGTCAAGATCAATACATGCCTTTATCCAAAGCTCAAGCAGGTATTTGGTTTGCCCAGCAGCTGGATCCTGGCAACCCTATCTTTAACACCGGTGAATATATCGAAATCAAAGGTCCGGTGGATCCTGTTCTGTTTGAAAAAGCACTGGAAAAGGTCCTTTCGGAAGTGGAATCTTTGCATGTCTGGTTTAGTGAAAATGAGAACGGACCGTTTCAAATAATTTCCCCGTCGAAGGAGATTCCTTTCCAATATGTTGATGTGAGCAATAGAGCAAATCCTCATGAAGAAGCAATAAAGTGGATGAAACAAGATTTATCGACGCCTGTTGATTTGACAAACGATCCTCTGTATACCGAAGCGTTATTCAAAATTTCCGAGGAGCACTATTATTGGTATCAGCGCATTCACCATATTGCCATTGACGCATTTGGTTTTTCGCTGATTGCCCAAAGAGTCGCTCAAGTTTACACGGCTTTTGTAAACGGACGATCCATTCGAGGGGAAGCATTCGGCTCCATCCAGAAGATATTGGAGGAAGAAAAAGAGTATGAAGCGTCCCCGCAGTATGAAGCGGATCGATTCTATTGGATGGATCGGTTTCAAGATGAACCCGATGTGGTCAGCCTATGCCAGAAAACGGCACGGACTTCGGATACGTTTCTTCGGAGAACGTTCCATTTATCGTCGTCCGATACAGAGCGTTTCAAACAATCTGCTCAACGGCTGAACGCGGGATGGCATGAAATGTTCATTGCGGCGGCAGCCCTATACATTCATAGGTTTACGGGGACAACGGACGTGATCCTCGGGCTGCCTATGATGAACCGATTAGGATCTGTGGCCTTGAATGTGCCCGCCATGGTGATGAACATCGTACCTCTCCGTTTGCAGCTCGATCCGGATGATTTACTGTCCGATCTTCTTCGTCAAGTCAGAAAGGAAATGGCTGAAGCGAAAAAACATGAAAAATACCGGCATGAACAACTGCGGCGGGATTTGAAGCTTTTAGGGGAACATCAACGGCTGTTCGGCCCTCAAGTGAATCTCATGCCTTTTGACTATTACCTAAGCTTCGACGGCCATATCGGTATTCCCCGTAATTTAGCTGCAGGACCGGTGGATGATTTGGTCATTCAAGTATATGATCGAGCGGATGGAAACGGGCTGCGCATCGATTTTGATGCAAATCCGAAACTGTATCGGATCGATGAGCTGGAGGCCCATCAAACCCGTTTTGTGCATTTGCTGGAAACAGTGGCATCACTGAAAGAGGATATGTGCATCGGAAAGATTAACCTTCTTTCTGAAAAGGAACGGCATCAAGTACTGACTGCATGGAACGATACTTGGCGTTCCATGCCGGATGAGCATTTTCTGCAGCTTTTTGAAAAACAGGCAGCCGATCATCCGGATGCTACGGCCATTATTTGTGGAAATGAGGTGCTATCCTATCAAGAATTAAATCAAAGGGCGAACAAACTGGCCCGATTGCTCATGAAAGAAGGCGCCAAACCGGAATCATTCATTGCGCTGGCCCTCCCCCGATCCGCATCTTTGGTGGCGGCGATGCTGGCCGTATTGAAAACCGGAGCGGCTTATTTGCCGCTGGATCTTGATTTTCCAAAAGACCGTATCGAATATATGCTGGAACATACGAACCCTGTCCGCATTGTGGCAACCTCTGCTGCTAAAGAAAAACTTGGCCATGCTCCGGCTCATTCTATGATCCTGCTGGATGATCCGGAAACGGAAAAAACGTTGCGGGATCAGCCTGATCACAATGTAGACATAAGCCGTTCAGCCAATCATCCCGCTTATGTTTTATATACATCAGGCTCTACCGGAAAACCAAAAGGGGTGGTAGTGCCCTTTCAGAGCCTCAACAACTTTTTGTTTGCCATGCAGGAGACGGTGCGGATAGGGAAACAGGACCGGTTCCTTACTATTACGACGGTTTCCTTTGATATTTCGGCATTGGAATTGTATCTGCCATTGATTTGCGGCGCCGCATTAATCATGGCGGAGAAAGAAACGGCAAAGGATCCGAAGGCCTTGGCGGAGATGATAATAAAGGAAAACATCACGATAATGCAGGCAACACCAATCCATTGGCATATGCTGGTATCACATAATCCGGAATGCATATCGAACCTTCGGGTTTTAACAGGAGGCGAGGCGCTCCCGAGCGGGCTGGCCAAGGAGCTAAAACATCTTTCTGCAGAGGTCATCAATTTATACGGTCCGACGGAAACGACGATCTGGTCCACCTATTCGTATCTTCATGCCGATGACAACGCAGTGCCTTCCATCGGCCGTCCTATCTGGAATACTCAAGTGTATGTACTGGATGACCGGCTTCAGCCGGTACCGACCGGAGCCGCTGGTGAATTATATATTGCCGGTGACGGGCTGGCAAGGGGATATTTAGGTCGTCCGGATTTAACCGCCGAGCGTTTCATAGCCAATCCCTACGGTCCGTCGGGAAGCCGCATGTACCGAACAGGGGATGTGGTCCGATGGAGGAAGGATGGGGCGTTGGAATATATCGGCAGGACCGACCATCAAATTAAGCTTCGGGGGTTCCGAATCGAAATCGGCGAAATCGAAACGGTGCTATCGGCATTTAAAGGTGTGGACCGCGCCGTTGTAACGGTTTATGAAGATTATCAAGGGAATCAGCGGCTAGCCGCCTACATTATTCCTCATGAAAGATGGAAAGACAGCTTTGATGTTACGGCACTCCGCCGATTTGTCAGTAAAAAACTGCCGGATTATATGGTGCCATCCGCTTTTATGGTACTAGATGAATTTCCGTTGACTCACAATGGAAAAATTGACCGAAAAAGGCTGCCGGCGCCCGAGACCGGCATCACAGCAAAAGGGCGCAAGCCAAGAACGCCCCAGGAGGAAATCTTATGTGAGTTATTTGGAGAAGTTTTGGAGCTGTCTTCCGTTGGGATTGATGATCATTTCTTTGAATTGGGCGGACATTCACTATTGGCCGCCCGTCTGTTAAGCCGTATTCGGGATGTGTTCGGTGCAGACATTCCGATCGGCAAATTGTTTGAATCACCGACGGTCGCAGAACTTGTGAAACATGTGGAAGAGGCAGAACAAACAAAGCCGCCTATTTTACCGCAAGTTCATGATGGGGAAATTCCCCTATCCTTTGCCCAGCGCAGGCAATGGTTTTTATATCATTTGGAAGGTCCAAGCCCTACATATAACATACCGGTGGTCGTCTCTTTAACGGGTGATCTCAATGAAAATGCGCTGAAAAGAGCACTATATGATGTCATTGAGCGGCACGAACCGTTGCGGACGATTTTCCCAGACGATGCCGGAGCATCCAAACAAGTGATTTTACAACCCCATCAAGTTGGGCCTTTATGGATGAAGAAAGACATTAGTGAAAGTCAGCTTGCCGACGAATTGCAGGCAGCGGTCCGATACAGTTTTCATTTGGCCAATGAACCGGGAATCAGAGTCCAATTGTATCGACTCGGATCTCGCAAGCATGTACTTTTAATCTTGCTGCATCATATCATTGCTGACGGCTGGTCGCTGACCCCTTTAACCCGTGACTTGGCTAAAGCTTATCAGGCACACTGCCGGAATGAAAAAATATCCTGGAACCCGTTGCCGGTCACCTATGCGGATTATGCCCTTTGGCAGCAACAGCTGCTGGGGGATGAAAGCAATCCAGAAAGTCTCATTGCCACACAGCTTGATTACTGGAAAAAAACATTAGCGAATTTACCGGAAGAACTAGAACTGCCGACGGATTATACGCGTCCGCAAGAGTCCAGCTATAAAGGCGGTATCGTAAAATTTTCAATCGATTCAGATCTTCATCAGTGTCTGTTAGAACTGGCAAGGGAAAACAAAGCAAGCCTTTTTATGGTTCTTCAGGCAGCTTTTGCGGTTTTCCTTACACGGCTGGGGGCAGGAACGGATCTTCCGATTGGCAGCCCCATTGCCGGTAGAAATGACGATTCGCTTGAGGATCTTGTCGGATTGTTTATCAATACGCTCGTTCTCCGCATGGACACATCAGGAAATCCAAGCTTCCGGGAACTGTTGGAACGGGTGAGACAGGTTAATCTATCCGCCTATGAACATCAGGATCTGCCCTTTGAACGGCTGGTAGAAGTGTTGAATCCGGCAAGATCAAAATCGAAGCATCCGTTATTCCAGGTTATGTTCGTCTTCCAAAATACGCCGGAACCGAAGCTGGAATTGGAGGGTCTTGAAAGCAAATTGGAGATTCAAAATGTCGGTTCGGCGAAATTTGATTTAACGCTGGAGCTTCAGGAACACAGGACCAAAAACGGTTCTCCGGACGGGCTGACCGGTCTGTTTGAGTACAGCTGTGATTTATTTCGTCATACAAGCGTGGAAGGTTTTGCGAAACGATTTTTGCTGCTTCTTGCGGCCATTTCGGAAAATCCAGACCGGCCCATCAGTGATTTCAATTTGCTTCTGCCGGAAGAACGCACGCTCTTTTTGGAAAAAAGTCGTCAGTCTGTTGTAATGTCTTCAGACTGTCTTGCAGCATTGTTTGAAAACCAAGCGGAAAAAAATCCCGATTCCATTGCCGCAGTTTATGACGGTGCTGTACTGAGCTACAGGGAATTAAACGAACAGGCCAACCGGCTTGCCCATTACCTGATTGAAAAAGGTGTCGGTCCTGAAAAAACGGTGGCACTGGCATTACCCCGATCCTTCGACATGATCATCGGAATCCTTGCCGTGCTGAAAGCTGGGGGCACATATCTCCCGCTAGATCCGGATTATCCGAAAAAACGGCTGGAATATATGATGGAGGATGCTCGGCCGATGTATGTGATCACTAGAAGAGATGCCGCATCAAAACTGCCGGAAGGGAAAGAAATTCCTCGGCTGATACTTGATGAAGAACGGACCAAACATCTTTTAGCCGTCTATCCGGATATTAATCCGGATGATTCGATGCGCACAGAACCATTGTCGCCGCTTCATACAGCCTATATCATCTACACGTCTGGTTCAACGGGAAAACCGAAAGGGGTGCTCATCCCGCATCAAAATGTCATTCGTCTGTTTCAATCAACGGACCATTGGTTCCATTTTACGGCAGCGGATGTTTGGACCTTATTTCACTCCTATGCCTTTGATTTTTCGATTTGGGAGATGTGGGGAGCGTTCTTATACGGAGGTCGTCTTGTCATCGTACCCCATCAAATCAGCCGTTCGCCGAAGGAATTTTTGCAGCTGCTTGTGGAACAACAGGTAACAGTGCTGAATCAAACCCCTTCCGCCTTTTATCAGCTGATGCAGGCGGACAAGGAATATCCGAATCGATCCAAACAGCTGGCCTTGCGCTACGTCATTTTCGGCGGAGAAGCGCTGGAGCTCAGTCGGCTGGAAGATTGGTATGAACGGAACGGTGATCAACAGCCAACTCTGATTAATATGTACGGCATAACAGAAACAACTGTTCATGTCAGCTATCTTGCACTGAACCGAAGCCATCTCTCCATGGAAGGAAATAGCTTCATCGGCGCGGGTATTCCTGATTTAAACGTGTATGTGTTAGATGAATATCTCCAGCCGGTGCCGCCGGGCGTTGTCGGTGAAATGTATGTGGCCGGTGCGGGCTTGGCGCGAGGATATTTAGGAAAGCCCGGATTGACAGCAGAACGGTTTGTGGCAAATCCTTTCGGCCCGCCGGGAAGCCGCATGTATCGGACTGGGGATTTAGCGAAATGGAGTGAAGACGGCTCCTTGGATTATATTGGAAGATCCGACCATCAAGTGAAAATCCGCGGATACCGGATTGAATTGGGAGAAATTGAAGCAGCTTTAGTAAAACATCCGGATGTTGCCCAAGCGGCGGTGGTGGTACGGGAGCTGCAGGAGGGAGATCAGCGGCTTGTTGCATATGTGGTGCCTCAACATGACGTGGAACCGGACGAATTGAGAAGACATGCCGCAGCAAGCTTGCCGGATTATATGATTCCTTTCACTTATGTAAAAATGGATCGCCTCCCGTTAACGCCTAACGGCAAATTGGATCGGAAGGCATTACCGGAACCGGAAATCAGCATCGACCTGGCGAAGAGCGGACCGAGAACTCCCCAAGAAGAAATGCTCTGTGAATTGTTTATGGAGGTGCTTCGAGTTCCCCGCGTAGGGATTGATGACGGGTTCTTTGAACTGGGGGGACATTCCTTTTTAGCGGTTCAATTGATGAGCCGGATTCGGGAAACCTTTGGCTTGGAACTGAATATTGGAGTTTTATTTGAAGCGCCGACGGTCCGCAGCCTTGCGGAAAAACTTGAGATGGGAGGCAGTCAGAAATCATTCGATGTGCTGCTGCCGCTCAGAACATCCGGAAGCCGTCCGCCGGTCTTTTGCGTGCATCCGGCGGGAGGACTCAGCTGGTGCTATGCCGGATTCATGAATACATTGGGGCCGGATTATCCGATCTATGGACTGCAAGCCCGTGGTATCGGGGAAAAAGCGAAGCTGCCGGAGACACTGGATGACATGGCCGCAGATTATATCCGGCAAATCAAAACTGTACAGCCAGAGGGTCCTTACTACTTGCTGGGATGGTCCCTCGGAGGGAATGTGGCCCATGCCATGGCGGCACAGCTGCAGGAACAAGGTGATGAAGTGGGACTCTTAGTGATGCTGGATGCCTATCCGAGCCATTTGCTGCCTATTTCCCAGGCGCCCGATGAGGAAGAAGCGATGATAGCCCTCCTCGCGTTAGGCGGTTATGATCCGGACAACATGGATGGCAAACCGCTCAATCTGAAGAATACCATTGCCATGCTGCGGCAGGAAGGCAGTGCATTGGCGAGTTTGGAAGAATCAACTATTTTAGATTTAAAAAATACGTACGTGAATTCCGTCAAAATTTTAAGCGAATATGTACCGCGCCGCTATCGGGGAGATGTGCTGTTCTTCCGGTCAACCATCATCCCGGACTGGTTTGACCCCATCGATCCAGAGACATGGCAGAACTACGTGGACGGGAAGCTGATTCAATATCCGATCAGCTGCCGTCATAAAGATATGTGTCAACCAGGCCCGCTGGCGGAAATCGGACGCATACTGGCTGATTTCTTGCAGGAAAACGGAAACATCCAGAAATGGAAGGAGGAAAAAAATGAAGAATCCGTTCGAAAATGAACAGTTGTCCTTTTTTGTGTTAGTAAATGAGGAAGAGCAGTTTTCGCTTTGGCCTGCTCCGATAGACGTTCCCGCCGGCTGGCGGATCGTCTTTGGAGAAGATACCCGCGCCAATTGCCTGGCGTATATTCAATCCCATTGGACAGACATGCGCCCGGCCAGTTTGAAACAGCAAACCCATGGCATTGTGAAGTAATTAGAAAGACAGAGGAAAGCAAAATGCCGGTATGAGGAACGATGGAGAATGGCAGTCGTGCTTACAGCCAATGGGTGTGGCAAAGAATGAAATGTCCATGAAGCGGTTGTAAAAATGAAAAAAACTTGCTGTGATCCGTTACCGTGCCGCTTTTTCCAACTGCTTTATGTTTGCTCATAGTGAGAGCAAAAGTAGGCTAAGATTTAAAAGCTCTCATGGACATTAATTTTTTTTATCAATAAAGGCGGCCGACTTTTATATGAGGAAAAAGAACGATGGTGATTGATGCATGGAGAAAAATGGCTGTATAGGGGAGGAGAAAAAAGACATGCAACAATGGGAAGTGATCCATTCTGTTCCCCATTTATGGAATGACACATGCCATGTTTATTTGGCCAAAACGACTGATTTTCAGCCATGGCATTTTCAGCTGCTTAGTAATGCAGAGCTGGAATATGCGCTATCCTTTCGAAAGGAGCAAGACCGGATCCAGTTCATTATCGGCTGTGCACTAAGCAGACTCGTGTTGGCGGAACAATTGAACATGCCGCCGCATCAAGTGCCCATAGACAGGACATGTCCCAAATGCCAGAAGCCCCATGGCAGGCCTCGGCTGCCTGATGACAAACTGCACTGGTCTGTGTCTCATTCAGGGGAGATCATTTTGGTTGCCTTTACAGTAAATGCTTTGGTGGGAGTGGATGTGGAATGGATCCGGCCGTTCATTTCTTATGACACCACACATATGATAGAAGGAATTCTTACCGAAAAGGAAGCCGTTCACCTCAGCAATTTGCCGAAAAAGGAAAGGCTGAAAGGCATCCTTTCCTATTGGACAAGAAAGGAAGCGGTGTTAAAAGCAACGGGAGAAGGACTGAACACCTCTCCCCAGAAGGTGGAAGTATCCGGTCCCTATCAGAAACCCGTTTTGAAAAAATTTGAAGGACACCAGGATTTGTTATCACAATGTGTGCTGATGGATTTTTTCCTCCATCCCGAATATCAGGCATCCTTGGCAATTTTCAGCCATCTCCCGATAAACCTTCTGCTCTACGACGCGGGAATGCTCATGAAAATGGATTTAGAGATACATGATCATCATCGTTAAACTTTATTTACAAAGTTCAGGTGAAAGCAGCAGTTGTGAGAAAGAGAAAGAAGGCAAGACACAATGGTTTGATTTCGAAATCATTTGGATTTCATTCACTTTGCCTTAACGGGAGATCCAGCCCCTGATCGCTTATGGAGGAATTATAAAAATTAGGACACACCAAACGTTCGTATTTATTGTCGATTATAGAATATTTGTCTGAAGATCATTTAATAAATAAATAGTTAAATGATTATAAGGAAAAATTTAAATAATCTACCTAAAACTTTCTATTTTAAGTAAAATATCCTAGGATTTGAGGCGCGTCAGCCAGAAATTGGATGGAATAAGTAGTCAATGAGGGATTGTTTGTTGCAAAGGGTAAAAAAGTTAAAAATATCATAAGTATATCGCCTGATTTTAAACATGTATTATCAATTAAAGAAAATACGGAGAGTGGGGATGCCGTTTACTTGAGGTCTTATTACGGAATTCTGTCTCGCCCAAAAGAAAGGCTTCCCTATAAAACAGATGGGGAATTTAAAGTGGAATGGTTAGCGAATGTTATTGCCGTCGTTACATATAAAACCGTTGATCATACGATTCAACAATTTATCGGGACTTATGGTGATCGCGGTTACGGAAGGTTCTATTATTATGTCGGGGCTGAAATCCATGGTCGATGGCAAGGAAATAACGTTGAGGTTGTGAGCAATTCAGAAGGAATTTCTGTTACTCATAATGGTAAAAAGGAAATTATTTTACTGGGATCATATTACTCAGTTTGGCACTCTTGCTGTTGTTTTAATGAGACATAACGAAGAGATTTGGACTATATCATTAAATGAAAATCCTTGTGGCTGATTCCGCAGACTCCGAACATACAACTGGTGAAATTAGTTTATATAAAGCAACAATGAAAAAAATAAGCCTATCATCCTGTATTATAAAGCTTCGCAATAACATCTGCCGCCGGTTGGTATACGAAAAGTAGTCGATTGCCTAGGCGAAAATGACCTAGCAACCACAACCTTATGATTGAGGATTTGGTAAATTAATCCTGTATCAGCTAATGAGAAATGGGCAGAGCGAAAGTTGCCAGGATTGGCCGAAGTACAAGCAGCCCTCGAGCAAATGTTTGAAGAACTAAATAATGCAAATCAAAAAAATAGGAGGATTCCCACTTTCCACATGGGGGTGTCTAATAAGTCGTTTTTACTACTTATTGACGCCCCCTTTGATGTTTTAGAAACGTTGATATATCGATGTTTATGATTTTTTGTTTTTTATGGGGATTTGATTTTCTGGACAGCCCCGTGTGGAGAAACATTCCAAATCCATTTCAGAGACCCCCTATCTATCTTGTATTACACAAAATTTTTGACGGTACCTGAAAGGTAGGGGATTATCTATTGTTTCTTTATCAAGTGCACCTAACAAATAAAAATTAAGTATTTGATCGGATACGTTTAAAAGTGTGCTGATTCAATATTTCTTTCAATGTATCTTTCGTTGCCATTCCGTTCACTGAGATTGTACCATTTTGAGAAATTCGAATTTCAATTTTATTTTGGAATTGATGAAAGTTCGTTTCTAAATGTTTATAAACGTCCGTGAGGAAATGATAGTTTTGATTGGATGAACCAACCCAAGGACGGCTTAAATCTAATTTTTCTTCGATAAAAGGTCCATCGATTAGCAAATCTGTCACTGATAGCAGCTGTTGATTTTGTTTTTGTTTTTTCAAATCATCATATAAATACCCTGTAAATGTCATAACTGTTAAGCCGAGCTGTTTCACTTTTCTTCCTAGTTCCCCTAAGGCTTCAGCTTGATCAAACGGTTCTCCTCCAAGAAATGTGACGCCTTCAATCTCGTTTTGCTCTTTACTATCTTTAATGAATTCAAATAAATTCTCCACATTCATTTTTGTACCGTTTTCATTTACCCAAGTCCAAGGAACGGCACACCCTTTACAACGAATTGAACAACCTTGTACCCAAATTGCAAATCTTTTACCTGGTCCTTCCACTTCAGTAACTGGAATATAACGATGTATGTACAGTTCCATCAAAAGTCCACAACTCTTCCTCGTTCCATTTTTTTCTTTTGATTTCCTTGATTATTATCGTCTGTATTAAACTGTAAATATGGTCTCATTTTTTCAGCTACATGAGGCTTAATCCCAAGAACTTGGATAAAGTGTTCGAAATTTTGAAAGAATCCTACCCTTTCTCTCTCTGCAAGTATTTTTTTCGCAAAAATCAATCCAACCCCAGGTACCTTTGCAATTTCATCTGCTGAAGCATGATTGACATCGATTCGTTTACTTACGCTTTCGTTTTCAATTGATGGCTGCATTGGGTTTATAAATTCTTCCTTTGGAGAAATCACTTGCTGTTCATCATTCGATTCAAGGATATGTTCTTTCGCAATAGCTTCTTTTAATTGCTTTAAATTTTTTTCTTGTACTTTTTGCTGTGATTCAAGACGGAGTAAATATTCAGGTCTAATTCTAAAAACATGAAAGATGGAAGAAACCCAACTAATAAGTGCTAATGCAAACGCGATATCAAATAAGAAATGTCCTTCTTCTGCAATTAAAAATATGATAAAAGGTAAAGTATATATGAGTCCTGCAAAAAACCATTTTCTTTGTCTTACTCTGAAAGCTGCATAGAAAAAAGAAATATAATTACTCAACTTTCGCAGCTCAATTTTGGTAAATAAGCCTTGATATAATTAGGCAAAACTACAATCCATTTACGTAATTGACTTTCGATGAATTTTTTAATCTTTTGATTTACATTTTGAAGTGCATCTTCAAGAATTTCAATGAGTAGTTGAAGTGCAAAGGCCCAATCTAGTTCATCGATTTCATCACAAAGTTCATAAAAAATGCCGCCTAATGTTCGATAATCTGTACTTACTCGGTTTTGCCAAGACAAAACAATGTACCTTGTAAACACAATAGTGGTATGGCTGATCATGGAATCATAAGATCTTCCTTGGAACTCTTTTTGGAGTTTCAATAAGGATTTGACTGTTTTGAAGAATACTTCAATATCCCAACGTATCCCATAAATACGAATGATTTCTTGATCCGATAAAGTACAGTCTGTACTCAAAATAGCTAGCCACTGTCTCTTTTTATTACGATTACGGACAAATACCACTTTAACAGGTACGCCATTTGCCATCGTTGTGTGAATAGAGCGCAAAATACCCTTTTGATGTTGTGATGGTTTAGCTGTTTGGTATAGTTTTTTTAGGCTCACCCATTCACCGTTCACTTGATATCTTTGTTTTGTATCCTTCACCATTCCAATAACATCCAACCCTTGATCCACAATGGACTTGATCAAAGGCTGTTGGGTAAACCATGTATCCATTAAAACGTATGAGGCATCGATTCCTTGAGAAAGTGCCCGTTTAATCATATTGGGAATAACTTCCGGCGCTTTTTGTAAAGCTTCGACACGCCGCTTATAACCGGATGTACGCTTATCGATTCGGTTATCAATCCCATTGATTTGGGAATTCGTAGAGCTTAATAAAGCAAAATCAATAGGCAAAAATGTAGCACCATCTGACCAGCCGAGTGTAAGCATACGAAATCCTTTGTAATAACGCATTTTTTGAGAAGAATGATCGAAACAGCGAGCAAGCAGTTCAACCTTTTTACTGCGATTTCGTTCATAAGATGAGTCGTCCACGATCAGCACTTTCGGACGGTCGTGTCTCGTTAAACTACTTACCTTCATAATGGTGAAAGTACTCAAAACAAGTAAAAACCTGCGCCAATTGTATTGAGGGTTATTTAAGAAGCGATAAATAGCGTTTTTTTCCGGCAAATCTTTAGCTTTTTTACTTTGAAGAAGTCGAAACAAATTTTTGCCTTCAAAAACTAAACTAAAAACTAGCTGGAATAAATAGGCGCAGGAATAACCGAAACCCTTGTTAATTCCCACTTTCCTTAAATATTTTAAGATTTCAAGTTCATCAAATATAGCTTTTACTTCTTTTGGTAGTTGATTGTTCAGTCTGTTATTCGTTATCATAATAAGAGACACCTCACCTGCTTTTGGTAATGTTTTTTCTGGACAATTAAACTATACCAAAAGTTGAGGTGTTTTTTTTTTGCAAATTTTTATGTCAAGAAGTATTCGAAACAACCAACAAACCCATTAACCGTAAGGCTTAGAAATCCAATTTACTGTGAGAAAGTTGAGTAATTAAAAAAAGCAAAAGGGAAAAAGACCCATAGCATCCAGATGGAGTTACGTAATTCCCAACCTATCCCCTTCTCGGTTATACTCCGCATCATTCACTCCTCCTTTAGCTTCAATTTATTTTGTTCAGTTATAGTTTCTTCAAATTGAAAATATTCTTCTTTATAATTTGAATCAACTGTTTCCGATTCGAGTAGTTTCTCCAAAAGGTCAATATACTTGATGCATTCTTGTCCCTTCATGCCAATTGTTTCCGCAAAGATTTTACCGTCTTCTGTCAATTTGATCTGTATTTTTTTGGTTCCCATAGCATCACCTATTTAGAAATATTGTTGACATTAAAAGTTAAAACAATTGTTCGGTCTTCTTGCATAATTTCCGATTCCAGATGTAGGCCATGTTCTGCTGCTTGTTTAAGTAAATGTTGATAAGTTTCTTGTTGTATTAGATATTTGTATTCTGTCTGTAAATTTTCAATAAATTCCATGGCAGCTTGTGTGTCAACACTATTGTTAAATATCGCTTCAAAATACCCCTGTTCAGTTAGTTGAAAATAAATTTGAAGATCTTCAATTGTCGTTTGGTAATTTTGTTCAGTCAATTTTGTCACTTTGCAACCATACTGTTCAATAGATTTTTGAAGTAAATCTTCTTTCTTCATAATCGTTGGAATGATAAAGGAATCATTTTTTTGATTTGCAAAGGCTTTAATCGAACTAATTGTTGCAATACCAATTGGAACTAACAAAAGTTCAATGCTCAATTCATTCACCTACTTCTATTAAAAGTCAATCGCACGACCGCCACGAGTGGACTTAATATCCATATCCATGTTAGAGCTATTTGATTCGCAATACTCCGCTCGATCTTCTCTAGGCGTAGCCGCAACCGCTCTAACACTAGCCCATTCACGAATCTCTTTAATTTGTTCAGCCTGTGTCACCGCAAGTGGTACAATTAATTTCGAAACTTTTTCAAAATCACTAAATTGAACACTTCGTTCTTCATAAAATGCCTCAAATAATCCATTTATGACAACTTGTTCAATCTCTGCTCCTACAAACCCCTCCGTCATGTCAGCCAATTTTTCCAGGTTTTCAGTACTAATTTCAAAATTACCTTTTACGCTTGGGTTATTTAATCTTTTCTTTAAATGAACTCGGAAGATTTCAATACGTTCTCTATGTGTTGGTAAATCAACAAAGAAAATTTCATCAAATCGACCTTTTCGCAACATTTCAGGAGGAAGTGCCGATATATTGTTTGCAGTGGCAACTACAAATACGGATTTTTCTTTTTCTTGCATCCAAGTTAAAAAGTGTCCAAAAACACGAGAACTTGTCCCGCTATCTCCAGATGAACTAGTTCCGTTAAATCCTTTTTCGATTTCATCAATCCATAAGATGGAAGGAGCAATGGCTTCAGCTGTTTGAATCGCTTTTCTCATATTTTCTTCACTACTACCAACAATGCCGCTAAACACTTTTCCAATATCTAATCGCAGTAATGGAAGCTGCCACATTCCACTAATCGCTTTACTTATTAAACTTTTACCACAACCTGGAACACCTGTAATGAGCACACCCTTTGGAGCTGGTAAACCATATTGTTGCGCAGACTCTAACCAAGATTTATCTCTTTTTTTCAACCAACGTTTTAAATTTTCTAATCCACCGACTTCATCCATATTAAGATTACTCGATATAAATTCTAGTATCCCTGTTTTCTTAATGATTTGTTCTTTTTCTTGAAGGATTACTTCAACATCCTTGATTGATAATTTTCCATCATCAACCATTGCCCGTGCAAAGGCATTTTCGGCTTCCGAAAGTGTTAAACCCAATGATGCTTTTACGAGTTTTTCTTTTTCTTCTTCATTTAAGTTAATTTCAATTCTTCCTGTTTGTCGGTTTACTTCAATCATTTCATCAAGCAGTTGCTTCATTTCAGTAAAGGTTGGTAAAGGAAAATCAACAATTGTAATATCTTTCTCCAAATCTTGCGGTAATTTAAGAATTGGAGATAAAAATACAATATTCTTTGGATTAACACTTTGTTTTAAACTCATTACAATGTCACGTAGTTTTCTTATCACAAGAAGATCTGGTAATCTTCCTTGATCACCAAAATAAACATGGAAGTCTTGCAGTACAAAAATAGCGGGCTCATCATACTTTTCAATAAATTCTAATGCTTTTACAGGAACCTTCGTATCGTCTTTGCGTATACCCTCTCCTACAATCCCTTCCGTAATCTTCCAAGTAAATAATTTTCTTGTTGTTTTAATCAACTGTTGATCATAGGCAATGTCATTAATAAGTGCTAGTGCTCTTTGCTCTTCCCAAGTTGGAATATATATAAATGGGAATCTAGCTTTAAACAAATTAGCTACAAATCTTTTTTGCTTTACTAAGTAATTCAATGCTTTCCCTTCTTCCTTTAGATTTTTGGGTTATTAAGAATTTTATAAGCAGTTGTAATGTTTAAAATATATCTTTACCCATATATCCTATAGATACCTGAATCCGTGATAAAAGGTAGCTTACCTAGATAATTTTGGAATGACTTTCTTTTACCTTAACTTTGGATATTTTTACTGGAATTAACCGTTTTTGGGTATATCAAATAAGTTTCCCATACTGATAAAAGCTAGCAGTCTAAATAAATCAAAGCTTTGTAATAAGTTTCTTGTTCAAGGCATTTAAGCAAGTGTATGAGTTTAGTATTGTAATTTTACCTTTCTCTTCATCATTAATATTACATTAATTTTGAACAATACTAAAAATAATAAATTGAATGAATTTTATAAATATTAATCCTCCAGACTCAAAGATTTCTAAGCACTAAATAAGAAGTACTCCCGAAAATGTCGAAATAAGTAAGCGGCCAAACAATCTATCGACTTAAGGTTGACCCCCTATGCCTATTATAAGACAAGGAAGCTTTTTTGACATCAAGATTTATGCAGATTTACCAGTTGCAAAGTTAGATCGGAGTGGCTCAAAATTCAATTATCAAATACAATCGGATATTGGTTGATACAGGCTCTGATAGTAACGGTTATTTCAAGTGAATTGGCTGAGACAATATTGTTCTTGAGGAAAATGATACGATTTATAGAATAAGTGGCGTTGGCGACTCTGAATTTGTATTTTCGAAAAAAGTAGATTCTATTAAATAGGATTCGAAAGTGCAGCCGCATTCATATGGTTGGCTGTTCTTTTTTCTATATATTTGGAACGATTATAGATTGAAAGAGGCGTGAGGATAAAAAAATGAAGGATATTTCTTTCGTATCTCGAATTATTTAAAAGAGTTTCTTTTTTGTTAAACGAAAAGAACTCTTCTCATCCTCGGTAATTTGTTTTCCATATAAGGATGTCATTCATTGTATAGGCTGCATTATTGAATATGAACCGGCCGATGCTCTCAGTAAACATTTAAAAAGATGACTTCAACAATAAAAGATAGCGGAGGAGTAGTCACTATATGTTACGTTTATTCATTATTTTTGTAGCTACAGCAAATGCGTTCATTGTTCTTTATGCACCACAGCCTCTACTCCCGTTGTGGACTCAAGAATTTAATATATCGATAGCAGCGGCAAGCTCAGCTATTTCGATTACCATTATTTCATTAGCCGTGTCATCTTTTGTATTTGCTCAATTATTGGACCAATGGGATCGAAAAAAAGTTATTCTTTTTGCAAGTATATTATTAATTTTTCCGAGTATGATGATTTACATTAGTGAATCATTTTCATCAATTTTATTTTGGAGATGTATGTATGGTCTCATCATACCTGGCATCTTGGCTGTGATGATGGCATATGTATCTGAAGAATTTCCTCTAAATCAACGTGGAAGAGTGATGGGAGTATATGTAAGTGCTAATGTGGCGGGCGGATTGCTGGGACGGGTTATTTCTGGACCGATAGCCGACACATTTTCCTGGAGGACTGTTTTTTCAATAATCGCGGTGTATTCCATGGTCGTTGCTTTTTTAGTTTGGAAATATCTCCCTAAACCTAACTATCAAAGAGAAAGGAAGAAACAAAGTTTTGGCATACATTTTAAAAATCCTGCTCTGATAGGTACATTCACTATAGGTTTTTCGCAATTCTTCGCATTTATTAGCTTTTTCACATATATTCCTTTTTATGTTGCTCAACCTCCTTTTCAGTTAAGCAATACACAAATTTCGTTGCTTTATGCTACATATGCGTTCGGCATTTTCTCCGCTCCTATAGCCGGCATGATATCTGATAAGATTGGCCGGCGTTGGACAATGAGTATGGGGCATATTCTTGGCGGAATCGGTATTTTCATAACGCTTTGGCCAACGATTCCTGCGCTTGTTGTGGGATCATCATTGTTGACGCTCGGAAATTTTGCTTCTCAATCAGCAACAACAGCTTATGTGACAGATATGGCCGCCGATTCACGGGGAGCTGCTACGTCTTTATATTTGGTGTTTTTCTATTTAGGAGGAAGCCTTGGCGGTTGGATTCCCGGCCTTTTATGGGAAAATTACGGATGGCATGGTGTCGTTTTTTTAACAATTGGAACAATCATTTTGGCACTATTAAGTAATTTATTTCTCGCAGGAAGAACCCCAGGGAGATTGAAAGTTTCTGAATTATGATATGAACAAAACAGTATTATTTCCTTGCCGAATCATAGTGAATATTTATGACTAAAATAAGGATTCTTTTTCCACAATGGGATTGTCCCGAAAGTCATTGAAACTTGACTTGTATCGTCTCCTTAATGAATTAAGGTGAAGCAGACGGGAACATACTGCGATTTGATTTTGAGCCACTGTGTATGCTTTTTCAGCCAGGAAGACAGTTAGCTAATTCAGCCTTGTTAGCTTACCTACCACTCAACGTAAAGTTTTTCGTTTGATCGGTGGTGCATGAAAGATTTTTCCCCATGGTTTTCTTAACTTTATAAGAACTTCATTTTATTGTTCGATTAAGTGTAACTTTTCGAATAGGAACCACCTTTTCCAAGGGTTATGTACTTTATCATTTTTGAACATTGTTAGTGTGGTGGAAACATCGGATTTATTTGCAATGGTAGCGATTTAAAATATGAATCTAACGATGATTCCTCCCAAAATAAATAAACTAAATATGAGATACCATATACTTTCGCTTCGGTTTTCTTTCCATCCCTTAATTGCGTAATAAAAGGCAAATGCAAAAAGTATAAAGAGAAGTATATCCCCAATATATTTGAACACATTCCTCATCCTTCCTCAGTTGAAAATACATTTAAATAATATTCCTCAAGACTGCTAGCTGTCTCTTTGATCTCGGAAATAGATATATTATTTTTTAATATTTTCCCATTGGAAATTAAAATAATTGAATCACAACATCTTTCACAAACCTCTAGTTGGTGTGTAGACATAAAAATACTGCATCCATTTTGTGCGTATTGAATTAAGATGTTTTTAATATCTTTCATACTGACAGGATCAATTCCTGATAAATACTCATCTAGCAAAAGCAGCTTCGGTTTTTTCATTAATAATGGAATAAGATTGAGTTTCTTTTTCATCCCAAGCGAATAATTGAAAATTTGCTTATTTAAGGAATTTAATAATCCCAATAACTGGAGCATTTCTTTAATTTCCGGACTGTCTATATCAAAATTTAATAACTCGCTCATGAATTTTAAATATTCTTTTCCGGTCAGCACGGAAAATAATAATGGGGCATCAGGAAGTAACATGATTTCTTTTCGATCCAGATCTGACAGTTTTACACCATTGACGTAAATTTCTCCATCATCGTAGCCGGTCAATTCAGATAAAATTCTAAAGGTTGTGGTTTTCCCCGCTCCATTTGGCCCGAGAAATCCGACAATTTTATTTTCAGCAATTTCAAACGTTGCTTGATCTAATATTTTTTTCCCATTTTCAATTTTGGTCAGATTATGGACTTTCAATAAATAATCAGAAGATGCTGCTCCCACTGGATTTTCACTCCTAATAAATAAATTGTTTTTTATTTAGCTTTCTTTTTACTAATAAAAGTGATATAAAGAGCATTCCGAATAGATAAATAGCAAGAAAAATAGGATTGATGAACAAATATTGTGATTTTGTTAAATAACCCATGATAAATAAAACCATGGGGATTGTCATACTAGGAAGTATGATAAATAAAGACATTGCATCTAAGATAGAATCGACCATTTTTTTATCGCCAAATTCATTCAATTCTTCAGCGTTTCGAAATTCAAAATGAGGATAGAAGGCGCTGGAAATATAATTTAAAGCGCCAAAAGCATTTAAAGCTAAAATTTGCATTGAGAGCAACCATATAATAGTAGTTAATGAAATGGGAGTGAGTATATAAACAATGAAATCACCTATTATGATTAAAGGAATTAACGTGATGATGTAAACAAAAAACTTTTGTTTAAATACATACCAAAGATTTTTTCCAGCATTTAAATAAATTAAGACATTGGTGCCATCACTTTCTAAGGCCATTCCCCCTATAAAATGCTGATAATGACGTTCCGCCAAAAAATAAATATGGTACAAAATAAAAAATGAAAGTACTAATTGCTGCACTTTGTACTCATCATCTAAATTGGCGAGCAATCCGCTAAATATGCCAACAGAAAACCAATAAACGAAATCGCCAAACATATACGGAAGCCTCTTTTGAAAAAAGCTCGATCTAATAAATAAAAGAATCGTAAAAGCTTTTTTCTTTAAAAACGGCACTTTTAATAACGGGGAAGGCAGCCGATCAAAATACTCCGCTGATCGCCTGTTGGGGTTTTCTTTAAAAAGAATGATAAATAACAAGTAAAATACCATAGTAAACATACACATCAATATCGTGCCAATATATGTATATAGAGAATCAGCAGTGAAAATATCAAAAAAGCTTAAATTGATTTTGATCGTCGTTACACTGTCAAACAGAATTTCCCAACCTTTGTTAGACCATTTTTCAAATGACTCGGATGTGGGATTTTCTTTAATAAAGGGAATATCAATAATCCATCCTGTAAACTTTGCAGCGAAAAAATAGCCTATTGAAAATATGATCATTCTTGATATGACAATTTTGGCTACTTTGTTTACGAAAGGTTTTTCTATTATAAACTTGTATACATAAAATGTGTGCGAAAAAGAGACAGCAATGCTGACAAACAAATATAAAGAAAAGCTGAGCAGTGTTAATCCAATTACCATAGATATGTTTAAACCGATTGCGTATGATAAGCTAAAAAGCAATGTTAAAATATGTATGATGAAACTTCTTATGTTCCAGCAGATTGTTTCGAAAATAACCATAGAGTTGGCTTTACTTAAACTCAATTTAAAATGTGACAACAGCCACTCCATGTCCATTGAGCTTAAATTCCACTTGGAAGCTTTTATGCCAACAATAACAGAGAAAACTATTACATATACAAAATAAAACTGCCAGAGAATATAAACATTGTTGTTAATTTGGGAAATTTTTTGCAATAAAAAGTCCAAAAATGGCGCACCTGTCGTTGCTGTATGTAAAAATTCATTCATAATTACCAATTTTAATAGAGCATATGCAGAAAAAAAATAAAAAATAGCCTCTATGACATCAAGAAAAAAAGCTGTGATCGCAAATATATATCCTGAATACCCTCTTCTATTTAAAAATTTACCCCATTGATTTTTCCATCTTATATAAATCTTCCATTTAATCCATGCTGCTCTCATTTTGACTCCCGACTTTCATAAATTTAATGTAATCAATCCCTCTACAATGGAAGCTAGAAGGATTCCTATAATTACCATTACGACATGTTTTAATAAAAATTTCAACCCATATTTTCTATTAAAATAAAATGTAAATCCTAAAAAGCCGATAGCTCCTGCTAATAAAAAAAAGGGGATTTCAAATATTCCATGAGGTATAACCTTTAAAAATATATTTAATAAAGGTTGATCAGATAAAATAAGATGAGTTAGACCTGCTCCGATAGATATGCCATTAAAGAGTAAATAAATAAACGTAGGAATCCCAAATGTAAATAAACCCAGCATTAAAACTAGACAAACAAGTATATTATTTAAAAAAATAGAATACGCTGAGTACCAGCCAGCTTTATAAGTTCTTTGGAGCTCAGCTGCCTCCTCCATTTGAGGCGAAGTCGAAAAAATTATCATGACCCCAATAATTAAACCTATGCCAAATACAATGGCAGAAAGGATAAAAGTGTTTCGTAGACGGGAAAAATAGTTCAACATCACTCACTCGCTAACTTTTTCTTAAATTAAATAGAAGGTAGGATAGAGAAAGACTAACGGCTCTCTATCCTATCCTAAAAACATTATGCTACTACAGCTTTTTTGCCTCCGGCTCTTAGAGCTATCTGCAAGGCTTTTAATGTGAGACCTGCTCCGGTTATCAATGTCAAGAATGAAGCTATTCCTAAACCGGCGTCCAAAAATGCAGCAATAGTATTTGCAGTAGTTTCATTAATGCCATAAGCAACTAAAAGATCAAGTTCCAACATTATAATTCACCTCCTTTCAAATAAGTTCAATTAGTGTGTTAAATATAATTGTTACTGGAAATAATATGGAAACTATCTTTGTTAAAGACTGCTTTGTAACAATTGTTAAGCTTAAACAAATTAGAAATAATGACCACAAATTAAATAATTCAATTTTCGATAAAAATATTTGCAGAAATTGATTCATGTTTAATCCTGAAAATAGGTAGGCCAAGCTGGTGACAGGAATATGATATTGAGACGGATCAGATAACACGTATTTTATACCAAGCCCCAAAACAACAGGGGATTGAGCGATGATGACAAATCTCAATAATTCCCTGAATTTTACTTTCAATTTTACGATGGAGAGAACTATTTTTATTAAGGCTGTAAGTAAAAGAATATTAACGAAAAATAAGAAGACTTGCATAATTGCAGCAAAAATAGTAAGAGCATTTTTAAACGATTGTGATGGATTGTTTCCTAAAAGATCTGCTATATATTCGGATTGTAATAAATTTTGACTTATAACAATACTTATTGCGGCAAACAATATAACTAATGTCAAAGTAGCTAGTATTCCTAGTTTTTTTTCATTATGTATGTTCAATAAAGTTTTTTGCGGCGAATAAATGATTTTAAATGGATAAAATATCCTTTTGATAAAAACATGACTAGGGTTTCTTACCAATTGCTCTTGCTCTTCAAGACGCATTATCAAATCACCTGCTTACATAATTTAATGAGTTCTAGATATTTATTTGCTAAAAAACAATGTCAATATTTCATATGATCACAATGCTCCGGCTTGTTGTTTAAAGTTTTAGAGAGAAGAGAAGAATTGATATATTTTTGGTAGAATTTACAATTTCTTCTTCTTAATTCAAAATATATTACAAATCTTCTAAAAAAACATCGGTATTTTCCACAAAAAATGATGTGGAAAATACCTATTTTTAGAAAAAACAATGAAAAAAACTGTCATTTAGTGTAAAATTTTTACTATAAATACTAGTTGAAGGAGGGATAAAAAGCGAGAATCGATAGGATTCACTGAACTTTGCATTCGCAAAAGAAAAGATTGGATTTGGATGTGTTCTCTCACTTGTGTATATATGAAAAACAGACGGACAGTTAACGGAAAAGTAAATGAGTTTTTGAAAAAAACACTTGTTTAGCTCTAAGCTTGAAAAAAGGCATCTTTAAACTGTTGCGCCTTTAGAGGAAAATGATTTGGAAACGAAGATTATTTTTTTCGAGATGTGTATACGCTTTTAGTCTATAATCGCTAATTTTTTCATCTGATTTTAGTGAAGCTAGTCTAAATACATTCTGTTCTAATTGAAATTCTTTTGATGGAAATTTTGTGAATTATTCTCACATCTGTTCTCTTCAATGTTTTTTAGACTTATAAAATGCTTTAAAAATAAAAGGGTGTTTATATTGAGTTTTCCGGAAAAATCAATTAGGGTGAGTGACGATCTAAAATCTTCGACGAAGATGGCTACGCTTAAATGCAGTCAGAACTGGGCATTGTAACTTCCTGATAACTTTGCCGAGATTAGGATGATTGAAATGAAAATTAAAGTACTACTGGTAGATGATCACTTACTAGTCTTGTTAGGAATCAAACAATTATTAGAACACGAATCAGATCTTGAAGTTGTAAATACCATTTGCGACCCTGCCGGCATCAATGCAGCAATATCAAAAAATCATCCGGATGTTGTGGTAATGGACATAAGAATGAAAGGCTACAATGGAATTGAGTTGACAAAGAAATTAATCGAAAGCTATCCGAATCTGAAGATTGTCATTTTATCAGCTTATAACGATGATGAATATATTGACGCATCTTATCATGCCGGTGCTTATGCGTTCATTACGAAGGAAAACTCTGCTGCAGAACTTGCAAATGCGATCAGACAAAGTTTTTTGGGCAACAATATCATTCCTAGAAAAAAAATAGAATATCAGAATCACTATTTAACCAAAACTGAGTTAGAAATTTTAAAGCTGATTTCTGAAGATAAAACGAACGCAGAGATCAGTGATATTTTGATGGTAAGCAGAAGAACGGTCGAACACCATGTTTCATCAATTATTAAAAAGCTGAATGTGTACTCAAGAGTTGGTGCAGTGGTAAAAGGAATAAAACTAGGACTATTAAAAACTATTTAAAATCGATATATTTTGTCCAAATCGGAAGCCTACATTCCAGCATGTAGGTATTCAAGACATAGATATTGTGTCTGAACTCAATTGCGCTTTAAACAACAAAACCGCTGTACCGTGTGTGAGAGTGTCTATCAAACATAGTGATTCTCTTATTTTTTAAAGCCGAAATGTATAAACTTGACTTTTCTAGGTGGAGGATTTAGCAAAAAGACCTATTTGTTCTCTCAATTTCATTCTTAAGCACTATTCAGAATAGGACATTTTATCTATAGGAAGATAAAGGTAAATATGTTATTTTTAAACAGAAAATTTTTTTAATATTTTGAATAGGAGGAATCAAAAATGAAAAAGAAATTGTTTATTGAAGAATTGGAAGTAAGGCAATCTAGCTCTCCGTTATTTGTGAGCCCTATTGTGGATCCGGGATATGCCACAACGTTAGCTTTAGGCGAAGAAGGAGGATATACAACTCAAGCTATCGGGGAAGAAGGCGGACCAATTGTTACCACATATGCACTTGGCGAAGAAGGCGGTTTTATAAAATAGGTTTTGCAAAAGTTGGACAAGCGCCCCAGAGAATGTTTTCTGGGGCGCTAAAATTCGGAAAATTCTCATTTATTTCATCGGAGGTGCGAAATGGCGGAAGTATCTGTTGGTATTATCGGTTCACAATTTGAAAGGCATTGTCTTTATTTACAAAAGGAATTGGTTCGACAAGGCGCCCAAGCATTCATTTTAGATAATTCGCCGGATGTCCCCTACCCCTTAAGCTTTGGCGGTGAAGACAGCCATTATGAAAACCGTGATTTATCGGAAACGAACGTTTACTTTTTGAGAGCATTATTTGTTCCTACTCCTGCATTCGATACTTCTCAAATAAAGGAACAAATCAAGGAGAATGGATTTTTGGCATATGCGGCGGAGCGGGAGAGATATGCTGCTTGGCTGTCTTGGTTAAAATCTTCCTCTTACTTCGGCAGACTCATCGTCAATCCTGTTGATACACTGCTCATTCATTTTGCAAAGCCTTATCACCTTGAGTGTCTAAGAAGAGCAGGTATTCCCGTTCCTAAAACGTTAGTAACCAGCAATCCGGAAAAAGTTTTGGAATTCAGCCATAACTGCGATGTCATCTATAAACCCGTTGCTGGAGGAGCATTGTGCCGTCTATTGACAGAGGAAGATAAAAAACCTGAAAGATTAGAAGCATTGAGCACAGCACCGGTGCAATTCCAAGAATACATACAAGGCCAGGATGTACGTGTATTTGTCCTGGACGGAAAAGTCATCGCATCATTTATCATTGAGGGAGAAGGAATTGATTATCGTGAAGGCGCCCATCAAGTCAAACCCTTTGAGATAACGCCAGAGATCGCTCAGTTATGTATAGAGGCATGCGAAACATTAGGGCTTATTTTCAGCGGAATTGATTTAAAACTACGTCCAGACGGTTCTGTTATATGCATTGAATGTAATCCAAGCCCAATGTTCGAAGGATTCGATCGGGTTGCCCCTGTTTCAATTGTTTCCCAGCTGGCTTCATACTTGATCAAACAAGCCATTCTTAAAGAGGAAAATAAACTGAAAGTGAGAAACTGACGTTTGGAGAGGGAGTATTTGTGAATTACTCACAGTCATTTCAAAAACCGTTAGTATACAAAATAGGAAAGATAAAAGAAGATCGGTACTGGATTGAACGACCGGATGGACTTTTATTGCAAATAGATAACTATTCAAAAAAATTGTTGGAGCAGTTGGCAAACAAAGAGCCTATATCTTCTATTGCAGATAAAATGGAAGTATCGGAGAAGGAAATTTTACTATTTCTTGAAAAGTTAGGCATCGATAAGGATGCAGCCTTTTCCCTTATTGAAGAAAAACAATCTGATTTTGAGCCGGATCAAAAGCCGCTCATAACCTATTACAATCCTTGGCTGGAGCGTAAATGGTTTAACTGGATTACCGCAGGTGCTGTTTTGATTTCGATCATCAGCACCGTTTTGTTCATGATCAACACTCCATTTTTTCTCGTCACTGATCTAAAAGGTCAATGGATCATCGCCGGAGTTTTAACATTTTCAGTCCTCATCCATGAGCTTGGGCACTTATTAACAATGCCGCGTACAGGGAACATTTCCATTTCTGTTCAATGGTCCGGGCCTGTCCCGTTATTTAGCATTGTTTGCAATGAAGCTTGGAAGCTATCAAAATGGCAGCGCATGCGGATCAACATCGCGGGCTTTACGGCAGATTTGATTGTATGCGGATTAACATCAGTGATCGGCTTATGCTTTGCACAGCTTTCACCATGGATTTGGTCCTTTCTTATTGTTCATATGTTTAGAATGCTGTTTGCGATTTTCCCGCTGCTTCCTGGAGACGGCTACTGGATGATCGTTGATCTATTGAATCAGCCGAATTTGTGGAAAAATGCAATAGATCAACTAAAGAAATTGAAAATTAATTTGCTTTCCTTCTATGCTTTTGTGCGGATTGCCTTTCATATCTTTATTTGGATTTTATATACGTATTTCATTTTTTTGTGGTCAGCTATCATATTCACAAGGCCGTTTGAAGACGTTCTTTTATTCTTTTTACAGCCTGCGCCGTTGTTGTTATTCCTGAACCTTTTCTATCAGCTGATTTTCATTACTTCCATCGGAATCAAGCATATAAGGCGGCTGGGCAAGGCGGAACGGGCTCTGGAACGGTAACGATTTTTCGCCATTTTATGAAAATCATAACTTAATGATTCGCCATAAACGGCTCTCGAGTTGTTGAAAAGATTGCAAGAGTGGAATTTTTGAATGATTATTCCCGGAACGGAGCCAATCTTGAACATAATTTAATTGATTTTTTTTGAAAAAATATTGACAAAAAATTCAATCCATGGTAATCTTTAAACCGCAGTAAATCAATAGGAATAATTTAGGTTCGATCAGACGACTGAAGGGCCTTGCAATGCTTGGAAATAATATATTTTCAGGCGTGCAAGGCCTGTTTTTATTTAATTTAAAGAAATTGGTTGGACCATTGAATGTCTGAACCAAATGCGTTGTAAAAAAGGAAATGGAGGGGTGGTTCATAGTGTCACACAAGTTTTTAGTACATAATGTCGGCGATTCTGTGGGAGTCGCAATAGAAGACATTGAAGCAGGCGAGCAAATCCAAGGGGTCATCTTAGAAGACGATTCAGTTGTTTCAGTAGAGTCTAGAGATTTTATTCCTCTTGGTCATAAGATTGCTTTAGTGGATTTGGATGAAAACAGCAAAGTAATTGAATATCGCGTACCGATTGGTGTAACTACAAAAAAAATCTATAAAGGGAGCTATGTTCATACTCATAATTTAAAAACGGCGAGGTGGAAATATGGAGAATAAAATTTGGGGTTATCGCAGAGAGAACGGAAGAGTTGGTATTCGGAATCATGTAGTGATCATGCCTGTCGATGACATTTCTAATGCGGCAGCAGAAGCGGTTGCTAAAATTGTTCCTGGTACTTTAGCGATCCCGCATGCATACGGGCGATTACAATATGGGCCGGATTTAGACTTGTTTTTTAAAACGATTATCGGTAACTGTTCTAATCCAAATGTAGCAGCTGTTGTTGTGATTGGTATTGAGCCTAACTGGACAAATCGAATTGTTGAGGAGGTACAAAAAACAGGCAAGCCGGTAGCTGGATTTTCAATTGAACGTTATGGCGATTTGTCTACGATTGAAAAAGCAGCTCGAACAGCACAAAAATTTCTGCAGGATGCTTCTGAAATTCGCAGAGAGCCTGTGGAATTATCAGAAATTTTAGTAAGTATTAAATGCGGAGAGTCGGATACGACAACCGGGTTAGGATCATGCCCTACGGTAGGAAATGTAGTTGATCGTTTAATCGACGAAGGCGGAACTGTTTTGTTCGGTGAAACCTCCGAATTAACTGGCGGCGAGCATTTAATTGCAGAGCGTTGTGCCACTCCAGAAGTAAAACAAAAATTTTTAAGCCTTTATCAAAACTATGTTGAAGAAATCGCATCAAAAGGTGTTGATCTGCTTGGCAGCCAGCCGACAGAAGGAAATATAAGAGGCGGCCTCACAACAATTGAGGAAAAGGCGCTCGGCAATATCGAAAAAACAGGCACAAAACCGGTGGTTGATGCTTTAGGACCTGCGGAGGCTCCAGTAAAAGCGGGATTGAATTTTATGGATACCTCCTCTGCAGCAGCTGAATGCATTACTTTAATGGCAGCTGGAGGGGCAGTCGTACATTTCTTTCCTACCGGTCAAGGCAATATAATTGGTCATCCAATAGTACCCGTTATTAAGCTTTCGGCAAATCCAATTACAGTTTCTACTATGTCAGAGCATATCGATGTAGACGTTACAGGATTATTGAAACGGGAATATAATCTCCAGCAGGCTGGCGATTTGCTGCTTGATATTTTGATCCGAACAATAAACGGACGTTTAACTGCAGCGGAAACATTAGGGCATAGAGAATTTGTTTTGACGAAACTTTATCGCAGTGCATGAGCGGAGGAAAGTAATGAAAATACTAATCTCTGAATATATGCCTGAATCCGGGATTAACAGGATGAGGAAAATAGCGGAGGTCGAATACAATCCGGATTTATGGAGAAATAAACAGGAATTAATAAACAAAATAATAGATGCAGACGCATTAGTCGTTCGAAACCAGACAATTGTTGATCAGGAAATACTGGATGCAGGGAAAAAATTAAAGGTAATCGGCAGATTAGGAGTCGGGCTTGATAATATAAATTTACTTGCAGCAAAACAACGTAATGTAAAAATCGTCTCCGCCAAAAATGCCAATTCGGTTTCAGTAGCAGAATATGTTATGGCCGTTATTTTAACGGCATCGAGGCCTATCATACAAGCCGGAGAAGACGTTAAAAAAGGAAATTGGAATAGGAAATTATTTACGGGAAATGAGATATACGGGAAAACATTGGGATTAATCGGAACGGGAGAGATTGGCCACAGGCTTGCTAAAAGAGCCATTGCATTTGGAATGAAAGTGATCGGCTATGATCCTTATATAAGAGAATTCGATTATCCTTTTTCTGAAACGGGGATTACAAAGGTTGAATTAGCAGAGGTCTTAAAAGAGTCCGACTTTGTAAGCATTCATGTTCCGCTAACGAATGAAACAAGAAATTTACTTAGTACGAAAGAATTTAACTTAATGAAAAAAAATGCAATTATTATCAACACTTCTCGCGGGGGAATTGTTGATGAATCCGCCTTATTCAAGGCGGTGGAATCCGGGCAAATAGCTGGTGCTTACTTAGATGTACTTGAGAATGAGCCGGTCGAAAAAGACTATTTTCTATTAAACAGCAGCAAGATTACTGTAACTCCGCATATTGCTGGATTAACAGAAGAGTCCCAAGAACGAATCACTAACATTATTTCAGATGAAATTATGAAAGTACTTGAGGGAAAAGAATCACTATTTTTAGTTTCATCTGATTTTTAAAGGGTGAGTGAAGTTTGACTGTTTATGATGCGAAAGCTCTAAAAAAATTTGTTGAAGATGTTTTGGTGAAGCAAAACGTTAAAAAAGAGAATGCTGAAGTTGTAGCAGATTCATTAATAAGGGCAGATCTTGAAGGTATCACAAGCCACGGAATCAGCAGATTGCCGATCTATTCAAAACGTTTAAAAGAGGGGCGGATTAATCCGACCCCGTCCATAAAAATACAAAAAAAAGGGTTATCCATTTTAACTGTCGATGGAGATAACGGATTGGGCCAGATTGCATCATATTATGGCATTAAAGAGGGAATCAAAACAGCAAGAGAAACGGGAGTTGCTGCCATCGCCATTCGAAAAAGCAACCATTTTGGATGTGCATCATATTATTGCAAGGCAGCTTGCGATGAAAATCTTGCAGCAATTGTGATGACAAATTCTCCGCCTGGGATTCCGCCTTGGGGAGGCAAAAAAGCTTTCTTTGGAACGAATCCGATAGCATTTGGCTTTCCAGTCAAAAACGGACCGGATGTTATTATCGATATGTCTGCAAGCGTCGTTGCAAGAGGCAAAATTATAGAAGCGGCAAAGGAAGGAAAAGCCATTCCAAAAGGCTGGGCAATCGATCAAAGAGGCAATGATACGGAAGATCCTGCAGCAGCATTAAACGGAGCCGTTCTTCCTTCGGGAGGAGTAAAGGGGTATGGCTGGGCTTTGGCAGTGGAAATATTAACAGGGATATTAACAGGTGCTGCTTACGGCCCATATGTCGAAAATATATATGACGATAACGGCCAAATAGCAAATGTAGGGCATTTTTTTATTTTAATCGATATAGAAAAATTTATGCCTGTCGATCAATTTACCTCTCTTCTGCAAAAAATGCTTTTGGAAATGAAAGCTGTTCCTAAAAAAGAAGAAGTCCATACAATTTTGTACCCTGGGGAACGAAGAGAACAATCTTATATTCATAAATTACATTGTGGTATTCATTTATCTCAGGAAGTTGAAAAGGATTTAGTGCAGCTGGCTAATCAGTTGCATTTGGAATTTCCTACCACAGGTGATCATTATGTTTGAAAATATTCGTTTTGATCGTTCCACTGTTCCGAATAAGATTGTTGAAGAATTGAAATCACTTATTCAAGAAAATAAGTTGAAACCCGGGGAAAAGCTGCCGTCAGAAAGAGAGCTTTCTCTTAAATTAAATGTGAGTCGAAATACAATAAGGGAAGCTTACAAAGTTCTCTCTACGCTCGGATTTATTGAAATTAAACAGGGGAATGGCGTTTTTGTAGCGGATGGAACGAATAATTTAGCTCAATTAGCCAATCATTACTTTGTCAAAAGCGACCAATTTGCAGATTTATTTGAAATAAGAATGCTCATTGAAACGCAAGCGGTAGTATGGACTGTTGAACGGGCATCCGATTCGGAAATTGACGTTTTGTATCAGTTTGTGAAAGAGACTGTACAATTAATCAGCGAAAATAAAGTGAATGAAAAGATATTGTCTGAACGAGATCACAAATTTCATATTAGAATTGCGGAGCTTTCCAAGAACGCAATTGCTTATCGGATAATGAACAGTCTCACTAGCCTTTTTAACAATATCAGGGTGGAGACATCTAAAATACCTGATCGGATGCACCATTCGTGGCTGGAGCACTTAGAAATTGTCGAAATGATCAAAAAGCGCGACATAATTAGGTCAAGGAAAAGCATGGAGAAGCATTTACAAAGTGTCGAGCAGACTTTAGAAAACGCAAAGAGGGATAACGGCTAACATATGACATTTAAGTTTATTTCCGAGAAAAAATCGACGGGTTCACCACTGTATTGTTCGGCCTCTTATCGGTAAATGAAAGCAAAACTCTATCACCCTTATATATGAGCTGATGTGCCTTAGCGCCGACGCTTGCCATTTCCCTGATTTTTATAGCAAAAATATATTGTCAGGCGCCATTTTTTCCGAGATTCATTGAGATATTTCTTGTGCTATTTGGAATTGGCTGTGTTTTGAAAGGAAAAAGGCAGAGCTGCCAGCAGGAAAAATTCGCCTCACCTTCTTTATTAAGCTTCTTAATTATGAGCATAGGCTGTGCAGCCAGTCCGTCAGCGGTATCCGTTCGCTGGATTTTTTTATGATGATGAGGAACTTATCCTAGAACCAGGCTATTTAAATTCTGAAGATTTTACGAAAGATGTACAAAATGAAACGGAAGCATAAACAAAATTAGCCGAAAAGACTAGAATTCGCAAATGACATGAAGGCCATTTTCTATTAAAATGATTTTAAGATTTAAAATAGATAGAAAATGGTAAGCAAAAACAACAGAGAAAGTTTTCTGTGCTGGCAACACCAAATCGAATAGTTTAATGGGGAGTGTTTTCGAACAGACGGGAGTCAGGATGCACTCCCCAGCTATTTACTATAGGGGGAAATTTTTGTGGCAGAAACAATTGCACCAATGACGGCAAAACATTTGGAACAATGTATTGAACTATATATGAAAGTTTTTAATCGTGACCCTTGGAATGAAAGCTGGACATATGAAACGGCTAAAGAAAGGCTTACAGATTTGCTGCATACTCCGAAATTTACAGGATTTTTTTGGGAAATCGATGGAACTCCCATTGGTTTTATAGCAGGGAACAGCAAGAAAACATATCAAGGAACAACTTTTTATTTAGCGGAATTATGCATCAATCATGAAATTCAAGGTAAAGGCTATGGCTCCAAGCTTCTCCAATATTTAGAGAAAGATTTACAAAAGAAACAAGTTAAAAGCATTTACCTCTTAACATCCACTGGAGGACTCGCAGAAAGCTTCTACAGAAAAAATGGTTATGCTGTGAATAACAATCGAATTGTGATGAAAAAAAATTTGTTTTAGACAGTTTTTTCCTAGCTGAAATTTTATCCAGCCAATTTTCGGTCTCCGCCAAAGAATCATGCAATCACTGTGCGCATATGAAACCGAATGAGATAATGTTTTAAAACGAGAAACGACAAGTGCTATTCCCCACGCTTATGTTTGGGGAAATTTTTTTGTGATTGACAAAAAATAATGGTAAATAGTTAAATATATTTAATTAAATATATTTAACTATTTATTGGGGGATTTTATGGTTAAAGACAGCATTGCGTTTATTGCAAATTATTTGTGGAGGGAATCGATTAAAAATTTACATATGCATTTGACGGAGGCAGAGATTAAAAAATTCAGCAGCAATGACTACTATTATTTAACGACTATTTACTATATGGGGAAACCCAATTTTTCTCAGGTGGCAGAAGCTTTGAACCTCACGAAGCCGGCTGTTTCAGCGATGATTAGAAAGCTGTCAAAAATGGGCCTTATAGAAAAAATACAATCGCAGGAGGACAAACGAGTTTATTATGTAAGTGTTACAGAAAAAGGAAAGAACATTGTCGAAGGTGATGAAAAGCTCTACAAGAAAATTGACTTGCAAATAAAAGAGTGTTTAGGAAGCGATCATAAATATGAATTTCTGGAAACTTTATTGGCAGAAATCGTTCGTTATTTGCAAAAAACAGATCGCTAATGCATCATATACATTTTTACATGGAGGAGCTGTTCATGAAAAGGAGTTTTGAGGGTAAATCTGTTATTGTCATAGGCGCTTCAGGGGGATTAGGTTCAAGCTTTGCAAAAGCTTTTGCCGATAAAGGTGCAAGGCTTCTTTTAGTTGGAAGGAATGAAGAAAAGCTTAAAAAGACAGCAGAGCACAGCAGAGCAAATAACTGGAGATATAACAACAGCCGTTTTTGACATTACTGATTTACAATCGATTGAAGAACTGAAAAATATTGTAAAAAGGTGGTCGGCCCATATTGATATTGTCGTCAATGCTTCGGGTTATGACGTGAGAAAGTCTTTAGCTGAGCATAGTTATGAAGAAGCGAAGAACACGCTTGATATCAATCTTTTAGGAGCGATTCTTATAACGAAGGCATTCCTGCCGCATATGAGAGAACAAACAGGCAGCACGATTGTGCATATCGGGGGATTTGCAGATGGCCGCTTGGCTTTTCCTTATTATAGTGTCGATGCTGCATCACGTGCAGGGCTGTTCACATTTATTGAAGCTGTAAACCGTGAATTGGAGTTGGAAGGCAGTCAAGCAAGGGTTGCCTTTTTTTCGCCAAGTCCTGCAGATACTGAAGCTGAAAGACCATTTCATCCGCTTTGGAGGAAAATGGGTGTTTCCATTATGCCTGTTGAAAAAGTGGCAGAGGATTTGCTTAAAACAATTGAAAAAAAGAAGACAGTACGAATTATGGGAGGGATGTCCACGATCCTTTTTGCCAAGCTTAACTCCATATCGCCGAAGCTGGCTGATGCTATCATGATGAAAAAATATGGAAAAATGCTTCAACAATTTTTTTACAGGACAGAGGATGGCGGACAGCAAAAGCCGAATAGGCATAAAAGAGGCTATCTCCGCAAGATTGCTGTCATTCTTATTATTGCCTCGTTTATTTTGTATGGACTAGCCGCCGTTGTCCCATTGCTTCCGCTCACTCTTACTCAAAAAACGGCGGCTGTTCCGGCGCTGATTGCAATTGGCGAAATCGTTTGGTGGGCCGGGCTGGCAATCGCAGGTCGGGAAGTCGCTGCCAAGTACAAAAAATATCTTAATCCGTGCACTTGGTTTTCCTGTAAAAGAAAAACAATTTAAAGATTAGAAAAGTGCCATCAGCTGGAATTCTAAACTTTATGCGAGAAGTGAGGAGCTTGGAATTTTTTTTGCCAGATTGGCATATTCTTATTGTTAGTTGTTGGAATAGGATTCACTTCAAAATTATTGGGTAAATATAGTTTGTATTTTTTGCTGGCTCTCACTTTTACAGCTTTAATTTTTGCTGTTCTAAATACGAATGATTTTAGTAATCGGCCTTCTTATATGTTGTTTTATTTGGGACAGTTTGTCTAGCTTCAATGATAAAATTGATGATCCAAACGTATAAGTTAAAATAAAAGGTTCTTCGGAGCTTTATCAGGTAGACGGCAGCTTATAAATAGCGTAAAAGGACATTTTGAAATTCTTTTTAATGAGAAAGACGTCCTCAACATCTATCTTGCTTTCTTCTAAATGTTGATTCGGTTATTAGGCAGGCGGCAGCATGGATTACTTAAATAAGGAAAAGAAAAAACTTACGTTTTGATAAGACGAAATCCCTTTAAATTCGAACAGTCATACAATGCCCTAAAGGGGCTGTCTTAGAAAGTCAAATCGTCATTGATAACCACGATATATCAACATTTCTAAAACATTAATGGGGGCGTCAATAAGCCGTAAAAACGACTTATTAGACACCCCCATTTTGTGATTGCATTTTAATTCATTCGGTTTTAAGCTTCTTTTTCATTAATTCATTTATTATGGCAGGTATTAATAAATACAATGCGTAGGCAAAAGACATCCATGCTGCAAAAGCGATAACCTGCGGCTCATCAAGCTTAGGAAAAATCAGCTGGTGGTTGGATAAAGAAAAAGTATCTAAAATTAAACCAACGATCGTACCGATGAATCCAAATTTCAGCGGTGCATTTTCGGCTTTGTCAAACAATACATATAAATACGTGGCTCCTGCCAATAACACCCCTGTTCCAGCTATTAGCAAAGAGAGGCTGACAGCAAACTCCGCTGTACCCGGTCTGAAAAGAACGCTGTCCCCAAACATAACAAAAAACATTGTGGCAAAAAACCAAACAAAAACGCTCCAGCATGCTGTGTGCAAATATCCCTTCATTTGTTCTCCACCTCTTGTAAGCCGCTCAATGCTATAAATAATTTCTCAAGTTCTGCGTATGTTTTCTCTACCGGAAAATTTTTTGACAATAGAGCCTGTAAGGCGATTCCGTCTACAACAGCGTTTAAAATGATCGCCCATGTGTCAAGCGAAATTCCTTTAATTGGTGATAAAGGCCATATTTTTAATAAATTTTCCGCTAGAGCTTTATTTTCTTGTAAAATAATCCCCTCAAGCTGTTCCCTGATTTTATCATTATGAAAACCTGAAACGACGAGTGTTAAGAACAATTTATGAAAAAAAGAATCATGAGAACAACGGCTTTTCGCTGTCTCAATCGCTTGTTTAATGATGTTGCCGTCACTTTTCGATAATTCGTCCCAAGAACTGTCGCAAATATCTTTTACAATATCCAATAATAATTGTTCTTTTGTTCGAAAATGATAATAAACAGTCCCCTGCGTAACCCCTGCCGTTTCGGCGACTGCCCTCAATGTGAACTTTTCAATTCCGTTTTTGACTAAACACTTCTTCGCGGAACGAATTAATTCATTTTTACTAATAACATTCGGCTTTGCCATATGATCACTCCTTATTAGTTATTCATATAACTAACTTAACTCAAAAAAATTTACCGTTTATTTACTGATTCATTTTAGATTATACAAAATTCTTGACAGTACCACAATATAAAATGGTCATAATTACCATCTTTTCAAAAGTCATTTGAATTCTCTCATTTGAATATTGACAAGAAAAGAGTTTTCATGTTGACTCTTTTAAGAGAGAAAGGGCAGGTGAACAAAATGGATATCAATGAGTTTCAACAATGGGTGAAGGAGTATTATGACAGCAGGGGCTGGGCTGAATTAGATATTTTTGTCCGCATTGGATTTTTAGCCGAAGAAACGGGGGAAGTTGCCCGAGCTATAAGAGCGCTTGAAATTGGCAGAGACAGACCAGACGAATCAACAGGTTCAGTTGAGGAAAATAAACAGGCATTAATCGAAGAGCTGGGAGATGTGTTAGGAAACATCATAGTGATTGCAAACAAATACAATATTCCTTTGGAAGAAGTATTTCATTCACATAAAAAGAAGCTGTTAGATCGTTATTCTACTGTTTAAGTTTTATGTCTTAAAAATTCCGTAATAAGGTAAAATTGCGGCATCGCTGTTTCACGTGGTGAACGGATTCTTCCGTATTCTTTGATGCCGCAAACGATTGTTGAATAGATTGTGAAATCCATTTCTTTTTATGGTCGACCAATTGCAAATAAACTTTCTTTTCCGGGCAATAGGGGGGATGCCCAATTTTCAAAAGTCATTAGCGATAAAAACGATTCCAAGGTTATTAGATAAAAGGCAGTGTTCGCATCAGAGGATGACGATTCTGCGTAAAACGGTTCCGAACTTATATAGCTTGATATTCACATAAGGGAGATGCCGTTTTTATTTGGTTATAAAAATTTTTGAAGTTTAACTTTTTAACTGAAAGGCTTTTATAAATTATTGGTTAGAAAAATCCTGATGGGACTATTTTTCTATTTTTCGTGTAATGCTGCGGCGGCCGTCTATACTAACAGGAACATCTCCTGCAATTGTAATTCTTCTCACAACTCTTTGTTCGTCGCCATAGTCATTTATTGCATAATGCTGGGTTGCACGGTTATCCCAAATCACAACATCTCCTGCACTCCATTTCCAGCGAACTGTATTTTCTAATTGTATAATATGCTGCTGCAGGACAGTGAACAATTGGGCTGAATCGAAGGTGGAAAGTCCGACAAATTTTTTGACAAAATGACCAAGTAAAAGATTGCGTTCACCGGTTTCAGGATGTATATGGACAACGGGGTGCTCGGTTTCATATAAAGTGGAAGTGAATACTTCGTCATAGTGCTTTTTTGCTTCAGGAGATATATTATATCGCAGTGCTGCATAATCATAGGCATTTGTATGGATTGCCCACAATTGATCAGCAAGATTCCGCAGTTCTGTTGGCAGAGTTTCATAGGCAGCAGCTGTGTTCGCCCAAACAGTATCCCCTCCTGCTTCAGGGATCACAACCCCCCGTAAAATGGAGAATTTCGGAAATGCATCTACAAATGTAACATCTGTATGCCATGAATTGGCCCGGTCGCCACGATCAGAGTCTAGCTCAAAAATATAATTGGAGCCGTCTTTTGCTGGAACAGTTGGATGAACAACAGGATTGCCAAGCAGCTGTGCAAAGGCTTCCTGCCCCGCATCATCTAGATGATGCTGATTTCGGAAGAAAACTACCTTGTACTTTAAGATCGCTTCGCGAATAAATTGAATTGTTTCAGCATCTAGTTCATCGGAAAGTTTGATGCCTGATATTTCAGCGCCAATTCGTCCGGCAACTGGTTTGACAATAATCTCTGATTCATTTTGTACTTGTTTGACATCAGTCATAGAGATCGCCTCCTCAAGAAAGTTTATGATTCTACGGAATATTCATCTTTCTCAAAATTTCATCGGCACTTAATAGAAGCCCCACCTCCTTACTCGTTGAGTGAGCCATTTTAATAAACCGATAATAAGCAAGAAAGCCAGAGCAGATGAGCTCCGGCTTCCAGATGGCTGGTCAGCTTTTTATTCCAGTTGTAAATCCTATGAATTCATATCGGTTTAGTAAAAATATTAGATTCGCAAGAAAAAAATGTCAATATTAAATTTTAAAAATTTTTTATTTATAAAAAATTAATATTTTACAGTAAATTTTAGCTTGACTATTTTTCATTTGCTCAGTAACATTAAGGATAACTAATGGATACTAATTCAATAGGAAATATCGGTTAATTGATTGTTCCCACCGGTCAACCGGAGACATTGCTGCAAAATGTCTCCGGCATTTTTTTAATAGATGAATATGCCGACCAGTACACTGGAGGTCTTTACAGAAAATGTAAAGACCTTTTTTATGCGGGCTGGCATGGACTTAATTGAACTGCCGTATACCGAACGGTACGTGCGGTTGTGTGAGAGGTCGGGGGTTAGTCACCTCTTCCTATTCAATTGAAATCAAAAGGGAGGAGTAAGATGAAGTTGTTGAAGAATTGCAGAGTGATAGGAATTTTATTGTTAGTAGGGACAGTTGTTTTATCTGCTGGCTGCCAGAACAAAACAGTTGCTGAAAAAGAAGGCAAAGCCGGAGGTGATGGCAAATATGAGACGCTGACACTGCGCTATCAAGGATCTCCTGGACAAGTCACTTTCCCGGAATTGGCGGAAGATTTAGGTTATTTAGATCCAATCAAACTTGAATGGGTTGGAAATACAACGAGTGGACCACAGGATATCCAAACAGCTGCAACAGGGGAAATTCATTTTGGCGGTGCATTTAATGGAGCAATTATTAAATTAAAAGCCAGCGGCGCCCCGATTAAAGCCGTGATCAGTTATTACGGCAGCGATGAAGATACGTTCAGTGGGTTTTATACATTAGAGGATAGTCCGATTAAAGAGGCGCGAGATTTAATTGGCAAAAAAGTCGGGATGAATACTCTCGGTGCACACCATGAATTCGTGTTAAAAGAATACTTGCGTCAAAATGGATTAACAGAGGAAGAAATTAAAAAAGTAACGATAGTGGTGATTCCGCCAGTCAATGCAGAACAAGCATTGCGTAATAAACAAATTGATGTAGCTGTGTTAGGCGGAATGCTGCGAGACCGGGCATTAGAAAGGGGCGGGATTCGGAAGCTCTTTAGTGATTATGATTTGTTTGGTGCTTTTAATGCGGGCAGTTATGTTTTTACTGAGAAATTCATTAAAGAAAATCCGAATACTGTGAGAAAATTCGTTGAAGCAACAGCGAAAGCAATTGAATGGGCGCGTTCAACCCCTAGAGAAGAAGTCATTGCACGTTATGAAGCAATTATTGAAAAAAGAAAACGAAAAGAAGATGGTGAAACAGTTAAATTTTGGAAAAGTACAGGAATCGGCTCGAAAGGAGGTTATATACAGGAGAAAGATTTTCAAGTGTGGATCGATTGGCTAATAAAAAGCGGTGAGTTGAAAAAAGGCGAAATTGGGCTGGATGACTTATACACAAATGAATTCAACCCTTACTAAAGGAAGCTTGAACAAAAATGTTTAGGAGGTGTTCAACAGGTGACAGATAAAATTCAATTTGACCATGTCACAAAAATTTTTAAAATTCGGGATGTTGAAAAGGGAAAAGGAAGCTTTAAAGAGTTTACCGCATTGAGGAACGTTCATTTTTCCGTTAAAAATGGAGAATTTCTAACGTTAGTCGGGCCGTCAGGATGCGGAAAATCAACTTTGCTTGATCTTCTCGGCGGATTATCTCAACCAACATCTGGGAAAATTTTAATAGATGGGAAGCAAATCGACGGCCCCGGTTTAGATCGAGCAATTGTCTTTCAACAGTACGCCTTGTTTCCTTGGAAAACAGCTAAGGGAAATATTGAGTTTGGTTTAAAAGCGAAAGGTGTGCCAAAAAAGGAACGTTCGGAAATCGCCCGTCATTTTTTGGAGCTAGTCGGCTTGTCCGGCTTTGAAGAACGTTATCCCCACGAACTATCAGGCGGGATGAAGCAGCGTGTAGCTATTGCTAGAAGTTTGGCTTTTGACCCTGACGCTTTATTAATGGATGAACCGTTTGCGGCCTTGGATGCTCAAACACGCGAAACATTGCAAAACGAATTGCTTCGTATCTGGGAAAAAACAAAGAAGACGATCGTGTTCATTACTCATGGAATTGATGAAGCCGTGTACTTAGGACAGCGTATCGCTGTAATGACTTCACGTCCGGGGACGATAAAACAAATTATTACAAACTCAGCTCATTCCCAAGCAAAGGAAGACGATGCGCGTTCCACGCCGGAATTTGTAAAGACTCGCCATCAAATTTGGGATTTACTTCGGGATGAGGTCAGTAAATCGCAAAATGATCATAAAAAAGAGCATTCAGCTTAGGAAATTTAATAAAAGGAGTGATGACATTGGCTAGTGTTAGCAAATCCATTCAAACTACATATGAAACGAGAAAACATATCCGTTTTTCTTTTCACTGGATCCAAAAACTTGTGAAGCAAACAGCCGTTATTATCCTGCTGCTTTTATTTTGGGAAGTGGCGCCTCGCATTGGAGTGACCGATCCGACGTTCTTTCCGCCTTTTTCAAAAGTAGTTGAAGGCTGGTGGGGATTAGTTGTCTCAGGTGAATTATTGGCTCACTTTCAAGCGAGTATTGTACGTTCATTTATTGGATTTGGAATTGCGCTGCTTATTGCTATTCCTCTCGGATTATTGATTGGCTGGTACCCGATCGTTAGCGATTTGTTAAACCCGGTGCTGGAATTATTCCGAAACACAGCTGCATTAGCGTTATTGCCTGTATTTATATTAGTGTTTGGCATTGGTGAAACATCGAAAGTAGCGATTGTCTTATTCGCTTGTACATTTCCTGTTCTGCTAAATACTATTAGTGCCGTTCGAAATGTCGATCCGTTACTTATTAAATCGGCAAGATCAATGGGATTACCGCCATATAAATTGTTTTATCAAGTCATTTTGCCTGCATCTATTCCGACTATTTTTACCGGAATACGTATGGCGGGAACAGCCTCCATTCTCGTATTAATTGCTGCTGAAATGGTAGGGGCTAAAGAAGGATTAGGATACTTAATTAATTATACTCAAATGAATTTTCAAATTCCCGAAATGTATGCCGGTATTATTACCATTGCCATACTTGGCTTTGTATTAAATTATATTTTAGTATCTTTGGAAAAACGGTTCTCTGCTTGGAAGACAAATCAATAATAAAGGAAAGAGGGGAAAATTAAATGACGGCAAATAAGCGCGAAATGAAATTAGGTGCATTTTTCATGATCCCAGGGCATCATGTCGCAGCTTGGCGGCATCCTGATGCAGAAGCTCATAATGTCATGAACTTTGATTTTGTCAAAAGGCTTGCGCAAACGGCTGAACGAGGAAAGTTCGATATGATCTTTCTGGCGGACACGTATGCAGTAAGAACAGGGAATCAAAAGGCATTTGAGCAGACAGTGAATACACTTTTTGAACCATTTACTCTGTTATCAGCCCTTTCATCTGTGACCGAACGCATTGGGCTTGCAGCTACCGTGTCGACCACATTTAATGAACCCTTTAATGTAGCGCGAAGATTTGCCTCGCTTGATCATTTGAGCAAAGGCCGGGCAGCATGGAATGTTGTCACATCCAATACGGAAGCAGAAGCTCATAACTTTAGCTTAGAGCATCATCTTCCGCATGAACAGCGTTATGATCGTGCTGAAGAATTTGTAGATATAGTGAAAAAGCTATGGGATAGTTGGGAAGATGACGCTTTAGTGATTAATAAGGAATCGGCTCAATTTGTGGACGGCTCAAAAATACAGGCCATTCATCATAAAGGAAAGTGGTTTTCTGTAGAAGGACCTTTAAACGTTTCCCGTCCTGTTCAAGGCCATCCGGTTGTGATCCAAGCAGGTTCGTCTGAAGCTGGAAAAGAGCTGGCCGCACGTACCGCGGAGGTTATTTTTACAGCGTGGCAGACGCTTGAAGAGGCTCAAGCTTTTTATGCCGATGTGAAAGGAAGAATGAAAAAATATGGGCGTTCACCAGATGAATTGAAGATTATGCCAGGTGTTTTTCCTGTTATCGGAAGAACTGAAGAAGAAGCTGAGAAGAATAAGAAGCTGCTGGAAGAACTTATTCCTGAAGAAGCAGGAGTTGCTCTTTTATCTGGAATGTTAAGTGTTGATTTATCAGGGTATCCTGTCGACGGTCCCTTGCCTGATTTGCCTCATTTGGAACAAATAAATGGAGGGAAAAGCCGTTTTAAGCTGTTAAAAGACCTTGCTGAGCGTGAAGGATTAACGATTCGTAAGCTATATCAACGGATAGCAGGAGCACGAGGGCATAGAGAAATTAAGGGAACACCTGAACAAATTGCCGATCAACTGCAAGAATGGTTTGAAAATGGGGCAGCTGATGGCTTCAATATTATGCCGCCATATTTGCCCGGAGGACTTGAAGACTTCGTTGACTTAGTGATACCTGAACTGCAAAAACGGGGATTGTTCCGCACGGAATATGAGGGCAATACTTTACGAGAACATTTAGGGCTAAAACGTCCTGAAAATACTTTAATTGCTAAAATAGGAGAGACACTGTAGATGAAGGGAAATATTGCATCTAAAAAAATAGTCATGCGAAAATGACAGTTTAATGGTCGAGTCAATTAGTTAGGGGTGTCCCAAAAAGTAAAACTTTAGGGCATCCTTTTTATTTTAGAAGTAAGAGCTGGCCGCTTCTTTATTGGAATTAGACTAAGATGCATTTACATAAATTATCTTTTTTATATAATTTAGAAATTAATAAATATTTTAAATTGAAAAGTTCATACTCTATTTTTGTTGCATGGACTGGAAATTCGATAAAAAAAACTTTCTGAAACTTAGTATACGAGGAGTGAGAGGCTATGGAAATATTTCTAGCTTGGAAGGATAATTCTTGATTGAATGTTTCTTGCTGCTCGATGTGTTTCAATAATTTAGAAATGTGATCATCCGAATGAGGGAACGAACGATTTTCGTTTGGTTTTTCAGCTGGAACGTGGCCCGTTACTTCTTCGAACGCCCCTTTCCCAAACCGGTCAACGACAACGATCGCGGAGTTCTCTAACTGCATGTTGTGTTGTTGAACAAGGGTTTGAAAGTGTCTTAGTTTGCCAGGTCGCTTTCAATAAATAATCGCTGTACACGGTCATTTTTGATGAAGGTATAACCGTTCTTTTCCAATAGCTAGGCACCATTTTCGTAATGTACTATCGCCAATTCCTAAGGTATGGCTCACTTCTTTGGTACTGTAAGCTTGTTCTTGCGATTTCATTCGTTCAACCTCCTAGTGGGATGGGACGGGATATAGAGCGTCTCTCCTATCCGTTTTAGAAGCATTCGACAGATATAATTTATTTACCTGTTCTGTAAGGAGGAAAAGGGAGAGAAGGACTGCATAAAATCCGCCTTTTTTATGCAAGATTTAGAGCTTCATAAAAGGGGAAACCCTTGATCCATCAACGATGTATAAAATCCTGCATAAACGAGTCAAAACAGAAAACCGCCAATTCCTTGCGTATCAAGGGGTTGGCGGTTTTCATTACTTCCCATAGTTGGCTTTATGTTACCTAGATTTGTATAAAGCATTCACATATGTTTAATGATTTATTTTTTGGGTTTAAATTTATTATCTATTTCTTTAAATTCCTCACTATCAATATCTGGTGGTTCATCCTCATCTTTTCTTAATTTCCAACCAATAAATCCAGTAACCATCGCAAATATGAGTGAACCTTGCCATTCGATTTCAATATTTGCCATAAAATTATCTATTACTTCAATCAATAAAAAGGTAAGAGTTGTATTCAAAATAAATGGTAGCCATCCTTTACTCGTTTGAAGTATGCCAACAGATTTTAAAGCTTTTGGTATTGCATCTGTAATAAAAGCAAGAGGTATTTCAAGGAATAAATACAAAATAAAGAACAATACTAAATCCAATAATGAATTATATTGGAAACCTATTATTCTTAAAATGATGTATTCAAAAAAAGCAATAAAGAGTAATATTATCAGTACGATAGAAATAGAGATACCAACAGTTTTAAATTTATTGATATGAACTGCCTCCTTCAAATTATTTTTCTCAATATTTTAAATTAGAACGGGTAATTATCATTACCAATTATTAGTAAAAATGATTTATATATATAAAGAACCTGAGAAAGTCTCTTTTCTAATTTTTATTTATTTATCATCATTAAGGAACTATATGCATTCACTTTTCCTTCTCCAAAATAATTGTCTCTACCAGGCTTACCGATATCAGAACTTCCCTTCTCTAGATATTTAAGCACTTTATTAACAGAAGGCTTATTACCTGTTCGTTCTGTATACTCTGAAATAATAAGAGCTGCAGTAGCACTGACTTGTGCTACTGCATAACTTGTTCCTTCAGTTAGTGTGTATCCTTGAGGAATTCCAAGCCCCTTTACTTTCTGCATATTTTACAGCTTTTTTATATGCCTTAATCAGTAACTTATCTTCTTTTTCAGACTTAATAAAATAAGTACCGACGCTTAAGTTGATCACATCATTATCATTATTAGCTGCATCAATAATAGCTTCTATCACCCATACTGATTTCCCTACCTCATTTCCAATAACTTTGTAAGGAACAATTGTTGTCTCTGGAGCAATACTTGACATTATCCCAGCAATAGTTGTGCCATGACCTAATTCATCAGTAATATCCATGTCATTTGTGACATAATTTTTTGCTAATGTTAAATCAATATTTTCTTTTATCAATGGGTGTTCTATATCTACTCCACTATCTATTAAAGCAATTGTGGAATGTTCCCCTGTATCAATAGATAAATTCTTATAATCACTTGTCACATCTTTTAAATACCAATTAAAAGGCGTAAATGTTTCAGAATTTAGTGATGGAAACTCGATATTAGTGTCAAATTGATTAGATTCTTTAAACTCATCGAGTGTTAATTGCTTCACTTCGTTTAGAATTCTATTTGGTGTAACGGCATCTTCGTAAGGGGAAATGAGATCTGGTAATTCCCCTTGTACATCTATATATTCTATTATTTTATTTTCAATTTTATTTACATCTATATTTTTAGAATTCTCTACATATATTAATTCAATATCTTCGATTGCTGTTACATTCAAAGACGGGTATTGGTTTTTCATAATTTCTAAAACTTCTTTAGCCTGTTTAGGACTTTTTAATAAATATGTGTAGTTTTCTAGAGAATTATTTTTTTCTACAGTATTGTTTGATTCGGCAGAACCATAAACCGGAAATGAGACTAATATTAAAGGAATACTTAGAAGAACAAACAAATACTTTTTACTTAAATTATTTTTCTACCCCACTTTATACAAATTCAAAATTTCCAAACATTCAGTAGTATATCACACTATTATAAAAAATTCCAATATTTTCATATATTTTACAAATTTAAACTTCGATTATATTTTTCGTTTTTATTAATTTCGATTAGGAACTGAAAGCAGCAGGGATTTATCAAACATATCATCAATGATTTCGTTTTTACCATATAAGTATATGTTTTTCAGTATTTCTCGAAGCTCCACATGAAAATTTAGTACATTATTGCGAAAATGGCAAAGAATTTAAAGGTAAAACAGCACAATTGTTTGTATAATCAGAAAATAAAAATTGTTAAAATTATTCCATAAATTAAATCCAATATAAGGAGTGGTTGAAATGGCTATTATGCGGGTTGGCAAGGCTGAAATAAGAGTCATGGATCTTGAAGAATCAGTCAAGTATTACACAAATGTAATTGGTCTTGAAGAGATGAGAAGAAGTGAAGGGAGAGTTTATTTAAAGGCGTGGGATGAATTCGATCATCATAGCCTTATTCTTCAGGAGGCTGACTCTCCTGGCCTTGATCACATTGCTTTTAAAGTAGAAAACGAAGAAGATTTAGCCAAGTACGAAAAGAAGATTGAACAATTCGGGTGTACATTAAAACGGGTTTCAAAAGGAACAAGAATTGCGGAAGGAGAAGCAATTCGTTTTGAACTTCCAACAGGCCACCAAGTTGAATTGTATCATAAAATCGAGCGTGTCGGTACGAAAACAGGAGATTGGAATCCTCACCCATGGCCGGATGGACTGCGGGGAATTGCGCCGCATCGTCTCGATCACCTAGCATTAACAGGAGATGATATAGACACTGTAACGAGATTTTTCACTGAAGTCCTGGATATGTTCGTTAGTGAAAAAATTACAACAGTAGATGGAGAACAAATGGTGGGGAGCTTTATTTATGCTAGAAATGGAAAACCGCATGATGTTGCCTTTATTAAAGGACCGGACAAGAAGATGCACCATGTCGCGTTCTATGTTGACAATTGGTATGATGTGCTAAAGGCAGCAGATATTTTATCAAAAAATAATGTCCAATTCGATGTTACACCGACACGCCATGGCATTACGCGAGGACAAACAACTTATTTCTTTGATCCTTCAGGCAATCGCAATGAAGCTTTTGCGAGCGGTTACATTACTTATCCTGATTTTCCAACTATAACATGGACTGAAGACAAAATCGGTCAAGGAATTTTTTATCACAGAAGAGAGTTGACGGAGTCATTCGCCAAGGCATTGACGTAAGAAAAAGCACAACTGATCATAAGCGAGGATAAAAACATGCCGATTATTCAAATTCAATTGTTTGGAAGTCTTACAGTAGAACAAAAAGAGACGTTAATAAAAGAAACATCGGACGCAGCAGCTCATGCCTTAAATGTGCCATTAAGCACCATTCGTGTACTGATTCAAGAGCTTCCTGCGGAAAACTGGGGAATTTCCGGAGAATCAGCACAAAAGAAACTCAGTCAAACTAAAGGAAAATAATCGAAATTCTTGTATTTTTAAAGAATTTTCATGATTCTTTCATATCTGTGTGGAACAGATTTCGCAGTGTTTAAACTAAAAAGCGTATTTTGTAAGCGTTACCAAGAAATTTTTAATCTTTTATGGAAATAGGCAGACCGAATAGCGGTTTGCCTTACCTTAAATGATATGTAGGGAGACGCTGAATCTCCTTAAATGACAGGTCGGGGGAGGAAAATTAGAATGGAAAAAAATAGAATTTTATTAGAGAATAAACCGGACATCGCTACTCTTCTTGCCAAAGCAGAAGAGGTAGGGCGTCTTGCTGAGGAAGAAGCTAGCGAAGCTGATCGAAATGCCCGTTTTTCTGATCGGGTGGCTAAGGCCATTAAAGATGCAGAGTTTCACAAGCTTTTGCGTCCCAAGCGGTACGGAGGGCTTTTAGTAGACTTAAGGACTTATAGAGAGATTATCCGCACAGTGGCTCGCCATAGTGTGGCCGGTGCTTGGCTGACATACTTTTACTCCATGCATGAAGTTTGGGCTGCATATCTGGATCCAAAAGGCAGAGAAGAAATCTTTGGGCAAGGAGGATTGCTGGCTGACGTGGTTGCTCCTGTAGGCCGAGTAGAGAAAGATGGTGAAGGCTACCGTCTCTATGGGCAATGGAACTTCTGCAGCGGTGTCCTCCATAGTGATTGGATCGCTCTCGGTGCCATGATGGAACTGCCTGACAGCAATGGTCCAGAGTACTGTCTGTTGGCGTTGCCCAAGTCTGATGTCAAAATCGTAGAAAATTGGAATACGATTGGTCTCCGTGCTTCTGGAAGCAATGGAGTACTTGTTGAAGGCGCCTATGTGCCATTGCATAGAATCCTTCCAGCTGGTCGAGTGATGGCTGATGGAAAACCGGTCGGGGGCGATTATGATGAGAATGATCCGGTATATCGTATACCGTTTATGCCGCTTTTCTTGCTGGGATTCCCTTTAGTATCTTTGGGCGGGGCAGAACGGCTGGTGTCACTATTTCAAGAGCGCACCGAGAAACGTATTCGTGTCTTCAAGGCCGGTGCGAAGGAAAAGGACTCTGCGGCCAGTCAGCGGTTACTGGCTGAAATGAAAACAGAGTTAAATGCAATGGAGGGCATTGTTGAACAATATATTCGCCAGCTAGAGGCTTGTCAAAAAGAAGGAAAGACCGTGATGAACGATATGGAAAGAGAACAACTGTTTGCATGGCGAGGATACGTGGCAAAGACGTCAGCTAATATCGCTGTGAGAACAATGCTGACACTTGGAGGCAATTCGATCTTTAAAGGGGATCCGGTCGAACTGTTCACGCGAGATTTGTTAGCTGTGGCGGCTCATCCAAACTCCCTGTGGGAGGACGCTATGGCTGCATACGGAAGGACATTATTTGGTTTACCGGGTGATCCAGTCTGGTAAAGCAGCGGCAGAGTGTGTAATTGGAGTTAAAATCACTCTTTATGAGTGTGAAATGTTTTAGGTAGAGGGAGTTCAACTTCGCATAAAGCTCGGACCAATAAAACCAGCTGGAGGGTTGTTATTCAATTCTTAACAGTTGTGAGGGTCCAGCACAATATTTATGGTTCAATTATGGGGAATTTTAACAAAAAACTACCGAAAAAGGAAAGGATACTGATACCGATGGATGATCGTTTGTTTCGCAACGTAATGGGGAAATTTGCAACAGGGGTGACAGTTATAACGACGGAGATCGATGGGAGTATACACGGTATGACTGCAAATGCGTTTATGTCCGTATCGTTAAATCCAAAATTAGTGCTTATTTCGATTGGTGAAAAAGCTAAGATGCTTGGCCGCATTAAAAAATCTAAAACATATGCCGTGAGCTTTTTGGCTGAAAATCAAAAGGAAATATCTATGCAATTTGCCGGACAAATCAAGGAAAATCGTGAAGCTGAATTTGATTGGTTGAACGGTATGCCTGTGATTAAAGGAGCGATCGCTTCCTTGACATGCAATGTGGTTGCAGAATATGAAGCAGGAGATCATACATTGTTTATTGGAGAAGTTACAGATGTTCATTTTCAGGAAGATGCTGAACCGTTAATATTTTTCCAAGGAAAATACCGCGAATTAAAATCTCTAAAAGAAAGCGTCCATAGTTAACGATTCCGTTGAAAAGAGGGGAGCTCAATTTCTTTATCATAGTGTTAACACGGGCGATCGAGTAGCTCTCTTTTTCACGAACCGTACCATCGTATAGTCATAGAAACGACGGAAATTTAATGGTTATGAAACAGAATTTAAGCGTAAGAAGCAGGAGGGGAGGGAAAATCATGTTTAAGGTGCAGGTGATCGATGATGGCGAAGGAAACCGCGAATTGCTATGCCATGATCGGGAAAGCTTGCTTGATGCGGCTAATAGAAAGGGCATTAAAATTCCTTATGCTTGTAAAGGCGGTGGGTGTGGAATGTGCAAAATTAAAGTGGAGGAAGGAGAATTTGAAAGAGGTACCAGTTCCAAAGCAGTGTTGCCTGACACGGAAAGAGCGGTGAATTATACATTAGCATGCAAGACGTATCCAAAAACCGATATGAAGATTCTTATTGATCTATCTAAAGTCACTCACTCTTCTTAGGTGGTGAAAACATGAAAGCTGATGAACTGGACTTAACGAAAATTTATAAAATCTCTACTCTTACCAATCAAGACGATCCACAAGAGCGAATAGTTACGATTCCAACAGCCGCCATGGGGATGCTGCGCCACGAGCTGATAGAAACGTTGGGAATCGAGCGAACGAAAGGGTTCCTTCTGCGTCATGGATGGCATTGCGGGGTTAAAGATGCGCAAAAAGCGTTAGAAATGGACTGGGATAGCAAAAAGGAGCTTTTATTCGTAGGTCCGAGAATGCATACGCTGCATGGCTATCTAGAAGAGGTAGATGTATTAGTGGCAGAAGTGGACTTTTCCAATGGAACGATGCACCATGAAGCAATTTGGAAAAATTCTTATGAAGCTGAAGAACATCTTCAAAGATTTGGGCTTGCTCACGAGCCTGTTTGTCATACACTTGTTGGCTATGCAAGCGGATATTTATCAACTATTCTTGGCAAAAAAGTCATAACGAAAGAGGTTAAATGCAAAGCAATGGGCCATGAATATTGCCACGCTGTCTGTCGAACTGTTGAAGAATGGGATGGTGAAATAGATGGCGAGCTCAAATATTATAAGGCAGATAATATTATCGGCGAGCTTGATGAGACGTTTAAGAAGCTAAAAATAGAAAGAGACAATCTTAGTAAAGCGTACGAGGTTCATCGAAAGCTGATGGAAGAGGTTCTAAAGGAAAATGACTTATCTTCGATTGCATACGCTCTTCATCAAATCACAAAGATACCTGTGCTCATAGAAGATGTCAATTTCAATCTAATTGCTTTCGCGGGGTTTCCAGAACAAAATGCTTCTTTTGCTTCCGATAACTTTAAAAAATGGATTCATCAAAAAAGTAAATACTTAAGAGATTTGAAAACTTTAAAGCAAACGTTATTTTTAGAATCTTCCTCTAAACAAAAAAGACTGATTACTCCGATCTATCTGGATCGAAAAATTGTCGGGTATTGCTCTTTTCTTTATGAAGAAAAAGCTCCGCAGGAAGTGGATAAGTTGATAATACAACATGGAGCGCTTGCTTGTTCGCTTTATTTGTTGAATGAGCGAACTCGCTTTAATACGGAGCAACGGATTAAGGGAAAATTTTTGGACGATATTTTATCTAAACAAATTTCTTTTGAAGAAATGACCAAGCGGGCCTATTATATAGGCTTTCAATTGAATGATCCGTACTTTATGATTGCAATCGATACTTTGCTTCAAAAACCATCAGTTGAAGAAGAAATGGGCTTTAACGATGATTTAATAAATGATATTTCCATATTTATGAAGAATCGAGGGTTAAATGCTTTATTTGGTCAAAAATCTGGAAAGGTCATCATTCTTTTATCCGAATGTCTGTTGTTAAAAAACAAGATGAATAAGGAAAACTTTTGTAAATCATTAATTGATTACTGTTCCAATAAATATCCTCAATATTTATTTAAAGTAGGAATCAGCTCAAACACCAGTTCAATAGAAGAGGCATCTCAACTGTATGAAGAGTGCCTGTCAGCGTTGAGGGTCGCCAACCGTCATCAGAAGATTATTTTCTTTGATTCCTTAGGGATTGAAGGAATCATCTTCCAAATGAAAAATATAAACCCGATTCAAAAGTTCATTTATAAAAAATTAGGAAAGTTAATTGAAGAAGATAAAAACAGAAATATGGAATTCACTAAAACACTTTATTATTACTTGAGCAACGGCAGCAATGTTCATAAAACAGCGCGTGCTATGAATTTTTCTATAAGCGGTTTGCGGTATCGGCTGCAAAAGATAAATGAAATTTTGCAAATCGATATCAATTCTCCCAGCGTAGGCTATCAGATGTTTTTGTCTCTTCGATTCCTCATCTACTGGGGGGAACTAAATATCGACCTAGATTTGCATTTAGATAAAGAGGAGATTGTTGGAGACTGAAAGATGAACAGCTTTTCTTTTTAAATAAATGGTCAAGGAGACTGGGACGGCACGTGAAATTGCAGCAGCTGCCTATATTGGAGAAATTCCGGATATAAATGGATCATTAAATATTAAGCTTGCTAAAAACATGATTCTTTCAAGCATCTGCTTTTGGTTCTCTAGGAATCAGCCGGTATTTTCTAAATCAAGACGATTATATTTTTGTCGAATGGATGCCTGTACATTTCTTCAACCCATTAACAGCAAGATTTGCCGAGTCAAGAGGAATGTAAAGAGAAGCTGTCATATGATATGTCTTCATGAATAGAAAAATCAGATATCCGAATCGTTAGCAAAAGTAGAAGAAACCTAAACGAGGTGTATACCATTATGCAGGTTATTGATGAAAAAGTGATTCAATTCGCTGACTGCCTTATAGAAGCGGAAAAAAATAGGAAAGCTGTTGAGCCGCTAACTTCTCTCGATCAAGAAATCACAGTAGAGACTGCATATAAAGTTCAATTAGTAAATATTCAACGGAAAGCTAACACCGGACAACGAATCGTAGGGAAAAAAATAGGATTAACATCCTTGGCGATGCAAAAGCTGTTGGGAGTCAATGAACCGGATTATGGTCATTTGTTAGATGAAATGAAGGTGGAAAATAGAGGAGCTCTTCCTTATGAAAAGGTTCTCCAGCCAAAAGTAGAAGCAGAGATCGCCTTTGTTTTAAAGAAAGATTTAATCGGTCCAAGAGTAACAGAGCTGGATGTACTTCAAGCAACAGATTATATCGCTTCAGCCTTAGAAATTGTCGATAGCCGCATCGCCGATTGGAATATAAAATTGCAGGATACGATTGCTGACAATGCTTCTTCAGGTTTTTTTGTATTAGGTGACAAGCAAGTGGCTGTTGATTCTTTAGATTTATCAAGGATAGGAATGGTGTTATATAAAAACGGAGAGGTCATGAACACAGGAGCAGGGGCGGCAGCTTTGGGGAATCCAGCTACCTGTGTAGCCTGGCTAGCCAATAAGCTTTTTGAATACGGAATAACACTTAATGCAGGAGAGATTATTCTTTCAGGTGCTCTTTCCGCCGCCATCGATGCGGAGCCGGACGATTTTTTTCAAGCCCGTTTTGCTCATTTAGGCGAAGTAAGCGTTCGCTTTTGCTAGCCACAGTAAAAAAAGAGTGATAGAAACGGAGTGATATTCATGACTAAAGTAAACGTCGCTATTCTTGGATCAGGAAATATCGGCACAGATTTAATGTTGAAGCTGGAACGTTCCAATATTTTGCAATTAACAGCTATGATTGGGATTGATCCTGAATCAGATGGTTTGCGCCGTGCGAAAGAAAAAGGGTATACGGTTATCAGCACAGGAATCAAAGGGTTCCTCGAGCAACCGGAACTTGCTGATATCGTCTTTGATGCAACATCAGCTAAAGCGCATATCCGTCATGCAAAGCTGTTAAAGGAAGCGGGTAAGATGGTTCTTGACTTGACTCCTGCAGCTGTCGGAGCACTCGTCATCCCGTCTGTAAATCTCCATGAACATCTCGAAGAAAGGAACGTGAATCTCATTACATGCGGCGGCCAGGCGACCATTCCGATTGTCCACGCAATTAATCGGGTGAGTCGAGTTGATTACGCTGAAATTGTCGCAACCATTGCAAGTAAAAGTGCGGGACCGGGAACAAGGGCAAACATTGATGAGTTTACACAAACGACGGCACGCGGCATTGAAAAAATTGGCGGAGCCAAAAAGGGAAAAGCCATCATCATTTTAAATCCGGCGGAGCCGCCTATTATTATGAGAAATACTGTTTATGCTCTAGTAGAAGAAGCAAGTATGAATGAAAAAGCCATTGTTCAATCGATTTTAGAGATGGTGGAAACGGTCCAATCGTATGTACCGGGATACCGGATACGTACCGATCCAATCATTGATGGGAATAAAATCACTGTCTTCCTTGAAGTAGAAGGAGCAGGCGATTATTTGCCGAAATATTCTGGAAATCTTGATATTATGACGGCTGCTGCGGTAAAGGTTGCGGAAGAATTCGCAAAACATCAATTAGCAGCACAAACGGCGTAGAGGAGGAAAACCGCATGGCAAAAAAACGTGATGTATTAATTACGGAAGTAGCTTTGCGAGACGGGAGTCATGCCATTGCCCATCAATACACAGTCGATCAAGTCGCAAAAATCACCAAAGCTTTAGATGAAGCGAACGTTCCATACATCGAAGTCGCACACGGAGACGGATTGGCCGGTTCTTCTTTGCAGTATGGATTATCTCGCACAAATGAGCTCGAGCTGATTGAGGCCGCCGTGTCGGTTTGCAAGCAATCAAAAATCGCCGTCTTGCTTCTGCCGGGAATCGGCACGATGAAAGATTTAAAACATGCTGCCGAGCTTGGGGCGAAGATGGCGCGGGTTGCAACTCATGTAACAGAAGCAGACGTTTCTGCCCAGCACATTGGGCTGGCAAAAGAGCTTGGAATGGAAACAGTCGGATTTTTAATGATGGCCCACATGGCGCCAGTTGAAAAACTGGTAGAACAAGCAAAGCTGATGGAAAGCTACGGAGCGGATGTCGTTTATGTCGTTGACTCAGCAGGAGCACTTCTTCCGCATGAAGTCAGGGATAGAATTCGTGCCCTTAAGCAGCATGTAGGAGTGGAAATTGGCTTTCATGGCCATAACAACCTGTCTCTGGCCATGGCGAACAGCTTGGTTGCCATCGAAGAAGGAGCGACCGCATTGATGGAAGTGTTCGATGTTTGGGAGCAGGGGCAGGAAATACCCAGACGGAAGTGTTGGTAGCTGTGTTGGATCGATTAGGAAAGGAAACCGGTATTGATCTTTATAAAATGATGGATCTTGCAGAAGAAATTGTGGCGCCAATGCTTCCAGCTCCCCAAGAAATTACAAGAGACAGCCTTGTGCTGGGATATGCCGGTGTTTATTCAAGCTTTCTGCTCCACACCAAGCGGATAGCCCCAAAATTAGGGATTGACTCGCGCGATATTTTTGTTGAACTCGGCAAACGCAAAGTAGTTGGCGGTCAAGAAGACATGATTGTAGACGTAGCAACAGAAATTGCGAAGAAGAGAGAAAAATCGCCAGTTTCATAAGGAGGTGTTGGGGCAATGGCAGTAAAAGTTCGTCACTATCGAAAATTTGCTGAATTGTTAAATGAAGCGGAATATGAAAAAAGGGAGATTACTCGCATCACAGAAGATATTTTGGACCTTTCTGTGGAGGAATCATACAAGATACAAAAGGAGCTCATCAAAATCAAAATAAACAGCGGTCATCGCATCATTGGTTCGAAAATGGGGCTGACAAGTCAAGCGAAAATGACGCAAATGAATGTGAAAGAACCGATTTACGGATATCTTTTTGATTATATGTTCGTTCCAAACGGCGGAGTCGTCCATTTGAGCGAATTTATACATCCGAAGGTAGAAGTGGAGATTGCTTTTATTTTAGGTGAGGACTTAGAGGGCCCAAATGTAACGAGAACACAAGTGCTGTCGGCAACAAAATATGTCGCACCGGCCTTAGAAATTATTGATAGCCGCTATAAAGATTTTAAGTTTACTTTGCCGGATGTTGTTGCAGATAACGCTTCTTCGTCAAGAGTTGTAATCGGGAGCACATTGACTCCAATCCACACGTTAAAAATTGATTTAGATTTGATAGGTGCAGCGCTTTATGTAAATGGGGAATTAAAAGCTTGCGGAGCTGGTGCAGCGGTATTCAATCATCCGGCAAATTCTGCTGCTGTTTTGGCTAATATGCTGGCGCGCAAAGGAGAGAGTTTAAAAGCGGGCGACATGATTTTAACTGGGGGCATCACTGAGGCGATCAATCTAACAGCTGGAGATACAGTAATCGGGCAATTAGATCAACTCGGAGATGTTTCGTTTAGTGTAAAAGAATAAGAATGCGGATGCCTTGCTGGCGGTATATGAGATTTCATCTATAAAATAACATTCCATTTTTAAGGAGGAATTTTGATGAATAATGTCTTGTCATATGAATATGAAATTCACCTCCCTTCAACCGCAGAAGAGGGAAAGAAGTATCCTGTTGTTTTCGCATTGCACGGCATAGGGTATGACGAACAATACATGCTTTCATTAGTGGAAGATTTAAAAGAGGAATTTATTTTAATAGGCATTAGAGGTGATCTTCCATATGAAGATGGATACGCATATTATTATTTGAAAGAATATGGAAAGCCAGAACGAAAATTGTTCGATATTAGTGTAAATAAATTAAAGAACTTTATTGAAGCTGCACTAAAAAAATACCCGATTGATTCTGACAAAGTATATTTGATTGGCTTTAGTCAAGGAGCAATCTTAAGTATGACACTCGCTTTAATATTGGGCGAAAAAATAAAAGGGATTGTTGCAATGAATGGATATATACCATCGTTTGTGAAGGAAGAATATCCATTGAAGTCTATCGAGCGGTTGTCTGTGTTTTTAACTCAAGGAGAATCAGATCATATTTTTCCTTTAAACATTGGACAGGAAAACTATGATTATTTGCGCAAACATGCAGCTTCTGTGAAGTATACCATTTATCCGGCTGGACATGAAATATCACAAGACAATCAACGAGACATCGTTTCATGGCTGCGTCAGGATGCTTACAACTACGGTCAAAATAAGACAACAAATCTCGCATGATAAAAGGCATCGATTTAATAATATTGGGGGAGGTTGATTATGATAGAAACGGGAAAGTATGCTGATGTGAAAGGAATCAAAACACATTATCACGAGGACGGGCAAGGAGAACCCCTTCTTCTTATTCATGGCTCTGGTCCCGGGGTTTCTGCATGGGCTAATTGGCGTTTAGTATTTCCGCTCCTTTCCCAGCATTTTCATCTTTATGCCCCAGATGTCGTAGGATTTGGTTATACGGAAAGGCCGAAAGATATTCAATATTCCGTGAATGTATGGGTCGAACACATGATTAACTTTGTCGAGACGATGAATCTTGAGAAGGTTTCAATCATTGGAAATTCCATGGGTGGAGCTTTAGCTCTGCATATTGCAAATCGTCGCCCTGATCTTGTTAAGAAGTTAATTTTGATGGGAAGCGCAGGGATTGAATTTCCAATTACAGAGGAACTTGATGCCGTTTGGGGATATACGCCGAGCATTGAAAATATGAAAAAAATCATTGGCATTATGTCAAATGATCCAAGCATGGGGGAAAATGACAACCTGGTCAAAATGCGCTATGAAGCTAGCATTCAGGAAGGTTTTCAAGAATCGTATTCCGCAATGTTTCCGCCGCCTAGACAAAAACATGTGAATGCTTTGGCGCTTACAGAGGAACAATTGCGGGCAATAGAAATTCCGGTTTTACTCATTCACGGAAGAGAAGACCGGGTGATCCCATTGGACAAAACAAGCTGGAAATTATCTCAAATTGTTCCTGACGCCCAACTTCATGTCTTTCCAAATTGCGGCCATTGGGTGCAAATCGAAAAAACAGAATTTTTTGCAGGTCAAGTAATAGAATTTTTGAATAAATAAGCGGATTTTTTACGTACTGCTTCCTGCTTTCAATATGTGCAAAAACCATTTTTTCTTTTCTTAACGTAATCAGAATTCGTTTAATTTAGCGAGGGGATGCTGATGATCACCGTTTGTAAAAAACATATTAAGAACGGAATAAACTTACTCAACACACCGCACGTACAAAAATTATCGCAGAAATATTGGGAGCATGAATGTATTTTTTGTGATGAACCAGCTCATTTTAAACTTTTTTATAGTACGCCTTACAGTACGTCCTATCGAAAATTCCTTTCCTTAAACAAAAATCATTCGTCGCTTACTGGTTAATTCTGAATTTAAAATAGAATCTTTTGTTTTTAAGCCCGCGCCGGGTTTCGTTTGCTGGCCGCTGCCTATGGCAGTTTGGCTAGAGCATCCGAAGTCCGGCGTTTTAATTTATCTAAAAAACTCAATACAGGCTGAGCAGTTAATTTAAGTAAGAGAGAAGCTTTTATTTTTTAATAAAATTTTAATCTCCGTTCGATATATGAATTTGGAGATAAGCGAGATTCCCTTTTGCAGTGTCTCTGCAATATAACCCCAAATATACGCAGAGCGATTAGCCTCATCTATTTCCATTTCCATATGCGTTTACATCAGTTGAGATTAAGAAAATATGATGTCAAAAACGGTACAGTGCGCTTTTAACATTTGGAAAGAAAAATAAATTACAAACTCTGAATTAACTAGTGTTACTCTAATGGCTTCAAGCAACAACAGAGTTTTTAATAAATTCATAGTTTTCAATTGATTAGGTTTTCTTAACAACAACAAGATAGGCTGTAATCTTATTTTCCATAATGATTTTAAAAATCTATTTCTCAATTTGAGCCTGTCGGCTTTAAATATTTCTATAATAATTATTATAATTTCTATTGATTTTATGGGTATTTGCTGTTATATTATTAAAAAATGAAAATTAATTATCAATTATTGATAATTATCGAGTTTCAAATGAAGTAAGGGGGGATGAAAATGGAAGCCATACGAGCTGCAAGGGGTCCCCAGCTTCGTTGTAAAGGATGGCGGCAGGAAGCCCTATTGCGATTATTAGAAAATGTGCTAGAGAATGGGGAAAATCCTAAAGAGCTTGTCGTATATGCCGCATTAGGAAAAGCTGCTCGAAATAGGGGATCATATCAAGCGATTGTCGAGGCATTAAAAAATTTAGAGGAAGATGAAACTTTAGTAATTCAGTCTGGTAAACCGATTGGTATTTTCAAGACACATGCTTATGCTCCGCTAGTCGTTATGGCGAACTGTAATTTAGTAGGGAAATGGGCAAATAGCGAAAATTTCTATGAACTTCAAGAGAAAGGATTGATTGCCTGGGGAGGTTTAACGGCTGGAGCCTGGCAGTATATCGGTTCTCAAGGGGTTATTCAAGGAACTTATGAAATATTCGCCACTATTGCTCGCAAGTATTTTCACGGCAGTTTGGCTGGCCGCTTTATTTTAACGGCTGGTTTAGGAGGAATGGGAGGTGCACAGCCGCTCGCAGGTGTAATGGCCAACGCAGCCATCTTGTGTGTAGAAGTGGATGAAGATCGAATTGATAGACGAATAGAAACAGGATATTTGCAAAAGAAAACACACAGTTTGGATGAAGCGCTGCAATGGATTGACCAAGCGAAAAGAGATAAAAAGAGTTTATCTGTTGGATTGGTTGGCAATGCCGCCCAAGTTTATCCGGAAATTTTAAAACGGGGAATCATCCCTGATATTGTGACTGATCAAACTTCCGCTCACGATCTTGTTTATGGCTATATCCCGGAAAACTATACGATCGAGGAAGTACATGAAGCAAGAAAGCTAAACCCGAAAAAGCTGGCTGCTGATGCTCGCAAATCTATAGCAAAAGAAGTTCGGGCTATGCTGGAATTTAAGCGGCGCGGCGCCATTGTTTTTGATAACGGGAATAACATCCGGACACAGGCATCACAAGAAGGTGTACATGATGCGTTCGAAATTGACATTTTCACCGAAGCATTTTTACGTCCATTATTTAGTCGAGCAATTGGACCATTTCGTTGGATTGCTTTGTCGGGGGATCCAGAAGACATTTACAAAATAGATGACTATATTCTTGAACACTTTCCTGACAATGAAATTGCGACCAATTGGATTAGGCTGGCCAAAGAGTATGTTCCATTTCAAGGATTGCCGGCGCGTATCGGTTGGTTTGGCCACGGAGATCGTACAAAACTGGCAACAGCAGTCAATGAAATGGTGCAAAAAGGCCAATTGAGCGGTCCGATTGCATTTACTCGTGACCATCTCGATGCTGCATCGATGACTCACCCGAATATTATGACGGAACGAATGAAAGATGGAAGTGATGCAATTGCTGATTGGCCGCTTCTGAACGCTATGCTGAATTGCTCTTCAATGGCGGATTTAGTCGCCATTCATTCAGGCGGAGGTGGCTATACCGGTTATATGACAAGCGCCGGTGTAACGATAGTAGCCGACGGTACTGAGCAAGCAAGCATGAGATTAAATCTTACGCTTGATAATGATACAGGACTCGGTGTTTTACGTTATGCTGATGCAGGATATGAAGAAGCATTGGATGAGGTTGAGAAAAAAGGATTGCGGAGAATTGACATAAAGTAGTGATCAGCAACAGATTAATAGATTAGGAGGAATGATGGTTGTGCGTCAATTAACGAAAGACGACGTATTGGCCGCTGTAAAAGGAGGATCAGTCTTTGCTTCCGGCGGCGGCGGTTGGGTTGATCATGGTCTGGAAATTGGCATGGCGGCCATTGCAGTAGGAAAGCCGAAGTTAGTTTCTGTCGATGAATTGCAGGATGATGACATTATTGTCACTGCAACTGCCATCGGTGCTCCAGCGGGAACAACTGATTGGCAAATGCTTGGAAAAGATTATATAAAAGCAGTGCAGCTTGTACAAGAAAACTATAATGGAAAAGTTGTCGGTTTGATGACCCCGCAAAACGGAATGTCCAGCAGCATTAATGGTTGGCTTCCAGCCGCAGCACTTGATTTGGTTGTGGTTGATGCTACTGGGGATATGCGTGCTCATCCGACTGGTAAGATGGGGGCAATGGGGCTTGCTGGACGTTTGGATTTTGAAACGGTGCAGGCCGTTGCCGGAGGAAAACCAGAAACTGGATCGTACATTGAGTTAGTAGTCAAAGGGACGCCTGCGAAAACATCAAATATTTTGCGGACAGCATCAGATATGTCTGGAGGATTTATCGCTTGCGCGCGGCATCCTATACCTGCTAGTTATGTGAAGCAGCATGCGGCTATCGGCGGCATAAGCCGAGCGTTAGAGCTTGGGTACGCGATTATGAATGCGGAACCGAAGGGTGCTGAAGCGGTAATAGAAACGATTTGTCAGACGACAAAAGGATATATTGTAGGAAGCGGAAAAGTGGTCAAAAAAGATGTCCATTACAAAGGCGCCTTTGATATCGGTACAATTTTGGTTGAAGGAGAGGGGAAAAAACTCACCCTTCATGTCATGAATGAGTATATGGCTGTAGATGACGAAAGAGGCAACAGGTTGACAACATATCCAGACGTCATTACAACACTCAATCCAAATACAGGGGAACCTGTCAGCGTTGGACATGTAGAAGAAGGAATGGACATCATTGTATTTAGCATTAACAAATCAAATATTCCATTGAGTTCTAGCGTGAAGGATCCTTTAGTTTACCCAGAGGTTGAGCAAGCATTAGGTATCAGCATTGCTGATTATGCTTTGGCAACTGATGAGAGTTAAGACAAAGCCAGCTGGAAGGTGTAGTGAATGTCGCTAAATGGTTCGCAAACGTTAAAAAAAGCGTTAGACATTTTATTTGTCCTAGGAGAAGCAGAAACACCATTATCTGTCAGTGAAATTGCTCAACGAGCCTCAATTCCGGAGAGCACTGTCTATCGTTTATTGCAAACGTTAGAGAATAACGGAATTATTGAGAGGAAATCTAAAGGACAAATAACTCTTGGTTTACGCATTCTAGAATTAGCCCGCAGTCTAACGCAACAAATGGATCGTTATTTAAACGTAATTGCACGTCCGATAATGGAGAAAATTACTGAGAAAACGAATGAAACATCGATTCTAGCAGTTCGTTCAGGGATTGAAGTAATTTGTATAGAAAGTATCGCAAGCTCGCGCTTAATTCGATTTGCCATTGAGAATGGAAGATTGCTGCCTCTTCATCGGGGGGCATCTGGAAAAATTATTCTCGCATATGAAAATGAAAAAATAGTAGAACAAGTATTGCAAAAACTTTCGAGTGAACAGGAGAAGAAGCAGCTCATTTCTGAATTAGAAAAAATTAGGAAGCAAGGATACTGTATAACGATAGGAGAAGTAGATTCGGACATTTGCGGAATTTCAGCGCCTATCTTCAATTACCAGGGACGAGTTGTAGCGAGTTTGACTGTCGCAGGGCCTGCTGAACGGATTGACTTAGAAGCAAGAGAGAACATCGTTAGTGTAATAACGGATGCTGCTCATCAAGTATCGCAAAAATTTATCGAAACAGCTACTTTTTGATCATGGTCAGGAAGAGGGAGTGCAAATGGAGCAGAAAGTGTATGATCTCGTAATTGAGGGAAATATCGTGCTCCCTGATCGGGTGCTATATAATGGTTCAGTTGCTATCAAAGATGGAAAGATCGCATCTGTTTCTAAAATCAGCCATGAACGGAGATCACATAAAGTTTTGAAAGCTCATGGAAAATATGTTCTTCCAGGAGCGATTGACGCTCATGTTCATAGCTACAGCGCTTTGACAGAAGGCTTTACAGCCGCCACCCGCTCTGCTGCTGCAGGGGGAGTAACCACGATTATCGAAATGCCATATGATGCTGATCAACTTATATGCACAAAAGAAAGATATGCCGCAAAAAAACAAAAGCTGTCCAAAGAGGCAGTAGTGGATGTAGCGATGCTGGCAACGATTAAACCGAAAAACGGGCTTGATCAAATTCCTCTTCTTGCTGAAGAAGGAGCATGCGGCTTCAAAGTTTCTATGTTTAATACGGATTCCGTCCGTTTTCCACGCATTGATGACGGTGAGCTGTTGGAAGCTTTTTCTCTCATAGCGAAAACCGGTTGTCCAGTTGGTGTTCATGCAGAAACGGACGAAATTGTTAGAAAATATATAGAAAAATACAAACAAAAAGGAGAGACAGACCCACGCGCTCATTGCTGGAGTCGTCCGAAAGTCGCAGAGTCTACCGCGGTTTTAACGGCGTTAGAACTAGCTTACTGGACTGGAGTTCACTTACACATATATCACTGTACGTTTCCGCGCATTTTTGAGCTGGTTCAATGGTTCCGCCAACAAGGCACTAAAGTGACCGCAGAGACGTGCACTCACTATTTGATTTTATCCGAAGAAGATATGCCTTCCTTGCACGCAAGGGGAAAAATAAATCCGCCGTTGCGGACAAAGGAAGATGTGGAACAATTATGGATTCAGCTTTCACAAGGAATGATCGATTTGGTCACTTCAGATCACGCTCCTTGGACGATTGACCGAAAAAATCATGCGGATATTTTCCAAAACTCATCAGGGGCCCCGGGAGTTGAAACGCTGTTGCCGCTGCTTTACAGCGAAGGGGTTGCAAAAGGAAGAATATCTATGCTTACACTTGTCCATCTACTTAGTGAGAATCCAGCCAAGACGTTTGGTTTATCGCACTGTAAAGGAAGGATAGAGGAAGGGATGGATGCTGATTTAGTGGTATTAGATCCCAACCAAAGCTGGGTATTAAATGAGTCTGAGTTGCACTCTCATGCCGGATGGAGTCCTTATCATGGTTTTACTGTTCAAGGGAAAATTATTAACACATTTGTAAGAGGAAAGCTTGTATATGATGGAACAGTCATCGGAAATCCGGGTGATGGCAAGTTCATCCACGCAGAGCACGATGCGGTTAAAAAATCATTGCAAAGCGATACAGTGAGGTGCTCTGTTCAATGAGAGTCAATACTGAGCGTTTGAAAGAAGATATTGAAGCTTTGGCTAATTTTGTCGACAAAAGTCAGATTGGTTGGACAAGAAGGGCCTTTACACCGTTTTACGAAGAGGCAAGGGGCTGGCTCAAGGATAAAATGAAATCATTAAATTTAGAGGTTAATGTTGATGCCGCAGCCAATGTGATTGGAACTCTTCCCGGAAAAGAAAAGCATCTTCCTGTCATCATGATCGGTTCTCATATTGATACCGTCAAAGGCGGCGGAAGATTTGACGGCATCATCGGGGTTGTCGCCGGTCTAGAGATTGTTCGTTTGCTTAAAGAAAATGGGATACAGCTGCGTCATCCGTTGCAAGTGGTTGATTTTACAGCGGAAGAACCAAGTGAGTTTGGCATTTCAACGATCGGCAGTCGAGGAATGGTGAATAATTTGACGGAAACAATGCTGCTTAGGAAAGATTTGCAAGGAATTACTCTGCGGGAAGCATTAAAGAGATCTGGAGGAAATCCAGAGCGATTGACGCTTGAAGCGCGTAAACCGGGAGATGTAGCTCTATATTTAGAATTGCACATTGAACAAGGTCCGGTGCTTGAGCAGACAAACCATCAGCTTGGTGTTGTTCGAGGCATTGCAGGTATTCAGCGTTATCGCCTCACTGTTGAAGGGGAACCGAATCATGCTGGAACAACACCTATGAACCTAAGAAAAGATGCGCTTACTGCAGCTGCTGAGATCATTCTTTGTTTCGAACAGCTTTGCCAGGAAACCTACACGGAAGAAGTTGTAGGAACCGTTGGAAAACTCATGAATGAACCGAATGCAGCGAATGTCATACCAGGAAAGGTGACTTGCGAACTAGAGATTCGCTCGTTGGATAAAGATATTCAAGACATGATCATAACTCAGCTCCATCATGCTGCCTTGCAAATTTCAAAGCGACGCGGGGTTTCTGTTCAATTTGACTGCTTGTCACAATCAGAACCGATTCTTGTACAAAATAATGTCCGCAGTGTAATTGAGCAGGCATGCAAAGAGGTGGCACCCACGATGTTTTTATCGAGCGGTGCCGGCCATGATGCCAATCAAATAGCTCGTATTGCTCCAATCGGTATGATCTTTGTGCCGAGTAAAAACGGCAGAAGCCACTGTCCTGAAGAATGGACTGATTATGAAGATGTAGCTTTAGGTGTGCAAGCATTGTTGAAGGCGTTGCTGCTGTTTGACCAGCAGCTGGACTAAAATGCCGGTAAAAAAATGAAAAAACGAAAGTGTGGATAGGGATGGAGTACTTAAAAGACACCGTGACCTATATTTTTGAAAATTCAGATCGTTTTTTGGAGGCTTTGCAGGTTCATTTGGGGCTTAGTTTTATCGCGTTATTGATATCAATGTTAATTTGTATTCCATTGGGGATCGTATGTGCCAAAAAGCCAAAGCTTTCAGGATTGATTATGAATGTATTCAATTCTTTACGAGTTATTCCTAGCTTGGCTATTATTGTGATCATATTGCCAATCATGGGAATGGGATTTTATCCTGCATTAATCGCTTTGATCATTCTGGCATGTCCGCCGATTACGATCAATACCTTTTTAGGATTTCGAGGAATTGATTCTTCCATTATTGAAGCTGCGTCTGGTATGGGGATGGACAGCAAACAAATTTTGACCAAAATAGAAATTCCTCTCGCTCTTCCAGTCATCATTGCTGGCTGTCGAACAGCTGCAGTAGAGATTATTGCTAGCGCAACCTTAGCTGCCTTTATTGGAGGCGGAGGATTAGGAACATTCATTGTTAACGGAATGGGAATGTATAACATTCCTCTGTTGCTAGTCGGAGCATTGCCAGTTGCTTTTTTGGCTATCTGTTCCGAAGTTTGCTTCGCAGCTGTAGAGCGTTTGGTCACGCGCTATCAAAGGGATTAGAGGAAACGTAAGTTGATTGATCTGAATACTATGTATTTTACTTTCTGTTATGAAAATAGGAGGAATTATCATGAAAAAAAGACTTATTCTTTTATTTACTTTAGTCGTTTTACTAATATCCACGGCTGCTTGCGGCGGTCAAAAAGAATCAGAAAACACAAGTGATAAAAATGAGACGACTATCAAAGTTGGATCGAAAAACTTTACAGAATCGCTTATTTTAGGAGAGATTTATTCTCTAGCTTTGGAGGAAGCTGGTTATAAAGTTGAAAGAAAATTAAATTTAGGCGGTACAATGGTTGCTCATACAGCATTGAAAGAGGGAGAAATTGATATGTATCCGGAATATACGGGTACAGGGCTAATCAATGTTTTACAAGAAAAACCTATGTCTGATCCGCAAAAAGTATATGATCTTGTATCCCAAAAATATAAAGAGAAGTTTAATCTTGTTTGGCTAGAACCAACAGATGTAAACAATTCCCAAGCTTTAGTCACGACAAAAAAAGTAGCAGAAAAGTACGGAGTAACGACTTTGTCGAAATTGGCGGAAGTCGCTCCAAAATTAAGACTGGCGGCTGTTCCAGAATTTGAAGAACGCGATGACGGTTTAAAAGGTTTGCAAAAATTTTACGGCGGGTTTCAGTTTAAATCGGTGCAATTATTTGACTACGGAATTAAATATCGCGTAATCCTTAATGATGAAGCGGATGTGACAGTTGGATTTACGACTGACGGCGATTTGACTAATGAGGAATTGGTACTGCTTGAGGACGACAAAAAGTTTTGGCCTCCATATTATGTAGCACCTGTCATTCGTGAAGAAACTTTGGAAAAAGATCCGAAAATTGAGGAAGTGCTGAATAAAGTTTCCAAACACTTGAATAATAAGGTTGTGCAAAATTTGAATGCTGAGGTTGATATTCAAAAACGTGAATACACTGAAGTAGCAAAAGAGTTCCTTGAAGAAAAAGGCATTATTAAAAAGTAATTATGCCTAAATCCGAGTGAAACCAGGAACTTTCAAAGGCGGTGGTTTCGTGTCAAACATAATCATTCAGTTTGATAAGGTGAGCAAGACGTTCCCTAAAGCCAGCAAACCTTCTGTCTATGAAACTAGCTTATCAATAGAAGAAGGAAGCTTCATCACCATTTTGGGAACATCGGGATCAGGAAAGACGACATTATTAAAAATGATAAACAGAATTCATGAGCCTTCATCAGGAAAAATTTTTGTTCAAGGAGAAGATATTACAAAAGTTCCAGTGACACAACTTAGGCGTAAAATAGGATATGTCATTCAGCAAATCGGTCTGTTTCCTCATATGACTGTCAAAGAAAATATAGCAACAGTGCCGAGAATTTTGATATGGGATGGAGAAAAGATCAACGAGCGCGTAGACTTTCTTTTAAGGCTTGTTCATCTGCCGCCTGAGGATTTTCGAGATCGATATCCAAGACAATTGTCTGGAGGGCAGCAACAGCGAGTGGGGATTGCCAGAGCGATGGCTAGTGATCCAGATATTTTATTAATGGATGAACCTTTTGGTGCAATTGACGCCATTACCCGTTCCAGTTTACAGGATGAACTGCTGGCAATTCAAAAAAAGATGCGCAAAACGATTCTTTTTGTGACACATGATATTGAGGAGGCGCTCAAGCTAGGGGACAAAATTATTGTGATGAATGAAGGAAAAGTCCAGCAATTTGATACGCCGATTAACATCCTTATGAACCCAGCTAATGAATTTGTCAGCCAACTTGTTAAATCAGACGATGTTTTCCAATTACTTTCTTTTTTGAATGCAGAAAAAGCAATGGTTCCGTTGCAAGGGGAAATGCATGAAAAAAGTGCGGAAGTTTCAACGGAAACAAATCTTAAAACGGTTCTTTCTCTGTTGCTGAAAAAGGATATAGACAATGTGGTTGTCGTCGACAATCAAAACAAACCTGTAGGACAAATTGGTCTGGATCAATTGAAAATAAAGGATCAGGATTCCTTATATTCGGTAAGCAGGTGAAGCCTATGGTAAATTATATTACTAATTATTATGACACTATTTTGGCGCTGTTTCTTGATCACCTTCGCTTGACGTTTGGTACGCTGGCAATTGCCCTATTATTTGCTCTTCCAGTAGGTTATCTTTTGACTCGCTGGAAGAGTCTTTCTGTACTGGTATTGTCAATATTGGGAATTATTTATGTTATTCCCAGCATGGCATTTTTTGCTTTGCTCATTCCTTTTTTAGGATTGGGCATGAAGCCGGCTATCTTTGCGCTTGTCGCTTACAGTCAGCTGATTTTGGTGCGTAATGTAATGGTTGGTTTTCAATCAATTGATCAAGCGATTATTGAGGCGGGTAAGGGAATGGGGCTTAATTGGTTTCATTTATTTTGGAAAATAGAGTTGCCTCTAGCGTTGCCAATTATTCTTGGCGGCGTACGGATTGCAGCTGTTGCGATTATTGGCATTGGAACGATTGCAGCATGGATAAACGCCGGCGGCTTAGGAGTTCTTTTATTTGAAGGTCTTTACCAAAATTCAACTCATAAGATTATCATTGGGACTATACTCGTTTCCACCTTAGCGCTCATAACGAACTATATTTTGTTAAGACTTGAGAACCGTTTGGCATTAAAAGCGAAAGGGCAGCTATAAAACATTCATAAAAGAGAGGGTTTTTCATGGGGCAACAAACAATTATCCTCGATGGTAAGTCACTCACGATTCAACAAGTTGCTCAAGTTGCTGAACAAAAGGCTGAAGTAGAAATCAGCCAGGAGGCTATGGAACGGCTTCGTGCTGCCAGAGAGTTAGTGTTGAATTGGGATTCGGTCCATGCCCCTGTTTATGGATTTAATACAGGGGTTGGGATTAATAAAGATCGTCAGGTGCATGAAAAACAATATGAGCAATTCAATAGAAGTTTAATTTTTTCCCACTGTATTGGTGTAAAGCCGGAAGCAGATGAGAAGACGGTTAGAGCCGCGATGCTCATTCGTTTAAATACATTGTTATTAGGTTATACCGGCGTACAGCCGGAAATAGCACAAATGTACAAACGCTTTTTAAATGAGGGAATTCATCCGGTCATACCAGAAAGAGCCTCTGTTGGGGCAGCGGATTTGGGAAATCTAGCTCATATCGGATTAGCTATGATCGGCGAGGGAGAAGTCATTTATCGGGGAAAAAGAATGAATGCAAGCGAGGCGCTGAAGAAGGCGGGCATAAAATCGATTGTTCTCGGTCCGAAAGATGGCTTAGCCATTGCCAGCTCTAATGCTTTTGCTGCAGCCAAGGCATCGCTGCTGCTGAATGAAGTTAAACAATTAATCGACTTGTCCGACATTGTATTTGCTCTTTCTCTCGAAGGGTTGAACGGCAATATTTCCCCTTTAGATGAGTCTGTTTTAAGAATACGGCCTTTCCCTGGAAATTTAGCAAGTGCCGGATTAATAAAGGCTTGTCTTGAAGGAAGCTATTTGTCGTTGCAGCACTTAAATCGGCCGCTTCAGGATCCGCTAAGCTTCAGAGGAGCTTTTGCCGTGCACGGCGCTGTTAGGGATGCGATCGATTATACTGAACAAAATCTGCTCATACAATTAAATTCAAGCGATGATAATCCATGTGTTCTGGTGGATGAACAGCGGATATTGTCATGTTCCAATTACGAAGTAACAACTTGGGTGCTGGCAATTGAAATGCTTGGACAGGCTCTTGCACATTTGTCCAAAATATCTTGTTTCCGTACGATCAAATTGTCATCACCCAATTTTTCAGGACTGCCGCGCTTTTTATCTCCTGATAATGGCCAAAACGTATTGGCTTTTAGTACAATTCAAAAAACCTTTGCGGCGCTTGACGCAGAAATTCGCCATCTGTCTAATCCAATAAATGCTGATTTTATAGCGTTATCAGGGGAAATTGAAGATCATGCCAACAATTCTGTTCAAGTGGTTGACAAAACAGCAAAAATAGTTGATAACTTGTATTACATTTTGGGAATAGAAGCGATGCATGCTGCTCAGGCGATTGATTTGAGAAAAGATATAAGTCTTGGTCATGGAACGGAATTGGCATATAAGATGATCAGGCAGGAAGTCCCTTTTTTAGATGCTGACAGAAACCTGTCAGTTGATATTGAGAAAATGTACAAGTTGTTGAAGTCAGGAGAAATTTGCCGTGCAGTAAGAGACAAATTAGGGGGAAATTTGTTGGGGCGTTATGAGGTGTCATAATGATCAAGATTAATGTACAGCGATTGATGAAACATATAAAAGATTTGAGTAAATTTGGTCACGACCCTAATGGAGGCGTGACCAGATTTCCTTTTACAGCCGAGGAACGCGAAGCTAAACGATACATAGTACACTTGATGAAACAAATAGGCTTAGAGATTTACGAAGATGAAATAGGAAATTTATTCGGAAAACGTGTAGGCACTGATTCTGCTTTGCCGTCAATTTTAATCGGCTCCCATTTGGATACAGTGAAAAATGGCGGTATGTTTGATGGTGCCCTAGGGGTATTAGCCGGTATAGAAATATTACAGACGATGATGGAGCAAGGCATTCAAACGAGGCATTCCATTTCAGTTGCGGCATTTACTGATGAAGAAGGAGTGCGATTCTCAACCGGAATGCTTGGCAGCCGGGCATTGACGGGGGAATTGCAAGAAGAAGAGCTGTTTCAGTATAAGGATGAAAATGGCATAAGCATTGCTGATGGGATGGTGCAATGTGGATATAATCCGAAATTAGTGCACCGTGCGCGACGTTGCTCTAAAGAATTCAAAGCTTTTCTCGAGCTGCATATTGAACAAGGAAAAGTGCTTGAAAGTGAACAAGCACCTGTAGGAATCGTTACTGGCATTGTAGGTGTCAAATGGTTAAAGGTAACCATTAGAGGAGAAGAGGGACATGCAGGAACGACACCAATGGCGATGCGAAAAGATCCAGTTACAGTAGCCGCCCGCTTAATTGATTTTGTGGAACAAAAAGCACAGCAGAGCGACGGATTGCGAGCAACCGTTGGAAGTATCCGCGTGTTCCCCGGGAGTATAAACGTTATTCCGCGTGAAGTGGAATTATTTTTCGATATTCGTCATCTATCTTGGGAGCTTATTTGTCAAATGGAAGATGATATCCAAATGTTTTTATCTGCATGCTGCAATACAAAAGGCATGACTTTTACAGTAGAAGCGACTCATGAGCTAAAACCGGTTAGCTGCTCTCCTGTATTAATCGAAGCGATACGAACAGCAGCGAAACGAACTGGGACAAAATTTCTGATGCTGCCAAGCGGAGCGGCTCATGATGCTATGATATTAGCTTCTTTAACAAAAATCGGAATGGTATTTGTCCGGTCAAAAGACGGCATCAGCCATAGTCCATTAGAGTGGTCGGATGCTGATGATATTGAAGCAGCCGCCAATATACTGCTGCACGCTCTTTTAGATATCGCAGAAGCTGAAAAAATATGAAAAGATAACATGATCTAGAGAGATTTTTTAATAATTTAGGTTTTTGCCGACGAGTAAATAGTTAGAATATCATTTTGGTTAAAGTTGCAAAAAATCGTATATAGATTTTCTTCTCGGCTGACGGCTTCTTCGCCTTTGGCAGTCCGCTTAAAGCCTCTGAACCCCAACGCTTAGTTCATGGAAAGAGGCCGCTCAGCAAGGAGAACAAATCATCCAGCCATGCGAAACGGCTTGAAGAAGCTGCTCATTGCATCGCTTTATGGTGAACAGAAAAAACACATTTCTATGGAAGCGGATCTATCATTATTTTTAATAAGATTGTCGATACAACACTTGCGCTCTTGGTGATCTTCGCTTCGGTGTGCCTCGGACTCATTTAGCTTCTTTTGAGAGTCCTTAAAAAATAATTTGTTTTTTTCCTCTTGTCATCATTATTCGAAACTATCTTCTTTACCACAATTGATTTATTCTAGGTGCAAAAACCTTTAAAGCCGCCCCGGTATGGAGCGGCCATGTTGTTTTTTTGATCTTTCTCTGCGTATGAATACGTAATTTAGCATGCCAAATTTCTGCTGCAATCCAGTTCCGGCAGGTTGGTCACAGCACTTTCAACGAGAATAACGGTCAGCTTGCTGGAAACGTAAAACTTGAAAGCTAATACACAAACTGCTTAGCGCAGGTACGGCTGTCATTGTGACGGATCACTTGCATCCGGGGGAATGCTTTCTCGGATCAGACCCGGTAAATATCGTCACAACTTGTCTGTTCTTATAAAAGTTTATGACTGCTCGGTCTTGACATGGCGGAACCGATTCAAGCCGACGCGGCGGCAAAAGCTGCCGAAATCCTCACCAGGCTCACGCTCGCGAACGAACGCCTCGAGTACAGGTCGGACGGTGTCGATCAGTTGATCGAACGGTACAGTTTCCGTGAATCGTTCGTTTAGTGCTGTGCCGAGTGAATTTCCGCCTAAAAAAATATCATACTTGCCAGGTGCACGGCCGATAAAAGCGATGTTGGCGTTGTACGGGCGCGCACAGCCGTTTGAGCATCCAGTCATGCGGACGGTGATGGTCTCGTCCGAGAGGCCAAGTTCATGAAACAGCTGCTCAAACTGTGGCAATAGATCGGGCAGAGCCCGCTCCGACTCGGCCAGCGCAAGTCCGCAGGTCGGCAGGGCTACACATGCCATTGTATTTTTTCGGACTGTTGATAGCTCATGTGGAAGCGGCACTCCCGCAGAGCGCAATCGCTCTTCAATCACCAGTCGAAATTCGTCTGGAATGCCGCTCAGGATCACATTTTGCTGCGTGGTGAGGCGAACGGTCGGACGAAATTCGCGCACAATGTTTTGAAGTGCCGATTTCAATTTCATGGTTTCAGTATCTTTAATACGACCATATGGAACGAACAGGCCAAGGTAGCTTATCCCGTCACGCTCACGGTGCCAGCCGAGATGGTCGTGCCCGTTGTGCCATTCCAGCTTTCTCGGTGGCTCTAAAGTACGCCCAAGTCTTGTCTCGACCTCTTGCCGGAACCAATCCAGTCCTCGCCGGTCGATTAAATATTTCATGCGGGCAAAACGGCGGTTTGAGCGATCTCCGAAGTCCCGTTCGATGGTCACAATGGCTACGCAAGTATCAAGGATTGTGTCTACGACATCCTTCCTGGGCACATAGCAAAGCGGACTCGCCAGCCTCGGATAAGTTGCCTGAACGACCGCCGTTCGTCCCATACCGCCGCCTACCAGCACAGTATAGCCAGCAACGTGTCCGTTCTCGATATGTGCCACAAGTCCGATGTCATTGTCGTACACATCGATGCAGTTATCTCCTTCCGGTACCATCGCAACCTTGAACTTGCGCGGGAGGTATACATCACCGTACAGCGGCTCCTCAGTCTCTCCATCAGAAAGCTGAACCGGTTCGCCGTCAAGCCAGATTTCGTGATACGCATTTGTCTTAGGACTCAGCCGATCAGTCAGTGCAAGCAGATCCTCCCGCATCTCGGCGCGGAACGGCTCATCGCCCGGCTTTGCGCAACAGATGATGTTCCGCCCCGAATCGCCGCAGGCGCCAAGTGTTGTGATTAGTGATTCGTTCAGCCTTTTGATGGTAGCCTTCAAGTTCCCTTTCAGTATGCCGTGAAGCTGGATGATTTGACGCGTCGTAATGCGCAGCGTCCCGTATTCCGAATATTCATCGGCTAAGCGATCGAACACCAAATATTGATCCGGATTCAACACCCCGCCTGGTATTCGGGCACGCACCATCATCGAGTAATGCTTCTCTTTGCCTTCTTTCAAAAGCTTGTGCCGCAAATCCCGGTCGTCCTGCTGGTAAACACCGTGAAACTTCAATACCTGTACATTTTCTTCCGAAAACATCGGTTTGCCATCCTGAAGAGCTTCCTTGATTGTCCCACGTAAGTAGCGGCTTTGTCGCTTAATCACTTCGATTTTTGATTCTTTTTTGTTTTGAGTGGACAAATACAATCACTCCTCCCTGAATTCTGATTTGTTTACTATGATATAAAGAAAAAGACGAAAACACACCATCCAAAAGGACGTTAATTTGACCCATCCACTACAAAGCTTGTTATATTTTTCAGCCGATCTATAAGGTGAGCTGTTAGGAGCAGTCATCAAGAAAGAAGGAGGTGTCTTTATGCTGGGAAATGTGTGCGGATCAGATTCAGGATTTGTGAAATCTGCGTTTGCAAGATCAGGAAAAAAATCGATCTAGAGGATACAGATTTAATTAACACGCTAAAAAAATAAACGAATAGAATTTCTTTTTTTGCTGTAAAAGTCAGGATAAACATGGTTCTTACGTTCTTTTGGTGAAAAATCGAGGTCATTGATAACACAGAGATAAAAATACTTATTTGTACACTCATTTTCTCCATTAACCTCCTTCCCATCACCAAGATTGAGTAAGAACCATAAACATGTACATTGTTGACTGTTTAAGAGTGTACATGTTTACTCGTTTTCTTTTTCTCTTTAAGTGATTTTGATATGTACAATATTAATCAAGGTCGCGCATTATCCAATCTCTTTTATGCATTCTTAAACTAGCATTTCATTTCTGCCGATTCACCCCGCACCTTTAAATGTAATCAAGGGGGGAATCAGTTTTTTTTATCATGATATTCTTGAAATACCTTCCTATATTGTAATAAAATGAAAATAGATTCATAGAACTTTAGTTCTATCAGGAGGTGTGATGCGAAAAAACTTAGGACTTTTGTATATATGGTCAGGGAGATGAGAAATTCCTTTTTCAACCGGCATGATCCGGTAAGGAAGGGAATTTGCAAACCCTAAAACCTGTGAAAAATGTGCTTGCCCTCATAACAGTGTGTGCATGCTGCAGACAGTTGGCAGAAACCTATATGATTGATCAAATATCACTAAATTCAGGTAAAGAGGCATTTGGCAAATAGAACATTTGAAAGAAGAGGGCTGACTTTTATAATGAGATATTTTTGTAATTTAAGGCTTGAGCTGACCTCATGATCATGGTAATTGCCGCATGACAAATATGCAATCCTGTTCCATGAAGCTTGTACATATCATGGTTTGAAAAAGAGCCAATCACAAAATAAGCAATTTCATTTATAAAATAATATCGAATTTTTTCGATATGATAAAAATAGGACTAAAAAATGATACAATGAAAGCGATTATAAAATTGGGAGGGGAAATGAAATGAAAGCAGCAAGATGGCACAACGCTAGAGACATTCGCGTAGAGGAAGTAGAAGAACCGAAAGCAGGGAAAGGAAAAGTAAAAATTAAAGTAGAATGGGCAGGAATTTGCGGAAGCGATTTACACGAATATGCGGCAGGTCCAATTTTTGTTCCTGTTCAAGAGCCTCATCCTGTCAGTAAAGATGTGGCGCCTATTATCATGGGCCACGAATTTTCTGGTCAAGTAGTTGAAGTTGGAGAAGGCGTTACAAAAGTAAAGGTTGGGGATCCTGTCGTTGTAGAACCTATTCTTCGCTGTGGTGAATGCCCAGCTTGTAAAAAAGGTAAGTACAATCTTTGCGAATCTTTAGGATTCCACGGTTTATCCGGTGGCGGCGGCGGATTCTCTGAGTATACTGTCGTTGATGAGCATATGGTGCATAAAATGCCTGAAGGTCTTTCTTATGAACAAGGAGCATTGGTGGAGCCTGCGGCTGTAGCCTTGCATGCTGTTAGATTAAGCAAAATTAAACCTGGTGATAAAGCCGCTGTGTTTGGAACAGGTCCTATAGGTCTTCTTGTGATTGAAGCATTAAAAGCAGCTGGCGCTTCAGAAATTTATGCAGTAGAAGTTTCCAAAGAACGTTTGCAAAAAGCGAAAGAGCTTGGTGCTACATCTGTCATCAATCCAATAGAGGAAGATCCGGTTCAAAAGCTTCGTGAACTGACCGATGGCGGAGTCGACGTTGCGTTTGAAGTAACGGGAATACCGGCTGTTTTACAACAAGCTATTGACAGCACTGCATTTGAAGGAGAAACAGTCATCGTTAGCATATGGGAAAAAGAAGCGGGCATTCAGCCAAATAATATCGTATTAAAAGAAAGAAACGTAAAAGGAATTATTGCATACCGCGATATCTTCCCTGCTGTAATGGAATTAATGAAACGAGGCTACTTCCAAGCAGAAAAACTCGTTACGAAACGAATTAAGCTAGATGATATTGTAGCAGAAGGATTTGAAACGCTGATAAAAGAAAAAGACCAAGTGAAAATTTTGGTAAAACCAGAATAAACATTTAAGCAGAGTAGGGAGAAAACGGTGCGGACAAGCTGATGCTTCAATAGATGGATGCAATGTGAAAAACGCGGTGCACCGTTTGGCGAGCAGGGAGAAAGTTGCAGGGGATTTGCCGATGCTTAAAAATACATACAAACCAAATAAGTAAGGTTAAATCCCCTCTCTCTATCCAAATTTTTTTTCGGGAGCCTTAATCATTCAATAAAAATTCCGTTGGTTCAAAAACATGTAAATACGTTAAGACATCGGTACTTGGGGGATAATTTTGCCTTCGATACGTTCAAAGATGTCATCTTTAGTCCATGGTTTTTAAGACCAATAATAGCTTTAGAAGGCTCTTTTGAAATTCGGACAAGTTCAGCCACCGTTTTTGCAAGTTCAATTGTTCCACAAGGATAGTTAATCTCTGTAGCCTTTATGCCGTCCATCCAAGCATGAACATGTACAATCGCTCCTACCTCCGGGTGTTCTTTATAAATCATCCAGTGCTCAATAGCGTCGACAGATGCCCTTTTTGGTGTTATATTCGGGGGAACGCTTACTTTCATGGCATTTTTATCAGGATCATATCCACTTATTAAGAGAAAATCTTCACCGACTGTTTTCATATCTGCTTTGTTAATTCCGCTTGCACTCATCCAAAAGCTTTCACTGTCCCGTCTGGCACTGAGGTTTCCATAGCTTAGTCCTCCTAATCCGTAAAGTTTTTTTAAATGGCGAAGACCACGAGGTGTAAGATATTCTTCCGATGGAAATGGAGCGGGAAGTAAATTCATGCGATCAAGCTTTTTTCCGTATTCGCTTAATGATCTCGTAATCTCATCTCCGTTCCACATCTCTTCCGGAAGATCATCATAAAAATTATTGTCAATGACTAACTGCGAAGCTGCGAGCGGTTCCAATCTTTCAAAAATTTGTTTAAAAAATGTTTCTTCTTCTCCTTTTCTATACTCCAATTTATAAATACCTTGTTTAGGTGTAAGAAAATAAATATCTGTTGTTTCATTATCGTTATCTAAGATATACATAAATGATTTGCTAAAGACCTGATTAAATACGGATAGGCTGATTTCCTGAAGGTAAAAGATGTAAAAACGGGGAAAGTGTCAATCCGAAAAAAAGGGGTAGCTTTTTCGGGTTAAAAACAGGAGCGCCTGTTCTTCCGGTTGCGATTATTTGTCTAGATGCGAAAAAGTGGATTCGAAAGCCAGTAAAAGTTGTTATTGGGCCAATGATATATTTAAATGAATTTAAAAGTTCAGATTATACCGTACTTGCAGAGGCTGTTATGAAACTTATGATGGTGCTGCAGCAATCAAAAAAGGTTAGTCTCCCATAGCTAGAACTGATTATGCAGGAAGAAATCAAAAATTTCCTCGAAATCTAACAGGAGGAACGGCATAGAAGCTACCATCGAAACTCAGCGAATATGTTTGAAAATCGCTACATTTAACCATATATTGTAAATAAGAGGAAAGGGATTCTTCCTTTCCAAACAGGAGACTGCCCTATCTATCTTGCATTACACACAAAATTCTTGACGGTACCGTAAAGGACGTAAACGACATTTAGTTAGCAAATATTGATGATAACGATAACATCAAAATTTTTTTGTACTAAATAAAAATAGAATGCCAAGTCATTATTAGTGCAAAAACCACTCTCCGATCAGTACTTGAAGCAAATCCGTACTCTATTTCCACCGCTTAATCCTGTTAAGCGTAAATCCAAACAAAAGGCGGCAGATCAGAATAAAAATTGTTGCTTTGGAACAAGCCGCAAAACTTAACGGATGGATAAATGGAAATTATATGTGGTAGCAGGAAATTAAATTAAGGGGTGGACAATATTATCGCTTCAATATAAGAGGAACAAATTTTCAAGCAAAAAACGGGCAACTCCATAACGAAGCTGCCGACCACATAAATGTATTAATTAAGAAAACGGAAATGAAAAACGGCGAATCCTTGAAAACGGGAATCGGAATCTCCTAAATCTCCGAAAACGAAATGGGGAATGCCCAAACCCTCCAAATCCACCAAAAGGGCCTCCAAATCCACCAAAAGGACCTCCGAATCCACCGAAAGGAGATCCAAATCCACCGAAAGGAGATCCGAATCCACCAAAAGGACCTCCGAACCCACCAAAGCCAAATTGTCTTTCTTCTTCGTTATCTTCTTCTCGTTGGTCGCCAATAGGTACTAATAAATAGGCATGATCATTATCGGCTTTATCAATAATGCCATCATACATTTTTCCATCGTCCATTTCCAGCAAGACGTAATAATGCTTATGTCTTTTGCAAAAATCATGCTTGCTCACATGGTGATCATAATGATCCCGATCATGCATATTTTCTTCATACGGCTCCTGAGGATTCGCATATGGAACTTGATGATCTAGGTTATAAGTATAGTTCGAGTTATAATCATATTGCATGTTGATTTCTCCTTTCCTGAAATTCGATTATATTGTATTCACCTAATTTTTCTTTGCTACAAAAAATAACATTTGATTGGATATGTCAAGCAATCATCCCTTTTGCAACATAATACAACTCCTTCAATCTATGTCTCATTCATTTTTTCTGCAAAGATAGTAAAGAAGTTTTTTCTTTTGTCTTTTGTTACTCATCAAAAAATTTTTTAAAGGATTGCCAGTAAACTGAGGAAAAAACAAAGATCAATTCCTTGTATTTCAAGTGATAGACGACGATCATTGGGTATTTTTCCCATTGACAGCATAAATGGAGTTGTGTGAATAGATTCCTGTAAATAGGAGAAAATTGTAATAAAATAGATAGAGAATTTACAAAAAACTTGGCAAGACAGTGCATGGGAGCATCTTTCTTTGAATATGCAAACGAGATGAATGTATCAACGGATTGGGTAACCAAGCAGGAAAGTGGTTGGATCGCTTAATCGGCAAACAAGCAGTTGTTGCTTTCTAATCCATCTAGAAAACTTCCGACTACCTTCTTCTGTACAGAAGCTTCATCGAGAAACGCCCACCTCTAAACGAAGTGAATGTGGAGATGATAAAACCATGCCAAATAAAACGGTTTTGGCATAATATATAAAACTTTCATATCTTTAATAAAGGAAAGATCTTTGGTATGTATTATTTTATCGTCAATAAAATCTCAGGAAACGGAAAAGGATTAAAAGTTTGGAAAAAGACTGAAAAGTTGCTTCAAGAAAAACAGATAAATTATCAAGTGCGCTTTACCAATCGTCCAAAACATGCAGCAGAAATTGCTAAGGAGTTGTCTTCTGAAAAATGTTATGCTGTTGTAGCCGTAGGAGGAGATGGTACAATCCATGATGTTGCTAACGGGTTAATCAATTCGAATATACCTTTGGGTGTTATTCCTGCAGGATCGGGAAACGATTTTGCAAGGGCTCTTGATATACCAAAGGACTATAAAAAGGCTTTAAAACGTATTTTAATGGGAAAACAAAGAAAAATTGATATTGGAAGAATTGGCAACGAATACTTCATTACTGTAATGGGGATCGGTTTTGACGGTAAAGTCGCCGAGATAAACAATGGCTCGAAATATAAAAATTGGCTGAATGTTATTAGATTAGGTAATCTTTCATATGGACTTAGCTTCTTGCATGTTTTATTAAAATATCGTCCTGTCAGCATTCAATTAATGGTTGATGGGGAGAAACTAGTTTTTTGTAATGTATGGTTAATTGCAATTGCCAATATCTCAAACTATGCGGAGGTATTAAAATATGTCCAAATGCTTGTTATAATGATGGACTATTTGACATTTGTATAGTACACGGCATGAATAAATGGGAGCTGTTGCGCACTTTTCCAAAGGCGTTTAAAGGCAAACATATACTACATCCTGGTGTAACCATGATAACAGGAAAACAAGTGGAAGTTATCTCCGAATTACCTGTTATTGTGCAAGGAGATGGCGAGATTCTCACTAAAACTCCGATGAGTGTGACGATTCAAAGAGGTGGGTTGCTTATCATTTAAATAGTGGTTGTAAAGATGAATGATCTTAGTGAGAACACGAATTAGGTATTTCTGTTTAGGAAGTCATTCATCATAATTAGTATAAAATGGAAAAACAATTTAATACACATGCATTCCAAGTCTTTTCTTGTTAACTTATAAGGGATGTAAATGTCTCTCAATAAAAAGATTTTCTTAAGATAGCTTTATTATCAATTTGAAAATTGGGGAATTATAAAATCGTTATTGGACTTTAAATGCAAAAGTTATTTACTGAATGTTTGTAAATATAATAAATTTTAATCTTTTCAACGTTGCAGATATATTAGTTTTAGGCCAAAAAAAACAGTCAGGAAATTAAAATCTTTGGAAGATGTGGCGAGTTTCTGATATTTTTCGTACAAGTTTGTATTTTTTCTCAGAGTTCATGAGCGTTTGTACATTTGATTTCGCTAACGAACTGTTTGATGATTACAGCTTACTCATAACGCATTTTTTATGGATTTTAGTCTATTACTATATTAATCTGTGTCTCTTTTTTAATCTAACTTTATTTAGAACGAGAATATGTTCGTGGATCCAAAATAATGTTTTGCTCACTTCTCATTGTAAAATTGTTGCAATTTAAATTATTTGCCAATAAATAGTTTGAAGAGAAGGCTCTTGATCGTTCAATCAAAAAATAGGAGAAAGTAAAAAAATGATAAAACATTTTCATGGAAAAGGGCAATGAATCAATTCAGAATTTTAACCCATTTTTTATTAAAAAATAAAGTACCTTAGTCAATTTTTAAACACTGCGATTCAAGTTGTGTCCTAGATGTTGGCAATGGAAAATTAGGATTGTTCGGTGCGAAAAGCACATAAAGTTTCTCCGTTAAATATCAAGGAATACAGCATCTAGTGAAACAAAACAAGAGCTGAGACGTATGAAAATGGTGCTATACCGTATTTACATCCTTAACGATTAATCAGCCATCCGAGACGAAGGAACTAGGTGATGCACTTGAGGGGAAAATTGGAGAAGAGATTTTTCTATTTATATACTGGGGAGGCAATGGCAGCAGTCATTTTTTTATCATTAGTTTCATTTGGAATAAAGTCTTTGCCCATTTGCATTTATATTCGCTGTACTCTTTTTGGATTTCGTTTTTTCTGTTAGAGTTTCTCTTATTTCAGGGTAGTGTGTATTGGTTTGCAAAATGGAAGCGATTAAAAAAAGAAAATACTGCCATAACTCCTGCTTATATCGTCCAGCGATTAAAAAATATAAAGAAATGGAATACACTGTTTATCATCATTTCGCCTTTCATGTTTTTTGTCGATCTAGTCAGATGGTATCCGTCGGTACCTGCAACAGGATTGTACATAGCGGGATTTATTTATGTTTTTGCCATACTTGAGTATATAAACTATTTTCATATTCAGCTTTCATATGACAATTTTTCTGATATGAAATACCTCTTAAAGTCGAAAAAGCTGAAAAAATCGTGTTTACGTAAAGACTTTGAAAGATTAGGATAAAGTAATAAGATAGCGGAAGGAAGATTATAAATGATACATATTCTGCTTGGCGCTTCACCTTCGGGGAGTTTAAAAATGGTCTTAAGGGATTTAGATGTGGAGAAAAAAGAGCGCGTCATTTCTTTTTGGGAAACATTCTCGGTAGGTCCGATCTGGAGACTGCATGAAGACATTGGAAAAGAAGCGAGATTTAATTGGAAAAAAAATAATTTGACGGATGCATACAATGAGTTTCATGAGTATGAACAAAACTTTCAAAAAACAGTCAATGAAATAACAGCGATTCCAGAAGGATCACCTATTATGATATGGATTTCTGACAACGCTCATGAACAGACCGGATTGCGATTTGTTTTATATCTATTGAAGAATAAAAATAATGACATCTTCCTCATCAACACGACAAAGGTATATGGCGAGCTTTTTAAGAAACGAAAAGAAAAATATACTGTTTTGGATACAGGTGAAATTCCTCCTGAAAAGCTCCGATTCATATATGAACAAAGTAAAAATGAACCGCCTCTTTCCCAGCATGAAAGAGAGAATTTTGAAAAGGAATGGCTCGCTCTTGCAAATACTCGCGAAGTATTGCGAATTTGGCAAAACGGAACGATACACAGCGTTTCGGAAGATTATTATGATCTTTTCATAATAAACAGAGCGAAAAAGCTGCATAACGAAATGAAGACGAAGGATTTTATAAAATCAGTTAGACTAATCGGTGAAGTACTGGGGCATCTAGACCAATATGTAGGAGATGAATTCTTGGAATATCGGCTAAGAAAGTTGATTGAAAAGAGAGCTTTTGAAATGGAAGGCAGTCTGGAAGCTATGGCCTTCTATAGTGTTAAATTGCGATAGGAAAGTGGTGAAGTATGATTTACGCCATTATTTTATTTATTCTTGCTGGTTTAGCTGAAATTGGCGGAGGGTACTTAGTCTGGCTATGGATACGTGAAGGAAAACACTACTTGTACGGAGTTATTGGTAGTATGATCTTGTTCTATATGGGCTGATCCCTACTTTGCAAAACTTTCCTACATTCGGTAGAGTATATGCCGCTTATGGCGGCGTGTTTATTATTCTTTCTGTTTTGTGGGGATGGTGGGTTGATAAAAAAACTCCTGATATTTACGATTGGATCGGAGCAGGCATTTGTTTAATTGGAGTTTCCATCATGCTTTGGGGTCCAAGACATTAGACTGTCCATTCTGATAGGGATTTTTAATAGAATAGCTGCAATTAAATAATGTGCGAGTGAGTAAGCTTTCTCGGAACATATCGAGCATGAGCAAGACAAATTCCGTATAGGGAGTATGGCATCCTAATTAATTGACAGTTTTAGCGTTATGCTGAATGACTTTTTTCCGGTGATGCCGATAATGTGCGATTTTTTAATAAAGGCTTCAGCTTGCCGTTACACTTCAGAGATATTACAGGCTCTGAATAATGGCAACAAGCGTGGCGGGAAGGTGCAATCAAAATGATTTTTTTGTTTTATTTGAATAACAGATCGCTCTCATTCCCGGCCAATCCAACGAGTCTTTAAAAAATGGACGAAAATCTCCTTAATGTCAAGCGATTGCATTTTTTTTAGTATATAAAAAGATTGCTCGCGTTCTTAGGAATCCCCTGCTGTTGAATTGGTGAAGCGAGGAATTCAATTTTTTAGAAACTTTTATAGAAAAAAAACGTTAATACATATGTAAGGAATATAAAAAAAACGGGGTGTGCTCATGATCTGGGCGTTGGTATTGATTATGCTTGGAGGAGTGTTAGCTGGTTTTTTGCATGTTTGGTTGAAAAAGCGGATATCCTTTTTTCCGTTATTGGTGATAGAAATCGTACTGTTATCTGTTCTTGCAGTCTATTTATTTATAGCATATGAATTAGGTTTTACAATTAGAGCGATGTCTAGCTTTGGATACTCTTTTCTAATGTGTTTAATCACGTTTTCCCATGAATCGGGTTACGATAAAATAAAAAATGAAGCAAACAGAGTGGAATTTGAAAAGATTGAACTCAATAAACATTCGAGTCGGGTTTGGGTTGATGCGGCATTTGCGATGACATTCATTGGTCTATCTGTCTTATATTTTGTTTTCAATTCATACGATTCTGTTTGGTCTCTCATTTTGTTATATACGAATGCTGTAATGATTTGTCAATTGTTAAAAAAAGCTGTTCTTTATCGAAACCTTGAAGTGTATTTCAGTAAAGAAACAAATTGTATTTACATATTATCGAACATCAAAGCGAAACGATATCCGCTTTCAGAACTTTCGGAAGCAAAGCTCGAGTCAAATGTTGATGTACTTAAATTATTCCCATTATTTACGATGTTTTCAACAAATGAAGATTTCACGACAAGTATGGGAAATACATTAAAGCTAGTATTTTCAGGCGAAACTGTCTATTTTAATGCTAAAAACACTTCTTGGCTTGCGACCATTGAAAGCCGGGAAGAAAAGGAACTACCGTCGGAAATTGCACAAGTTGAAGTGCTTCCATTTTATCATAAAAAAAATATAAAAAGACTTCTCGGCAAAATGTACTTTGCCATTTCCGTCAAAGGAGTCGGCGCCTACACGACATTGACTGTTATCTTATCAATGTTAAAGGTTCCTATTTGGGCGATCACGATTGCGGTCATTGTTTTTTGGATATTTAATCTTTACATTTCTGATCGATTATTAAAAATTGCATTAGACGTGAAAGAGATAGATGATCCAAATGTTTTAGCTGTTGCAGACAAAGTGCTAAGTCGGGCTGGAATTTCTGATGTGAAAGTTTTTCAAACAGAGGCGAATGAATTAAACGGTTTTGCAGCTGGGGCAAACATCGGTCGATCAATGATCGTATTAACGTCGGAAACGTTAAAGCTTCCGTTGGAAGCAATCGAAGCGGTTTTTGCTCATGAAGCTGTGCATGTAAAAAAACGGGATGTCATGATCGGTCAAATTATACGTATACTTGCGCTTTTAGTAATTGTTTTATTTATTTATTGGTTATACCATTCTCTTATACTAAGAAATGAGTCTCTTCTTTTTTACATTGTTTTTGTTCTTATTTTATTCTTTCCTCTTATCCAGTCTCTTCTTTTGCAATGGATGGAAGTGCGGGCAGATCATTTAGGGGCTATATGGCTTGACAACGGAAATGATCAAATGGCAGACGGTTTAACTGCTTTAGCTGTAAAACAAGATGAGTTGACATACAAAGCAGAACGCTACAATTTAAGTAATGAACTCAACTTTCTCACAGTAAATTGGATTTCTAAGCCTTACGGTTAATGGGTTTGTTGGTTGTTTCGAATACTTCTTGACATAAAAATTTGCAAAAAAAAAACACCTCAACTTTTGGTATAGTTTAATTGTCCAGAAAAAACATTACCAAAAGCAGGTGAGGTGTCTCTTATTATGATAACGAATAACAGACTGAACAATCAACTACCAAAAGAAGTAAAAGCTATATTTGATGAACTTGAAATCTTAAAATATTTAAGGAAAGTGGGAATTAACAAGGGTTTCGGTTATTCCTGCGCCTATTTATTCCAGCTAGTTTTTAGTTTAGTTTTTGAAGGCAAAAATTTGTTTCGACTTCTTCAAAGTAAAAAAGCTAAAGATTTGCCGGAAAAAAACGCTATTTATCGCTTCTTAAATAACCCTCAATACAATTGGCGCAGGTTTTTACTTGTTTTGAGTACTTTCACCATTATGAAGGTAAGTAGTTTAACGAGACACGACCGTCCGAAAGTGCTGATCGTGGACGACTCATCTTATGAACGAAATCGCAGTAAAAAGGTTGAACTGCTTGCTCGCTGTTTCGATCATTCTTCTCAAAAAATGCGTTATTACAAAGGATTTCGTATGCTTACACTCGGCTGGTCAGATGGTGCTACATTTTTGCCTATTGATTTTGCTTTATTAAGCTCTACGAATTCCCAAATCAATGGGATTGATAACCGAATCGATAAGCGTACATCCGGTTATAAGCGGCGTGTCGAAGCTTTACAAAAAGCGCCGGAAGTTATTCCCAATATGATTAAACGGGCACTTTCTCAAGGAATCGATGCCTCATACGTTTTAATGGATACATGGTTTACCCAACAGCCTTTGATCAAGTCCATTGTGGATCAAGGGTTGGATGTTATTGGAATGGTGAAGGATACAAAACAAAGATATCAAGTGAACGGTGAATGGGTGAGCCTAAAAAAACTATACCAAACAGCTAAACCATCACAACATCAAAAGGGTATTTTGCGCTCTATTCACACAACGATGGCAAATGGCGTACCTGTTAAAGTGGTATTTGTCCGTAATCGTAATAAAAAGAGACAGTGGCTAGCTATTTTGAGTACAGACTGTACTTTATCGGATCAAGAAATCATTCGTATTTATGGGATACGTTGGGATATTGAAGTATTCTTCAAAACAGTCAAATCCTTATTGAAACTCCAAAAAGAGTTCCAAGGAAGATCTTATGATTCCATGATCAGCCATACCACTATTGTGTTTACAAGGTACATTGTTTTGTCTTGGCAAAACCGAGTAAGTACAGATTATCGAACATTAGGCGGCATTTTTTATGAACTTTGTGATGAAATCGATGAACTAGATTGGGCCTTTGCACTTCAACTACTCATTGAAATTCTTGAAGATGCACTTCAAAATGTAAATCAAAAGATTAAAAAATTCATCGAAAGTCAATTACGTAAATGGATTGTAGTTTTGCCTAATTATATCAAGGCTTATTTACCAAAATTGAGCTGCGAAAGTTGAGTAATGAAGAAAAAAATTCATCGATTGAGCGGGATTCATGGTTTTTCAGATTTCTAGAATTTCAATTTATGATCCACCCGCCAATGTATTGGCGTATTCAATCTTTAAAGGAAACTGGAACGGAATGGAACATGAAAAAAATACGAAAGTGGTGGAAAGATCGTTTTTACGAATCGCTTCCTGATAAAAAGAATAAAATGGAAAGCATGTGAATCATTTTTATCGTTTGAAATGCTTATTAAAAATTAAACGATACAAACATAACCCCCATACGAGAAATGTGACGAATTTTCATATTGAGTCGGCATTTTGAGTGCCGGCTTTTTGTATTTTATGGGTATCCGCTGATCATAATCTTTTTGTCTTCACCTTTTCCCAATGCCGGGAAAATCGTAATGAAGACTAAAACCAATTTGGTCCGCTAGCAGTCAGAGTGAAAAATAGAGTATTTGTCAATCTTCTTTTCTGCAGATTTGACCACATAATTTAGGAAAATGAATGTGTTTTTTTCTACAATAAGTAGATAACAATTATGATAATGAGATGCTACAATCAACTTAAAGATAATTCAAAATATTAAGTAAAAGAGAGGTGTTTCAGATAAATTGCAAACGCTTACTTAAAATGTAAAATACAAAAAATTTTTGATGAGGAGGTCTATATTAATATGAAACGGATTAACCCAATGAACGTAATTGACAACAGCCGCATTCATTCATTCCATATTTGGCTGATTTTCTGGTTATTTATCGTTATTATGTTTGACGGATTTGATGTTGTCATTTACGGTGCTTCTGTTCCGCTGCTTATTAAGGAATGGGGAATTTCGGATGTCACTGCCGGGGCTATTGGCAGCTATACAGTTGTCGGAACAGCAATCGGTGCTGTTTTGTTTGGATTGCTATCGGATAAAATAGGGCGAAAAAATATTATTTTGTTGACTACGTTCTTGTTTAGCTTTTTCACGCTGCTCGCAGGTTTTGCAACCAATCCTGTCTTATTTACGATCTTTCGTGTCATTGCAGGTGTTGGTCTGGGCGGAGTTATGCCTAATGTCGTTGCAATAGCAACTGAATATTCGCCTCGACGGGTTCGTACAGCAATTGTTTCATTCATTTTTTGCGGTTATTCTGCAGGTGCTATTCTGGCAGCGCTTACAAGCAGGCAGCTCCTTCCTACAGTTGGATGGGAGTCAGTATATTGGGTAGGCGGAATTCCTTTACTGTTCATTCCTTTCTTGTTGAAAAGTGTTCCAGAATCCATCGACTTTCTTTTGGAAAAAGGAAAGGAAGAAGAAGCTAAAAAAATTCTTGCCAAAATTGAGCCGGGAATTAGCAGCGATGGGGAATTTGAAAAAAAGGAAAAAGTGAAAGAAGCGGGATCGCCTATTGTCAGTTTGTTTGAGGAAAAACGTGCATTCAGCACCGTTATGTTCTGGATTTCCTGCTTTAGCGCATTTGTATTAATTTATTCCATGAATACATGGCTGCCGCGCCTTATGATGGAAGTTGGCTATGATTTAAGCTCAAGCCTTGCATTTACTGCTGTCATGCAAATTGGAGCGATTGTCGGAACAGTTGTTTTCGGCCCTATAGTTGACCGGCTAGGCTTTAAAAAAGTGCTTGTTCCATTGTTTTTCTGTGGAGCCATTGCACTATCTTTAATCGGTTTTGCCAACAGTACATTCATCGCTTTTGCCCTGATTTCTGTTATTGGTGCAGCATCCGTCGGGGTTCAAAATATGGCGAACGCATTCGTTTCTCAATATTATCCTACTAATATGCGTTCAACAGCTGTAGGAAGTACAATGGCATTTGGCCGTTTAGGCGGAATAGTTGCCCCTACATTTGTCGGGATTTTACTTTCATTAAATTTACAGCCGCAATATAATTTTGCAGCTATTGCCAGTGCAGCAGTGCTTGGCGGTTTAGCAGTATTGTTCATTCAAGAGCAGCATTCAGTCTATTACAAAGAGAAAAAACAATCTGAGATAATCAATGAAGATGTAGCCGTTGAAAAATAATTTTTGTAAAGTCCCGAGGAGATGGTCTCTTCGGGATTCTTATATAAAGGGATACCTATGATTCGTACGAATCGGTTTTTTCAATACTTTTTGGCTCATCGAAATGTGACATAGAACGGATGATAAAATGAAACAAGAGCATTATAACTATAAGCCTGCGCCGACATCGATGCCTGTGAAAGATCTTGTGTTTCAAATGTTATCGATTTGCAAAAACAGTGAAATCCGGATGCATTTGTAAAAAAATTGAAATAGATGGAAAAAGGCTTAAAAAAGCTGGCAGAAATATATATCGAAAGTACAAAAAGCCTGTTAGAATCCGTGATGAATGAGGATCTTTAGCGCCAAGTCGATCTTTCCAAAATTTTTGATTCGAAAATGTCTGGATTGCAATGATTTCAAACTGCGATGGCTCATGAAATCCACCATAAAGGGCAGCTTTTCGTCTATGTACGGGAAATACGGATCTTCCACGTTATGTGATGCGCAGCTGATGAAAGGAACCAGATGATTATCGAACAGAGTCACCTCGTTTCTTTCAGGACTTTGTTTGTGCGGAAAGCAAAATAAATCGATGTCCCTAGTATGACAATTAAGAAAATATAAAGCGGATAGACTCCAAGACCATCTGCTTTTCCGAGTGCAACTTGAGCAGTTCGCCAGACCCCGAATAAAAAGAAATAAACTATTTCTGCTTGCAATAAACGGATGTAAATCCTTCCTTGATTATAAAGAAGCTTTTTTTGTTCTTTTGTAGCATTGTACTGATAATAAAATGCGTCGGGAATGCGGGACAATAATGTTGTCAAGATAAATATTCCTAGTCCTGTAAAAGGCAGAACAAGAATGAAGCCTTTTCCGCCGAATCCATCCGGTTCGCCTTTGAAATTGAAATGCCGTGGTATAGTATCCGGCAAATGCTCCCAAATGAAAATGACGTAAATGAACATTGCTGAAAGCCCAATAATTGAAAGTGTCAAAAGAACATTTTCAATTTTCTTTTTTTTCTCCACAGAGAAAACCTCCGTTTTCCATTATCGATGTTTTCATACGTATTCACCGTTTGTTTTGTTTCATTTAATCGCAGCTGCAGGATTCTATTATTCATTTACATCCCAAGTAACTGTAAAGCTTCCTTTCAGCTTGTCGCCTGTGACGATGATATGGTAGATGCTTTTTTCTGCCGCTTTGATTTGATATGTGCTTTCGTCGACTTCTTTCATGGCGACAACGTCGCCGTCTTTGTTCAATACATGAAAACCATGTCCGCCTCCGTTATTGTTTTGAATTTTAACGGAAAACGTAATCGTTTGACCTTTTTCCGCATAAATCGGAATGGCGTGTTCTCCGTGGAAATAGTCGAAAAGTGCGATATAGCTTGAATTCCTTTTCCATTCGCGCCAATCTTTTTTTACAGTAAAATCCGTGTTTAAAATAATACACAAAATAAACGGAGCACAGATTGCAAAAATATATTTAAAAAATACGTTTTTTCGCGCCATGTATGTTCCAAAATAAAAAACTAATGAACAAAGAGCTCCGACTGTTCCGCCAACAATCACCATCATCCATCCGAAAGGCAAAAAAATGAGATATCCTGCCAAAACGTAAAAGGCAATTTTAATGGTTCCAGTGATTTTAGGAATTTTCACAGCCAGCAGGTCAATAAAAATAGAACAAATTATTCCGTATCCGTAAAAAATGCTCCAAAGAAAAGGGTTATTCAAATCTTTTGAAACTCCATACAAGTCAAAATCAGCTGCAATGAAAAAAACAGTAAAAAAAATAAACAGCGAGAATCCGGCGCCGGTTAATTTGGGTTTAACATAAGAAATAGCATTGAGGATATTTTTTTGTAAAAACACTAAGTGATCACAGCCTTATATTATTTTCTCAATATTATGTTTATTATAACATTAATTTTTCTCTGTACATTGACGTTGCGTAAAGGTTTATGATGATCTTGTCAGGAGGTGAAAGGATGGAATATACGGTAAAACAATTAGCAGAATTGACCGGAGTTACAACACGGACATTGCGATATTACAATGAAATTGGGCTTCTTATGCCAGCGAAAATCAATTCATCCGGATATCGCATATATGGGGAAAAAGAGGTTGATAAACTGCAGCAAATTCTTTTTTATCGAGAGCTTGGAGTTGATTTAGATACAATTAAAAAAATCATCAATTCACCATCCTTCGACAGCATGAAAGCTTTAAAGGAACACCGCGAAAAGCTTCTTGCAAAACGCAGGCAGCTAGATTCATTAATCGCAAATGTGGAGAAAACAATAGCGGCAAAGGAAGGAAGGATCACGATGAGCGATAAAGAGAAATTTGAAGCTTTTAAACAAAAATTAATTGAAGAAAATGAAAGAAAATATGGGCATGAAGTTAGAGAAAAATATGGAGGCGAAGTCGTCGATCGATCTAATCAAAAACTGAAAAACATGACAAAAGAGCAGTTCGAACAGCTGAAACAGCTTGAGGAAGAGGTCTTGAATACACTGAATAAAGCATTTGTAACTGGAGATCCAGCGAGCGAGCTGGCACAGAAGGCAGCTGATTTGCATCGTCAATGGCTCTGCTATTTTTGGGATCATTATACGAAGGAAGCTCATAGAGGAGTAACAGAGATGTATGTAGCAGATGAAAGATTTAAAGCGTATTATGATAAAAAACATCTTGGAGCAGCGGAATTTTTAAGAGATGCAGTTCGAATTTATACCATGAATTGAAAAGAATTTTTTACAATTCGGTCTTTGGAATGCTTTCTTTGATGAACCATATTTTAATTCTGTGACATCAACTACCCATTTTTCATTTGGCTTTTCCGCTGTGAATTCACGATTCAATATATTTTCTGCAACATGTTGAGGAGTAGATCGCTTATAAGATTTCTTCTTTTTTCGAATAACAGATTGTATACCGGCAACTTTCATCAGTCTTTATGATTGAAGTTCTGACCAAGCTTTCGATTTATATTCAACGTCATCCGACGGTAACCATAGATGCCGTCAACTTGTTTTTTGCAAAATAAAAGTGCAGAGAATTGCAAAATCCTTATGCAGTGATTTGCAATGGGGCTTTACATGGAGGAGGAGCCATGATAACCTTTTTGGTTTTGCCAAAACTGTTGAATCTGGCGCTTGGCTAAAGAATCATGGCTACAGAGGATCCATGTCAAGCCCTTGATGGATAGATCACATATCTGTATATTTATTCAAAATTTTGAAAAAGATATACTGCAACACTCTGTATTTTTTTCTTGCAGAAAACAGTCAACTTTCTCATGGAGAACTTTCATTTCTTTTACGATTTCTTCATTCTGAAGTTCTCGGGAGGAAGGCGAACGTTTTAACCACTTATAGTAAGCAGCCCGTGAAATACCGGCGATTTCACATAATAAGATTATGCTTAGGGTTTTCTTTCTCGTGAAGTTCCCGGATTTCGATATACTTGTCTTCAAAACGGATTTGGTTTACTTTCGCCTCCTTTCGATTTCCTCTAACTTTCTTAAAAAGATTCTCCGCACGTAAGCGTTCATTTTCTCTTTCTAACTTTTTCATCTCCAGTTTCATTTTTTCTTCTGGAGATAACTTTGCTTCTTCTTTTTTTCTTCCTCGTTTGTCTTTCAGCGCTTCTTCTTTACCATTTTCATACTTCTTCACCCATTGATATACTTGTTGATAAGAAACTTCATAAGTCTCTGCTGTTTTTTTATAATCTTTTCCGTTTCCTAAACAATCAAGCACAATTTGTATCCGTTCATTGCAAGTCGTTTTTCTTCCTTTAGTCATAGAGCTTGTCTTTCCTTTCGACGTTAAATCTCTATGGCTATTATACTTCTTCATCCATCGTTGAAGTACCGATCTACTAATACCATATGTCCTGACAATCTCTTACTGTGAGAACTCACCAGATAAATAATCTTTTACAGCTGCTTCAGCTGCTTCCTTAAAACCTTTCCAAGAATTTAAACGTTCTAAACCCTCTATTCCAAATTCCTCAAATTCATTTATCCATTGCCTTAAAGAATATTTAGTAATTTGATACCTTTTACAAAGCTCTTGAATAGTACATTCTCGGTTTTCATATGCAAGTAAAACTTCAAGTTTGAACTCTGTAGTATATTGCTTATACATAGAAAAACTCCCCCTAAGGTAAAACAGATGTTTTATATTTTAATCTGTCTACCTTAAGGGGAGCATATCATGAAAGATCAGCCTCTTTATTTTTTACTTAAAACGTATGCGCTAAATCTTTTGCTCTCGCAATTGCGTTTTGTTTAATTTCCTCTGCTTTTTCAGGTTGAGCAGCGTGTCCTTCTACAAACAAGCCTTCAAATGAAGGAACACCGAAAAATTGCATCACAACAGCCAAATAGCGGTGACCCATTTCCATTTGAGCTGCTGGACCTTCTGAATAAATGCCTCCACGCGCTTGAATATGCAGGGCTTTTTTATCAGTCAATAACCCAACAGATCCTTGTTCAGTGTATTTAAACGTTTTGCCTGCAACTGCAACTGCATCAATATATGCTTTCAAGACAGGCGGAAATGAAAAATTCCATAAAGGTGTAACAAAAACGTATTTATCCGCTTCAATAAATTGTTCACAAAGCTCTGAAAGACGTCCAACTTTCGCTTTTTCCTCGGAAGTAAGCTCATCTAAGCTTTTTCCGGATCTCAGTTTCCCCCAGCCATTTAATACATCAGCATCGATTTGGGGAATATGTTCTTTATATAAATCAAGGTGAATTACTTCATGGTCAGGATTCGCTTCTTTATAGGTTTCGATAAAAGCCTTTCCTGCTGCCAAACTGTAAGATTGGGTGTCATCAAGTGGATGTGCTGTAATGTACAATACTTTTGTCAACGTAAACCTTCCTCTCTTGGTGCAATTTTAGTTTTTTAGTGAAAAAATAAAATTTATAAATTTTTATTTTGAAAATATTTATTTCGAGATAATTTTATAGGAATTTGTTTTAGATTTCAAATGATTTGTTTGCAAAAAAATTTATCCAAATTTAGTCAAATAATTTGTTTTCAGCTGTCTAATTTGTTTTTCACGTCTTATCGGTCAATAAACATGGCTGATCTACGAATGAGCCTTGATCAGTTATTTTTGATTTTGAACGCTTTCGCCGTGAAAACCGTTTTTCATCCATTTGTTTGGAATATAATTTATTATTCCCTGTAATGTGAAGCTTAGCTATTGCCATCTTCTCCTCAAATGATAAGGCAGCATTTTCTTTACGGAAAGGCAGAGTAAATGCCCGTTTCTTAAATTCTTTTCCAATAATCCCATCGTCCTTCATTTATTTCTTTTTCGATTGTTTTAATATATTTCTTTAGTTCAACGGGCATCTCGTCATTTTCCAGCTCATCCATTGTAAAAGTAATCATTTGCGCACCGCTGAAATCCATGACCTGTACAACTCTTTGCCGACCTTTAAAATATGTTAGCATAATGTGATATCTACCCATTCGTTTCACCCTATTTTTCGTTTTTTTATGGGACCAATTGAAAGAATGTTGGATCGTTTAAACGTTCGGAAAGTTTTTCGAAAGTGGCAGTAAGCGCGAATGTATTTATCGTTAAAGTCTTTTACTGTAATCAATCTTTCTGTTATTACCCCTTGATCGGTCATGTAGATCATCTTTAAAGCAAAACCGTACTTTTTGGCATTCAGCAGCAAACCGTTCATGATTTTCACCTCACAAAAAAGAACGTTTGTTCTATTTTTATTATATGCGAATATATGTTCTGATATGAAGAAGAAAATTTTGGAACGATTCATTTTTTTGGGCATCTTTCTTTAGAATGGAATGGCAGAGATTGAAATCACATGGAGAAGGGAATGCTGTTTTTTTCGAGAAGCGTGCAAGTGGGGAAGTTAAAATCATTTTAAATAAAAAATAGCTGTCAAGCGGGCCTCTATATCGATGATTTATTGACAACACATGCTGTCTTGGAGTGCGTATGTAAAACAAATCAGCTTAACTTTAAGAAGCGAGGCGGAGTGCTGTGTTGACATAACTCATCTGCTCCAAGGATGGGGAGAAACTAATCTTATTTACTATTAATACGGCAAAATTTACATCCCATTAAATAGAACTGATGAAGCAGTTATTTTTTATCATAAGCTGCCAAAGCTTGTTCAGGTAGTGTGTTCAATAGTGATATTTAGAAATGATAGATTTCGAGTGTTTCAAATTGCAAGATGTATGTTTAATAAAATCAAGATTTTTCTGCAAGCACTAGCTCCTAAAATGAAATGCATTTTTAATTGAGGCTGTACAGAAAGTCAAATCTCCATTGAAAACAAAAAATCATAAACTTTCAAAAAGATGAAAGGGGGCGTCAATAAGCCGATAAAACGGCTTATTAGACAGCCCCCGCCATTGTCCGCACATTCCTTCATTAAATTTTTTGCAGAGCTTGTCTGACATCTTCTTTTAAATCTTCGATATGTTCTATGCCGACAGAGAAGCGCACGAAGTTTGCCGGGATTCCTGCGAGCTGCATTTGTTCTTCGTTCATTGTTCCTTCCCACATCGCTGCTGTATGTACAACGAGAGACTCGACTCCGCCAAGGCTTACAGCGTTAGGAGGAAGCTTTAATGCGGAAACAAAGCGCTGTGTTTCAGCATAACCGCCCTTAATGGAAAAGGCAATAACGGCACCAAAGCCTTTCATTTGCCGCTTAGCAAGCTCGTGCTGCGGATGGCTTGGCAGCCCCGGATAATATACCCGTTCAACTTGAGGCTGATTCTCAAGAAATTCGGCTAACGCCAAAGCGTTCGCGTTAATCCGTTCGATCCGCATAGGAAGCGTGCGCAAGCCTCTCAGCAATAGCCAACCATCCATTGGCGAAAGCACTGAACCGATGGAAATATGCGTATTCCAAATACGTTCAGCTAATTCCTCGTTTGTGCAAATTACGCCAGCTGTCAAATCATGATGGCCGCCCATGTATTTTGTTGCACTATGGACAACAACATCAACCCCAAAGTCATGTGGACGCTGATTGATAGGGGAAGCAAACGTATTATCTGCGACAACGATAATTCCATGTTGGCGGGCAAGATCACACACTGCAGCTAAATCTGTCAATACCAATGTAGGATTGGCAGGCGTCTCAACCATAATAAGTTTTGTATTCGGACGAATTGCCTTTTCAAACGCAGAAGTGTCGGATTGGTCAACGAACGTCACGTCAACACCAAATTTCGGCAGCAGCTCATCCATAATTTTCGTTGTGCTCATATAATGATTTTTTTGGGCAATCACATGATCGCCTGCTGCTACAAGCGATAAAATAGTTGTCGCTATCGCTCCCATACCAGAGCCGGTTACTAAGGCTGTTTCAGTTCCTTCAAGATCTGCTACAATTTTTTGAACCCGTTCATGCACTGGGTTTCCGTAACGTGTGTAATATCGCGGATGACGAGGTGTTCCAGCAATTTCAGAAAATTCGCTTGCACTATGTGCCTGGAATGTTGCGGAATAGTAAATAGCAGGATTGACTCCTTTTTCGTCCGTTATAGAATCGTCGCCATGGATGACAATTGTTTCATCTCTGAGTGCTTGAGGATTCCGTTGTTCTTGTTCATTTCTTTTCATTATTTATTTCTCCCTTAAATCAAAGTAATTTTATAGATATTATATATCTATTATTAAAAAAAATAAAACTAGTTTGAGAATTCATTTTTGTTCATTATATGATAAAACAGTATGAAACTTTTCGTTTTGATAAGAAAGGGTGCTTGAAAAATGAATTATACAAAACGTTTAAACGAGTATTACGCCGTGATTTTCACATCGGAAAGAACAGAAGGGGACAATGGTTATGAGGAAATGGCAAAGGAAATGGATCAATTGGTGTCCAAACAGCCCGGTTTTTTAGGAGCAGAGAGTGCAAGAAATGAGAATGGGTACGGAATTACAGTTTCATATTGGGAATCATTGGATGATATCAAACGCTGGAAAGAAAATGCTTTGCATAAAGCGGCGCAGGATAAAGGCAGGAAGGAATGGTATAAACGTTATACAATCAGAATTTGCAAAGTAGAAGAGGAAAGGGTTTTCCATATTTGATAGATACTATAGCCCAGAAGAATGGCCGCTTCCCTAAAAAACCAAGGGAAAAGCATGAGACTAGGTTCATAGTAACTTCGCAAAATGTTTTGACATAGCGCTGGATTGGTGAGAAAAAATTGCATATTATATAATGAAGTAAAGATTGTTCACTATTTGTGAACATTAGGATTGCGCAACTTTTCATTTTAGCTTAACACTGGAGAGAGAGAAAAATGTTAAAAAACATAAACAGCATAATGGAAAAGATGCTTCCTTTTTTAACCCCGTCAAGTGTTGTGATCGGGATTGTATTTTCAACTATATTTGACGATTTTTCTCAGCTTGTTCCGTGGATTTTTGCTTTTATTACGTTTGCGGGCAGTTTAAATCTTAGTTTTCATGCGTTTAAGCAGGCTCTTTTGCATCCGCTGCCGATTTTCGTCGTTCTTTTGCTGCTTCATCTTTTCATCCCGCTTTGGGCGTTTGCTGTCGGCCATCTTGCTTTTCAAGAAGACAGCTTCACAATCATTGGTTTAGTTTTGGCCGTGATCATTCCAACTGGTGTTACAAGCTTTATTTGGGTATCAATCCATAAAGGAAATTTGGCTTTAGCTCTTGCTGTTATATTAATAGATACGTTTATTTCTCCTTTTGTCGTTCCTGCCAGTTTATTAGTATTGGTGGGGAGAACGGTAGAAATCGACGTATGGAATATGATGTCTGGCTTATTTTTCATGATTATCCTGCCTTCCATTTTAGGAATGCTTGTAAATGAGTGGACGAAAAAAGAATTGAAACAGCGTATTGCAGCCGTTTTAAGTCCGTTTTCGAAAATAGCCTTATCGCTTGTAGTGATCATCAACAGTGCGATAGTGGCTCCTTATTTGGCGAACCCGAATAAAAAATTAATTTTGATTGGGTTTTTCGTTTTTTTGATTGCTACAAGCGGCTACTTTTTTTCATGGATGACCGGGCGTCTATTAAAATTTCAACAGGATGATATCATCACTTTAACGTTTACGGGCGGAATGAGGAATATTAGCGCCGGTGCAGTGCTTGCGATCACTTATTTTCCGCCGCAAGTGGCGGTACCGGTTGTCTTAGGCATGCTTTTTCAGCAGGTTTTAGCTTCTTTTTATGGACGCATGCTTGAAAAAGTTTATCACCATGCGCTTACTGAAAAAAAGTATGCGGCAAATGCAAAATGAACGCTTTTATGCAAAAAAGCATTAATAAAACGTTATGTGAGCATCCCCTTCAATTAAGGCATTTCTGCCTATATTGAAGGGGTTTTTTAAGGGCAATTTCAGGCATTGATGTGTTAATTATTTTATTCGCCAATTGGACGCAGAACCGGTAAGGAGCATCAATAATGACGTTACATGAATCAGCATTTTTTAATAGTGTTTTAGTAATATTTACAACTTTAACTATAAATTAACAAAAAATTAACTTTTTTTTACAAGGAAAATAAAAGCAAATATAGAATTGCTTGGTAAGCGCGCGCTAATAGATCCTAAAAATAAATTACAGGAGGTATTTAAACAATGTTTCGGCTACTAGTCTCTGACAAAGTGAACAATGAAGGACTGAAACCGTTGATAGAATCAGAAGCGGTTGAAGTTGTCCAAAAAAGTGTATCGGAAGCAGAAGATGAACTAAATCTTTTTGATGCTCTTTTGGTGAGGAGCAGCACAAAAGTAACGAAAGAGCTTTTAGGAAAGATGACCTCTTTAAAAATTATCGGAAGAGTCGGAGTCGGTGTAGATAACATTGATATTGATGAGGCAACAAAGCAAGGAGTAATTGTCATTAATGCTCCCAATGGAAATACCATTTCGGTAGCCGAGCATACACTTGCGATGATTTCTTCTTTGATGAGGCACATTCCGCAAGCGAATATTTCAGTTAAAGCAAAAGAGTGGAATCGGTCAGCATTTGTTGGATCTGAACTTTACGGGAAGATCTTAGGCATTATCGGTTTTGGGCGCATTGGTATTGAAGTTGCCAAGCGGGCTAAAGCCTTTGGAATGAAAGTGCATGTATTTGATCCAATCCTAACTCCAGAGAGAGCAAATAATTTCGGTGTCGAAATGCTTTCTTTTGATGAAGTTCTTTCAAGTGCGGACATAATTACAGTTCATGCACCCCTGAACGAAAAAACGAGAGGATTGTTAAATAAAGATACATTGGCAAAAACAAGAAAAGGGGTAAGGATTATCAATTGTGCAAGAGGCGGAATTATTGAAGAAGAAGCTCTTTTAGAAGCTCTAGAAAATGGCCATGTCGCAGGTGCAGCGCTTGATGTTTTTGAAGTCGAACCGCCTATTCATTCAAAATTGGCTGATCATCCGTCAGTAATTGCGACGCCGCATATAGGAGCCTCGACAAAAGAAGCGCAGTTTAAGGTCGCTGCACAAATTGCCGAGGAAGTTTTGCGATTTATAAAAGGCATGCCTGTTAGGTTTTCTGTCAATTTTCCGCCCGTTGCACAGGAGGAGAATATTAACAAACAATTGATTTTACATTAAGAGTGCGGCTGAAAAACAAAAATTACAATTCCTTCTTGAATGGAATTTATATTTATTGGAGGATGATAGAGTTATGTATACAGAAATTCTCAGCGACAAGCTAAATTCGTTGAAGGAAAGAGGGCAATACCGTGAATTTATTACGATTAACCGCATATGCGGCCAGTATCCTTTGGCGAAGTTGAATGGCAAGGAAGATGAGCAGCCTGTTGTTGTTTGGTGCAGCAATGATTATCTGGGAATGTCCCAGCATCCTTTAGTAATTGAAGCGATGCAAGAAGCAATCCGGTTAAATGGAGCCGGTTCAGGCGGATCGCGGAACATAGGCGGCACACACTACCAATACACTTTGCTTGAATCATCATTGGCTGACTGGCACGGTAAAGAGGCAGCACTCGTTTTTCCGACCGGATACAGTTCAAATGATGCAACATTACAATGCTTATTGCGCCTGTTCCCTAATTGCATAGTGTTTTCCGACGAGCTTAATCATGCCTCCATTATCAATGGGATACGAAGTGCAAAAGCTGACCGCGCCATATTTAGGCATAATGATGTCGAACATTTGGAGGAATTACTAGCTTCCCAGCCGCATAATCGAGCCAAAATCATCGTATTCGAGTCAATATATTCGATGGACGGCGATATCGCACCGATTAAGGAAATTGTGAATCTTGCTAAAAAATATAACGCACTAACATTTCTCGATGAAGTTCATGCTATCGGTATGTACGGTCCTCGAGGAGCAGGAATAGCTGCAGAGCTTGGAGTTGCCAATCTCATTGACATTATACAAGGAACAATGGCGAAGGCGATAGGAGTGATAGGCGGGTATATTACTGCATCGGAATTGCTGATTGATGCTGTCCGCTCCTTTGCATCCGGCTTTATTTTTACTACCTCCCTGCCGCCGGCAATTGTTGCTGCATGCTATACAAGCATCGGGTATTTGAAATCTTCTGATAAAGAGAGAAATGAACTGCATAGAAAGACTAATCAGCTAAGAAAGATGCTCGTTCAGGCAGGTATACCGGTAATGCCATCGAGTGTAACACACATTCTTCCTGTAATGATTAGGGATGCAAAAAAATGTAAGGCAGCTGCTCAAAGAATGCTTGAAAAACATAAAATCTATCTGCAGCCTATTAACCCGCCGACAGTTCCTGTTGGTACAGAACGGTTTCGAGTCAATGTTACACCGAACCACACTGAAGAGCAGATGTTGCAGCTAACCGATGCATTAAATGAAGTTTTTTGCCACTTTAATATTCCATTTGCACAATCGGCCGATGTGTTCGCATAATTGGTTAGAGATAACCTATTACAATTCTGAGATAAGAGTAGTCCATAGTTTTTTGCCACCCTTAACGTATACAACAGAATAGGAGAGGATATTTATTCATGGATCATAATTTAAAAATTGTTGCTAGAAAGGCAACCATCAATGATGTTGACATGCTGATTGATTTAAGGAAGCTGTTGCTCAATGAAGGGGCAGGCCACTATGTTTCGAAATCACCCGAAGAACAAATGGCATGGCAGAAAAGCTATCGGAAATGGCTTATTCACAATATACCTGCAAATGAAAAAATGGTAATTGCTGTAGCCCACTATGATGGCGAAACCGAAATATCGGCCTGTGCTATAGGAATCATTGATGAACGTGCGCCGATGAAAGGATGTTTAAACGGACTTGTTGGGTGGGTGCAATCGGTTGTTGTTCACCCTGAACGGCGCCGTAGAGGGTTTGCAGAATGTTTAATGAACTATATTTTGGACTGGTTTCAGGCCAATAATGTTGAAAAAGTTATCTTACAAACAACACCGATTGCAAAAAATTTATATAAAAAGCTCGGATTTATTGATTCAGGCGAAGAGCTTTTAATAAAAGAAATTTAAATGTTAAAGGGGGGCAACTGATGAACGTCTTAATTTGTGGTTTGGGATATGCAGGGACAAGATTTCTTAAAGCTTTTTCCAATATGAATAAAGATATTGTTGGAGCTAGAAAAATCAATTTTGCATATGTTAATAGAAATCCTAAACGCAGGGATATTCAATACTTTAAAGAGGTGGATGCTGCTATTGAACAATTTGAGCCTCACATTATTGTAATTAGTGTAAATGATGAGTTCCACATGGATATAATTAAAAAGTTGGAAGGATACAAAGGCTTTGTTATTTGCGAGAAGCCCTTGGCGAATACGAACGATGATTTAGAGCTGCTGGAAGCGAAACTTAAAAGTGTATCTGGATTCTGTCTTAACCTTATAGAACGTTACTCTGATGCAACCATCGTCTTGAAAAAGTTTGTTGAAGAGCATAATTTGCAGCTTATTCGGGCCAATTTTTACTGGGGAAAGAACAGAATGAATGATTATAGGCCAACTGTAGGTGTGATCAGCGAAATAATCCATCCGCTAGATCTTATCCAATGGATTTGTGCATCCAATACTGATCTGGAGTTAAAGTCTATTCAAGGCACTCGATCAGACTTCTCCGTATCAGGTTCTGACGTACTTGACAGTGCAGCCGTAACTGCATGTTTAGGAAAAGCGGCAATAACCGGGTATAGCAGCTTCGTAAATATTGTCCGAAAGAGAGAAGTCGATCTTGTATTCGCTTCTCCACAAAACCGTCTAATCTTTGCCAATATGGTGTTTGATACACCTGTATGGGATGTTGACCATCTTCGTATATGGGAAAGAACTCCTTTCGGAGAACAGGTCATAATGGACATGAAAACGAATATTGATGACTCGAAGCCTGAACTAAAAACAATACGCAAATTGGTAAGATTGGTTAATGATGTTGGCGGGTATGTAGTAAACGGAGCAGCTCCTTCACAACCGTTTGCTAGCCTTCAAACAGCTTTGAAGCTCCAAAAATTATTAAATACAATAGAACGTGATGCTCAGACAATTGGACCGATAAATTATGTTGTTGGTTCACAACGGGAAATTTACAACGATGAAAATGATTGGGAGCGTCTAGGCTAAATGAATGCAAAATTTCAATTGATAATAATTGTAAATTTATCGGTTTTTTGAACCAATTTTTTAACGGCAAAATGATGTTAAAGACAAAAAAAGAGGAGAAAGATACAAGAGTTCTTTCCCCAATCATCAAATCGGCTGCTAAAATGCATTGAAATTTACTTTGGCAGAGAGGGAAATGATTATTTTCATTGTACTCCTGCTTCTTTTTTTATTGCGGTTATTTCAATTATTCTCCTTGTTTAATTAAGGATTTGATAGAGAATTTTAATTGCCAGTATCATTTCATGAGATTATTTCTATTAAACTTGGTGAAAAAACGGAATGACAGATTTTCTCATTAAGTTAAGAAATGCATGAACAGTTGGAGACAAATTTCCACTTTTCCACGCAAAGGCAGTTGAAGTAGTAATTGGGTTGTTGTAAATGTCGCGATAGACAACTTTATTTTTTAATACATGCTGGATAGAGGATGGTACAATCGCTACGCCCATTCCTGATGAAACAAGGGATAGGACTGTAGGCAATTCTTGTGTTTCTTGAACTACTTTAGGATGGAATCCCGCTTGATAGCAACTGTTTATCACAGTATCATAGTGGCTTTGATTTGCCTTCCTTCCCGTCAAAATAAATGAATCGCCCGCCAATTCTTCAAGATGAATCGGGGAAGTGCCGGAAGCTAGCCGATGATCCTCTGGCAGAGCAATCATCATTCGTTCTTGCCGAATAACCTCGAAATGAATTCCGTCATTTTTTATGTTGGCGGGTTGGCAAAGGATTCCTATATCAATTGCGCCCTCATGCAAAGCTTTTAATTGCTCTCTAGTTGTCAATTGTTGCAAATCTATATGAATATTAGGATATGCTTTACGATAGTGCTCTATAATTGTTGGAAGAATATCATAGGCTGATGAGGAAATGAATCCTATCGCTATTTTTCCGACCTCTCCACGGTTCACCCTTTTTACTGATTCGACAGCTTCCTCCAGATCTTTGAAAATTTGATTAACTTTTTCCAAAAACAATTGGCCTTCTTTCGTCAGTTCTACTTTTCTTTTCGTTCGATGGAAAAGAGGCACGCCTATTTCTTCTTCTAATTGTCGGATTTGAAGGCTTAAAGGCGGCTGTGCCATATTTAAACGGGCTGCAGCTTTCCCAAAATGCAAATCTTCAGCAACTGTTAAGAAATATTTCAAGTGGCGCAGTTCCAATTAATCTCCTCCTTTATTAATATTTATAAGATATTAGTAGTTTTATAAATATATATTAGACATATTACATTCCGTCTTGTAAAGTGAAAAATAGATAAATCTTCCGTAAAGATAATTCCGTAAAAATGGAGGCTAAGTTATTATGCAAAAAGTTTTTCTCTTGACGATCGGTATGTTCGCTCTTGGGTTTGATGCTTATGTGATAGCTGGTTTGCTTCCGGATATCGGTGCAACTTTTCATATAACTCCTTCACAAACAGGGCAAGCCGTGAGCGTCTTTACGCTTTGTTATGCACTGGCCGCTCCGGTATTTGCAACACTGCTTGCTGGAAAACCGATGCGCAATATTTTATTGTTGGCGCTCGCAGTATTCTCGATAGGCAACGGGATAAGTGCACTAGCTTCAAATTTTTCCATGTTGCTGATTGCACGGGCAATTGCAGGCATCGGCGCCGGACTTTACTCTCCGCTAGCATCAGCAGCTGCAGCATCACTAGTGCCCGAACAGAAACGCGGCAGAGCACTTGGCATGACTCTTGGCGGCATGAGCACTGGAACAGTCATAGGAGTCCCTCTTGGACTGGTGATTGCGGAACATCTGAAGTGGAATGGAACTCTTTGGGTGATCACTGCACTAGGCTTAATTGCCATGATGGGAATTGCCATCTGGTTTCCACATTTTGCAGCTTCAGCTCCACCTTCACTCCGCCAGCGCGTCGCAATGATGACAAATAGACGGGTTGCAGCAATTGTTGGCATCACTTTTATGACCAGTGTTGCCAGCTTGGGTCTTTACACATATATTGCTGTTATTTTGAATAACTTGGCGGACATTTCCAACAACACGCCATATCTTTGGGCATGGGGAATTGGCGGCGTAGTTGGCAGTTTTTCCATCGGCGCTTTGATTGACCGGACAGGCAAACCGGGTTTGCTCATGGCAGGAATTTTGGCCATAATGGCTTTGTCCATGTTCAGTGTGCCATTCGCCCTTTCATTTCCGATCCTGTCATTTCTGCCTTTTATTCTATGGGGGGCGATGGGCTGGGCATCGCAAGCCCCGCAGCAGCATGAATTGCTTCACATACAGCCTAATCAAGGTGCAGCGGCCGTTGCTTTGAACAGTTCCGCAAATTATTTGGGCAGTGCAATAGGTTCTCTTCTTGGAGGGATAGTGATGCTGGCTGGATTGGCTCCTTCCCAACTTCCGTTTGCCGCCGGCGGCCTTGCATTAGTGACATTACTGGGACAATGGGGGATTTTATCAAGCAAAAGAAAGCATGGAAGTGAGAGAAAACAATCTATGCAACAATGACTATCTCCAGATTGAATAAACATATCATACTCATTTGTCAAATATCAAAGGGGTTGTTTATAAAATTTTATACAGCGAGCCATACTAAATAATGGTGATGGGCTGAATGTACGAAAAAGAAGAATTGATCCGCTTTGTCCAAGAAGCGAAAAAGTATGGGCATCAGGGGAAAGTTGCCAGTTACATACCGGCTCTTGGCAAAGCAAATCCAAATGATTTATCTATTGCTATATATATGCCTGATGGGAGAATCATTGACGCGGGGGATGTAACGGTAAAAGTGACGCTTCAAAGCATTTCAAAAATTATCGCTTTAGCTCTTGTCATTATGGATCACGGTGAAAAGGAGGTATTCAAAAAAGTCGGGATGGAGCCGACGGGCGATCCGTTTCATTCCATTGCCAAGCTTGAGGAAACACAGCCTACAAAGCCGCTGAATCCGATGATCAATGCCGGTGCACTTGCCGTAACGCATATGATTTCGGGAAGAACGGTGAAAGAACGGCTGCAGAGACTCATTCGTTTTGTCCGCAAGCTAACAGGAAATCCAACCATTTCTTATTCGCAAGAAGTCGCTCAATCCGAATTTGAAACCGCGTTTTTAAACCGCTCCTTATGTTATTTTCTTCGACAGCATAATATTATAAACGAAGATGTCGAAGATTTGATGGAGCTTTACACGAAGCAATGCGCCATTGAAATGACATGCATCGATTTGGCTCGCATCGGCCTCGTTTTTGCGATGGATGGGCGAGATCCGTTTACAGAAGAGGAAATCATGCCGCTTGATGTAGCGCGTATTTGCAAAACGTTTATGGTCACCTGCGGCATGTATAATGCTTCGGGAGAATTTGCGATTAAAATCGGGATTCCGGCAAAAAGCGGCGTCTCAGGAGGCATACTCGCATCTGTTCCAAAAAGATGCGGCATCGGCATATTCGGTCCAGCATTGGATGACAAAGGCAATAGTCTGACCGGCATCAAACTGCTTGAATTTTTATCTAAAACATATTCATTAAGTATTTTCTAATATTTGAGGAGGAGACATACGATGCGTGAATTCACTGTTAAATTTCACCTTGAAGATGATATGGAAGAAATGAAAGTGCAAAAGCTGAGCCCGGATGATTTTGAAAGGGTGACAGAAGGAGGGACAAGACATTTGTTTGATCTCGATACAAACATTGGTTTTTTCGTCTTTTTTGACGCTGAGGACAGCGATGGCAATATGTCTTATCTTTCCCTTCGCTACGAGGAGGACGAGGAAGATCCGAGCGAATGCTACCGGTTTGAACTAAAAGACTTTTATGAATTTATAGCTCTTTATCTAAATGACTTAGAATTCGGTGATGAAGTGATGGCGGAGCAGGAGGAAGAGGAAATATACGGCCCCATTCAGCATCTTGCTCATCTTCTTTTCCATGTTGCTGAAGAAGGGAAAACAGTTGAAGTTTGAATACGTTGAATGAAATCCGGGGCATGCATACGAATTCAAATGCCAATTTTTCAGAAGGGCTTATTTTCAATCAACAACATCTATGTGTTTCAGAATTGCATTTTTTGTAATAAATGAAAGTACCGCGGGCGATCCGGATTGATGTTCACCGTTTCGTTAGGGCTTGGCAGGAGAAACGATTTTTGAAAAGTGCTTTTGAACTATGGATTTGGCGAAAAGGTAAGAGGCGCATAATATCGAGCGGCGTCCGATCTTTTTTATATTTCAATGTTTTTTTACCTTTTGTTCATCGTTTCGTCATATTTTTTGCCTAGTATGTCAATAAGACAAACGATGAAGAAGAGGAGGGCTTTTGCTATGGGATATTATGATGAAATAGATCAAAACAATCGTGTGGAAAGAAAAAAGAACAGTTTGTTGAAGCCGGTTCTTTCTTCTTTAATCAGCGGTGTTTTGGGCGGAGCTGTTGTATACGGTGCGTTGACCTACTTGCCATTCCAAGATCATAACAAAGCTTCAAATGAAACAGAGCATGCAGCGGTCAGTCAAAATACAAACGATCAGGAAGCATCTGTTAATGTTGCGAAGATTTCCAATCAAGGCGATATTGCAGAAATAGCTGAAAAACTTTCACCAGCGATTGTCGGCATTTCTAATTTGCAGCAGCAAAGGACAGATTGGTTTGGATCGCGCCAAGATTCTTCCAGCGAAGAAGTGGAAAGCGGAAGCGGAACAGGAATTATCTTTAAAAAGTCCGGCAATGATGTTTTTATTGTTACAAATAACCATGTTATTGAAGGGGCTTCTTCATTGGAGGTAACGCTTTCCAATGGCGATAAGGAAAAAGCAGAGGTAGTCGGTGCTGACTCATTGACAGACTTGGCAGTCATAAAAATTAATAACAATAGTGTTAACACAGTAGCTGAGTTTGGTGATTCCGATAATATACGAGTCGGCGATCAGGTCATTGCAATCGGGAATCCGCTTGGCAGCGATCTTTCTAGAACTGTAACAGAAGGGATTATCAGCGGAGTCAATCGCACAGTGACGATTACAACTCCTGAAGGAGACTGGGCGCTTGATGTCATTCAAACTGATGCAGCGATCAATCCAGGAAACAGCGGAGGCCCTTTAATTAACATGGATGGGAAAGTCATCGGCGTCAGCAGTATGAAAATCAGCCAGGAAGGTGTGGAAGGGCTCGGATTTGCTATTCCAAGCAATGATGTTGTGAAGGCGATCAATCAATTAATGGAAAAAGGAAAAATTGACCGTCCGTTTCTTGGAGTTGCATTATTAAATGTAAGCGAGCTTCCTGAGTATTTCCTTAGAGACACACTCAATTTGCCATCTGACGTTAAAGAAGGTGCGGTAGTTGGAAGAGTTCAGGCAAATTCTCCCGCCGATCAGGCCGGATTGCAGGAAAAGGATGTGATCGTCGCATTGGATGGGCAAAGTATTCACAACACGAGTGAGTTAAGAAAATATTTGTACAGTGAAAAGAAATCAGGAGACTCAGTCAAAGTCAAATTATATCGGGACGGAAAAGAAAAGACCGTCACAGTTACCCTTTCAAGTCAAGACTTATCGCAAACCTGATCGGGAATAGTATTAAAAAGAAAGGGCCCGCAAAAAGTCAGTTCAATTAACTTTTTGCAAAGCCCTTTTTTCAATGGGAATCTTTTTCATCAATGTGAAAATGATCTATCTCTGATAAATGAATGATACTCGCCAATTAACAACAGCATCATTTGCTTAGAAAAATTTCATCGCTATACATAACTTGTTTACATATTTGCTTCGCTAGACGAGATATTTTTTGGTTGAGCAGATTGTACAGCTTTGCTTGAGATTGCTAAAACAAATAAACAACTAATACTAATTAAAACTCCGTCCAATATTAGCGGAGCTCCCCAGCTGCCTGTGCTGTCTCTTAAATATCCTGATACGACTGGCGACAATACGGCGCCAATTTCTGCTATCAGATTCAGCATGCCAAATGCCCCGCCTTGTTTGCCTTCCGGCGCCAATTCTGCATTTAATGCATGTGAAACCGGCTGCAATGCAAAAAAGAATAATCCTGATATAAATAAAATGATTGATGTAATAATCGGGCTGCTATTTTCCGTTTGAATATACCAAGCAAAAACAAATATTGAAACAGCTAAAAGAAAAGTTAAAAGCGCTAATACATTTCTGCGGCCGTTCGGTCTATCAGCTAACAGGTCAGAAATTTTTCCGCCAAGCGGGAACCCGATAACCCCTGCTACTGCGTTAAATGAAGCTACTGCTGCTGCGGCAACTAGTGCTCCGCCGCCAAATTCTTGGACAATTGCCGTAGACCAGAATCCATACAACCATAAATGCCATAAAATCGGCAGGAAAGATAGATAAAGGAAAAACAGGTTTTTATTCATAATCAAAGGGTGCACTTCTGATTTTTTTGTTACATAAAGATATATGATCAATATGGGGGCTAAACTAGCCAAAATAAAAGCTATGACAATCGATGAGAGCCCTAATTTTGTTGATGTGAAGTATATCGCCATGATGATAACCAAAAACACAAGTGAATAAATACTTAAGTGATATAACGATTTTCCGTAAAATTCCTTCACACCAGGTGAATTTGGATCTGCTGATTGTATCAATTTTTTATCAGGCTTCATAAATTTAAACATAAGAACAGCAACGATTAAAGTAATGAATCCCATGAATAGAAAAGGAACTCTCCAAGCCTCATTTCCCATTAGAGGAACAAAAGCTTCCAGAAGAAGAGGTGTACCGATTGTTGCCAACGTTAAGCCGATAGACAGGCCAGTAATAACAACTCCCATTCCTAAGCCCATTTTTTCCGGAGGAGTGTTGAAAGCAATATAGGATCTGTCATTTGAATAAAGGATTCCTTCACCTAATCCAAGTAATACACGGAATAAAACAAACATGACGAGTCCGCCTGATAAGCCTGTGAAAAAAGTGGCGACGGCTGCCCACAAAATACTTAATATAATAATAGGGCGGTATCCAAATTTATCTCCCAAGTTTCCTCCAGGAAATTGGTTTAACATAAATCCGGCAAAAAACAAACTGCCTATTAAGCCCCCAAATTCATGAGGATTCGGGACATCTGAAAAAAATGATATTTTATGTTCTATCATCCAAGTAACAATTGGGCCTGTCGCAGTTCTGTCGATATAAGAAACAACCCATCCTAGGAACAGCATTCCCCATATTGTATGGTACCTTTCCCATTTTTTCATTATCATTTTCACTCCTATCTAGATTTAAAATTTAACATAACCTTTAGATAGCGCTTACATAAAGGGGCAAAAAGAAATAGAAAATGCTGCTGGTTGAATATAAGATCATTGGCTGCTGGTTTTCTATATTTCGGACGATGTGCGATGAAAGGAATATAAAACTTTTTTAGCCTACATTCTTGATGATTCCATCTTGTTTTTGAACTTTCTCCGCAGCTTTAAAATTTTTGTACTTTCAACTATTCCAAATGAATTCAAATTTTAAATGCTTTTTGCTCCCGCTTTTTAAACTGTGGAATGGTTTTTTTCCTCTCTCATTTGGTTTTCTTGACTAATAGCGGGCAAATATACATCTAAAACAGCGGAACGGCCAGACTTGACAGTTTTTATTGCTTCATTCAGAGCCTCTTTCAGCTCATGAGGGTTTTCTACTTTTCTTGCATAGGCGCCACCTGCAGCTTCTGCAATTTTCGAAAGATCAGCATGAGGAGTGAAATCTACGAAAAATTGATTCGTTTCATTTGCGATACCATTCGGATGAACAGCTAAGGTTGACAGTTTCGGAGATTTCCAACCGCGATTATTATAAATTACGGTTAAAAATGGCGCGTCATATTTTTGCGATATCCAATGAACGCTCGAAGGGACGCTAAACAGATAAGATCCATCTCCAGTAAGGCTGATCACTGTTTTAGACGGGTCTGCCAGTTTTGCTCCTATCGCTGCTCCGCCGTTCCATCCAAGTCCGCCTCCGCCGCTGCCAAAAATAGAACCTGGTTTGGTCATTTGCAAATGGGTATATAATGTTTGGAAATTTGAAATGCCTTCATTGACAATAATCGTGTTTTCATCGCACACTTCCCGTATGCAGGCAGTTAAATACTCAGGCGTGATAATGTCGTCAAAAAATTGTTCAGCTTTTTTCCATTCTTCACGCTGAGCTTTATGATATTTTTCTATTTGTTTTCTCCTTTCATTTACTTGCAAGCTGTCAATGTCAGCGTTTTTAATCACTTCGTTCAACTGCCGCAAGGCCGTTTCGGCATCAGCTGCGAAAAAACGTTTTGATGGGATATACCATAATGTCATCCCTTCCTTCAGCGGATCTTCATCAATATAGTAAATCGTACAATTTGGCGATGGTTTATTATTCACTGGAATCCAAGGAACATCACTGTCAATGACCATTATAAAATCTGCTTTTTCGATTAAATCGTTTTGTGTTGAAGTATTCCACTGATATCCGCAATGAAGCGGGTGATCAGATGGAAAGTTCATATAGTTTGGCACTGACTCTAAAACAGGTATCGCAAGTTTTTCACAAAATTGAACGAGTTCTTTCACCGCTTGTTTGTTTTTGCCAATATATGACGTGACAATGAGCGGATTATTTGCTGCCAGTAAATCTTTCACTAAAGGATCTATTTCTTGCGGTGCCAGTGCACGCGCTGCAATTGGTCTCCATTGCTCAGGATGAATTTCTACTTTTTCTACTTCCTCCTCCAAAACTTCTCTAGCGCTCGTCAAATATACGGGTCCTTTCGGGCTGCTTTGAGCAATTTGCAGGGCACGATGGACAATTTGTTTTACATTTTTCCCGGTGCGAATCTCATGAGTATACTTCATGTAACCCCTTACAATTCCGGGCTGATCGGGAACATCCTGAATCCAGTGAATAAATTCGTTCCTGCTTCCCCGAAGCTCCCCTTCTTGAGTATATGGAGAAGTTCCGGCAAAAATGAGGACAGGCACCCGACCTTTCCAAGCATTGTGAATGGCAGCGCCAAGGTTTTGCGTGCCGCATTCAACATGCACTAAAACAGCTTGAGGTTTCCCGCTTACTTGAGCATATCCATGTGCAGCGCTTAAGGCAACCATTTCATGTGGACAAGTAATGATTTTCGGAAAATCAATTCCCTCTTTTTCAGCTTCGGCAAGGGCTTCAATAATGGCAGGGTGATCGCTTCCTAGATTTGAAAAAATAAAGGAAACATCAGCTTCTTGTAACGCTTCTAAAAGTGCCTTGCTTGTCGTATATCGGCTGGTCAAACAACACACACCCTTTCAACATAATTTAGATAATTAATACTAGTCAGATAATTCCGTAATCAGAATTGTACTTGAAAAGAAAAGATAGTACAATACTATAATAACTATCATAATAATAGAAAATATCTATAGAAAGGAGCTATAAAATGGAGTTCCGTCTTTTGCAATATTTTGCAATATTGAGTCAAGAGCTGCATTTTACGAAAGCTGCAGAAAAGCTGGGGATTACGCAACCAACATTAAGCCAGCAAATTCGCCTTCTTGAAAACAGTCTTGATACAGTTCTTTTTCGAAGAATGGGGAAAAAAATTGAATTAACGGAAAGCGGAGAGATTTTACTTGAACATGTGAAAAAAATTTTTTCTGAAATTGATCAAGCAAAAATTAAAATACATGAATTAAAAGGATTGAATCGCGGCCATTTAAAAATCGGATGTGTTGGCAATCATCATCTTTATTCTTCCTTGCTTACGTTTCACTCACAGTTTCCAAATATAAAACTCTCTGTTTACGATCTAAAAACGGAAGAAACGTTAGAAAAAATAGTCAAGTCTGAGCTCGATATAGGGATTGTCTATTTACCAGTTCATCATCCGCAAGTAGAGGTTATTAAATGGTTTTCATTAGAGTTTTTTGCCATTGTATCCCTTGATCATCCTTTAGCTGAAAAAAATTTAATATATTTGGAAGAGCTTCAATCGTACCCGATCTTTTTATTGCCCGAGCAATATGTTCTTAGACAGACGATCGATTCATTTTGTAATAAAGAAGGCATTAAGTTAAACCCAATTGTGGAATTGTCGGATACGTATTCGTTGTTAAAGATGACGCTTTTACATAACGGAATTACGATCCTGCCAAAGCTTTATGTTGAAAACAGCCCGGAGTTTTCTGTCAAGCTTTTGAAAATTGCAGACGAACTTCCGCGTAAAGAGGTTGCAATTATTTATCGAAAAGGTCTTCTTTCTTCCACTGCCATTCGAACATTTATCCAGCAGCTGACAAGGAGATGACTCATTTTAATTTTTAAATAGGTAAAATATTGGATTTGCTTTCAAAGGAAGGTAGGGATAGAATCTATACGTATACATTTTTTAATAGAGGAGCGAATAACAATTGGATTTATTTTCAGTTGGTATATCTATTTCATCTGACGCCATCATTGCCTTATTAAAAATTATTGCAATCGATATTATTTTATCCGGCGATAACGCAGTTGTAATTGCAATGGCAACGAGAAATCTGCCGAAAGAACAGCAAAACAGAGCTATATTCTGGGGGACTGGAGGTGCGGTCGCATTACGGATTTTGTTTGCATCCGTTATTGTTGTCCTGTTGAAAATCCCATTTGTCAACATTGTCGGCGGATTTTTGCTGCTTTGGATTGCTTATAAAGTTTTGGTAGATGACGGAGAAGCTGCGCATGTCCAATCTCAAAGCAGTCTGCTTAAAGCTATTCAAACGATCATTCTTGCAGATGCCGTCATGAGTTTGGATAATGTGGTTGCAGTAGCAGGTGCGGCACACGGCCATATCGGCATGATTGCGGTTGGAGTTTTGATCAGTATTCCAATTATGATTTTTGGATCAAAAGCGATCGTAAAATTAATGAACAAATTTCAATGGATTGTATATGTTGGATCTGGAATTTTAGCTTGGACCGCCGGTGAGATGATCTTTAAGGATAAACATATTGAACAATGGTTTCACATCCAAAACTTGTGGATCGAATATTTACTTATCGGAATTATGACATTGATTGTGTTAGCGATCGGTTATGAGAAAAATAAGCGTGCAGAGAAAGAAAATAAATTGCAGCATAGTGCTTAGCAGGCGGCTGTTGAAACGGCGCCTGTTTTTTTATGAAAAGAAATTCCACGTTTTAATAGATTTAGTTATGTCTAAAATTTTTGTTATCGGCAAATATGCACACTTCTGTAAAATGACGGTTTCTTTTACAACAGCTCTAATTTGCATGTAAATTCGAGGGATCGTTCTTGTGTATAAGCATTCATCGTCCAGAGAAGGTGAGTGCTTTTTTATTTTATCCACAGATATTTCAGACAATTCACAACTTATACACATTATCCATACTGTTTTTGTGGATATTATGTAACTGTTGGAGCTTAAGAAGCTGGATTTTTTTCATAAAATCCTACTATGAATGTGGATAACTATAGTAATTGTTAACAATTTGTGAAATATTTCACAAATATATTGAAGTTAAATTCAGAAAATTATATATTGAAATTGAAGAGGTTAGTGAAATATTTCACAAACTTCTTCGAAAAATAAAAGTGAAAAAACAAACAAAGGAGATGGTTGAAGATGGAATGGCTGAAAGGTCCAAAAATGGCGGTTGTCTGGGCGGCTCTAAGAATTTGGCTCGGTTATCAATGGTTTGTCGCGGGAGTCGAAAAGCTGGGTGGATTTGATGCGACAGGATTTTTAAAAGGGGCGATTGCTAAAGCAACCGGAGAACATCCGGCCGTTCAAGGATGGTATGCAGCGTTCCTTGAAAACTTTGCTCTTCCGAATGTAGAACTTTTTAATTTTATTATTCCAATTGGAGAAGTGTTAGTTGGCATCGGACTGATTTTGGGATTGTTTACAACTCCTGCATTAATTGCTGGTGCGTTTATGAACTTGAATTTTATGTTAGCTGGAACAACAAGCACGAATCCGATTATGTACACTGAAGCAATCATTTTAATGGCAGTAGGCGCAGCTGCGTATTATTGGGGAGCTGATCGGTTTATCCTGCCGTATTTGAGAGATAAATTTACAAACAAAAAATTCAATCAACAAGCAAATGTTTAAATGCAGCAATCATCTTGACTTTTAAAAATTTTTGAAACATAATTTTAAAAAAAGTATATTTTCGGCGTTGAAAGGGGCCAGTAAATAGACTTTAGGCGAAAAAGAGAGTGAAACCCTATGGCTGAAAGGTTTCATCGCTGATAAGCTATTGAACCTACCCCTGGAGCTGTCAGGCTCATAACCTGACCGTATCCTTCGTTACAGGCTAAAGGGAGCACTAAACTAGTGCTAAAAAAGGTGGTACCGCGGATATAGACTCATATTCGTCCTTTTTCGAAAGGATGATATGAGTCTTTTTTATGACTGTCAAGCAATGAAGAGGTGTTTTTTAGTGAGGAAAAAGCGAGTGGTCGTAAAAATAGGAAGCAGTTCTTTAACAGATGACAACGGGGGACTCAGTAAAGAAAAGCTGCACGAGCATGTTGAAGCGATTGCTAAATTGAAGGAAGCAGGGTATGAAGTAATTTTAATTTCGTCAGGAGCGGTATCAGCAGGGTATGGAGATCTTGGATATCCTTCCAGGCCTGTGACAATTAGAGGAAAACAGGCGGCTGCGGCAGTGGGCCAAGGGCTGCTTATCCAGGCTTATACAGAAGCATTTAAAAAATACGGCATTGTATGTGCCCAGCTTTTGATGACAAGGAGCAATTTTCAGCATAAAGAGCAATATCAAAACGCATACGCCACCTTATCGGAGCTTCTAAAGCGGCAAGTGCTCCCGATCATCAATGAAAATGATTCGGTTTCGATTGAGGAATTGACGTTTGGAGACAACGATATGCTGTCAGCTCTTGTGAGCGGATTATTGCATGCCGATTTTCTTATTATTTTGACGGATATTAACGGTTTATATGAAGAAGATCCTACCAAAAATCCGAATGCGAAACGATTTGATTTTTTGCCGGAAGTAACAGATGAATTAATTGAACAAACAGAGGCAACATCCGGTTCGAAAGTTGGAACAGGTGGCATGAAATCAAAGCTCATGGCGGCAAAAACGGCACTTGCCCTCGGTGTATCCGTATTTATCGGGAAAGGTCAAGGAAAAGAGAAATTAATCGAAATTTTAAATGGGAACGGTGACGGAACATATATTGGCAAAAACGATTTAAGTGCTGTTCGTAATTCAAAAGCATGGATTGCTCTTCATTCGATCATATCTGGTGATGTGGAAGTCGATGATGGAGCAGTAGCGGCTATTTTGAAGGAAGGGAAATCGCTCCTTCCTGCTGGCGTTAAGCGTGTCAGCGGCAACTTTCAATCCGGAGACGTGGTGCAAATTTTAAACAAGGAACAAAAGCTGATCGGAAAAGGCATAGTCAATTATTCATCTGAAGAATTAAAAGAAATTATGGGCATGCCGAGTCAAAAAGCGATGGAAATGACAAAGCGCATACATCCTGAAGTGGTTCACCGTGATCAATTTGTAGCGATAACGAGTAAGGAGATGATGATATGAGTGAAGTGTTGACAAAAGGGAAGCTGGCAAAAGAAGCTGCTGCCAAGCTGGTTGCAAAGACTACTGAAGAAAAAAACAACGCATTATCAATCATCGCTGAACAATTGCAAAAAGAAACGCCTTATATTTTAAAAGAAAATGAAAAAGACATTGAAAACGGGAAAGCGAATGGTTTATCCGACGCTCTAATTGACCGTCTTCTTTTAAACGAAGAACGAATTAACGGAATGATTGAATCGTTAAGACAATTGATTTATTTGCAAGATCCAGTTGGGGAAGTGCTGGAAAGCTGGACTCGTCCGAACGGTTTACAAATCGAAAAAGTTCGGGTGCCGCTCGGAGTTGTTGGGATGATTTACGAAGCCAGACCAAATGTGACAATTGATGCCTCAAGCCTTTGCTTAAAAACAGGGAACGCTGTTCTTCTTCGCGGCAGCTCATCCGCATTGCATTCAAATATGGCGATCGTAAAGGTGATACGAGAGGCGTTAGAAAAAGCGAATTTTCCTGCCGACAGTGTACAGCTTCTGGAAGATACCAGCAGGGAAACGGCAGCGGAAATGTTCAAATTAAATGATTATTTAGATGTGCTAATTCCTCGCGGAGGGAAAAATCTGATTAAAACAGTTGTTGAAAATTCATCTGTCCCTGTGTTAGAAACGGGCGCAGGCAATTGTCATGTGTTTATTGATGAATCAGCAGACAAAAAGATGGCGATTGATATAACTGTAAACGCAAAAACACAAAGACCTTCCGTCTGCAATGCAGCCGAAACTCTTCTCATCCATGAAAATTGGAATAAGGAGTATATTCGCGAGCTCATTGAAAAGCTCGAGGAGAAAAATGTGGAGTTGCGAGTCGATCAAGCATTGTACAATGAATTCCCGCATTTGAAATTAGCGACAGAAGAAGATTGGGAAACGGAATATTTAGATTATACAATGGCAGTGAAACTTGTTTCGAATGTAGATGAAGCAATCGAGCATATTAATCGTTACGGAACAAACCATTCTGAGGCAATTATCACAGAAAATGCCGCAAATGTAGAAAAGTTTTTCAAATTAGTTGATTCCGCAGCTCTTTACCACAACGCATCGACGCGCTTTACAGACGGATTTGAATTTGGGTTTGGCGCAGAAATCGGGATCAGCACGCAAAAGCTCCATGCCAGAGGACCGATGGGACTCCCTGCACTGACTTCTACAAAATATATTATTAAAGGAAGCGGACAGATTAGAGAATAAGAAATGATAAAAAAATGGAAGCAGACATCTTGATTCGTTCGGATGTCTTCTTCCAATTTTTTATGCTTCCTTCAATCTGCTTTCTTCGTCTGTCATGAAACCGTTTCGTTTTGTATACAGTGTGTACATATCCTTTGAAATTTCAAAGATGTTGTATAAGTTTTTGTTTTCAATATGGGGAAGCTGACGAGATTCATCGGCAAGGGAGACATATGGAAGCTTCTGCGCGGCTTTCATGGAACGTTCATTGTCTTTCCGTATTTTCATAAAGATCGTTTGAATTCCAAATTCATAAAAAATCTCTTGAAAAAAAGCGTCCTTAGCAAGCTGATTATATCCTTTACCATGGTATGGCTTGCCGAGCCAAGTTCCGAGAAATCCCGTTTGGTCAAAAATATCATACAAGCTGATTGTTCCAATAGGAGAGCCCCATTCATCCAAAATGGTGCGGGAAATTAATTCCCCTCGTTCCTCTGCTTCAATCAACTGTTTTGTTATAAACATGTATTCTTCAATCGACGTTGCTTTATGACGAACATAAGGGAAGACCTCTGGATGAACCATAAGTTCGAACAACTCTTGACAATCCGCTAGATCACGTTTTTTTAACATGCTCATCCTCCTCTATCAACGAGGGCGGTTACCACGAAATCTAACGGATCCCACCCTCGAAATTTTTATTTATCAAGTAAAAATTTCGGGGTGGGAATCGAACCCACTAGAACCGGTCAAAGACCGGTGGCGCACCATTTGCCTTCCCTTAAAAACAAGTAAATTTAATTGTCAGCATTTCTTCTAGTATCATACTTGATTTCTATGGAAAAGAAAACAAAAATTTTGTAAAAAGATTATTAAGAAAATTTTACTTTTTTCTTACTACTTTAAGAGTTTCTATAAGCAGTGAATAGGGCAAAATTACAATATTTTCTTTGACAATATTTTTTTCCTTTGCTTTGATGCAATAACAGAGAGGACCGCATTTCCTGACTGAAGCAGATTTGCCTGCTGCCAGCAAAATATTTAGAAATCATAATAAGAACGGTTGAATTTTGCTTCATAGTTTTATAGCATCAACGGCTAGAAAAGTCAGCAAAATGTTCCTTACAAGCTGAAAAATCTATTGTTACAGTATTCATACACTTTCATGCTTAAAACTTCCATTTATTTATTTTTTCTATGGTACTATAAAAATGAGGTGTCTGTACATGTTTATTGTAAAAATAGAAGTTCAACCTAAAAAGAAAAATCGTTTTAATATTTACGTCGATAGAGGAAACGGTGAAATATTTGCTTTTAGCGTCGGGGAAGATGTTTTAATTAAGCACGGGCTAAGAAAAGGGATGGAGCTTGATGAGCTGGATATAGATGCGATTTTGCACGAGGATCAAATAAAAGCAGCATTCAACAAAGCTTTAACTTTTCTTGGCTATCGAATGAGATCGGAAAAAGAGGTCCGTGACTATCTTGTAAGTCAAGGTATAGATGAGAGGGTTATTGAACGTGTAATGGTTGAGCTTCAATTAAAAAATTATGTAAATGACAAGGAGTTTGCGGAAGCCTTTGTAAGAACGCAAATGAAAACCACTTTGAAAGGGCCCGGCATAATAAAAGCAGAACTGGGACAAAAAGGGATTGAGAGCGATTTGATAGAAGCAGCTCTTGATCTTTTCACGAAAGAAAGACAAATAGAAGCAGCGTATAAATTAGCTGAAAAGCAATTGGGAAAAAAAGCGAACATATCTATGTCGCAGCTAAAGCAAAAAATAGAGCAGGCAATGTTTAGGAAAGGTTTTTCATCCGAAGTGATTCAAGCTGTTTTAGAGATGCTGCCTTTACATGAACGTCATGACCAAGAATGGGAAGCATTATTAATACAAGGCGAAAAAGGGAAAAAAAAGTATTCCCATCTAGATATGTACACATATCGTCAAAAGCTTGCGCAATTTTTATATCGAAAAGGTTTTTCGCAAGAACTTATTCAGCAATATTTGCAAAAACACTTAGAGAAAAGCGAGGAATAGGAATGGAAAAACGGTACAGTGAAATGACGGAATACGAGCTAAAAAATGAAATTGCCCGATTAAAAGAAAAAGCGCGCAAAGCGGAACAGCACGGAATGATCAACGAATATGCTGTCCTGGAAAGGAAAATTGCTATGGCAAAAGCATATATGTTGAATCCTGACGATTTTCCGCCAGGTGAGACGTATGAAATCGATGGAGCTCCTGGTGAATATTTCAAAGTTGAATATTTAAAAGGAGTTTTCGCTTGGGGGTATCGATTATCATCTCCTTTAAAGGAGGAAGCACTGCCGATATCGATGTTGATTAAAAAAAGTAATATAAATGAGAAATAAGTTGAGAACGAAAAATGAAGGAAGTTGGGGAAAAGAGTGGCCGCTGATTTCTTTCAATCGTTTTTTTCTTCCTGTTCGTGGCTATGCTTCATCGCGCCTAACTTTACATTATGGTTATCAAACTGAATACTCTCTCAATTGACCTTGAAAGGATACGGATTTCGTTTTTAGCTTGAAATCTTTTGTTAACAAATAGTATCAAAAAAAACCATATATTTAATAAGGCGAATAATGGAAATTTGTTTACTCAAGCAATGTTGAAGCTAAATATTTTCTTTATTAAATTTAATCGAGGAAATCATAGTTGAGTTTTGAATCTAGGCGATTATTTTTAAAAATTAAAAAAGGTCTGTATAAACAAGATCATGCCAAATAATGGCATGATCTCGTATTATTTATTTATGAACGTTTTCGCATTTCGTTTTCCAAAATGATTAAGCTTTGGGTTTGCTGGGTTTCCCCGTTTACTTGACGGAATGAATGTTTCGGTTTTCCCCAAGCTCCTAAAAATTCGTTTTTCTGCTTTTTTGATAAGGATGATCGGTTTGTGTCCATTTGTAAACACCTCTTGAAAGGTCAATGGTTATGAAAAATTTTTATCGCGTTCTCCTGAAGCTTTCATCCTCTCTTGAGGGTGTGTGTTAATGGTTCCGTTCGCACGACGTGACGCGAATTCCGCTTTAGCACGTGGCTCACCGTCAAATTTTTCATGCTGCGGAAATCCTTTTGCTTTATTGCGCATCGCAGATCCTCCAAGGAGAAAAAAATTTGCGCTATTGGACGCGCATAAATAGTATTTGCTTATTAGAAGCCAATATAAAAGAAAATTAAGGAAATGTCATAATCAATCAATTAGCGGTTTAAGTTTTTTCTTCATTCTTTTTTTACTGAAAATCCAACCTGTGTACGAACGAACAATGTTGAGGTCTTTATCGAGCTGTGCAACTGCTACAAAGGGATAATGACCTTTGCTGAAATAACGCAAGTCAATCAAACGGATTTCGGTATAATCAAGCTGCTCTTTTATTTGCCAATGGAAAACAGGGGAAAAATGCAAAAATGCTGAAATATTCCGGTCTTTTTTTGCGGCTTCCATTGCAGGGTGATTCGGCAGCTCTTTGCGCTCAAATTGGTCGACGATTTGAATTTCGGTAAAATTTGAATATGCAACGTAATAATGTTCTTTTGTCACAATGACGAGCTGCCACTTGCGGAATTTCATTGTTGGGTTAAATATGACGTTTTTAACATTTTTCCATCTGTTTAAGATTTTTTTCTTAATCGATCTTTGCATTAGAAGTCTAACGACATAATATAAAGCGATTATGCAATAAATAATTAAAAAGGTATAGCCCCCATGGGCGCCGGAAAGCCAAATGCCAATGCCGACAATATGAGCGATGAAGATAAACGAATCAAACGTATTAATTGTGCCCAGCGCAATCCACTTTTCAGAAAAAGGTCTGAGAGCTTGAGTGCCGTAGCCGTTGAAAATGTCGACAACAACATGAAGAACAACAGCTAATAACGTCCAAATCCATACATGGATGAGGCTGCTGCTTGGCATAATAAAATGAATTGCTCCAGTGATCAACAGCGACCATAATAAAACTGCGGGAATTGAATGAGTTATTCCGCGATGATTTTTTAAATAAGCTGCATTATTTTTAAATTTAAGAACCGTATCAAGATCTGGTGCTTGTGAACCGATAATCGTGCCAACAAGAACTGCCTCGCTTGTCAGAAAGGAACCGCCGACAGCCGGATCCAAAGTTGCTAAGCCTCCCAATGCGATTCCCATGACGAAATGTGTACCTGTATCCAAAGCCATCCTCCTTAGCTGAAAAAACAATCGTTATGATGATATTTGAATTTTTTCCATTGAACGCAAAAAACATAAATTCATTTTTTCTTTCATGCCAAAAAAAAATAATGTACGATAAATTCATAAGTTCTTTTTAGTGTAACATATTTTGAAGTGCATAATGGAGGAAATATTGAAAAATGGGTCAATCACTGCAAAAAATTGAGAATTTCGATATTAAAACATTTCAGGAGGACCTGATCGGCTGGTATATACGGGAAAAAAGAGATTTGCCCTGGAGAAAGGACCAAGATCCATACAAAGTATGGGTATCTGAAATAATGCTTCAGCAAACACGGGTGGAAACGGTTATACCGTACTTTAACAATTTTATTAAAAAATTCCCGAATGTTGAAGCGCTGGCAAATGCGGATGAAGAAGAGGTTTTAAAGGCATGGGAAGGCCTAGGCTATTATTCGCGCGCCCGAAATTTGCACAGTGCAGTGAAAGAGGTGGCAGCAAAATACGGAGGAAAACTTCCGGATGACCCGAAGCAGCTTGGAAAATTAAAAGGAATTGGGCCTTATACAAAAGGAGCAATATTAAGCATTGCTTATAACAAGCCTGAGCCTGCTGTTGACGGCAATGTGATGAGAGTGCTGTCAAGAATTTTACTGATTGAAGAAGATATAGCAAAGCCAAAAACAAGAAGAATATTTGAAGAAGCGGCTGCAAATCTTATTTCAAAAGAACGTCCTTCCGATTTTAATCAAGCATTAATGGAATTGGGAGCAATGGTTTGTACGCCGACTTCTCCGTCCTGTTTGCTTTGTCCTGTACAGGAGCATTGTCTTGCCTTTTCAGAAGGATTACAGGAAAAGTTGCCAGTAAAAACACGAAGCAAATCAACAAAGCAAGTTTCGATTGCTTGCGCGGTTTTAGTGCAAAACAACGATTTATATATTCATAAAAGACCTGACACAGGACTGCTTGCGAATTTGTGGGAATTTCCAAATTGCGAAGTTCGCACAAACAGAATTCCTAAAAGGATATATCTAGAAAATTTTTTGCGGGAAGAATACGGTGTTGAAGCGGAATTAAGCGAGCTAAAAGGAACGATTCAGCATGTTTTTTCCCATTTGACATGGAATATTAATGTTTATTTCGGCAAAGTTTGTAGCGATGAATCAATGAAAGAGCTTGAAAAAGTTTTCATCAAGGATATTGATCGATATGCTTTTCCTGTACCTCATCAAAAAATATTTGCTCTTTATAAGGAAAAAGCTGGCATACAAGTGGAGCCGTAATTCCATTGGGAAGTGAATGAAAATGCAATCGGCATGTACCGATTGCATCTATTATACCTCTAAAAATTGGTTTAATCAGTCTTTGTTAATACCGCCGCGCGCTTCAATTTCTTCTATAATTTCACGGTGAATGGTATGACCTTCTATATTCAGGTAAGGCATAATTTGTTGAAAGGCGCGGTGATAATGCTGAAGCTCCTCACTGCTCCAAGCTTGCTTCGAGATCATGGAGAGCTCTGTCATATCTCGTATAGGCAATTTACAAAAACTCCTTTTTATATGTTTTTCTATATCTATTCTTTGTTACGATAGAAATAACTATTCAATACATAAGGAGATGTAAAATATGAATGAAAAAGTAGCGCTTGTCACAGGATCTTCAAGAGGAATCGGCAAAGCTATTGCCTTGAGGCTTGCTGAAAAAGGGTATCACATCGTCATTAATTATGCTCGCAGCAAATCGAAAGCGATCGAAACCGCGGAAGAAATTGAACGTCTTGGTGTGAAAACGCTTGTGGTGAAGGCAAACGTCGGAAAACCAGAAAAAATAAAGGAAATGTTTGCAGAAATTGACAAAACGTTTGGACGGCTTGATATTTTAGTAAACAATGCAGCATCTGGAGTTTTACGCCCTCTAATGGAAATTGAAGAATCCCATTGGGATTGGACGATGGATATTAATGCAAAAGCACTTCTTTTTTGTGCGCAGGAAGCAGCAAAATTGATGGAAAAACACGGCGGCGGACACATCGTGAGCATCAGCTCTTTAGGGTCTATTCGCTATTTAAAAAATTACACGACAGTAGGGGTTTCTAAAGCAGCTCTTGAAGCTTTAACTAGATATTTAGCAGTTGAATTAGCACCGAAAAATATTGTAGTAAATGCGGTTTCCGGCGCAGCTGTCGATACGGATGCATTGACACATTTTCCGAACAGGGAGGAAATTTTAAACGAAGCAAAAGAAAAGACTCCGGCTGGAAGAATGATTGAAAAAGAGGATATCGTAAATGCAGTTGAATTTTTGCTCTCTGAAAAAGCTTTCATGATAAGAGGGCAAACTTTGATCGTAGATGGAGGCATTTCCTTATTGCTGTAACTGCAAATTTTTTTGGATAAGTTTTTTCCCTCCTGGACATGATATATGACGTGGAGGTGAAAAATGATGGCAAAACAACAGCAAAACAAAACAAATGCTCAACAAGTGAGAAAGCAAAACCAACAATCAGCTCAAGGATTTGGAACAGAATTTGCTGCTGAAACAGATGCACAACAAGTAAGACAACAAAATCAACAATCTGAACAAAATAAACAACAAAATTCTTAACTATTAATTTTGAATGTTTCTTTTAAAAGAGCCAGGCAAAAAGCGGAGAACGTTTCAGCTCTCCGCTTTCTTTCATTAAAGGAAAAAAACATAGATGATGATCGCCAAAATGATCCGATAAATAGCAAATGGTGTAAGTTTAATGCGGTTGATCAACTGCAAAAAGAATCTTATGGCCAAAAGCGCGAAAATAAACGCACTGATGAATCCGGCGATAAAAAACGGCAGGACGTCGATCGTGAAATGCTCCCAATTTTTAATAAGAGAAAGACCGCTCGCCCCCGCCATTATCGGCACAGCCATAATAAACGTAAAATCGGAAGCTGCACGATGGCTTAAACCGGCTAAAACCCCGCCGGAAATCGTTGAACCGGAACGCGAAAAACCAGGCCAAAGGGAAATGCATTGGATGAGGCCGATGGTTAGCGCTTGTTTGTATGTAATTTGATCAACCGTTTCTGCTTTCGGTTTTCTTGGACCAAATAGGTCTGCTGCAATCATTAATAATGCCCCTAACACAAGGCCGACTAATACTCTATGAGCGGAAAACAAGTACGTATCAATATAGTCTTCAAATAAAAAACCTAAGACGGCAGCAGGAAGAAGTCCTGTGATGACAAGGCCAAGCGTTAATCTTTGACCGTTTGGATGCTGCATTTTCTTAATCTGTAATAAATCGAAAAAGCGATCTTTAAATACGATCACCGCTGCTAATATTGATCCAAGCTGAATGACGACTTTAAAAGAGTTGGCGACAGGCTCTGAATATAATTCTTTAGATTTTAGAAGAATGTCATCAACAAGAATCATATGTCCAGTAGAAGAAACAGGGGCAAATTCCGTTAACCCTTCAACAATGCCTAAAATGACAGCTGTGATGATTTCCCACACGATATAGTAACTTCCTTTCTCTCTTAAAAAATCAAAGTTTGTAATGATTCAATCTTGTCAGATTGTACATAATGAATGAATGGAGAGTCAATAATAATTTTGACCTAAGCGTTCATACGACAAAACTTCTTAATTGTCTACATAACTTGTCAAAGGAATCAAGTGAAATAGTTAGAATATGTATCCATAAATATTTTATTAGGGAGGGATTCATTTGAATACATATAACCGCTTTGATCTGCTAGTTGGCGAACAGCTTGAAACGATGGATAAGCTTGTATCGCTTCAATCTAAAATAGAGCATTATCAACAAATGGAATTGGAATTTTTGAGACAAAATGATGATAAGAAATTGCGTTCTGTGCAAAAAGAAATTGAAAAAATGAAAAATGAGTTGATAGACATTCAAAAAACGTTTGAAAAGCAAACGGAAGAAGTTATTAAAATGTACCAAATCGAAATGTATGACTCGAGTCAGCCATTTTAGCGGCATGGCTCTTTTATTTTCTTTTTGAATATCAAACGTTATAATAAAGAAAAATGATTTTTTCGGATTTGAAGTGAACTGTTCATTAGAAAGTAGGGAACAAAATGGCGCTGCCAAAGGAAGGAGATATCATTCAAATACACAGTTATAAACATAATGGATGCATTCATCGTGTTTGGGAGGAAACGACCGTTTTAAAAGGATCGCAAAACTGTATTATTGGCGGCAACGATCGAACAACGGTTACCGAAGCTGACGGAAGAACTTGGATTACAAGGGAGCCGGCGATTTGTTATTTTCATGCACGTCATTGGTTTAATGTAATTGGAATGATTCGTGGTGACGGCATTTATTATTATTGCAACATCAGTTCTCCTTTTGTTTGGGATAATGAGGCATTAAAGTATATTGATTATGATTTGGATATTAAAGTGTTCCCGGATATGACCTATACACTGTTAGATGAAGATGAATATGAACGGCATAAGAAATCAATGAAATATCCGCAAGTCATTGACCGTATCTTAAAGAATAATGTGAACAAATTAATTTATTGGATACGCGGTAGAAAAGGTCCGTTTTCCCCTGAATTTATCGATCAGTGGTATGAAAGATATTTAACATATTTATGATGGAAAAGTCTGTTGGAATATCAACAGACTTTTCGCTTTGCATTGATCTGAAAGGAGAGAAATGGTTGGGTTCGATTAAACGCTATTTTCAATTTGTAAAACCATATAAAAAACAAATTTTTTTAACGATTTTCATCGGGATTATAAAGTTTGGCATTCCTTTGTTAATTCCGCTCGTATTGAAATATATCGTCGACAATATTTTAAACGGATCATTATCAAATGACTTAAAGATAGAGATGCTTCTTTTTTTAATGGGCATCATGTTGTTTATATTCCTCGTCATACGGCCGCCGATCGAGTATTATCGGCAATATTTTGCGCAATGGACGGGAAGCAAAATTTTATATGATATTCGCGATCAACTGTTTACTCATCTTCAGCGGCTGAGCTTAAGATATTATTCAAACAATCGTGCGGGAGAAATTATTTCGCGGGTGATTAATGATGTTGAACAAACAAAGACGTTTGTTATTACGGGCCTTATGAATCTATGGCTTGACCTTTTTACTATTATATTTGCCATTGGGATTATGTTTACGATGGATGTAACGTTGACCATTGTATCGATTATGTTGCTTCCTATATACGGATTGTCAGTTAAATATTTTTACGGCAGGCTTCGTCATTTGACAAGAGTTAGGTCGCAGGCGCTGGCAGAGGTGCAGGGGCATTTGCATGAGAGGGTCAGCGGAATGGCTGTCATTCAAAGCTTTGCGAATGAAGAGCATGAACAAAAAGAATTTGATCGTGAAAATCGCAATTTTCTTGAAAGGGCGATTGATCATACAAAATGGAACGCCAAAACGTTTGCTGTTGTTAACACCGTTACTGACCTAGCGCCTCTTTTCGTCATTTTTTACGGGGCTTATGAAGTGATACAAGGGAATTTAACGATCGGGACGATGGTTGCCTTTACGGCCTATATTGATCGGTTGTACAATCCTCTTCGCCGTTTGATCAATTCATCAACCACTTTAACACAGGCTTTCGCTTCAATGGACAGAGTATTTGAGTTTCTGGACGAACCTTACGATATTGTTGATAAACAGGATGCAATAGCAGCAGACAAACTTTCGGGGGAAATTATTTTTGACAAAGTATCCTTTCGCTATAATGACAACGAAGAATTTGTACTAAAGGATATTCATTTAACGATTCAAAAAGGGGAGACGGTCGCTTTTGTCGGGATGAGCGGAGGGGGAAAATCCACCCTTGTGAGTCTTGTTCCGAGGTTTTGGGATGTAACGGAAGGAAAAATTTTGTTGGACGGCATTGACGTTAGAGATTATAAAGTGCAAAGCGTCAGGGACCAGATCGGCATAGTTTTGCAGGATCCTTTTTTATTCAGTGAATCGATAAAAACGAATATTTTAATTGGCAAACCAAATGCAACGGATGAAGAGGTCATAAAAGCGGCCAAAGCAGCTAACGCTCACGAGTTTATTATGAGTTTGCCTGATGGCTATAATACGAAAGTGGGCGAAAGAGGCGTGAAGTTATCCGGCGGTCAAAAACAGCGAATTGCAATTGCCCGAGTATTTTTAAAAAATCCTCCGATTTTCATTTTGGATGAAGCTACGTCTGCTTTGGATTTAGAAAGTGAACAATTTATCCAAGAAGCCCTTGATAAACTGGCAAAAAACCGTACGACCTTAATTGTTGCCCATCGTCTGTCTACAATTACTCATGCAGATAAAATTGTACTAATTGAAAACGGGAAAATTGTTGAAACCGGAACTCATGAAGAACTAATGAAAAAGCGCGGACATTACTATAAACTATTTCAAATTCAGCAATTGGGTGAATGGTAAAAAATACCGCAGCAAAATGGGTAATTAGTCATTTGCTTTGAAATCCATAATATACTTTAATTTTAGCAAGACTTTTGCCAGTCAAGTTTTTCATAAATTTTTGATTCAATCCCTTTTGAAAAAACGATTTTGGTAGAATAAAAGAAAAGACTAAATTCGTATAAGAACGGAGGTTGTCATGGCGGCGGAAAAGCAGTTAATTGAAAAAAACTTTTATCAAACATTATTAAAAGAAAATGAAACGAAACATCCGATCCAACTGCTTGGGGAGCTTTTTCAAGAAGAACAAAAAAAGGTCGCATATGATCTGTCTTATGTACGCTATGCTCAAGGAGAAGTGTATTTCCACCACAAAGATTATGAAGCGGCAATTTTTAAATGGGAAAATATAGAGAATGAGCTGGCGCCATGGGCGAGAAAAAATGTCGGAGATGCATATTTTGAATTAGGATTATTTTCATCTGCGGAAGAAATGTACCGTTCCATTGAAACGGATTCAAAAGTTCTTAAAGCAGAAGCATCGCTAAAGCTGTTTTCGCTTTACCGACTTCAAGGAGAAAAAGAAAAGGCGTATGAGGCGATTCGTGATGCGGTATCGATCAACCCTGACCATGGTCAAGCATCCACCATCGCTATTCAATTTTATGAAGAACAGGAAGATTGGGACAAAGCTGTCCATCTTACGGTTGAAGAATTAATTCGGACTGAAAAAGCGGAATGGTTTCAGCGTTTGATCAATTATGTTGAACAAGGTTTTGTCAAAGAAAAAGAGCCGGATTATTTCTTTAAAGCATTAACGGTTTTATACAGAACCGACGTAGAGCAATTCGAGAAGCTTGCTGTTTCGCTGTGGCGATGCTATAAACACGATCAAAAATATTTTATTCCATGGTTAAAAACGATAAACAATCTAATTTTCAATGTGAAAGTGGACGAATTTCAGCATTGGGATGAAATATCGCGTTTTTATGAAGAATCCTATAATAAGCTTCTTGGCGGATCATATTTACTAAAAGAGCTTCAAGATATTATGCCGGACATTTTAGCCAATTGGCTGAAACTATCGACAGGAAAACAACTATCGACCGCTGCAGCAGCTGTCGTTGCATGGAGTGAAATTTACCGTTCAAGCTTAGATGAGAAAGTGATAGAAGAAGCGGAGAACGTTTTGGCATCAGGTAGTCATGATCGTGCTGATGGTCATGAAGCCAAAAAACGGCTATTTGCGAAGCTGGTCGATTGGGCGGAAATAAATCAAGTAAATCTTGGGCAGAAATATCATTGGATATTAAAAAAGATTTTTGAACAGAACGAACATTATTTGCTCATTGTTGGAGAAAGCGGTTTTGCCCGATCGCTGCTTGGCCATTCTCTTCCAAGCATTCCTTCATCAAAAATTACTATTTACTGCCATGAAGACCGGACAAACATAAAGCAAATAAATAATGAAAGCATAACAGATGTATTCGCTGAAGAAGATGCGGCAGTTCGTGAAGATGGAACAATTGTTGCGGTATGTGCGCCTAATGATTTGTTAAACGATCATAAGCTAAGTTTAATAGAAGTACCTGACATAGAGCATGTTGATCAAGAGGAGCTAAAGGAATATATACAACTGGCTGATGGGTTGGTATATGTCCATCCAGAGCATCAACCTGCTTCAGTTGAGAAAATGATAGAAAGCCTGGCATCGATTGCTTTAAAAAAGGAGCTTCCAATTTACTTTTTGCTTGAAGATAGCGGCATGCTTCATGATCATTTTAAAGAACAAATACTTGACTTTTTCCCGGAAGCTGAATTTTTCCCATTCCCTTCAAGAAATGAAGGAGAGAAGCGGAAACAGTCCTTCGCTGAATTTATTCATTCACGTTTTCCGTTTCATCAAGATAACAAAACGGAGAAGCTGTTGTTTTTCTTGAAAAAAGCTATTAAATATGCTTATAGCAAACGGATGGAATTAGAGCAGCATTTAGAAGAAAGCATCGATAAAAATAAAGAAATCGTGTCTCGATTAAAAGGATTAATACACAGCCTTGGCGATATGGAAAATGAAAAAGCTAAGGAATTGAGGCAGTCACTCCGCTCCACTTTGGAAGAAATAAAAAAGGATCTTCATGATGAGTTAAGGACTCTTTTGCGATCTGCATCGAAATTCATAACGGAAAACAGCGATTTCAGCCATTTACACATAGAATTAAACAAAAAAATGAACGATCAGGTGAAGGCGCATTTTGCTGAAACGCTGCTTCCAAAAATGTCGCAAAAAATGGGAGAATGGGTTTCATTTGCTGAAAGCGAGCTAAAACAATGCCAAGTCTATTTAGATGAAATGTGTGAATCGTTTAATTCATTGTACGGTCATGACCGTGTGAAGCTTATGTCTGATTTCAAAGTAGTGGATGATTGGCGGCGGGATATTGATCGTCTGACAACAGTGGTGAACATCGAAGAAGAAAATATTATGAACCGCTTTAAGCCTGCACAAGTTATATTAAAAGGAGCAGGAAAGCTGTTTTCGTCCATTGGGAAAAACAAGCTGTTTATCGCACAGCAATACAAAAAATACATTGAAACTGAAACATTCGATGATGCGATTCAATCGATGATCCGAAAATTTTTTGCTCAATTCGACTTATTTGAAAAAGGAATTGAACGAGATGTGAAAATGTTTTTCCGTGAACCTGTTCACAACCTTGAACAAATTGTGCAAGAAGGAGAGCAGCAAATTCGGACAGATCAACAACAATTGGACAGCTTGAAAACAAACCCAGAGATTTATTATGATCCGCTGACAGTTTTTGAATTAAACTTAAGACAATGTGAAATATTGAATGAATACCATTCCTTAAACAATAAAGCGGTCGAAACGAATATAAATAAGTTTTCTAGCGGAGATTAAAGCAATGCTTAGCACATTTTTAGATTAGGGGCTGTCCATAAAGTCAAATCCCCATTGAAAAACAAAAAAATCATAAACATCGATATATCAACGTTTCTAAAACATTAAAGGGGGCGTCAATAAGCCGAAAAAACGACTTATTAGACAGCTCCTATTTATTTTATTAGTAGAAGTGAAACGCAGGTCGAGACTGTCTGAGAGCTTTGAGCTCAAAAAGCTGACCGTGATTCTAAAGGAGCCTCCTTGTGATAACATCCAACAAAGCTTTGAGTTGGAAAGCTGAGAAAATACAGCTGTTCCAAATGATATAAAACTTGCCTGCGCTTGGATGATATAAGACGATTTCAATTTAACAAGATGAAGCGGTTTGGAAACAGCATTTCGGCGGGGATCAGTTGGATCTTGAAGACAAATTAAAACGCAGCCTTTATCCGCAAAGCTGCGTCCATGAAATTCCAGTTATCATTTGCAGCGGATAAAAATGAAATAAGATTTATTTCCAAGGCAGAAAAGCTACCGATACTTTTCTGAGAGAAGAGAGGTCATTCAGCTTCTCAAATAAATGAAATGATTGTCTTAAAAAAGATGAAAGACTACTGAATTCATGAATGAAATTCTGTAGTCTTTTACAATTTTTTGCTTTTTTCATCGCCTTCTGAAGGCTGTAATATACGGAGATGAACTTGTTTACTCTTCATCCTCCACATGAATTTTATTTTCTTTTTTATGGAAATGTTGAAAGCTGTTAATCAATGTATCTAAATGCTCCAATTGATCGTGATAATCAACGATGGCGGAGACTAAAGATAGTATTTGGTAAAACGAATCGGAATCTTCCGCTTCTTTTTCAAATTTCAAAAACGCTTGAATGAATTCTTTTCGATTAAATTTGTCATAAGGAAGCAGGTCTTCATCGTGATTGTTTTTAATTTTTTTCGTTATTTTTAACAGCGCCTGCTCATGCAAAATTAATAAAAAGTCAAGCTCTGATATAAGCATTTCATGGAGCTTTCTAGGTATTTGCCGAAGTTCGTTTTCCAAGCAATGAATTTGGCGCAATGTGTAAAATGCCCTGTTCGTTGTGATAATCATCTGTCTATACAGGACAAGTTTTCTTGATTTTGGCAATACCTTCGCTTTAGAATAAGTTCGCTCTTCTTTGTAAAGCAAAAATAAATGATCAAGTTTTATCAGCTGATCTTTGATTTTGTCTATTTCCTCTTTAAGAGGGGCAAACTCAGATTTATTTCGAATATTGATCCGAATCCATTTCATAATCTCATGGGAAATTTCGGTGATTTTATGGTAAAGCTTTGTTTCGTATTTTGGCGGCATAAATATCAAATTAACAAAAAAAGCTGATAAAACCCCAAGTAAAATCGTTAAAAACCGTATGGTAGCAAACTGTACAAAATCGTCACCTGTTGTTTCAAGTATCGCAATAACCGTTACTAAAGCAATTGCGATTGTGTTTTCAATCTTTAATTTTAAACAAATAGCAATGGTAATCACTGCTGTAAGACCAATAATAAACGGGTTTGTTCCGAAAGAAATCCCGAATAAAACTGCGACAACAGCGCCGATTATATTTGCCTGAACTTGTTCAATGACGGTTAAATATGATCTATATATTGACGGCTGTATCGCAAAGATAGCTGCAATCCCTGCAAATGCTGGAGATGGAAAATGAAGCATCTCTGCCAGCATTAATGCCAGTGTAATTGCAATACCTGTTTTTAAGATACGGGCTCCAAGTTTCATGTTGAATAAAAATTTTTCCTTCCTTTCATCAAAAAGGTTGTAAGCTATTCAGACTATACATTGTTTAACACGAATATTCAAGGTTATTTTAAGAGAAAGGAAAAAATTAACACTCTTGTAATATGATATGATCCTTTAATATAGACAGACCAAATAGTTACGTTGTGATCGAGCGAACTTTTGCACTTTTTTCGTACAACTGAAGAGGCGGCAGTTTTACATCACCTCCATCGTTTCCAAAAGAAATAAACAACCTGAGTCCATAAATATCGGGCTCAGGCTGCTTAAAGATTTACTTTTTCATTTTGCCTGCTTGTGCAGTAGGCGCTTTAGTAAGACTCATTTTTTGTCATGTGAAAGCTGTTTAAACGATTGTTCGACTGCCGAAATGGTTTTTTTAATGTCCTCTTCTGTATGAGCGATTGTAATAAACCAGGCCTCATATTTAGACGGCGCCAAATTAATGCCTTGATGAAGCATCAGTTTAAAAAATTTAGCAAACATTTCTCCGTCTGTTTTTTCGGCTTGCTCATAATTCGTCACCTTTTCGCGTGTAAAATATACTGTTAATGCACCTTTTAAACGGTTGATGGTGATCGGTATATTATATGATCTTCCAGCGTTTAAAATGCCTTCTTCAAGCATCCTGCCGAGCTTATCAAGATAGTCATAAACTCCTTCTTCGCTCAGCACTTCCAAACAAGCAATTCCTGCTAAGATCGATGCAGGGTTTCCTGCCATCGTCCCTGCCTGATAAGCCGGTCCTAATGGCGCCACCTGCTCCATAATTTCTTTACGGCCGCCGTAAGCTCCGATCGGAAGGCCTCCGCCGATAATTTTTCCAAGTGCGGTTAAATCAGGCTCTACATGAAGCAGATTTTGGGCACCGCCGTACATAAATCGAAACGCTGTAATAACTTCGTCAAAAATAAGCAGCGCGCCTGCTTTGTGAGTAAGCTGTTTGACTGTTTCTAAAAATCCTTCCTTAGGTTCCACAATACCAAAGTTTCCGACAATTGGTTCAACTAAAACGGCTGCAACTTCATTTCCCCATCTATGAATAGCTTGTTCAAACGCCTCCACATCATTAAAAGGTACAGTGATAACTTCTTGAGCAATGCTTTTTGGTACCCCTGCGGAATCAGGCGTTCCAAGGGTCGATGGACCTGATCCTGCTGCGACAAGCACCAAATCGGAATGTCCATGGTAGCACCCGGCAAATTTAATGATTTTATCCCTTCCTGTGTATGCACGGGCAACTCGAATTGTTGTCATTACTGCTTCTGTTCCAGAATTGACGAAGCGGACCTTTTCTAGAGAAGGGATAGCTTCTTTTAACATTTTTGCAAATTTGATTTCATGAGGCGTCGGTGTTCCATATAGGACGCCTGTCTCGGCAGCGTGCTTGATTGCTTTTGTAATATGAGGGTGTGCATGGCCGGTGATGATCGGGCCATATGCTGCTAAGTAATCGATATATTTGTTGCCATCAACATCCCAAAAATAGGCGCCCTGCGCCCGCTCCATTACAACAGGTGCTCCTCCGCCGACAGCTTTATAAGAACGGGACGGGCTATTTACCCCTCCTACAATATGTTCGAGCGCTTCTTTATGCAGCTGTTCTGATTTTGTAAAATTCATTGTTTCACCTTCTTTTTTACTTAACTGTACAGCCAAAAATATTCAAGCATCCTCGTTTATTCTAGCACTTTTCATAAAAAAGAAAAAAGGTGCATGCAAATTGTTAATTTCAAATAATTCGAGTAAACTAATGTTTGTGATTGATCGATGGAGGTTACAGCTATGAATGTCATTGAAGTAGAGAATTTGCGCAAAGAATTTAAGAGCTATTCAAGCCGCTCTGGATTAAAGGGGGCTTTTCGCGATTTATTCACTAGAAACTATAAAATCAACAGAGCTGTTAATGATATTTCCTTTACAGTGAAACAGGGAGAAATGGTGGGTTATATAGGCGAAAACGGCGCAGGGAAATCGACAACGATCAAAATGCTAACAGGGATTTTAACACCAACATCAGGGAAGGTCCTGGTGAACAATATGAATCCTCATAAGGAACGGGAAAAGTTTGTCCGGACAATCGGTGTTGTATTCGGACAGCGTTCACAGCTTTGGTGGGATATTGCTGTTCAAGAGTCATTCAGGCTTTTAAAAAAGGTATATAAAGTGTCCGATCAAGATTATAACGAACATATGGATCATGTCATTAAAACGCTGGATATCGGCCCTTTGTTAGATAAGCCGGTGCGAAAGCTGTCATTAGGGCAGCGGATGAGATGCGAGCTTGCCGCAGCATTAATTCATAATCCTCCTCTTTTATTTTTGGATGAGCCGACGATCGGCTTGGACGTTTTAGTCAAGCTGAAAATTCGTGAATTTTTGAAAGAGATAAATGCCAAATACAAAACAACGATTTTGCTGACGACACATGATATTGCGGATATAGAAGCATTGTGTGAACGCGTCATAATGCTTGATGAAGGAAAGATTATATATGACGGCTCTTTGGACCATTTGCGCGGGAATTGGGGAAAAGGGAAGCAAATTGAATTTCAATTTGCCTCTTCTGTTGATGAATCCCTTATATTGCAATTAACGAATGGTTTTCACGTGCAATGGATGAAGGGAGATAAAAGCAATGTTTGGATCGCGCAAATTGCGAATCATGAGGAAATGCCGGAAATCATTAGCCGCGTCATGAAGGCTCAAACTATCGTGGATCTAAGCATTAAAGAAATATCAACGGAGGAGATTATACGCAACATTTATGAAAAAGGTGATGCGAACAGTAACTTAGAAAAGGTGATCATGAATGTCTAAATATTTGGAAATGATCCGCATCCGTTTTTTAATGATGCTCGCTTACAGGACAAACTATTATTCTGGAATTCTCATATACAGCATTAATATCGGTGCTTACTACTTTTTATGGACAGCCATTTATGGGGGAAAAGAAAGCATTCAAGGTTTAGATGCAGCGCAAATGGTGACATACGTGGCAATTTCATGGATGGCAAGAGCATTTTATTTTAACAACATCGACAGGGAAATCGCAATGGAAATTAGAGAAGGAAAAGTGGCAGTGGAGCTGATTCGTCCCTACAATTATCTTGGCATGAAAACGATGCAGGCGTTTGGAGAAGGCGTTTTTCGCCTTTTCTTTTTTTCCATGCCTGGAATGGTGATTGTAAGCTTTATTTTTCCGCTCGAATTGCCGCTTGATTGGCAGGCGTGGTCTTTTTTTGCCATTTCCATATTTTTTAGTTTTGTTATTAATACAGAAATTAATTTATTGACAGGAATCTCAGCTTTTTTCTTATTTAACAACGACGGACTAATGAGAGCGAAACGCGTCGTCATTGACTTGTTTTCCGGACTGCTGCTCCCCATTAGCTTCTACCCAGTTTGGGCTCAAGAAATAATGGAATATTTGCCTTTTCAAGCAATCAGTTATATTCCAAGCATGATCTTTACAAAAGGATTCCAAGAGGCTGAAATTACAGACGCTATTCTTTTTCAATTGTTTTGGTCCATTTTATTGATCATTCCAATTTGTGCTATGTGGGCGGTTGCGAAAAGAAAAATGATTATTCAAGGGGGGTGAAAAGATGTTTTATGTGTCAATGTTTTTTCAATATATCGCTCAATATTTAAAAACAAGGATGGAATACAGAGCGGATATGATTGTAGAGATATTGTCTGATCTATTGTTTCAGGCAGTAAATTTAGTTTTTATTCTCGTCGTATTTGGACATACAGAATCGCTTGGCGGCTGGCAAAGAGATGAAATTATTTTCATTTATGGCTTTTTCTTAGTTCCTTATGCTTTATTCAGCACCTTTTTTAACATTTGGGATTTTAATGAACGATATATTGTAAACGGTGAAATGGATCGCATTTTAACGAGACCGATCCACAGTTTGTTTCAGGTGATATTGGAGAGAATGGAGCTTGAATCGCTTTTTGGCGTTATTACAGGGCTTGTTGTCATGGGGTATGCAGCAGCCCGGCTGAATCTTACTTTTCATTGGTATGACATTTTTATTTTTATTCTATTTGTATTTGGCGGCACCCTTGTCTGCGGCAGTATTTTTGTTGCGCTTGCATCGATTGGGTTTTGGTCGGATGCAAAAACATCGATTATGCCAATGATGTATAACATTGGAAACTACGGCCGCTATCCAGTAAATATTTACAACGATGTGATACGTTTTATTTTAACGTGGATTTTGCCGTTTGCCTTTGTGGGAGTTTATCCGGCTTCCTATTTTTTACGAAAAACGGATTGGTATATTTACGCTTTTTTAACTCCTGTGATAGGCCTTCTGTTTTTTATTTTGTCGGTTATTATTTGGAATATTGGAGTGAAGCGATATCGAGGGGCAGGAAGCTGATCATAGTTTCCTTTCGTTAAGCGATAAAATTCAAAGAGGCTGTTGACATCAGTTTGGTTGACGAACAAGTTTCCTTTAGCTAGTGATAAAATTCAATAAGGCTGAATAACATGTACAAACAATAATTTTCGGGGGAAATTATGGCGATTGTCGTAGGAACAGGGATAATGTTCTGTTTGGTTATGAGCATTCGAACGATGTTTTCTGCTGTGAAAAGAGGTACGTTCCTTACGTTTGAAACTGTATATTTAATTGCTTTAGTATATGCCTCTTTTTTGTTAGGATTTGGTGTGATTTATTTAATTTTAACTCAATACGGCTTTCCGATTTTAGCTGAATCTGGGCGGCCTCTTTATGGGACGTATTTAGAAAATTTAACCACCTGCTTATACTTTAGTGCAGTTACGCTGTTTTCTGTAGGCTATGGGGATATCACTCCTTTCGGCATTGGAAGGTGGATTGCAATTGTACAGGCGATGATTGGCTACATATTGCCTACGGTTGTTGTTGCCAAAACAATGATTGATATTGAGAAGAAACAATAGTTGTAACATGAAGCGAAATTCGGTACGCTGAAGATAAAATGAACAACTGGAGGGATTAGATATGGCAGCTGAAGTGGGAAAGCCTGCACCAGATTTTGAGCTGACTGCTGACACTGGAGAAAAAGTAAAACTTTCTGATTTTAAAGGAAAATATGTAGTGCTGTATTTTTACCCGAAAGATATGACTCCGGGATGCACAACGGAAGCGTGCGATTTTCGCGATAAATATGAAAGCTTTCAAGAGCTTGATGCCGTCATTTTAGGAGTAAGCCCTGATCCGCAGGAACGACATCAAAAATTTAAAGAGAAGCACGGGCTCCCTTTTTTGCTTCTCGTTGATGAAGATCATAAAGTTGCGGAACAATACGGAGTATGGAAATTAAAGAAAAACTTTGGAAAAGAATACATGGGAATCGAACGATCTACTTTTATTATAGACAAACAAGGAATATTAGTGAAAGAATGGCGAAAAGTAAAAGTGAAAGGACATGTTGAAGAAGCTCTCACATTTATTCAAAATAGAGAAGAATGACAGCAAATGATTTGCTCTGTTCACCCTATGTTGTCAAGGCGGGCATTTGTGCCCGCTTTTTCCCGTGCAAAAGCGAAAATCTTTTTCTTAAATTGGTGCATTTTTTCAATGGATAGATAAAATGTTCTACTAAATTAAACGCTCCCATTGACAAAAGTCTTATAATCAATGTACACTAATTATAAATATTATAAAGTAATAATGATACAAAATAAGAATGTTTTCAAGAAATGAGGTGCATGGCGATGTCAGACAATACGTTAAAGGAAGCTCTTGAAATTTTAAAACAAACGGGAGTCCGCATCACTCCGCAGCGTCATGCGATTTTGGAGTATTTAGTTAATTCAATGAATCATCCAACTGCTGATGATATATATAAAGCGTTAGAAGGTAAGTTTCCAAACATGAGTGTTGCAACTGTTTATAACAACCTTCGGGTATTTCGTGAAGTTGGACTGGTAAAAGAATTAACGTATGGCGATGCATCTAGTCGATTCGATTTTGTGACAACGGAGCATTATCATGTCATTTGCGAGGAATGCGGAAAAATCGTTGATTTCCATTATCCAGGTTTAGACGAGGTGGAGGATCTTGCAGAGCATGTAACGAACTTTAAAGTTAGCCACCACCGAATGGAAATATACGGGAAATGCCCTGCATGTCAGCAAAAAGAAAAAAATATGCACTGAGAAAGCTGGTAGGAAAACAAACTATCAGCTTTCTCTTTTCCTTGATTTACGATTGTACTTTTCGTCGAATTCTTTGCCTTCAAGCTCTTTATCAAGAGTCAAAGGCTCTCTGCAATACATGCACATATCCACACGACCGAGCATTTTTGTCACTTTCCCGCATGAAGGACATACAACTTGAACAGCTCTCGTCGATAGCATCCCGATCCAGAAATAGACGACAGTACTTCCGATGATGGATAATAAACCAAGCAGCATGAAAATGGTCATGACCCATACATGTTCTCTGAAAAAGATGCCTATGTACATAATGATAAAACCAACAAATACTAAACTTAAGGCAAAAGTGCGGATTTTATTTATTTTGCTTGTATATTTTTTAGCCATTGTACAAACCTCCTGAACACTACTATAGCATATTTTCACTTTTTTTTCGTCACAGAACGGCCAATTGCTAACAGTATTTCTTTTTTTATTTATAGAAGCTTTTGTTTAATGTGTTTTATTCAGACAGCGGATGAATAAATGATTTGCAGCGAATCTATATACACTTAAAGAAAGGACTCGCCATCCAGATACATTAGCTGTATTATTTAATAGAAAAAGAATGCTGCTTCTCTGCAATCCGATTATTTGGCCTTTGCTTTGCTGCTGTTGTTTATACAAACCTCCGATAAACCTTTGATTATAAAATATTATGGATTACTTAATGAAAAGGCAGCACTCAATATAGCAACAAATTTTTTAGGCAGTAGCCGGAGAATTATCGACTGATGTTTAAATAATGGAAAAATATTGTTTGACTGGAACGAGTATCTTTCCGATCTGAATCGAGCGTTAAAATACATTACCATTTCGGGGCGGAAAAGTTACCATCGTCGAAGATAATCAGGAACTCAACCAGAAGAGAGAAAGTGGAAAAATTCAGTTGAATTTGCAAAATTAATTAGACAGTGTTGGCTAAAGGAAAAGCATTGTTGATGCAAAACGATATCTTTGAAGCATATAATCATATTGTTGCTGCACTGCATCACTTGTAAAGACCGGAAGTGATCGGTTTCTGGTTGCTATATGTGCTCAAGTAAACCAAGCTGTATAAATAATTGAATTAATTGAATATGATAAAGGGCAGTATAAAAACGTTTCAAATTATTTTTATATTGCGTTTGGCTGTCTAATCCGTTCAATAGCTGATTTCTGTGCGGCTCAAAAAATGTTTTTCCGAGTTATTTGAACATCTTAAAGTCAGACTGTATTTTGCGGATTAAGTGTGCTGCTGGAATATTTAATCGAGCGGATTCAGTTGTTTAGAATCAAAGGAACAGGCGTTGGCAGTTTTTATTGATTTTTTTTAAAAAAAAGTGTTGACACTAAAATTTCATGATGATATATTATAAAGCGTCGCTGTTGAAAAGATGAATAATCTTCGAAACAGCAAAATAATCTATAAATGTAAGTTTAAAAATTTTATTCCGATTGTTGACATAACTTCATTTATCTGCTAGAATAAAAAACCTGATCGGAAATGATCTTTGAAAACTGAACAAAACGAAAAGCGTGCCTGTTGATTCTAAAAGAGCATTTGGTAACAAACTTTTTTTGGAGAGTTTGATCCTGGCTCAGGACGAACGCTGGCGGCGTGCCTAATACATGCAAGTCGAGCGAACCGAAGGAGCTTGCTCCTTTAGGTTAGCGGCGGACGGGTGAGTAACACGTGGGCAACCTGCCCTGCAGACTGGGATAACTTCGGGAAACCGGAGCTAATACCGGATAACACCGAAAACCGCATGGTTTTCGGTTGAAAGGCGGCTTTTAGCTGTCACTGCAGGATGGGCCCGCGGCGCATTAGCTAGTTGGTGAGGTAACGGCTCACCAAGGCGACGATGCGTAGCCGACCTGAGAGGGTGACCGGCCACACTGGGACTGAGACACGGCCCAGACTCCTACGGGAGGCAGCAGTAGGGAATCTTCCGCAATGGACGAAAGTCTGACGGAGCAACGCCGCGTGAGCGAAGAAGGTCTTCGGATCGTAAAGCTCTGTTGTCAGGGAAGAACAAGTACCGTTCGAACAGGGCGGTACCTTGACGGTACCTGACGAGGAAGCCACGGCTAACTACGTGCCAGCAGCCGCGGTAATACGTAGGTGGCAAGCGTTGTCCGGAATTATTGGGCGTAAAGCGCGCGCAGGCGGTTCCTTAAGTCTGATGTGAAATCTCGCGGCTCAACCGCGAGCGGCCATTGGAAACTGGGGAACTTGAGTGCAGGAGAGGGGAGCGGAATTCCACGTGTAGCGGTGAAATGCGTAGAGATGTGGAGGAACACCAGTGGCGAAGGCGGCTCTCTGGCCTGTAACTGACGCTGAGGCGCGAAAGCG
>NZ_JBBOPS010000002.1:0-47443 GCF_038003725.1 Aeribacillus sp. FSL K6-1121
GTTAAAGTTCATGTATTAAACATGGGCTTGGTAGAGAATACACCAACAGGAAGATTGATATTTAATGTGATGAGTGCTTTTGCTGAATTTGAAAGAGATTTAATTGTTGAGCGTACTCAAGAAGGAAAAGAAATTGCGAAACAAAAACCTGATTTTCGAGAAGGTAGACCAAATAAATATAGTAAGAAACAAATAGAACATGCTCTAAAGTTATTAGAGAATCATTCATATAAGCAAGTAGAAGAAATGACTGGTATTAGCAAAAGTACGCTGATTCGGGCAAAAAAGAAAGCTGAAATTAAAATTATTTAAATAAATCCTTTACTTATAGTTACTATTATTATATAATAAAGTTACTTAAATAAATTATATAAGGTGATTAAAATGGGAGAATTTAGAACTGAATTGATTGGCAAACGGTTCTTTAAAAATGGGGCCATATATACGGTTTATGCTGTTGCTGCAACGGGGTTATTTGCTCATGAAGGTACTCGTATGAATGTTAACGAAAGAGGGGAAGTAATAAATCCGAAATTTTTTTCCTACGAAGACGTGGAAGGAACCTTTATCGGTCCTGGTAGGCCGGCAAAAGGTACGACAAAAAAAGTAAGTCTCACTTTAACTGAAGATATTTGGAAAGAAATTCAGCAAATAAAAAAGGAAAAAGGAATTAGTCAATCTGCAGTGCTTAGAGATATTATCGAACACTATTTTATTGAACAGGAGGTCAGACAATGAAATTAAAAATTTATAAAGAGAACGGAGATTTTGTTATTGAGAGAGTCAATGATTTTAATCATTCTTTTAAGCGTTACTTTCTAACAGAGGAAGGACTAAAAGAGGGATTAGACGCATACAAAGACAAGGTTGATGATTATAAGGTTGAAGCATCTAAGGAAGTTTTCTCTCTTGTCGTGAATCATTTGAACGCATGATGTTGGATGAGATAGAAATAAATTAAATGCGTACTCGATCGAGACGCATTTATTTATTTCTATTAAAAATTTTCTGTTAATATAAAATAAATTTGTGTATTATAATTGTAATGTTCAATAAATAAAGTAGGGGTGGGTTTATGAAGAAAATAATAATTAGCATTTTATCTGTTGGATTGATTTCTTTATTTGTTTATGGATGTAATAGTAGTAGTACTAAATCAAGTTCAAAAATACTTGAAAAAGGAGTTTATCTTGGGAAAAATGCAACAAAAGAGATCATTGAAGTAAGTGAAGATACTACGTGGACAATTAAAAGTGATTTAAAAGACAGCTCAAATTTTAATACCGTCTCGGTATCCGATACCGGGAAAAAAATTGATGAATATCCAGTTGTTAAGCTTACGATTGAAGATACTAAAGGAGATATTGAAAGTTATTTTGGAACGAGGGAAGGTCGAAATTTCCTTGTTGCTAGAGAAAATGATAATGTTTATTTTATAGCTATTTCTGATGAAAATCGTGAGGAAATTGAAAAAAATATTGTAAAAGAAAAAGAGGATAAAATTGCTTATTTAAAACGTGTTTCAAAATATAGTTTTGAAAAAAGATAATTGTTTTTATGTTGTTTTTATGATAATTTGGAACTATAATTATTATTAATCATTTGGTAGAAATGAACTGTTGAATAAATGCGGTTTATTTCTGCACATTTGTGATTGACTGTCCAATTAAAATGTGCAATAATTATTTTAACTTGGAATTAATAGACAATTAAATGATCACCTGTTTATAATTTATAAAAAGAAGGAAAGAGTGACTGTATAAGAACGCCAATTCTTATACAGTCGTAACATTAACATGCGCCTGTTAATGCTACTTTTACTCTCTCTTTACTGTTCACCCATTATTATACTATAACTATTTACATATTGGCAACAAAGTTTCACAGTGGCTGAACTTAAGGGAAAAGGTAGTAGCTGATAATAGGGCTACTACCTTTTTAATTTTATAAATAAAAAGGAAAGGAGAAATGCATATGAATAGACCGCATGATAATTCGTACTGCGGCTGGACTGAGTACGACATCAAAGAGATGGGATGGCAAATTTACACATTCAGCGGAGAAACATATGTGAAAAAAGATTTTCGAGGAAACTTTTTCAATACCCGCACTGGTGAGGTTGTTCCAATTAACAAATTGTTTCGATTTATTCGGAACGTGACAAATAGCGAGGGATACATACTCGCTAAAAGAAAAAAAATTGGGAGCCCATTGTGGGAAGTAAAGCACAAAAAACGATTTAGGGTTCCAGTGTATTAGTTATTAGGTTTATATAGAGGTGTATATTTTTTAATTTGCAAATAATTTTTGATCAATTTCAAAAAATATTTGCTGTTCCTTGAAAACTGCTGTTCTTTGAAAACTGAATATAGGTAACGTACTGCATCTGGTCCTTCACAGATGTTCCCTGGTTGGTCACCAGGAGTACGAGGCGAAAAGGCAAGCAGTAGGAGTAGCATTTGCTACTTCGGTAGAAGGTATTTTTAAAGGTACGTCTTAGGTTTTCTGATCCAATTAGGAATTCTAAGAGAGGTTTTCTGATTCATGCCAGAAATCAGAATTCATTTAGGAGTCTTCGTCATGACCATAGATTATCCATGACCATAGATAATCGATGATTGAAAGCGAAGGGACGCATTGCCAAGATCCAATTTGTTTGGGGAGCATTACTCCTAATAAGGTGGCAACTCAATGCCTGAATGTTGCATTAAAAAATTGTTTGTAAATTAAAGAAATATACACTACTTTTAGAGAGGTATTTATTATGTGGTATGTTGATGTCAGCTTTGTTTCTGGAAAAAGTCGGTCTGTTTGTTTTAGAAGTCTTAGAGACGCTGAAGAATTTTGTGACTCTGTAAAAAGGGGAGCATTTTTTTTAGAATGCGATAAGGGGATAATAAATTTAAATAATGTTGAATGCATATCTGAAATAAAAGAACGTCAGGAAGAAAAAACTGCATTTGATGAATATATGAACAGGATAAAAGAAGCACTTGATTAAATAAAAATAATCGAGTGCTTTTTTTATTTATCACAAAGAGGAGGGGAGCTTGAAATGTTCAAGACATGTAGGTTTAGTAGGTTTATTTTAAGCGTTACTTTAATTATCATTGCATGTTTGATCAATGTTGTTAGAGTCGACGCAAAAATTGTTAAGGTAGATGAATTAGATCATCAGTATACTCAAGGTAACAAAATTACCATATTGAAGAATCCAAATATAAAAAAGTTTGAAATTACAACTAATATTGAATCAAATCGATTTTCTTTATACTCAAAACCTGCACATTCAAATTATGTGCGGGATGAAGATTGGAAAGCATTCATAACTCAAGGTCATTACAAAACTAAAAACTATCATAATTTTCAAGAAGAATATGGTGCGAAAAGTTTTGAAATTAAGAATCCAAAACCGACTGATATTATCAATATATATTATGGAAATATTGGTTTTTATGAAAACAAAGCAATTGACTTGAAAATACAGATTAGCAATATAAATTATGCTGTAAGATCGGGCCTGCCCGATAATGGAGTTGTGTATTTTGATGTATCAGAGAGCCCATATTCTGGCTACGCATACTACAATGCTTCCCATGCTTATATAGAATATTCGTTTTTTTATTCGGATACAGGACAAGCTGTTAATGTTAATGGAAACAGCTTTCTAACATTCAATTCATTAAATGGTTATGGACCGGGAAATGGAGAATTTATAAATTATTTGAATTACGACACATCAGATGAAAATAGTTTAGTAGATGCGTATCTGAAAAAAGAGACAAACGTATCACTACAGTCATTCGATAATAATCCGTATTTTTCTTATGATAAGCCTATATATATAGGCCTAAACAACAATTTCGAGGACAAATTGGGCAGCGATACTTTTACGAGAAATTCGGTATCCTTTCAAATACTAGGAGTAAAACATAAATTTGTTTTTGGTGCCGGACACCATTCTGCGTGGAATGCAGTTTCTAGTTCAACTCTTTTTTCTGTTACAGCTCCAACTCCTACGAAAAATGTAAAAAACACCAGTGGAGAGGACATAAACGGGAAAGATGTTTATTTTAATCAGGAAATTATATATAACATTGGCCAAAAAGTTAACATCTTAGGTCAAGATATCCTTGAAAAATATAAAAGTTTTGAAATTAGGGATAGGTTATCCCCATATGTAGAGTATAAAAATGCAATGCTTATTAGCGAAGATGGAAATGTAATCGAAAATGCAGGTAGTATTACTTATGATAAAAGCACTCATACGGTTAGATTCGTAGCAAATGAAGACTTTCTAAAAAACCGAATGCAATATAATGGAGAGACATATTTTCTACGAATCTATACAAAAGTTTTGTCTGTTAAAGACTTTAATTATGTTGATGGTATTCAAATAGAAAATAAAGGTACATCGATCATAAATTCTATTTCAAAAGACAGTAATATCGTTCGTAATAACATAAAACCGATGCTTGCTGAAATTGGAGTAAAAAAAATTCAAATATATACAGATAGACATGATTTAGGATTGCCTATTTATATTACCTTAGATCCAAGTTTTTTAGGTGCAAAGAACCAAAATGAGTTAAAAGATAAAAATATAGTACTAAAAGTCATTGATAAATCAACCAATCAATTAGTTTTATCAAAAAAGTACGATCTATCTGAAATCCCTTCTTTTATCATTCAAGATAAAATTCCAGGACAATTTCTGAAAACGAATAGTAAATCAACATATGAAGCTACTATATCTACTGAGGAACCAAAATTTATTTCTATTACGGATCCAACTATAAATACAGAGGGCTACACAGCTACAGAAGAGAACATTAGTGTTAAAGAATCTAAATCGTTATCGTATAAAGCTGTGGTTATGACTGAAAGAGTAATTCATCAAGATATGAAAAAGTATTATGAAACAATAAATTTTGAGAATACTTCATTACCTAAACAAAAAACCGGATATGGTTTTGCTATTGATTTTGATATAGAGTATACAAATGACCTGGGGAAAATAGATGATATTGCTATAAATGCTATTGTAGATGATAAACTTGTTGATTCTTACTTAGATTATGATTCAAAACTTGGTTATACAACTATACCACTTGAGTTACTTTCAGCTAAGATATCTGATAAAGAATCTACTTTTAATTTCAAATTACCTCATGTGAATGTAGAGGAAAAAACCGGATATTTATTTACAGATAAACAAGTTCAAGAAAATGATAAAAGAATAAAACATGACTTGTTTGATGGCAAAAGGAAATTATACGTCCCTATTTGGGCTGATTTAGATAAATATGACATTTATATTCAGCCTAAAAATACCATAGGGATCAATAGAGTTAAGTTCTCTGCAGAAAAAACACTAGATGTATATGCCTATATGTATGGACATATAGGTTCAGATACTATTGATAAGGATGAAATTATTATTGAACCTGTTGATCCTCAAAATCCATTTCCAGAAGGGCTACCTGAAGGATGGACTCAAAATGATCTTAATTGGTTAAAAAGAGAGTAAAAGAATTAAAAATATTCTTTTACTCTCTTTTATTTATAAAAAATTAAAAAAGGAAAGGAGGTTGAATGCATATCGCGTTCTGGTACTGTTTGAATCAAGATAAAAAATATTCTGAGTTGAAATTAAGATCCAAACTGTTAAACCTCTTAAAAAGAATTATCTTTCTAAAAACGACATTTTTGGTGATTAAAAAAATGTACAAACGCTATGAAGATGTCCCATGATACTTACTTATTGCAACTCCTTACTCTTTTGAAGGAGGGAAGTGAAAAATTTGGTCATACTATCGTATGATACAGCGAAAAGATATTTAATAATTATGTCGTTATATCTTATTTTGGCTTCAACCCTGATAAAAGGGTTAAGTTTTTTATTAGAAAGTAATTTTTTGTTGGTAGATTATTTGGGGAATTTTACCTCGGAAGATTTAAATTTATCGAAACTTCAAGAGTTCAACTTTGATTCTTTTAGCTTTGAATGGTTGCTTAATGCTTTGAAGGATAAAATAGACAGCTTTTTGGAAAATTTAATTCCTTTAACATTAGGATTTATTCAAACAGGTACAGGATTTTTTGCAATACGAAAAGTTGTCTAATTCAATAACAAGGTAAGAAAGAAGGTGAAAAAATGTTAGATCAAAACACGGATCGTTCCTGGTGGATGATTGGGGCAGTCATTGTCGGAGCAGGTCTAATTGCTGCAGCGAAGATTGCCTTTCCAGAAGTTTTCGATAACGTGATTGATTTCTTCTTATCAAACATTCCTAACTCGATTTAAAGTCGAAAGTGGAAGGGGGAGGAAATATTTTCTCTCCCTTTAATTAATTTTAATTCGAACTAAAACAGTAAGAGAGATGGTGAAAAAGAAAGAGGGATAAAAAGTGAGAGATTATCCATTTATGATCGGTTTGACTTTTTTTGGTATCCTACTTATGATTTTTATCTCTATATTTTATCATAGCAGTTATAGGCAGGATTCTATTGTATTAGGTATGACTGAAACTATACGTACCTCAGCTATTGCAAATGTTGATAATGTTTCTCGTATAAATGAAGGTGAGTTATTTCTTGATATAGAAAAGTTTGAAAAAGATTTTATGAATAGAATCTCTAAGAATAAAAATATTAATCTGAAAGATCCTAAGTATAAATTTGAATATCTTAAAAATGATAATGGTTCTATAAAAGCTATTAGAGTAGTTATTCAAGATGAGGATACTAGGTATCAAGCTACATGCAAGGTTGATATATCAAATTTATAAAGGAGGTATTTTTACTAGATTATGATCAAACCTACTCAACTAAGTAATATTCAAGACGATCTTATTCAAAATCACGCAGAGTTAATTGTTAAGGGTCTACTAGATAAAAAAGCTCGGGAAAAACTAAAATATGTCGTAATTAAGGAACATGGCCATGTTGTGAAAGGAAATGAAGACATAGCTGATTATATTGTTCAGGAAACAGTTGGTACAGGGATTATTGAGGACATTATAAAAGATAAAAGTATAACTGATATTGGTTATAACGGAGTAGATTTAATAATCGAAAGTAACGACAAAAAGAAAAAATATACCGGTGATAGAGAAATTTCGGAAGATTACATTATTCGTATCATTCAAAAATTTGCTAATGCGGTTGGGGAAGATTTTACTCCCAAAAAACCGATTTTGAATGCGGTGTTTGAAAACATCCGTATTAACGCTGTTCATAAAGCTAGAAGTCCGTATGGTACAACAATGAGCATGAGGATCGTGAGGCCACGGCTAGCCTTGAATGAAAATAACTTTAATAAGTTTGCTCCATCGTTTATGTATGACTTTTTTAAATCATCTGTACTTGCTCAGACTAACATCGCAATTTCAGGTGAGGTTGGAACTGGGAAAACAGAATTACAAAAATTATTGATTTCTTTTGTTCCTTTCAATGACAAAATCATCATGATCGAAGACGTACTTGAGTCTCATGTGAAAGAAATATTCCCTGAAAAAGATATTTATTCCTGGACAACCAGTGGAGATACAACTATCACAGTTTTGGTGAAAGAAGCACTACGCAATAACCCAAGATGGATTATTATTTCTGAGACTAGAGGAGAAGAAGCATATGAGATGATTCAAGCTGTTCTAAGTGGACACCATATTGTTACCACTTTGCACGCTGTTAATGCAGCAGCGATTCCACGGCGGTTTGTAAACATGGCAAAAATTGGATATTCTGTATCGGAAGAAACCTTAGAGCAAGATATTAGGAGATATTTCGATTTTGGTGTTCACTTAAAGCGTATTAACTTCAAAGGATATACTTATCGATATTTGTCTGAAGTGATTGAGTTTGGTGAAAAGGACCGTACTATATTTAAACAACGTTTTCATAATGGACAATTGATTTATGAAACAGGAAAGTTGTCGGATGAATTTAGGGAAAAGCTAGAAGAAAAAAATATTCATCTTGATTTTCCTGAAAATGATAAAGGGATAATTATGCTTTAAAAGTGAAAGGCGGTGTTTAAAATTTGCAAGTTGTTACAAGGAGGAATGTAAAGAGGTTAGGTACGAAAAAGAAAAACGTATTGAATGTAGATGAATTAAACGCTTATAAAGCTGCCTATGAAAAACCATTGGGAACAAAAGATTATTTTTACTATATTGGTTATCCAGCAATTTTATCAGGCGTTTTTTCTTTTTTACTACTCTATTATTGGTGGTTATCACTGATTTTCAGCGTGATAGGAGCAATATACGGTTGGAAAACGTTTCTCCCAAAAAGCGTTAAAAAAAATTACGAAGCTTATTCCTTTAATGAAAGGAATAAGTTTGTGAATAACATGACCCAAATACTTACTGATGAGACTAAAACAGTACCGAAAGCTCTTCATTTTGCTAGTCAAAGATCATCTGGTGAATTTAGGGATGATCTTACGAAATTACAAGCCCGAGTAATGGGTACTGATAACGAAATGATTAAAGAGGGATTTCGTGAACTAAGTGATAAATATAGTGACGATGTTATCTTTGTTCAATACTTAGAACAGTTAGAAACTGCCATGTTAGAAGGCCTTGCAAATATTGATACTTTAAAAGATATCAAATCGTACCACAATGATATGAAGAAAAAGCAAAATGAATATGAAGTAAAAAAACAGCGTCATTTACGCGATATGAGAATGCTAGCAGGAGTTATCGCTATCTTTCTTTTGTCTATAACGTTTTCCTTTGGATTTGACACGTATATAAATGCTTTTGCTCGTCATCCTATAGGATGGGTTACATGCGGCATCTATATGTTGCTTATGCTCCATTTTTTTAGGAAGTTCTCAATATATATGTTTGATGACTCAATTTTGGAGGTGAAGCTTTGAAAATTGTTAGTCAAACAGAACGAAAAAAGAAATTTATTCGCTTTGTTGCTGAAAAAGATTTATACCTAATGTTGAGAAATATGGGAAATACTATACAAAAAATCGATAAGTTTCAAAAACAGAGAATTGTTCAAACTGTTTTTGTTTTTATTTTCCTATTTTTCTTTGCATTAGTTTTTTCTAGCTGGTTTTACATGCTAGCTTTTATTGCACCGATTTTTTACTACCGGACAAAATACAGAAAGGTGAAGTCAAAATATACAATTTGGAGGTTCCAAAGAAAACTGCAGTTTTCAAAATTCGCTAGGTTACTTATTCCTTACTTGAAGCAAAGTAAAGGGGAAGTATCTTTATATTCGACATTCAATAAACTTTTACGAAGATTTGATAACCAAGCTGATAAAAACTCACTCTACACACTGATGACAGAGATGAGTAACAAGCCAAACGATATTCAACCTTTTGTTGATTTTGCCATGAGACAAAGTGGCACTGATATGTCAGTATTGTTTATGACGACTGTGTATGATTTTCGTCAATCTACAAAAGATACTTCAGTAATTGATGAATTAGGCAAAATCGCTAGTGAAGAATTAATGAATGGTATTGACGAAATTATTAGATATAAATTACAAAGATTCACTTTTTTCCCTACCAAAATCGTAATGTCTTCGTTCATCATTGTTCTTGGATTCGCTGTATCTGTATTAGTTTATAACTTATCGAATAGTCAATTTTTTTTAGGAGGTTAGTTAGGAGGTGACCTAACGTAAATGACAGAAGGAGCAATTTGGGAATTTGTGAAATGGTTTATCGGATTACTTTTGTTACTGATGCTTATTTCAGTAACTATTTTTTTTATCGAATTGGAAGGCGTCAACTCATATAAACAGCAAGTGAACTATCAAATCGAACGAAAGGGTGGGCTTACTGCGGATGCAGTTGCCTATTTAGATTCTTATTCAAAAACTTATTACAAGGGTCGTTTTACGATTGAAAGCGACAAGCTTAATGAAAAAGTCTCATATGGTGAGATGGTCGACTATGAAATAAAAGGAAAATTTGATATAAAAATTTTCCCTATACCGGATGTTGAATTGACATTTAAAGGTACCGGCGTTTCACAAGTGCGTTAAAAGGTGGGAGGGAAGTTGCTAGAAAATAATGTCTTTCGATTTATTATGTTGATTGGTTCTATTATCGTTGTTTCTTTTCTGATCAATTCATTGTTAGTTCATTTTGATGATGTTAAGCATGTGTTTAACCAGTATTTTTTGCAGCGATTAACAAAGTATTAAAAAGGAGGTTGAAATATGGCAGGAAGAAAGAAAGAAAATCCATTACAAAAGGCTGTTGAACAAATTTTACGAAAAAAAAATCTGGATTATAACGAGTGGAAAAAGGAAGTTATTTACAAAAGAAAATTGGCTGTTATGGCTGATGAAGATAAGGAATGGATACAAAATATTCTAAAGGAAGAGTCTTTACAAGTTATTATGAATGATTTTTTGGAAAAAGATTCTCAAATATCTTAATAATATATCAATCTATCAATGAAGGAGAGTTTAGGTATGAAACATGTGATTAATAACTTACCTTATAACGATTTTTTCTCAAATGTTTCAAATGCAGTTTCTACATTTACGGGAAAACTGCAAGGGATATCGTTAGTCGTTATTATTTGCTGTATTGCAATTACGGGTTTTATGTTTTTGTTTGGTGAAGGACCAAGCCGCACAGCAAAAAAATGGCTCATTTACATCATTACTGGAGCTGTATTAATCTTTGGTGCTTCAACATTGGGTAGTACTATAAAGTCTGTATCTGGATTCTAATTAAGAACGAAAGGGAGGTTAACCTGTTGGTTTCTCCCTTTTTATTTTTAGAAAGGGGATATGTTGTAAATGTTTGTAGTCACTTTTAGTGATATTGATAGAGACATATTGAAAATTAACAAAGGTTTTAAATCGAAAAAGGGCCATTCATTAGTGAAGGCTGAAAATATGTTAAAAGAGCTACATCAAAATATAAATAATACAAAAAAAATAACACTAGTTCTAACAGATACTGATAATGAACTAGACTATATTTTTGAAAATATTAAAATTGATCCTTCTCAATCCATTCCAAACTTACTAGAAATTCTTAATGGGGAAATTTCCTCTTCTGGTCATGAAGATGCCCAGAGGTTAATTAGTGATCTTGAAAAAACTTATCAGATGGAACTGCGTGATCATTCATTTTCATCAAGAGAGGTTAAAAACAAACGTAAGTTAGGAGGATTATCGAAATATCTCAAAAAAGCAAAAAATTATGTAATTAAAAATCCGGATTCTGAATTAGAGAATAATAACAATTCAATCTCAAATTCAAATGATGATTTTGCTGAAATAGAAGAATTACAGTCTTTCGAAAATGATTTTGAAGAAATAACTGAGACAGAAACAGATAGTGATTTTAGCGATTTTGTAAGTGTATCTGAGGAAAATACTTTTAATGAACAATGGATTGAAAATGATTCTGTTTTAATAGAATCTGAAGAAACAAACTTTCACAACCAGAATGTCCCAAGGGAACAAACTGTAGAAAATGAAAATGTTATTGGGGCTGCTGATGATGTAGAAATCGAAATTTATGACGATCTCCCTGTTGCTCATCAGAAGCATCAAGATACGAATCAAGAGGAACAAAGAAATGATGTGGTTTTCCCTACTTATGAAAGTTATTTGGATATGTCCGCAGTAGAAAAAACGATAGAGCGTTATAAACAAAGATTTAATAAAGAACATTTAGTGAAATTTTTAGGAATATCACAGGATACCGATTTAGATAAACTCAAATTAAAGTATGCTATGAATGCATTGGATGAATCAGACTTTGTACTCCTGAAAGATTTTTTCTATAACAGTGTTGAAAATATTAGAGATAAGATACAAAGACAACTGATAGAAGTATATGAATCGTGTATGCTTTTTAATTATGAAGAGGAGGCAAAAAAAAGGGTTGAAGATTCTGTTAATGCGTTGGCAAATGAATTTGAACAAACTTTAGAAAAGTATATAAATGAACAAGAGGATGAATATAATCATAAATTGGAAAAATTTGATTATGAACAAGAAAAAGCTTTACAAGAATTTAAACAACGACAACAATTGGAGAGAAATTCTTTTATTATGGATTTAGATCAAAAAAAATCTTCTAGAATTTCATTGTATAAAGATAATATGCAAAACGACTTTAAGAAGAAAAAGGAAGATCTTATTGATAATAAATCTTCCGAATTAAAATATCAATTCCTCAATCAACTTACAGAAACAAAACGTGTAGCTACGCGAAATTTTGAACAAGAAATTGAATCCGTTATGGACAACATATGGGATAAGCTGCAAGAATCCTTAACTAAGTTAAGAGATGATATTGAAGGTCGTGTTCCAGGATGGAAAGCTGAAATTGAAGAAAAACGGAGATTAGAAGCTGAAAAACGAGAGGAAGAACGAAAAAGAGAAGTTCTAGAATTGGAAAAACAACGATTAGAACTACAGCGTAGACAATTAGAAGAAAGTAACAAAAACAATAGTAACGTTGTTGAGGAAATTATTGATAGAAAGCTAGCTGATTTTGATGGAAAAATAAATCGTTTATTTCAAACTCAGTCTCAGTTTCTTAACTCTAATAGCTTTAATAACTTCCAACAGCAACAACATCATGAAACGCAACAACATCATGAAACGTCAAAAGATAAAAAACTTAATAAATCTGTTAATATATTTTTGCTAAGTATCGCAGCAATAATTATTGCGACAGCCGGGGTAGTCATTGGTAAATCAACTTCAACAGAAGAGCACGTTAATGCTCAGACAATGTCATATGGTGAAATATCCAGAATTATTGATGAAAAATTGAGTGTACAAGATCAAGATTCGGATGCAAAATCAAATCATCAAGAAGATGATGTAAATGATGATTTGGATACACTTTTGATGAAAAAAGAGTATTCAAAAGCTATGAGCCTATATAATGATAAAGAAAGTTTGGATAAAATTGAAACTGCACTTTTTGAAAGTGATGATTTAGCTACATTGATCGTTTTTAACAAAACAAAAGATTCCACGTATGGACCTTTAGACGAAGCTATCCTATCGAAAGATGGGAAAAAGGCTCTAAATATTTATCAAAATATGAATGATGAAGAAAAAAATAATTTGACAAAAAACAGACGGAAAGAATTATCTTTATTGCTATTTGAACTAGGTGAAAATAAACTAGCTAAAAATCTTTTGGCTAAGTAAAGGGTGAGAAATACTTTGTTAAAAAAGATAAAAAAAAGTAAGTATTTGTCACACTCTTATCGATATGATGTAGAGGGAGAAGAACTTCCGAAAAAGGGAAAGATTAATAAAAAAGCGTTGTTGATCTCCGTATCCGCAGCGCTTTTTTATTTGATGCTTTTTAACTTTATATCTAGTTTTTTTAAAAATTTCTTCAACATGATAGCAAAATTAGAGAATCCAACTTTGGTAGATATTTTTAGTGTTGATTGGAGTTTTTTGTTTCAAATAACTAATTTTGTTACACCTGTTTTTAGTTTGAAAGTATATCTTTTGTTGTTTGTTATATCAATAATAATCGGACTACTTGTTTATTCGAAACTGAACTATAAAAGTGAAAAAGAGATTTCCTACGGTCAAAAAGGAGATTCTAGATTTACAACTATAGAAGAAATTCAAGAGCAATATGTAGAGATTCCCGAAAAAGGGGAGACCTTTAAGGGAATTGGAGGGGTGCCGATTTCACATTATAAAGATAAATATTATATTGATACGGATACTGTGAATACTTGCATCTTAGGAGTCTCGAGATCAGGAAAAGGTGAAATTATTATTACTGTCATGATTGATATTTTGAGTCGGGCAGAAACAAAATCTAGTATGATTATAAACGATCCAAAGGGTGAGCTATTTGCGGCTGCCAAAGATACTTTAGAGAAACGTGGCTATGATGTACAAGTCTTAAATCTGCAAGATCCATTACAATCAATGTCGTATAATGTTTTGCAATCTGTAAAAAATGCGTGGTTGGAAGGAAATGAGCAGGAAGCTGGAAAAAGAGCTACTTCAATTGCTTTTTCTTTATACAATAAACCTGATGCAGGGGAAAATAAATGGGCATATGATGGGGCGCAAAACGCTGTAACAGCAATTATTTTAGCATTAGTTGAATATTGTATAAAAAACAATTGTCCAGAAAAGATTACTATGGCTAATGTTGCCGATATGTTAAATGAATTAGGTGCTTTTTACTATAAGGAAAATGAAGATGATTTTATTGAGAAAAATGCCCTTGATGAGTTTTTTAAAAATCTACCTCAAGGTCATGTTGCAAAATTGCGATATGGTTCAACTTCATTTTCTGGTGAAAAAGCTAGAGGAACAATACTTTCTACTGCAAATGAAGGGTTACAACCTTTTATAGATCCTTTATTTGCAAAAATGACATCTAAGAATTCTATTGATTTAAAACAAATAGGGTTTCCTAAATATTTGATGGGTCAACTCAATAATTCATTTATGAATAAACGAATCCATATAGCTTTCCATAAAAATGATAAGGAAAAAACATTAATTGGATCTTATAAGGTGAAAGTGAAGTCGCAAGGCATGTATAATCTCAATTTTGATGAAAAACTTGAAACAGGAGATTTAATTCTAATTAAATATGAAGATGAAAAAGTAAAATATAAATTAATATACGAGATCAAATTTGAAGAAGAAACTGATAAGGATGGAAATGTTATATATCAAAAGAAAGAAGGATGTGAACACCTTCCTGAATATAAACGGGAAGTAACAATAAAAGAGCTTTTAAATACTTTTCCTGGAGTACAAAAAAAATTGCAAATGAGATATTCAGATAAACCTACAGCTGTATTTATGATTATTCCTGATTATGATTCGTCTAATCATACACTAGCCTCAATCTTTACGAAACAGCTTTATACAGAGCTCGCGCAAAATTGCGTTGAAACAAAAGGAAAGAAATGTTTTACAAGAGTACATTTCATTCTTGATGAATTTGGAAATATGCCGGCAATAGATGACATGGACCAAGTCATGACTGTTTGCTTAGGAAGGAATATTCTTTTTAATCTAGTTGTCCAATCATATTCGCAAATAAAAAGAAGATATGGAGATGCAGCAGAAACCATAAAAGAAAATTGTCAAAACCATATATACATCATGTCAACAAATGATGAAACCATTGAAGAATTGTCTAAAAAAGCTGGCCATAAAACAATTATTTCTAGATCAAGCAATGAATCACATTTAGATTTGGATAATAAAATTACTAAAGGTGCAGATCAGCAAAGAATTATTACTTTTGAAAGACTTTCCCAATTAATTGAAGGCGAAACTCTAGTTATTCGTTCTCTGCATAGACAGGATAGGCAACGTAAAAAAGTACGTCCTTACCCTATTTTTAATACAAAAGAGACCGTGATGCCTTATCGTTGGCAATTTCTATCAAATTGGCTGGATACTTCAAAAGATTTGAACGACATCGATATTAAATCAGAACATTCTAACCTAAATTTGGAAAAATTGAGAATAAATTTTGCTGATTTTATCGTTGATGAAAAAGCAAGAAAAATGTATCTTAAAAGAAATCAATTAAGTTTAAATAATGTTCAAAGTCAAGAGAATGTTCAAAGTCAAGAAGAAAAAATTGTAAATGAGATTGAAAAATTATTAATTGATACAGAATTGGATAAAAATACAGAATATTTAATGCATATAGTTGAAAATTATAAAAATTATAAAGTTTTACCAGAAAATAGAGTGTTAATCAATTTATCAGTAAATATTGACAGTCCTACTATTGTGCAGAAAATTAGGGAACTGGCAGAAATGAGGAAAAATTAGCAGAGAAAGGAGTTTCAAATGAGAAATAAGAAAAAAATCATATTTTTTATGCTACCGTTTTTAGCTATAACGGTAGCTTTTTTTATTCCTGATACTGCAAACGCAAGTATCTGGGATTCCCTTTTTGGAGAAGGAGAAGACACAAAAGAGATTGTGAAATTTTTACGCGAACATTCTGAGTGGCTACAATATGCCAGTTTTATGGGAGTAATTTTACATGCTATTGCATGGTTTATTGTGAAAGGTCTTTATGTACTGGTAGCTTTTATGGAAAGCTTGATCCCTGAATCTATGAACTTATTAAATTTTTTAGATGATTCGGGGATGCAAGGTTTGGTGAAAGCTGTAGTTAGTGATCTTGTTGTAGTTCTGATTATTCTTACACTTGTCTATTTAGGTTTTAAAACTGTTATAGCAAAAGAACCTCCGAAATTTAAAAATGTAGGAGTAAATATTTTTATTTCTGCTTTTTTAATTATAGGGCTACCTACCCTTATGGATACCATGGAGGATATTTCCACGAAGTTTTATGATGCAACTCAAAAAAGCAACAATAATGGGAGTGTTTCTAGTCTTTCATGGAATTTAATTCAAAATAATACAGCAGATTTAATGTATGTAGCTGAAAGTAATTTTGATTTAATCAAAAATGGTGCGAATTCTTCTGAGCCAAAAAATAAATTAACACCCGAAACTTTCAAATCAGTTGATCTGAATGAAGTTATTACACCGGATGCGGTCGATAAAATTGACAGTGCTGATCACATTAATAGTCTTAAATATACATTATCGGTAGACAGTCAAGGTAACTTTACAGCAACAAAAATTGATGGAAGTTTATTATCTTTCTTTAGTGATAAATTTGATGGAGGATATTTTAGATATCCTGCAAAATTTTTCCCTATTATTGTTGGTTTAGTTGCTTTATTTGTCGCTTATTTATTTACGATTTTTGTTTTTGCTTCAACAGCGATTGAAATAGGCTTTAAACAAATACTCGCTCCGATCATTTTTTCAACCGATTTAGAATCGGGACAAAGAACAAAAATGGTTATTCAAGATATTGGAAATGCTTTTATGCTTATAGCCTTTACTGGCTTGAGTCTTAAATTATATACTGTGTTTCTTTCTTTTTTAGCTAATAGTGATATTAATATTTTGGTTTATGTAATTGCGATGATTGCAGCTACTTTTATTTTGATTAAAGGATCTAGTACAATTATGCGATATTTTGGAGTTGATGTTGGCGTTAAAGATGGTTTTGCTCAACTCACGGCAGCATTTGCGCTTGGACGTAGTACAGCTAATCTTTTTAGTGCAGGAAAGGGAATGAAGAATCTAAATAATGCAAAAGACGGGTTACAGAAAAATGGTTTACAGGATGCACAAGGAGATGAACAAGGTGAATCTTTAAGAAAAGACTTTGGTAACACATTAAAAAATAGTGTGAATTCAGCCGGTAAAACATTTGGTTACCTAAGAAATAGAGGGGTTAGAGGTGCTGTTGAAGATAGTATTAGAGGATCCGCAGAAAAGATAGGAAACAATATTAGTGATAAGGGAGAAAGGCTTTCTAAAACTCTGAAAGATATCAAAACTCAATGGAACCAAGGTGTTGAAGAAGGGGGTGCAATGGGCCAATCAAATAGAGAAAAATGGCAAGGAAATGAAAATAAAAAAGTTAAATCCATTAATGATCAAAATGGAGATCAATCAGAACTGAATAAAACGTTATCTGATAATGATAAGTCTTTATCGCCTATATCTTCACAAGGCGTCGAAGATAATTCAGCTGTAACTACCCAAAAACAAAAATTACAAAAAGATTTAAATTCAATTGAATCTGAATCTAATAATCTTAAATCTAACAGTGGTCCTGATTTAGCCGGAACGGCTCGGTTTAAAGCAGAAGAGATAGAAAATCCAAAATTCAATGATAAAGATACTATTCAACGAATGAAATTGAGTCCTTCTACACCTTCTATAAACGAATCACAGGGCGTTTCAGGAAATATGAAGATAAATACTTCACAGGTTTCTCCATCGGTACAGAAGATTTTACAACAAGTTGAACAGACTTCTTTTACGAATCCTGAAATTGCTAAACAAAGTCTAATTCAAGAAGTTCAAAGAGGTTCTTTTGGTAATAATGAAGTAAAACAACGAATTATACAGGAAGTTGAACAATCAAGTTTTCCTACACCACAACAATTAGAGCAAAATGTTCGTCAAGTACTGACAGCTGCAAATGTTCCAGGAACGACACAAAATGCAATTCAAAAAGTGATTCAAGAAGTTCAGAATACTTCTCAAAATCCGGAAACAGTTAAAGCTAAAGTGATTCAAGAGATTCAAAATGCTTCTTTCGGTAATGATTCAATCAAACAGTCAGTTATACAAGATGTTCAAAAGGCATTTACAGCTACGCCGGAGCAAATTCAGCAAAATATTAAACAGTCTGTGGAAAACATTATAAGTCACTCCGGTTCCGGTATCGGTAGTGTAAATACAGAACAAAAGGAAATAAAAACAGTAGTTGAGAGTAATATCGTAAATCAGGAAGTTAGTAAAAAAGATAAATATTTTGGATCTCTAATAAAAGATGAAGAGAATAATGTAAAAAGCAAAAAACCTTCTAGGTTTGATAAGTTTTTTAAAAGTTAGGTGAGGAGTTTCAAAATGTGAAAAAAGGCGACAAAGTATTGGTTCGTGTCATTAATAATCATTCGAGTTTTGTAATCAATTAGTTTAGAGGGGGAAATCCGATTGGAATATAGAGGGAGGGATTAAATATGTATCGTAACCCTAAAAATACAAAACAGGAAATAAAGTTATGGGCTTTTTTCTTGTTGGATATAGGGATAGTAGGAGGAATGCTTCTCCTAGCTAATTACATCAACAAAATTGTCCCAATATCGGCAACTATGCAAATTGTAAATTACATTTTATTTGCATGTTTTGGAATATTTTTATGTGCCCGAAGCCCAAGTTATCCAATAGACAGAAATTTTAAACTTATATTTTATATTTTCAGGATGGATAGAAATAAATACCATCCAATAGATATAAAAGATTTTAATAAAAGGAGCGATTTAATTTGAAGGTAGCTGAGAGTAAGAAGTATCATCGACAAAAATCATTGTCTGATACTTTTTTTTCTTTATTTAGAAAAAATGACTTGCCTATTGTAGATGTTATTCCTTACAAACGAATTACAGATGAGGACTATTTAGTTGATGGATTCAATGAATATCAAGCATATTTAAAAGTCACGACAACAGATTTAATTTCTTTAAATGCGAGTGATTTAAAAAAATTTATCTATCAGTTATCTACTTTGTGCCGACTATATACGGATTGTTTCAAAATTCTATCAATGACGTATCCGACTGAAACAAAGAATCAGCAACTATATTGGAAATCAAAAATTAGTGAATACAGAAAAAAATTATTAAGAAATCTCAGTGATACGGAATATAAGCGATACCAATCTATGTTAAAGCTCGCTTCCGATAATCTGAGAAGAGTGACGTGGGTGGAAGAACAACTTTCTGAACTTACTTTTTTCATCGTAGTCTATGGAAAAAACAAAAAGGAATTGGATAATCACGTAAGGGACATGATAAGGTTTGGCGGTAAGCCGTTCTCTTTGAAACTCGTAAGACGCGACGAATTAGAAAAGATAGTTTTTAAATTAAATAACATGAATACGGAAATTTAAGTTAGGGGTGATTCAGGATGAAATTAACAGAAAAAGATAAAATACGACTGAAAGAACAAGGATACGATTTAGAATTCATCCAAAAGATTCAACCAAAAGGTGGAATTAGGTTTGGAGAGAAATATGTGTTTACCGGAGACGGATATATAGGCTGCCTTCATATATATTCATTTGCTGAAGACGTTAGCGAACTTTGGTTGACAGCTATCATGAACAATGAAAACACTGTAGCTACATTTGATGTAGCAACGAGTAATAAAGAGGAAATTATTCGGGATATAAATCGATCGATTGGCGAACTCCGAGATCGTGCGGAGACTGCCAGAACAAGTGTAGAAAAACAAGATGCAACGTATGAACTGCACAATCTGCGAGAATTCGCTCATCAGATTACACAAGGCGGAGAAGTCGTAAAATTAGTGCATGCTAGAATTTATGTTTATGATTTTTCATTGGATGCGCTAGAAAAGCGCATTAGCGATCTTAGAAAAGAGCTGAATGGGCTGAATCATAAATCTTGTATCTTTCTTTTCCAAACGAAACAAGAATGGTTGTCACTATTCTCTAGCTATGATCAACAGAAAGTATATCAAATTGGACATTCTGCGGTGCTGCCTTCATCTTCTATAGGTGGAGGGATACCTTTTCATCATAAATCATTGAAGGATCCTCGAGGTATATATTTAGGACAAACTTCAACTGGCGGCGCATTTATTTTTGATCCTTTCTATTCGACTAATACTAGACGTAGCTTTAACGGCTTTGGACTTGGAATGATGGGTTCAGGTAAATCAACATTTATGAAGATGTTAGAAGAGGGCCTAGTAGCAAAAAATTGTTTTATTAGAGGTTTTGATAAAGCTAGAGAATATTATGATTTAGTTAAATATCAGGGGGGGAAAATTATTGATCTGAGTGGCGGCGAAGGTATGATAAATCCCTTGGAAATTTTTGCTACCAAAACGGATGTAAAAGGAGAAAAGGTTGATGAATATGGTTCATTCATGCAACATTTATCTAAAGTAGCTAATATGATTCGATTCTTAAATCCAAGAATTACAGAAATAGAAATCACGGAGTTTAAAAGTTTATTGAGAAATTTTTACATTGATTATGGATTATTAACTCCTGATTATCGCGAACATCCTGAAAAAGTAAAAGTAACTGGATTAAGGCCTACGGATTATCCAACTTTGAGTGATTTTAGCAAGTATCTTCATTCGGTGAAATATGCAAAACCTACCCCGCAAAGGGTTAGGACACTTGAAGTTATTCGAATAATGGTAGATGAAATGGTTAGTCAATACGGACCTTTATTTGATGGCCATTCTACTCTTGAAAATTTTGAAAACGAGCAAATTGTGTTTTTCGACATAGACGGAATATCTCAATTAGACAGAGAAGTGTTTAATTGTCAGCTATTCACAGCACTGACGATGAATTGGACACATGCGCTCAAAAATGGGAGGAAAATGAAACGCTTATTAGAGGAAGGAAAGCTTTCTCCTAAAGATTTGAACTATTTTATGGTCCTCGTTGATGAGTGCCATAATATTATTAATTCGAATAATCTTTTTGCTGTCGAATATGTGGTTTCTTTCCAAAGAGAAATGCGTAAATATAGTGCTGGTGTGTTTTTTGCTACTCAGTCGCCGAATGAAATTTTACCTGAGGGTGCATCTGATGCAAGTGTTTCCGTTGTTAAAACCGTGTTTGAATTATGCCAGTATAAAATATTTTTCAACTTGGATAATTCTGTGATGGGCAGAATGAAAGAAGTGTTAGGCGATTCTTTGACCGAAACAGAATACGCAATGCTGCCCGAATTAAAAATGGGGCAAGCAATTGTACAAACAAGTAGCACTGAATCTTATTTAGTGAATTTCGATCCAGAACACGAACAGTTGGCACGTTTTAAAGGGGGCCAATAATTAAAAAAAGGTTGTGATAATATTGGAAACGTTTGAAAGAATTACAGGTGCTGCAAATGTGTTTTTAAAGAGGAAAAAAAAAATCAAAATATTAATAGGATTGTTCAGTACTAAAACACTTCTTATAGTGTTTATTTTTTTTCTCTTAGTAATAGCAATTGGGATGTTCGCAGGTTCTTCAACAAACTCACCAAGTGGCCCGATTTCAAATCTTAATTTATCTGAGACAACCTTACAATGGATGGATAAAGTGAGTGCTGAAGCTAAAAATCAAGGGGTACCCGAATTAGTTCCTTATATTTTAGCTATTATTGAGGTTGAAACAAGAGGTGTTGGAAATGATATTATGCAATCTGGTGAAAGTTTAGGATTAGGAGCAGGTAGTTTGACTCCTGAGAAGAGCATTGAACAGGGGATTAAATATCTTAAAAATAGTATGATGTTGGGTAAATCTTTAGGTTTTACAGATGTTTGGGGGATAATACAAAGTTATAATTTTGGTACTAATTATGTTTATTATTTAGCAACGGAGGGAAAAATCCATTCAGTTGATATAGCAGAAAAATACTCTCGGGATGTTGTTGCACCGAGCTTAGGAAACTATACTGGTGAAACATATTCGTATGTAAATGCTGTGTCCCAATCATATGGAAAAACTTATTTATACCGGAATGGAGGAAACTTTTTCTATGCTGATCTAGTGAAACAATATGTAACTTCAGGTGTTGCTGTTGGAAATGAAACGTTTAAAACAATAATGGAAGAAGCCTCTAAATATATAGGTTGGGAATATGTGTGGGGGGGCTCAAACCCAAATGTAGGGTTTGACTGTTCTGGCCTAACACAGTGGACCTATTCAAAAGCAGGAATTACACTTCCTCGTACTGCAGCTGAACAATGGAAGGCAACTCAAGAAGTATCTATAGAAGATGCACAACCTGGCGATCTTATTTTCTTTAAAGGCACTTATGGCGGTCCTCAACATATTAGCCATGTTGGGATCTACATTAATGAAACAACTATGTTTGATTCAAATAATAGTGGTGTCGGTTATCACAATTGGTCTAGTGGTTATTGGATGGAACATTTTGATTCAATTCGTAGGGTGAAACAATAATAATATTCGGTTTTTATAAGAACTTGCAGCTGCAAGTTCTTATAAAATGTTCGGGATATTTAAAGAAAAAAGGGATGGTACGCATGACTAAATTTAATCTAATTTTATCAGGCTGTTTAACTGTTTCAATTATTTTAAATGGAGTTTTATTTTATAATTTGGCCACACAAGAAAGAGAAATTCAATCAAAATTTCAAGAGCAATATAAAGATGAAATTAACAAAAAAAATAAAATAATAACAGCTTTAAAAACAGAGAATATTAATCTAAAAAATAGTGAAAATGACAAAGAAAAAAACTCTGAATTAGAAGCCCAAAGAAAATTTAAAAGTGTGGCCAATCAATTTGTTAAATTTTATTTGGAATATTCAAATAAACAGCTGTCTGAAAGAAGAAATAATTTATTATCTTTGAGTTCAAAAGACGTAGTAGATAAAATTGCACCCGAAGTGAATGAAGAATCAGATAATAAAGTATTAAGCTCTGATCCAGTTTTTACATCTAAACTTAAAGAATCAAATATCTTTGTTAGTGAAACAAATAATATAACTAATAGTGTCAATGCTATTGCAGTTGTTACTTATTTTGCGAAAGGTTCAGAGGGTGAAACAGAAATTAGAGCGTTCATCTACATGAACCTTAAAAAAGAAAGTGATAATTCAATTAAAGTAACTGATTTTGAATATTATCCTATGTAATTTTGAATTTTTGAATTAGAAAGGAAAGATTAATATGATTACAACATTAGATTGTTTAAAAGCTAATTATAATTACTCACAAGATAATTGCTATTTAGTTTTTATACACCAAGTCAAACCACGGCATAAAGAAAAAATTAAAGCTGATTGGTTTGACTTTAATTATGGCGGAAAGGTCTTGTGGTTACTTGTAAGGGAATTGTCTGATGATGAGTTCATGAAACCTAAATATAGAAGAATTAAATTTAAAAACATAAAACCTGAAGTAGAAATTGTTCGAAAGGATAGTGTTTTATGAGAAAAAAGAAATTTTCATTTTCACATACACAAGCTTATCTTTTTACATTATCTTTTTTTGGTTTGTGTTTTTTTTCAGTTTTCATTTCACCAATATTTACTGGAAAATCATATTCTTTTGAAGATGCAACTTTAAATGAATATGATTTTTTAACTAATACTACGGAAATTGCTTTAGTCAAGAAAGAATATAACCCTGATCGACAACTTATGAGATTAGACTTTTCTTTAAGAGAAGCAACTGCAGATTCTAAATTGTCAAACATGGAATATGAAATAGAAAGTAAATATATTACTGATAGTAGTAAGAAACTTAAAACAAAAATAATTAGAGTAGATGATAATTATTTAGTTGTATTTGTGAAAAATATTCCGGAAGGATTCAGTGTTTTATCTACAACAATTTTTCCAAAATACATTCATCCAGAAATTGAAGTAAGTAATGATTTACAGGATAGAAGTTTTAAGATATATGTGAAAGAATCAGATAAGATTATAAATAATTCATTAGCCATTCAATCAAAAGATAAATATCAAAAGGAGTATATTTCTTTTGAACAAGATTTAGTTAGAAATGAAATACAAAAAAAGTTAAAAGAAATTAAAAATAGGGAAATTGCGATTAGTGATTTAAGTAAATCTATATCTAATCTTGAAACTGACATTAATTATCAGACGGAAAGTGAAAAGTTAGAAACAAACAACCAAATTAACTCACACAAAACGAAAATTAGTCAGTATGAGGATGAAATAGATACACTAAAAAATGAAGTAGAAGATTTAAAACAAAAAATATTGTTATTAGAGAAAAAGAAAGTTAACTTCTGAAAAAAGACATGTATCTAAAGAGTATCTAAAGAGATATTTGACTATATCTTTTGTATATCAAGAGTATATCGGTAGTATATCTGAAAAGAATAAAAATGACACCTTGGGAAGAGCTACGAAAACTCAACAGGCACAGCCTGTTTGCCATCCTTTTTTTAAAGGATGGCACCGAGTTTCCTTATGCTCTTTCCTTCTTTATGGGGGAGTGATTCGATAATGGATATAAAAGTCACCAATGTGGACGTTGCCTATGTCAAAGAGATTGATCGAAAAGCAGCAGAACTGTCCAAACGTTTAGGAAGAAAATTCAGCCGAAACGAATATATTAAGATGCTGATTCAGAATGATTGTGAATTAAGACTTCTCGAATTAAAGGAAGACAAATTTGATGAAGCTGTTAAAAACCTTATCGCTACGTTGAAACATCAAGAATCAACGTTACAAAATTTCATTGATAGTAACAATCGACTTTTTCATTTATTAGCAAGTGGAATTGATATTGAAGATATTGAAAATGAGGCTGATAAATTATGAAACCCAAATATTTAAAACATATAAGATTTTCACAGGTTCATATTGATATCTTAGAAGAACTAATAAAGAAAACACCAGGAATCAATAATTATGCAGAAGCAGTTAGATATGCTGTGCTTTTGCTAAAAGATAAGGAACATATTTCAGATATTACGAACGACTTTCAAAGAAAGATAAATGTAATGTCAAAAAATATTGATATGATGGTCGAAATGATTGCCGGGGGTTTTCATGCTCAAGGAGTCAAAGTGATCCCTAAAGCAGAAGATACTTATATATACATGGATGCACAAAAAAATATTGAAAACAAAATACAACGTGCGGTAACGATTCAATCTAATTTAAAAAAATCGAATTTTAATAAAGAACTATTAAATGAAAAAAATGAAAAAGAATCCAGAAACTTTTTTTAAAAAAATTAAGAAAGGGTGATAAAATTGGGCAGTCCTTCGATAATTTTAACTTCTCAGTTTACCACACCGGATGCAAAGAGTTTTAGTTCATATCTGAAATACATGACTCGAAAAAATGCTTTAAGTCAAAAGAATATTTCTAGAGAAAATGATGAGATCAAAAGGATTGAAACAGTGATTGAAAGATACGATATGAGAGGGAAAACTTTTTCATCATTAAACAATAAAGAAACGTTATCTGAAAAAGAGGTCGAAGCAAATTTCATATTAAATTCAAACAGTTTACTTTTTAATTCATCAGAAGTCGATTATGAAAAATATATAGCTTATATGAGTAGACAATATGCTTTAGAAAAGAAAAAAAACAAAACAGATGATGAATTGAAAGAACTTAAAGTTATTAAAGATAAAATTTCGGATTTTATTAAGGTCGAACAAGATATTACTGAACGTCCTGGATTTATTCCGGGCGTTTTTTCTATTGATAAGGAAAAAATGACAAGAGAGGATATAAAAAATGTTCATAAAATCATCCATAATGCACAACAAAACGGTTCGGTGTTTTATCAGGATGTCATATCATTTGATACCGAATTTCTTATAAAAGAAGGGATATATAATCCGGAAAATAATGAACTAGACGAACAGAGGATTCAACAAGCAAGTAGAAAAATGATGGAGAAAATGTTTAAGGATGAAGAAATAGAATCTGGATATTGGTTTGCCAGTATACACAGAAATACTGAGCATATTCACATTCATTTTGGAACAGTTGAAGCACGAAATACTAGACCACTAATTAAGGTCAAGGATGAGACAACAGGTATTGAATATTTGGCTCCTAAAGGGAAACGAAAGCAATCAACTCTTGATAATATGAAAAGTATCTTTGCAAATGCACTTGTTGACCGTACAGCAGAATTATCGAGGATTTCAGAATTGAGAAATACACTTGTTAGTGAGATTAAAAAATATTTTTCGCAAAACAGAGAAGACCTAGAGCAAACAAAGCTATTACAAGAAATTTATATGGAATTACCTTCTAACAAGAAATATTGGCAGTATGGTAGTCGGCACATGCCTGAAAAAACTAGAAGAAAAATTGATCTTATAACAAAATCCTTAATGAAAGATAACCCTGACTACCAGGAATATATCTCTTTAATTGAAAAAGAAAGTGTTTATAGAAAAGAGTTATTTGGAGAATCGCAGCGTAAAGAAAAAGATTATGCTCAAAACCAGATGAAAGACATCCAAAAAAGGTTAGGCAATTCATTGTTAAAGGAAATAAAAAAACATATCAATACTTTAGAAATGTATAGAAATAAGTATGAAAATAGAGAAACAAATGGTTTTCAAGAAAAGGATAAAAATTTCGGAAATAAAAATTCAAAACTTATAGAGAAAAAGCGTTATTATATTAAACCACTTTTAAATTCTAAAAATCTTTATCAAATTAAAAAGGCATTATTTTGTGACTACGAAAAATATCGTGCACAAAAGGATTATGAGTACCTTCAACAAAAAATTGCAATGGAACAAGAAAGAAATTCTCTCTAATGTTAAAAAAATACTAATGAGTGAGGTAGGTGTGTGTCGTGCCAGAAGAAGAGTTAGGTTGGGGTCCTTTGATTTTGATTATGGCAATTTATGGGTTAGTTGTACTTATTGTTGATACCTTCTTTGGGTGAGTATAAAAATCTTATGAAAGGGTGATAAAATTGGATAATTTGCTTAAAGATTATATTGAAGAATCTTTTGACTTATATATGATTGAGGAAATTAATGCTGAAGCAAATGAACTAACATTAGCAAATTATATTTTTGATAAAACTGTAACGCTGCGTGTTTCTGATGATGAAATTCGATTTTATTCTAAGGCTTTTGACGATGCTTTGTCGCATAATATGTTTTTGTTTGTAGAGTACGACGAAAAGAGAGGTGTTATCATTGGCCGACAAAAAATTTAATCGGAAACTTAGTGAGGAACGAATTGCTGAAATTAAAGAAATGTATGATTATGCAGAATTGATGTCAAGAGCAAGAGTAACAGCATATGTACCTAATAATGTACCAGATCGATATATAAATGAACCCATGATATATATACACGGAGTATCTCAAGAATTTGAACCATTTGGTGTAGGTAACAATCGTGATTTAGAACTGAATAAAAACAGTACTGTGACTTATACATTAGCCATACCAGAAGGGAAAAAGTTAATAACAACTTTTACTTGTACGTATGAAAATGATCAGTATGTTCAACCACTACACCATATTTTTGACAAACAACTAGTTGACAGAGAGACTTTCTTGAAACTTGAAAAAAGCTCAAATACTTTTCTGAAAGAAAAAAATAAAACTCTAGAGAAAAGACAAAAAAATATTGATGTTTTAAAAATGATGGTAAGAAGCAAAGATAAAGAGATTTAAGAAAGAAGGTGCATAATATGGGTAAGGTAAATAATATTCAACACCTATTATATGCAAAGGTAAATGAAATCGTTGAAACAGGAGACAATTGGATCAGTTTTCTTGATAGTGCTTGCTATACAAACAAATATTCATTTCAAAATCAGTTACTTATTTATGCACAAAGACCTACTGCTACTGCGGTGGCAAGTATGGATCTATGGAATAAGAGATTTCATCGATGGGTCAATAAGGGAGCAAAAGGGATACAAATTTTGGATCATTCTTCTTATCCTCCCAAAATACGATATGTTTTTGATATATCTGATACACATAAAACTAAGTACACTACTCAAGATGCCACAATATGGAAATTTAATAAAGATCAACATGAGACGGTATTGGCTGGGTTAGAAATTGACAGAGGGTTACCAAACACAAATTTGTCACTTGAAGATAGAGTGGCAAGATATGTTCAAAAAAGTGTAGATGTATCTAGTTTAGACGATAAGTTAACTTCTTCAAAGAAAGAACTATCTTCAGAAACAAAAAAAATGTTGCAGGAGTTAGAAATTCAGTCCATTACTTACATGATTTTGAAAAGAATGGGACTGAATCCTAGTCTTTATTATCAAAATAGGGATGTTTTTGATAATATTAAATACTTTTCTAACAAAAAAATTCCATTAGAGATATTAGGTGTATTAGTTGCTGAAACCATGAGTAATTACACCAACATTTCAACTAAGATTCAAGATAAGATTCAAGAATTTGAAAAACAGTCCCTAGAAAAAACAAATAAAAACTTGCGGGAAAATGTTGCCGCAAGTTATAATACAAGCACAGAAAAAGAACGGCTTAGAAGCGAAAATGAAGCCTCTAAAAGGCATATTAAAGAGAGGGGTAATGAAGAAAATGAAAAAAGTGACTCTGGGAGAAAAGGAATATTACGTGGAGAACGGGATATACACTCCAGTAGTGAAGGAATCGAGTTTCGAGAAAGAGGGCGGGACTTATCGCTTAGAGGGAGAGGGGGAATATCTAATTCCCAACTTGGAGTTAACAATGAACGAAAAGCCGATAGGGAAGTATGGCAGCTTAAGGAGAAAACATCTGATGGAAAACAACACGATTCTCTACGAGAGTCTATCGATTCAAGGTCAGCTTCATCAACATCTAGTCGACATCAACGAGCAAGCGAACAAGCGAATGGAAATAATGACGAAAAAGTTGATGGAACAATACGGAGTGACAGAGGAACTCAAAGCCGAAGATCAGATGAAATGGATCCAAGAAGTGAACAATATCCGGGGGATGGCAGAAGAAGTCATCTTACGGGAAATGATTTACGTATAGATGAAAAAGAAGAAGAACAATTGAGTTTATTCCCAGTAGCAGTGGAGGAAAATTCCACTGCTTTTTCTATTACGGAAAAAGAAATCAATAAAACAGCAGTGGAACAAAATGCCACTGCTGTTTCTATTTCTAAAAATTTTCACATTACCAATAATGAATTAGGTGCTGCAGGTCCTAAAACCAAATTTAATTGGAATATAGAAGCTATTAAGACTTTGAAGAAGATAGAAGCAGAAAATAGATTAGCCACTCCTGAAGAACAAGAAGTATTATCGCGTTATGTTGGATGGGGAGGGCTATCTTCGGCTTTTGATAGAGATAATGAAGCATGGGCAAATGAATATATTGAATTAAAGGAATTGTTAACTGATGCAGAATATGCAAGTGCTAGAGAATCTACTTTAAACTCGCATTATACTTCTCCGGTTATTATTAAAGCTATGTATCAGGCTCTTGAAAATATGGGATTTAAAAAAGGAAATATTTTGGAACCTTCTTGCGGGATTGGAAATTTCATGGGCCTTTTACCGGAAACTTTATCAGACAGTGTTTTTTATGGTGTTGAATTAGATGATTTATCCGGTCGGATCGCTAAACAGTTATATCAAAAAGCTAATATTACTATTGACGGATTTGAAAATACTGATTTTCCTGATTACTTCTTTGATGTTGCCATAGGTAATGTACCTTTTGGTCAATATCAAGTAGCTGATTCTCGTTATGATAAATATGGTTTTCTTATTCATGATTATTTCTTTGCCAAAACATTAGATAAAGTACGTCCTGGTGGTATTATTGCTCTCATTACCTCGAAAGGTACAATGGATAAAGAGAATGAAGAAGTACGCAAATATATTGCACAAAGAGCTGATTTAATAGGTGCAATTCGACTTCCTAATAACGCATTTAAGAACGCAGGAACAGAAGTTACCGCAGATATTATTTTCTTACAAAAAAGAGAGCACTTATCAGAGGATATACCTGACTGGGTACATGTTGGGACTACAGAAGATGGTATTCGTATGAATCGATATTTTATCGAACATCCCGAAATGGTTTTAGGCACTATGAAAATGAAAACTACACAGTACGGTCGTACAGAAAGTACATGTGAACCTTTTGAAAATATTAGTTTAGACGATCAATTAGAAAAGGCTATTTCAAATATTCGAGGTTCATATAAAGAGAATGAACATGAGATAGATGAACAAATAAGTGATGAAATTTCTGTTATACCTGCGTCTGTTCGAAATTTTAGTTATGCGATTGTTAATAATGATGTCTATTACAGGGAAAACTCTCAAATGATTAAACAAGATCTAAATCAAAATGAAAAAGAACGAGTAATAGGATTGATTAAATTAAGAGACACCGTTCGGGAACTTATTGAATATCAGACAAATGATTACGATGATTCTTATATTAAAAAATCACAAGAAAAGTTAAATCATCAATATGATGATTTTGTCGGAAAATTCGGAAGATTGAACGATAAAAAGAACATGAAAGCATTTGAAGGCGATTCTTCTTATGCTTTATTAGCTTCTCTTGAAGTTCTGGACTCTAATAATAACTTCAAGAGAAAAGCAGATATATTTACGAAAAGAACTATTAGGAAGCATATAATCCCAACGCATGTTGATACCGCAAGTGAGGCCTTAGCTTTGTCCCTAAGCGAGAAAGGGAAAGTAGATCTTAACTACATGTCACAGCTTACAAATATGGACCAAACGGAAATAATAAATGAGCTAAAAGGAGTTATTTTCCGTAATCCAGGAACAAATGACTTTGAAACAGCAGACGCTTATCTTAGTGGGAACATTAGGGAAAAACTGAAAGTAGCTTCTGAAAAGAAAAACGAATTAGAAAGAGTATTACGAAGCCTTCATTCTGAATACCCGGTTGACTATGCTGAAACAAAAAAAGTAGAGAAAGAGATTGAAGCATTAAATTATAACATTCAGTCTTTAGAAAAAGCTTTACCTAAAGAATTAGATGCAAGCGAAATTTTTGTGAAATTAGGCTCTACCTGGATTCCTCCTAAAGATATCGAAGATTTTATGTTCGAGGTCCTAAAAACACCTAATTATTCTAAATTTGATATGGGTGTTAGTTATTCCCCAATAACATCTAGTTGGTATATAAAAGGAAAGTCAAAAGATAAAGGTAATATCTTAGCAGAGAGTACATTTGGCACAACTCGAATGAACGCCTATAAGATATTAGAAGAAACATTAAATTTAAAAGACGTCCGTATTATGGATAAGGTTACTGATGAACATGGTAACGAAAAATATGTGATAAATCAGCGAGAGACTATGTTAGCACGGCAAAAACAAGATGCCCTCAAACAAGCTTTTACAGATTGGATATGGCGAGATCCAGAGAGACGTAATCGGCTTGTAAAATTATATAATGAGAAATTTAATTCAATCCGTCCACGTGAGTATGATGGGAGTCATCTTTCTTTCCCTGGAATGAATCCAATGATTAGTTTACGGGAACATCAAAGAAATGCTGTAGCACATATTCTGTATGGTGGAAATACTTTATTAGCGCATGTTGTAGGGGCAGGAAAAACTTATGAAATGATTGCTGCAGCAATGGAAAGCAAGAGGTTAGGATTGTGTCAAAAATCTTTATTTGTAGTGCCGAATCACCTTACAGAGCAATGGGGAGCTGAATTTTTACAGCTTTACCCATCGGCTAATATCTTAGTTGCGACAAAAAAAGATTTTGAACCTAAAAATCGGAAAAAGTTTTGTAGCCGTATTGCTACTGGTGATTATGATGCAGTTATCATTGGCCATAGTCAATTTGAAAAAATTCCAATGTCCATTGAGCATCAAAAAAAGGTACTTAATGAACAAATTGAGGACATTACAAATGGAATAGAACGTTTAAAAAGGGAAAATGGAGATAAATTTAGTATTAAAGAGTTGGAAAGAACAAAAAAGAGTCTTAATGCACGACTGGCTAAATTAAATGATCAAAGTCGTAAAGATGATGTGGTAACCTTCGAGGAATTAGGGATTGATCGTCTCTTTGTTGATGAAGCACATAGCTATAAAAATCTATTTTTATACACTAAAATGCGAAATGTTGCCGGAGTTGGGCAAACAGAAGCAAAAAAATCGACAGATATGTTCATGAAATGTCGCTATATGAGCGAAATAACAGGAGGAAAAGGGGTTGTTTTTGCAACCGGAACGCCGATTAGTAATAGTATGACTGAACTATATACTATGCAGCGCTATTTACAATACGATGTTTTAAAGAAACATGGGTTAGAAAATTTTGATGCTTGGGCAAGTACTTTTGGGGAAACTGAAACGGCGATTGAGCTGGCTCCGGAAGGTACAGGTTATCGCTTGAAGACACGTTTTTCTAAATTTTACAACCTTCCTGAGCTAATGAATATGTTCAAGGAAATAGCAGACATTAAAACTGCAGATATGTTAAATCTACCCGTACCGGAAGCCGAGTTTTCAACAATTGTTGCAAAACCATCTGAGTATCAACAGAGTATAGTTAAAAGTTTGGCTGAGCGTGCGGAATTAGTCAGGAATGGTTTAGTAAATCCTAGTGAAGACAACATGTTAAAGATTACGAATGATGGAAGAAAGCTTGCACTTGATCAACGACTCATTAATGAAAATCTACCGGATGATGAAAATAGTAAAGTCTCTGCCTGTGTGCAAAACGCTTTTGATATTTGGAAAGAAACTAAAGATAAACGTTCAACACAGATTATATTTTGTGATTTATCAACGCCTAAAGGAGATGGGGAATTTAATGTATATGATGATATTAAAAATAAATTAATTGAAAAAGGTGTACCATCTGATGAAATAGCTTTTATTCATGATGCTAAAAACGAAAAGCAAAAAGATGAACTCTTTGCAAAAGTCCGGACTGGGGAAATTCGTTTTCTCCTTGGTTCTACACAAAAAATGGGTGCCGGAACAAATGTTCAAGATAAGCTAATTGCTCTACACGATCTTGATTGTCCATGGAAGCCTTCAGATCTGGAACAAAGAATGGGTAGAATTGTAAGACAGGGAAATGAAAATAAAAAAGTGAAAATATTTCGGTATGTAACTGAAAATACATTTGACGCTTATTTATATCAGCTAGTGGAAAATAAACAAAAATTTATCTCTCAAATTATGACGAGTAAATCACCTGCAAGAAGTGCTCAAGATGTTGATGAAGCTGCCCTTTCTTATGCGGAGATCAAAGCACTTGCAACTGGAAATCCACTCATAAAAGAAAAAATGGACTTGGAAGTTCAAGTTACAAAGTTAAAAACCTTGAAATCTAGTTATTTAAGTCAAAAACATATGCTAGAGGATAAAGTTCTAAAAACATATCCTCAACAAATTAAACAACTTTCTGAAAAACTTAAAGGATTTGAGAAAGATCTCGATGTTCTTTCTAAAAATAGAGGAGATGATAACAAAAAGTTTTCAAGTATGGAAATAAACGGAAAAACCTACACTGATAAAGAAACCGCCGGAAAAGCTATCTTAGAAGCCTGTAAAAATATGGATGGTATTGGTCCTAAAGAAATAGGTTCTTACTGCGGTTTTAAAATGAATTTATCTTATGACGCTTTTTCAAGCGAATTTATTATTGAACTTAAAAATGCAGTTAGTCACCGTACAATTTTAGGTAAAGATGTCTACGGAAATATTACTCGTTTAGACAACACATTAGACACTATGCCTGAACGATACAAAAAAACAAAAGCAGATTTAAGTAACGTACAAGAACAGCTGGAAAATGCGAAACTAGAACTGACAAAACCTTTTCCTCAGGAAGAAGAACTAAAAGAAAAGGAAAAGCGCCTTACCGAATTAGAAGATTTATTAAATATAGAATCTCCAACAAAGAATAAGACAAATAACTTAAAAAAATTACAAGCGTTGAATCATTTTAAACAACTAGGTCTAGAACGATAAGAGTCTTTTAAAGGTGAGTCTTTAAATTAAGTCTCACCTTTTTTTATTTTTGAAATTAGAGTGGAGGGACAAAAATGAGACATAGAACTCATTTAGCTACAGCTATGAGCATTGGTTTACCTCTCATGGCTACTACCGACACGCTCAGTGCCGGTACAATAACAGCTTTGGCAATAGGAACGTTGCTCCCGGATATTGATGAAGAAGTTTCATGGATTGGTTGTAGGACCAGAAAAATATCAAACTTCTTAAGTACAATATTTGGCCATCGAGGTGTGACTCATTCGATGTTTTTTCTAGTTTTAGTTTTGATGACATTAGTGTTATTAGTGAGCTTCCTTAATTTTAGTGTTATGTTTACATTTTATTTTATTTTGGGATACCTGATCCATCTTGTGGCAGATGGATTCAGTAAGCCAGGTATCAAATTACTTTTACCTATGAGTGATAAGCAAATTCGTTTTGGAAATTTCTATTACATCAATGGCGGAAAAATTGAGAGCTTGATCTTTTTTGCTGCAATTTTCATCATTATTTTCGAATGTTCAATATTGTTTTGGTAAGGCATTCGAGAAAAGACTTTCGTTTATAGATTGCATTCGTTCTTTTGTTTTTTTGTCTTTTATGGTTTGGAAAAGATAAAGGGAGGAAATTTATTATGTATTCAAAAGAAACTATTGAAAAAGCCATGTCTATTGATATTATAGATTATTGTCTTACTAATGGGATTCCTATAAAACGCGATACTGATCGATACTATAGATTAGTAGATCATGATAGTTGTGTGATAGACAGAAAGAAAAATGCTTTTTTCTGGAATAGCCGAGGGGTAAGTGGCAATATTATTAATTTTATAAGGGAATTTGAAGGTTTATCATTTAAAAACTCCATTAAAAAATTATTAGAAGGGAATTATCAAGATAGCAAAAAAGTTACCTTTGTAGTTGAACCATTTGAATACTCTCCAGAAAAAGAAGTTCCGAATTTCGATAAGGCTAGAGAATATCTCATAAAAGAGAGAAAAATTGATGCTGCATTAGTAGACAAATTACATGAAGAAGGCTTGATTAAACAGGATAAATTCAATAATGTTCTTTTTATTTGGAAATATAAAGAAAACATTTTAGGATGTTTTGAACAAGGAACCATTCGGTCCGATAAATATAAACGTGGCACTTGGAAGAATATCCAAAAAAATTCTACACTTGGATTTGGATTTAATTTTCTGTTTGGCCAGCCTAAACATTTAAAATTTTTTGAATCGTCTATTGACGCACTTAGTTATGCTACCTTATATAAAAAAAATACTAAAGATACTTGGTTTATAAGTATGGAGGGACTTAAACATACAACTGTTTTTAATTATTTTGTTAAGGCAAAGGAAATATTAAAAGATGTTCCCGAAAGTATTTCTCTATGTGTAGATAATGATGCAGGTGGACTCAATTTTTTAGAAAAATTTAAATTCTTGGAAGTTAAGAGAAAGGATGGAACCACGTATAGTTTCCAACCGGAGATTCCAGATAAACCAAAAAACATCGAAAAAGAAAAAAGCTGGGATTGGAATGACCAATTAAAATATGTGGTAAAAATGAAGAAGCTACAAAGAGAAAAAGAGCTTAATTATATTTTAGAAAGGTAAAATGGATTCTTATTGATAACAAAAGAATCCATTTTATTTTTATTTTTTAAAGGAGGATAAACACATGAAAAAAACAGTCATCCTTGCAGAAAAACCTAGTCAAGCGAAAGCATATGCAGATGCATTCCAAAACACAAAAATGAAAGACGGTTACATCGAAGTGGTTGATAACCGTTTTTTTAATGATAAAGCTTTTATTACGTGGGGTATTGGACATTTAGTGGAATTAAAAGAGCCGCACGAATACAACTCGGATTGGAAAAAATGGTCTTTAGACCATTTGCCGATCATTCCAGAGCGATTTGAGTATCGCGTTAAACAATCTGTATCCAAACAATTTAATGTTGTGAAGAAACTATTTGTTGAAGCTGATATATTAATCAACGCTTGTGATATAGATCGGGAAGGATCCAATATTTTTTACTCCATTTATTACATGACCGGTGCAAAAAATAAGACAATAAAAAGGTTGTGGATCAACTCATTGGAAGTGGATGAAATCCGTAAAGGATTCAGCAACCTGAAAGATAATAAAAAAGACTTGCTCATGTATAATGAAGCGAGAACTCGTCAAATATCCGATTGGCTTGTAGGAATGAACGCAAGCAGACTTTACACCATGTTATTGAGAAATAAAGGCTTAAATACGGTTCTAAGTGTAGGTCGCTGTCAATCACCACTCGTTTACATGATTTATCAACGGCAAAAAGAAATCGAAAATTTTGTATCGAAGCCCTTCTTTGAACTAATTGGGCAATTTAAAGCACAAAACGGCACTTATGAAGGGAAAGCAAACATCAAAAAAGATACAATCGAGGAATTAACAGAATTTTTAAAAGAAAAACTCTTGTCTCTTGAATCCGAAATCGAAGGATCTATTCATAAAGTTGAGAAAAAGGAAAAACGGATAAAATCGCCTAAATTACACTCTTTGTCAACTCTACAAACAGTTGCCAACAAGAAATGGAAATACAGTCCTTCCAAAGTGTTAGAAACAATGCAATCGCTGTACGAAAAAAAAATGGTTACATACCCTCGTACAGACTGCAATTTCATTACAGAAAATGAATTTTCTTACTTAGTTAGCAAACTCGATGATTATAAAAAGATTCTGAATGTCGAATTTGAAGCGAATCCAAATAAACGCTACGTTGATGGATCGAAAGTTCAGGAACACTACGCAATTATTCCAACTAAAACGATACCTGATGAGAATGCCATCAGTTCATTATCAAACGAGGAAAGGAACATTTATTTTGAAATCGTCCGGAATACGTTAGCTATGTTTCATTCGGATTATCGTTATGTTGAAACACGGATTCTTACAGTAGTCAATGGAGTTGAGTTTGAAACTGTGGGGAAAATTGAACTTGATGAAGGTTGGAAATCGCTATTTTCAAATGAGCAAGTTATCGAAAAAGAAAGTGAGAATAGTGAAAATAACGAAATAAAAGCCCTTCCTAGCGTTTCTGATGGCGAAAAGGTATTATCTATCCTAAAAAGAAAAAAAGGGCATACAAGGCCTCCTAAGCCCTTTACAGAAGGTGGTTTAATTAATTTGATGAAAACTGCGGGAAAAATGGTAGACGACGAAGCTGACAGCGAAATCTTAAAAGAAGTTGAAGGAATCGGAACAGAAGCGACAAGGGCAGGGATCATCGAAGCTGTAAAAAATAGTGGCTATATCGAAGTGAAAAAGAACATCGTTTACGTGACGAAAAAAGGCGAAATTTTATGCGAAGCAATCGAAGGAACACTTCTTTCAAGCCCTTCAATGACAGCAAAATGGGAAAGTTATTTGCGAAAAATAGCAGAAAGCAACGGATCTACGGAAACATTTATCGCCAATATTAATAAATTTATAGTCGATTTGATTCAAAAAGCACCTGGAAAAATTAATTCGACAAAAGTTGAAAATGCAGTAAATGATGAAAAAAAGAGTCATAGCAAAGGTACTTGTCCTTGCTGCAAAAAAGGTGAAATGGTGGATCGAAAGACTTTTATCGGGTGCAGCGAGTATAAAAACGGCTGTAAATTCTCTATTAATCGTACTATTGCTGGCAAAAAGCTCACAGAAAAGAACATCAAGGATTTGCTAGAAAAAGGACGAACAACCAAAATTAAAGGTTTTAAGAGTAAATCAGGCAAAACATTTGAAGCTGCACTCGTAATTAAAGAGGGAAAAGTCTTCTTTGAATTTGAGTGATCATCTATCCGTGTATCTTTTGTGTACCTTTTACGTATGAAAAAAGCCAAAAAGAATTTTGGCGGCGATGAAGGAATTTGGAAAAACAGGAGTGATTAGGAATGAAAATCATGAAAATTGTAACGGTAGAATGTAGAAATTGTAAGAAAAATTTTTATGTAAACACAGATATAAATGACAAACCTGCATGTTGTCCTTTTTGTGGTGAAGATAATATTTATTTCACATATTCTTATATTGCCGAGCCAACATACGAGGAAGAACCAATTTTATAAAACGCATCCTTTAATTTTTGAAAATGATTAAGAAAAAAGGAAATACCATTGTGACAACAAATATAAGAGTGTATATTCTTATATTTGTTGTCTCTTTTCAAGGAGGATAATAAATTGTTCAATAAACTATATAAACCTTTTATGATCATAAAAGGGACTTTAATCATAATTATATTTAGTTTAGTATTTTCATATATAAGATGCCTTTTACAGTTAAACGTATCATCGACAGAAAACATTAACCAAGGTATTAATCATAATTATATAAAAATTATTTTACCATTACTTATATCTCCAATACTGGAAGAATTTATTTTTCGAAAATGGCTTCCTTTTGTATTTGAGGATGTCTTAGGAAAAAAAATAGCTATTTTTTTTTCAAATTTACTTTTTGCAATTCTGCACTTTGATATATTTTTTATTCCTTTCTTGGTGAATGGGTTAGTTTATTCTTATTTCTACGAAATCACTAAGGATATTAGAATAATTATCATTATACATATGTTTTATAACATGTTTGTTTTTTTATCAACGTTTGAATGAATATTATGTACTTGCGTCAAGATAACAAATATAGCAAAGGAGGTGAATATATGAGCGAATACAGGAAAGTTGGTTATATAAGGAATATTTCTACTCAAACAATAGAAGAACAGTTCGAAAGTTTAAAAAAACATAATGTTGATAAAATTATCACTGAAATAAAGGAAAAGTCCAATGAAAATCATTATCAAGATAATTTAAAAGAGTGTATAGAAACGTTAAATACCAATGACTTTTTAGTTGTTAACAGTATAGATGTTCTTGGGGATAATACAAATGATATTGTAGAGATCCTGCGTCAACTTGACATGAAAAATATAGGTCTTTTAATTTTAGAAATACCTATTGATGATATAAACATTGAGGATATTAATGTACAGAAAATATTCATCCGACAACTTATTTATATTTTGACATGGATAAATAACAGAGAAATTGAATATATCAGAGAAGGTATCAGAAAGAGACAAGCACTGGGCGTTTGTAAAGCAAAAGGTACAAAAGGTAGACCCAAAAAGTACTCTCAGTTTGCAGATGATCCAAACGATCGAAAAATATACTACAAGGTTCTCTCAATGCTTAATAATAATGTACCGATTAAGCAAATTGCTGAAACAACAGGCCTATCCAGAAATACAGTTTACAACATAAGAAATGAAATGATAAGTAATGAAATGAGGGAAGCTGAAAAGAATGATGATGGTTAATAAATACATTACATATAGTTATAAAAAAAATACATATAAAAGAGTAAGAAAAAAATAAGTTTTTCTTACTTTTTTTTAATTATTTTAAAAACATTATCCATCCTACAAGACTTAGTAAAACTATACCAGAAGCTATTTTTATTAGCCCATGGATTAAAGAAGAACTTAATTTTAAAATACATTTAAATACTGTGTACAGAATAACAATTCCTACAAATAATATTAAAAATAATGTCAACAATTGAAATAACATAAAATTCCTTCCTTCTTTCATTTTGTTTTGTCAGACAAATCAATATGCATTAATTAATACGGTAAAATTAACGGTTTATTAAAAAAACATCTTGACTATACGTATATATTACCGTATTATTTGTCGTATAGTCAAGATATTACGGTTTATATTCCGTATTAATTCACGTATTATCTTAATTTACAAATTGAAAGAGAAGGGATGAATTTTAATGGAATTATTCGCATTGGACTTAGGGAACAAACAAGTCAAAATAAAGTCAGCCAAAAAAACGAAGGTGCTGCCAAGTAGGTTTGTTGAAGCTTCCCAATACGGAAACAGAAATTTGCTTAGATTTGCAAAATCCGAGAAAGATGTTCGTGATTTCATTTCGAGTAAAGACGACTTTACTTATGTATGGGGAACGGAACTGGATGAAGATGTTGTTGATATTGTAGTGGACACAATCGGCTTTGGTTCTGCGCGTTATTCTAGTAGAGAATTTAAACTGTTAGCCGATTTTGCATTAGCGGAATTGGCTCTAGACTTTCCAGACGCTCAAGACGGAATACTTGAGGTTGCTGTTGTAACAGGTGTTCCAACAAGCGACTACACTCAAGAATCAGCCCTTGAAAAAATTAAAAAAGCTTTAAAGGGAGACCATAATGTTACAGTTGATGAGAAATCATTGAATATTCGTGTAAAGAAATTATTTGTATTACCGCAGCCGATCGGAACCGTTATTAACGTTGTCACAGATGAAGAAGGTATTTTAAAAGATACCCCTCTTTTAAATGCCAATATAGGAGTTGTTGACATAGGTGGGGGTACAGTTTTAATTGATGCGCTTAAAAAAATGAATATGGTTGATGATAGACGAAACCAGTTATCTCAAGGTGCCTACACTCTTTATGAGACGGTAAAAAAACATTTAACAGCAAAAGGGTATACTATTAGTGAATATGAAGTGGAAAAAGTTATAAGAGATGGGAATGATCAAGGGAAATACTTGTGGTCTCCGGATGGGATACAAAAGATCGACATAACTGATATTGTTATGGAGCAACGAAAAATCTTCACTAGAAACATCTCAAGTGCTATTAAAACTACATATAAAGGTTTTGGCCGTATGCAAAAGATTTTAGTTACAGGTGGAGCTGCAAATCTTTTGATTAAAAAATTATTCGATGATGAAATAGGTATCGCTGAATATATGGATAACAGCGAATTGGCTAATGTGTTGGGTTTTTATAAATACGGATTAATGGAAGGAATTGGTCAAGATGAACAACAATGAGCCATTTAAAAAACGAGTAGAAATTGTTTTTGGTGAAAGCGATCGAGACATTTGGGAATGGCTAGAAGGAAAAAAGAGAAAAGCTACTTTCATAAAAAAAATGCTGCGTGAGCAAAAAATTAAAGAGGAAGTGGAACGTAAGATAAATAAAGAAGAAGAGGAAGTGGAACGCAAAATTAATAATACTACTTATAAATATAAAAAAAGAACTAATGGTTTTATTGGTATTGGGAAAGAGTTCTAAAAAGATAAAGACAGCTCATTTTCAATTAGCTGTCTTTTTTTTTATTTTGAAGAATCTACTCCAAAAAGATTCTTTCTTTTTTGCCTCGAGGCTCGCCTTTAATGAAGCTGTTAGTAGCTTATCATGCTCATCAAGCCTTTTATTTATATATTGCTTTTGCTGATCCAAACGACGTAAAAGTTCTTCATTAAATTTTTCTTGCTTTTTCATGTATTCTTCCTGCGTTCTTATGTGTTCTAACAGTTGCTGATTTATCCTCTCATTAGAACGTTCATTAGAACGGTTGAAATCACGCCGTTCTACTGGAACGATATCCGTTCTTTCCTGGAACGGACCTTTTCCGAATCTATCTACAACGATTCTTGCTGCGTCATCCAATTGCATATTGTGATTTTGGACTAGTTGCTGAAAGTGTTTGAGTGTAATTAAATCGCTATCTACAAATAAACGCTGTTCTCTGTCGTTCCTAAAGAACTTATATCCGTTCTTTTCAAGAGCTAGACACCATTTTCTAAGTGTACTATTACCGATTCCCAATGTTACACTAATCTCTTTTGTGCTATAAGCTTTTTCAATGTTTTCCAACTTATGTAACTCCTTTCTTATGCGTTACAGTAAACGTTCTACATGCTATAATCCTTCTCCTTCTTTAAATGATATAAAAAAAATCCACCCTTGGATAAATTAGGGTGGATTTTTTGTTTAGACATATGTTTAGACATAAGTACAAGCTTCTTCATCTACCAAAGCTAATTTTAAGCCGAGTGCTCTTGCAATCTTCTCGAGTGTATCCAATCGCGGAATCACTGCTTCTCGCTCGAGTCGTGCAATAGCTGACTGCTTTAATCCGGCTTTTTTCGCTAAATCACTTTGCGTCAGACCCATTTGTTTTCTACGTGCTATGAGTTGGGCGACAATTTCGATCTGTTCTAGTTCCTCCCTATCAATTGCAGTTATTTCTTTTTTATATTCTTCCCAATTCATTAACGGCACCTCCGTAATCCTATACTTTATAAATTTTTAAGTAATCTTCATTCATCCAGAGGGTATGCACCCCCCTGGATAAATGAGTGTGTTATAACCGATTTTTCCCATTCTTGATCCAATCAGCCATTTCTTTGATCGCTTTGTCTATCTCTTTTTGTGGCGTTTTTTGAGTAGTCTTTCGACAGGTATGTAACAAAACAATTTTGTTACCATCCCATCCGAAAAAGAAAACTCTATAATCTTTTGGACGAAGCTCCCAAATTCCATTTCCTATATATCGAGTGTATGGAAGACCTGCCCTTGTTCCGGATTGAACTAATACTTCTATATACAAAATAAATTTTTTGTACAGTTGTTTTGCTTGTTTGTTCGTTTTGGCTTTAGATTGGAGTTTGTCAAGGAAATCTTTTACAGGAGAACGGCCACGGTTATCTTGATAAAAGATTACTTCATACATATTATGTCCTCCACAGAGAATTGATAACACTTTTGATATTATTATAACAAAAATGTTATAAAAACACAAAAGAAATGTTGTGAATCACAACAAAACATGTTTTAATTGTTGTAAATCACAACCGTGATTGTGTGGTAATTGTAATAAAGAAATAGATGTTTCAATGGAAATTGAATACAGCGATCAATAAACGAATTTTTTTGTAGCCCAGACTGTGTTACAAACAGATACTTCGAATATATGGGGAGTTCCTTTTTTGATGTGACAGATAAAGAGAGTGATGACCAGAAGTACTAAGAAATAAGGTTTTGATTTTGATTATTGGGCTAAATGGGAAGAATTTTGGATGGTATTGTATTGCAAAAAAGTTTTTAAATCAATCAAAATTTTGATTGTACATTTCATCTAATAGAGTTAAAATAAAAAATAACTTAATAATGTTCGGAAAAAGAAAAAGAGCCTTAAAGCGTGTATAAGGATGCTGCCAACATCCTTATACCGTGTTCGTCGTGTCCACCCCACGACAAACACTTGCCTCAAGACTCTTTTGAAATCTTTCACTCTATTCTTTAATTTTAATGCATAGATGAAAGTATTTCAAGAGGTTAAATATTGTCATTTTATTATGTTGAGCGCTTGTTTGTCGTACCCAAAACACGAAAACACGACAGGCAGGCGCTTTTTCCTTTTCCTAAATAGTAAATAGGAGGAGGAGAATAATGACACAGAGAAAAGAAAGTTATAGAAACGTAAGAAAAGAGAAATACACACAAATTTCCAATTCACTTTTAAACGATAAAGAAGCAACGCTGCAAGCAAAAGGGTTGCTGTCCATTTTCTTGTCTAATACAAAAGATTGGGAAATACATATGAAAGAAATTATTAGTCGTTCTAAAAATGGCCGTGATGCTCATTACAAAGTTATAAACGAGTTGATCGAATTAGGGTATTTCGCAAGAATTCAAGTCGTTGGTAAACACTTTGAAGAAATGATTTATCTTTTTTCAGATGAAAAAGAGGATGTTGCAAATGAAATAGAAAATCTAAAAAAATGGGCAGAAGAGAACGGGAAGACTTTACTTATTGAGTACAAAACCGTGAAAACCGTGAAAAAAAGAAAAAGAGAAAAAGCTGTGGATTCAAACGAAAACCCGTTTCCTGAAAATCAGGATACGGAAACAACGAATACGGAAAACAAGGATAATAATAATACTAAGACTAATAATCCTAAGAAGAAAGTTAATAATAATAATAATAATATATATATAAATTATGATGATGATAAGCGAATTTCTTCTAATAACGAAGAAATTTCGCCTATTTCTCATAACGATGAAATGATTAATTTAATCATTAGCAATTTTAGAGAAGCTACTAAGGACGAATTATCTGAACGAAGCTTTAAAGCTGTTGTCCGGAAAGTTATAGATAAATATAATCAAGGAAAAGTTAACTCCTTTAGGGATTACCTTGCAACAGCACTAGCAAATAAAATTTACGATCTGGAATTACGCCGAGCAAAAGATAAAGCAAGAGAAAATTTAAAAACAGCCAAAGAACAACTGATTCAAGAGAAAATTCAGAAGCTAGAACAACTAGAAAAGAAGCCATATGTAAGAAGAGTACCACTTTACAATTGGCTGGAAGATTAATGATTTGTTTAAACTGCGGAAAGTTGGTCGTTATTGAGAACGGAAAGATTGATTGGAATTTGGAAAACGGAATGTTATTCGCTATGATGAAAACGATTATGTCTACTATATTTGTGACTTAGATGGGCTAGTTATTTCGTATGAAAAACGTGTTAAGCAGGGAAAGAAATGTCTATGGGATTACGATATTGATATTAATCGGATTAGGGGAGATATATTTTCGATTCCGAAAGATGGCCGTTATCGACTTCCAACCGGTTTAGCCGAAGACTTACAATCTGAATTGAAACGGCTGCAGAAGGAATTGAAGCGTATTAGAAATGAACAGAAAGAGATTGAAAATGAGTTGAAGAATCTCAAGAAAAGCACGATAAAGACTTATATGGAGTCGGTAGAAGCTTCTAATACGTTGTCTGTTAAAGAATTGAAAAGGCATGGGGAGCTTCAAAATAAAGCTATGAAATGGCTTTATCAGCAAGGATATGTCGTAGCAAGTGAATGGACGCTGCCGAATGGCCGGCGTGCGGATGTGGTTGGATTTAATGAAAATGGGAGAATTGTGATTATTGAAGTAAAGGTATCGCAAGTTGATTTTCTTCAAGATCATAAGTGGAGGACGTATTTAGATTATTGTGATGAATTTTACTTTCTTTTACATGATGATGCTGTTAAAGCATTTTGGAAGATACCGGAGCATCCGCAATGCGGATTGTTGTCAGAACATAGACAGGGCTTAGAGATACGGAACCTAGATCAACTTCAGCACAATATCCAGAAAAGAGAAGAACTATTATTTAATATCTCGCGCTCATTGGCCAAAAAGATAGTGTACGGTTATTAGTGCTCCGTGCACTTTTACTTATATGTAACAAATAGCATGCCTTACCTCTCCTAATCAAGGGAGGGGAACCATGCTATTTTTTATATTCTCTATATGATTTATTTAGACATTTAGTATCATAACTTTTAAGTTTTGACCCCGATTCATGAGTGTAGTAATATCAGTATATAAAGAAGTGTCATAACTTAGTGTCATAAATTGGGCTGATAGGAGGCTACACTCATGAAATATGGCTATGCGAGGGTATCAACTGTTTATCAAGATTTGGAAGCTCAAATACAGGCGCTGGAAAAAGAAGGATGTGACATAATCTATAAAGAAAAGTTTACTGGAACAAAAAAAGATCGACCGGAGTTCCAAAAACTGTTAAGCGTATTGGAAGAAGGAGATACTTTAGTTGTAACTAAGCTAGATAGGTTCGCAAGATCTACTACAGATGCTATTCAAACAGTTAAAGAACTGTTTGATAAAGTCCTGCGGTAATATGTCAAGGTGAAAAATCATAGAAATTGGAAATTCCCTTGTCCGATGATCCGAAAAAAGGCAATACTGAAGAAACCCAGTATTGGTACATGTAATAAACTGGGTCTAAAGGTTGATATTGGTATACCAGATCGATCCTCTTATCGATCTTCCCCCTTTCTTGGCGTGTAGATTTGACCGTTGCGTAGCAGCGCATCGATCACACGCACGAGTTTTCTAGCGGTGAGGACGAGGGCTCGTTTATGTTGGTGTTTGGGCACTTCCTCATACTTCTTCCGGTAGTACGCACGAAACGTCGCATCATGCCGTTGCACCGAGTTGGCAGCCTCCACTAGGTAGTAACGGAGATAGCGATTGCCGGAACGAATGAGGGAGGTGTCCTCGGCTTGAAAACGGCCCGATTGGTGCTTGGACCATGTCAAGCCGGCATATTTTGCCAAGGCGGCCTGGTTGTGAAACCGCTCGATTTGCCCGATTTCGGCCAGGATGCCTGCGGTATAAACCGGTCCGATGCCTGGGATGGTTTGCAGTGTGTTCGGAATGCCTTCAAGATGGCGGGTAATGGCTTTATCGAGCTCTTTGAGCTGCGATTGCAGGCTGCGGATTGATTGAATCGACAGCCCTAACAGCAAGTCGATGGAATCCTCGACACACTTGGACAACCGATACGACGAACGGGCCGCCTTTTGAATCGACTTGGCGATGCATTCCGGATCGGCAAAGCGATTGCGCCCTTTTTGGCGCAGGAAGTCGGCCAACTGCTTGACATCCATTTGGCAGATGTCATCGAGGCTCCACGACTCAAGCAGCAGTTCGAGAATGGCATGTCCGAAGATCGAACTGTCCACCTCTTGGGTAAAGGAACTGCATTTGTAAAACAAGTGCTGGAGAAAATACTGTTTCTCACGGGTTAACTGGTGGACGAGATGATATCGCATGCGTGTCAGTCGCTGAAGCGCGAGAAACTGCTCCTTGAGGACAGCCGTCATCTTCAGACGGCCGAAGCGAAGCCGATCCGCAATGATCCAAGCATCGATGTCATCCGTTTTCTCCAAGTCGACATAGGCTTCTTTAAACTTGCGAATGAGCTTTGGATTGATCGTAAACACCTTGACGTTCCAAGCCTGCAAGGCCTCCTGCTGGTGGAAAAACATAGCTGGATGCCAACTGTAGACCGAGGTGGCTTCCATCCCGATCAGAATTTCGGTTGGCTTTCGCTTGTTAGCCCACAGGAGGATTTGATCCCGAAGGAAGGTGGCGCCCAGAAGATGATTATCCACTTTGAAGCGTGCGCACGTATTTCCTTCATGATCCATAATGCAGGTGGCTAAGTCGCGTGAGCTCACGTCGATCCCGACGTAGAGTTTCATGAGATCACCTCCTATTGTTGTAGGATCGAGGGGTAGGACTCTTCGGGATGCCCCCGGATCGCGCCTGTTGACCAGTCACCCTCGCATATGAGAACTCACGTTGGACCATGGGCTGCCCTGGAAGCTGCTCCTTCCAGCATGGGGAAAACCAACGGGAACAGCCTGCGGGTTAGACGTCCAAACAGGGGCCGAGGAGACAGACTTTACAAGTAGTCAAAGCTACAGGAGTGAGAAGAGTATCCCCGATGATCCTAAGACCATTATCCAGGAACATTGCGAAAAGTCCAACCCCGGTACGCTCAACCCTTTGTGGGAGGGGCGCGCCCCTCCCACAAAGGCAACCACCCAAGATATGCGATTGTCAAGGAGCGTATCGGACTGGAAATTCGATAAAAAAACTTTCTGAAACTTAGTATACGAGGA
>NZ_JBBOPS010000003.1:0-39357 GCF_038003725.1 Aeribacillus sp. FSL K6-1121
GATGCCGATGGTGGGCATCTAACTATAATGATTTAACATTGATATATCAATACTTTTCAAAAATCAAGTGTAGTATTTGTGTAGTTTTTTCTATGTGTAGTATTTAATTAATTTTAAGAAGGTGGTATCTTGGTTTTAAATAAATTACACCCAACGGTAAAAGATTTTCTGCTGAAAATACACACGCTTCACACTGCTACAATGAACCCATCAGAAAAAGAAAAACATTCGCTCAACAAAATTAAGAAAGTAACCATACACAAAGACCACATAAAAGTTTATTACCAACATGAATGGTACCATTACCATGTTAATGGCACTTGGTATTAATATCATGACCGCGCAATGCGGTCTTTTTTATTTAAATTAAACTTGCTATAATTATCCAAAAAATATACCAAAAACTACATAAAAAAGTTTATAATGGACTCAAAAAATGAGGTGATATACATGAAGGGGCAACAAATTATTATTTGCCCAAATTGCGGAGAGAACAAAGTAAAAAATTCCGGTATAGGCAAAATGTTTTTATGGTTTGCCGTTATCAGTGCTATTACAATTATTGGTATCCCGTTAGCAATTGTCTTCTTTCTTGCTTGGATCTTTGTTCGTTACGTCCAAAAAGACAATTTAAGAATGATATGCATGCAATGCAAACATATGTTTAAAGTTGATGAATCTACATACGATCGATATAAACAAGCCTTAAATAATGAACTTGCAAGAAAATGAAGCAAAACGCTGCGCAGAACCATAGTTACTACCCATCCTCTCCGCTCATACGAGTGGAGATTTTTTATTCCCAAAAATTTTTATCTTCATATTAGAACATATATTCGGTTATAATAAGAACAAACGTTCTTATTACGAGGTGAAAATATGAACGGTTTGCTGCTGAATGCTAAAAATCATGGTTTTGCTTTAAAGATGATCTACATGAACGATCAAGGGGTAATAACTGAAAGATTGATTACGGTAAAAGACTTTAACGATAAATACATTCGCGCTTACTGTCATTTTCGAAAAACTTTCCGAACGTTTAAGCGATCGAACATCCTTTCAATTGGTCCAATAAAGAAACGAAAAGTAGGGTGAAACGAATGGGCAGATATGGTCAATATCAGGGTAGATATCACATTATGCTAACATATTTTAAAGGTCAGAAAAGAGTTGTACAAGTCATGGTTTTCTAGGATGTCAAACTTATTAGGTTTACGTTGGATGAACTCACATTGGATTTGAAAGAGTATGTACGGTGGATCCAGGAAGATGTTGAGAACGGGTGATGGGATTGGATATGAAAAATTATTTAACTAGTTAAAGAGTAAAAATAAGGACAAAATGGTAAAATTCTCTAAAAAATAAAAGGAGCCCGCGCATTCGCAGTCCCCTTTTTCTTATCATTAGTATATAATATTATATCCAATTTGTAAAGTTTATATACAACTCATTTCAATTTCTCTCACTAATTCGCTACTTATATTATTTGGAAACGTTTTTATTCCGTATCCAATCGGTGAACCATTTCTTGGATTTTTATATATTTTATTATAATAAACAGGCACGGAGGGGTGACATTTATTTGTTAGATATGTCCTCGCTAAAGGATATAAACATAAATCAACTATTTGATGTCCATTTTCATTTTCTTGCTTTGAGATAAAATCTAAATCCGTTATAAACTCCAATTCACTCCCACTAACAAATTGTGTTCCATTACTTTTAATCCTTTCAAATACACTTTTTAAATTTTTATTCTCTTTAGTATCCCTGCTTTCAGCTATAAAACGACACTTTGCATCAGGATATTTTTTGTGTATTAGAAAAAAACTTCTTTCCATAATAAAAGCTAATGTTAGATCATATGGGTTATCTGGATCAATATAAGTGTCTGTATGTTTCATTTTATCAACTAAAGAAAATGCAAAATAATATGGTGAGGAGGAAATAGCATTATTGAGTCTTTCGAAGAACTTTTCTCGCACTTGTTTGTTCATTAATATATTAAAATTTTTTCTTGATTTTCTTATATCTGTTGAATGTAAAATAATATTTCTTTTATTAAAAAATTCGTATTTAAATTCATCAAATAAAGGATTAATAGTATTTATGTAATCGTCTCTCTTACAATACATTGCTCCTAAAGCGAAAATAGGGTATTCCTTATCAACATGCCTTAAACTATGGTCACCAGTTTCATCCAAAAAAACTAGAAACTCTTCATTCAACTTATACTACTTCCTTTCAAAATTTTTTCTTATATCTATTTCATTCTATTAATTTTAATAATATATAGTAATTAATAACTGTGGATTCTGTGGATAATTAACATTATAACATCATGCGAAATTATAGAAAACACTTGAATCTACATATTTTGACATAAAAGTCTTTTAAATATATTTTATTTTAAAATTTGCAAAAAAAATTAACTACATTTCTACTATTATTTTTTTGTTCTATATATGGTAGGGTGAAAATAAGACAAAATGCAATATTCTCAATGATGTACCGAAAATACATCTGTTTTCCTATCCGCTCGAGTGAGTGGATTTTTTTATGAAAAAAAATTTTAAAAAACTATTGACTGATACGAATTCGTATCATATAATAAAATCAGAAAGTGATACGAATTCGTATCAGAATTATAAAAAGGAGATGGGAGAAATGAAAGCAAAAGAAGTAATGAAAATGGCGGTTAAAATGGCAAAGCAAATGGAAGGTGATTGGGTTGCTCGGATGGCACTTGCATTGAAAGCAGCTTGGGCCATCGTGAAAAAAGGATCTAGCATTGTTTTGAAAAGCTACACTGCGAAAGAATGGAAAAACTACGGAAAACATCGTTTATACATTGAAGGCGATATGAACGTTTTAGTTGACAATTTTGGAAATATTGTTGCTAGAAAAGTCAATTTCAAAGGATACTACGACTTTGACGAAAAATGCTTTGTTCGTCAAAGTGGTAAAGGAAATTATCGCGAAGAAATTTTTGAAGCAATGAGAAGCATCGTAAAAATGAAAGGAGTTGTTGCATAATGTTCCTCTATGACGTTGTCACACCTGCTGAAGTTGAAGAAATGTTTTCCCTGCCGGAAGGATCTGTTCGACGGGATCTCCGGCGCAGTAAGTTTAGACAATCTGAAATCCGGAAAAGTGGCGCAACGTGGTTGATCACGTTGCGTGAAGCGAAAAGAGTTTATAGTGAATATGAAGACAAAATCCAGGTCAAAAAAGACTGGGATTGGGTTAAGAATTACGTTGATAGTGAATTGAACCCGGTGTTAGAAGAAGAAATCGCTGATTTTCTTGATGGTGCCCCGTTTGATCGAATTTATGAGTTATACTGGGACGGGATTGAAGGAATTGGCATAGAAGATGAAGGGGAATACCTCAGCTTTGTGGAATGGTTCTATCGCTTCAAAGAAAGTGCGGAAGAATGGAAAGATCGACTATAATGAATTTAAATTAGTTTACTAAAAAAGGAGGAATTTAAAAAATGAAAAAAGTTCAGTTTGTGGTAGACGCAAAAAAATATTTCGAGGCGGACGCTGAACGCCTCGAACAAACAAAAGATGGAGATGTATGCTTGGTCACTATTGACTTTGAAAATCGAAAAGCTGATTATATCTGGTACAATCCGGATGCAGACAGCGAAATTGACCGAAACCCAGCAAACTTCCCGGCTGAAGAGGATGATTATGAGGGTGTTCTCCGGCTCTGGGAAGAGCTGGGGAAACCACAAGATTAATCCTTGCTAGCATTGCCAACTTAGGTTGGCGGTGCGATGGAAGGATTAAAAAAAATAAAATTAACTAAGGAGGAATAAAAAATGATTAATTACAGCCCAGCTACACGATTGCACTTCGAATTTGAAGCGCATAATTATCAAGAAGGAAAAGAAGTAGGTATTGAATTACTCAAAAAATACCTACTTCAAGGTGAGGAAAATACGATCACCACTCTTTACTTGTCGGAAGATGAGCCGGCAAGTGTTGGCGGTGAGCATGAACGTGATGGCGTTCTGTTTATTGCGAGAGGACTATTTCAGGTTTACTCGCAATATTACGGAGTCGAGCCGTTTAATTTGTATGAAGTCGAAGGCGGTATCAGCCTCGACCTTTGCTGCGGAGTAGGAAGCATTCAGCTGTCAATAGGTGATGAAGTCCGAAAAAGAAAATCGAAAAGCACGGTCTGATGACCGTGCTATTTTTATACAAAAAAATTTCAAAAAAGGTGTTGACTTAATGCGTTATCGCACGTATAATAAAATTAGAAAATGCGATAACGCATAAAAATAAAAAAGGAGGAAGTAACGATGCAAAACGTAATGACGATCGCTTGGGGGATTGCTAGAAAAGGACAAAAAAGGTTTGGAGGAAAAGTAAAAGAGTATATCGCTGAAGCTTTACGTCAAGCGTGGCGCATCGTGAAAAATGCTATGAAAAAAGACATGGCAACACCTGAAAAATTTGGATTTATGGAGCTACAAAGAAAAAACGGGGTTATCTTTTTCATCGTCGACCATGTTGACGGTATGACTGTCACCCTTCTTGATCGAAACCCATACAACGGCCAAGTGAACAAATTAGTCATTGATGACTATAAACTTGGCACAAACAAAAAAGTCGGAAAAGAAGCGCGTTTGTATGATGTCGCTATCAACGCGGGAGACATTGAAATCAAACTCGGAGACGATATTATGATCATCCCTAACAGCCCGAACAGAGATCAATTTAAAGCAAAAAAGAGATGGGAAAAATAAAAAACGGGAGCCAGCGAGAGGGTAAAACCTCTCTGCTGTCCTAAAACGAGGAGGAATAAAAATGAATCGTGATATCAAATTCGGAAGATTGTTAGCGATAGCAAATATTTTGAGCGAAAAAGTTTTTGAGGAGGGAAAACAGTCTGTAGTACAAAAATATATGTCTCGATACAGCCAAAAGCCGGCAAAAACTTTTCAAAAAATACATGAAGAATTGTTGGAATATGCTCCGAAATTTGGGCCAGATGAAATGGTTTTGCTGGATATGTTTGGTGAAATACTTGCCAATATGGATGAGTCAGAATTCACGAATGAACCTCTTGGCGCAAAGTATTTACACGCTTACCATTCACAACAACACCGATTATCAAACCTCATAGGTGTTGAAGAAGCTGCAAAAATCCTGGGGCTTTCCCCAGGAACGGTTAAAAACAAATGTGCTGCTGGTGAGTTGCCGGCGGTAAAGATAGGAAAAACGTGGGTTATGGATAAAACCATGATCACCGACTTACGGAAGAACGATTAAAAATAAGCACGACCGAAAGGCCGTGCTTTTTGTTATTTCGTGATAAAGGCCGGATAGCCTTTTTTCTTGAGCTCTGCAGCCAATTTTTCCGCATTTTTTCTATCGGCAAAAGCTCCGACTTGTACGCGGTAGACTTCTTTTTGGTTAGATACTGCAGGTTTAGCTGGAGACGATTTAGATGCAGCTTTTTTCTTTAGGCCAAAAGCTTTTACAAGCCCCTGCACGTGTCCGAACGCAATTTGACTGAGAAAGCTGTCAGATTTCAATTTTGCTGCGTCACTTGAATTGTCAATAAACAAGTTCTCTGTCAAAATTGCCGGCATTTTCGTTTCTCGTACAACTGCAAAATTTGCACGTTTCTTCCCTCTGTCCTTGACGTTTCCGATAGCTTTCATGATCTCCGGATGAATGACATTCTGATATGCTACTGATTTTGTATTCGGCTTATTGTAGATATAGCTTTCGAACCCTGTGCCGCCGCCGGCATTGATGTGAACGGAAATGAAAAAGTCTGCTTCCCATTTGTTGGCCATATCGGCACGCTCAGAAAGGGATAAATATACGTCTGTTGTTCGTGATAATTTGACCGACACACCTTCATACTCGCTTAACAAAGATTGAATTTTCTTAGCGATTTTCAAAGTCAAGTCTTTCTCTTTCAATCCGTTTGCGACTGCTCCCGGATCATTGCCGCCATGTCCTGGATCAATGAAGATTTTCACCATTATTTATCCTCTCCTTCTCTTTCACTTTTTTCATTCAAAATGTCGATAGCTTTTTTGAGCGCTCCCGGAACCGGAACACCGATTCTACCCGCGTTTTCGAGGATAGACAGCGCTTCGTTTGCCAAAAAGAAAAAGATTGTAGCATCACGCAAAATATGGCCGTCATAACCGAGCGCAACGTCCATCATGTGGGCAACAGCAACAACAAAAAAGACCGCCACTTTTTTAGCGATCCCTTTCATTCCGGTGCCGCTGTTCAATTTTCCTTCAATTCCTGCTGCAAAAAATCCTGATACATAATCTAGTATGACGAATGCTAGTAAGATACTTAACAATGTATGCCATCCCCCAAACGCAAATGAGATAACTGCTCCGATTCCGGCTGAAGCATATTTAATGATGTTTTCCACGCTTATTCTCCTTTCCAGCAAAATAAAAACCCTACCTATTCGGCAGGGTTTAATTTTTCATTAATTTTTTGTCTTATGATTTCCGATAACTCTGTGATTGCTTCATTTCCGACATATTCTTCTGCCGTGAGCGGAACATATCCATTCAAGTTAATTGCTCTTTCTTCATCATTACCCGTGAAATACACTTGTACACCAGCAACATTGCCATCTTGATAACGGATATTAATGTTGGTAATTTGAATATTCATGATCATTTATCTCCCTTCTTTTCTTCTTTTTTCATTTTCATTTCTTCCAATTCTTTTTTAACTTTTTGCAGTTCCTGTTCCCGTTGCACTGCCAAAGCATAAAAAATAGCCTTCTCTCGGCTGAGATTGGCTATCTGGTTCTGCATATCCTGTATAACTAAGTCTAAGTCTGTGTTCATGCCATTTTCGCCTCCAGTTCTTGAATTCTTGATTCTAATAAAGAAACTTTTTGTTTAAGATACTGATTTTCGATTTTAAGCCATTCCACATCATCTTTTATTAGTTGTTGTTCATCATCTAATTCCATGATCGCTTTGGTATTTAAAACAGAATGTTCATATCCATCTATTGCTTTCCCATCCAGCGAAAGTAATTGAGCAGGTACCTTGTACTCTCCACCGATCACAAAACCGTGACGTTTACGGTTTATTCCATCATTCAACTCATCAATCTTATTGTAACTATACAATTCCGCTTCATTTCTTAAAATTTCCAAAGCCGATTCTTCCCATTTTTCGATATTAGTTTTAGTGTCTACTGACGAAGACGTGTTAAATGATGCGGCGTACATCGGAACAAGCGTTCCCGACTTGTATCTAGTCGCTCGAACTTGACCGTTTCCTTGGATATACGTTATATCGGCGCCTTCATTCGTTAACCTCCCATTCGCCCCGAATTCAATATCCGCATTAGATTTTAATTTATCGGCTGTAAGCGATCCCCAAACATCTGTATTCCCCCAAATGCTAACCGGTGATGTAATGTTTACTGATGAAACTGCACTCATCGCAATCCGATTCGCATACACGTTCAGAAGACCACTATGAGTAATGCCACTTAATCCTAAACCCATAGATTGGCTTGAATTTGCGAAAGCGACACCGTCATAAAAGATTTTCGCCATATTTTCAACTTGAGATAAATCGATATTTTTAGTATTTGGGTTCGTTATACCTTTTTTGAATTTTACAAATCGGAACTCATCTCCATTAAACATATTGTCAAACACTTGATTATTGACTGTTTTCCTAACTTCTATGTTTCCGCTGAATGTTGCGTCTTCTCCAAAAACATGACCGGCAAATTCTATTCGTTCAGCCAGAAGCTTTATAGTAGTTGCGGTTTGGTTGATGAGTGATGCTATTGTATTGCCGTTAAAATCAGTTTGACTAACCTTCGTCGCAATCTGATTTGTATGAATCGTTAATGTCGATTCAGCGCTGCTAATACGATTCGCCAACGTATCAACAGTCGTCTGATTCGCTTTTAGAGAGATTTGATTTGCTAGTTGGGTAATACTTGTTTCGGCACTTGATACGCGTGTTCCGAGACCGTCGATTTGGCCTTGAACGTCCTCCGGCGCAGGTGTCCAGTCGGTGGCTTTGTTTCCTATTTCCAACTTGATATCAGTGATATAGATATCAAAAGGAGACTGATCATTTCCAATCATAAAATTAAATTGGTCTATACTACTCCCAGTCGTAGTGAAAGTATATGAATATTTTTTTGGCGAATTTGTCAGGGTAAAGGTTTGCCAATTCTGAGTAACAATTGTATTACCAAGTCTTTGGTGGAATCCAACCGTCATTACCGAATTATTTTGTGAATACGCAATAAAAGAAACTGTATATGGCGTAGAAGGTTTAATACTAAGAACTACTTGGCTAACTCCTCGCCATCTATTAGAGTCGTTTTGCGATAAATGCACCCATTTTTTTCCGTTCAAATCAACGACTTCTCTTGTAGCAGTCCCCCAATTAGACCAATTATTCAATCCATTTCTAAAATCAGTATTTCTCAATAAGTTCCTTCCACCAATCTGCAAACTCTCAAACTCCGTTCTGCTAACCTTCGTCGCAATTTGGTCAGCTTGTACGGTTAGTTGTGCAGAAAGGTTTGTGATCTGTTGATTGACGGTGCTAAACTGACCGTCTATCTGCGATTTGGTATATACGTCCATTGCGTTGGCTTTGAGCGCAATTTGGCTGGACAACTGCGAAATGCTTGTTTCTGCGTTGGACATTTTTGTTTGGAGCTGTGAAATGTTGTTGTTGATTGTTGTCTTGTCCTGCTGATATGTCGTGTTGCTGACTTTTGTCGCAATTTCATTTTCATTCTGTGTTATTCGTGATTCTGCGCTGTCTAGTCTCGTGATTACGCCGTTCATGTCTGTCGTGTACTGCGTGACGGATACTTTGCTGTTCAATGCGTTGTCGACTTCGGTTTTTGTGTATGTGTTGGCTTTATCCGCTTTCGTGACAAGCTGACCGTTTACCCATTCGGCGTCAACCTTCAACGCTATGTCCGCTTCTAATTCTGTTTTCGCTGCGCTCAATTTTGCGTCAGCGTCTGCAATCGCTGCATTGATGGCTTCCTGCTTCTTTTGTTCGGCGATTGAATTAGCGTGACTTTTCGCATTATCCTCGGCTTGTTGGGCTTTGTTAGTTGCATCCTCTGCAGCAACTTGAATTGCTTCCTGTTTTTTCGTCTCCGATATGACGTCTGAATATTGCGTACTGTCTTGGTACACACCCGCGTCTTTGCTGTCAACTTCTGGCTTTGTGTAGACGACTTCTGTCACGTCGGACATGGACACCTTTTTGGCGATTTCAGCTTTTAGAGACTTCCATATTGCCATGACTTCTTCTTCGGTGTACTCGATATAGTCGCCGAGTGTGACCGTTTTATATCCGTTCTTTTTGATGCTTCTTTCCATTGTATGAACGCGGGCTTCAAGATATAGTGGCGGTATGAAAGCTGTGTCCTTAATTCGGATAGTGTCGCCGAATCTTATCTTTTCATGCTCCAAGCCCGGCACTTTTTCCAAGTCGGCAATGTCGGCTGTGTACTCGACAACAGAATTGACACGCTTTTCGAGTTCATTTTGTGTTAGTTCACGCAATCGTTCTTCCGTCATCGTTTGATCGGTTGATTCTGGCTCGTATACTTCGACTAGATGCTGCCCGTTTCGACCCCAACGTGCAAGTGCGTCTTTGTCCTCGACGAAAACCTCTAGGCGAGTACCATCTTCACGTTCCGGGCCAAGGCCGATCAATGCAGTGACAATATTCGAGAAATCTTCTTTTCGTTCAATCCCGATCAGGTCTTTACCAAATTCAACCTCGCGTCCGCGCCACATGCCGACACGTTCAACCAAGTCAAGAAATCTTCCCGTGATCTTGTTTCCATCGTGTTCTACACGGAAATTTCGTTCCAATTTGTATTCAGTCGCAATTGTTTTCGTAAACGAGTACGGGTTCGTGTACTGATCTATGTGGAACGTTCGGGTTCCGCTGCCTTCAATCCGACCCGGCAGCCATCCCGTACCTTCTAGCGCAAAGCCTAGCGCCATATTAGGCGTTTGATCTGATAGCGTTTGAGGCTCAATCGTTTTCGCTTTGGCTAATTCGAGATATGACGAGACGGAATAGACTTCCATCAGCAAGCTACCGTCTGTGTCACGATATTTGCGCGTGTTTTCGATGACAAACTCGATGTATCTTCCATCCTCGTCGGGAATGATGATACGGTTTCTTTTCGCAAGATGTTCGGCATACTCCCGATCGGCAAACGTGGTGAAATCAAACGTTTCGAGCGTATCTTTGAGCGACTTTTTATGAACGTCATCCCAAAATTCATCCTCAGGGATAAAACCTAGTATCTTATCAGTTTGCGAATCTGCTATGTGGATCAAGTTATCACCTCCCTACAAGAATCGTTCTCGGAATCTAGTCCGAACAGCGAGTGAGTTTGAAGGCATAACAACAAATGTGTTTTGCCCCTTTTGTAATTTGAAAAACCTTGCCCCAAAATCTTTCAGGTCTTTTCGTGATTCTCCGTTGATGAGTATGTCTTTTGTCGCATGGTCAAACGTGATAATGTCTCCGGGATAAGCGATATACGGAGTTTGATCTGCCAACACTTCTTTGTGTTCAAATACCTCAATAGCGTTAATTCTCGGTGTCAATGCTTCCGGTGTATTCCCGTATTTTCCGATGTGGATTTGCACGTACCTCAAACGTCCTTGATACTGGTTGTTCACATCGTTAAACACTTCCGTTAGAGTGTCGTGATGTATATGTCCTTCTTCGCTCGTATGACCAATTCTTGCGACATAGAATTCAAACCGCTTGCCGATTCTTTTCATGCGTAACATACCATGAAAATGCGCCCTGTCACGTTGATAATTGCTTGAACTAATTAAATAATTTACTTGTTTTCCGACAAATGGGCCAATTCGACCTTCTGCGGAGTATTGTATTTTCCCTCTTGACGCATCCATGATCGCCATTTTTCCCAAAACGTTCATAAATTCGTCAAACAAATAAAACTCAATCCGATATGTCGTGTTAGGATTAGTCGCTTCAACTCTCAAACGCATAGAAACTTCGAAATCTTGAATGGGAGTTATTTCTTTCATTAGTGCTGGACCGTGCCAACCTGCGTTTGTTCCGTATGACTGCACGACAATCCCGGTTCCGTCCGTCGTCATTTGACCTGTCACTGTACCATCTACTTGCGTTCCAGCTGATGTCCATTCGCTCAAAGTGTCGCCTCGTTCGGAAAGCACTTGCGTTTTTTCATCGACAATTTGCTGATCAACCTCTGCCGGCTTCCCGATCATCATGTACTCTTCGTTTTGATTTTGAATCATTGCGAAAGTGATCGGTTGCGTCGCTTCCATTTCAAAAATTGGGTCGCCCGGCGCTGTTCCGTTATAATTCAACGAAACAACATCGGACGGGAAAATGGCTTCTTTTTCGGGTCCGTATTTATAAGGGTCGGGGCAGATAAACCGAATGGTTCCTTGTCCAATCCTTACGATTTCCTCAAAATCGGGCGTTTCGTCAACAATCGCATAATACACGCGGTCAGGCTCATCTTCAAAGATCAGTTCTTTCGGCTCATCGGTCACTAACCACCCTGCTAAGTCTTCCTTTAACTTTTGTAAGTCACCGATATTTTTCGCAACCAATCCGATCGGCACTTCAATTTCACGTACAGATGTTTCCACTCCTTGCAAATACGCACCTGGTTTACGTGAAACGGTAAGGAGATCCAGGCTTCTTGGTGCCCATGCACTTCGTTTTCTTCCACGTAACATATACACATAGTCTTTTGCGATACCGTTAAACGAGAAGGTATATGGCATCTGCTCACCTCCTTAGCCTTTGAACCGGTCGTGTCGATGTCGGTCAAAGTCTGTTAATTCGCGAATGTCGCGGAATGTCGCTTGGGCAATCACACGCCCGTTCAATGGGATTTGAATGACGATCGGCTGTGCTGGTCGATCTTCCGCAAAAATCCCTTGCATTTTTCGCAGCATCGCATCTCCGATTAAATCGGCGATCCGTTTTGCATGCCGTCCTTCAAACGGAACGATGGCCTCGCTTACATCGCCAAAGCCGGCATTCCCGAAAATGACCGGGTTTTCAAATACACCTCCGGTTTTGTACCAATCTACCGAGATTTTCGGAACTCTCGGCGGGTTCAAGCTGAAACTACCGGACAGTTTAAAATGCGGAAGTTTAATTTTAGGGAGTTTGAGTTTCAGGTTATCAAAAAAGCCCTTGATCTTATCCACTTGATCTTTCACAAAATTTTTAGCTTTTTCGATCGGCGACATGATTTTATTTTTTATTTCATTGAACTTATCTCGTGCTGCATTGACGATATTTTGAAACTTCGTGATAGCGTTGTTTTTCAGTTCTTCGACTTTATTACTGACACTTGTTTTAATGTCTTGCCATTTTTGTGTGACATTTTGCCAAATCTGCTGGGCCTTCGTTGCTATAGATGATTTGATGTTTTCCCATTTTTTGGTTAAGTCTTGCCAAATCTGTTGAGCTTTCGTGGCTATGGAAGACTTGATGTTTTCCCATTTTTTGGTTAAATCGTTCCATAACTCTTTCGCTTTGGCCTTAATCGTATCCCAGTTTTTATAAAGCAAAACGCCAATAGCAATAATTCCTGCAATCGCCGCTACCGCAATAGCAATAGGTCCTGCTATCGCCCCTATACTAACCCCCATCGCGCCAGCAGCCATGGTTATAGCAGTAATAATTGGAGCTAATGCCATCATAGCTCCCATGATAATTCCGATTGCCGAAGCAACCGCTGTAATGGTTGCTGCGAGCGTCGGATTATTCGACACCCATTCAGCGATTTTTGAGACTACATCAGCAATAACACTCAGTAATGGTTCGGACGCGGTTTTTAAATCTTGGAATGCTTGCTGTAGCTTCACCGCGGGAGACTCGTCCATCTGCGAAACTGTTTGATTCAACTGTTCCTGATTGGTTTTCGCATCCCCTAGGTGTTTGTCCATGTTTAGGATTGTTTCGGTGATGTTGGAACCTTGATCCTCCCACATTGTCAATTTGTTATCGCAAAGGCTTTTTATCCTCTGCTTCCGGAGGTTTCCCTCATACCCTTTCACGGGATACGGCTGGTCAATTCCAACCCGGTTCGGCGTACATTTTCAACCAACATTTGTTGGTTGCCGGACACTCTTGGGCGGATTATTGCTCCCTTAACGCTCACCGCCTACGCTCTACGGTGCGGGGTGGTGTTCCCCGTTACCTCGGTGTTGGCATATGAACCGGCTCCAACTTCACGCCGATTCACTTAGCTTCCACCGATTTTGCCCGGTTTTGTTTCGGCACAACTTTCGTTTACCGAAAATAGCTACACCAAGCGCGTTTCTTTTTGTCTCATCTTTCACGCCGCTTAACGCTTTAGCGACTTGTTGCATCGCTTCGCGTCCTTTATCGCCGCCAGCAGCAACAGCCTGCCCCCATTCCTGTAATTGTTTCGCAGAAATTCCTGTTCCCTGTAATAACTCTTTCGTTGATTTGTCAACCTCTTGACCGAACTCCGCTAGACGGATTCGACCCTCCTTGAGACCATCAAGCAAGTTATCTATATTCCAAGTTCCGGTCTCAACCCCCGCCGCGAAAATCGCCTGAATTTCTTCTGCTTCGAATCCAGCTCGTTGCAACTGTTGGCCATATTCCGCGATGATGTCCAATTGTTCGGGAGGGAATCCGATTCTTAGCAATGAATCGATAAGTCCTAACGCCGCCTCGTTCGAGATATTCAATTCCGAAGCGACTTCGTGTGTTTCTTGGATTAATTCCGTGAAGTCAATCCCGGCATAAGCGCGTGTAATCGCCGCTGCCCCTTTGACAATTGCGGTGTTCGCTTCGTCACTGGCGTTTTTGTTCAGTGCCCATTGACGGCGCACGCCTTCAAGTGCTGCTTCCGCATCCACGCCGTACGCTTCGATTGACCGAACCGCTTCCTTTATGGCCTTTTTGGATGATTCCGGCACATCGAAAGCGACATTGATTTTTGCTTCAAGATCAGAAACATCGAGAGCCTTTTCAATCGCTCCGGCAATCCCACCGCCTGCCACAAGTGCCCCAGCTACATTTTCAAGTTCAACACCAAGGTCACCAACTGATTTTTCAGCTGCCTTTGCTTCTTTTGACAACTGCTCAAGTTCTTTTTTGATGTTTTTAATCGAATTCCCGTCATCAACAGAAGCAAGAGCTTGCTTCATTTTATCTATGTCAACGTTAGTTCCAAGTGCCGCTTGTCCAATTTTTTTGATCGCTTCATCTAACTGTTTTGATGAAGCTGTGCCATTTTTGATTGCGTTGACTAGTTTGCTACCCAAAGCGTCGGAAAAATCGTCAACCGTCTTGCCGGTTGCCGCGAATAGCGTTTCTAGTTGTCGTGTAGATTGAGCGATCCGCTTTTGTTCTTCCTCGGTCTCGCGCAAAGCATCTTGAAAACGGCGCAACTCTTGCTGCGTTTTTTCAATCTCGCGTTGAAACGCTCTATATTGCCCTTCGCTGATTTCTCCGCGTTGGAATTGCTCATTGACTTGCTGCTGTACCGATTTCAAACGGTTCAGCTTCTCGCTTGTGTTTTCAATTTGTTTCGCAAGGAGTTGTTGTTTTTGAGCAAGAAGGGTCGTGTTGGATGGGTCGAACCGGAGCAAACGATCGACTTGTCGCAACTCACTCTGAATATCCTTGCTCTTTTTATTGACATCCTCTAGGGCTTTCCCAAGTTTCGTGGTGTCCGCTCCTATGACCACGTTGATTCCACGAACAGATTCCGCCATATTCTCACCACCTTTATGCAAAGAAGGCGTCTATATCCGTCTGCGTCGCCACTCTACGGCGTTGTTTTCGTTTTCCGGTTTCCATATCAACGTAAATATTCACGTATTTCAGCAAATCATTTACTGTCAGTTCATTCATTTCATCAAAAGAAAGGCCGGCGCGTTTTCCAATCACAAGCAACTCTAAATCGGGACGCTCCGGCGGTTCGTATACCGTATCATCATTTGTTTGCTGTTCGGCTTCCTCGACGAAAAAAGCCCTCCATAGCTTCGTTCATAATCGCCGTCATGGTATCGGCATCTGAAAAATCCACGTATTCAAATTGATCGAGCCATGATTCAAAATGTGGGAATGTTTTGCCTTTTCCCTCAGCTACCTTGTTCATCGCCCATGCAATCTGCAAGATTGCAACCGAATCCAGCGCCGATGGGTCATCCGCAATAGCCTGCATTTTCAACAGATCGCCGATCAAATCAGTTTTGAATTCTTGACGATAATAAAGAAGGGCCAAAGGTGTAGCCTTTAACCCGATTTCTTTCTCGCCGATTTTAATAGTTCTCATTCATTACACCCCCGCTGTTGCGTTCGGCACTGTTACTGTGCTAAAGAAAGCGTCATAAATTGCTTGGTTGGTGTCATTCAATTCAATCACGCCACGGACAATGTTTTCCCCGTTGATTTCAATTGGCAGGATGGTGATGTTGAGTGTTTGTGTCGTCGGCTCAACCGATTCACCGCGCGTATTGTGTTCAGCTGTCGGCCGACTAGCTTTGCAACGATAGTAGACAAAACGGCGGTTTTTCTTGTCACCAAGAACTTGTCCGAGCAGCGCAAACTCTTTCGGCATCCCGTCTGTTGTCTCGACGAGCATTCCGTTTGCATCGATTTCCCAGCCGAGCATTTCAGCTAAAATGTCGTCAGGAATGTTAGCCATCTCTAATTCTGCGGTATATCCATTGTTCGAAGTATAAGTAAAATACGGACCATTATCCGCATAGAATGTACTTTCCTCCCCTTGCGGTTCTGGCGAAAATCTGACTGCGCCCGGAATAGCAATTGGTGTATCCCATGCAGGCGTTGGCGATGTGGTATTCAAGTAAGCAATATGAACTTTCTCCAAACCGAATGTAACTTTGTTTTGGCTCATAAATTTCTAACCTCCTATTAATTGAATTTCATAGAGAATTTGATACAAGTTTTCTGTATCGAGAAACGTCTCGAACTTCCGATACGGCAGGCCTAACTCTTTGAGCTTGTCCTGCACTTTCTTTTCGGCAGCAAGGTCTTTTTTGTCCGTGTATAGCTCAACTTGAAAGTTTCCAATATCTACATAGTTGTGATTATCTGCAATCATATCGGATGAGTAAGCAAACTGATACGTAATAAACGGCGGCGTGACCGGGCTGGGAAATGAACCGTAGGCGACTGGATATCCGATAGATTTCAAAGCCTGGTATAGTTCAGCCTGTGTCATTAGCCACCATTCCTTATGATTTCTTTGATTTCATCATCAAGATTCGCGGCGTGCTTATCGTATGCTGGACGCAAATGAGGATAGGCAGGAACACGACCACCGTTGACTTTCGCGTGGCCAAACTCCAACAAGTGAACGCGACGGTAATGCTTCTTGTTCCAAATAATACGTTTGGTCACCCCATATCCATCTTCTTTCGTAATCTTAAATGATCGTGCATACTCACCTGTTCGTTTTGGAGCAAGTACTTTTGTTTCTTTCAATACTTCTTTTGCCGTTTCATCAACTTTCTTTTCAATTGCTTTTGTTACGTCCTCGGTGTATTCACGAAAAGCATTGGTGATTTCATTTGCCAGCTGGTCGATTGAGATGTTAGGCATCCGCCGCCACCCTTTCCGTCGCGATAATAGTCAATGTTTTCTTGCCTTCATCATCATTGAGAACACTTTGTATATCAAACAGGCGACCTTGATAGTCGATTTTCATCGTCTCGTTAATTCCAGGTGTGTACCGGATGATAAAACGATAGGTTCTCTCTGCCTGGACGGATGCAGCGGCAAAGTATTCCCTGCCGTTCACCGTCTTAATTGCTGCCCAACAAGTGCGAACCGGTTGCCATTCTTCGATTGTATTTCCGATTTCATCTTGTGTCGTAACCAGCTTCATCAAGGTTATCTTGTGTCGGAATTGTCCGGGATTCATACCGTTTCACCGCCGTATGCATATGTCAGTTGAGCCAAGATGCTCTGTAAAATTGGGCGCACTTGATCGGATGCCTTACCGATCAATTCCCTGTTTTCATACCAATCGGCGATTAGCGTCATACAAAAAATTTTGGCAAGGTAGTTCGTAGCATCGAATGTTATGCCTGTTGCGTTTTTGAGATATTCCTCTGCTGCATTAATGAGTGTAGTAATCAATGTATCATCATCGCTAAAATCGACGCGAAGCCAGTTTTTCACTTCTTCAAGGGTGACGATCATCATTTATCACCCTTCTTCCGCTTCACTTCCTCGACATATGCGAATTTTAGTAACAGTTTCGCTGTTTTCTCCGGCAAATCGGCTTCCTCGCCTTTTTTCAGACGATAACCGATGCCCTTACAATCCATTAAGGCACGAACCTTCATGCTATCCCTCCTTCAAGAAAAAAGAGGGGATTGCTCCCCTCATTAAGCAAGTTGTACTTCACCGAATACAAATGCTTCATCGTCGCGCATTTTTACATCCATGCGCTCGATAGCACGCCACAAAGTAGCGTCAGTTTCAAACGCATCCATCGCGACGTCAGAAGACATAATTTCTGTACGTTGACGGTCGAACATGACGACAGCTTCTTTCAAGTCACCCACAATGATCGGCGCAAATTGCGCACCTGTGCCGCCGTCAACCCGGTTAGCTAATACTTTGTTTGATACAATCACAACCGGTAAACCGAGAAGCTGACGGCCAGTCGGCGAAGAAATGGACGGTTGCAACAAGTATTGGCCGTTTTGGTCTTTCAGCGTATCGAGCCAGTTATAGGCATCTTGGTTGACAATAACGCTAGAAGTCGAACGGAAAACAGGGTCCAATTGCACATTAATAATTTGTTTCAAGCCGTCAAGGTCAGCGACCGCTGTTTTTGCCTTCGTGCCTAACACCGCCGTAATCAAATTATTCCGCGTTACGCGGGATTCGTCGCCGATCCAGCGAACCAGCGTGTTTACGATCGCTTCCGTGCTGTCGTTTAACAGTTCGTTTGTGACGCGGAAGAATCCGGCGTATTTCTTCACTTGGTATTGCAAGAGTGTAAATTGCGGTGTTGCTTTTTCACCGATTGCTGCACCTTCTGCCACTTCGACAAATCCAGTTTGTTGTGAACGCTTCTTAAATACACGCGAACCGCTCAAAGTCGTTACAGGATCGACTGTAATAAGGTTTTGCAAAGCATCTTTGCTTTCGCGAAGTTCATTAATCCGCGTTTGGATGTCTTGTGGAACGGTGTAGCCACCGTCTTCGCCTGTTCCTTCTTTCATTGCGTTACGAAAACGGGCGCGAATGTGATTGACAAATGCTTCGACTTCATTTTCTTTCACTTGTATAGTTGGTTTTAACGGCTCTTTATCCTCAATAGTTTGTTTTTGTTCTTCGTAAAGTTCTTTGGCAATATCAAATTTTTCTTGAAGCGCAACAATTTCCTCTTTCAGCTTTTTCGCTTCCTCGATTTTGTTTTCAGCAAGAAGTTTACGAGCTTCTTCCTTTTTATTTTGGATTTGTTCAAGTAGCTCACGTAATTCTTTTGGCATATTTGTTTTCCTCCTTTTGATTTTTGTGCAATAAAAAAAGAACTAGATAAGGTCTAGTTCCAATAACAGTCTTTCTTTTTCGTCCTGTTTGTTTTGTTTATTAATCAGTTCCACTGCATGGCGAATGGATTGATTTGCACTATTCACAACAGCTAGGCGATTGAAAGTGAATTGACTCATATTCGCCACGTCTAACGGCTGATCTTGATACAAGATGCTGTCTGCAAAGCCCTCTTTGACAGCTACATTAGCTGACATCCATGTTTCGTCATCCATCAGTTGCGAAATTTTATTCCGTGAACGTCCTGTTTTTAAAGCATACGCATTAACGATGGATTCCTTAATGGTGTCCAAAATGTCAGCAACTTTTCGCAAATCGTGCATATTGCCGTATGCGGTCGTCAGTGGATTATGAATCATCATTACCGCCATTGGACTCATGAGTACCTCGTCACCTGCCATCGCAATAACAGACGCCGCACTCATTGCCTTGCTGTCAATCTTGACAGTGATCTTGCCATTGTGTTCTTTTAGTGCGTTGTAAATTCCAGCCGCCGCGAATACACTGCCGCCATAGCTGTCAATCCATACGGTAATGTCCTTGCCTTTATACTGACTCAATTCTTCTTTAAAAGCGTTTGGTGTAGTCGCTGGCATCCCAAACCATTCGTATAACCACGCTTCGTCATCGTCTACAATGTCACCTTCAATGCGAAGCTCCACGCTCTCTGGTTCGGTTTCAGTCGCTTGGTTGACGATGAACTTCCAAAACGGCATCAACTGTCACCTCCTTTCTGGTACTGCTGGCCGATCATCGTGATCGGGATATAGTTGCCGTTCACCATTAGGACATCACCGCCTTCCTCGGCTGGCAAGTCTTGAAAGTCCCTCGCTTCATTAGGTGTATATATACCGTTGTTAACACCCTTCGATAAGGCTTCCATTTGTGTTTTAATATCAGCCCGTAGAATGACATTGACATTAAATTTAAAAAAGTAACCTTGTTCGATAAGTTGGGTACTTAAAATCTTGTATGTGATTTCTTCTTCATATTGCTTTAGGATGTAAAGCAGCGTATCAACATAAAAAGCCAAGTTTTGCGCTTCTGCTGACGCATAACTTGACTTCTCGTAATCGTTGATTTGATTTGGTTTGATTCCAAACGCCGCTGCGATTTGCAACGCTGTATACTTTTTCAGTTCGAAAAATTGGCTATCCGTCAGTTTAATATCCAGCGGTACCAACTTCATGCCTAACGGTACAGGAATGATTTTACCCGCGTTCTTCGAGCCGCTGGCGAATTGTTCAAAACCTTTCACAAGACGGTCTCGCGCTTCTGGGTTAAGGTCACCGGTGTACTCTAGCACGGCCTTTCCGGTCAGCCCTGTCTTATAAAGATTGTTCATGAACTTCTGACTTTCTAGCGCACCGTCCACCGTGCTTTTTAGAATGTCACGAACCGACATGCCGGTAATGCCGTCGAATGTCGCTGATGTTTTAAAGTGCAAGATTTCATCGTTTCTAAAAACGTACACTTTACCGTCGTATGGGTCATTATAGCGGTACCATATCGCGTTTTTTTCGCCTAAAATACCCCCGTCATCCACCACAATAGTGACATATTGGCTAGGGAGTATCCACATGTCTTGTAGCTGCGGTCCGTTGTATCGACACCATACATACGCATTACCGTAATGGTTCCGGTTCATTTCCACCGTTGACCAAAAGACACTGCTTGTCATGTATTGATTTGGCCGCAGTTTTAAGATGTTGTAAACATTCTCTTTATCGCTTTTCACAACGCCTCGCTCGGTACGTTGATACATTTTTAGCGGCAATTTTCCCAAACTTTCCGCCAAGATTTTTAAGCAAGCGAAATAGGTTGCTTCAGCTAATTGATCTTTAGGTGTTTCAGGATCAACGCCGAGCCATTGAAGCAATAGAGGGTTATTTAGGTCGGCTGTCTCGTTTTTAAAAAGCCGTTTCAACCAATTAAACACGTCCTCACCTCCTTACCATCCCATCATGTTCAAGTATTCTCCCGTAATTTGATTAATATCTATGGTTTCATTTTTCAACATCGCCCTTACATGCGCGTTCAAAACTGCTGCAATCGGGTCAATGCGTTCCGTTGACTTACTTTTATCGAGCATGATATTTTCGTTCGCATCCTGCCTTGTGACCGCATTAGAAAGCGCCCACGTCAATACAGGATTATTATTGTGAATGACATTTCCTTGATATACTTGCTCGCGGAAGTCTTTTGTTGCACCACCTAATGTTTGAATCCCTTGCCGAATTTCGACCACTGTGTACCCTTCCGCTTCCATGTCCTGCATGAATTGTGTCGCGTTCCAAGGGTCGGCGCAGATTTCTCTCACTTTCACATTGTATTGTTGTTCAAAGTTCTTAATATACGACTTAATAAAGTTATAATCCACTACCGCGCCTGGCGTTGTTGTAATCCATCCTTGTTGAACCCATAAATCATACGGTACTTTATCCGTTTTTCTTTTCCGATCTAACGTATCTTCCGGCATAAAACTATGGCTTAATACGATGTATTTTCCGTCCTTTTTAAATTCAAAACCAACGCTCGTAAGGTCAATTTTTGCGGATAAGTCTACGCCAACGGTACACTCAAGTCCTTCCAATGTCGTTAGATCAAAATCTTGGCCACATGCCGCCCATTTGGACATATCCATGTATCCATTTTCACGCATATTGATCCATACATTCATGTTCTTCGTTAGGAAGTTACGCATTTTTTCCGGTACGTCTAGCGCTGCTTTTAGTTCCCCACGCAAATAAGCCAATCCTTCTTTATACGAGCAAAGAATAGGATTGGCCTTTTCCCAGTTTCGTTCATCTTTTATATCATCGTCTTTGTCCAATTCGTTTATCATTACGAAGTATTCATCGTTTTCAATCGGATTGTCTGGATCAAGTATTTTCGAAACGTATTGATACTCAACGGAATAACACGGATGCTGTAATTCAAATCCTGCTGTTGTGATAATCATCATTAACGGTTGCGGTCTTGCACCCATACCGGACACAAGAACGTCATAGATCTCACTGGTCGGATGCGCGTGGTATTCGTCAATAATCCCACATTGTACGTTTAATCCATCGCCTGTTTTCCCAGCATCTTTGGAAAGCGCGGCAATAAACGAACCGCTTTTTAGGTGTTCGATTTTGCCGTAAGCAATTTTGTACTTACCTTTCAGGAAGTCACATCCTTGTATTTGTGCCTTGATCTCATTCCAAACGATCTTACTTTGCTCTGTTTTGGTCGCTCCGATATACACTTCTGCCATACTTTCACCAAAGGCAAACGCTTCATATGAACCAACACACGCAAGGGATTGCGATTTAGCATTTTTGCGTGCTACTTGCCAATATGCTTTTTTGAAGCGGCGCAATCCCGTTTCCTTATGCACCCATCCGTAGATGTTGCCGAACACAAAGACTTGAATCGGCGCCGGTTCAATTCGTTGACCCGCTAACTTCCCTTTTGTGTGTTTAAAAAGCGTCATCCAATTGAGAAAGAGAAGCGCCTTTTCTTCATCGAATACATACGGGAATTCGTCCGTTCCCTCTCGCTCAACATCACGCAAAAATCGCCGACACGCCCATTTGTGTTTTTGACAAGCAATGATGTCACCATTTAAAACGTCATAACAATAATCAATCAGCCATTGTTTCAACATCAAATATCACCAAATAACTTTTCTTCCGGTGTCGGCTCTCTTTCTTCTTTTTTTGGCATAGCAAGCTTTGCCCTGGACGCTGGCGTCAATCCGAATTCAGTTGCCAAGCTTTTCATTTGTTCATGCAACTGCTTTTTCTTGGTGAGAAGAGGATGAGGCACTTTATTTGTTTCGGCCGCTTTGTTGGTGTATTCGACCATGAGCCCCTCTTCCGCGATGATCCGGGTGCACTCGATATAATTGACATAGGCGTCACAGTACAACGCCAACGCGTCCACGTCGATATTGGTCAGCAGATCGAGATCCTGCATCTCTTTGACGATTCGCTTAAACTCTTTCTTGGCCTCATCGCTAAGCCATGCAGGCGGCTTCACTTTATTTGCTTTTGGTTTCAACCGCTTTTCGGCTTCTACCCTCTGTTCGATTTCTTTTTTCGTCAATCGGTTTTTATTCCCTTGCAACAAATGCAGCTGAATCGGCATCGCTTTTCGTCCCATCACGTTCTCACCTCCTGCTTACCCCTTTTTACGAGAAAAAACGAATTTTGTGCGCGCGAAGCTGCCCCCGCCGGTCCCAGAGGCCCTTGCCAAACTTTTTTGACCGCCCCTACCCATACCTTCGTTTATCCTCCGCTGTCTTCCGGTTATGACAGGCTTGGCATAGGGATTGTAGATTATCCATGTCTAATCGCTTGCTCCAATCCACAAGCAAAGGAGTAATATGGTCAACAATGACTGCCCTTGTAATCTTCTTCTCTTTCAAACAATGTTGGCATAAGTAATTGTCTCTTGCTAAGACAGCTAGTCTAACCCGTTCCCATTCTCGACTATGGTAGAATGCCCTTGCTTGTTGGTTCCGTTTATGCTTGTCGTATTCCTTATCATTCCGTCTTGTTCGTTGTCTTTGCTCGGCTAGGTGTTTATGTTTGTTACAGTATCGTTCTCTTGTTAATTCGGTACATCCGATCTTATTGCATGGTTTTAGTGGTCTGTTAGGCATGTCATCAACTCCAAACAGCATCTAAAGCAAAACATAACAGCATGATGCAAGTGCATATCAAATACCAACGAAAATCAGTAAATTCACCTTCAAATAGATCGACAACCAATTGGATTAACATCACTGTCCCGACGCCTAACCCTAAACCGATAAACAAATGCTATCAACCCCAAATAAAAAACTATGAAAAAATTTCCCGTAGCTTTCGATACATTTCATCTGATTGACCCGACACAATAAACGCTATCCCCCCCCATTCACACAAAAAGCGACTACCATGCAATCGTCTATATCAGCGATAATGTGCCAACTTACATTTACCTTTAAATCACGCACGCTCATTATTGTTTTCCCTCCAAATAAAAAAGCACCCCGAAGGATGCTTAAAAGTCGGTTATCGCATTGCGAAATCCAGCTGACTTTATCTACACATGGTAAATAAGCAAAAACAAAACCACAGGCTAAGTACGATATTTTAAGGGAGTTTTCTCAACTCCTTTTCGTTATTTTTTTGGTTGCCTGTGGGTTGTAAAAAAGAAATTGATAAAACTATCAAAAAATATTTCAGATGCCCAACTATAATATTTTCTCACGCTATCATAATAACACGAAAAAAGGTTTCAAAAGTATCATGATAGTATCATTTTCATCTCCACCCAATTGCGTCCGCAATCGCGTAAATAATTTCATTTCTCCATCGAAAAACAGTAGCTCTCCCAACATTCAACGCCTCCGCAATCCCGTCCATAGTTAAACGTTGTGGTTTTGTCCAATATTTTAGCTTCACCAGTTTTTTATATTCATCCGGAAGCTGGCGGTACACTTTATCAATAGCTGCTGTGATCTCTTCCATCCTTTGCAATCTTTTGTGTGTCAACAACCTGTTAGCTGTTCTCTCCGTCGGAGAAGAAGGGAGATTACTTCTCCCGCCGCCGATATTCTCATCTTGCTCCATTTTTTCAAACAATATTTCTTTTCGCAATCTTTCGATCTCCCTCAACGTTTCATGATAATAATACAACTCCGCTTCAATATGCTTAAATGTCTGTTTCTTTAGCTTGGTTATGGTCATACACTCACACCTTCCTGCACTTTCTCGATTCTTGCTTTCAACGCTTGCAACAAACGTTCTTGCGTATCAGTTTTTTCTTGTAAAGCAGCCATCACATCTTCATCTACTCCGCCTTCAACTACCAAATGGTGAATGATAACTTTTTCGGTTTGTCCTTGACGATGAAGACGTTTGTTGGCTTGTGCATATAGTTCCTGGCTCCATGTCAACCCGAACCAAATGATGTGATTTCCGCCTTGTTGCAGGTTTAGTCCGTATGCTGTACTGGCTGGATGGGCTAGTAATATATCAATCTGTCGATTATTCCAATCCGTTTCATCCTGCGGCGTCTTCAATTCCCTAACCCTTAATTTAGTTTTCTCCAATGCTTTCAATAGTCTGTCTTTATCATGCTGAAAGCTGTAAAAAACCAGTGCCGGTTTCCCGTTCAACCCTTCGATCAACTCCATAAATGCTTCAATCTTGCAGTCGTGGATGTTTACGATGTTTCGTTCTTCGTCGTAGACAGCGCCGTTGCAAAGCTGTAATAACTTGTTGGTCAATACTGCCGCCGATCCTGCATCAATCGTTGACCCATCCACCTGGAGAAGCATTTCTGTTTCGAGTTTCTCATATGCTTTTCTTGCTTTGTTATCTAGAACAACCGGTATCGTGTTATACATGATGTCCGGAAGTTCCAGATAATCTTCTGCCTTCATACTGACGCATATATCACCAATCAAATTTTGAATCACTTGATCTGCCCCAGGCTTTGGGGCATAGGTGAAAACTCGGTCTCGGTTTCGCTGGTCCGGCTCAAAATACCGTTCGCGAAAACCGGTTATTCGCTTCCCTAGACGTTGCCCACCATCCAACAAGTACACCTGCGCCCACAGATCCAACAATCCGTTTGGCGCTGGCGTACCGGTCAGCCCGACGATCCGTTTGATGTGTGGCCGGACATTTTTCAGTGCTTTGAACCTCTTTGCCTGGTGATTTTTAAAACTGCTAAATTCATCGATCACCACCATATCGAATGGCCACTCATTCCTGTAATAGTCCACCAACCAAGGAACATTTTCGCGGTTGATAATGTAAATGTCGGCTGGTGTGTTAAGCGCTCGGATCCGTTTGCTCTCAGATCCAAGACAAACAGAAAAACGTAATAGTTGCAAATGATCCCACTTTTTCGCCTCTCTTACCCAGGTGCTTTCTGCAACTTTTTTCGGTGCAATAACCAAAACCTTGTTTATCGCGAATCGATTGTATTTTAAATCGTTGATGGCGGTTAAGGTGATGGCTGTCTTACCTAAGCCCATATCTAGGAACAGCCCTAGCGCCGGCGTGGTGAGAACCCGGTTAATGCAGTATTTCTGATATGCATGTGGAACAAATCTCATTCCTCCATCACCCATTTAATGAATCCATCCACGCCTTGCTTACTGTTGATAACTAATACTTTGCAACCAAATTGAGTTAGTTCCTGCATCCGTTTAAGTTGCAGCGGTCTAACTTTCCCATTTGGCGCTTTCACCTCAACAAAATAAATTTTGTTGCCTGGAAAAATGACAATCCTATCTGGCACCCCATCATTTCCCGGCGATTCAAATTTATACGCTTTTCCTCCCGCTTTTTTCACTTCATCCCGTAGATATATTTCAATCTCTTTTTCTCGCATTTTTCATACCTCCGAAACAGTAGTGTATACTTTCTACCTATGCGCCTTTATATATTTATATAAATAGGCGTATAGGCGGGTATAATACTCCCTATTTTATCTATTTTTTATTTTTCTTTTATATAAGGTAGACAAAGTAGACAAATATAAATAAATGCAGATATATCAAAGGATTTGACGTCTACCTTACCCGTCTACTTTGACATTTTTCAAGGTAGACAAGGTAGACATTTCCATTTTTTAGAAGGTAGACAAAATCAATAGAAGGTAGACAAAAAATCGATGAAAGTAGACATTTTGCTTTTCCTTTTTATGGCTTTTTAACCCTTCTATATCCCCCTTTAACTTTTCCATATGGTCCGTACCGGAAAGGATTTTTTTCCTTTTCCCACCCCTCTAATTTGTCTAAAATGTCATTTATGGCCATTGTGTCTGACCTTTTCATGTTTCGGATTTCACCCCCAAAACATTCCACCCATATTTCTGCAGCACAAACCCGATCCCGTTCAACGGTTTCGGTTTCAATTTTTCCGAATTCGGCAGACCAGTATAATTTTCTCGATCCAATATCCCGCTTTTGCCAGTCAACAGGCACACGGCGTTCAACGAATTCCCGAATCATTCCTTCTCTTGGATCTTGTTCAGCATGCCCTTCCTGTTGCCGTTTAGCTTCCTCTGCCAGTTCTCCCGTGAGAAACAGGGGCTCCCCAAGCCGCCAATACATCACGGCCTCTGCCCATAACTGATCCACTTCCCCATCTAAGTCTTTGAAAACACTTTTTGTAGGTTTTTGCAAACCCACATCAATCGGTAAAAAACGTCTTCCACCTGTTGGATCTTTTAAATAGTCACTTCGGTTGCTTGTTCCAAAAAAGACGCATCGTCTTGGATGTTTTTCAGCCTTTCTTGCGTATGCCGCTCGATAGTGGTCTTCTGTTCGGCTCAAAAACCCCTTGATCGTTTGAACATCCGTTTTATTATAGGCACTCATTTCCCCTACTTCGACAATCCAAACGCCTTGCAGCAATTCAGCTGCTTCTTTTCCGTCAAATGATTCAATACTGTTCGAAAACCAAGATTTCCCCATCTTTTGAATCAAAGTTGTTTTTCCGAGGCCTTGCGCCCCCGTTAAAACAGGCATGGTGTCGTATTTAATGCCCGGTTGCATGGCTCTGGCAACGGCAGCAACAAAAGATTTTCTTGTCACGGCTCGGACATATGGCGTGTCCTCAGCTCCAAGGTAATCAATAAACAATGTATCTAAACGTTTTACACCGTCCCATTTAAGGCTGTTCAAATACTCAACTACTGGGTTAAAACGGTTTTTGGCAGCAATCAATACCAAAGCATCATTGATCATGTCTTTTGAACGGAAGCCTAAAATTCTTTCGAGATAACTTCTTAATCCCGCATCATCGGCATCCGTCCACCGAAACTCACCTTTTTCTTGGTCTCTTGGCGGCCAAGGAAGAGGCGCTACCCCAATAATGGCTTCGGCAAATGAATCCATTTTGATCCTTCCTTTTAAGTTCGGATCTCCTTCAAGAGCTGTCAGAGCATTTTCAATTGTCTTCAAAGGTTGTCCGGTATTCGGGCTTATCTTTAACTTGGATATCCAATTTAAATCTTCTTTCGTCGCTGGAGTATTGCTAGGCTCCCCAAAATCCTCAACGGCTTTTTCATACCGTTCTTGGTTAATGATGGCTGCTACCCCAGCATCATTCAAAGCAAAAGCACACATTTCTGTAAAAGACGGCAAACGGTTCACCGGCGTATCTGGTTTGGCTTCATCGTCAAGATCACCAAACTTGTGCAAACGAACCAGGTCAAATGCATTGACCAGTCTCCCGCTGCACGGATCCGTTGCATGATGGGAGTATAGGAACAGCCCATCTTCATACACAACAGCACCGCCAACCGTAGAACCGGCAACAAAGGTGTACCTGTTCGCGTCAGTATCAACTGGCTCATAAACGCCAGGGAGAAACTTTTCTATTGCTTGATGTATGTTGTACTGCCGACAGAATGCCCCAACAACACCAGGCTTTTCTAACGGATTTCCCTGTTTGGCAACAAGCCTCACGTGCTTGGATTCGTCTCCTGGCACTTGTGGCCATTCATCAATGTTCCGCCAATCGTTATAAAGTGATAAAAGGCCGTCAGCGTCTAAAAAAGGCTTGTCGGCATATTGAAACACGTATTGACTATCGGCGCAGCATGACGGCCAATACATGAGCCTGTGAGCCTGAAACGTGGTAGGATCCATGAATGATATACCGATGATGGAAGCTAGTTTTCTCGCTAACGGTTCATATTCATCAGCTGTTGCTGTTCGGTTCAAAGGAACAATCACCCGCAAACGGGGTTTTGCTTCCTCATGTTTGCGGGTGCTGTAGACGGCATAGGCGCATCCAAGCCCTTCAATGCGCCGTAACACGTCAGCTGTACCACCGGCAGGGATGTTATCCATATCCAGCGTGATCAAGTCCCTGCCGATGACATGGTTTGCTTTTCGGCGGTTGCCCTCAAGCTTCCCTCCGACAAACCCGCCGACATCTTTGAGCTCATCTTGTTTAGACTTTGGCAGCTTTAAGTATTCAGCTAAAGTTTCAGTTCCTCTGACAGCTGTTCTGAGCCGATCAACCAACTCTGACCAGTACAACGTTTGCGCTGGCCAAAGGGTGGCCTTTCGGCTCCCAGCTGCAGATATGGTTATTTTTCTATCGTATTGCATGCAGATCACCTAGTTTCGAGAGTTTCGTTTTCCGTTCTTTACCCCCGTTTTTCATGAAATCTCTTTTTGAAGCTGAAAATAAACATATCTTCTCAAAATTTTCAGCTCGAATTCTGCGTCAAATAACTCTTTATTAATCCGGCTTTTCGCTTCTTCTAATTCGGTTAATTTAGCTTTCAACTTGTTGACCTCATTTTCCAACGTAATGACTTCTTTTTGAGCTTGCTCTTTACTAGACATGGCGGTTTCAAAGTATTCTTTTAGTTGCTCAGCGTACTGATCTTTGTTTTGAATTTCTTTATGCAGCTGTTCAATCTCTTTTTTAAGCTTTTCTATCTCTAGAACTTGTTGAGGTTTAACAATGTCATTTTGTTGCCGCAGCTCTTTTTTCAATGATGTTACTTCTTCTTGAAGTGCCTGTTTTTCTTTCAAAAGCTTTTCGTAAGCTTCCTTTGTCGGGCGGCTGTCTTCTTTTTCTTTAGGAGAACCCCATTTTTCTTTTTGTTTGTAGACCCATCCTTCGCTTTTTCCGAACATTTCTGCAATCTTTTTGTTGGACAACCCTTTCTCTCGCAGTTCGTTGTATTTTGCTTCTGTCAACTCTTTAACCTCAGTCATTTGTTTTTCATCCCTTTCTTTCAAAATGTCATCGATAGATTTGCCGTTCTTGTATGCTTCCAACTCCTCCGGAGTTAGCTTGTACTCTTTCAACTCCGGTTTCCATCCGTCTTGGTAGCCCCTTCTACCAAAACGGATTTCCCCCAATCGGTACGGTGTGATTTTCGCTCTAACCGCCATTCTCAAACTTCCCTTCTCATTTTCACAAAATAGACTTCCCCTTCGGCTACACCCATATAGTCACGCCGATAACAGTGATATTTTCCGTTTGGGTTTTTCCAAAGTTTTCGGTACCGTTTTACTTTTGTTATTGGGGCAACGTAATCGAAACCTCGTTTTTCTAGTTCGCGACATTGTTTCACTAGTTCTTGTTTGGACTTTCCGTACTTCGTAATGGTTTGTATCATGCCGTGCTCACCTTCGCAATCGGCAAATACACAACGGGTATATGTTGAAAATGAAGATAGTAGTTTGATAGATCATACAGTTCCAAGCGCCCCGGTGCATGTTGCGGGGTTCGGTATTCAACGATTAAACAATCGTTTTCGATGTTGATTTCATGCGGCAGTTTTTCGATTTTCTTTAGAAACTTGGTAAACAGTTTGTAATCAACAACAAGGGAAGTACTTTCAAGCTGTACCGGCAGCACTTTTGAAGGATTGTAAAGCCTTTCTAGTTTTTCTAATTCTCTTAGTTTTTCAATTTCTTGTTCGTTTAGACACCCTTTTTCTTTTCTGATTTCGGAAAGGGCTTTGATTTTTTGTTTAACATCCGCTTGGAACAGCTTCATTTCAGGCTTCAATTTTTCAAAACTGCCTTTTACGATTTTCACAACAAACACCGCCTTTCAATGGATTCGTATAGGCATGATCAGAATTGTGATGTTGTCTGCTACCAAAAAGATCGGTCTTAAGCGTCCTGTAAATAGAAGCGAAAATTCTTTGCATTTCGCTGCCTTGAGCAATTTCAATGCGTCCAGTAAAAACTGACCGTTTAAAATAAAGCTCTCTTTAAATTTTGCAGGAAGTTTATAAAAAGCCCGATCAAAGCCGTTGAATTGACACATCATTTCGTACTCTTTAAAACGTATAATCGGTGTTTCTCCTAAAGCTGTTGGAGCGCAAGTAACAACATCAACCGCTTGTAACATTTCTTTGGTTTCAAAAGTGAAAGATTCACTGTTTTCCGGAATCTGCACCAACCGGTCTGTGTTCGGGTAAGGGTTATCAATCTTTTTCCCGGCGGGTGTGTAGATGGAGTTGGGATTTTTATCGTGATCGATTCCGAAAACTTTATACAGCCGCCAGGAATCAGTCACAACAAGTGAGCCATCTTGGTGATGGAATATCCCTTTTAGAACAGGTCTGCTTTCGGAAGCTGTTTTCGTTACCTTGTCTGCATGTTTCATGAACGTTTCATATGTCAACATTTGCACATCAATCCTTTTTATAAAATTCTGAAATAAACCCTTCCGCCTTTAACGGAAGACCAGGCGCCCATTCAATCGGTTCGCTCATGATCGCTGCGATCTTATCAAGATCAGCTTTTTCTTTAGGTACTTCTAACACGACTTCGTCATGTATGTGCATAACCGTTTGATAACCAGCTTGTTGCAGCCGTTTAAGGCTCTCCGCCAAGCAATCACGTGAAATGGCTTGCACCACGTTTTCCACCAATTTTCCGCCATACGTTGAGACCCGTTCCCACTTTTTCGTTGTCTGATTCAAGCCGTAATAGTAAAGCGCTTCTTTTCCGAATTCGTTATCAGCAAGAAACGGTTTGGCGTAAAAAAGCTTTCGCCCGCTCGGAAGGGTAATTGTTAAAAAATCTAAACCGTTGATGATGTCGCTTTCTCTTGCGAGAATTAACCCTTTTACCCCTGCCGGCTGCCCCGTTCTCATGACGGACAATGCGGCGTTTTCCAAGCTGTACCATAAATCAACAATACGTTTGTTTGAGGATCGCCAACGTCTCACAATGTCCGGCAGCTCTTCTTCTGTCAGCCCCATGTCTAGTGCACCCATCTGGATCAGTGCACCCTTTCCTCCCTGGTAACCTAAGGCTAATTCAGCCACTTTTCCTTTTTGCCTTAGCTCATATTCGGGATTTCCTTTCTTGATTAATTCGATCGGAACACCAAACATTTGAGACGCAGAAGCTTCATAGATTTTGCCGTGAGTGTTGAAGACGTCTAATCTCCATTGCTCACCGGCTAGCCAGGCGATTACTCTCGCCTCGATTGCTGAAAAGTCAGATATGACAAACAGATGGCCTTCACTCGGAACAAACGCTGTTCGTATGAGTTGGGAAAGCGTATCAAATACGCTTCCGTATATCAGTTTCAGCGCGTCTATTTTTCGGGATTTGACCAACCCTCTAGCATGTGCAAGTGTTTCTAAGTAATTGCGAGGAAGGTTTTGTACTTGTACAAGCCGGCCAGCCCATCTACCGGTACGATTGGCGCCGTAAAACTGTAGCAGCCCTCTCACACGTCCGTCTTCACAAACCGCTTTTTGCATGGATCGGTACTTTTTCACGCTGGTTTTGGCCAACTCCTGACGTATTTCCAGCACTCTTTTAACATTGCCGGTTGTTTCCTTGATTAGTTTTGATACGGTTTCTTTTTTAAGGTTCTCCGCTTTCACGCCTTGTTTCTTGAGCCATCCCATCACTTGCTGTGCGCTGTTGGGATTTTCAAGCCCGGTGATAGCAGCAGCTTCTTTCGTTAGCTGGCTTCTAACTGTTTCATCCACATACAAAGCGCTATCAACCATATCTTGGTCAATTTTTACGCCATGGACATTAACCATCTGATCCAATTGCCATAATCGCTGTTCCTGCTCTGGCACGGGGAAATTGGACAATCGGCGCTCGATCTCTTTTTCTACCTCTACATCTTGCCGGCAGTATTCTTTGAAGAGTTCCCATTTCTCCGGCTCATGGTGTGGAAGTGTTCTTGTTCTCCCGCCGTTTTTCTTGTTTGGGGTAGTAGGCGTACAAAACAATTTAATAAGCGCTGACCCAATGGTCATTTTTTGTTTGTCTTGCGGCAAACCAAGCACTTTAGCTGTTACGCCTAACCCAGCAGTAAACCCGCAATAAAGACCGTGAATCATGGTGCAGCGCCATTGTTCAATTGGTGAATGAAAAAATTTGCTAAGACAGTACCATTCAAACGCTGCATTATAAGCATGCTTGATGACGTTCGGGTCACCAAGCGCTGTAATAATTTCATGTGGAATTTGCTCCCCTTGCGCCAGGTCAACTATTTGGGTTGCACCACCATTAACCGAATAAGCAAATAATAGTATTTCAAAGTCAGGGCTCTGAACATATTTGTAGAGCCCTGATTCTTGGATATCCACTGTAGAAAATGTCTCAATGTCGATGTTGAGCGTACGGATCATATGCCGTACACTCCGCCATTAATAGGCTGCCCCGTGATCGGGTCAAATTGTTGCGGTTGTTGTGGTTGTTGACCGTATGGTTGTTGCCCATAAGGCTGTTGTGGCTGCTGTCCATACGGTGTTTGAGGTTGATATGTTTGTTGTGGTTGTTGCATACCTGTTGGCATTTGCTCATCAACATTTGGCTGAACTGGAGTGCCGAAATCAGCTTCCGCAGCTGGTGCAGATGCTCCTAACGGCTCACCGTCTCTTGTTTTTTGGACATTCGTGCTGATATACACGCCAATTCCTTTTTTACCTGCGCTGTTGTAAGGTGCGAAATTGACCGCAATCCGCCCATACATACCGCTGTAAATCTCAGTTGGATCAAGAATCGGATTCAAGTTAATATCGACAATTTTAGGCGGCTGATCTGCCTTAGATGTTGCTGTAAATACCCAGTGTCCTTTGCATTCCTCGCCGAACGGCATACCATCAGATGGGCGTACACCGTCACCATCATGGATGGGGATAGCTAGAACAGGAGGTATAACCCCGTTCCATTTTTCTTTTTTGCCAATCTCTTTTGCCGCTTCAATCGCTGCATCGATTGCCTGTTTTGTAGCGATATCAGATTTCGGAACAAGAATTGTGACACTGAATTTTTCTTCTCCACCGAATTGGCTTGCACGAGGTTTTAATAAATTCACGTATGAAAAACGTACTTCACCAGTTACAACACGAGTTGGATTTTGATTTGCCATGTTTACATCTCTCCTTTAAAGTGATTATTTTTTATGATCGACGACTACTTTTGCACCTGCAATTATGGTATTCCCAGAAAACCTATTAATCTCGTAAACAAACTCCGCTTTAGACGTAACGTACCCTTTTTCATAAAGGTATTGGTAGATTGCGTCTTCAAGATCTTCCAGATCTAACTCAACCGTTGTAACTTCCTTCATTCGCTCACACCTCCTTTTGCATGTTTAAGCTTTTCTTTGTAAGGAATCTTTGAATAACAAACAATGCAAAGAATCTCGTTGCCAAAAGCAATCTTGTAAACACTGTGTGTTATATCTCTTTCACATCTTGAACATTTCATTGAAAATCACTCGCCGTATCAGGTGCAGCAGTGATAGCCTGACGCTTGTCCGATATCGGAGCAAGTGTAGGTTTTCCAGGCGATTTTTCCACAAAACCTGCTTCCTCTACTAAGCTGCGAAACTCTTTTTTACCCAGCTGTTTTTCAAGCTTGGAAACGGTTAAAGGCACTCGTTCATAAAGCATCGCTTCATCAATACCGTTTTGTTTCAAATGTTCAAATGCTTTGTCAATGTCGGTGAATGAGCGTGCACTTCGACCTTCAACCGCTTTCCATCCTGGAATCTCGTTCCCTTTCAAGCATTCAGCAAGGGCATATTCTTTCAGGTCTTTCACCCAGGCTTCAATATGCAACGCTTTTTCCAAGATAGCGCCGACTTCATCGTTGCTGATGAGAGGCGGTTTCATTTGCTTGAAGTCTTCGAGCGCTGTATACTGTTCAGCCCTTGCCCGGCATTGCGCTTTTGCCCGGCAGAACTTGCAATGTTCGCCAGGAACAAACTCCCCTTCGCCGTTGAAAGCTTTTTGGGCAATTGGTTTGATTTCTTCACCCCAAGCAAGCAGATCATCGATTGAAAGCGACCATTCCGAAATGCTGTCCAGTCTCGGCTGTACAATGGCCAAATGAACCCGCTTGATCGGATACAGCAAACTGTATTCCAGGTATGCGCCTAATGCGTACAGTTTCATTTGCGGGTTGTTTTCAGCTGATACCGGTACGCCTTTCCCATATTTGAAGTCGGTGACGTAAAGGTCTTCCCCGTGAATGATGATGCAGTCACAAGTTCCGAAACCTTCTGGTGCATATGCGCTGTAATCTACCCTCTTTTCAACTGCCACATATGGCTTGGACGAAAAGCTGAGTGTAATAGATTGCAAGTATTCAAGATATGTGTCTGTATGTTTCAACATTTCATCTTGGAACAATTCACGTTTTTTGAATTTGTTGAGTTTGGCAGAGAAAGAACGTTGACTCATCGGTTCGATGAAGTATTTTCGTAGCTTCAACTCGGCAATTTCATGTGCCAACGTTCCTTCTTTGGCGTATTCACTTGTTGTGTCCGGAAACTGTTCTTCAAGCCTTACAGATGGTGTGCAAACGAGCCAACGATGAGCGCCGCTGGCTGAAAGAAGCGCGTGTTCTCGTTCAGCATGACTCATATTTTTGCACCCATTTCACGCAGTTTTGTTGCGAAAGCACCGTATTGCTCTTTTGGTAGCGCTGTAAGGGCTTGTACACCGAATGAAGCGAGCAGTTGAACCAATTCTTCACGTCTGCCGGCATCAACAAGTTGTGTTGCTGCTACTGCCAGTTGATCCAGTGCGTAGCTTGGCGCTGATGTCGGCACTGCTTGCGGTTCTTGAACTTGTTGTGCTGGTTGTTGCGCCGGCTGTTCAACCGGTTGTGCTTGCTGTTGTTGTGTTGGTGCAGCTGTAGGCACTGCGCTAGGAACGGCTTGTGCGTTTTGAGTTTGTACCGGTTGTTCTTGTGTCGATTGAATAGGTTCACTCTCATGAGCAACGGCTGTAGCTGAGCCAGGATTTTTACCAATTGCATGAGCAAGTGTTTGTATAGCATTCACTAAATCAGGCGCTTTGATTTCAACAGTAATATTCATTGTTTTTATTCCCCCTCTTTTTGTGATAAAATAACGGTAGGATTGTTTTTCTTAGCTTGTCTCACTCTGCCAAAGTGAGACTTTTTTCGTGCTGTGCTGAGCATAATATCAAGTCCAAGATCCCTCATCATCTGAGCAATCTCAACGAGTTGATCGTGATCCTTTTTCCGTTTGATGAGCTCGTCTAGATCGCTTTTGCAACGTTGGTATTCCTTTACCCAGCGATCAGCTTCCTCGAGGTTGTCTCGTTTTAATTCCATCCGAGCTCGTTCTAGGCAGGAGTAACAGCATTCGTAAAGTTGCGCGGCTAGCTTCATGTCTCCAGGAAGGACATTCATTGTGTGATCACCTCCTTTCAATCTTTCGGTATTTGCCTAACGCTACTTGTGTATCTGTGAACCAGCGTCAACATATCCCCATTTCTTTTTGAAACCAACCAGTTGTTTGGGTTCAGATGATACTTGAGCATTGTCATTTTCTCCTTCCTGGTTGGCCGTTTGCCATTTTTCAAGTGATCGCCTCCCCCAACATAAATTTTTCGATTTCCTCAAACTCCACATGACTGATCAGGAACGGTCTTGCAATATCAACAAGCTTGTCCCAGATTTCTTTGTTAAATTGAGTATTTAATTCATAGGCGTCAATAAGCTTAACGATTGACTCATATACCCATTTGTTGTTTTTTAACTGCATAATTACCATTTTTTCTTTGCTTATATAATCAAGAATTAAAATGTAAGCATAGTTACCGGCATATCTTTTTTGCCGGTTGCCGTAACCTCTAAATGTATCTGAATCGGTTTGATATGCGAACATATAAGATCTTTTCATTTTTTTGGTTCACCTCATATATCTCTTGCTTCCGAAACCGTACGATACAGCTGCATCACAAACGGATTTTGTTTTTCGAAATTCTCATTTCGCAACATCGGAATGTTGTATGCTCTCTCCAGGTCAGACATTAAATTCGCTAGACGAGCATCTTTAATGCTTTGTGGTGTTTTAGAAGATAAAATGTTTTTAAAACGCTTCGTAAACATCAGCATTTCCCCAGCGGTCATTATCGATCATCTCCTTAAAATTCATATTTCGTATCTTCCCAATCGCACTCTTGGCATGCTGCTTCCCAAATGTATCCTGTCCCCTCAACGACTTCTACAACTTCCCAACGAACGTTTTCAGAACCACAACGTGGACAATCCAATGTGTTCACCTCCTTTTAATTGAATATTCTTGAAAAATTTTTATCCAAAAACTCTGCCATTTTTGTCGCATGAAAACTCCAATTCTCACCTTGTGATTGAGGATAGTAAACAGGCCCGCCATTTTTGGAATCTAGCATTTTTCTGAAACGAGGTTCATATAAAATATTTTCTAAAATCCACGGTCTACTTTTGTTAATCCGTTTTTCTAAATCTTTCATTGACCAATAAACACCTGTTAAGCGTTCTTGTTGCAACTCTTTAAGTTCTATTTTTTTAATAAGAACATATTCTTCTGGTATTGGGACTGAAATAGTTACGTTAAGTTGCTGATTCAATAATATTTCACCCCCCATTTTTAACTTAAAGTTAAATCATGCCGATGTAGGAACACGGATATTGTCGATATCAACTTTATATAAATAAGCTAAAGCATAAATTACTAATTCTTTAGGTTTTACTTCGCCATTTTCCCATTTCGCTACAGTTTGTCGTTTAACACCTAATTTATCAGCAACATCTTGTTGCGTCATACCTGCGTTAACTCGCAAAGCCTTTAACGACAATTCCATTTGACTTGCCATTTTCAGCACCTCCTTCATCTAACTTCAATTATCATTCTATTTAACTTAAAGTTAAATGTCAATACCTTTCGACAATTTTTTTATCTTAAAGTTAAAAATAAATGTTTACTTTTTTAACTTTTTGTTTATAATATTAACTAGAAGGAGGTGAAAAAATGAAAAGTGCTAGAGAAATTCTTAGTGAAAATTTACAAAAGTTAATAAAAGAAAGAGGAATAGATCAACGAGCATTGGCTGCTTATTTAAATGTTAGTGACGCCACTGTCTCTTATTGGATAAATGGAGATAAATATCCTCGTATAGATAAAATACAAAAGATAGCTGATTTTTTTAATGTACCTAAATCGAGGTTAACAGAAGAACAACCTAATAATTTAGTTAACATTGCTCCACCAACGATCCCTATTCCGATATTGGGAAAAATTGCTTGCGGAGAACCAATATTAGCGAATGAAAATATTGAAAATTATATTTTTAAATCAAGAGAGAGCCTCCCTAGCGGAGAAGTATTCGGACTTATTGCTAAAGGGGATAGTATGGAACCAACTATTCCAAATGGCGCCATAGTTCTTATTCGTGCTCAACCAGATGTAGAAAACGGAGAAATAGCAGCAGTTCTTGTGAATAACGATGAAGAGGCAACTTTAAAAAGAATAAAAAAAGAAGGGGACACTGTCTGGTTAATTCCGGATAATCCAAAATACCCATTTATAAAAGTAAGCAAAGAACATCCTGCAAGAATAATTGGAAAAGCTATTAGTTATGAAATGAAACTTTAATTTCAAAACGTTTTGAAATTAAAAAGACCAGGCTTATTTGTCTGGTCTTTTTAAAAGGAGTGATAACACTTGGCAAGTTTTACAAATCGAGGAACAAAACAAAAACCATCATGGCAGTACACTATTAGTAGGTATGTAAATGGCAAATATAAACCAATTCGTAAAGGTGGTTTTAAGACAAAAAAAGAAGCACAACTCGCTGCTGCAGAAGTGGAAGCGCAATTGAAAAAAGGAAAATATGTAGAAAATACAAAAATTTCATTTGCAGAGTACTTTAATAAATGGTTTAGCCTTTATAAGATAGACCTTAAAACTCCTACGGTGAAGCATTATAAAAGCACGTTGAAATATATTGAAGAATTTTTCGGAGATAAATCTATCCAAGATATTATTCGTTCTGAATATCAAGCATTTTTAAATCAGTATGGTCAAAAATACTCAAAAGAAACCATGTTGAAAACGCATGGTCATATTAAATCATGCTTGGAAAGTGCTATTGAGGATGGAATTATCCAATATAATTTTGCGAATAAAGCAAAGGTAACGGGATTGGCCGGTAAAGATAAAGATATGAAATATTTAAATTTTAAGGAAAGCGAATTACTTTACCACGAACTATTCAATCGATTGGATCGTGGTTTAAGCTATTATGCCATTTTATTATTACTTGTGTCTGGTATGCGCTTCGAAGAATTGGTGGGTTTAACTCGTGATGATTTTGATTTTAATAATAACACTATTCGGATTAATAAAACATGGGGGTATAAAAAAGATATGCCCAGAGGTTTTGGGGAAACGAAAAATGAACAATCAAAACGTATCATTTCTATTGATCCGAAAGTTATGAATGAATTTAAAAAATTATTTTTTAAAACGCCAAATAATATTCACAAGCTTGTATTTTTTAGCACTACGTCTAAATATCATGTCATTACAAATACCGCAGTTAATAAAGTATTAAAAAGAATTTTGGATGATCTGGGCATTGAAAAGAAAATTACCCCTCATGAATTGCGCCATACACATGCGAGTGCGCTGATTTATAAAAAAGCAACGATACCATATATTTGTGAACGGCTAGGTCATTCTTCACCGGATATAACATATAAACGCTATTTACATGTCATGAAAGAATTGCGAATTGAAGAAGAAGCAATAGCAGTTAATATGTATCAAAATGGATGAGTAGTGTGTAGTGTATGTGTAGTAAACATTTAAAAATGGTTTTAAATCGTTTAAAAAAGACAAAAAGAAAAACCTTGATAAATGCAGTCATATCAAGGTTTCTATAAATTTTGTTTTAACTTGTTTTAAGTATGA